>JBKBKC010000003.1:178615-324637 GCA_046294265.1 Gemmobacter sp. | reverse complement strand
TCATCGAAACACCATAGCAGGCACCCCTAGTAGGCCGATATGCTAGCGCTAGACGCCGATGCGCCCAAACCGCCCACATATCCCTTCATAACCAAAATTCTCAAAGAGCCGCGGAGACAAACAGCAAACGGGTCGCCAGTTTCCCGGCTTGTCCAGACTGCTTGTTCCAAGATTTTTCGTGGCCTGCGCCACTACCGCATCGTTCCAAACCGCGTCGCCGCGCTGTTCCGCTTCGGTGAGGCGGTGTTTACGCAGAGGGCTTGGCAGCCGCAAGAGGGAATTTTCGCGCCAACGCCGGAAATCTTGTCCCGTTCCCGTGACCGCCTTGTTTTGTTGATCTTCAGCGTCACCGCTACCCCGACGGCACTGAAACGCTGTCACCCGAACCCCGGCCTTTGATGCGTGATCCGCCCCCCCGCCACCGTCATAGTGATTCCCGTGGTTCCCAGATCGCCTGCGGGAATCGCCTCGATGTCGCCGTCGACCACTACCGCATCGGCTGCCAGTCCCGGCACCAGCCGCCCGGTCACGCCTTCGCGATGCGCGGCCCAGGCCCCTCCCGCCGTGTAGGCATGCAGCGTGGACATCAGGTCCACCCGCTCATCCGCCGCCCCTTCATAGGGTGCGCGCGTCACTGCCGCCTGAATATTGCGCATCACCGACACGTCCGTGACCGGCCAGTCACTGGCATAGGCCAGTGCCGCCCCCGCCTCGACAAGGCTGCGCGTCGGGAAACTGTCGGGCCAGCGGTTGCGGCCCACCTTGTCAAGCGCGGGATACAGCGGAAAGTCCATTGCCCCCGCCGGATGCGAGGGCTGCATCGAGGCCACGATCCCCAGCGCGCCCAGGCGCGGCACATCCGTCCGGTCGATCAACTCGATATGTTCGATCCGGTGGCGGCTGTCGCGGCGGCCGTTGGCGCGCATCGCGGCCTCATAGCCGTCGATGGTCTGGCGCACCGCCCCGTCGCCGATGGCATGCACGGCAATTTGAAGTCCGCGCCGGTCGGCCTCCACCGCGATCTCGTTGAACCGCTCTTGCGCGAACAGGGGCACCGACCGGTGCCCCGGCTGGCCCGGGTAATCGTCCAGCCGGTAAGCCGTGCCGCTGTCCATCACCCCGTCCATGAACATCTTGACGAACCCCGATTGCAGCCAGTCGTCGCAATACTCGCGCGTCATCGCCTCGGCGCGGTCCAGTTCAGACAGCGCCATATGCGGCTTGAAGTGGAACGGCACCTTGACCCGCGCCAAAAGGTCGCCCGCCTCCCGCAACTCGCGCAAAAGTTCCAGCGTGTAGCGGTTGCCGTCCATGTTCACCATCGAGGTGATTCCATGACCCGCGCAATGGCGCAGTCCGCGCAGCACTTTCGCCCGGTCGATGGCCCGCGCCGCCGCATCCGGCCAGGGGTCAGGCTCGCCGCCCGTGGCGATGCCCAGATAAAGCCGCGCCTCGCCCCCCAGCGCGATCACTGGCGCGAAGGCCTCAAATTCGCGCAACTCGCCCGTGGCCAGCCCATCGGCGCCCATCATCACCTCATGCCCCTCGGGCATCGCAGCCCCGTGCAGAAGGCCCGCCGCGCGCAGTGCCGCCGTGTTGGCCCAGACCGTGTGATGGTCATAGGCCGTCACCGCGATGGGGCGGTCGGGCATCACTGCGTCCAGATCGGCGCGGCTTATCGGACGCCCCCCCAACATGCCGTAATCGGCCCCCTGCGCCAGCAGCAGGGGCGATGCAGGGTGTGCCGCCGCATAGTCCCTGAAGGCCGCCGCCAGCGCATCGGCCCCATGGACCCCCGTCAGTTGCAGATGCGCCAGCTCCGCACCCCCCAGCACCAGATGCAGGTGGCTTTCCACGAACCCCGGCAGTACCGTCCGACCGCCGCAGGCAATCACCCGCGTCCCCTGCCCGGCCATAGCCTCGACCGTGCGGCGCGCCCCGACCGCAAGGATTTGCCCCGCGCCAAAGGCTACCGCCTCGGCCCGTGGCGTGGCGGGGTCAATTGTCAGGACGCGGGCATCGGTCAGGATCAGGTCGGGTGTCATGTCGGGCCTCTCAATCGCGCTCCCCCGGCAGTCAATCAGCTTCACCCCGTCCTGTCACCCCCGGCGGAAAACCGCCGCGCCCCCTTGACCGATGGCAGGGCTTCACGCCCTATGCAGGCGGCGCGCCCTACCCCGGGCAGGCGCCTCAGGGAGACGCCGCCATGACCACCCAGCCGCCCGCCCCCACGCCCCCCGGCACTCGCACCCCGGGCAAGTCGGTCCTGTCCGCCGACCTGCGGATCATCGGCGACCTGACCGCCGAAGGCACGGTAGAGGTGATGGGCGAGGTTGAGGGGTCGATCCGCGCACGCCATCTGGTCGTGGCCCAGGATGGCCGCGTGACCGGCACGGTCGCCGCCGAAACGGTGGAGATTCGCGGGCGGATGGAGGGCGGCATCGCCACCGGGTCG
Organism: Gemmobacter sp.; assembly: GCA_046294265.1. GTDB lineage: Bacteria > Pseudomonadota > Alphaproteobacteria > Rhodobacterales > Rhodobacteraceae > JBKBKC01. Next base: position 322,182 of record JBKBKC010000003.1, on the reverse strand, counting down.
CTGATGCTGCGCTCGCCCGCGCAGATGACGGCGGATGTGACCTACGACGCGCTGACCATCGAAAGCGGCGCCACGGTCGAAGGGTCATTCCGCAAGCCCAAAAGCTGATCGCGCGACCCGCTTGACACCGGAAACCTGCACGTTTCCGGTCCGGTTTCTTGCAGGAAAACGGATGGCCCTACCCCGCAGCGCCTGGCACGGGCGGGATCGAATAGGTCAGCCCGGCCCGCGCCACCGGCTCAGCGACACCTTCGGAAAACACCAGAACATCCCCCACCGCAAGCACCCGCCCCAGCTTCAGCAGGCGCGCCCGCGCGATCAGGTCGCGCCCCGCCGCAGGCTTTCGCATGAAATCGATGGCGCAATTCGTGGTGACCGCCAGTGCCACGGGGCCGATCCGGCTCAGGATCGCCAGATACAGCGCCACATCTGCCAGCCCGAACATCGCGGGCCCCGACACCGTGCCCCCCGGCCGCAGATGATGCGCGCCCACCCGCAGGCGCAGGGCAATGCCCTCGGGCGTGGCCTCCTCGACGGCGAAATCCTCCGCAACCTGCGCGAAATCCCGTCGCAGAAAGGCCGTCAGCGCCTCCGCATCCATCGCCAGCATCTACTTTCCTCCTGCTTCACCGCGCGTTACGCTTTCGGCAAAGCGGAGGAATGACAAGATGACCGATGCGATTTTGCAGCGTCAGGATGCGGGCGGCGTAGCACGGCTGACACTGAACGCGCCTGACCGGCTGAACGCCCTCTCGGATGCCATGCTGGACGCCCTGCGCACCGAATTCAACCGGCTGATGGACGACCGCAGCGCCCGCGTGGTGGTGCTGGCGGGCGCAGGCAAGGCGTTCTGTGCGGGCCACGATCTGCGCGAGATGCAGGCCGGGCGGCAGGCTCCCGACGGCGGCGCGGCCTATTATGAACGCCTGTTCACAACCTGCGCCGAGGTGATGCAGATGATCCCCGCCCTGCCCCAGCCGGTCATCGCGCAGGTCCACGGCATCGCCACCGCCGCCGGGTGCCAGCTCGTCGCCTCCTGCGACATGGCCGTGGCGGCGGCGGGCACACGATTCGGGGTCAACGGGGTAAACATCGGCCTGTTCTGCTCCACCCCCATGGTGGCCCTGACCCGCGCCGTTCCCCCCAAGGCCGCGTTCGAGATGCTGGTGACCGGCGGCTTCATCGACGCCGCCCGCGCGCAGGAGCTTGGCCTGATCAACCGTGTGGTGGCGCCCGAGGATCTGGCCGCCGAAACCGGCCATCTCGCGGCCACGGTGGCCGCCAAGCTCACCGCCGCCGTCCGCATCGGCAAGCGCGCCTTCCATGACCAGCTTGGCCTGCCGCTGGCCGAGGCCTACCGCCACACCGGCGCAGTGATGGTGGACAACATGCTGTGGCGCGACACCGATGAGGGCATCGCCGCCTTTCTGGAAAAACGCCCGCCAGACTGGCAGGGCTGACCCCGCCCCCGTCCAACACACCCCTCGCCAGCCCGGCGCCTCCCTCCCCCCTCGTGGGGGAGGGATGGGGAAGGGGGGGGTTACAGCCCGTAAATCCCGCCGAACTTCGCCTCCAGATAGTCCAGCAACGGCTCGGGCGTGGGCGCAAACCCGCAGGCCGCTTCGATCACTTCCGCCGGTTCCATCAACATCCCGTGCCGCTGCACCTTCTCGCGCAGCCATTCCGTGGCCGGGGCCGTGCTGCCCTCGGCGAGTGCCTCATCGAGATCGGGCACATCCCGCCGCAGCGCCTTGTGCAGGCACCCGGCATAAAGGTTGCCAAGGCTGTAGGTCGGGAAATACCCGAACAGACCCACCGACCAGTGCACATCCTGCAACATGCCAAGGCTCGGCCGGTCCACCGCCAGCCCGAAGTCGGCCTGGAACCGATCGTTCCACGCCGCCTCCAGATCGCCCACCGCCAGATCGCCGGCGATCAGCGCCCGCTCCAGATCAAAGCGCAGCATGACATGCAGGTTGTATTGCACCTCGTCGGCTTCGGTGCGGATGTATCCTGGGCGCAGGCGGTTCACGCTGCGATAGAACGCGGCCGGATCGTCGATGCCGAAATCGCCGAATGCCTCGCGCATCCGGCCATGCAGCCAGCCGGTAAAGGCGCGGCTGCGGCCCAGCTGGTTCTCGCAAATCCGGCTCTGGCTCTCGTGCACCCCCATCGACGCCCCCTGCCCGATCGGCGTCAGGCAATAGTCGGGGTCCACCCCCAGCTCATAGCAGGCGTGTCCCACCTCATGGATGGTCGAGTAGATGCAGTTGAACGGGTCCGCCTCGACCACCCGCGTGGTGATCCGCACATCACGCCCCGAGCCGGAACTGAACGGATGCACGGCCAGATCCAGCCGCCCCTGCTCCCAGTCATAGCCGAAGGCCGTGGCCAGATCGCGCGCCAGCCGCAGCTGCGCGTCCCGCGCGAAATGCCCCTCCAGCGGCACGGGCTGGTCCAACGCCTCCAGGCAGGCCGCGCGCAGGGCCCGCAGCCGGGGCCGCATCGCATCGAACATCGCGGCGATGCCCGCCGATGTGGCCCCGGGCTCATAGTCATCGAGCATCGCGTCGTAAAGGTCGCCTGCGTCGGCCAGATGCGCCGCCTCCTCGCGCTTGAGGTCCACCACCTGGCCCAGCGTGGGCAGAAAGGCCGCCACGTCGTCCTTGGCCCGCGCCTCGGCCCAGATGCCCTGCGCGGCCGAGGTGACGCGCGCGATCTCCTGCGCCAGTCGGGCAGGGATCCTGGCCGCCCGCCGATGCGCCCGCCCGATCTCGCGCAACTGCGCGCGGGCCTTGGCGTCGGGGGCCTCGGCGGCCTCCAGCCACTCGGCCACGCGCGGGTCGGTGCGGCGCGCATGCAGCACACCCTCGATCGCGGCCATCTCCTCGGCCCGCTGGCCCGCCGCCCCACGCGGCATCACCGTCTCCTGATCCCAGCCCAGCCGCCCGGCGATCTGGCCCAGGGCGACCGTCTGTCGCGCGAATTCCATCAGATCGGCATAGGCCGTGTTGTTGCCCGTCGCCGGATTGACCGTCATGCCGTTCCCCTTCGGATCGACCCCGCCACGGGGTACTGGCTGTAGTGCCGCGCGCGGATGATCAACACCCACAGGATCACGGCCATGAACTGGTGGCTGATCGCCACATGCACCTGTGCCGCCGACAGGACGGCCCAGATACCCAGCCCCATCTGCGCCACAAGGGCCACCATCACCAGATCAAATGCCATCCGTGTTGTGCCATGAACCGATTTCCGCCCGCGCAGCCAGACCACCACGCCGAAGGCAAACAACAGATACCCCGACATGCGGTGGATGAATTGCACCAGGCCGGGGTTTTCAAAGAACGCATGCCACACCCCGCCGCCCCCCGGCACATAAAAGGCGTCTGCCGGAAAGAACTGCCCGTTCATCAGCGGCCATGTGGGAAAGCCCCGGCCCGCGTCGATCCCCGCGACCAGCGCGCCAAGGAGGATTTGCAGGAACGCAAAATGCATCATCCCCGTGGACAAACCAAAAAGCCGCCCCTCGCGAACCCGCCGCGCCGCGAGCAGCTCGGTTTCCGACCGGCCCAGCATGAACACATACCAGGCGATCAGGCCCAGGATCACGAAGGCCAGCCCCAGATGCGTGGCCAGCCGGTAGGAGGCGACCGACACCATCTCGCCCGAAAGCCCGCTGGCGACCATCCACCATCCGATGGCCCCCTGCAGCCCACCCAGCGCCCCCAGCAGCAACAGGCGGGGCGTCCATCCGGCAGGAACCTTGCGCGCCGCAAGAAGGCCCAGGAACCCCACCGCCCAGACCAGCCCGATCACCCGGCCCAACTGGCGGTGGCCCCATTCCCACCAGTAGATGACCTTGAACTCCTCAAGGCTCATCCCCCGGTTCACCAATTGGTATTGCGGGATCGCGCGGTATTTCTCGAACTCCGCCGCCCAGGCCGCATCATCCAGCGGCGGGACAGCCCCGGTGACCGGGCGCCATTCGGTGATCGACAGGCCCGAATCCGTCAGCCGGGTCATCCCGCCCACGGCGATCATCGTCACCACAAGCGCGAAGAGCACGATCAGCCAGGCCCGGATCATCCGTCGCGCCGGGCCTGTGTCGCGGGCGATCAGCCCGCCGGTAGGGGCGGCGGGGGCGAGGGTTCCGACCTCTTCGAAGATGCTGCGCTTGGGTGGCATGGCGGCCCTCCTGATTTCGCGCTGAGACTAGGGGGCCGGGGCGGGGGGTTCAAGGTCGCGGGCGAAGGGGTCGCAGGACCGCATGCGGGAGGTGACGGCCTGTCCCACGGTGGGACAGGAGTTCGCGCAAATGATTTCAATGGGTTGGGGGGATGTTGTTCACCATTCCTTAACGATTGGCGCCGGGGGGGATGGCGGACGGGATGAGAGTGTGGGTCAGGCTTGCCCCCGGCGGGCACCTGCTTGATCACGCGCCTGCGCGCTTGGCCTGCCTGCAAGCAAAGGGGGCAGGTCCTGCCTGCATGGCGGCCGCGCCCCGCCTGCGCGCTTGGCCGGCCCGCAACCAGGTGTCGCTGGCGCTGCCCACGGGCCCTTGCGTGGCGGAGAACCCGACCGGGCCTTCGCCTCAGGCGCTTTCCCGCAAGATGTCGCCACGCTGCCGAATCGCGCCGGAAAACATCGCCCGGAACGCCAGGACGGGCTCCGCATCCTTGACAGAATGGCCCCGATTGCATTCCCTAGCGTCATTGGTTCAGCAATGAGGAAATTCCTATGCCCCCCCTCTCTCGCAGCCTGCGCTATCTCGCGATGTCCTGCGCCCTGCCCGCCCTGATGGCCGCATCCCCCGCCATGGCCGACGCGACCGTCGGCATCGGCTTTTCCGTCAGCTTCGGCAGCGGCAAGGTCGATACCGGCGTCGGCCTGCGCGTCCTGTCCAACAACCGCCGCAACAAGACCGTGGGCACGGTGGGCATAGACTACATGTTCAGCAGCCAGCGCTGGCGCGGCACCGTGGGTGCGGCCTATGTCGGGCGCAACGCCTATGTCGGGCTGGATCTCGGGATCGGCTTTGGCGATGGCAAGATCGACTTTGGCCCGAACGTCGGCTTCACCAGATCCAAGGCTGCCCCTGTGACGACGACCGGCGACGGTTGTGACGGCTATGACGGTTATGATGGCTGCGGCGGTTTTGATGGCGACGACGGCATCACCCTGGCGGGAGACGACAGACTGAACTAGAACACTGTGCCGGTCACGGTCCAATTGGAACGACCTGCCCCGGGCCTGCTCCGGTTCCCGCGACGGCGGGAATCGGTCAGCGTGACGCTTCGGCCAGACTTCGGCCTGTGACGCGATGCCCCCGTTAGCTGGCCAGATGTCGGACCGAAAGACAGTGCTTTTGTGCTACGAGGCGGGTGCCGGGCGGGGCCATGCCACGAAACTGGCAACCGTGGCCCGCGCGCTCTGGCCCGAGCATCCCTGCCAGGCGATCCTGCCCCGGCTTGATGCGTCCGACCTGCTGGCCCCCCATTGCGGCCGCATCGACCGTGGCCCCTTTCCGGCCGTCATGTCCCCGGCCCCGCCCCGCACCGCGATGACCTGGGCCTATTGGCTGTTGTCGCGCGGCTTTGCCGACCCTGCCATCCTGCGGCGGCGGTTCGACTGGTGGTGCGGGGCGCTGCGCGGCATCAGGCCGGGCCTTGTGGTGGCCGATTTCGCGCCGACAGCGCTGATGGCGGCGCGCGCGGTGGGGGTGCCCGCGGTGGCCATCGGGGCGCCGTTCTTCACGATTCCGTCCACGCTGGACAGCTTTCCCGACTACCTGCCGCCCGAGGCCACGGCCCTGCATGGCACGGTTCTTGTCGATGCGCCGCCCCCCGACGAGGCGGCGATGCGCGACATCATCAACGACACGCTGGGTCCGCTGGGCCTGCCGCCGCTTGCGCGGCTGCCGCAAGTCAACACGGCCGACCTGGAGCTGGCCGCCAGCATTCCGCTGTGGGATCCCTATCTGCCCTGGCGTTCGCAGCCGCTGCTGATGCCGCTGGAGCGGCTGCCGCCGCTGCGCGACCGCGCGGGGTCCGAGGTGTTCATCTATTTCTCGACCCACGAGTTGAAGGAACCCGCGATCCGCAACGCCCTGCGCCGGATGCCCTATCCGGCGCGCTTAGTAGCGCGCGGGCTGCCGGCGGATCTGGCCCGCGACCTTGCCGCGAACCCGAAGCTGGTGATCGAGCCTGCGCCGCTGTCGCATGACCGGATCGTGGCGCGCGCCCGCGTGATCCTGTGTTCGGGGCAGGCGGGCACGATGTCGCTTGCGGTGCTGGCGGGGATTCCGGTGCTGGCGCTGCCCATCGATTTCGAAAAGCTCTCGAATGCCTGGCGGGCGGCGGAGGCGCTGCCCTCGGCGCGCGTCCTGCCGCGCCTGCGGCGCAGCACCGAGACGATCCTGGACACGCTGGGAGAGCTGTGGGCGCGTCCCGACCTGGCCGAGGCGGCGGGGGAGGATGCCCTGCGCCTGCGCGCCGTCTACACCGAAACGGCGCAGGAGGCGTATCGGCGCCGGATGCTGCCGCTCCTGGGGCACCGGGAGAAGCCCCCGCAGTATTTCCTGCGCAACGTCTAGGGGTTTGGCGTTTATTCCGCCGCTGCGGCCATCGGGTTGTTCGGATGCGTCGTCCAGTTGGCATAGGGTTGCACCACGCGGCCGGTGCGGGGGTCGGTGGCGCCAAGGGGCAGCGTCTCCATGGTGATGCAGTTTTCGACCGGGCAGACGTTGACGCACAGGTTGCAGGCCACGCATTCGGCGTCGTTCACCTCAAACACCCGGCCGGGGTGCATCCAGATCGCCTGATGGCTGGTATCCTCGCAGGCGGCATAGCAGCGCCCGCATTTGATGCAGGCGTCCTGGTCGATGCGGGCCTTGGTGACGTGGTTCAGGTTGAGCTGGTTCCAGTCGGTCACGTTGGGGGTGGCGCGGCCGATCAGGTCGGGGAGGGCCATGTCCTTCTCATCCAGGTATTGCGACAGGCCCGAGATCATTTCCTGCACGATCTTGAAGCCATAGGTCATGGCCGCCGTGCAGACCTGCACGTTGCCCGCCCCCAGGGCCATGAACTCCGCCGCGTCGCGCCAGGTGGTGACACCGCCGATGCCGCTGATGGGCAGGCCGCGCGTTGCGGGGTTACGCGCGATCTCGGCCACCATGTTCAGCGCGATGGGTTTGACCGCCGGACCGCAATAGCCGCCATGCGCGCCCTTGCCGTCGATCGTGGGTTCGGGGGCAAAGCTGTCGAGGTTGACCGAGGTGATCGAATTGATGGTGTTGATGAGGCTGACCGCATCCGCCCCGCCCCGGTGCGCCGCCTCGGCGGGTTTGCGGATATCGGCGATGTTGGGGGTCAGCTTGACGATGCAGGGCATCCGGCTGTGTTTCTTCACCCAGCGGGTGACCATCTCGATATACTCCGGCACCTGGCCCACGGCGCTGCCCATGCCGCGCTCGGACATGCCATGCGGGCAGCCGAAGTTGAGCTCCACCCCGTCGGCTTCGGTGTCCTCCACGCGCGCCAGAATCGCCTTCCAGCTTTCTTCGTCGCAAGGCACCATCAGCGACACGACCATGGCGCGGTCGGGCCAGTCGCGTTTGACGCGCTTGATCTCTTGCAGGTTGATCTCCAGCGGGCGGTCGGTGATCAGCTCGATGTTGTTCAGGCCCAGCAGGCGGCGGTCGGCCCCCCAGACGGCGCCATAGCGGGGGCCGTTCACGTTCACCACCGGCGGGCCTTCGGCGCCGAGGGTTTTCCAAACCACCCCGCCCCAGCCCGCCTGAAACGCGCGCACGACGTTGTATTCCTTGTCCGTGGGCGGGGCGGAGGCCAGCCAGAACGGGTTGGGGGATGTGATGCCGATGAATGTGCTGGTCAGGTTTGCCATTGCTGTTCCTCCTTGGGGCGCCTCAGCGCCCTGCCCCCGTCAGGCTCGCGTGAATGTCCATCGCCGCGTCGCGCCCCTCGGCCACCGCTGTCACGGTCAGGTCCTCGCCCCCCGCGGCGCAGTCGCCGCCCGCCCAGACGCCCGGCATCGACGTGCGCCCCGGCCCGCTGACCGCGATCTTGCCGCCCGCCAGCGCCAGCGCCTGCGGCACCCCGCTCAGGGTCTGGCCGATCGCCTTGAACATCTGGTCGGCGCGCAGTTGGAACGTCTCGCCCGTGGGCATCAGCCCCTCCGGCCCCTCGACGGTATAGGCAAACTCCACCGCCTCGACCGCGCCGTTGCCCAGCACCGACAGCGGCATGGCATGCGTCACGATCTTGACCCCCGCCTGCGCGGCATGGTCCTGCTCATAGCCGCTGGCGCTCATCCTCTCGCGGCCGCGGCGATAGACGATGGTGACGTTCTCGGCGCCCAGCAGTTTCGATTGCACGGCGGCATCCACCGCCGTCATGCCACCGCCGATTACCACCACATCGCGGCCCACAGGCACCGTTGCGGGGTCGGACTGGCGCAGGCCCGCGATGAACTCCACCGCATCGGTCACATGCGCGCGCTCCTCGCCGGGCGCCCGTAGCGCGTTCACGCCTGCGAGACCCATCCCCAGAAACACCGCGTCGAACCCCGCCCGCAGCCCCTCCAGCGTGAGGTCGCCCCCCAGCGCGCGCCCCGTCTCGATCACGATCCCGCCGATCTGCAACAGCCAGTCCACCTCGGCCTGCGCAAAGCCGCCTGTGGTCTTGTAGGTGGCGATGCCGTATTCATTCAGCCCGCCGGGCTTGGGGCGTGCGTCATAGACCGTCACCTCATGCCCCAGCATCGCCAGCCGGTGCGCGCAGGCCAGCCCCGCAGGCCCCGCCCCCACCACCGCTACCCGCTTGCCAGTGGCGGAAGCCCGCACGAAGGGATGCCCCTGCGCCATCGCCGTATCGGTGGCAAAGCGCTGGAGCCGCCCGATCTCCACCGGCTTGCCTTCCGCTGCCTCGCGCACGCAGGCCTCTTCGCACAGCGTCTCGGTCGGGCAGACGCGGGCGCACATGCCGCCAAGGATGTTCTGCGTCCAGATCGTTTTCGCCGCCGCCTCGGGCGTGCCGGTGGCGATCTGGCGGATGAACAGGGGGATGTCGATGGCCGTCGGGCAGGCGGTGATGCAGGGCGCGTCGTGGCAGAAATAACAACGGTCGGCGGCCACACGGGCTTCGTGCAAGTCCAGCGGCGGCTCGTGATCGGCGAAATGCGTGGCCATCACCTCGGGCGGCAGGCGGCCCGGCACGACGCCCGGCGTCAGCGGCCCATGCTCGGCGGTCTCATGTTCCATGGCGGCGCAGGCTCCCTGGCTGTGGGTCTTGTCAAAACGCTGCCACAGGGTCTGTTTTTTATCAAACGGTAAATTCCTGCGGCCCGATCCGCGCCGCCCGACTGCCCGGAAAAGCGGCAGAGAACGCGGCTTTTCACCCCTGATGGGGTCGCGTATAAGCAGCGGCGACGGCGCGGCTGCGACAACGGCCACCAAGACGCCACCGGGATCGCCAACGAGGATTGCATGAGCAAACATTCCACCGAAGCGGACGTGGCCTTCATCCAGGCGCTGGCCGAGCTTTTGAACCGCAACGAGCTGACCGAGCTGTCGGTCAAGCGCGAATATGGCGAGGATCACCGGCTGGAGGTGCGCGTGGTCAAGCAGGCGACCATGGTGCAGGCGGCCCCGGCGCAGATGACCTATGCCCCCGCCCCGGCGGCACCCGCCGCGCCCGCCGCCCCCGCCATCGAGGATCCCGCCCAGCATCCGGGTGCCGTGACCTCGCCCATGGTGGGCACCGTCTATCTGGCCGCCGAGCCTGGGGCCACGCCCTTTGCCGCCGTGGGCGCCACCGTGACCGAGGGGCAGACGGTGCTGATCATCGAGGCGATGAAGACGATGAACCACATCCCCGCGCCGCGCGCCGGGGTCATCCGGCGCATCCTGGTCGATGACGGCAGCGCGGTGCAATATGGCGACCCCCTGATGATCATCGAGTGAGGCGGCGGGGATGTTCGAGAAAATCCTGATCGCCAACCGGGGCGAGATCGCCCTGCGCGTGATCCGCGCCTGCCGCGAGATGGGCATCACCTCGGTCGCGGTGCATTCCACCGCCGATGCCGATGCGATGCATGTGCGGATGGCGGACGAATCCGTCTGCATCGGGCCTGCGCCCAGTTCGGAAAGCTATCTGAACAAGGCCGCCATCATCTCGGCCTGCGAGATCACGGGCGCGCAGGCGGTGCATCCGGGATACGGGTTCCTGAGCGAGAACGCGGCCTTCGCGCAGGCGCTGGAGGATCACGGCCTCACCTTCATCGGCCCCAGCGCCGAGCATATCCGCATCATGGGCGACAAGATCACCGCCAAGGAAACGGCCAAGACGCTGGGCATCCCGGTGGTGCCTGGGTCCGAAGGCGGGGTGGCCGATTTCGACGTGGCGCGCAAGGCGGCGGAAGAGATCGGCTTTCCGGTCATCATCAAGGCCACGGCCGGCGGCGGCGGGCGCGGCATGAAGGTGGCGCGGAATGCCGAGGAGCTTGAGGTTGCCTTTCGCACCGCGCGGTCCGAGGCCAAGGCGGCCTTTGGCAACGACGAGGTCTATATCGAGAAATACCTGCAAAAGCCGCGCCATATCGAGATCCAGGTGTTCGGCGACGGCAAGGGCGGGGCCGTGCATCTGGGCGAGCGGGATTGCAGCCTGCAACGCCGCCACCAGAAGGTGTTCGAAGAGGCGCCCGGCCCCGCGATCACGCCCAGGATGCGCGCCGAGATCGGCAAGGTTTGCGCGGATGCCGTGGCCAAGATCAACTACATCGGCGCGGGGACGGTGGAGTTCCTGTATGAGGATGGCAAGTTCTACTTCATCGAGATGAACACCCGCCTGCAGGTGGAACACCCGGTAACCGAGGCGATCTTTGGCGTGGACCTTGTGCGCGAACAGATCCGGGTGGCGGCGGGGCTGCCGATATCGTTTGTGCAAGATGAGCTGGAGATCAACGGCCATGCCATCGAGGTGCGGATCAATGCCGAAAAGCTGCCGAACTTCTCGCCCTGCCCCGGACGGGTGCGGATGTTCCACGCACCGGGGGGATATGGCGTGCGGATGGATAGCGCACTTTACTCCGGCTATGCGATCCCGCCCTATTACGACAGCCTGATCGGCAAGCTGATCGTGCATGGCCGCGACCGGCCCGAGGCGCTGGCGCGGTTGCGCCGCGCGCTGGGGGAATTGATCGTTGACGGCGTGGATACCACCGTGCCGCTGTTCCACGCGCTGCTGGCAGAGCCTGACATCCAGAACGGCGACTATACCATCCACTGGCTGGAAAAGTGGCTGGCGCGGCAGTTCGGATAGCGCTGCACAGGCGCCGCGCGGGCACGACGTCGTGCAAGAATTCGTGCCGATTTCTTGAAGAAATCTGCGCGCGGCGGCCAGTCGCATGATCCCCGGCCCCGTCACGCCGCAGATGCTGCTGCGTGCCTACATGATGGGCGTGTTTCCGATGGCCGAGGGGCGCGACAGCGACGCCATCCACTGGGTCGATCCGCGCCGCCGGGGGGTTTTTCCGCTAAACGCATTCCGCATCTCGCGCTCGCTGGGCCGCGCCATCCTGCGCGGGGATTACCAGGTCACCACCGACACCGACTTCCGTGGCGTGGTCGAAGGCTGCGCCGATCGCGCGGAAACCTGGATCAACGGCACCATCCTCGACCTTTATCTTGACCTGCACCGCGCAGGCTTTGCCCATGCGCTGGAACTGCGCGACACCGGGGGGGGGCTGATCGGCGGGGTGTATGGCGTGACCATCGGCGCCGCGTTCTTTGGCGAATCGATGTTCTCGCGCCGCACCGATGCGTCCAAGGTAGCACTGGCCTGGCTGGTGCACCGGCTTCGGGCGGGGGGGTTCACCCTGTTCGACACGCAGTTCCTGACGTCGCACCTTGCGTCGCTCGGGGCCGTCGAGATCCCCCGCGCCGACTATCACCGCCAGCTGCAGGCCGCCCTTGCGTCAGCGGCCATATGGGATCCACCCGGATATGCGCCCGACCCCTATTCGGTCAGGCAGCGCAGCACCCAGACGTCATAGCGGTGATGGTCCAGCGCCGACAGCGCCGGCGCCTCGGCGATCATCCAGCCGGAGAACACCGGCTCCGCGCGCAGATTGTCCATGATCACCAGATGGGCGAAAGCCTCGGTCGGCTGGCCCTCGGCGGGATAGCGGCAGGTGTCCATCAGGATCGAGAGACGCCCCACCTCGGCCAGCTGCCCGCGCGACAGCTCAAGGTCACCCGTCTGCCCCGACACCTTGTCCAGCCACCGCAGCACCGCCCCGCGCGCCTCGACCCCGCGCTCGGCCGCCGCAAGCGGCCCGGCCAAGGGAATGACCGACAGCATGGCCGCCAGCACGACACCCGGCATCCTCATTCCGGCTGGTCCGCATCCGCGCCGCGCGTCGCCCCGTCGCCCACGAATTTCATCAAGAGCGTGATCAGGCTGACCGCGCCCTGCGTGTCCAGCACCTCGCCCCCCGGCTTCAGGTTGTCGAGGCTGCCACCCGGCAGGATCTCCACGAAATTTCCGCCCAGAAGGCCCTCGGACGAGATCAGCACGGTGGAGTCCTCCGGCACCTCGATGCCCAGTGCCACGCTCAGCCGGGCATCCGCGAAAAAGGTCTGCGGGTTCAGCGCAAGGCCGGTGACCGATCCCACCTTGACCCCCGCGAGCCGCACATCGGTGCCGACGCGCACACCCTCGGCCGACCGGAACGAGGCGCGCAGCTCATAGGCTCCGCTTCCGCCGCCCATCAGGCCCGTGCCCTGCGCCGCAAAGACGATGAAGCCGATCGCCACGGCCAGAACCGCACCGCCCACCAGCACCTCTGTCGTGCTTTCTGACATTACTCAGGCACCCACGCCTCATAGTCGCGGCGCTCAATTGGGGCGGCGCGGCGGATCGATCCGGGCGGCGCATAGGCGGCATCCGTGCCGGTCAGGTTCTCCTGATGCGGCTTTTCCCAGGCCTTGTGCGCCAGCGGGGCCGTGGTCGGCGGATCGTCCCAGGTATGGTGCAGCCAGCCGTGCCAGTCGGGGCTGACTCTGCTCGCCTCGCTTTCACCATTGTAGATGACCCAGCGCTTCTTGTCGTCCTGGGTACGGTAGAACAGGTTCCCCTGCGCGTCTTCGCCCACCTTCATGCCACGGCGCGCGGTGAACAGCTGCGTGTTCAACGTCTGGCCGTTCCACCAGGTGACCGAGCGCAGAAGCGAAGTCAGAATGCCCATGGGTGCCTCTTGGTTGCCCCAAAGAGATATGGCCGATGCGGGGGCCAAGGTCTAGGGGGCGCGGGATGCGGGGCCGGTCAGGACGCCGGAACCCGCGCCGTCACCTCGATCTCGATCCGCATGGCGGGGTCCTGCAGGGCGGCCACGATCATCGTGGCGGCGGGGCGGGCGATGGCGAAGGCTTCGGACACCAGCGGCCAGCAGGCGGGCCATTCGGCTGGGTCGGGCAGGATGTAGCGCACGCGCACCACGTCATCAAAGCTGCAACCCGCCTGTTCCAGCGCGGCAGAGATGTTGGCAAGGGTCTGGCGGCATTGCGCCGTGACCCCCTCGGCCAGTGTCATCGTGGCATAGTCATAGCCTGTGGTGCCCGAGACGAACACCCATCCATCGCAGACCACCGCGCGGGAATAGCCGATGGCGGCCTCGAAGGTCGAGCCGCTGGAGATATGCTGTCTGGTCATCCTTCCGCTCCTGCCTTGGCCCAGCCCACAATGCCGTGGCGGGGAGAATAGAGGCTCCACCGATGGTCAACGCTTTCCGGTCCGGCTGGGATGACGGCCCAGAACGATCCGGGCTCCGCAAGAGCGCGGCGCGCCGTGTCTTGCAGGGAGGGCCCCCCCAATTCAATGCAACTCTGCGCCAGACCGCGGGTGCCCTTGGGCATCGAGGTTGGCTGCCAGTCTGCTACCCACACGCGATGCCTGCGGTTGGCAGGCATCAGCGAGGGCGGATTGCCGGGCGCGGTAGGCAGCAGATCAGCAACCGCTGTCAGGCAGAGGCCGGTGAAGTCGGACACTCCCTCGGGTGGTTTGCCCTTCGACGCGCGCGCATAGCGGATTTCGCCCAGCCCTTCGACACCCACGAACAGATCGCGGGCAAAGCCGTGGTCATTGCACGAGGCAGACAGCAGGGCCACGCAAAGACAAAGGGCGAACCATCGGCCCGCCCTTCCGATCTTGCCCGGCACCAAGGCCCCCTCAGGCGCTGGCCACGGTTTTCTTCTTGCCGCCATCGGCATGAACGACCAGCGGCTTGGCCTTGCCCTGCACGACTTCCTCATTCACCACCACCTCGTGCACGCCGTCCATGCCCGGCATCTCGAACATGGTATCCAGAAGGATATCTTCCATGATCGACCGCAGGCCGCGCGCGCCCGTCTTGCGCTTGATCGCGCGCTTGGCGATGGCGGACATGGCGTCGGTGGTAAAGGTCAGGTGCACGCCTTCGATGTCGAACAGGCGCTGATACTGTTTCACCAGCGCATTCTTCGGCTCGGTCAGGATCTGCACCAGCGCCGCCTCATCCAGATCGGTCAGCGTGGCGATGACGGGCAGGCGGCCGACGAATTCGGGGATCAGCCCGAATTTCAGCAGATCCTCCGGCTCCAGCTCGCCGAAAAGCTCACCAACGCCGCGCGCATCCGGATCCTTGACCTGCGCGCCAAAGCCGATGGCCGAGCCCTTGTTGCGCTGCGCGATGATCTTTTCCAGGCCCGCAAAGGCGCCGCCGCAGATGAACAGGATGTTGGTCGTATCGACCTGAAGGAATTCCTGCTGCGGGTGCTTGCGTCCGCCCTGCGGCGGCACGCTCGCCACCGTGCCCTCCATGATCTTCAACAGCGCCTGCTGCACGCCCTCGCCCGACACGTCGCGGGTGATCGAAGGGTTGTCCGACTTGCGGGTGATCTTGTCCACCTCGTCGATATAGACGATCCCGCGCTGCGCGCGTTCGACATTGTATTCGCTGGCCTGCAACAGCTTGAGGATGATGTTTTCCACATCCTCGCCGACATAGCCCGCTTCGGTCAGCGTGGTGGCATCGGCCATGGTGAAGGGCACATCGAGGATCCGCGCCAGCGTCTGCGCCAGAAGGGTCTTGCCGCAGCCCGTGGGGCCGATCAGCAGGATGTTCGACTTCGACAGTTCGATATCCGACTTCGACGAATGGTTCAGCCGCTTGTAATGGTTGTGCACCGCGACCGAGAGCACCCGCTTGGCATGAACCTGCCCGATCACATAGTCATCCAGCACCTTGCAGATGTCGCGCGGCGTGGGAACCCCGTCGGTGGATTTCAGGCCCGTCGTCTTGGTCTCTTCGCGGATGATGTCCATGCAGAGTTCAACGCATTCGTCGCAGATGAACACCGTGGGGCCCGCGATCAGCTTCCTGACCTCATGCTGGCTTTTGCCGCAAAAGGAACAGTACAGCGTGTTCTTGCTGTCGCCACCGGAATTCGTTGCCATGCCTGACCTCTGTTCGTCGCGTGGAAAGCCTAGGCCAAACCCGGACCGGCCACAATGCGAAATGCGGGCGGCGAAAACCGCCGCCCGCCATGCCCTTGTTACTTGGCCGTGTCGTCGGCCTTGCCGCGCGGAGCCAGAATCTCGTCGATCAGGCCCCAGGCCTTGGCATCCTCGGCCGACATGAAGTTGTCGCGCTCCAGCGCCGCCTCCACCGTTTCCAGCGACTGGCCGGTATGGTGGACGTAGATCTCGTTCAGCCGCCGCTTGAGCTTTTCCGTCTCGCGCGCGTGGATCAGGATGTCGGTCGCCTGCCCCTGATAGCCGCCCGAAGGCTGGTGCACCATCACCCGGCTGTTGGGCAGGCTGAAGCGCATCCCCTTTTCCCCCGCCGTCAGCAGCAAGGACCCCATCGAGGCCGCCTGCCCGATGACCAGCGTGCTGACCTTCGGTTTGATGTATTGCATCGTGTCATAGATCGACAGACCGCTCGTCACCACGCCGCCGGGGCTGTTGATGTACATGCTGATCTCCTTGGACGGATTCTCCGCCTCCAGAAACAGCAGCTGTGCGCAGATCAGGCTGGACATGCCGTCATGCACCGGACCGCCCAGAAAGATGATGCGCTCCTTGAGCATCCGCGAAAAGATGTCATAGGCCCGCTCGCCCCGGCTGGTCTGTTCGACCACCATCGGGACCAGGGTATTCATGTAGTGATCGACGGGATCGCGCATCTGGCCTGCCTCATGTCATGCTCGGGGAATATCGCCGGTGTGTTGCCAGAGTCTTAGTGTCGCGTCCGGGGGGCTGCAAGGGCGGGTGGCCCGCTACAGGTCCAGCCGCCCCTGCGCCCTTGTGTCCTCCTCCTTCGCCGCGCGCTTGAGTCCGTCATCGCGGCGGGCAGGCAGGCGCACGGCGCGGTCGCGCAGCCGCAGACCGGGTCGGGCACCACATCGCCGGGGCTGGAGGAGGCATTGAGGATGCGCTCCGGCAGGGCCGCGGGTTTTTGGGTGGGTGGCCGAGGCGTTCTTGGGTTTGGGAGCTGAGGGGAGCAATGTCGGTCCGGACGGTGCCCATCACGCCGCCTTCCTGCTCATGAAGGTATCGATTTGGTCGTGGCCGTTTCGAAGTGTCTGGCTGGCCTGCTGCGCCTCTTGGATACCAAACCCGACCATCGGTATCGAGCCGTGTCATCGTTTCGAATGAATAGCGCCAACCCTTTGGAGGGGACTGGTGCCCCCGCCATTCATACATCATGTCTGGGCGCGGGTTCGGGTTTGTCACATTGTCCAGCATGGATGGACCACGACCGTCGTTGTCGTCGCTAGGTGTTCTGTTCCGAGTCTGACACTTGCTACCGATTTCCCCTGATTTCATCGAGTGCATCGAGTGCATCAAGCGCGCGGCGTTCACGGGCGATGTCTTCGGCGGTCTTGCCCTGATGCCGTGTCAGGCCTCTGGCGTGCGCGATGCGAACCGCATCCCGCTGGAACTCGTCGCTGTGTATCGCTGCCATAGCCGGTCTCCTTGATGGCGAATACTGCTCTCAAAAGACCGGAACGAAACCGGTGCAGGTCCACACCCCCAGCACCGCCAGAACCCCCGGCAGGATCACTGTGGTCGTCTCATCGCAGAAATCCCCCAGCGCCGAGGTCAGCCCGGCCCCGGCAACGGTGCGGTTGAACCAGCGTTTCGGGGGATTGGTGTCGCCCAAGGCAGACGAATTCGGGTCGGGACTGTTCATGGGACCGGGCGTTCTTTGAACAGGAAGGCAATGGCCTCCATTTAAGAAATTGGTATACGACCTTTGTAACTTTGAGACAGGATCAAGATGACACGCATCACGCTGGAACGCCTGCAGATCTGGATTTACCTGTCAGCGATCCTGATTGGTCTGATGCTCGGCTCGGCCATGGGTGAGACGGCGGACGTTTTCGAGACGGCACTCTGGCCGGTTCTTGGGCTTCTGCTCTTCACCACCTTTACGCAAGTGCCGCTGATCCATCTGCCCGAGGCTTTTCGCGACCTGCGCTTCATGGGGGCCATACTGGCAGGTAATTTTCTGGTTGTGCCGGTGCTCGTGGCAGGGTTGCTGCTGTTCCTTCCCGCGGACCCTGCCGTGCGGCTGGGGGTTCTTCTGGTGCTGCTGGTGCCCTGCACCGACTGGTATATTACCTTCACCCACCTGTCCGGCGGCGATACGGGTCGCGCGATTGCCGCCACGCCAGTCAACCTGATCGTTCAGATGCTGTTGTTGCCGATCTATCTGTGGCTTTTCATGGGGCAGGCCTTCCTTCAGATTTTTGCGGCCGGGCCGATCATCACCGTCTTTCTCACCTTGATCGCAGCCCCTCTGGCGGCGGCGTGGGTGCTGGAGCGTTGGGTAGCTGCGCGTCCCGGGCGCGATGCCGCAATCGAGCGATTTGCATGGTTTCCGGTGCCGCTTCTGGCGCTGGTCGTCTTCCTGATTTCGGCCAGCCAGGTGCAGGCAGTGGCAGAGTCCCTGCCGATCCTGCCGCAGGTGGCAGGGGTTTTCATCGGCTTCCTGGTGCTGGCACTGATCGCGGGGCTGGTGCTGGCACGGGTGTTTCGACTGCCCGCGCGGTCGGGGCGGGCGCTGGTTTTCAGCCTCGGGACGCGGAATTCCTTTGTCGTCCTGCCCCTCGCGCTGGCGCTGACGCAGGAATGGCGACTGGCCATCGTGGTCATCGTGTTCCAGTCGCTGGTCGAATTGCTCGGCGTGCTGATCTATTTGAAGGCGGTGCCAAGGCTTCTGCCGGATCGGTGATGGCCTCAGCCCCGATGATCGCGACACAATCACCTGCGACCCGACCGAGGCGGAATTCGCCACGATCTATGCCCTGACCGATCTGGGCGAAGCCATCGCCGTCCGTGACGCCGACTTGACCAGCGCCGGGGCTGACGAAGTGGCAGCCGTCGCCCGCGCGCTCTTCGTGGCGATTGCCAATGCCCGCCGCGACCCGCCCGACGCGGCCCAGCGTCACGAGGCTGAACAGGCCGCGCCGATCGATCCGGATCGGATCGCCTGAGCCAAGACGGCGCGATCATAAAGCCATGATATTGCTCATAATCGCCTAGGTGTTCCGTGCCGGCAGTTGATGGATCGAGGTCAGGGCGAACCTTTCGGGTTCGATTGTGCATTGTTTGCAGATGAACTCGTAGGGCGTGAGGCGTTTGAGGGTCTTCAGCCTTCGCCCGAAATTGTAGGCACTGATAAAGTTGGCGAGGTGATTTCGCGATTGGTCTTGGTCGTCGGAGCTATGCTTGATCAGGCCGCGTCACCCAAACTCAAGCATAGCTCCTGACGTGGACATCGTGACCGGTGACGCGCACGACACGGGCCGGTCGGAGGCGCGGCTCGACGCCATCGAAGATAGCCTCGGGGTTGCCCCGGCCCGGATCACGGCGGATACGATCTATGGCGTGGGGCGGGTCTACGCCGCCCTTCAAGATCGCCGGATCCAAGCCGTCGTCCCGCCTCTTCGTTCCCCCCGGCGTCAGGGCGCGCAAGGCTTTCCAACCGAGCGGTTCAAGTTCGATCGCCATCACGATGTGGTCCGGTGGCCGGCAAAGATGCGGCTTGCCGCCAGAAACAGCACGATATCGGGCCGATGGTATCGCGCAGACCGGCGCGACTGCGCAGGTTGTGCCCTCAAGGCACAGTGTCTGCCGCGGGGCACCCCATCCCGCCGGGTGCACATCGTGAAAAACCACGCAGCCATGCCTCACGCGCTTGACGCAAACGAGCCGCTCGGGGGGCTGACGAACGCGCGATCCACACCCGTCACAGATGGCAGGTCGAAGGAGCGCACGGCACGGCAAAGACGCTCCACAGCCTGGCACGAACCATCCGGAGGAAGCCCGAAAATATGAAGATCCAGGCCCTGCTGACCGCCATCGCACTGAACCTCAAGAACCTCGCTGCGGCCCTGATGCTGCTGGTCTGTTCGAGCATTGAAAACCGCCCAGCCCGACCAGACCAAGGATCGTTCTGAAACGACTTCCTCAACAGCCCCACCCGGATCGTTTTCTGATCCTCCTCACACCTTGCATGCCGGGCTGTGATTCCGGCGTGGTCGTCTTGCCATGGTCTTCTCCTCGCTTGCAGCATCATGCCGCCGTTGCTCGGAAAATCCACCTGTCCAGGCCGTTCAGATTTCCGCAGCCCTCTCTCTACGTCTGTGAATATTCTGGGCGGAAACACCGTTGATGGAAAGGTTGCCCCGCAGTTATGTCCTGCGGGGCAATCTTCGACGTCAGAAACTCATGACGGTGGTGTCGTCCGCCATGATCGCGCGCGACATGGCATCCGGGGCAGCGGCGGTGACGCCGTCGACCAGAACCGAGGCATCAGCCCCCTTGCCGGGCAGGTAGATCGCGCAGACCTCGACCTTCACGTTGTGCTGGGTCATCATCATGCGCATCAGGCCCTGGGGGCTTGCGTCGCGGGGCGGCTGGCCGGCGGTCGCGGTGGCGGGGGCATCCTTCAGCCCGATGTCACCCGCCGGGCCGCAGAGCAGGATCTGCGCCGTGGCGCCCTGTTGCACCGCGTTCAGCGTCAGGACCATGGCCATCAGCTGGGTTTGCGGTTCCGGGGCGGTCAGGATGGTGACGAGGTTGCGGTGGCCCTCGGCCGCGGCCGGAAGGGCGGCGGCGAGGGACAGGGCGGTGGCAGCGAGGAACTTTTTCATCTTCTCTCCGGGGGTTAACTGAGGCTTGAGGTGATCAGAAGATCATCGCACGGATGATCAACGCGGTAACGAAAACCATGGTCACGCCGCCAAGCCAGAGGGCGGCGAACCACAGCACCTTGCGCAAGGCGTCGGGCATCAGTGATACCCCCCGGCCGGATCGGCCTTGCCGCGAAACACCCAGTAGGCATAGCCGGTATAGGCGAGGATCATCGGCACAAGAACCATCGCACCGACCAGCAGGAACCACAGGCTTTCATCCGGCGCGGCCACGTCCCAGATCGTCAGTGAGGGCGGCACCATGTAGGGATAGAAACTGATCCCAAGCCCGATGAAGCTGAGGACAAACAGCGCCAATGCCGACAGGAACGGCCAGGCATCGCGGTTTTCGCGCAGGCCCCTGAGGAACAGATAGGCCGCGATCAGGATCGACACCGGAACCAACGCCGTAAACAGCGCGTTGGGAAAGGTGAACCAGCGTTCGAGGTAGAGCGGGTTCAGGAACGGTGTGATCACGCTGACCAGCCCCACCAGCGCGAGCGTCGCCCCGCCCAGCCACAGCGCCAGCCGATGTGATGTGGCGCGCACCGGGCCATCGGCCTTCATCACCAGCCAGGTGGCACCGAGCATCGCGTATCCCGCCACCAGCGCCACACCCGTCAGGATGGAAAACGGCGTCAGCCAGTCCCAGTGGCCGCCCGCATAGGCGCGCCCCTCGACCGCGATCCCCTGCACCAGCGCCCCAAGGGCCACCCCTTGGGCAAAGGCCGCCGTCACGCTGCCGCCAAAGAACGACAGGTCCCACAGGAACTTGCCCCGCTTGGTGCGCCAGCGGAATTCGAACGCCACGCCGCGGAACACCAGCGCCAAGAGCATGACGATGATGGGGACATAAAGTGCGGGCATGACCACCGCATAGGCCAGCGGAAACACCGCGAACAGGCCCCCGCCGCCCAACACCAGCCAGGTCTCGTTGCCGTCCCAGACCGGGGCGACGGTGTTCATCGCCAGATCCTTGCCCGCCTCGCCGGGCATCAGCGGAAAGAGGATGCCCACGCCCAGGTCGAACCCGTCGAGCACGACATAGGCGAGGATGGCAAAGGCGATCAGCCGGTCCAGATGAAGGGAAGATCGAAGATCATGTCAGGTCACTCCGCCGGGATGAATTTGTCGTTGACCGCAGGCGCAGGCGTCACGCCCGCGGTGCGCGTCGGGCCGATGTCGGCGATCGGGATGGCATCGCCGGGCGCCTTGTTCATCAGCCGCAGGATGTAGAAGGTGCCCGCGCCGAACAGCGTGAAATAGACGAGGATGAAGGCGATGAGCGATGATCCGACCGCCGCCGCCTCGACAGGCGCCACGCTGTTGGCGGTGGACAGAAGGCCATAGACCGTCCAGGGCTGCCGGCCCACCTCGGTGGTGATCCAGCCTGCCAGCACCGCAACAAACCCCGCCGGGCCCATGGCAATCGCCGCGCGGTGCAGCCAGGGCTGGTCATACATCCGGCCGCGCCAGCGCAGGACGTTGGCCCAGAGGCCAAGCCCCAGCATCGCGAACCCAAGCGCCACCATCACCCGGAACGACCAGAACACGATGGCCACCGGAGGACGCTCTTCGGGCGGGAAATCCGTGAGGCCCGGCAGGGGCGAGGTCAGGTCGTGGGTCAGGATCAGGGACGAAAGATAGGGGATCTTGACCGCGTAATCCACGCGCTCTTCGGCGGCATTGGGCAGGCCAAACAGGATCAGCGGCGCGCGGCCTTCGGGATGGGGTTCGAAATGCCCCTCCATCGCGGCGATCTTGGCGGGTTGATGTTCCAGCGTGTTCAGCCCGTGGAAATCGCCAGCGATGATTTGCAATGGCGCCACCACGATCAGCATCCCCATCGCCATGGAGAACATCGTGCGCGCCCCGGCGTTGGCGCGGTCGCGCAAGAGGTGCCAGCCGCCGACCGCGCCAACGACCAGCGCCGTGGTCAGATAGGCCGCCAGCACCATGTGCACGAGGCGGTAGGGGAAGGACGGGTTGAACACGATGGCCCACCAGTCCACGGGCACGAACTGCCCCACATCGTTGATCGCATGGCCCTGCGGCGTCTGCATCCAGCTGTTGACCGACAGGATCCAGAACGCCGACCCCAGCGTGCCGACCGCGACCATCAGCGTGGCAAAGAAATGCAGCCGTTCGCCCACCTTCTGGCGACCGAACAGCATCACGCCAAGGAACCCCGCCTCCAGGAAAAAGGCCGACAGCACCTCATAGCCCATCAAGGGCCCGATCACCGGCCCCGCCTTGTCGGAGAACACCGACCAGTTGGTGCCGAACTGATAGGACATCGTGATGCCCGACACGACGCCCATGCCGAAGGCGACCGCAAAGATCGTCTTCCAGTAGTTGAACAGCTTCAGATAAACCTCGCGCCCCGTCCACAGATGCAGGCCGTTCAGGACTGCGAGATAGCTCGCCAACCCGATCGAAAAGGCCGGAAAGATGATGTGGAACGACACGGTGAAGGCGAACTGGATCCGCGCCAGTTCGATGGCCTCAAAGCCGAACATGGCCTTGCCTTTCGATTGATATATTCCGTATGAATGAATATAGCTGGCTTTCCACACATTCAAGTTTCATTATGGGACGCGTTGTCACACCCGAACCGAGGAGGCCCCCTTGCGGCTGACCAACTACACGAACTACGCGCTGCGCATCCTTCAGATGGCGGCGATCCGCGCGCCGCATCTGGTGCGCATCGACGAGGTGGCGCAGGCGCACCGGATCAACCGGGCGCATCTGACGAAAGTTGTCCATCAGCTTGGCCAGGCCGGGTATCTGGATACCGTCCGAGGCCCGCGTGGCGGGTTGCGATTGGCCCGCCCCGCAGACGCGATCATCGTGGGCGATGTCATCCGGCTGACCGAAGGGCCGATGGATCTGGTGGAATGTTTCAGCGCCGAACGGAACACCTGCAAACTGCGCGGGGTGTGCCGGTTGTCGTCCGCGCTGCTCGAGGCGACGCGCGCCTTCATGGCGGTGCTGGATGATCTGACCGTGGCCGACATCGCGGTGAACCGGAGCGACCTTTTGGAGCGGCTGGGCCTTTCGGAGGCAAAGGCGGCGTGACCACGCCGACGATCACAAGGAAAACTGACATGACACAGGCGAAGAACCAGAGGTTCTGGAACCGCATCGCAGACCGCTACGCCGCGCGGCCGCTCAAGAACGTCGCGGCCTATGAGGCGATGCTGGCCGATGTTGCCGGGCGTTTGAAAGATACGGACAGGGTGCTGGAAATCGGCTGCGGCACCGGCGGCACCGCGATCCGCCTTGCCCCGGGGGTCGCACAATGGACTGCGACCGACTTTTCCACCGAAATGGTGCGCATTGCCCAGGCCAAGCCCGCGGGCACGAACGTCACATTCCGCGTGGCAGCGGCCGAAGATGCCTTTGACGGCGGGCCGTTCGATGCGGTTTGTGCGTTCAACGTGCTGCATCTGGTCCGTGACCTCCCCGATACGCTGGCCCGCATCCACACCCATCTGGCACCCGATGGCCTGCTGATCTGCAAGACGTGGTGCTTTGCGGACGTAACGCTGAAGCTGCGCCTGCTGTTCCCGGTGCTGCGGCTGTTCGGCGTGTTCCCGGTCGCAACCGTTTTCAGCGCGTCGGATTTTCGGGCGGCGATCCAAGATGCGAGCTTCGACATCGCCGACGAGCGTGTCTTCGGCGACTATCCGCAGAACCCCTATATCGTCGCCCGCAAGCATGCGGCTTCAGACTGACGCATTCCAGTTCCCTCGAAACCCGTGCATGGTTTTGCGCGCGCTCACCGCGGGTGCGACATGCACCAAGGCAACGGGCAACAGGGACCCTCGCAACACAGCCCCCCCCGTGAAAATAACTGTTTGGAGAGTTTCTTGATCCGCACCCCGATTGTTGCTTCGTTCTGGGACGAACCCACCGGCAGTTGGCAGTATGTCTTTCACGACCCCGAAACGATGCGGGGCGCGATCGTCGATCCGGTCTGGAACTTTGATCCCCGCTCGGGCGCCACGGCCACGCGAGATGCGCAGAAGATTCTCGATCACGTGCGCGAGGCGGGGATCACCGTGGACTGGATCCTCGACACCCACCCCCATGCCGACCACTTCTCGGCTGCGGGCTGGTTGAAGGAACAGTTGGGGGCGCCGACGGGCATCGGCGCGCTTGTCGTCAAGGTTCAGGCGCTGTGGAAGGATATCTACAACCTTGGCGACGGTTTGAGAACCGATGGGCATCAGTGGGACAGGCTGTTCGAGGATGGCGAAACCTTCATGGTCGGCAACCTGCCGGTCACTGTGATGTTGTCGCCGGGCCATACCATGGCCTCGGTCACCTACATTGCGGGGGATGCAGCCTTTGTGCATGACACGCTGATGATGCCCGACAGCGGCACCAGCCGGGCCGACTTTCCCGGCGGATCGTCCGAGGCGCTTTACGACAGCCTGCAACGCATCCTCGCCCTGCCACCCGAGACACGGCTTTACGTCGGGCATGATTACGCGCCGGACCGGCCTGCAGCCTGCATGGCCACGGTTGCCGAACACCGCGCGCGCAACATTCACTTGGCCGACGCTCCAGACCTGGCGACGTTTCAAGATCGGCGCGACGGCCGGGATGCCACACTGCCCCTGCCCAAGCTGATGCTGGCCGCATTGCAGGTCAACATCCGTGGCGGTCGCGCCCCCGAACCCGAAGATAACGGGCGGCGATATCTGAAGGTGCCGATGGACTATTTCGAGGAACGCTGACCGAGGCGGCGGGCGGGGCCGCAGGCCATGCCTGCGCGCAGGCCGCACCAGTTACGCGGGCCCAACGTCCAACCTACCCGACTGTCCTGCGAAACAAGATCGACTGCACAGCATACACCAGAATGGCGGCCCCCACGGCCCCCATCACGCCCGCGCCCAGCAGCACGATCACATCGACCGGCCCGCCGATGTCGCGCAGGTGCGAGCGGGTCATCACCTGCACGAAGCCCACCGCCGCGATGGCCCCAAAAGGCATCGACAGCTGCGCCAGCAGGAACTTGCGCATCGACATTGACCTGTCGCGCACCAGAACATGGGCACAGGCCAGCGTCACCAGCACGGACGCCGCGACCATGGCCCAGAACAGGCCCCCGCCAAAGATTACCTCGAACACCGCGATCAGGGTTCCGAATGTCAGCTCTTTCACGGCGCCCTCTTCAGGCCTTGCCCACCGTGCGGCTGGCGATGTCCTCGATCAGGAAGGCGTGTTTCATCGGCGCGCCGGCGCATTTCATCTTGGTCGCCGGGCGGGTCGTCAGGGCGATGCCGCCCTCTGCCCGCGCGTCGATCGCCGTGATCTGCGCGCCTTCCAGCCGTTGCACCAGCCGGTTCACCAGCGCTGTCCCGGCGGCTCCCGCCTCGATGATGACGATGCGCGCCTTTGTGGCCACGCGCAGCGCCTTCGCCGATGAACCCGCGACAGTCACAGCTTGGCCGGCTATGCCAAGTCCCGGACAGCCGCATCGGGACGTTGGTGAAGGCAGTAGCATCCGAAACCTCTCCTCAAGAATTCATCGTACTCATGCCGCTCGAACCCCGAACACGATCTTGACTGTGAGGTTGCCGTCATATTTTCGCTGCGCGCAGACTGTTGGGCGGGTCGATGAATTCCGGTCGTGGCACCCGCGTCCTGCCGCGCCCCGGCGACCGTTCGACACAGAGTCTGGCGTACCAAACGGGCACGCGCGTCATGGAAAGGGGGGTGGTTCAGGTCCAAGCGCGCTTTGGCGACGCCGTGGCGCAAACCATCCATAAGACCAGCCGACACCGGGCCAAATGCCTTCGACACCATCACAACAAAGCCAGGTGCGCCCTTCAGGTCCACGGCTCTTGGTCAACGGACGGCCGCGGTCAGCCCCAGCACCTCGCCCGGTGCGATGGCGTAGGGCCCGACTGCCGCCCCGAGCGCGAGCAGCATCGCGGCGCGAGGGAGGGCGCGCCGCGACATTCGGGGATCAGCGCCCGAGGAGGCGGTGCGGAACGGGACTTGGCCGAAGAGTTCCAGACTTTCCGCCGCCTGGTGGAGGCGCGCATGCGCAAGATGGTGCTCAGATCCTGCGCACCAGTACTTCTGCAAAAACGACGCAAGCCGTCCAGGACCCCATGAAGGCGATGTCGGCGGCGAGGCCCGTGGGCGGCTCTCCCGTGATCGCGTAAATGGGAAAAAACACCATGGTGACCGCCGTAGCTCCCATCCCGACTGCATAGGCGCGGATCATCCAGTTGCGGTGGCGGGGCAGATCCCGCCTGCGGATCGCCTGCATCGCGATGGCCAGGGCAACGCCGAGCGCTATCCCGAACAGCAACCGCCCGCTGCTGACGATGACCGAATAGGTGGCGGGAAAGTGCCAAAGCAGGCCCAGCGAACTCGCCGTGATCATCGCCCCCGCCCCTACAAACACGCGCCCCAGGACCCGGTGCAACCGGCCGTATCTGCGCGCGAGAACCCGACCGAACTGGAGCGGGCCAAGGATACCGAACGTGGCTCCACCCAGCACATGCATGAAATGCCAGACGGGAACGACGGTCAGGCGCTGGCTGTCCTGTGGCAGCAGACCCAAGGGGATCTGCACCACTTGAACCAGTGCCAGGATGATCGTGAGAAGCGTGCCGAGGAACAGTGCGACAGGCACGACAACCGGGCTGGTGAAACGACGGGTCACCTTGGCACTCCCTCCGAGGGACGCCGGCGGGGGCCTTCTGGCTGTCGCCTTACCCGTCCGTCCGCGCGCTGCTGCACGGCGCATATCCGCCAGATGTGGTCGGCGGTGTCCGACAACAGCCTAGAATTCATAGCGCAGCCCGATCATGACCGATGTCAGGGTATCGCGTTTGACGATGGGGCTGTTGGTGACGCTTTCGGGCAGGAAGATGGTTTCCACGCCGCCCGTCAGCAAAACATGGTCCGCAAGGGCATAGCTCGCGTTGATGCTGATTGACGGGATGACCGACTCCTTCACGCGATACGCCGCGAGCGATCCACGCGCCTCGGCGGGAAGGACGCCATAACTGTAGGTCGCAAGATCCGCGTCCATCCAGGTCGCGCCCACCGTTGCACCGATCCTGAAGCGGTCTGACACGCTGATGCCGGTCGAGAGCGAGGCATTCACGGCCATACCGCCATGCTTGTCCGAGACGTCTTGAAGTGCCTCGATCTCTGCCTCGAAATCACCGAACGCAAAGCGCGCGGACAGACCGGCCTCGACGGCGATATCACGTTTGAGGTGTTCAAGACCGGCGACATCGGCCGGGTCCGCGGCGAACCAGCGTGGAGCCAGCCGTGCCGAAATCGTGACGCCCCCCCTTTGGATGACGTCGAAGGCCAGGCCCGAGGTGCCGAAACGGAAACGGTCGCCTTCGATCAGGAAATCGGGGATCAGGCCGGTTTCGGTTTTGTCCTTTTCGAAAGGTGACTGTCCTGCCCCCGCAAGAATACCGATGGAATAGCGAAGGCCCTCAGCCATCGCGGTCCCTGGGAGCGAAAGAAAGCCCAGAGCGATCAGGAGAACCATCCCAAAACCGAAGCTCGTGTGTTGTCTGGACGCGTGCATTGGTGTTTCCTTTAACTTACGTTGTAAACTTCAGCGCGACCGCTATAACTTACACCGTAAGTGTGTCAACCCAAATCGCGGACATGAAACCATGACGACGTTCGATCCCCCTCGCAGACCCGGCCTGACGCGCGCCCGCATCACCGAAGTCGCGCTATCACTGGCCGATGCTGGCGGCGTGGAAAGCCTGAGCCTGCGCGCTCTGGCGCGGGCGTTGGGGGTGGAGGCGATGTCGCTCTACAACCACTTCCGCAACAAGGACGACCTGCTGGATGCTCTGGTCGATACCGTGGTGGGGCGCATCGACCTGCCGCGCGCAGGCGATACCTGGCGCGATGAGATGCGCCGCCGCGCGCAGGCGATGCGGAGGGTGTTTCTAGCGCATCCCTGGGCGCCGCCCCTGATCGTGGGACGGATCAACGTGGGGCCCAACATGCTGGCGCTGAACGACGCCACGCTGGGCTGCCTTCACGCCGCCGGCTTCAGCTACGCAGAGGCCGATCACGCGATGAACGCGCTCGACAGTCTGATCTACGGGTTTCACCTGCTGGAACGCAGCTTCCCTGTAAAACCCGAGAACTACGCCGTGGCCGCGCGCACCCATCTGTCCTCGATCGATGCGGATCGCTACCCGCATTTTTGCGCCCTGGGCCGGATGGTGGCCGAAGGTTCCTATGACGGGGTAAATCAGATGGCGTTCGGGCTGGACCTGTTGTTGGCGGCGCTTGACGCGCATCGCGGGGAATGATCGGTGTGCGCCCTTGAACAGCACGTTATTGCTGGCGTTCGAGTTGAAGGGCCGGTCGAGGTAGATGAGGTCCTCCGTCTCTTCCCGGATGCTGTCGCGCAGGACGGTCAGGTTGTCGCTGTCGTAGAGATGGATCATCCCCCCCTCCGCCGCTGCCCCGCGAACCTGCCGGATCGCGGCGACGCAAGGGTTCACCACGCTCCGCGCGGCCTGCCAACCGCCCCCCGCAGGCAAAATTGTCCAGACAACTTGTCCCGACGCGTGTCGGTACGCAAAGCCGACGCAAGGCCGACGCGGAACATACACAAACCCGACGCCGTTTTTCAGCCGTCGCGCCAGCGCTGCACCAGCGGATACCGCCTGTCGGTGCCAAAGGCGCGGGCGGTCAGCCGGGTGCCAGGGGCGGACTGGTAGCGCTTCCATTCCGAAGCGAAGAGAAGCCCCTGAACCCGCAGCACCATCGCCCGGTCGAACCCCATCGCCTCCACCTCGGCCACCGACAGGTCGCGGTCCACCAGTCCCTCCAGAATGGCGTCGAGCACCGGATAGGGGGGCAGCGAATCCTCGTCCTTCTGGTCGTCGCGCAACTCTGCGCTGGGGGGTTTCTCGATCACGCGGGGGGGGATCACCTCGCCCGCCGGGGCCTTCATCCAGGGCCGATGATTGGCGTTGCGCCAGCGGCAGGCATCGAATACGCGGGTTTTATAGAGGTCTTTCAAAGGGTTATATCCGCCCGCCATATCGCCATAGATGGTGGCGTAACCCACCGCCACCTCGGACTTGTTGCCGGTGGTCAGCAGCATCTCGCCAAACTTGTTCGACAACGCCATCAGCATCAGGCCGCGCAACCGGCTCTGGATGTTCTCCTCCGCGATCCCTTCCGTCGTGCCCGCAAACAGGTCCGCCAGCGCCTCGCCCACAGCACCCTGCGCCCCGCCGATGGGCACCGTATCCAGCCGCGCGCCCAAGCGCCGCGCCACCTCGCCCGCATCCTCGAGGCTGTGATCGGAGGTAAAGCGCGACGGCAGCATCACGCAGCGCACGTTTTCCGGCCCCACCGCATCCGCAGCCACCGCCGCCACCAGCGCCGAGTCCACCCCCCCCGAAAGGCCGAGCAGGACTTTGGAAATCCCTGATTTCCCGAGGTAATCCGACAACCCCATCACCATCGCGCGATAGTCCGCCTCATGGCTGCGCGGGATCGCCGCCATCATCCCCTGCCCCGCGCGCCAACCCTCGGGCGTCTGGGTGAAATCGATATGGGCGATGCAATCCTCGAACTGCGGCAATTGCGCCGCGAGCCGCCCGCCGGGGTTCAGGACCAGCGAGGCCCCGTCGAACACCTGGTCATCCTGCCCGCCCGTCATGTTCAGATAGACCAGCGGCAGCCCCGTCTCGACCACCCGCGCCACCATCAGGTTGAGCCGCTCGGTCAGCTTGCCCCGGTGATAGGGTGACCCGTTGGGCACCAGCAGGATCTGCGCGCCCGTCTCGGCCAGCGTCTCGGCCACGTCAGGGTGCCAGGCATCCTCGCAGATCGGCACCCCGATCCGCAGCGGCCCCACGCGCACGGGGCCGGCCACGTCGGCCGGGCTGAACAGGCGCTTTTCGTCGAAAACACCGTCATTCGGAAGGTGATGCTTGAGGACCGTGGCCGTCACCTTGCCGCCCTGCAGGATGTGATAGGCGTTGTAAAGCCGCCCGTCCCGCAGCGCAGGCCCCCCGATGCCAAGCGCCGGGCCATCCGAACAGCGGGCCGCCAATGCCGCGATCGCCGCCGCAGCCGCCGCCTGGAAGGCGGGTTTCAGGATCAGGTCCTGCGTCTGGTAGCCGGTGATGAACATTTCTGGCAGCGCCACCAGGTCGGCCCCCGCCGCGCGCCCCGCCTCCCAGGCGGCAAAGGCACGCTCGGCATTGCCCGCCAGATCGCCCACGGTGGGGTTCAATTGTGCCAGCGTGAGGCGGAAGGTCTGGGTCATCGGCGGCATCCGTTTCAGGGCAGGCTAGAGCAGACCTAGCAGAACCGCAGGCCGGGGAAAGGGGCTGCGGGATGCGGCCCGCACCCGGCGCGATGCTTGTCAGGCCGGGGGCGCAACGGTTAGGTTCGCGCGGTCGATGGCAGCGATGTGCACAGTGGGAGAGACGCGGATGGTCGGGATCGAAAGGGGCTGGCTCCGCGCCGGGGTGCTGGTGGTGGTGCTGATGCTGGGCCCGGGCGCGCAGGCGCAGGATGTCCTGACCAAGCAGTATGACGATGGCTCGGTCTATGAGGGCACCTTCCGGGACGGTCTTCCGGACGGGCGCGGGATTTACCGGCTGCCCTCGGGCTTTGAATATGAGGGCGAATGGCAGGCGGGGCAGATCCGGGGCCAGGGGCGCGCACGCTATCCCACCGGCTCGGTCTACGAGGGCGCGTTCGAGACCGGCAAGCCCGAGGGGCAGGGCCGCATCGTTCACCCGGACGGTGGCAGCTACGAGGGCACCTGGACGGATGGCCGCATGACCGGCGAAGGTACTGCGCGATACGCCGATGGCACGGTGCACAGCGGCGCGTTTGTCGATGGTGTGCCCGAGGGGCCGGGCGTGCGACAGGCGCCCGGCGGCGCGCGCTATGAAGGGACCTGGGTGCAGGGCGCGATGCAAGGCCGGGCGCGGATCGCCTATGCCGACGGGGCCGTCTATGAGGGCGATCTGGTTGACGGACAGCGGCAGGGCAAGGGCACGCTGACCACGCCCGAGGGGCTGACCTATGTCGGCGACTGGCAGGACGGGCAGATCAACGGAGCGGGCCGCCTGACCCAGGCCAACGGTGATGTCTATGAGGGCGGTTTCGCCAATGGCCAGCGGGTGGGACAGGGCCGCGTCAGCTATGCCAACGGCGACAGCTACGAGGGCGCGTTCCTTGCCGACCAGCGCCACGGGCGCGGGCTGTTCGAGGGCCCCGAAGGCTATGTCTATGACGGGGAATGGGTCGAGGGGCGGATCGAGGGGCAGGGTCGGCTGACCTATCCCGATGGCGCGGTGTTCGAGGGCATGCTGCGCGGCGGTGACCCGGAGGGGCCGGGTCGCATCGCCTACCCGGACGGATCGCTGTTCGAGGGCACCTGGATTGGCGGAACAATCGAGGGGCCGGGCCGCGCGGTCTATGCGAACGGCCAAGTCTATGAGGGCGCGTTCCGCAGCGCCAGGCCACATGGCGAGGGCGTCATGGCCTGGCCCGATGGCACCCGCCATTCCGGCCAGTGGGTGGCAGGCGAATTCGATGGCCCGGGCGAAGCGACCTATCCCGATGGCTCCGTCTATACCGGCGACTTCCGCGCAGGCCGGCGCGAGGGAACGGGAGAGCTGCGCATGACCGACGGGTTTCGCTATGTGGGCGAATGGGTCGGGGGGCAGATGCAGGGGGCGGGCATCGCGACCTATGCCACAGGCGATGTCTATGAGGGCGCATTCCTGGCAGGCAAGCGGCATGGGCAGGGCGTCCTGCGCTACGCAGGCGGCCAGGAAGCGGCGGGGGAGTGGACCGAGGGCCTGTTGACCGGACCTGCGGCGGACGCGGGCAGCGGGACGCAGCCCTAGCGGCTGGCGCCGGTGTGGCGGGCTGCTAGGCCCGGCCTTGCGCGATCCTCCGGTAGCGCTGGAGGTGCTTTGCAATATAGGTGGCGTCGCATGCCGGACAGGCGAGCCTGAGCCCCTTGCCCGTCAGCATGGATTGCGGCGCCTGACAGGTTCGGCACCGCAGAACGCCCGGGTTCGCCTCATGGATCACGCCACCTTTCCAGCCGAAATTGACATCGGGATGGCGCGCCTCGAACCGCGCGATGTCTTCCCAGGGATAGGCGTTGGGGAAAAAGACGGTCTTGAGCCGGGGGAGTGCCGTCAGGGGCGCCAGCAGACCGTCGCGCGTCTTGCACGCCAGGATGACCACTTCCAGCAAGGTCAACGACTGCAAGGGCGCAAGGCTATCCAGCATGACGGTGCCACTCATGCTCGGCCAGATGGTCAACGACCGCAGGTTCGGGGCGCCCTCGATCCCGTCAAGGTCGGACAGATTGTCAGACTGGAAAATCCACAAGGTGTCGAGATTGGGAAAGCCCGCCAGCCAACCCAGCGACAGCAGGCGCCTGACGTCCTCAAGAAACAGCCGCCTCACATGTGGAAAGACAATGCCCGGGGGAGGAAGGACGCCTTGCAGGTGCCAGTCCGTGTGGGAGGGGCCGGGGTGGTCGCCCACGGTGCCGCGAGAGTGGAACAACTCCGGCGAAACGCCTTTCAGGCGATCCAGCGTCTGAAAGACCTGACGTGCTTCATCCATGCGATCCCTCAACTTCCCCAGGTGCGAGGCTACGCGACGCCAACCCGTTCTTTCAAGGCTTCGTGCGTCCTGCGCGCCGGTTGGTTCATTGGTGACGATCAGCCGTGCTGAGGCGTGGCACGCATGTGCAGAGCGTCCCTGTAACGAAGGCATGCCGGGGCAGGGTTCATGCCGCTTTATCCTCCAGCAAATCCAGCAGCGCCGCAAATGACGGGGCGAGCGGCTGCACGCTTTCGTCGAGATCGATGTCCGTCATGTCGAAATGGATCAACCCCTGCACGCTGCCCGAGCGCGTGTCGAAAGCGACCGCCTCGCCCGCACCATTGAGTCCGATCACGACAAAGCCCGGAAAGAACTCGGCAAACCATCCTTCCGTCAGAGCCTCCACAACAAGTGCTGCGGGATCGAGCACCAGCCACAGGGGGTGAACCGACAGGGGCCCCTCGCCTCCGTTTGAGACACGCAGGAACGACAGATAATCCTCTGGCAACGCGAGTGCAGCAGCCGCCGTCAGCTTGTCCAGGTCATCGGCGGGCACGCCGGGCTGCGGCTGCCAGTCTTTCCGTTCCAACATGGTCGCCGTCCCATCCTGGAATCCAAAGGCAGCGTGCGTGCACGCCGCGCATCCCATGACGGCAACGTATCGAAAAGTGTCGCGAACGCCAGCGGCAGGCATTCCGGGCGGCGGACCGGAAGCGCGCCGAAGGTGACGCTGTGTTGCTACACCACCCCGCCCGCATCCAGCCGGGCAAGGATGCTTGCGGCATCTGCCAGCACGGTCGTCCGGTGCCCTTCATCCATCCGGTCCCAGGTGCGATACATCTGCGCCATGCGGGGATTTCCCTGGAACCTTTCGCGGTGGCGCAACAGGAAATCCCAGTAAAGCGGGTTCAAGGGGCAGGCGCGGGGGCCGGAACGGTCCTTCACGCGGTAGTGGCAGGTGCCGCAGTGGTCGGACATGCGGTCGATGTAGGCCCCCGAGGCGGCATAGGGTTTGGAGCCGACCACGCCGCCATCGGCGAACTGGCTCATCCCGATGACATTTGGCGCCTCGACCCATTCCAGCGCGTCGATATAGACCGACAGATACCATTCATGCACCTGGCCCGGGTCCACCCCCGCAAGCATCGCGAAATTGCCGGTGACCATCAGGCGCTGGATATGGTGGGCATAAGCGAGGTCGCGGGTCTGGCCGACCGCCGCCCTGAGGCAGGTCATGCGGGTCTCACCCCCCCAATAGGCGGGGGGCAGGGCGCGGGTGGCCCCGAGGGCATTGCGCGTGGTGTAGTCAGGCCCTTCGCGGAAATAGACGCCGCGGATGAATTCGCGCCAGCCGATGATCTGGCGGATAAAGCCTTCGGCGGCGTTGATGGGTGCGCGCCCCGCCCGCCATTCCTGTTCCACCCGCTCGCAGACTTCGCGCCAGCCGAGAAGGCCGAGGTTCAGGTAGGGCGATAGCAGTGAATGGCTGAGCGTCGGGTCATCCGTCAGCATCGCGTCCTGCTCGTCGCCAAAGCGCGGCAGGGCGTGGGTGGCGAAATGGTCGAGGGCGGCCAGCGCCCCCGCGCGATCGGTGGCCCAGCCAAAGGGGCGCAGACGACCGAAGTTGGAGGGGAAGCGGGTCTCGACCAGGGCAAGGACCTCTTCGGTATCCTCATCCGGGGCAAAGGTCAGCGGGCGGGCGCGCGTCAGGTCGGGGGTGGCGCGCTTGCGGTTGTCGTGGTCGAAGTTCCACTGGCCGCCCGCCGGCTTGTCACCCTCCATCATCAGGCCGGTCTTGCGGCGCATGTCGCGGTAGAAATACTCCATCCGCAGCGCTTTTCGCCCCTCGGCCCAGGTGGAGAATTCGGCGTCGGAGCAGAGGAACCGGTCGTCCGGAAGCTGGGTGACGGGGATCGGGCAGCCGTCCAGCGCCGCGATCAGGCGCCACTCGCCGGGGCGGGTGGCGAGAACCTCGCCGGCTCCGGTTTCAGCGGCGCGGCGGATCAGTTCGCCGGGGATCGACTGGGTGTTGGCGGGATCGTCAAGGCGCGTGTAGGCGACGCGCCAGCCCTGCGCCGCCAGATGCGCCGAGAAATTGCGCATGGCCGCGAGGAAAAGCGCAATCTTTTGCGGGTGGTGTGGAGCATAGGTCGCCTCGGCCAGGACCTCGGCCATCACCACCACGTCGCGGGCGGGGTCGGCGGCGCGCAGGGCGGCAACGGTGTCGGTCAGTTGGTCCCCCAGCACCAGGATCAGGCGGGGCGTCACCATGGGATCCGGTTGCCCGCATAGTCGAAGAAACCTCCGGAATCGGCGGGGGTCAGGCGGTCGATCACGGCCAGAAGGTCGGCGGCGGCGGTGTCGGGGGGGACAGTCTCACGCCCCTTGTGGAACTCGGCGCCAAAGCCCGTGTCAACAGTGCCAGGATGCAGGGCGGCGATGACCGCCTGGCGGTGGGAGCGGGCGATTTCGATGGCCGCCGTGTGCAGCAATTGGTTCAGGGCGGCCTTGGAGGCGCGATAGGAATACCAGCCCCCCAACGCATTGTCGCCGATGGAGCCGACCCGGGCCGAGAGCGCCGCGAAGGTGCTGCGCGCGTCGCGGGGCATAAGACGCAAGGCGTGTTTTAGAACCAGCGCGGGCCCCGTGGCATTCAGCGCGAACTGGGCCGCGATCTGGCCGGGGTCGAGGGCACGCAGCGATTTCTCGGGGCCCTGACCCGGCGGAGCGAGGGCGCCTGTGGCCACCATGATCAGGTCGTAGGGTGGGGTCAGGGGGGCGAGGGCGGCGATGATGCTGGCCTCGTCTGTCACATCCAACCCATGATCGCGGCGTGACATCCCGGTGATCTCATCACCGCGGGCTGTCGCGGCCCTGCCGAGGGCTGCGCCTATGCCGCCGCTCGCCCCGACAATCAATACACGCCGCATGTTTTCTCCCATAGCATACCTCCGAATGGACCTAGTCCTGCCGTCACGGTGGGCCAGCCCGCGCGCGCCATTTTGACGCGATGGGAAACACAGTGTTTGAAAGGTCGGCTTGGACGCGTGGCTTAAAAAAGTGTACGGCGAAACTGTGGCGTATTCGGCGCCAAACCAAGGCCTATGCCCTTGGTTGACATGGATCATTTCGTTTCAACTTGAGGGAGATCAGCGATGCCTGACCCATCGCCTACAGCCAAAGTTTTCTCATTCGACGGCAATGGGCTGTCCTACACGATCACCGTCGCGCAAGGCGAGGATGGTGTATTTCGGGCGACCATTCAGGTGACCGAGGGTCGGGCCGACATCAACGCGATCTACTGGGGCGACGATGTGATGGCCGGGCGCAGCGCGTCGCTTCACGGACCGCTGAACATGAACGGCGGCGGCACGCAATATGAAGGACAGCCGGTGCAGTGGGACGGCGCGCTCAAGCTGAGCGACCCGGGCCTCGGGCGGGCAGGCGCCAACAAGGCGACCTTCCTGCAGGCAGGCGGGACGCTGGAGATCGCATTGCCGATCGACAGCCTCGACGATGTGGCCTTCCTGGGCATTCGCGCGACATCCACCAGCACGCCGGGAGGGTCGATCAAGGCGGTGACGCCCGGAACGGATGTCTTCGACGATGACGATGACGATGACGATGATGACGACTGCGACGATGATTGCGATGTCTGTGCCACACCTGTGAGCGAGAACTACCCCGATCTGACGCAGTTCGATCAGCAGGTGACGAGTATAACGTTCGGCGTGGACTTCTCTGGCAATGGCGAGATCGACGACTTCTATCCTGTCACGCGTGCGGACACCGGGCTGGATACGCCGACGTTTGCCGACTATGTAGCGACACTGGATGAACGCTTGCTGCAGCCGGACCCGCGCTTTACCGATAGCCAGCTTTGCGACGCGGAACCCGTGAAGGCCATCATCTACGGCACCGAAGGGTCGGCGTTTTCGAATGGTCCCTACGAACTTGGCTACTACAACTTCGCGACAGGCGTCCTGGACCCCAGCCTAGAGCCTGTTTCGGGCGCAGACACGTTGCCCTCCGTCCCTGTCGAGAACGAGGACATGGTGATGGACGAGGATGAGGATACGGACGCCCTCGAACTCGTCTGACCGATATCGCGGGCGGCCTTGGATTGGCCCTTTCGCCGCCCGCGAATCACGGCTATAGGCCTGCGGTCCGCGCCGCACACCCTTGGAGGGCGGCGGACGCAATATATGGAGAACCTCATGGCTGGCGAGATCCCTGATCTTCTGGCCGAGGCACGGACGGGGACAGGCAAGGGGGCCGCCCGTCAAGCTCGCAGAGAGAGCTACGTGCCCGGCATTGTGTACGGCGGCGGGCAGGACCCGCTTCCGATCAACCTGAAATACAACTACCTTCTGAAGAAGCTCAAGGCGGGGCGGTTCCTGTCCACCCTCTTTAACCTCAAGGTCGAAGGGCAGGAGGACGTGCGCGTGATCTGTCGCGCGGTGCAGCGCGACGTGGTCAAGGATCTGCCGACGCATGTGGACCTGATGCGGCTGCGCCGCACCAGCAGGATTAACCTGTTCATCCACGTGAACTTCATCAACCACGAGGCCGCGCCGGGCCTGAAGCGTGGTGGCACGCTGACGGTCGTGCGGCCGGAGGTCGAGCTTGAGGTGACGGCGGGGGATATCCCTGAGCAGATCACCGTGGACCTGACCGGCAAGAACATCGGCGACGTGATCCACATCAACGATGTGGCGCTGCCCGAGGGCGCAAGGCCCACGATCGACCGGAACTTCGTGATTGCGAACATCTCGGCCCCGTCAGGGCTGCGGTCGGCCGAGAGCGACGAGGCCTGAGGCCTTCTTGGATCGCATGACGGACGGCGCAGCCTGAAAGGGCTGCGCCGTTTGCGTTAGGGCAGCGTGGCGGATCGGGAGATCTTGTCTGCTATAGACGACATAGGGTATAGATAAACATACACTGAGTTGCCCAAAGCGGACATTGGAGCCTTGCGATGTCGCATCACGAAGCCAAGTATCTTGCGTCGTTCTTGATCACCCTGCCCCTCGCGATTGCCTATGCGCTGCATGTCCAAAGTGCCGCGTCGGGCGGTGCAATGGCCGGCCCAGAGGCCGGGGCCACGGCAGGGCGGGCGATCCTGATCCTGATAGGTATGATGGTGGCGGCGGGCATAGCGGGGCAGATCGCCCTGCACATCGGGCGCAGCCTGCTGGGGCAGGAGGTGGAGTGGCGCGAGGATGAGCGCGACCGGCTGATCGAGCACCGCGCCACCGCCATCGTGTTCCGGGTGTTCAGCGCCGGGTTCCTCGGGTCGCTGGTGGGCCTGTCGCTGGGGTGGGCGCCGGTCCTCGTGCTGCATCTGACCACCGGGGCGATGCTGGTGGCGGGCCTTGCGGGCGATGCCGCGCGGCTCTGGCTTTACCGGCGGCTGGGGTAGCGCGGGGTGGGCGGGCGCATCGAAACCACCCTGCGCCGCCTGCGCTTCGAGGCGGGCGAGATGACACAGCGGGATCTGGCCGACCGGGTGGGGGTCACGCGGCAAACCATCGTGGCCATCGAGACGGGTAGATATGCGCCCTCGCTGGACCTTGCCTTCCGCATCGCCCATGCCTTTGGGCGCCCGCTGGAAGAGGTGTTCAGCTATCACCCGGAGGACGGATCATGAGGGCAGCGGTCTGCGACGGGTATGGCGGGCCGGAGGTGCTGCGGCTGGCCGATCTGCCCGACCCTGAGCCGGGACCGGGGCAGGTGCGGGTGCGGGTTCTGGCGGCGCTGGTTTCTGCGGGCGATGCGCGGGTGCGGGGGCTGGACGTGCCGCCTGTGCTGCGGCCGATGCTGCGGGCAGCCTTTGGCTGGCGGCGGCCGCGCGGGGTGCTGGGCACCGACCTGTGCGGGGTGGTGGACCGGGTGGGGCCGGGATGCACGCGGCTCAGACCGGGCGATGCGGTCGTGGCGTTTCCGGGGACCGCCATGGGCGCACATGCGGGGTTCTGCCTGCTGCCCGAGGCGGGGCGCATTCTGGCGCGGCCTGCGGGATTGACCGACCCCGAGGCTGCGTCGCTGTTCTTCGGCGGCACCACGGCGCTGCATTTCCTGCGCGACCGGGGCGGATTGCGGGCGGGGCAGCGGGTGCTGGTGCTGGGTGGCGCGGGCGTGGTGGGCAGTGCGGCGGTGCAGATCGCGGAGGCGATGGGGGCCGAGGTGACGGCGACGGCGCGGGCCGACCATCTTGAGTTGCTGCGCAGGCTTGGCGCGCGGGCGGTGGACCGCGACGCGGACCCCGGGACTGGCTTTGCGCTGATCCTTGACACCACCGGCGCGCTGCCGCCCGCCGCCCTGCGGGCGCGGCTGGCCCCGGGCGGGCTGCTGTGCCTTGTCG
Source organism: Gemmobacter sp. (assembly GCA_046294265.1). Taxonomy (GTDB): domain Bacteria; phylum Pseudomonadota; class Alphaproteobacteria; order Rhodobacterales; family Rhodobacteraceae; genus JBKBKC01. The sequence continues at coordinate 282,940 of JBKBKC010000003.1, read as the reverse complement.
AGGCGGGGCCGGGGCGGATGCTGGCAGCACTCTGGCATCGCGACACGCAGGTTGGGATGGCACCTGAGCGTCGCGCGGATATGGAGTGGCTGGCCCATCTGGCGCGGGCGGGCCGCTACCGCCCGCTGATCGACAGCGTGTTTTCCCTGGACCGGATCGCCGAAGCGCATGCGCGGGTGGGGGCGCGGGGGCGGGCCGGTGGCGTCGTTGTGACCTGCACGGGCTGATGCCGCCTCAGGCCACGCGCTGGAACACCACCGTCCCGCCCTTCGATCCGGCCGGGCAATAGCCGAACCCCTGGGCTGAAGCCGCGTCGAACACCGCCCGTATCCCCGCGCCGCCATAGACGGCGGGGTGCAGTTCCATCACGATCAGCCGCAGCGCGGGCGGCAGGGGGCCTGCGATCAGCCCGGCCTCGCCGCCTTCGATGTCGATGCACATCACCGTGGGATCGAACCGCGCCAGCACCTCCGCGAACCGCAGCGCGGGCACCTCAACCTTTCGTGTGCCCTGCACATCGGCGGGCGGGGTCAGCGACGAGGCCCAGAACGACCGCCGCTGCGTGAAGGCCAGCGTTGCGGCGGGTTCGCCATCCGGCACCACCGCGCCCCAGACCACCGTGCCGCCCCCGCCGTTGCGCGCAAGGTTCGCGGTGGCGACCGGCACCATATCGGGATTGGCCTCGACCCCGTCCGCGCCGGCGGCCCCGAGCCGCGCGGCCAGCGAAATCAGATATCCGGCACCCGCGCCCAGATCAAGGAACCGGTCGCGCGGCCGCAGATGGCGGCCGATCGCCTCGGCCTCGGTATGCTCATAGCGGCCCGCGGTCAGCGCCTGGTCCAACTGCCCCGTGACCATGGTATCGGGCAGCTGCAGATCGACCGTGTTCAGGGTATATCGCGCCATGTCACCCGCCGCCTTGCGCGGCACCGCCGCAACCGCCACAAACGGCATCGAGGCGGGGCCTGTCCACCCCCCGCGGACGGAGCGCAAATGAAACTGCTGGTCGGCCTTGGCAATCCGGGCGCGAAATACGCGGGCAACCGGCACAACATCGGGTTCATGGCGGTGGACCGCATCGCCGCCGACCATGGCTTTGCGCCCTGGCGGCGGGCGTTCAAGGGGCATGTGGCCGAGGGGCGGCTGGGCGAGGTGAAGGTGGCGCTCCTGAAGCCCGACACGTTCATGAACCTCTCCGGCGAGGCTGTGGGCGAGGCGATGCGGTTCTGGAAGCTGACCCCCGCCGACATCACGGTCTTTCACGATGAGCTCGACCTCGCGCCCGGCAAGCTGCGCGTGAAGCAGGGCGGCGGTCATGCGGGGCACAATGGCCTACGCTCGATCCATGCGCATATCGGCGAGGCTTATGGCCGGGTGCGCATGGGGATCGGGCATCCGGGGCACAAGGATGCGGTGGCGGGCTATGTGCTGCACGATTTCGCCAAGGCGGATGGCGACTGGCTGGAGGATGTGCTGCGCGGCGTGTCCGAGGGGGCCGAGGCACTGGCGGCGGGGGATGGGGCGCGGTTTTTGAACGCGGTGGCGCTGCGCACGGCCCCGCCGCGCCCCTCGACGGGGGCCAAGGCGCCTGCAGCCCCAACGGCAAAGGCCAAGCCGGAACCTGAACCAGACCCCAAATCCCCCCTGCAGCGCCTGATGGACCGGTTCCGGTGACCGCCGACAAGTTGCGCGCCGCGTTCCAAGATCAGGCGCGGTCCTGCGCGGCGCTGGGGTCGCCCCTGACCGCCCGGCTGCTGGAGGGGTTGGCCGAGGGGCTGACATCCGACACCGCCACGGGCGCGCGCATCCTCGGCTGGCCGGGGGAGCCATCCTCGCGTGGCGATTCGGTTACCCTGCGGCTGGCCGGGGGGCTGCATGCGCTGGTGCTGTCGGGGCGGGATGCGGGGCTGGCCGCGGCCTATGCGGCGGGCGACCCCGTTGCGGCCGCGCTGGCAGCCATCGCGCGCCACGATGCCTTTCTGCACGGCTGGCTGGACAGCCCGCCCCAGACGAACGAAGTGCGCCGCTCGGCCGCGCTGATCGTGGCGGCGCAGTGGCTGCAGGCCCGCCACCCCCTGCCGCTGGTCCTCAGCGAGGCGGGGGCGAGCGCGGGCCTCAACCTGATATGGGACCGTTATGCGCTGGAGGTGCCCGGCGCGAGCTATGGCCCGCCCGACCCGGTGTTGCGCCTTGCCCCCGACTGGCGCGGGCTGGCCCCGCCCGCCCCGGCCCCTGTGGTGATCGCAGACCGCGCGGGGGCCGACATCGCCCCGGTTGATCCACAGGCCGACCGGATTCGCCTGATGGCCTATGTCTGGGCTGACCAGCCTGACCGGCTGGCCCGCACCGCCCTTGCTGCGGATGAGGCCGCGCGCCTTCGCCCGCCCGTGATCCGCGCCGATGCTGTAGACTGGCTGGCGCGGCGCCTAGCCACCCTCTACCCCGGCCGTCTGCACCTCATCCAGCACACCGTCGCCTGGCAATATTTCTCGACCGCCACGCAGGCGCGGGGCGAGGCGCTGATCGCCGCCGCCGGCGCCCGCGCCACCGCCGATGCGCCACTGGCGCGGGTCTCGATGGAGGCGGACGGGGCAGGCGAGGGCGCGGCGCTGACCCTCACGCTCTGGTCGGGCGGCGGGGTGGTCCCGCTGGGGCGGGCGGATTTCCACGGCCGCTGGATCGACTGGCGCGCGCCCTAGCGGCAGAACCGGGTTGCAGGGCGCGGCCCTGCCATGGTGCATGGGGGCGACGGACCCACCGAAAGGCCCCCCCATGCTGCGACGCATCCTTCTGTCCCTGGCCGTGTTCCTGCTGCTGCTCGGTGGCCTCGCGCTGTGGAAGCGGGCCGAGATCGGGCGGTTGCAGGCGGTGCTGACCCTCTTCGACGCGGGACGGATCGTCGGGAATTTCAGCACGATGGACCGCGCCTTCCTGACCCGCCTGCTGCCCCGGGGGAGCACCCCGCCGCGCCCCCTGCCCCCCGGCCCCGCGATGGAGGTGACGCCCGACCTTGCCGCCTGGATCGCCGCCCGCAGCGTCACGGCGCTTGTCGTGCTCAAGGACGGGCAGATTGTGCATGACAGCTATCACCTGGGCACCACGGCCGCCGACCGGCGCATCTCATGGTCGCTGGCGAAAAGCCTGCTGTCTGCCCTGTTCGGGATCCTGCTGGAGGAAGGGGCCATCGACAGCCTGGATGACCCGGCCACCAAATACGCCCCTGCCCTGATCGGCAGCGTCTATGACGGCGTGACGGTGCGCCACCTGCTGACCATGACATCAGGCGTCCAGTTCGATGAGGATTACCAGGCCTTTCGCAGCGACATCAACCGGATGGGCCGGGTTCTTGCGCTTGGCCGGTCGATGGACGGCTTTGCCGCAGGCCTGCGCGCGCGAGAGGCCGCGCCGGGTGTGCGCTGGCAATATGTCTCGATCGATACGCATGTGCTGGGGATGGTCCTGCGCGGAGCGACGGGGCGGGACCTGGTGGACCTGATGGCCGAGCGGCTGACCGGGCCGATGGGGCTGGAGGCGCCGGGGTATTTCCTGACCGATGGCTATGGCGAGCCCTTCGTTCTGGGCGGGCTGAACCTGACCACGCGCGACTATGCGCGCTTTGGCCAGCTGATGCTGGAAAACGGCCGCGGGATCGTGCCCGAGGAATGGGCCGTCGCCTCGACCACGCGGCAGGCGCCCACGGCGGAAGGGGCGATGGGCTACGGCTATCAGTGGTGGATCCCTAAGGGGTCCGAACCCGGCGAGTTCCTGGCGCAGGGGATTTACGGGCAACACATCTACGCCAACCGTGCGGCGGGTGTGGTCATCGCGGTGAATGCCGCCGACCGGGAGTTCCGCGAGGCCGGGGTGGACATCGGCAATGTGGCCATGTTCCGCGCCATCGCCGCAAGGCTGCGCTGACGCGCCGCCATCGACTTTCCGCGCCCCGCCGCTAGGGTAGGCTGAAAGGAGATCACACCATGAAGGAACCTTCGCTGAACGTGCTGGGCGGGCCGCTGGAGCCCTGCTCGACTGCCCCCCTGACCGGCTTTTTCCGCAACGGCTGTTGTGACACCGGCCCTGCGGACCGCGGGCTGCACACCGTCTGCGCCCTGATGACGTCCGAGTTTCTGGCGCTGTCGAAGTATCTGGGGAACGACCTGTCCACCCCGCGTCCCGAATATGGCTTTGCGGGCCTCAAGCCGGGCGACCGCTGGTGCCTGTGCGCGGGTCGGTTCCTTCAGGCGCATGACGAGGGGGCAGCCCCACGCGTGCGGTTGGCCGCCACCCATGCGCGCACGCTGGACGTTGTGCCGCTGGACGTGCTGCGCGAACACGCGGTCGAGGCGGAGTAGGGGCCCCTGCCCTACACCTTCATGTCAAACCCGAGGTGCTTCGCCACGGTGAAGATGTCCTTGTCGCCGCGCCCGCACATGTTCATCACGATGATATGGTCGCGCGGCAGCCCCGGCGCGATCTTCATGACATGGGCGAGCGCATGGCTCGGCTCCAGCGCCGGGATGATCCCCTCCAGCGCGCAGCAAAGCTGGAATGCCTCCAGCGCCTCGGCGTCGGTGATGCTGACGTATTCGGCGCGCCCCGTGTCGTGCAGCCAGGCATGTTCGGGGCCGATGCCGGGATAGTCGAGGCCGGCCGAGATACTGAAGCCTTCGAGAATCTGCCCGTCCGGGTCCTGCAAAAGATAGGTGCGGTTGCCGTGCAGCACGCCGGGCCGCCCGCCGGTGAGGGATGCGCAATGCTGCATCCGGTCATCGACACCCTTGCCGCCAGCCTCCACCCCGATGATGCGCACCGATGGATCGTCAAGGAACGGGTGGAAAAGCCCCATCGCGTTCGACCCGCCGCCGATGGCCGCGATCACGGTGTCGGGCAGGCGCCCCTCACCCTCTTGCTCGGCCAGTTGCCAGCGCACTTCCTTGCCGATGATCGACTGGAAATCGCGCACCATCGCCGGATAGGGATGCGGCCCCGCCACCGTGCCGATGCAGTAGAACGTATCGCGCACGTTGGTCACCCAGTCGCGCAGCGCGTCGTTCATCGCATCCTTCAGCGTGCCGCGCCCCGAGGTGACAGGCACCACCTCGGCCCCCAGCAGGCGCATCCGGAACACGTTGGGCGCCTGCCGTTCCACATCATGCGCGCCCATGTAGACCACGCATTTCAGACCGAACTTGGCGCAGACGGTGGCCGTGGCCACCCCGTGCTGGCCTGCGCCGGTTTCCGCGATGATCCGCGTCTTGCCCATGCGGCGCGCAAGGATGATCTGCCCCAGCACGTTGTTGATCTTGTGCGCGCCGGTATGGTTCAACTCGTCCCGCTTCATGTAGATCTTGGCGCCGCCCAGGTGGTCGGTCATCCGCTCGGCGAAATACAAGGGGCTGGGGCGGCCCACGTAATGCTTCCACAGCCAGTCCATCTCGTCCCAGAAGGCCGGGTCGGTTTTGGCGAATTCATAGCGCTCTTGCAGTTCCAGGATCAGCGGCATCAGCGTCTCGCTGACAAAGCGCCCGCCGTAGATGCCAAAACGGCCCTGCTCGTCTGGCCCCGTGCGGTAGCTGTTGATGCGGTCATCGGGCATGGCGCGTCCTCTCTGGTCTGCGCCTTGGTGTAGCGCCCTGCCCCGGCGCGGTAAAGCGGCTGCGACCATCCTGCGCGGATGACGGCGTCGTGATCGGTGACGGCGAAACTTCCCCGGTCGGGACTTCGTTGTTGCTTGCGTGAAAAGGCCCCGCACCCGGGGCCACATCATGGAGTGACACATGACACGTTTTATTGCCGCCCTGTTCGCCACAACCGCACTTGCCGCCCCCGCGATAGCCGAGACCGCTCTCGGCCTCACCGGCGACCGCACGCTGCTGATGATCGACACCGCCACGGCCACGGTGACAAGCACGGTGGAGGTTCAGGGTGTGACGCGCCTGTTGGGCATCGACTACCGCGCGGGCAACATGACCGTGATCGGTGTAACCGATGATCAGGCTATCGTGCAGATCAATCCGATGACGGGCGCCACCACAGAGTTGTCGAAGATGTCCGCCATGCTGCCGGTGATCGAGGGCACGCCCGTCATCGTCGACGTGAATCCGGCGGCGGACCGGCTGCGCTTCATGTCCGGCACGGTGAACCACCGCATCAACATGGACACCGGCGAGGCGACCGTGGACGGCGCGCTGAACTGGGAGGCGGGCGATACCAATGCGATGGCCGCACCTATGGTGGCCGCGACCGCCTATATCAACAACCTGGGCAAGCCCGACGCCACCGCAATGTACAACATCGACACCGGCCTTTCGGCGCTGCTCCAGCAAACCAAGCCCAATGACGGCACCAACAAGACCATCGGTTCGCTCGGCGTGGCGCTGACCGGCCCGGTCGCCTTTGACGTGGGCACCGGCACCGACGGCACCAACACCGCCTGGCTGGCCGCGATGGGGGGCCTGCACACCGTGGACCTGACCACCGGGGCCGTCACCGCGTCATGGACCATCACCGGCACGGATCAGCCGATCCGCGACCTGACCATCCTGCCCGCCATGTAAGCCGAAGGCAGGTCTCGACGTAGCGAGTTGCCTGTTTTGTTCAGTAAGCGGTTGGCGGCGGGCGTCTTTCGGGGCGTCTGCCGTCCATTTCGGCCCTAGCCTGCGGCGGCCACAAAGGCCACGATGCGCGCGGGATCCTTGACCCCCGGCGCGCTTTCCACGCCCGAGGCCACATCGACCTGCCGCGCCCCGGTCAGCCGCACCGCCTCGGCCACGTTGCCCGCCGTCAGGCCCCCGGCGAGCATCCAGGGACGTAACCACTTGCGCCCCACCAGAAGCCGCCAGTCGAAGGTCAGGCCATTGCCGCCCGGCAGCACCGCCCCCCTTGGCGGCTTGGCGTCGATCAAGAGCTGGTCCGCGACCAAGGAATAGTCCATCAGTGCGGCCAGATCTCCCTCATCCGCCACGCCCAGAACCTTCATCACCGGCAGGCCATAGCGGGCGCGCACCTCGGCAACGCGGTCGGGCGTCTCGTGGCCGTGCAGTTGCAGCATATCCAGCGGCACGCCCTCGACGATGGCATCCAGCGCCGAGTCATCGGCATCGACCACCAGCGCCACCTTGGCCAGACCGGGAGGAGCGGCCAATGCCACGTCACGCGCCAGGGCCAGCGTCACATGGCGGGGACTGGCGGGAAAGAAGTTGAACCCGGCATAGGCCGCACCTGCCGCCACCACGGCCGCCATGTCCGCGGGGCTGCGCAGCCCGCAGATCTTGACCCGGATGTCGCCCATGGATCAGGACGCCTTGCGCCGGTCCATCAGGGCCAGAACGTCATCGGCCGGGGCACCCTTGGCGTCGCGCAGGGACGCCAGCTCGCGCTCCAGCACCGACACCTCGCGGATTTTCCGGCTGGCGATGCTGCGGTGCTTCATTTCACGCAGCCATTCCCACAGGAAGCCGATCATCAGCCCGCCCGCCAGCCCGCCAAAGATCACGAGGAACAGCGGCAACTCGATGGACCAGTCCACTCCAGCCACGGCCGCCAGATCGGTCGGCAGCGCGCGCAGCGTCACGGGGTCGCGGTTCGCCAAGGCCACAATCACCAGCGTCGCCGCCAGCAGCGCCAGAAACAGGTATTTCACATACCGGATCATCACATTCCACCCTTGCCCGGACCGCCCGTCGGGTGGCCCCGTTTCACTTGCCGTTCAGCCGGTCGCGCAAAAGCTTTCCGGTCTTGAAGAACGGCACCTTCTTGTCATCGACCTGCACCGCCTCGCCGGTGCGGGGATTGCGGCCGATGCGCGCGTCCCGCGCCTTGACTGAAAACGCGCCGAACCCGCGAAGTTCCACCCGGTCGCCACGCGACAGGGCCTCGATGATCTCTTCAAACACAGTGTTCACGATCCGCTCCACATGCCGTTGCGTGAGGTGCGGATTATCGTCGGCAATCTTTTGGATAAGTTCAGAACGGATCATGCAGTATCCCCCGTTCGGACAGCGTTCACCTACGCCTCCGTTGTTATTGTGGACAGACTATAGGCAAAAATTCTGACCGCACAAACAGGAAAACCGGGGCTTCACAACACGCGGGCCGTAACCGGGTGGGGGCCCCGCCAACCCCGGGGGCCCCCCTCGCATTCTACCGCAGGATCAGTTCCGGTCGCCCTTGAGCGCTGCACCCAGAATGTCGCCCAGGCTCGCGCCCGAATCGGACGAGCCATACTGCTCTACCGCTTCCTTTTCCTCCACGATCTCGCGCGCCTTGATCGACAGGCCCAGCTTGCGGGTCTTGGGGTCGATGTTGGTCACGCGGGCATCCACCTTGTCGCCCACCTGGAACCGCTCGGGCCGCTGGTCGGCACGGTCGCGGCTCAGGTCGCTGCGGCGGATAAAGGATTTCTGGCCGTTGTAATCGACCTCGATCCCGCCCTCTTCGATCGCGGTGACCTCCACCGTAACGATCCCACCCCGTTTCACGCCATCGACGGCATCGGTAAAGGTGTCATCGCCAAGCGCCTTGACCGACAGGCTGATGCGCTCTTTCTCCACGTCCACCTCGGTGACCGCGGCCTTGACCGTGTCGCCCTTGCGGTAGTTCTGGATCGCCTCTTCGCCACGCTGGTCCCAGGACAGGTCCGAGAGGTGAACCATCCCGTCGATGTCGCCATCCAGACCCACAAACAGCCCGAATTCGGTGATGTTCTTGACCTCGCCCTCGATGGCGGTGCCAACGGGGTGGGTTTCGGCGAACACTTCCCACGGGTTGCGCATGGTCTGCTTCAGGCCGAGGCTGACCCGACGCTTGGCGCTGTCGATCTCCAGCACCATGACCTCGACCTCTTGCGAGGTGGAGACGATTTTGCCGGGGTGCACGTTCTTCTTGGTCCAGGACATTTCCGACACATGGACCAGGCCCTCGACCCCCGCCTCCAGCTCCACGAAGGCGCCGTAGTCGGTTATGTTGGTGACGCGCCCCTTGTGGACGGATCCCAACGGATACATCGTTTCCACGGCATCCCACGGATCGGACTGGAGCTGCTTCATCCCAAGGCTGATGCGGTGGGTTTCCTTGTTGATCTTGATGACCTGCACCTTGACCGTCTCGCCGATGGAGAGGATCTCGGACGGGTGGTTCACCCGGCGCCAGGCCATGTCGGTGACGTGCAGAAGGCCGTCCACACCACCCAGGTCCACGAAGGCCCCGTATTCGGTGATGTTCTTGACCACCCCGTCGATCGCCTGACCCTCGTGCAGGTTGCCGATCACCTCGGCGCGCTGCTCGGCGCGGGACTCCTCCAGGATCGCGCGGCGCGACACCACGATGTTGCCACGGCGGCGGTCCATCTTGAGGATCTGGAAGGGCTGTTTCATGCCCATCAGGGGGCCTGCGTCGCGCACGGGGCGCACATCGACCTGGCTGCCGGGCAGGAAGGCCACGGCGCCGCCCAGATCGACGGTGAACCCGCCCTTGACCCGGCCGAAGATCGCGCCGTCAACGCGCGTCTCGTTGGCATAGGCCTTCTCAAGCCGGTCCCAGGCCTCTTCACGCTTGGCCTTCTCGCGGCTGATCTGCGCTTCTCCGCGGGCGTTTTCCACGCGGTCCAGATAGACCTCCACCTCATCGCCCACGGCGATGTCGGCAGTTTCGCCCGGTCCGGCAAATTCCTTCAGATCAACGCGGCCTTCCATCTTGTAGCCGACGTCGATGATGGCCTGTCCCGCCTCGATGGCGATGACGCGGCCCTTGACCACCGTCCCTTCCTGGGGGGTGTCAATCTCGAGGCTCTCGTTCAAGAGGGCTTCGAATTCTTCCATGGATGCTTTGGCGCACATGCGGTCAGTTTTCCTTTTCAAGCATTTCTCTGGCCTGGCGGTTGGCTCCGCCGGTCTTGGGATGACCCCGGTCAATGCCAAGGGCGCACGCGGACGTGGCGCCAAGGCTGGTCAGGATGCCGGGCCTATAGCCGGAACCTGCCCCTGTGGCAAGGCAAGCCGGGCGGGAACTGGTCCCGTCCGGCGCATCGCAATTTACTTGGGCGCCCTGAGGCGGTCAGGCAACCGTGGTCACCATCTCCTCGTGCGATTTGCGCACCTTCTTCATCCCCTGCAGCCAGTCGCCCTCGGCCGCGCGATACCCTAGGGGCAGAAGCGTGACCGCCCGCAGCCCGCGCGCGCGCAGGCCCAGAATCTCGTTCACCTTGGCCGGGTCGAACCCTTCCATCGGCGTGCTGTCCACTTCTTCGAATGCGGCCGCCGTCACGGCGATCCCGAAGGCGAGGTAGGTCTGGCGGGCTGCGTGCTCGTAATTCTCTTCATCCGATTGCGCCAGAACGCGCGCCTTCAAGGCGTCGTAATACCCCGACACCGCGTCGCGCGGAATGCCGCGTTCGGCCACCAGCCGATCGACCACCGCATCGATCCGCGCCTCGGTGTAGGTATCCCAGGCTGCGAAGACCAGCACATGGCTGCCATCGGTGATCTGTGCCTGGTCAAAGGCCGCCGCGCGCAGCTGCGCCCTGACCTCGGCGTTGGTGACCACAATCACCTCGAACGGCTGCAGCCCGCTCGACGTAGGAGCCAGACGCGCCGCCTCCAGAATGTGCCCCACCTTGTCCTGCGGGACCGGGCGGGCCGGATCCATCTTCTTGGTCGCATAGCGCCAGTTCAACCGGTCATGCAGCATCGTCGCGTCCCTGTCTTGGCCTGCAAAGCGCAGGACTTGATCCCGGAGATAGGGTGCGACCCCCCCACGCAAACTGCGCCTGCGCACAGCCCATGCGCGTCAGTTCAGCACGGCCTCTACCGCAGCGCGCATCCTTGACCCCAACGGCTGCACCGATGATCCAAAAGTGCCCGCGACCCGGCCCGAGCCATCCACCAGCACCTTGGCGAAGTTCCAGCCGGGCGCAAACCCCGTCTCGGCCTTAACCCATTGATAGAACGGATGCGCCGCAGCCCCCTTGACCTTCGTGATGTCGGTCATCGGCAGGTCGAGATCGAAATTCACCGCGCAGAAATCCCGCACCGCTGACGCGCTGTTCAGCTCCTGCCGGAAATCGTCCGACGGCACCGCGAGCACCACCAGCCCGCGATCACGGTAGGCATCATAGAGCGCCTGCAACCCTTCGTATTGCGGCGTGAAGGCGCACAGCGACGCTGTATTGACCACGAGCACAGGTCGTCCGGCCCAGTCCGCCAGCCGCAACTCGCCCCCGTCGATCGAGGCGAAGGGCACATCGGGCGGCGCCGCCCCGGCCCCGGTCGCCATCAAAACCGCCCCCGCCGCCAATGTGACCGCCATGCCCTTCATGTCTGCGCTCCCGCTTGTTTGCTGGGTTACGCAGGACACGCCCCGGCGGATCACCCCGCCGATGCCTCCCCGCGCTCAGCGCCGCCGTCCGGCGCCCCGTGCAGGCCCAGACGATCGGGCGGAAACCCCGCCTGCGTCAGGATCGCCAACAGCCGCGCGGGAAAGCTGGGGCTTTCAACATTCAGGCATTGCTGCGCCAGATACCAGTAGAGGAACTTCCCATACCCCCCCGGCGGGCGCGCGAGGCACCGCGCCAGCGCCTGCGGAAACCGCGCAGGATCGGTCACCGTCTCGCAGTACTGGTGGAAATCCGACCGCCCAAACAGGATCGCGGGCTTGCGGTGCAGGAATCCCTCCAGTGCCACGGCCGAGTTGAACGACACCGTCGCCGCACAGGCGGCCAGGATGTCATGCACATTCGCCGTGGTCAGCCGCACCGGCCACCCCGCCGCAAGGACCCGCGCGATGACCGGCGCAACATGCTCGGCCGCCAGCGGATGCGGCTTTACCAGCACCGCCCGCCCGCCCGCGCCCGCCGCAACGGCCGTCAGCATCGCCTCGGCCGAGGCATGGGCAAGCCCCCGCAGATGCGCGAAATCGCCCTGCAGGAACACGGCCAGTGCCCCCCTCGGCAGGTCTGCCACCGCCTCCTCCTGCCCGCGCCGCGACCGGCGCGGCAGTACCCACTTGGCCTGCATCCGATCCAGAAAGGCCATTGCAGGTTTCAGCCGCACGGTCTCCGGGTCGTAGGCCCGCGCGCCGATCCCGCTTTCGGCCTGCACGCCTGCCGGGTCCAGGTGCCAGAACGGCGGCAAATAGGCCAAAGCGGCATTCAAAACGCCCGGCCCCTGCACCCGCCCGGTTTCGATCACGTGCAGGTCACCATCGGCATAGTCGCCAGCGGCCTCTGCCCCGCCCTCGAACCGACGCAGCCGCCGGTCCAACGCCACGATCCGCGCGCCCACAGGTTCCAGCACCTCGGCGATGCGGGCGTGCACCCGCAGATGCCGCACCTGCCGCCAATCCTCCAGATGCCGCGCGGGCAGATTCAGGACGATGCGCGCCTCAGCCATGCCGCGCGGCCAGCACACGTTCGACCAGCCGGACGGCCATCTCCAGCGCGTCCTGCGCACTCATGGCCGAGGTGTCGATCACCACGGCATCGGTGGCAGGGCGCAGCGGTGCCTCGGCGCGCCCCATGTCGCGCGCATCCCGCGCCTCCACCTCGGCCAGAACCCGGCCTTTATCGCCCCCTACCTCGAGCCAGCGGCGATGCGCACGCACCTCGGCGCTCGCGGTGACATAAAGCTTTACCTCCGCCTCGGGGCAGATGACGGTGCCGATATCGCGCCCGTCCAGCACGGCCCCCCCCTCGGTCCGGGCAAACCGCCGCTGGAACGCCACCAGCGCCGCCCGCACGTCCGGGATAGCGGCGACGCGCGACGCTGCCTGCCCCGCCGCCATCGTGCGCAGATCGTCACGCGCCAGATCCTGCGGGCCCAGCCCCCGCGCCGCAGCAACCGGATCGCCCCCCTTGGCCCCGACCGCGCGATACAAAAGCCCCGTGTCCAGATGCGCAAATCCGAACCTTTCGGCCAGCCCCCGCGCGATGGTGCCCTTGCCCGCCGCCGCCGGCCCGTCGATCGCCACGGTAAAGATCATCTCGAAACCCTCGGCTTCTTCTGTCTGCAAATATCCTCAGGGGGTGAGGCGCGCCAGCGCCGAGGGGGCGGAACGCCCCCTTTGCCACCGGTTGTCAGATGTTGGACTGTTGCAGGATGCCGCCCAGACCCCGCATCAACCGCTCGAACACCGGAAAAGAGGTCACAATCGGCCCCGCGTCATCCACGCGCACCGGCCGGGCCGAGGCCATGCCGCAGACCAGGAACGACATCGCGATCCGGTGGTCCAGATGCACCGCACAGGTGGCCCCGCCCGGCACGCCGCCCGCGCCCATTCCCAGCACGACCAGCGTGTCCTCATCCTCCTCCACCGTCACCCCGCAGGCCTCCAGCCCCCGCGCCATCGCGTCGATGCGGTCGCTTTCCTTGACGCGCAGCTCCTTCACGCCGCGCATCACCGTCCGCCCCGTGGCAAAGGCCGCCACGACCGACAGCACCGGATATTCGTCGATCATGCTGGGCGCCCGGTCGGGGGGCACCTCGATCCCGCGCAAATCGCCGGTAAAGCGCACGCGCAGGTCGGCCACGGGCTCTCCGCCCTCCTCGCGCGGGTTTTCAAAGGCGATGTCGGCCCCCATCTCCACCAGCGTGGTGAACAGCCCGTTGCGCGTAGGGTTCTGGCTGACGCCGGGCACGGTGATCTCGGATCCCGGCACGATCAGTGCGGCACAGACCGGGAAGGCCGCGCTGGAAGGGTCTCGCGGAACGGCCACGGCCTGCGGGCGCAGTTCGGGCTGGCCGCGCAGGGTGATGATGCGGCCCTTGGGGCCCGCCTCCATCGTCACCTCGGCCCCGAAGCCGCGCAGCATCCGCTCGGAATGATCGCGCGTGGCCTCACGCTCGATCACCACCGTCGCGCCCGGCGCGTTCAGCCCCGCAAGCAGCACCGCCGATTTCACCTGCGCGCTCGGCACCGGCACGGCATAGCGCACCGGCACCGGGTCCGCGGCCCCCACCAGCGTCATCGGCAGCCGCCCGCCCGCGCGCCCGTAGCTGCGCGCGCCGAACAGCGCCAGCGGCTCGGTCACCCGCCCCATCGGCCGCTTGCGCAAGGACGCGTCACCGGTGAACGTGGCGGTGATCCCGGTGGTTGCCATCGCCCCCATGATCAGCCGCACGCACGTGCCCGAATTGCCGCAGTCGATCACGCTTTCGGGTTCGGAAAATCCGCCCACGCCCACGCCATGCACCGACCATTCGCCGGGGCCGCGCCGCAACACCAAGGCCCCGAAGGCCCGCATCGCCGCCGCGGTATCCAGCACGTCCTGCCCTTCCAGAAGGCCCGTCACCCGCGTCTCCCCCACGCACATCGCGCCCAGGATCAGCGACCGGTGGCTGATGGACTTGTCGCCCGGCACCTCGGCCACGCCCCGCAGGGGACCACCCGCGCGCGCGGTCATCGGTATCGCTTCGACATGGCCGGACATCGGGGTTCCCTTCGCAATCGACGTGCGCGAATGGCCTAGCGCAGCGGCCCCCCGCCGTCCAGTCAGAGAGTACCCGCCTCGCCCAGCCAGACGCGGGGATTCTCGATGGCGATGCGGCGGAACATCGCTTCGCCCAGGGCCACGCGCAGCCGGAAGCAGACCGCGCGTTCCGACAGGCTTTCCTGCCGCGTCATGTAGAAGTCCGACCCGAATAGCACGCGTGAGGCCAGCCGGTCATCCTCGAGGAATATCTTTAGGAACGGGATGAAATCGTCAAACTGGAAGAGCGTGTAGGAAATGTCGGTCCAGAGGTTGGGCCAGTCGCCGCCCTCGATCATGCTGCGGATCGCAACCTGCCAGTTGGCCGCCCGTGCCTCTGGGTCGCGGGGGTCGATCCCCTCTTCGACATAGGCGCGCCAGTCGGCCATCCCACCGAAATGCGCCAGGCACACCCGCAGGTCGGGAAAGCGGTCGCGGATCGGCATCCAGGCCAGCGGCGCGGACCAGGCATCGGCCTGCGCCACCGCCAGCCCCTGCCCCGCCACCCCGCCCCGCGAACAATGCGTCATCACCGGCAACCCGCGCGCCGCGATCAGCGGATAGACCTCTTGCATCATCACCGGATGATCGGGCGGATAGCCAAGGCGGGGATAAAGTTTCAGGCCCCGGAAGCCCTCGTCCTCGATCCAGCGGCGCAC
Source organism: Gemmobacter sp. (assembly GCA_046294265.1). Taxonomy (GTDB): domain Bacteria; phylum Pseudomonadota; class Alphaproteobacteria; order Rhodobacterales; family Rhodobacteraceae; genus JBKBKC01. The sequence continues at coordinate 267,820 of JBKBKC010000003.1, read as the reverse complement.
GAGGGCTCCCGCACCGGGGCGGCGGGGGTCCACGCTTACAAAGGGGACGATCCCGCCACCGAAGCGCGGATCGTCGCGCAGGTCTCGCAGTTCGGCCAGTTGCGCCTCCAGATCACGCTCCACCGGGCCATGACCCGTGCAGGACATGTCCATCGGCAGCACCACAAAGCGCGTGCCGCCGGGGTAATGCGGGATCACCCTGTCCAGCACCTCGGCCTGGCTGCCGCGCATCGCTTCGGTCTGGAACCGATGCAGACGCTCCACCATCGCCGCCAGCCCGTGCTGGCCGATCAGGCGCAACAGCGCCGCCATCCAGCGCAGGATGAAGGGGAACATCTTGAATGGCCGCAGCGCCCAGTGCGGATAGTCGCGCGGCACATGGGCGGCGGTGAAGCTGTGGACGTGGCAGTTGACGATGCGGCTGTCGGACATGGGGGACGCTCCTGCAACGGATGCACGATACTACCACAACCCCCGCGCGATCCGATCCGGGATTCAGACCCGCCGCCAGGTCAGGTATTCCGGCACCCGCCCCTCGCGCAGCGCCTTGGCCTCATAGCGGGTAGCGCGCCAGTCCTCCCACGCCTCTGTTCCGTCTGTCAGCGCGGCGAACCCGGCCCCCGGAACCTCGGCCCGCGCCTGTCGGGCATAGTCGGCGATGTCGGTGGCGAGCCTGAACTCGGCCCCCGGCGCGCAGGCGCGGGCAAGCGGACGCAGGTAATCGGGCGTGACAAAACGGCGCCGGTGGTGGCGCGCCTTGGGCCAGGGGTCGGGGTAGTTGAGGAACACTTTGGAGAGGCACCCCTCGGGCAGCACATCCAGCAGATCGCGCACATCGCCGGGGTGGATCGCCACGTTGCCCGGCTCGGCCAGGCGCAGCTTGCCCAGACACATCGCGATGCCGTTGACGAAGGGTTCCGCCCCGATCAGGAACACGCCCGGATAGAGGGCGGCCTGGTGCACCAGATGTTCACCCCCGCCAAACCCGACCTCCAGCCACAGCGGCCGCGCCCCGGAGATCGCAGCCACATCAAGGGGCGCACGGGCGGGATTGTCCTCACCCGTCACGCCCGCCAGCCGGAAGCGTGCCATATCCTCGGCAAGATAACCTTTCTGGCTTTGGCGGAGGGTCTTGCCATGCGTGCGGCCATAGAAATTGCGCCGCGCGGCGGGCGTCCCGGTGGCAGGGGCGGAGGGGGTATCGGTGGGGTCGCTCATGGCCACGCCCATATACGCCACCCGGCAGGCTTGCAAACGCCAAGGGGTGACGTTTGGCATCCTCTCTCCTGCCTGCCACGCCGGTCTCAGACCGCCTTTCTCAGCGCCTCGACCAGATCGGTGCGTTCCCAACTGAACCCGCCATCCGCCTCGGGTGCGCGACCGAAATGGCCATAGGCGCTGGTGCGGGCATAGATCGGGCGGTTCAGGTCCAGATGCGTGCGGATGCCGCGGGGTGTCAGGTCGATCGCCTCGGCCACCGCTTTTTCGATGGCCGCATCGGGCGCCGAGCCTGTGCCATGCGTATCGACATAGATCGACAGCGGCCGCGACACGCCGATGGCATAGCTCACCTGGATCGTGCAGCGGTCGGCCAGACCGGCGGCCACCACGTTCTTGGCCAGATACCGGGCGGCATAGGCAGCCGAGCGGTCCACCTTGGTCGGATCCTTGCCGCTGAAGGCCCCCCCACCATGGGGGGCAGCACCACCGTAAGTATCCACGATGATCTTGCGCCCGGTCAAACCCGCATCCCCGTCCGGCCCGCCGATCACGAACACGCCCGTCGGGTTCACATGCCACACCGTCTTTTTCGTGATCCAGCCCTCGGGCAGCATCTGGCGGATATAGGGCTCCACGATCCCGCGGATGACCTTTGGCGTCTGGCGTTTGGAGGTGTGCTGGGTGGACAGCACGATTTGCGTCACTTCCACCGGCTTGCCGTTCGCATAGCGCAGCGAGATCTGGCTTTTCGCATCCGGCCCCAGCGCGGGCTCGGCCCCCGACTTGCGCACCTCGGCCAAGCGGCGCAGTACGGCATGCGCATAATGGATGGGGGCCGGCATGAATTCCTTCGTCTCGCGCGTGGCATAACCGAACATGATGCCCTGGTCGCCCGCACCCTCGTCCTTGCCCTTGGCCTCGTCGGCGTTCACGCCCTGCGCGATATGCGCCGACTGGCCATGGATGTAGTTGTGAACCTTGATCTTTTCCCAATGGAACTTTTTCTGCTCATAGCCGATGTCGCGCACGCAGGCGCGAACGATTCCATCGACATGGCTCATCATCTCCCTGGTCTTTTCCTTGGTGGACAGCCCAACCTCGCCCCCCACGACAACCCGGTTGGTGGTGGCGAACGTCTCGCAGGCGACGCGGGCATGCGGCTCTGCGGTCAGAAAGGCGTCCAGAACGGCGTCGGAAATGCGGTCGCACACCTTGTCGGGGTGCCCCTCCGAAACGGATTCGGAGGTGAAAACGTAGTCGAGTCTGGACATGGGGACGTGCTCCATTGGCTAATGCCCGCCACGCCAGGAAGCCGTTGTGACGGTGGGATGAGCCGCGCTATCCGGTCGCGCCGCGCGCGTCAATCCCAGCCACGGATGGCGACCAGCCCCGCAGCGAAACCGAGCCCCGCCAGCATCATCCACAGCAACAGGTCGCCATGGCGCGCATATGGCGTGGCGGGCAATGCGCCCGGCAGCACCACGTCCAGATGCCCCGCCACCCCAAGCGGGATCAGCCCGGCCACCCGGCCCCGCGCGTCGATCACCGCTGAAACGCCCGTATTGGCCACGCGCAGCATCGGCAGTCCCTGTTCTATGGCGCGCAGCCGGGCCTGTGCCAGATGCTGGTAGGGCCCGTTCAGCCGCCCAAACCACGCATCGTTGGTGACCTGCATCAGCCAGTCCGCCCGCCCCGGTGCCGCGCGGATGTCACGCGGAAACACCGCCTCGTAGCAGATCAGCGGCAGCGCCCGTCCAAGCCGGGAGCCAAGGTCCAGCAGCGCAGGACCGGGGCCGAAAGAATATCCGTTGCCCTCCTGCGTGGCAAAGGCGGTGATGCCGAACCAGTCGGCGATAAGGTCGCCAAAGGGGATGTATTCGCCGAAGGGCACGAGGTGGTGCTTGTCATAGACCGCCTGCACGGCCCCCCCCGGCCCGATTACGGCCAGTGAATTCCAGTACCGCCACCCGCCATCGCTGCGTTGGATACCGGTGGCCACCGGCATGCCTCCGCCCGCCTCCGCGATGTCCCATAGCGCGTCGGGGGTGCGGTCCATCAGATAGGGCACCGCCGTTTCGGGCCAGATCGCAAGCTCCGGCGCAGGGGCACCGGGGGCGGGGGGCAGGCGTGTCAGTGTCAGCAGCCGGTCAAAATGGCCGCGTACGAGGTCCGGGTCCCATTTTATCGACTGTTCGGCATTAGGCTGCACCAGGCGGATCACCGGCGCATCCGGGTTCGCGGCCATCGGTTCGGCCAGCCGGTCGGCCCCCCAGACCCAAAGGCCCGCCAGCATCGCGCCCGACAGCGCCAGACCCGGCCAGCGCATCGCCACCGGCAGCGCCGCCGCCAGCATCACGAGCAGGGTCAGCGCCTCAGGCCCCGCCACCGCCGCCACCTGCGCCAGGGTCGTACCGATCAGCGAATGGCCCGGCTGCGCCCAGGGAAAGCCGGTGAACACCACGCCCCGCGCCATCTCGGCCAACGTCAGCGCACCCGCAAACCCCAGCGCCCGCGCCCTCAGCCCCGGCAGGCACGCCGCCAGCCCCGCCGCCACCGCCCAGAACAGCGCCAACCCAAAGGCCATCAGCATCAGGGCAAAGGGGGCCATCCAGCCATGCGTGGCCATGTCGATCAGAAAAGGCTCCACGATCCAGGACAGCGCAAGCCCGAAATGCCCCGCCCCGGCCCAGAGGCCCAGCACCGCCGCGCGCCGCGGGCCTGCCGCCCGCCCCACCAGCACCACAAGTGCGGCAAACGCGGGCAAGGTCAGCCACCACATGCCCAGCGGCGCCTGTCCCGTGCCCGCCACCACCCCCAACCCGAAGGCCGCGCCGATGGCCGCGCGGCCCGACAGGCCCGCCACCACGGGCATCGCGCCGGTCATGCCCCGTCGGGCCGCGCAGTCGCCGGGTGCGGCGGGGGCTCGTGGGGCGGCTCGGGCCGCATTTCGGGACGGGTATAGGAAGGGGGCTCGGGTGGGGGAATGGGGGGGACGGGTGCTGCTGGGGTCGCCGCTACGCCGGGCAGACGCAGCCGCAACCGCTTGATCCGGCGGGCATCGGCATCGATTACCTCGAACTCGGCCCCGCTTTCATGCGGCACCACTTCGCCCCGTGCAGGCACCCGACCGGTGCGCAGGAACACAAGGCCACCCACGGTGTCGATATCCTCGTCATCCTCGCCCACACGCAGCCGCAACCCGATGGCGGCCTCGAACTCATCCAGAGGAGCCACCGCCTGTGCGATGAACACGCCGGGCTTTTCCTGCTTCCACAGCGCGCCCTCTTCCTCGTCATGCTCATCCTCGATCTCTCCGATCACCGTCTCGATCAGGTCCTCGATCGTCACCAGTCCATCGACCCCGCCATATTCGTCGATCACCAGCGCCATATGCACGCGCTCGCGCTGCATCTTCTGCAAGAGCACACCGACAGGCATCGACGGCGGCGCATAAAGAATGGGCCGCAACATCTTTTTCAGGGCGAACCGCCCGCCCGCACCGAACCCGTGCTGCAACGCCAGGTCCTTTAGCAAGATCAGGCCAAGGGGATGGTCTAGCGTGCCCTTGAACACCGGCAGGCGTGAGAATTCGTGCTTTCGAAACACGTTGAGCAGGTCTTCCTTGGCGATGTCCAGCGGCACGGCCACGATCTCGACCTTTGGGATAGACACGTCATCCACCCTGAGGCGCCGCAGGTTGGCCATGCCGTGGGTCGGCGGCAGCGGGCCGGGCGTGGTCGCAGTGGCGGGATCGGTCACACCATCAGCCGTCGCCGGCCCATTCGGGCCCAGAACGTTCAGAAGTCGGCCGATCAGCCCCTTCTTTCCGTTGCGCCTTCGGCTGGCCGCAGAAGGCGCTGCGGAACGGGATTGGTCTGGATCCTGCGCGCTTTGCGGCGCGCTGGAACCGTCGCTGCTACTGCCCATGGGTCCTTGTCCGGTCAATGGCGCCTGCCGGGCACCTCGGGTTCGTGGTTGGGGTCAGATGGGATTACGCATAGGGATTGGCAACCCCGAGCGTGGCAAGGATACGCATCTCGGCCCCCTCCATCAACGCGGCATCCGCCTCCGTCTCATGGTCATAGCCCAGCAGATGCAAGGTTGCATGGACGATCAGATGCGTGGCGTGCTGGTCAAGGGGCTTGTCCATTTCGGCCGCCTCGCGCGCGCACGTGTCATAGGCAATCGCAATGTCGCCTAGGAGCCACGGATCATCCGGGTCCCCGGGCAGGGGTGTTGCGGGTTCGCGACCGATGTTGCCATCCGACAAGTCCTCGGATGGCCAGGACAACACGTTGGTCGGCACCGCCTTGCCCCGGAAATCGCCATTCAGCACGGCGATCCGGGCGTCGTCGCAGCCCATCAAGCTGATCTGGAACGCCACCTGCGGCATCTCACGGTCCGCCAGAACCGCCGCCGCCGCCCGTTCGGCCAGCGCGGGCAATCCGGCGGCCTCCCACCGGACATCCTCGATCACGGTGTCAACCAGAGGCTCCATCATCGGCCTCATAGGCCTCGATGATGCGGGCCACAAGCGGGTGGCGCACCACGTCCTTGGCGGTGAAATAGTTGAACGATACGCCCCTCACCCCCTTCAGGATGCGCTCGGCATCGGCCAGACCGCTGGCCGTGCCGCGCGGAAGGTCGATCTGCGTGCGGTCGCCGGTGATGACCATGCGGCTGCCCTCGCCAAGACGGGTCAGGAACATCTTCATCTGCATCGTGGTCGCGTTCTGCGCCTCGTCCAGCACCACAAATGCGCCCGACAGCGTGCGCCCCCGCATGAAAGCCAGCGGCGCGATCTCGATCCGTTTTTCCTCCATCAGCTTCTGCATCTGCTTGGAGGGCAGGAAATCATTCAGCGCATCGTAAAGTGGCTGCATGTAGGGGTCGATCTTGTCCTTCATGTCGCCGGGCAGAAAGCCCAGCCGCTCACCCGCCTCCACGGCCGGGCGGCTCAGGATGATCCGCTCCACCGCGCCCGAAATCAGCATGGTCACGCCCACGGCCACGGCCAGATAAGTCTTGCCCGTGCCCGCAGGCCCGATCCCGAACCCAAGCTCATGGTCAAAGAGGTTTTTCACATAGGTCTTTTGCGCCTCGGTTCGGGGTTCGATGGGTTTCTTGCGCGTGCGAAGCTCGTATTTCCCGCCCGAGAACATCTCGATCTGTTCGCCGGATGCGGGCAAGCCCGGCATCGGGCGTCCCATGCGGATGGCGCCGTCGATGTCGCCTGCCACCACGTCGCGCCCCGCCTCAAGCCGTGCATAAAGCGACCGCAGCACCGATGACGCCTGCTCCCGCGCACTGCGCTCGCCGATCACCGCCAGCCTGTTGCCCCTGGGCAGGATGTGAACCCCCGTCTGGTGTTCGATCTGCGCCAGGTTGCGGTCATATTCGCCGCACAGCGCCTTCATAAGCCGGTTGTCAGGGAATTCGAGCAGGGTTTCCACAACATCGTCGGCGGCGGTCGGGGGGGTCAGCGCGCTGATGCCCAAGGATATCTCCTTTTGATCTACGATGAGGAAAGTGTGCGCCCCGGGTAGGGCCATGGCAAGAGGGTTGTATCACCCGCCAACAGAGTGGCGCGGGAACGTGCCGGTTCAATGACAATTGCGATGAAATCTTGGCCTGCGCCCCTTTGAGAGCAGCAAGGGCCGCAGCACTGGCTGCGGCCCCTCGGGTGTCCTGATCGGGCGGGATCGGCGCGCCGCCCCCGCATCCCTGTCATTACCGGGACGTTCCCGGCACCCAGTCGCGCAGCCCCGTCTTGGAGGTCTGGTAATCGCGCACCACTGCACCCGGCGGGAAATGGTTGTTGCAGACCGGGAGGCCCGACACCGGATCGAAGCGCGGGCTGGAATACCCCTCAACCCCATCATCCAGCAGCCAGTTCTGGCAACCGTCTGGGTCATAGGCGATGGCCCCGCCGCCATGCGGCAGCGGCCCGCGACGACCGAAGCCTCGGTCATAGGAGGTCGCGATCACCGTGTTCGGATTTTCGACATAAGGCGACAGCCCATCCTGACAGGCCGACAGCATCAGCGTCGAGACAAGCGCGAACGGAACGAAATGCGTTTTCATGTTTCTCACCACCGGTAGCAGACGACTTCGACGCGACGGTTCTTCTGCATCCCCGCGTCGGTGGCGTTCGTGGCGATCGGCTGGCGCTCGCCATAGCCGATCTCGCGTTCGATCACCGCGCCGACAGACCGCGCCACCGCGGCGACCGAGGCTGCGCGGCGCTGCGAAAGGCGCATGTTGTATTCATCCGACGCACGGCTGTCCGTGTGCCCATAAATGGCATAGCCGAACGCGCCGGACGTGCGGAAGAAGTGCTGCAACCGGGCGCGGCCGTGCGCCGTCAGGTGATGGCTGTCAGTTGCGAAAAGCGTATCGGTGTTCTCCACCAGGCAAGTGTTCTTTTTCAGGCAGACAGGCTTGCCCGTCTTGGGGTTGCGCCGGGGGACCATATAACCCTCCAGCCCGCCATCGGCCCACCAGTGCATGCATCCGTCATCGTCGATCCAGGCGCCCCATTCGATCACGCCGACCTGTCGCGGCTTGTTCTGCGCTTCGGCGGGGATTCCCGCCACCGCAACAAACGCCAGCACGGCGGCCGCCGCCACCCCGCGCATGGCCATGGAAATTATCCTAAGCAAGGCCGCACCCCCTGGGCAAACTGGAATACAAGATGATGTTATTTGATCTTGTCGCATCGCAGCGGGCGGCTTGTAAAGCAGAATGTGGCGATACCAAGGCCGCTTCCTACCAATTGTTGCGGTTGTGGCAAGAATGCAGAAAGGGACGGCGCATTGGCCATATAGTGGAAACAGCCTGTCACTGCCGTCAGGCCAGCCGTTCCCCCGCCAGCGAATTGGACGACGATGCGATGATCCGAACGCGCACCATCTCACCCGCGCGGCCCGCGGGATCCGAAACATGGACGGCGTGCAGATGGTCGGACTTTCCCACCCATTGCCCCACCATGCGCCCGGGTTTCTCATACAGCACCGACACCTCGCGCCCCACCATGGCCAACTGCGCCGCCTGCTGCTGCGCGGTGACCAGCGCCTGCAGCTGCTGCAGCCGCGCATCCGCAACCGCGGCGGCTACCCCCGGCCGTTCGGCAGCGGGTGTGCCGGGCCGAGCGGAATAGCGAAAACTGAAGGCGGCACCAAAGCCGACGGCGCGGATCAGGTCCAGCGTCGCTTCGAAATCGGCGTCCGTTTCGCCCGGAAAGCCGACGATGAAATCCGAACTCAGCAGGATGTCGGGGCGGGCGGCCCGGATGCGCGCGACCGTACGCAGATATCCCTCGGCGGTATGCTTGCGGTTCATCGCCTTCAGGATGCGGTCACTGCCCGATTGCACGGGAAGGTGCAGATACGGCATCAATTGGGGCACATCGCCATGTGCTGCGATCAGGTCATCGTCCATGTCATTGGGATGGCTAGTGGTATAGCGAATGCGCTCTAGTCCCGCGATGCCGGCCAGCGCTCGGACAAGCCGCCCGAGCCCCCAGGCCCCGCCCTCGCCCTCGCCATGCCAGGCATTCACGTTCTGGCCCAGAAGGGTGATCTCGCGCACACCGCGCGACACCAGATCGCAGGCCTCGGCAAGAATGCGGGCAGGCGGACGGCTTACCTCGGCCCCGCGCGTGTAGGGCACCACGCAGAAGGCGCAGAACTTGTCACAGCCCTCCTGCACGGTCAGGAAGGCGGTCGGGCCGCGCATCATGCGCCGCGCGGGCAGGTGGTCGAACTTGTCCTCGGGCGGGAACTCGGTATCGATCACGCGCCCGCCCGCCCCCGCGCGGCGCAACATGTCGGGCAGCCGGTGATAGGCCTGCGGCCCCACCACAAGATCGACCAGCGGCGCCCGCCGCGCGATCTCGGCCCCCTCGGCCTGCGCCACGCAGCCCGCCACGGCGACCTTCATTCCCGGATGTGCGGCCTTCATCGGCTTGAGCCGTCCGAGATCGGAATAGAGCTTTTCCGATGCTTTCTCCCGGATATGGCAGGTGTTCAGGATCACCATGTCCGCCCCCTCGGGCGTGTCCACCGCCTCATAACCCTCGGCCGCCATGACCTCGGCCATGCGCTCGCTGTCATGGACGTTCATCTGGCAGCCATAGGTCTTGACGAACAGCTTTTTCGGCGCGGGCATCGGCAGGGTCCGGGGAAATGAGACAGAGCGACGTTCTACACCCTCCCCCCCCTGGCCGCAATCAACCCGCCGCATCGCGTCAAGGGGTTTGACCTTTACCGCATTTTCACCGACCCTGCCGCAGCAATGGTCCAGGACCGGCAAGCGGGGCAGAAGATGCGGCACGGCAGCCTTTCGGACTATATCGCTGCCCTGCGCGACACGCCCGCCAAGGGACCCATCGCCCTGATCTTTGTCGAGGATCTGGCCGAGGTGGACGGCACGCTGAACCACCATCTGCGGGCGGGGTTTCGCGAGGTGGTGATGCTGGCCCCCGAGGGGATCGAGGCGTCTGACGACATCGCCCCGCGCATCCGGCGCGTCGTTTATGACGTCCACGCCGATGCGGCGCTGACGAGTGCGGTCAACGCCCTGATCGCGGCTGCTCCGGGGCAATGGATTTATTACGGCTACAACGCCGAATACCTGTTCTTTCCGTTCTGCGAGACGCGCAACGCGCGCGAACTGATCGCCTTTCATGCCGAGGAACGGCGGGATGCGTTCCTGTCCTATGTGATCGACCTCTATGCAGGCGACCTTGGCCAGCATCCTGACGCGGTGGCGCCCGACGCCGCTCTGCTGGACCGGTCGGGATACTACGCGCTCGGTCGGGCCGACCCGGCAAACCACAACCACCCCAAGGAACGTCAGCTTGATTTCTTCGGCGGCCTGCGCTGGCGGTTTGAGGAGCATGTGCCCTTGCTGCGGCGCAAGATCGACCGGATCGCGCTGTTCCGGGCCAAGCCGGAGCTGGAACTGCGCGAGGATTTCACGTTCTCGGACGAGGAATACAACACCTACGCCTGCCCCTGGCACAACAACCTTACCACCGCCGTGATGTCCTTTCGGACGGCCAAGGCACTGCGGTCGAACCCTGGGTCGAAATTCGCCATCCGCGATTTCCGCTGGCGCAATTCGACGCCCTTCCTTTGGTCCAGCCAGCAGCTGATGGATCTTGGCCTGATGGAGCCGGGCCAGTGGTTCTGACAGGCTGGTCACAGTTGTTGTGGTTTGCCATACCGAGTTGCCGCATTGACAGGGATCCGCCGCAAAATTGCCATTTGCAGGCGCCGCACAGATGATTCTTCGGGATTTTTGGGGGTCTTCGCCGTCTTCCGTGCCCTTCGACGGCCGGCAGGGTCGAGCGCGCCCCATTGAAGAAGGGGTCAGACTGTTGATACCGCTGAGCATGACACAGGCAACAAGGATCCTCCAGATCGGTCCCTGCGCACTGCCCCTTGCGCTGGATTACATCGACGGGGAGTCGCCTGCGTCCTTCCTGTCCCGCTTGGCCATGGCGAACGGGTCCAACCTCCCGGAGTTCGCCGTCATTCTGGGCCTCGGGCTTGCTGACGTGATCGACGGATCACCGGCGGCGACGGCGTGCTTGGCGCGGATGGGCGGGGTCGAACCCGGCCGGATCGCGCGGGCCACCTTGGCACATCGATGCCGCCGGGGGGCGGTGACATCATCAGACCCATCTTGATATGCCACGAACTGGTGATCGAGCAGATTTGCGGCACCTATGTGCGGCCGGTCAATCCCGTTCGGGCGGACCATCGGGGTCGGTCGAGCGTAAAGACCTTCGGATCGTGCGCAAAGGCCCCCGGCCCGCCCATCCGCGCGATCAGGTCGAGTGCAGCACTGTCCACATGGGCCCGCGCGGGGTCGATGATCGCCGCATCGTCGATATGGATGGCATGGATCAGCCCCACCACGATGCACTGATGCGGTCCGGTCACCAGCGTGGACAGCGTCGTGCATTCAAAAGCGACCGGGCTTTCGGCGATGCGGGGCGGTTTGACATGCCGCGAGGCCATGGTGGCCAACCCGGCAAGCTCCACCTCCGACACCTCGGGGGGCGCGTCGATGCAGGTCAGGTTCATCGCCTCGGCCAGCCGGAACGGCACCAGGTTCACGACGAATTCGCCCGTGTCCAGGATGTTGCGCGCGGTGTCCTTGAACCCGCGCGCAGCATCCGCGAGCAGTCCCAGGACCAGCGTCGGCGGCGTGTGGCCCATGGCATTGAAAAAGCTGTAGGGGGCCGCGTTGACCACCCCCGATGCGCCGATGGTCGTGACCCAGGCGATGGGGCGCGGGGTGATGGTGGCCGTCATCAACTTATAGGCGAATGCGGCGTCATGGTCGGCCAGATCGAAACGCATCAGACCTCCGTCACCGCGCGTTTGGCGCGCGTGTCCACGGTCAGCTGAAACACATCCGGGCGGGCGTAATGCCCCGTCACATCGAAGTCATACTTGCCGCGCAGGGCCTCCGCCGGGTCGAGCGTGGCGTAAAGCACCGTCTCGCCGCTGAAATCCGGCCCCGCCAGCACCCGACCAAGGGGCGAGACGATGGCCGAGCCGCCGCGCATCATCACCGTGTCGGGCGCGTCGCCAAGCGCGCTCTCGTGGTCGGGGCCGTAAGCCGCGCGGGTGATCCACTGGCAGGCGGTCAGCACGAAGCAGCGCCCCTCCATCGCGATGTGCTGCATCGAGGGCAGCCAGGTGTCGCGGTCATCCGCCGTGGGCGCACAATAGAGCGTGACACCCTGGTGATACATGTGCATCCGCAAGGCGGGCATGTAGTTTTCCCAGCAGATCACCGCGCCGATGGTGCCGAGTTCGGTCTGGAACACCGGCAGGGTGGAGCCGTCGCCAAAGCCCCAGATCAGCCGCTCGGCGGCTGTGGGCATCAGCTTTCGATGCTTGCCCACGAGGCCGCGCGCCCCGTCAAAATAAAGCGCGGTGCAGTAGAGCGTGCTGCCGTCGCGCTCGATGCAGCCGATGACGGAGAATGTGCCGGTCTCCGCCGTCGCCTCGGCGACCAGCGCCACCTCAGGCCCGTCGAGGTCGATGGCGGCGGCATGGTAGCGCCGGAAGGCCTCGCGCCCCTCGGGTTTGCGCATACCGACGGGGGCGCCGAAACTGGCGCCCTTGGGGTAGCCGCCCAGCAGCGCCTCGGGGAAGACGATCAGCCGTGCGCCATGCGAGGCGGCCTCGCGCAGGGTGGCGGCGGCCTTTTCGGCGGTGGCCATCGGGTCGGTGGGAAGCGCGCCGATCTGGGCGACGGCGGCGGTGAAGGGGGTCATGCAGGAACCTTTCGCGCGGGCGGAGAGGCCGGGGGGCCAGCCCCCCGGACCCCCGGGGATATTTAGGGACAGAAGAAGCCGGAAAGGTCAGGCATCGGTGGCGTCGATCACGGGATGGCGCAGGGTGCCGATGCCCTCGACGCAGGCCACAACAGTATCGCCGGGGCGCAGCCATTCCTGCGGGTCGCGGCCGACGCCGACGCCTTCGGGGGTGCCGGTGGCGATGATGTCGCCCGGCTCCAGCGTGATGCCCTGACTGATGTCGGACACGAGGTCATCGACGCGAAAGAGCATCTTGGCGGTGTTGGAGCGCTGTTTTTCCACGCCGTTGACGGTAAGCCAGAGGTCGAGGGCCTGCGGGTCGGGGATCTCGTCCGCGGTGACGATGCAGGGGCCGAAGGGGGCGTAGCTGTCCATGCCCTTGGAATAGATCCACTGTCCCGCACGGCGGTTGTCGCGGGCGGAGACGTCGATCATCACCGCATAGCCGAAGACATGGGCGAGCGCGTCCGCCTTGGCCACGCGGCGCGCGGTGGTGCCGATGATGGCGGCCAGTTCCACCTCCCAATCCAGTTGCGCGGTGATCGCGCCGTTGTGGCGGATCGCATCGCCGGGGCCGATGACGCAGGTGGGGGGTTTGGAGAAGATGACCGGTTGCTTGGGCACCTCTTTCGAGGTGTCGAGGCCGCGTGAGCTTTCGCCGATATGCGCGGCGTAGTTCAGCCCGATGCCGAAGATGTTCTTGCGCGGTCGCGGGATGGGGGCAAGCAGGGTGACGTTGGCGGCGTGGGTCGCGCAATGCAGCGGATAGTGCCCGCCGCATTCCTCGATCATTCCGCCCAGGAGGTGCAGCGCATCGGGGCCCGCGTCGATCAGGCCCAGCATGGTGTCCGGCAGATCCTCGCCGAAGGCTTCGCCGAGGCGGGCGACATCGACGATGCGGTTTTCGACCAGCACGCCCAGCGTTGCGGCGGCCTCGACATGGGCGCGATAGGTGACGAGTTTCATGCTATGTCCTGCAAGGTTGGCTGATGGCCGCCGTTGTCGGCGAACGCCTCTTCGCGGTAAAGGCCGAGTGCGCGCATCACCGGCAGGTCGGTCAGGGCGAAGAGGCAGGCCTCCTCGCGGTCGGAGCCGTTGGCATGTTCGTGCCAGGCCCAGGAGGGAACGCAGAAGATGTCACGCTCCTGCCAATCGAACCGCCGGCCGTTGATGATGGAATGGCCGCGCCCCTTGGCAACGTGATAGAGCACCGATCCGGTGTGGCGATGCGCCTTTGTCGCCTCGCCCGGGCGCAGCATCTGCATCGAGGCGCCCATGGTGCGCATCACCGGGCCGTTGGTCACGGGGTTCACATAGTCCATCAGCACCCCGTCGAAGGGCGAACCTTCGGTCGCCTGCGCGTAGCGCGTGAGGGCGGCATGGGTGGGGTCCCATTCGTATTTGAACATCGGGGAATAGCCTTTGGACCAGTCGCCGTCCCCCGGCGTCAGCCCGGCATTGCCCCAGGTTTTCGTCATGTCATCAACGGGATAGACAATCACCTGCCGCAGGTCTGGATGCACTTCGTAGAAATTCGCCTCCAGCGCGTTGACCAGCGGGATGTCGAGACCATCCTGCCAGATGCAGGGGGTGCCCGTCGCCTCGACCGCGTGTTCGTGCCAGGTGCCGTTCGGCGTCAGCACGAAATCATTGCGACCCAACGTCATCTTGTGGCCGTCCACGATGGTATAGGCACCCTCCCCCTCCATGATGAAGCGGATGGCGGAGGCGGAGTGGCGATGCGCCGAGGCGGCCTCGCCCGGGTGCATCACTTGCAGGCCGGCATAAATCCAGCCCACGGCGGCGGCCACATCCTCGCGCCCAGGGTTGCGCAGGTAGATCACGCGGCGGCCCGCCTTTTCCGGCGTCACCAGATCGACAGAGCGCAGCACATGCGCGCGCAAGTCGTTGTATCGCCATATCATCGGGACCGAGGCAGACTTCGGCTCCCAGGGTTCGATCTTGTTGGCGACGGTCCAGAGCGCGCCCGCGCCATGGCGGTCAAGGTCGTCGTAATAGGCCAGCAGTTCCGGCGTATCCTCGACATTGGCGCGGCCCGCGACGTCTTCGCGGTGGTTTTCGCGGGGAGTTTCGCGGGGGATGGTCATGGCGGCCTCGGTCATTCTGCTGCTGTGCGGAACTGTGGCGCGGGGCGGTGGGGTTGTCCACTGGACTTGCGCGGGCGGCTTGACTGGTGCAAGGCGATGCGGTGTCAGTTTGGTCAACGGTTGCGGTGGAAAAGGACTAAATCATGCGGATTGCAATGATCGGGACGGGATATGTGGGGCTGGTGTCCGGCGTCTGCTTTTCCGATTTTGGCCATGAGGTGGTCTGCGTGGACATGGACCCGGGCAAGATCGCGCGCCTGACGGCAGGCGAGGTGCCGATTTATGAGCCGGGGCTGGACGCGCTGATGGCCAAGAACGTGGCCGCGGGGCGGCTGTCGTTCACCACCGATCTGGCGGCGGGCGTGGCGGGGGCGGAGGCGGTGTTCATCGCCGTGGGCACGCCCACGCGGCGCGGCGACGGGCATGCCGACCTGACCTATGTGATGGCGGCGGCGGCGGAAATCGGGCGGGCGCTGACCGGCTATGCGGTGGTGGTGACGAAATCCACCGTGCCCGTGGGCACCAACCGCAAGGTGGCCGAGGCGGTGCGCGCGGCGGCCCCCGAGGCCGCGTTCGACGTGGCCTCCAACCCCGAATTCCTGCGCGAAGGGGCGGCCATCGACGATTTCATGCGCCCCGACCGCGTGGTGGTGGGGGTGGAGGGCGAGCGGGCGCGCGCGGTGATGGGGGCCATCTACAAGCCCCTGTTCCTGCGGCAGTTTCCGGTGGTCTACACCGATCTGGAAAGCGCCGAGATGATCAAGTATGCGGCCAACGCGTTCCTGGCTACCAAGATCAGCTTCATCAACGAGATCGCCGCACTGTGTGAGCGTGTAGGCGCGGATGTGAAGGCCGTAGCGGGCGGCATGGGCATGGACGGGCGCATCGGCAACAAGTTCCTGCATGCCGGGCCCGGTTATGGCGGATCGTGTTTTCCCAAGGATACCCAGGCACTTGCGCGGATCGGGCAGGAACATGCGGTGCCGATGCAGATCACCGAGACGGTGATCCGGGTGAACGAGGGGATCAAGCGGCGGATGATCGACAAGATCATGGATGCCTGCGACGGCGTGGTGCGGGGCAAGCGGATCGCCGTCCTGGGCGTGACCTTCAAGCCCAACACCGACGACATGCGCGAGGCGCCCAGCCTGACCATCGTGCCCGCGCTGGTGGGCGCGGGGGCGAAGGTCTGCATCGTGGATCCGCAGGGCCAGCGCGAGGGCGAGGCGCTGTTGCCCGGCGCGGACTGGTTCGACGATCCCTACATGGCCGCCGAGGGCGCCGATGCGCTGGTGATCCTGACCGAGT
This sequence comes from Gemmobacter sp., assembly GCA_046294265.1. Classification (GTDB taxonomy): domain Bacteria; phylum Pseudomonadota; class Alphaproteobacteria; order Rhodobacterales; family Rhodobacteraceae; genus JBKBKC01. Next base: position 251,842 of record JBKBKC010000003.1, on the reverse strand, counting down.
GGAACGAGTTCCGGGCGCTGGATCTGGGGCGGCTTGCGGGCCGGATGGCACATTCCGCGATGGTCGATCTGCGCAATGTCTATGACCGCGCGGATGTGATGGCGGCGGGGTTTGGCAGTTATACCGGCGTGGGGCGGTAGAATCGGGTTAACGGCTTGCCGGGCGGCGATTTTTGCCGTCTGGCATCCGTCCCGCGCGCGTCGGTTCCGCGTCGGGTTTGCGTCGGGACAGCGCGCGCGGGCCCGGCGGGGTTAACGCAACGCGCGGCCCCGCGTCAGGCGTTCACATCCACCACCACGCGGCCCTGCACCTGGCCCTTCAGGATCGCCGCGCCCAGGGCGGGAAGGTCGGCCAGCGTGGCGGGCTGGATCATCGCCTCCAGCCGGTCCAGCGGCAGATCGCGCGCGATGCGGTCCCAGGCGCGCACCCGGTCACCGTAGGGGCGCAGAACGCTGTCGATGCCCAGAAGGTTGACCCCGCGCAACAGGAACGGCACCACGGTCGCGGGCAGGGCCGCCCCGCCCGCCAGCCCCACCGCCGCCACCGAGGCGCGGTATTTCATCTGGCCGAGCACGCGGGCCAGCATGGCCCCCCCCACCGCGTCGATGCAGCCCGCCCAGGTTTCGCTTTCCAGCGGGCGCTTTACCGTCTCGGCGAGATCAGCGCGGGGGATGATCCGGGCGGCGCCGAGGTCGCGCAGGTAGGGTTCGGTTTCGGGCCGTCCGGTGACGGCAGCGACCTGGTAGCCCAGATGCGCCAGGATGGCGGTGGCGACCGATCCCACGCCGCCCGCGGCACCCGTCACCAGCACCTCGCCACGCTCGGGGGTCAGGCCGTGATCCTCCAGCGCCATGACGGCCAGCATGGCGGTCAGGCCCGCCGTGCCCACGGCCATGGCCGCACGGGTGCTGATCGCCTCTGGCAGGGGCACGAGCCAGTCGGCCTGCACGCGGGCGCGGGTGGCGTAGCCGCCCCAATGCGTTTCGCCCACCCGCCATCCGGTCAGCACCACGCGGTCGCCCGGGGCATAGCGGGGATCGTCCGAGGCCGCGACGGTGCCCGCGAAATCCACCCCCGGCACATGCGGCCAGACCTTGACCAGCCCGCCGCCGGAGCCGAGGCAGAGGGCATCCTTGTAGTTCAGGGTGGAATATTCGACGGCGACGGTCACGTTGCCGTCGGGCAGGCGGTCATCGTCAAGGTCCTGCACCTGGGCGGATGTGGTGCCGTCTTCGGCCTTGGTCACAAGAAGCGCGCGGAACATGGGGTTTCCTTTCCTTGGGTCAGTCGGCGGCAGGCATCAGGAACAGGTCGGTATCGCCCGGCCGCGCCCCTGCGGCGGTCAGCATGGCATGGACCTGCCCGCGATGGTGGGTCTGGTGGTTGAAGAGATGCGCGAGGATGAGGGCGCGGGCCCGCGACACCTCGCGCCCTGCGGCGCCGGAATACCAGGTCAGATCGCCCGTAAGGTCATCGGGGGCAAGGGCGGCGGCCCAGTCGTTCAGGCGGGTATCGGTGTCGGCGCGCAGGGCGCTATAGGCGGACCAGTGGAAATAGAGCGCGGCGCTGTCGCGGATGCCCCCCTGCGGGGCGGTGTCCACGCCAAAGCGCGAGAGCCAGACGCCATCGGCCCAGAGGAGATGCGAGAGCGTGCCCATGATCGAGCCGAAGAAGGCACCGCGCGGGGCAAGGCGGGCGGCATCGTCCAGCGTGGCGGCGGCCGAAAGGGCGCTGGCGTTCTGCCACGCGTTGTAGCGGGCCATCATGCGCACCCAGTCCGGTGTGATCATCGGGTGTGGCGTGGCAGTCTGGCGCATGACCCAAGCCTAGCCTGTGGTGGCAAGGCTGTCGAGAACCGCGCCCATCACCGCCGCCGTGTCCTCCCAGCGCGGCAGGGCATGGCCTGCGGCGGTGGAGGCGGCCGCCATGGCGTTGCGGGCGGCGTGGTCGGACAGCAGGTGGCGCAGGGCGCGGGCAAAGGCGGGCGCGTCGTCCACCGGCACCAGGATGCCGGTGCCCTGCGGCACGGTTTCGGGCACGGCCCCCGCGGCGCAGGTCACGATGGGCAGGCCGTGCAGCAGCGCCTCGCCGAACACCATGCCATAGCCTTCGTAGCGGGTGGCGAGGGCAAAGAGGCTGGCGCGGGTGTAGAGGGTGGCCAGCTCGGCCTCGTCCATCCGGCCCGCGAAGGTGAGCCGGTCGGTGAGTTTGAGGCGCGCGGTCTGCGCGGTGAGGTCTGCCATCACCTGCGCGTCGTGGGTGCCGCCCACGATCTGCGCCTGCCAGGGCAGGTCGGTGAGGCGGGAAAGGGCGTCGATCAGCACGTCATGCCCCTTGCGCGCCGCGATCAGGCCCACGGACAGGATCAGCGGCGGGGCAAGGGGCGCGCGGCGCGGATCGGGCGGGGCAAATCCCGGCAGGGCGATGTGGATGATCGCCGGGTCCACGCCGAAATCGGCCGCGAGGATGCGCGCGGTATGGGGCGAGGGCACGACGACATGCGCGGCCAGCGCCAGATTGGCGGCCTCGCGGTGCAGGAGTTCCCTGGCACGGGCGGGGGCCAGGCCGGTTTCCAGCCCCAGCGGGTGGTGGATCATGGCCACAAGGGGGGCGGCGACGGTGGCAAGGCCCGCGGTGTCGATGGCTCCATAGACGAGGCCATCCAGGATCAGCGGCTGGTCGGGCGGCAGGGCGGCCAGGCGGGCGACGGTCGCGGCCATGTCGGCGGGCGAGGGGTCGGGGAAGCTGGCGGGAAGTTCGATATGCGCGACCGTGCGGCCCTGGGCGCGCAGGGCGGCCATCAGGGATTTTTCATAGATATAGCCGCCGGTCTTCTGGTCGATATCGCCCGGAATGGCAAAGGCCGCCGCCTGCATGGGTCATCCTCTGAGCTGCTCGGGGGCATATCGCGCGAGGACCGCACGCTCCACCCTCTCGACGCCCACATAGCAAAGGCTGGCCGTCGCCGCCATGACCGCGACCGCCGACCAGAGCATGTTGTAGGCCGAGGTGGAGGCGGTCAGCGCCATGAGGCCCCCCATGCCGATGCCGGTGGCCAGCCATTCGGCGGTGGTGGCCGCAAGGATCGCCGCGGGCACCGCCATGCGGGCCGAGGCAAAAAGCGCGGGCAGCATGGCGGGCAGTTGCGCGAGGCGCAGGCGCTGCCATGGGCTGGCGGCATAGCTGGCAAAGATGTCGGCCACCGGGGCGGGCATCTGGCGCAGCCCGCTGAGGCAGGCGACGAGGGTGGGGAAAAAGATCATCACGGCCACGATGGCGATGGTGCCGGTGGCGCCTCGGCCCAGGGCCAGCACGATCAGGGGCGCCGTGGTCAGGATGGGGACCGAACGCAGGGCGATGGCCACGGGCATGACGCTGCCCCCGAGGCCGGGCCGCATCGCCACAAGCGCCGCAAGACCCATGCCAAGCGCCAGCCCCGCAAGGTAGCCCGGAACGGTCAGCGTCATGGTCTGGCCCCAGGCGCGGGCAAGGGTTGCGGCGGCTCCGGGCGCGGTGGTCAGAAAGTGCCAGACGTCGCCGGGACGCTTGGCGAAAAAGGCGTTGAGGGCGAAGGCATCCATCAAGCCCTGCCACAGCGCCAGGATCAGGGCGACGGTGAGGATGAACCGCAGCGGCACCTGCCAGAGCGGCGCCCTCGGTGCAGTGGCCGGACGCGACAGAAGCACCGCGGGGGGGGCCACGGCAAGGCGTCTCCCCAATTCGGCCAGCGCCCACCATGCGGCGATGGAGAGGGCCGAGGCCACCGTGGCGATGGCCCAGAGGCCGGGCACATCCAGCGCCCGCATGGCGCGGATGGTCAGCACGCCGAGGCCCCGCTCGGCCCCCGTGAACTCGCCGATCATCGCGGCAAGGATGGCGGCGGGGGCGGCGATCTGGAGGCCCGCGACGAGGTAGGGCACGGCGGCGCGCAGGCGCACGCGCAACAGCTCGGTCGCCCGGCCCTGCCCGTAGCTCTGCACGAGGTCGAACCAGCTTTCGGGGGCGGCGCGCAGGCCGGTCATCAGGGGCAGGAAGGTGGTGTAATAGACGGCGAGGGCGGCCAGCGTCACCTGCGGCCCGGTGCCCGGGCCCCAGAGGACGCGCAGGATGGGGCCGGTGGCCACCAGCGGCAGGCAGAACACCACGAGCGCCAGCGTGGCCACGGTGCGCTCCGCCCGTGGGACCAGGAAGGCGAGGGCCGCCAGCGCCACCGCCGCAAGGTTGCCGATGAAAAAGCCGAGGGCTGCTGCCTGCGTGGTGACAAGGGTGGCGCGCACCAGAAGGCCCGCATGGGCGGCGATCCACCCCGCCACCTGCGACGGGCCCGCGATCAGGTAGAGGCCGCCGGTGGCAAGGGCCGCCAGTTCCCACAGCGCAAGGACCAGGACCACCCCGCCCCCGCGCCGCATGGCGCCGGGCAGCACCTGCGCGGTCACTCGGCGGCCAGCGGCTGGTCCAGCGCGGCCCCTCCCCAGAGGGCGGCGGACACGGCATCGGTGAGGGCGTGGAATTCGGCGCTGCGGGTCAGGTCGCGCAGGCGCGGGCGGGGCAGCGGCACGGGAATGTCGGCCACCACCCGGCCGGGGCGGGACGAGAACACCACCACCCGGTCGGACAGCAGCACCGCCTCGGCCACCGAATGGGTGACGATGAGCGTGGTGGTGCCGCGCGCCTGCCAGAGGCGAGGGAGGTCCTCATTGAGCCGAAGGCGGGTGAGTTCGTCCACCGCGCCGAAGGGTTCATCGAGCAACAGAAGGCCGGGGGCCGTGGCAAGGCAGCGGGCGATGGCCGCGCGTTGGCGCATCCCGCCGGAGAGTTCGGCAGGGCGGCGATCCTCGAACCCCGCAAGGCCCACGAGGTGGATCAGCCGGTCCACCGCCTGCGGGTCGGCTGGCTGGCGGGCCAGTGTCAGGGCAAGCGCGATGTTGCCGCGCACGCTGCGCCAGGGCAGCAGTGCTGCATCCTGGAACGCGATGGCCAGCCCGGCGCGGCGGGTGACCTCCTGCGGCGTGTCGCCACCGATGCGCACCTCGCCTGCCGTGGGATGCTCCAGCGCCGCCACCAGCCGCAGAAGCGTGGATTTGCCGCAGCCCGAGGGCCCGACAAGCGCCGTGGTCTGCCCTGCCGCAAAGGTCAGGTCTGTCGGGGCCAGCGCCGCGATGCGGCCCGGCCCGGTGCCGAAGTCCATGGCGAGGCCCCGGCAGACAACCTGAGGCGGGGCGGAATCAGCGGGCATGGACCTCTTCCAGGATCGAGCGGTCCCACAGGTCAGGTGTGACGCTGCGGCCCAGGAGGGCCAGCGTCTCGATATTGGCGGCGACGGTCTCCTCGGTGAACCAGCCAAAGCCGTGGCGCGCGGTGAGGTCCGAGAACATCAGCGGCACCTGCGCCTCAGCCTGAAGGGCTTGGGTGGAGAGGTCGAGCCCCTGGTCGGGATAGGCTGCGACGGTGAGGGCGGCAGCAGCGGCCGGATCGGCGAGGTAGTCCATCCAGCCCAAAGCCTCGCCCCGCAAGAGCGCCACCAGATCGGCGCGGCGGGTGGCGATGGCGTCGGTGGTGGCGATATAGGTCTGGGAATGCAGGGCATAGCCGTGATCAGCCATCAGCATGGTGCGGCTGGGAATGCCCTGCCGGGCCATGGCGATGGGCAGATCGGTGGCCCAGCACAAGAGGCAATCGACCTGCCCCGACACGAGCGGGGCCGCGTCATAGAGCGTGGGCACGATGTCGATCGAGGCGATGTCGATGCTGTTCAGGGTGCACAGCGCCTGCAGCACGGGGGTGTTGGCCTGCGCCATGCCGATGCGCTTTCCGGGCAGGTCGGCGGGGGTGGCAACCGGATCGGCGGGCAGCGAGGCGATGGCAAAGGGGTTCTTCTGCATCGCCACGCCGAGGATGCGGAAAGGTGCCCCTTCGGCCACGGCGGCGGCGGTGTAGTCGGCAGCCGAGATGCCCACCAGCGCCTGACCGGACACCACGGGCGGTTCCACCGGCGCGTTCGGCCCGCCGGGGTGCAGCGCCACCTCCAGCCCCTGTTCTGACCAATAGCCGCGCGCCTGGGCGATGTAGCTGCCCGCAAACTGCACCGAATGCAGCCATGAGAGTTGCAGCGCCGCGCGGGAATTGGCCGAGGCCCGGCCGGAGGTCAGGCCAAGGGAACCGGCGGCAAGGGCCGCGGTCGTGGCCGACAGCAGGCGGCGGCGGGTCAGGGGATGGCGCATGGCAATGGTCTCCGAATCAGCCTTCATCAGGTAGCAGGCGGGCGGGTGGGGGCAAACCGGGCACACGGTTCCGTGTGCGGCCGGGTCAGGAAGAACACGCCGGGCACTGCGGCCAGGAGGATCAGTGCGCCGAACGCCGCCGAGGCGGCAAGGCCCGCCGCGGCGCTGGCCCCGGCGACCGGGAACAGGATCGCCGCCGCCCCCTCGCGCCAGCCCCAACCGCCGATGGACAAAGGCACCAGCATCGCCGTCAGGATCAGCGGCACCAGCGACAGGACTGCCAGCGGCGGCAGGGCGGTGCCGGTGGCGCGGGCGGCAAAGGCAAAGGCGGCGAGGTTCAGCGCCAGAATCGCGCCCCCCAGCGCCAGATGCGCGCGCAGGACGCCCGGCCCCGCCAGTCCGCGCCGCAGCGCATCGCGCCCCGTGGCCGCCCAGCGGCCGGGGTGCATCAGGCCCAGGGCGGCCAAAAGCACAAGCCCGCCAAGGCCCAGGCCCAGCACAGGGCGCAAGCCAGGCGGCCAGTCCAGCGCGGCGGGCAGCACCAGCGCCACGCCCAGCCCCGCCGCCAGCGCGCCGAACATGGCGATCTGACCGGCCAGACGCTCCACCACCACGCTTGCGGCAGCGGGACCGAGCCGGCCCCCTTCGGCAAGGCGCAGCGCGCGCGCGGCATCGCCCGGAATGCCGCCGGGCAGGATCTGGTTGACGATCTGGCCCATGTAATATTCGCGGATCGACCGGCCCGGCGCCAGGCCCAGCCCCAGCCCCCGCGCGGTGACGCGCCAGCGCAGCGCCGAGAGCAGTGTCTGCGCATGCAGGGCGAGAAAGGCAGCCAACAGCCAGACCGGATCGGCGGCCGCCAGCCGCGCCCATGCCGCCGCCCCGTCGGCGAACACCCAGACCGCCGCCAGCAGCGCCAGCGCCAAAACCCACCGCAGGACGTGACGCGCGCTCATGGCAGCCTGCCTGCCTGAAGGGCCGGGGGGCTGGCGGTGGCCGCCACGAACAGGTCGCGGAACTCCTCCATCGGCCAGACCGGCGCCTCGGGGCCGGGCAGGAGGCCCGGAGCGAGGCCCCAACTGTCGAAGGGGGCCAGCGCCTCCGGCGGGCCGATCAGGTGCAGCGGCACGTGGTCGCCCCCGGTCTGCGCCACGAAGGCCGCGGCGGGATGGTCGCCCAGCACGACCAGCAGCGGCGCCTCGGCCCCGCGCAGGGCGGCCTCTTGCGCCGCAAAGCCGAATACCGCCTGCAGCGCATAGTCCAGCGCCTGCCGATACTGGTCGCGCACCCGGTCGGGATCGCGCCAGACGACCTCGGGCGCATCGCCCGTCGCGGCCATGGCGTCAAAGGCCCGGCCGTCGCCGACCTCTTCCCAGGGGATCATTTGCGGCACCGGCACCCAGGGGGCGTGCGACGAGATCAGCGCGATCTGGGCAAAGATCGGGCGCGGAGCAGCAGGCGGCAGCCGGTCGCGGAACCGCGCGAGGGTGAACTGGTCGGGCATGGTGACCCAGTTGAAGGGACGGCCCGCATAACCCATCGCGTCGCGGTCCAGCAGCGTGTCGAACCCCAGCCGCGCGCATTCCGGCCAGGGCAGGGTGATCGCAGGCATCACCGCGAGGGTGTGATAGCCCGCATCCCTTGCGATCTGCCACAGCGTCAGCCGGTCGCTGGCCATAAGGGCGCCGTGGCGGGTCTGGTTGCCCACGCCAAGGCCCGCGGCAAAGGTGGCATGCGCGAGCCAGCTTTGCCCCCCCGCGATGGGGGAGCGCAGGAAACCGCTGCGCGTCTCCAGCCCGGCCGCGGCCAGGTCGGCCCCGGCCTGGGCCAGCGTGGCGCGGTGGGTGGGGGCATAGAGCGGGTTGTCCAGGCTGGCGCGGCCATAGCTTTCGACAAAGATCACCAGCACGTCGCGGCCCGCGAGCAGGTCCATCAGGCCCGCGCGATCCGCCAGCGGATCGGTCGCGGCGGCGTGGCGGAAGTCGGCAAGGTCGGCAAGGGTGCGGCGGTACAGGCCCACACGCTCAACCGCGACGCGGGCGGTGAAGGCGGCCCCCGGCGGGGTGGCAGGCAGCGCCCAGGCGCGCATGGCCTGCCCGATCTCGGCCAGTGCCAGCATCGCGGCGAGGCCCGCGCCCAGCGCCACCGTGCGGCGCAGCGCGGGGCGCGGTGCGACCCGGCCCCAGACCGCCAGGGCCCAGCCGATCAGCCAGCCCGCCCCGGACAGTGCCGCCAGCCCCGCCACCACCGCCAGCGTGGCCAAAGGTATGCCCACCGCCCCTGACCCCAGCCGCCAGCCCGCCACCGCCAGCGGCAGATCGACCATCAGGTTGAACCCCCGGTTGAAGGCCGTGAACATCGCCGCGTCGCCCAGTTTCTGCACCGTCAGCAGCAGCAAGAAGGCGGCCAGCCCCCCCCGCAGCAGGGCCTGCGCCCGCCCGCACGGCACGGCCATCAGCACAAGCAGGATCACCGGCAGTTCCAGCGGAAACAGGATCAGCGCGCCCGGGGTCATCGCGCCGGGGTGGTTGGGCAGGATCAGCACCAGATGGAGCACCAGCGCCGCGCCCGCCAGCCGCAACCCCTGCCCGACCGCTGCCCTTGCCACCGCCGCCCCGGTCACGCCCGCACCCTCCTTGCCCGCAGCCACAGCACATCGACGGCAAAGGACCAGACCAGCAGCGCCAGCGCGAGCCCCACCGCCCAGCCCGACAGCGGTGGCACGACCGGCGGGGCCATCAGCGCGGTCAGGGTGGCGATCTGGATCACGCAGACGGTCTTTCGCCCGTGCCGCCCGGGCAGGGGCGCCAGCAGCCAGGGCCAGACCATCGCGGCGGCAACAAAGCCATAGCGCATGAACCCCAGAAGCAGGACCCAGGCCCCCGCCTTGCCCGATGCCAGCGCCAGCACCGACAGAAGGGCCGCGAGACCCGCGTCCACCTCCATGTCGAACCGCGCGCCAAAGGGCGAGGCCAGCCCCGACCGCCGCGCCAGCCAGCCATCGAGCCCGTCCAGAACCAGCGCCCCCGCCGTGGCCAGTGTCAGACCCCAGGCCAGCGCATCGCGCCCGGCAAGACCGCCGGGCATCAGGATCGGGGCCACCAGAAGGGCCGCCAGTGCCGCGCGCAGAAGCGTCACGGCATTGGCGGGCCCCAGCCCTGCATGGGGATGCGCCCCTGGCAGGGCGCGGGCCGCGACGGCGGCTGCGACAAGAAGGCACAGCGCCGGGGCCACCGCAGGCGCCATTTGCCGGGGGGAAATAATGGTTCCGAGGAGAACGAGACCGGCGGACATCGCCGCCGCCTGAAACCACAGCGCAATGATCGCGCGCGAAGGGCCATCGGGCGCGGGAGGGGGTGGTCGCTCTGGTCTGTTGTGGTGAGGTTCCGCACGCGACATCTGCAGATACATCGCCGCTGTCATGCGACTGTCAAGAAACGCTTTGGCGATGCTAGGGTCACGCCACCGGCCCGCCCCGAGTTTCACGCCGCGAAAGGACACCCCACGATGCACCCGATCGCCATCCCTGCGACCGCCTACAAACGCCCCGCGCGGGCGCTGCACTGGCTCGTGGCGCTGGCGGTTCTGGCGACGATCCCCGTGGGTGCCCTGATGGTCGAGCCGGGCTGGCCCCGTCCGGTGCAGAACGCGATGTTCGTGTTTCACAAGAATCTGGGCGTGGTGATCCTGATGCTGATGGTGGTGCGGCTGGCATATCGTTTGGCCAACCCGCCGCCGCCCCTGCCCGCCGCCCTTCCTGCGATGCAACGGCGGATCGCGGGGGCAACCCATGCGGCGTTGTATCTGCTGGTCTTTGTGATGGCGGTGTCGGGCTATGTGCGGGTGGCCGCCGGGGGCTTTCCGCTGGAGGGGCTGGACGCGCTGGGGATCCCGCGTCTGGTGCCGAGGTCGGACGCGCTCGCGGCCTCGGCCAAGGCGGTCCATGCCTATGCGCGCCTGCCGCTGGTGGCGCTGATCCTCGCGCATGTGGGGGCTGCGGTCTGGCACGGGGTGGTGCGGCGCGACGGGGTGTTTGCCCGCATGTGGCCGCGCTGATCGCGCTCAGCCTGCGACGATCTGCCCGCGCAGCGCGAGGTGGTCCGAGGCGGCGCGGATGGCGGGGCTGCGCAAGACCTCGACAGCCGCCACCCGCGCCCCGTGGGCAAGGATTCGGTCCAGCGGCAGGACGGGGCGCGCCGCAGGAAAGGTGGCGCGCGCGGGGCCGTGCCAGCGCCGCCCCGCCACCAGACGCGACAGCGCGAGGCCGCCCCAGGGCCGCCATTCGTTCAGGTCGCCGATCAGCACGGACGGCATCGCCGCGCGCCGCGCCAGATACTGGCCGAGGATGCGCATCTGCACGATGCGCAGCGGCTGGCCCAGCGACAGATGGGTGGTCAGGATGCACAAGGGCCCCCCCGGCAGGGCAAGCTCCATCGCCACCGCGCCCCGGTGGCAATGGCCCGGCAGGTCGATCACATCGGCATGGGTCACCGCGATGCCGGGCCGCAGGAACACCACCGCCCCGAGAAAGCCATGGCTCACGGCCCCCCAGCGCAGGGCAGGGTCGGACTGCGCATGGGTCAGGCCGGTGGCCGCCTCGACCGCCGCGAGGTCGAGGAGCCCGTTGTGGGGCGGGCAATCGGCATCCGCCTCTTGCAGCGCCAGCACGTCGAGCCCGGCAAAGCCCGGCTCGGTGGACAGCACCCTGACCACCCGCGCGGGATCGTGGCGGCCATCCGCCCCTTTTGTGCGGTGGATGTTCCAGGTGGCGCAGGTGAGGATGGGGGCGGGCATCTGCGATCTCCTGTGGCGCACACCTGTCAGGTGGGGTGGCAGGCAGGTTCGGCAAGCGGGGGCCGGATGGCAGACCTCGCGTCAATGTTGGGTGGAACCGCGCGCCAAGTCTCCTAGGATGCGGGATGTGGACAGATACAGGCCCTTTCCCCCGCCGACACGCCGCGCGACGCTGCTGACTGCGGCGGCGGCCGCAGTGGTGGCCGTGCTGCCGGGCCGGTCGGCAGGGGACGGCAGGCGGTTCGACCTTGACGCCCTGGCAGCGCGGATGCGGCAACTGGCGCGCCAGCCGCCACTGCCAGCGGCAGGCGGGTGGGGGGCTGAGCTTGGCTATGATGACTGGCGGCGCATCCGGTTCAGGGGCGATCGGACGCGGTGGCAGGTGGGGCCAGCTGCCGGGGGCTTTGGCCTGCAGGCGTTCCATCCCGGCTGGCTGTTCGGCGATCCGGTGCGGTTGTGGGACATATCCGAGGGGGCGCCGCGCGCGATGGCGTTCTCGGCGGCGGATTTCGAGGGGGCGCCCCTCGGCACCGGTGGCCTGCCCGCCGACCTGCCCGCCGATCTGCCCCCCGACCTGCCGGGCGTGGCGGGGTTTCGCCTGCTCTGGCCCTTGAACCGGGCGGGCGTGCGGGATGAGCTGGCGGCCTTTCTGGGGGCCAGCTATTTCCGCGCGCTGGGGGCGGGCAGCGCCTATGGGCTGAGCGCGCGGGGACTGGCGATCAACACCGCCGTGGGCAGGCCCGAGGAGTTTCCGCGCTTTACCGATTTCTACTTTCGCCGCCCCGCGCCGGGGGACCGGTCGCTGACGGTTCTTGCCGCGCTGGAGGGGCCTAGCGTGACGGGGGCCTATGCCTTCGACCTGCGCCCCGGGCGGACGACCCTGATCGACGTGACCGCGCGGCTGTTCTTTCGCGCGGATGTGGAGGAGCTTGGCATCGCGCCCTTGACCTCGATGTTCCTGTATGACGCGAAGAACCGCGCGGCGTTCGACGATTTCCGCCCCCGCGTGCATGACAGCGAGGGGCTGGCGATGCTGCGGCGCGACGGCACCCCGCTGTGGCGGCCGCTGAACAATCCGGCGCGGGTGGCGAGTTCCTATTTCGCCGATCCGGTCGCGCGGTTCGGCCTGCACCAGCGCGACCGCGACTTTGCCAGCTATCAGGATGCCGAGGCGCGCTATCACCGCCGCCCCTCGGTGGATGTGGAGCCCCTGGGCGACTGGGGGCCGGGGATGGTGCGGCTGGTGGAGCTGCCCACGGCGCTGGAGGCCGAGGACAACATCGTGGCCTTCTTCGTGCCCGGTGACGGGCGGGTGGCGGCCGGCGAGGCGCGGGACTATGGCTGGCGGCTGCGCTGGGGCGATCTTGACGAGGGGGCCGAGGGCGGGCTGGCGCGGGTGGCGGCGACGCGGGCGGGGCAAGGCGGGGTGTCGGGGGTGATGCCCTCACCGGGCCTGCGCAAGTTTGTGGTGGATTTCGAGGGGGTTGATCCGGCCGCGGGCGCCCCGCGCGCCGTGGTCACCTGCGCGGGGGGCGAGGTGCAGGGGCAGGTGCTGACGCCGCTGCCCGAGGGCGGGGGCTGGCGGCTGGTGCTGGATGTGCGGGCGGCCCCGGGTGCGGTGGTCGAGATGACGGCGCATCTGGCGGGGGGCGGGCGCAGGCTGTCGGAAACCTGGCTTTATCAATGGGATGCGGCGGGATGATGGACAGGCCCGATCCCGCGCAGTTCGACCTTGCCCCGGCGGGGGATGACCCGTTTACGCCGCCCCGGGCCCCCCTGCCCATGCCCGATCAGCCCCTGCGGGGCGAGGCGGCGTGCGCCCTGTGCCACCCGGCCTTGCGGGCGGATGCGGGCACGCGGGCGTGGCGGGTGCTGGCGGTGGCGGGCAGCGTGGCGGTGGCGGTGCTGGCCGCGGCCACCACACTGCGGATCGGGGGGGCGGACGGGATCGGGGCGCTGGACCTGCTGCGCGCGGGGCTGGTGCTGGTGGCGGTCTGGTGGCTGGCATGGTGCGCGGGTCTGGTTCTGGTGGGGTTGGCGGCGCGCCCGCGCGTCCCGCCCGAGGATGCGGGCGCGCTGTGCCTGCGGGTCGTCGTCATCGTGCCGATCTGTGACGAGGATCCGGGCCCCACCTTTGCCCGCCTGCGCGCCACCGCCGCATCGCTGGCAGCCACCGGGCAGGGGCAGCGGTTTGACATCGCCATCCTGTCGGACAGCCGCGACCCCGGCATCGCGGATCACGAGCGGCGGCTGGTGCGGCACGGGGTTCCCGGCGTGGGCCATGTCTTCTATCGCCACCGCGCGGACAACACGGGGCGCAAGGCGGGCAACATCCGGGATTTCCTGCAAGGATCGGGCGCGGCCTGGGACGCGGCGCTGGTCCTGGATGCCGACAGCCGGATGGAGGGGCGGACGATCCTTGCCATGGCGCGGCGGATCGCGGCCGATCCGGGGCTGGGGCTGGTGCAGACGCTGCCGCGCATCAGTGGCGCGCGGTCACGGTTCGGGCGGGCGATGCAGTTCGCGCAGGGGCTGCAGGGCCCCGTGCTGGCGCGGGGGCTGGCGGCGCTGCAGGGGCCTGCGGGGGCCTATTGGGGCCACAACGCGATGATCCGCATCCCCGCCTTCGCCGCCGCCTGCGGGTTGCCGACCCTGCCCGGCCGCCCGCCCTTTGGCGGCGCGATCCTGTCGCATGACACGCTCGAGGCCGCCCTGCTGGTGCGGGCCGGATGGCGGGTGCGTCTGGACCCCGATCTGGAGGGGTCCTGGGAAGAGGCGCCCGAGACGCTGATCGACCATGCCCGTCGCGACCGGCGCTGGTGCCAGGGCAACCTGCAGCATCTGGGGGTGATCGCCGCACCCGGCCTGGCGCGCTGGAGCCGCTTTGTCCTGGCGCAGGGGATCATGGCCTATCTGGCGCCGGTGCTTTGGCTGGTCTGGCTGGCCGTGACAGTTCCGGGCGCGCCCGGACTGGACGTGACGGGGGGGGGCGTGACGGGGGGGGGCGTGACGGGGGGGGGCGTGACGGGGGGGGGCGTGACGGCCGAGGCGCTGGTGCTGGGCGGCGGCATCCTTGCGCTGCTGGTCCTGCCGCGCCTGCTGATCGCGGCCGAAGCGGTGGCTACGGGGCGGGCGGCGGGGTTTGGCGGCGGGTGGGCGGTGCTGCGGGGCACGCTGGCCGAGATTGCCCTGTCCGCCCTGATCGCGCCGGTGCTGATGCTGTTGCAGGTGCGTGCGGTGGCGCAGGTGCTGTGCGGTCGCGATGCGGGCTGGCCGCCACAGGACCGGCGCGGCGGTTGCGTCGGCTGGGACGAGGCCTGGGGGGCCACGCGCGCCGTCGTGCTGGCCGGGGCGGGGATGGCGGCGGCGGGGGCGGTCTGGGCCCCGGAGGTGCTGGCCTGGCTGGTGCCGGTGGTGGGACCGCTGCTGCTGGCCCCGGCAGTGGTGGTGGTGCTGTCGGGGCGGCAGCGGGGCGGGATGTTCGCCGCGCCGCAGCCGGGCGCGGAGGCCGTGCAGGCGGCGCCGTCCGCCCTGCCATTGTCCCAGGCCTGCCCCGCGCCCTGACGCGGGCCTTAGCGCCCCTCGCGTCCCGCGAACCAGTCGCGCACCATGGCGCGCAGCCTTTCGCCCGAAAAGCTGGGGAAATGGCCACCATGCACGACGCGCACCGGCAGGGCCGCCAGCCTGCGCATGGAGGCCTCGTATTGCCTTTGTTCCAAGGCGCTGGTGCCCTCGATCAGCGCGCCGTCATAGATGATGTCGCCCGAGATCAGGGTGCCCGTCGCGGCCTCCCACAGCGCGATTCCGCCGGGGGAATGGCCGGGGGTGTGGATCACCTCGAAATGCCTGTCGCCGAGGTCGATCACGTCATGGTCCCACAAGAGGCGCGTGGCGGGGGCGGGGGCGACGGTATAGGTGGCCGAGCGGTAGGGGTCGGGCGGCAGGGCGGTGAAGATGTCGTCGGTCACGTATCTGTCGGCGAATGTGTTGGCGCGGGTGGGCGCGCGCAGCAGATGCGCCTCGGCCCCGTGGCAGGACCGGCAGGGGAATTCGTGGTGGCAGCCGATATGGTCGAAATGAGTGTGGCTGGCCACGGCCTCCAGCGGGCGCTCGGTGACCAGCGGGACCCAGTGGCGCAAGCTGACCACGCCCATGCCGCTGTCCACCAGCATGTCCCGGTCGCGCCCCCGCACATGCCAGACGTTGCAGCGATAGAATTCGCGGATATGCGGCTCGTCGATCATCGTCACGCCGTCGTCCATGGGGCGGATGCGCCACCAGTCGGCGGGGGGGATGCGGGTCATGGGGCCTCCAGCGCGTGGGCATGGGCGGGGTCTGCGGCAAGGTGGATCACATCGCCGGGGGTGGCGTCCATCCCCACGGGCAGAAGCGCGCGGAGTTCCGTGCCGGGGGCGGACAGGGGTTCCACCGTCACCTTGCGGTGCGCGCCCTGGAACACGGCGTGCAGCACGCGGCAGGGTTGGCCCGCGCCCGGCATCAGGTGTTCGGGGCGCAGGCAGAGGGTGAGGGCAGTGCCCTCTGGCTGCGTGGCGGGGCCGAGGGGGCCGACGGGAGTGATGTAGCGGCCGCCCTGCACCGTGACGGGCAGAAGGTTCGTCTCGCCCAGAAAGGTCGCGGCAAAGCGGGTTCGGGGGGCGCGATAGACGCGTTCGGGGGGGCCCTGATCCTCGATCCGTCCGGCGTTCATCACCACGATGCGGTCGGCGATGGCCATCGCCTCTTCCTGGTCATGGGTGACATGCACGAAGGTTGCCCCCACGCGGCGCTGGATGGCCTTGAGTTCGTCCTGCATCGCGCGGCGGAGCGAGAGGTCGAGCGCGCCCAGGGGCTCATCCAGCAACAGCACATCGGGTTCGACGGCCAGCGCACGGGCGAGGGCCACGCGCTGCCGCTGGCCGCCCGAGAGATCAGCGGGGCGTTTGGCGCCCTGCCCGGTCAGGTTCACCAGCGCCAGCATCTCGGCCGCCCGCGCGTGGCGGCGGGCACGGGGCCAGCCGCGCATCCGCAGGCCAAAGCCGATGTTGTCGGTCAGGGTCATGTGCGGGAACAGGGCATAATCCTGGAACACGGTCGTCGTGGGGCGGCGTGCGGCGGGCACGCCCACCATATTCTGCCCGCCGATGCGCAGGGTGCCGGACGACGGGTCGGCAAAGCCGCCGATGATGTTCAAAAGCGTGGTCTTGCCGCAGCCCGAGGGGCCGAGGAGGACGCAATATTCGCCCGCCTCCACCGTCAGGTCGATGCCATCCAGCGCCATGGCCTGCCCGTAGCGGCGGGTGAGCCCCGCAATCTCGATCCGCGCGGTCATTTGCGGCGCACCGACAGCTCGACGGCAAGGAAGGCGATGGCGGAGACGAGGAACACCAGTGATCCGATGGCGTTTGTCTTGGGGTTCAGCCCCCCGCGCAGGAGCGACCAGATCTCTACCGGCAGGGTGACATCGAAACGGGTGAGAAGGAAGGCGATGATGAATTCGTCCCAGGAGAAGGTGACCGACAACAGGAAGGCTGCGATGAGCGCCGGAGCCATCATCGGGGCCGTGACCAGCCACATGATCGCGGGGTCGCCCGCCCCCAGATCGCGCGCGGCGCGTTCGGCCTGCGCCTCGGCGGGGCCAAGGGCCGCGGCGCAGATGGCAAAGCACAAGGGCGTGTTGATGACGACATGGCCGATGGCCGCCGTCCAGAGCGAGAGGCCGAGGCCCATCAGGTTGAAGCTGGCCAGAAGGCCAAGACCGATCACCAGATAGCTGACCGAAAGGGGGGCCGTCAGCACCCCGCGCAGGGCCACCGCGCCGTTCAGCCGGGCGGTAACAAAGGCGCGGGCGGCGAGGAAGCCAAGCGTGAGCGCCACGAGCGACGAGCCGATGGCCACCAGGAACGAGTTGCCCAGCGCCCGCATCAGGCGGGCATCGCCCAAGACCTCGGCATGCCAGCGCAGGGTCAGGCCGCGCAGCGGCGGGATGGGAAGGCGGCCATCCTGAAAGCTGAACATCACCAGCACCGCCACAGGCAGGAAAATGAACGTATAAAGCGCCGCCATATAGGCAGCGGACAGGGCAAAGCGGGTCATCGCGGAGCCTTCATGAAGCGCGCTGTCAGCAGGTAGGCCAGCGTCACCGCCGCCATCAGCACGATGGACAGCGCCGCCGCCATCGGCAGATCCCCTCGCCGCCCCAGTTGCAGCATGATGAGCTGCGGCAACGCCAGATCGCGGCCCCCGCCGAGGATCTGCGGCGTCACATAGTCGCCGATACACAGCGCGAAGGTCAGGAAGGCGCCGGTCATCACACCCGGCAGGCAGAGCGGCCAGACGACATGGCGAAAGGTGGCCACCGGCCCCGCGCCCAGGTCTGCGGCGGCGCGTTTCAGGTTGGGCGGCAGGCGCACGAGGCTGGCGTAGATCGTCAGCGTCAAAAGCATGGTGAAGAAATGCACGAAGCCGATGACCACCGCTGCCCGCGAATTGGCCAGCGCCAGCGTGGGCAGGCCCATGTCGGCCAGCCAGCCGTTGACGACGCCCTGCCGGGCGAGCACCAGGCTCCAGGCATAGGAGCGCACGACATAGGAGGTCCAGAACGGCACCACCGCAAGGGCGAGGGCCAGACGGCGCCAGCGGGGCGGAACCTCTTCGGCGATGATCCAGGCCAGGGGGTAGGCGAAGAGGACCGACAGCACCGTCACCGTCAGCGCGATTTCCAGCGAATTGACCAGCGCGCCGATGTAGTCGGGGTTGGCGGCAAAGGTGGCATAGGCGCCCGTGCCCCAGACCCCGCCGGGGCGCAGACTGACGGCGGCCATGACGGCGAAGGGGATCAGGAAGAAGGCGAGCGTCCACAGAACCGCCGGGGCCGCCAGCGCGAGGGCGCGGCGGCGGTCGGCCTGTTCGATGCCACGCGCGGGGGGGCTCATCGTTCCCTTGCGGTCACTTTTCGCGCAGGCGCGAAGAGGCCCGGAAGGGCCGATGAGCGGCGGGTCTCAGCGCGCAAGGAACCGCGTCCAGACATCCTGCATCGCGGCGTCCAGCGCCGCGTCCGGGGCGGGGTAAAGCTGCGCGCGGGCCAGATAGCCGGGCTGGTCATCCCAGCGCAGCGCGCGCTTCTGGTCATCGGTCAGCATCGCCCCCGCCGCCGCGTTCGCAGGCATCGCCCAATAGCATGACGAGGTGGCCAGCGCCGCCTGACCTTCGGGAGACAGGATATGCTTCACGAATTCCACCGCGAGGTCCTGCTTTTCCGACGCTGCAAACACGCCGATGGACTGCGACCAGCGCACCGCACCCTGGTCGGGGATCATCCAGTCCAGATCCGGGTTTTCCGACACCAGTCCCGCCGTCACCCATTCGCCGCCGCCCACAAGGATATCCACCTCGCCCGTGGCAATGGCGGTCTGGCTGGCCACCACCTCGCCCACCGATGCCGCACTGTCCTTCAGCGCCAGCAGGGCGGCCTCGATGGCGGGCAGGTCGGCGGCGGTCAGGTCGGCGGTCTTCAGCCCGATGCCCGCCGCCACCAGACCCATCACCGGCAGGTAATAGTCATAGACCGCCAGCCTGCCCGAGAACGCCCCCGACCAGAGCTGCGTCATGTCGGCCAGATCGGCCTGGCCGACCTTGGATCTGTTAAAGGAGATGGTGTTGTAGCCGAATTTCTCGGAAATCGCGTAGGTCTGGCCGTCGATCACGTGGTTTTCGGGCATCACCAGTTCCGGAAACATCGTGTCATAGGGCAGCTGGTCCACCGGCAGGGGGGCGAGGAGGCCAAGCCCCACCGCGCGCGGCACGTCGATGCCGTCGATCACCAGCACGTCCCAGTCACCCGGCCGCGACTGGTCGATGATCGACAGCGCGGCCCCGGTGCCCTCGTATTCCTTCAGGTTCACCTTGACGCCGTGTTTCGCCTCGAACGGCGCGATCAGGGCGGGGTCAGTGTGGTCGCACCAGACCAGCGCGTTCAATTCCTGCCCGGCGGCGGGCGCGGCGAGCCCTGAAAGAAGGGCGATCGTGGCGGTCGTCGTTCTCATGGCGGTCTCCCTGTGGTTCTGTCTATCTTGGCGCGGAATTCAGTCCCTGTCGCGGGCCAAAGGCATGGTCATGCAATGCGCCGACCCGCCGCCATGGGCAAAGAGGCGCAGTTCTGGGTCAAGGACGGTGATCCCCTCGGCCCGCAGCGCCGCATTGGTACGGGTGGAGTGGCGGGGCGAGAGCACGCGGCCATCGCCCAGCGCCAGGACGTTGCAGGCCATATCCTCCATCGCGGCGCGGTAGCCGGTGTCGATCAGGCGGATCTGGCGGTCGCGGCACCAAGTGGTGAAGGTGTCGGGCAAGGCGTCGAGGCAGGCCAGCGCGAGGCCCGGGGCCGCCATCGAAAAGATCACGTCGAGATGCAGGAAATGGTCGTCGAAGGGCACGACCAGCACCTCCCACCCTTCCGCCCGCAGCCAGCCCGCGAATTGTTCGGCCCCCGCAAGGCTGGTGCGGCCGCCGGAGGAACCGATGGCGGCAAGGCCGGGGCGGATCAGGTGGATGTCGCCGCCCTCCACCGTGCCGCGCGTGGCCATGCGCCACATCGGGCCGTAGAAATCGAAGATCGCGGCATATTCCCCGCGCCGCTGCGGCATTGCCAGCATGGTCAGGGCGGGGCCATCGGGGCAGACTTGGCTCGAGTCGCGGGTATAGACCTGATAGGGCAGGTGTTCGTCGGGGGTCAGGTAGTGACGGGTCACCCCCGCCTGCTCCAGCGCGGCCTCGAATTCCGCGTATTCCGCCATGAGCGCCGCACGGTCCAGCGGGCGGCCCGCCTCCAGCGTGGCGCGGGCGATGGCGTTGGTGGGGATCCAGCGGTAATGGTCCGGGCGGCACAGGAGAACCTCCCTCAGCCGCCCGGTTTCAGTATCCAATGTCCAGGTCATGTCGCCTGCGTTCCGTAAGCGAGAGTCGATTGTGACAGGTTCATTGCTGCGATAAACCCGGAACATCCCGCAGTTCACTTCTCGTTTCCCGGAGTATCCGCCCTGCCCCGCCCTGCCCTCGACCCCGCCGACCTGCGCCACCTGCGCACCTTTGCCGGTGTTGCGGACGCGGGCGGTTTCGCGCAGGCGGAGGTGACGCTGGGGCTGTCGCTGTCCACCATCTCGGGGCAGATCAAGGCGCTGGAGGACCGGCTGGGGATGACGCTTTGCGCGCGCGGCCGCGCCGGGTTCCGGCTGACCGAGGCGGGGGCGGCGGTTCTGGCCGAGGCGCGGGCGCTGATCGCGGCGTCCGAGGGGTTCGCGGCGCGGGTGGCGGGCCTGCGCGACCGGCTGGCGGGGCCGGTGCGGATGGGCATGGTGGATGCCACGCTGTCGGACCCGGCCGCCCGGATGGGCGAGGCCATCGCGGCCTTTGCCGATGCCGCCCCGGAGGCGGAGCTGACGCTGATCGCCCGCCCCCCCGACGAATTGCTGCGCGCACTGAGCGAGGCCGCGCTGGATGTGGCCGTGGGCAGCTTTCCCCGCGTGGCGCTTGGCCTCGACTATGCCGACCTCTACCGCGAGCGCCAGCAGTTCTATGCGGGGGCCGCGCATCCGCTGTTCGGGGTGCCGGATGCCGAAATCGACTTTGACGCGGTGCGCCGCCACCGGATCGTGGCGCGCAGCTATTGGGGGGCACGGGATGTGAAGGTGTTCGCGGGAACGCGCGTGGGCGCGGTGGTGGACGGGATGGAGGCGGAGGCGGTGCTGGTCCTGTCGGGGGCGTTCCTGGGCTATCTGCCAGTGCATTTCGCGACCTCGCATGTGGCGGCGGGGCGGCTGCGGGCGCTGGCACCTGCGCGGTTTGCCTATACGGCTCCGTTCCAGGCGGCCTGGCGGCCCGATCGAACGGGCCTGCCGAGGGTGGCGGCGCTGATCGGCGCCATCCTGGCCGCGCATGGGCGGGCAGTGCCCGCCGCGCTGGCAGGGCGCGTCACTCCGGCTGGAACCCCGCGATAAGGCGGCGCAGGCCCAGCATCCCCCCCAGCACAACCGCCGCCAGCGTCACCGGCCCCGACCATGCCAGCGTGGCAAAGCCGGTCAAGCCCTGCCCCACCGAGCAGCCCATCGCCACCACGCCGCCCACGCCCATCAGCGCGGCCCCGCCGACCTGGCGGCCCAGTTCGCGCGGGTCCTCGCAGGCCTCCCACCGGAACATGCCGCGCAGGATCGACCCCATCAGCGCGCCCAGCATCACGCCCAGCACAGAGCCTACCGAGAATGTGATCCCCCCGGCGGTCGAGGTCATCAGGAAGATCAGCGTGCGCCCCACCGGGGCGGTGAACGAAGGCCCCTCGGGCGCGATGGCGCCGAGGCTGAGGTCACCGACCCAGGTGGTGCCGGCAAAGGCGCCCGCCACCGCGAGGCCCGCCACGATGCCCCAGCCGATCATCCGCGGGCTGTGGCGCAGGGGGGCATGAGAGAGGGCCCAGGCGGCAAGGCCCAGGGCGATGACGATTGCCGTTGCCATCACGGGCAGGCCGGTCAGGCCCTGAATGCTGTCGCCGATGCCCTGCGGGCCGGTGGCGGGGTCCTGCGGGAACAGCATGATGCGCAGGGGGGCCAGCGGCCCCGACAGCGCGATGAACCCGAAGAGGCCCATCACCACGACGATCACCAGGGACCGCATGTCACCCCCCCCGAACCGCACCAATGCGCCAAAGCCGCAGTTCCCGGCCATCGCCATGCCATAGCCGAACACCAGCCCGCCCGTGATGCTGGCCAGGGGTTGCCAGGCGATGTTGTGGTAGAAGGTCGCGCCAAGGTCGATCAGCCCCGCCGCGGCACCGCCCTGCGTGCCCAGGATCGCCACGGCCAGCACCACGCCCCACAGCCGCAACCGGCGCTGGTCCTGCCCATAGACCGCCGATTCCAGCGCGCCGAGCGTGCAGAAATCCCCCAACCGCGCCGCAAGGCCCAGCGCCGCGCCCGCCACCAGGCCCACCAGCGCGGCCAAGACGCCAAAAGGTATCGCGTCCATCGCCCTTCTCCTCCACATGGCAGGAACGCATTGCCCCCGCCGGCCGTTCCCCATCCGGTCTTATGCCGGCTTGCAGTAAAGTCGCCCCAAAAGCTCCACCGTCTCGCGCACCTTGGGATCGAGGATCGAGTAAAAGATCGCCTGGCCATCGCGCCGGGCGGTCACCAGCCCCTCCAGCCGCAGTCGGGCAAGCTGCTGGCTGACGGCCGCCTGACGCTGATCCAGCAGGTTTTCCAGCTCGGTCACCGATTTCGAGCCCGAGGTCAGATGGCACAGGATCATCAGCCGCCCCTCATGGCCCAGCGCCTTGAGGAAGTTCGACGCCTCTTCGGCCCGATCCACCAGACCGGAGATCGCGTCGCCCTCGCCTGCGCCTTCCAATGGCACCAGAGCCCCCCTTGCCCGGACGCCGTCCGGGCCATCGCGCGCGGCTGCGGAATGCAGCCCGACGATGTGCCAGAGGCTAAGGCGTTTCGGCCCGCGATGCAAAGGCGTTCGCGGCGGACACCGCGCCAGAGGGGCGATGTGGCGCTAGCCCTCTGGCAGGATCACAGCGCCCTCGGCCCCGGCGACGATGCCTGCGGCATTGGCCTCATCGGTGTCGATGTGCATTTCGGTCACCGCATTGGGCTGCACCCGCACGATGGTGCCACCAAATGACAGCCCGCGCCCGGTGCCCGCCACCCGCACCTCGACCGCCTGCCCGTTCACCAGGCCCCAGCGGGCGGCATCGTCGGGGTGCATGTGGATGTGACGCCCGGCGATGATCAGGCCGTCGGTCTCCACCACCCCCGCAGGTCCGATCAGCCGCACCTTCGGCGTGCCCTCCAGGTCGCCCGACTGCCGCACCGGGGCCTGCAGGCCCAGCGCGAAGGTGTCGGTGCGCGACACCTCGATCTGCGTGTGCGGCCGCACCGGGCCGAGGATGCGCACCCCGTCGAACCCGCCGCGCGGGCCCTCCACCCGCACCCGCTCTGCCGCTGCATAGTTACCGGGCTGGCGCAGGTCGAATTCGGGGGTCAGGGAAGCACCCTGCCCGAACAGCGCCTGAACATGCGCCGCGGTCAGGTGCACGTGCCGCGCCGACACCGCCACCGGCAGCGCCAGCGAGGGTGCCTGCCCCGCCGACAGCGCCGCCTGCGCCTCGCGCGCGATCTGCAACTGTTCCGCCGTCTCGGTCACGATCACCCGCACGCGCGACCCCCAGGCCTGCACCTCGGGCGCGGCGTGGTCTGCCAGATCAACGCGGGCGTTGCGGTCATGGTCCAGCGTGATGTCCATAAATTCCAGCCCGTCGCAGATGCGCCGCCGCATGGAGGCGGAGTTCTCGCCGATCCCGCCGGTGAACACCACCGCATCCACCCCGCCCATCGCCGCCGCATAGGCCCCGATGTATTTGCGCACGCGGTAGGCGGTGATCTCGATGGCCAGTTGCGCCGCGGCGTCCCCGGCTTCCGCCCGCGCCTCGACCTCGCGCATGTCGGCGGTGCCGGTCAGCCCCTTCAGCCCGCTGTCGTTGTAAAGTGCTGCCTCCACCGCCTCGACCTCCAGCCCCAGCTCGCGCGAGAGCCAGCCGAAGATGCCCGGATCCACGTCGCCCGACCGGGTGCCCATCACCAGCCCCTCCAGCGGGGTGAGGCCCATGGAGCTGTCCATGCTGGTGCCTCGGTTGACCGCGCAGACCGAGGCGCCGTTGCCCAGATGGCACGAGATGATGCGCAGCCGGTCGATGGGGCGGTCCATCGCCTGTGCTGCGCGCAGGGCCACATATTTGTGCGATGTGCCGTGAAAGCCGAACCGGCGCAGGCCCGCCTGCCGCCAGCTTTCCGGCACGGCATAGGTGGTGGCGAAGGGCGGGTTGGCCAGGTGGAACGAGGTGTCGAACACCGCCACCTGCGGCACGTCTGGCCAGGTCTCGCGCGCCAGCCGCACGGCGGCGAGGTTTGCGGGGTTGTGCAGCGGGGCGAGCGGGATCAGCGCATCAAGGCCCGCCACCACCGCATCGTCGATCCGCACCGGCCCCACATGCGTGGCCCCGCCGTGGGCGATACGGTGGCCCACGGCCTGCACACCGTCGAACCCCATCTCGGCCAACAGCCCCGGCACCGCCGCGATGGCACCGGCCATATCGGTCACCGGCAGCGCCCTGTCTTGGCGTGTGCCGTCCACCCGCATCACCAGCGCGCAGCCCTGCGGCCCGAAACGGTCGAATGTGCCGCGCAGGTGTTCGACCTCACCCGCCGCCATGTCGAACAGGGCGAATTTCAGCGACGAGCTGCCAGCGTTGAAGACAAGGATGCGCATGGGGATTCTCCGTTCTGTTCCGCCACCCACGCATGGTTTCGTGACGGGGGCGTGTCGGGCAAGCGTTACCGGCTGGTCAGCAGGGGCAGCATCAGCGCGAACAGCTCGGCCTGCGAGGAAATCCGGCAGCGCGCGTAAAGCTGCTTGCGGAACACCTTGACCGTCTGCGCCGACAGCCCCAGCCGCAACCCGATCGACACCGTGGAATGGCCCCGCAGGATCATCAGCGCGACCTCCGCCTGCCGGGGCGACAGGTGGATCCCATGCACCCCCCGCGCGGCATCTGCCAGCAGGGCCGAGGTATCCTCGGCTGGCCCTGTGGCCCCGGCAAGGCCCGCCCAGTGCCCCTCGGCCATCGCAACCACAAGGGGGGCGATGCGGTGGCAGGTTTCCACATCGCGGGGCAGGAACACCGCCCCCGAGGACGCATCGCGCCCGATGCAGATGTTCAGCGTGATCGCGGCAGAGGGGTAGGCGACAAAGGTGACCTCATCGACCAGCGTGGTCTGGTCGTAGTAGTCGATGAAATACCGGCTGCGCTGGAACGCATCGGGGGCGATGTCGCGGATGCGGTAGGCACCGGCAGGGGCACCGCGCAAATGCAGGTCATAGAACGGGTCGAGCCTGTAGGCCCCCGCCAGATAGGTGCGGTCCAGTTCGGCAAAGACCTGGGGGTGATCGGTCTGGCGATAAAGTGCCAGGGGCGGCCCCGCGCTGCGATAGGCCAGCACGATCAGGTTGTCGGGGGCCGCCACCGCCTGCAGGAATGCCAAAAGCGCCGCCTCGAACCCCGGCTGGCCGATCAGGCGGATCGCCTCGGCCAGCCGCACCTCGGCGAGGTTGGGCAGGGGTGTCATCTGACGGTCATACCTCATTGGGGGTATATACCCCAGGATTTCCCGTGATTAGCCTTTCGTCGCATGTTCCGGGGGTATGGGCCAGCCCAATGAGCGTTGCCATCGACATCCGCACGGTGACCAAGACCTTCGGCACCTTCACGGCGCTGCATGGCGTGTCGCTGTCGATCCTGGACAATGAGTTCTTTACCCTTCTCGGCCCGTCCGGCTGCGGCAAGACCACGCTTTTGCGCATGATCGCGGGGTTCGAGACGGTCACGCGGGGCGAGATCCTGCTGTTTGGCCAGAACATCGCGACGCTGGAGCCGAACCTGCGCCAGGTGAACACCGTGTTCCAGCAATACGCGCTGTTCCCGCACATGACGGTGATCGACAACGTGGCCTTCGGGCTGAAGATGAAGGGGATGGCCCGCGATGCCCGCCGGGCGCGAGCGGGCGAGATGCTGGAGATGGTGCATCTGTCGGATTTTGCCGACCGGATGCCCGCGCATCTGTCGGGCGGCCAGCAGCAGCGCGTGGCGCTGGCGCGCGCCCTCGCCCCGCAGCCGCGCGTGTTGCTGCTGGATGAACCCCTGTCGGCGCTGGACCTCAAGCTGCGCCAGGCGATGCGGATGGAGCTGAAGCAATTGCAGCAGGACACCGGCATCACCTTCATCTTTGTCACGCATGACCAGGAAGAGGCGCTGACCATGTCCAACCGCATCGCGGTGATGAGCGCGGGGCTGGTGCAGCAGATCGGCACCGCGCGCGAGATCTATGAAACCCCGGTCAACCGCTTCGTCGCCGATTTCATCGGCGAGACGAACCTTCTGGAGGTGGATGTGGCCGGGGTATCGGGGGATATGGCACAGGTCATCCTGCCCGGCGGGTATCGGCTGAGCTGTTCCACGGCCACCGCCGACACGGGTCGCCACCACCTGTCAATCCGCCCCGAACGCATCACGCTTGCCCCGCCGGGTTCGGGCCTCGATGCGGTGGTGGAACAGGTGGTCTATCTGGGCACCGACCTGCAGGTGCTGGCGCGGCTTGATGGCGGCACGCCCCTGCAGCTGCGCATCCAGAACGCGGCGCGGGTTCAGGTCCCTGCCCCCGGCACCCGCATCGGGCTGCATCTGGAGGAAGGCGCCGCGCGCCTTCTGGCCGACTGATGGCAGGTCTGGCCCCCACCGAGGCCGCGGCCGACAGCACCTATCGGGGCGTTCGGGTGCCGCTGCTGATCCCGACTTGGGTGATGATCGGGGTGTTCCTGATCCTGCCCGTTGCGCTGATGGCGGTCTATTCCTTCCTGACCAAAGAGGCGCGCGGCGGCGTGATCTGGGAGTTTTCGCTGGCGGCCTATGACCAGTTCTTCATCGACCGCGGCCTCTTCGGGGATGAGCCGCCCCGGCTGGAATGGACCTATCTCACCGTCTTCGGCCGCTCGATCACCCAGGCGGCGGTGGCGACGGTGCTGTGCCTCGCCATCGGCTTTCCCACCGCCTGGTTCATCGCCACGCGCCCCCCCGCCACGCGCGGCGCCTGGCTGTTCCTGATCACCGTACCCTATTGGGTGAACCTCTTGATCCGCACGGTATCCTTGCGCTTTGTCATCCGCGACAACGGCCCCTTGAATGATGCGCTGATTGGGATCGGCGTGATCTCGCAACCAGTCAGCATGATCAACACCGATTTCGCGGTGCAACTGGGCCTCTTCTACAGCTACCTGCCCTTCATGGTGCTTCCGATCTATGCCGCCGTCGAACGCTACAATTTCGCGCTGTCCGAGGCCGCGGCCGACCTTTACGCCAGCCGCTGGACCACCCTGCGCGAGATCGTGTTGCCCATCGTGAAGCCGGGGATCATCGCCGGGTGCCTTTTGGTGTTCATCCCGTCGCTGGGGGCGTTCCTTGCGCCCAACCTTCTGGGCGGGGCCAAGAATTTCATGATCGGCTCACTGATCGAGGAGCAGTTCAAACGGTCCCTGGGCAACTGGCCCTTCGGGGCGGCGGTGTCGATGATCCTGATGACCCTCGTGCTGATCCTCCTGATCCTTTATGCGCGCGCCACCGCGCGGCAGGAGGGGCGGTGATGGCCCTGCGGTCGGTGCGCCATTACCCCGGCTTCTTTGGCATCGCGATGCTGTGCCTCATTGTGCTCTATGCGCCGCTGATCGTGGTGATGGTCTATTCCTTCAACGACAGCCCCTCGATCACCCGCTGGGGGGGCCTGTCGCTGCGCTGGTATGTGGATGTGTTCACCGGGCCAGAGGCCCCGCGCTTCCGCGCCGCCGCCTGGAATTCGCTGACCATCGCCTTTCTGGCCGCCACCACCGCCACCACGATCGCGGTCGCCGCAGCACTTGCCATGCTGCGCTCCGGCGGGTTCCGCGGCCGGTCGCTCACCTTCGCGCTGATCAACCTGCCCCTGATGGTGCCCGAGATCGTGATTGCGGTCGCCACGCTGATCTTTTTCACCATGGTCGGTTTCACCACCGGCTACCTGACCATCCTGATCGCGCATATCACCTTCTGCATCCCCTTCGCCTACCTGCCCATCGCCGCCCGCCTGCAAGGCATCGACGGCACCTATGAGGCGGCGGCCCGCGACCTTTACGCCACCCGCGCGCAGTCGTTCTTTCTGGTGCTGTTGCCGCTGATGGCCCCCGGCGTGGTGTCGGGCTATCTTTTGGCCTTCATCATCAGCCTGGATGATTTCATCATCACGAACTTCGTCAAGGGCGCGGGCATGGAAACCCTGCCCACCGCCATCTTCGGATCGGTCAAGCAGGGGATCAAGCCCAACATCATGGCGATTTCCACCCTGATGCTGGCCGTCTCGGTCCTCTTCGTCACCCTGTCCTACCTGATCAACCGCAAGGCCCGCTAGAGGCCCCCCAGCAAGGAGACCCCCATGATCCGCTGCTTCACCACCACCTCCGCCCTCTGCCTCCTGGCGGCCACGGCCCAGGCCCAGGGCACGCTTTCCGTCTATCACTGGTTCGAATACATCCCGCAGGAGCTGGTGGACAAGTTCACCGCCGAAACCGGCATCAAGGTGACCATCGACACCTACGACAGCAACGAGGCGATGCTGGCCTCGCTCAAGGCGGGCAAGCTCGGGCAATACGACGTGGCCGTGCCCGCCGATTTCATGGTCGAGATCATGGCCGAAAGCGGGATGCTCGACAGCTTCACCCCCGCCGAGATGCCCAACCTCGGCAATATCGCGCCGCAATGGCTGGACGTGCCTTTTGACCCGGGCCGCCAATATTCCATCCCCTACCAATGGGGATCGACCTCCTTCGCCGTGAACCGCGATGTGTACCAGGGCGACATCTCCAGCCTCGGCATCATCTTCAACCCGCCCGACGCGCTGAAGGGCAAGATCAACGTGCTGGACAGCCAGAACGAGGTGCTGATCCTGGGCTCGCTCTACATGGGCATCCCGCAATGCTCCACCGACCGCGCGCAACTCAAGGCGCTGTCGGACATGCTGGTGGGCGCCAAACAGCACTGGGCCAGCTTCGGCTCGGATACCGCCAAGGACGTGCTGGTGTCGGGCGACGCGGCGGCGGGCATGATCTACAACGGCTTTTCCGCCAAGGCGCGGGCCGAAGGGGCCAATGTCGAATACAGCTACCCCAAGGAGGGGCATGTCCTGTGGATGGACAACGTGGTCCTCCTGAAGGACGCGCCCAACCGCGACGCCGCGATCAAGTTCATGAACTTCCTCCTGGAGCCTGAAAACGCCGCCGCCGTGACCAACTACGCCGCCTACACCGCAGGGGTCACGGGGGTGGAACCCTTCCTCGACGACGCGATCCGCAACAGCCCCGAAAACAACCCGCCCGCGGGCACCGCACCGGGCGCCTTCGCCGAGGTCTGCGACGACGACACCCAGAAACTCTACGACGCGATCTGGATCAACCTGAAGAAATGACCACCGGGGGGGCCGGACCCAACCCCGGCCCTCCTTTCATCTTGGCACAAATATCCCGGGGGGCCCGGGGGGCTGGCCCCCCGGCGATCAGAAGATGAGAACAGCACTCTGGCAGGGGCACTCCCCCGCAGGCGACACCGAACGCGCGGTAGCCGAGGCCGAAACCGCGCTGATGGCCGCCGGGGCGGCGGGGGCATCCGTGCTGGTGCTGCCCGAGGTTTGGCTGCCCGGCTACAACCAGCCGGACATCGCGGCCCGCGCGCTCACCCCCGACGCCGCCCCCCTGCGCGCCCTGGCCGCCGCCTGCGCGCGGTCCCGCTGCGGCCTCGTTCTGGGCTATGCCGAACGCGACGGGTCCACCCTCCACAATTCCGCGCTCGCCATCGGCCCGGACGGCACGACCCTTGCCACCTACCGCAAGCTGCAGCTCTACGGCCCGCGCGAAACCGCGCTCTACATGCCCGGTGACACCTATGTAACCTTCCCGCTGGCGGGCAGGACCACCGCCCTCCTCATCTGCTACGATGTCGAATTCGCCCCCCATGTCGCGGCGCTCGCCTCCCTTGGCGTGGATGTGATCCTCGCCCCCACCGCCAACATGGCCCCCTTCACCCATGTCGTGCGCCATACCGTGCCCGCCATGGCCGCCAACCACGGCCTGTCGATCGTCTATGCCAACTATTGCGGGGTTGAGGGCGACCTCACCTATGTCGGGGGGAGCCTGATCGCCGGTCCGCATGGCGAGGTTCTGGCGCAGGCCGGCGAAGGCCCCGCCCTTCTCATCGCCGACCTGCCCCCCCGCGACCCCGCGCGCCTGTCCACGCAAAGCCTCGATCTCAGGACCGTCTGATGCCCAAGGACACCCGCCCCACCCGCTATGACATCCTCTTCGAACCCGTGCGAATCGGGCCGAAAGTCGCCAAGAACCGCTTCGTCCAGGTCCCCCATTGCAACGGCGGCGGCTACCGCGACCCCTCCGCCGTGGCCGAGATGCGGCGCACCAAGGCCGAGGGCGGCTGGGGCGTGATCTTTACCGAACAGACGGAAATCCACCCCACCTCCGAAATCACCCCCTACATCGAGCAGCATCTGTGGGAGGACAAGGACATCCCCGCCATGGCCGCCATGGCCGAGGCGATGAAATCGCATGGCGCGCTGGCGGGCATCCAGCTGGCCTATTCCGGCGTGAACGGCCCGAATTTCTACAGCCGCGAGGTGCCGCGCGCGGTGACGGGCGGGCCGATCCTGACCTTCACCGCCGACCCCGTGCAAGCCCGGACCATGGACCGCGACGATATCCGCGACCTGCGCCGCTGGTTCCGCGCGGCGTTCCGGCGCAGCCAGCAGGCGGGGTTCGACGTGATCTGCCTGTATGGCGCGCATGGCTTTGGCATCCTCCAGCATTTCCTGAGCCGCGCCACCAACCACCGCACCGACGCGTATGGCGGCAGTCTGGAAAACCGCGCCCGGTTCCTGCGCGAGGTGGTCGAGGATGCGCGCGAGGAGACGAAGGGAGAGCTTGCCATCTCCCTGCGCCTGTCGCTGCACGAGGTCGGGCCCTTGGGGTTTTCCAACGCCGAGGTCCGCGATTTCATCGAGATGCACGGCGATCTGCCCGACCTGTGGGACCTTGCGCAAGGCACGTGGGAGGCGTGCTCGGGCACCTCGCGCTTCACCCCCGAAGGCGCGCAGGAGGATCTGGTGCAGGGCATCAAGGCATTGACCGCAAAGCCGGTGGTGGGGGTGGGGCGCTTCACCTCGGCCGATGCGATGGTGCGGCAGGTGCGGTCGGGCATCCTCGATTTCATCGGGGCCGCGCGCCCCTCCATCGCCGATCCGTTCCTGCCCAGGAAGATTGAAGAGGGGCGGTTCGACGACATCCGCGAATGCATCGGCTGCAACATCTGTGTATCGGGCGACATGACCAGCAGTCCTTCGCGCTGCACCCAGAACACGGCCTTCATGGAGGAATGGCGCAAGGGCTGGCACCCCGAACGCGCCCGGCCCAGGGGCGTGTCGGAGACGGTGCTGGTCGTGGGCGCGGGGCCTGCGGGGCTGGAGGCCGCGTTGCAGGCCGCCCGGCGCGGGTATCGCGTGACGCTTGCCGAGGCTACGACCACGCTGGGGGGAAGGGTCGCGCGTGAACGCAGCCTGCCGGGGCTGTCGGCCTGGGGGCGGGTGGCGGACTGGCGCACCGGCCAGCTTGCCCCCCTGACCAATGCCGATATCTACCGCGACAGCCGCCTGAGTGCCGATGACGTGCTGGGGATGGGCGCGCAGCATGTGGCGATTGCCACGGGGTCAAGCTGGCGGCGCGATGCGGTGGCACGCCTGCACCTGCACCCGATCCCCGCCGATCCGGCCATGCCCATCTATTCCCCCGATGACATGATGGCGGGGGGCGGCCCCACGGGGGGGCGCGTGACCCTTTATGACGACGATCACTTCTACATGGGGTCGGTCGTGGCCGAAGCGCTGGTGGCGCGCGGCTGCCGGGTGGATTTCGTGACGCCCGCGGCACTGGTGGCCGACTGGGCCTGGAACACGCTGGAACAGGCGCGGATCATGCGCCGCCTGCTGGAGATCGGCGTGACCGTCCACACCTCCAAAGCGCCAGAGGTCATCGGGGCCGCCGAAGTCACGCTGGGTTGCATCTGGACCGGCGCGCAATCGGCCCTGCCCGCCGATGCGGTGGTCATGGTCACCTCGCGCATCCCGCATGACGGCCTCTATCTGGACCTGCGCGCACGGTCCGCCGAATGGGCCGATGCGGGCATCCTGTCGGTCAAGGTGATCGGCGATGCCGCCGCCCCCGGCCCCATCGCCTGGGCCACCTATGCGGGCCGCCGCTTTGCCGAAGAGATCGACACCCCCGACACCCACGGCGACACCCCCGCCTTTCGCCGCGAGATTGCGGGGCTGGACCCCCTGCCCTCGCGCCTGCCCGCCTGAGGGCATGACCGACCCCGCCCAACCAAGGACATGACCATGGCCCACACCCGCCACCGCAAGTTCAACACCAGGGACACCTACCCCGAACAGAAGCTGGACAATGACCTGGCGCAGGCCGTGGTCGCACGCGGCCGCATCGTGTTCCTGCGCGGCCAGTGCCCGCAAGACCTTGATACCGCGCAGAACATCAACAGCCATGACCCAGTGGAGCAGACCCACAAGGTGATGCAGAACATCCGGCAGCTTTTGGAAGAGGTCGGCGGCGGCATGGAGCATCTGTGCAAGGTGGTGGTCTATCTGACCGACGTGCGCCACCGCGAGGCGGTCTATCGGACCATGGGCGAATACATCAAGGGCGTGCATCCCGTCTCCACCGGGGTTGTCGTGACGGCACTGGCGCGGCCCGACTGGCTGGTGGAAATCGACGGCACCGCCGTCATCCCGGACTGACGGCGATGACCTTTTCGCTGATCGCCAGATGCGCGCGGACGGGCCAGTTCGGCATGGTGATCTCATCCTCCTCCCCCGCCGTGGCCGCGCGCTGCGCGCATGTGCGGGCGGGGGTGGGGGCGGCGGCCAGCCAGAATGTGACCGATCCGGCGCTGGGGCCGATGATGCTGGACCATCTGGCGCAGGGCATGACGGCGGCGCGGGCGATGGCGGCGGTCACCGCGGCCCGCGCGCATATCGACTATCGGCAGCTTCTGCTGGTGGATGCGGCGGGGCGGACGGCGGTTCATTCGGGGGGGCAGGTGCTGGGCCTTTGGGGGCAGGCGTCGGGCAGGGATTGTGTGTCGGGGGGGAACCTCTTGGCCGACCCCGGCATCCCGGACGCGATGGTCGCGGCATTCGAGGTGGCCCCGGGCCATCTGGGCGACCGCCTGATGGCGGCGCTGGAGGCGGGACTGGCGGCGGGGGGCGAGGCGGGGCCGGTGCGCTCGGCCGGCCTCAAGATCGCCGACCGGCTGGACTGGCCGCTGGCCGACCTGCGCATCGACTGGGCAGATGATCCAGTGGCCATGCTGCGCGCGGCATGGGACGTCTATCGCCCGCAGATGTCCGCCTATGTGCAACGCGCCGAGGACCCGACCCGCGCGCCCTCTTACGGGGTGCCGGGCGATGAATGAACCCCTGTCAGGAAAGGCATCCCCATGACCGTCGAGCATGTCGATACGCTGGTGATCGGGGCCGGGCAGGCGGGAATCGCGGCCAGCGCGCATCTGGGCAAACGCGGCGTGCCGCATCTGGTGCTGGAACGCCACCGCATCGCCGAACGCTGGCGGTCCGAACGCTGGGACGCGCTGGTGGCAAACGGCCCCGCCTGGCACGACCGCTTTCCCGACATGGAGTTCGAGGGGCTGGACCCCGACGCCTTTGCCGGCAAGGACCGGGTGGCCGCGTATTTCGAGACGTTCGCAGGCCACATCAGCGCGCCGGTG
This sequence comes from Gemmobacter sp., assembly GCA_046294265.1. Lineage (GTDB taxonomy): Bacteria > Pseudomonadota > Alphaproteobacteria > Rhodobacterales > Rhodobacteraceae > JBKBKC01. The sequence continues at coordinate 218,347 of JBKBKC010000003.1, read as the reverse complement.
CGCTGCGGGGTCGAGGTGACGCGGCTCTGGCAGGGTGACGGCGGGTTTCATGCCGAAACACCGGGCGGGCGGATCGCCGCGCGCAACGTGATCGTGGCCACCGGGCCGTTCCAGCGCCCGCTGATCCCGCCTTTAGTGCCGCAGGATAGCGGGCTGGTGCAGATGCACTCCACCGCCTACCGCAACCCCGGCCAGTTGCCGCCCGGCGCGGTGCTGGTGGTGGGGGCGGGGTCATCGGGCGCGCAGATCGCCGAGGAGTTGCAGCGCGCCGGGCGGCAGGTCTATCTGTCGCTGGGCCCCCATGACCGCCCGCCGCGCCGCTATCGCGGCCGCGATTTCGTGTGGTGGCTGGGGGTTCTGGGCAAGTGGGACGCCAAGGCCCCCCATCCGGGCACCGAGCATGTGACCATCGCCGTCAGCGGCGCCTATGGCGGGCAGACCATGGATTTCCGCAGGCTGGCGGCGCAGGGCGTGGTTCTGCTGGGCCGGACGGAGGGGCATCAGGATGGCGTGCTGACGCTGGCCCCGGACCTTGAGCGCAACATCACGGCGGGGGATGCGAATTACCTGTCGGTGCTGGACGAGGCCGACGCCTATGCCCGCGCCCATGCGCTGAACCTGCCCGAGGACCCGCAGGCGCGCCTTATCGGCCCGCTGCCCGGTTGCGTGACCGATCCGATCCTGCGGCTGGACCTCACGGAGGCGGGCGTCGGCAGCATCATCTGGGCCACGGGCTTTGCGCTCGATTTCGGCTGGATCGACATCGACATCTTTGACGACCGGGGCCGCCCCCGCCACCGCGAGGGGGTGTCGGAGGTGCCGGGGCTTTACTTCATCGGCCTGCCCTGGCTGTCCTGCCGGGGGTCGGCCTTCATCTGGGGTGCGTGGAAGGATGCCGAGCGGTTGGCGGGCGTGATCGCGGGCCGTCAGGCCGCCCTTGGCCCCGCCACGACGCCCTGATCGAACAGCCGCCCGATCTGGCCTGAGGACAGGCCCGCCACCTCGGCCAGCACCTGTTCGGTATGTTCGCCCAACTCGGGCGCCCGCACCGGGGCCTCACGCGCGAAGGTAGTGAACGCAAGGGGGGAGCCGGGCACGGGGTAGGTGCCGATGCCGGGTTGTTCGACCTGCGCGAACATCGGGTTGTCGGTAGACAGATCCGGGTCTTCGCGCACCGCGCGGGCAAAGCTGCGGAATTCGGACCAGGTCAGGCTGGCGCGGTCGAAATCGGCGGCGAAATCCTCGACCTTTCGAGCCGAGAAAAACGGTGCGAGGACCGCCGTGATCGCCGCCCGGTGGCGGAAGCGCGCGCCCTCTTCGCCCAAAGTCTCGCCCAGCCGGGCCTCCAGCGCGGCGATGGCCTCGCCCGTGCCGGTGGCCTTGACCAGCCCGGCCCATTGCCGGTCTGTGAGGCCGATCACCATCACCCGCCGCCCGTCGGCGCAGAGGAAATCCTGCCCATAGCCGCCATACAGCGCATTGCCCGATTTGGGCCGGTCCACCCCGTTCACGCAAACCTCGCCGATGATGCCCAGGTTGCCCAGCATCGCCGCCGCCGCGTCTTTCAGGGAAAACGCCACCTCCTGCCCCGCCCCCGTGCGCAGCCGGTGCCGTTCGGCGGCCAAGAGCGCCGACACCGCCATGTTGCCCGCGATGCAGTCCCATGCGGGCAGCACATGGGCCACGGGGTCGGTGCTGCCCTCGGGGCCCGTGGCATCGGGAAAGCCCAGCGACGGGTTCACCGAATAATCCACCGCAGGCCGCCCGTGCCGGTCGCCCAGCAGGGTGACCATCACCAGATCGGGGCGGATGGCCGAAAGGGTGGGGTGGTCGAGCCAGCCCTTGACCCGCAGGTTGGTCAGGAACAGTCCGGCATCGGGGCCGGGGGCGGTGATGATCTGGGTCACGACCTCCTTGCCCTCGGGCGTGGCCAGGTTCACCGCGACCGATTTCTTGCCCTTGTTCAGACCCGCCCAGAACAGGCTGCGCCCCTGGGCCGTCACCGGCCAACGGGCGGCATCAAGGCCACCCTCCAGCCGGTCGAAGCGGATCACCTCGGCCCCCATCTGCGCCAGCGTCATGCCCGCCAAGGGCATCGCCACGAAGGCCGAACCTTCGACCACCCGCATACCGGTCAGGATGCCCATGGCGTCACTCCTCCCATTCGAACCGGGCCTGCAGGCCCTGATGCCCGGCCTCGGCCACGGTGCAGAGCTTCAGCGCCGCAGCCCCATCCGCCTCGGCCATCAGCCGCACGCGGCCGTCGAACATCGGATGCACGCCGCGAAAGCTGAACCGGGCGGGGGCGTGGCCGGTGTGGCGCATCGCGGCCTCCATCAACAGGGTGGCCTGCATCGGACCATGCACCACAAGGCCCGGATATTTCTCGAAATCGCGGGCATAGTCGCGGTCGAAATGGATGCGGTGCGCGTTGTAGGTGGCCGCCGAATAGCGGAAAAGGCGCACGCAGCCGGCCTCCAGCTCCTCGCAGAACAGAGGGGCTTCGGGCGCGGGGATGGCGCGGGGGGGGCGGAAGCTGTCGGGGATGGGCAGATAGACGATGTCCTGTTCCTCGCGGATCGCGCCGCCGCCCTCGCCCGTCAGGTCATGGCCGACGCGGACAAAGGCCATGTCGCCCGTCGCCCCGGTCTTGAAATCCACGCCCAGGATCTCGGACCGCCGGGTGATCCGCTCGCCCACCGCAAAGCGGCCCTTGAACGCGAGCTTGCCGCCCGCCCACATCCGCCGGTCAAAGGGCAGCGGCGGCAGAAAGCCGCCGCGTTGGGGGTGGCCGTCGGTGGCGATCTGCGCCAGCGGCACGAATTCGGGAAAGGCCGCCCAGTGCCACAAAACAGGCATGGGCGCGCCGGTATGGATGGCGGGTTGCGCCGCCGCGGGGTGGCCGAGGGCCCCCATCAGCATCCCCGCAAGCTCGGGCGTCAGTGCGCCGTCGCGCACCTCGACCCGGCCGACCCATGCGGTGAAATCCTGCGGGCTGGCGGGATCGCCCGCCATGCCCCCTTCGCGTTGCGTCATGCTGCCGCCCGCTGGCCCAGAACGCGTGCCACCGTCTCGCCCATGGCCGAGGGCGTGGGCGACACGGTGATGCCCGCCGCCGACAGGATCTCAACCTTTTCCTGCGCGCTTTCGCCAAAGGCGCTGATGATGGCCCCGGCATGGCCCATCTTGCGGCCCTTGGGTGCCGACAGGCCGGCGATATAGGCCACGACAGGTTTGGTCATGTGGTCGCGGGCAAAGGCCGCTGCCTCGGCCTCTTGCGGGCCGCCGATCTCGCCGATCATCATGACCGCATCGGTGCCGGGGTCGGCCTCGAACAGCTCAAGGATATCCTTGAAGCTGGAGCCGTTGATCGGGTCGCCCCCGATGCCAACGCTGGTGGAGACCCCGATGCCCAGCGCCTTCATCTGGCTTGCCGCCTCATAGCCCAGCGTGCCCGACCGGCCCACGATGCCCACGCGGCCGGGCAGGTAGATGGCGGGCGGCATGATGCCCATGAACCCTTTGCCGGGGCTGATGATGCCCGCGCAGTTGGGCCCGATCAGGCGCATCCGGCGCTCGGCCGGGAATTTGCGCAAGAAGCGTTTGACGCGCATCATGTCCTGCGAGGGGATGCCGTCGGTCACGCAGACGGCGAGGCGCAGGCCGGCCTCCGCCGCCTCCATGATCGCGTCCGCCGCCATGGGCGGGGGCACGAACACAAGCGACGCCTCGGCGCCCGCCTCGGTCACGGCCTCGCGCACGGTATCGTAGATGGGGCGGTCAAGGATCGTTTCGCCGCCACGGCCGGGGGTGACACCGGCCACGACATTGGTGCCGTTCTTGATCATGTCGGCGGCGTGGAACTGGCCGATGCGGCCGGTCATGCCCTGCACGATCACGCGGGTCTTTTCGTCAATAAGGATGGTCATGTGCGGGTCCTCCTCAGGCGGCTTGGCGGGGCCGGGCGGCCACGGCGGCGGCGGCGGCCTCGGCCAGGGTATCGGCGGAAATCAGCGGCAGGCCAGAGTCCATGATGATCTTTCGCCCTTCCTCGACGTTCGTTCCGGCCAGCCGCACCACCACGGGCAGCGTCAGACCCAGTTCCTTGTAGGCCTGCACCACGCCCTGCGCCACCCAGTCGCAGCGGTTGATCCCGGCAAATATATTCACGAGGATAACCGAGACATTGCCGTCCGCAAGCACGGTGCGGAAGGCCGCGACCACGCGCTCGGGGCTGGCCCCGCCGCCGATGTCCAGGAAGTTGGCGGGATTGCCGCCCGCAAGCTGGATCATGTCCATCGAGGCCATGGCCAGCCCCGCGCCGTTGATCAGGCAGCCGATGTCACCCTCCAGCCCCACATAGCTCAGCCCATGCTCGGCCGCCGCATCCTCGCGCGGGTCCTCTTGCCCCGGATCGCGCAAGGAGGCCACATCCTCGCGCCGGAAAAGCGCGTTGGTGTCGAAGCTCATCTTGGCGTCCAGCGCGATCAGGTCGCCCTTTCCGGTCACCACCAGCGGGTTGATCTCGACCATGGTCGCATCCCGGTCACGGAATGCGCGGTAGCAGCCGCGCAAGACCTGCACCATCTGGCCCACCTGCTTGCCCTTCAGGCCCAGGCCAAAGGCCAGTTCCCGCGCGGCGAATTCGGTCAGGCCGAAGGCCGGGTCGATCACGTTGCGCAAGAGCGCGTCGGGGCGGGATTCCGCCAGTTCCTCGATCTCTATGCCCCCTTCGCGCGAGGCCACGATCATGATGCGCTCGGATTTCCGGTCGAGGACAAGACCCAGATAAATCTCGCGCGCGATATTCGTCGCGGCCTCGACCCAGACGCGGTGCACGGGCTTGCCCTGCGCGTCGGTCTGCTTGGTCACCAGCCGCTGGCCCAGCAGGCCCGCCGCGAACGCCGACACCTCGGCCTCGGTTTTGCACAGCTTCACGCCGCCCGCCGCCCCCCGGCCCCCGGCATGGACCTGCGCCTTGACCACCACCGGCAGGCCCAGCCTGCGGGCATGATGCGCCGCCTGTTCGGGGGTAAAGGCCACGCCCCCGTCCGGCACCGGCACGCCGAAACCGGCGAGCAGGGCCTTGGCCTGATGTTCGTGAATGTCCATGATCTTCCTCCCCTTTTTCGCGTTACTTGGCGGCCTTGGCCGCGATCGCCTCGGCCTGCACCAGCACGTTGTTGGCCATCCGTTCGGAGGCCGCGTCGATCATCTTGCCGTCCAGCGATGCGGCCCCCTTGCCCTGCGCCTCGGCCTTCCTCAGCTCCTCGATGATGCGGCGGGCGCGTGTCACCTCGGCCTCGGGCGGGCTGAACACGTCGTTGGCCATGGCGATCTGGCTGGGGTGGATGGCCCATTTCCCCTCACACCCGAGGGCCGCGGCGCGTTCTGCGGCTGCCACATAGCCCGCCGGATCGGCGAAATCGCCGAAGGGGCCATCCAGCGCGCGCAGCCCGAAGGCGCGGCAGGTGATGATCATGCGCGTCAGCGAGGCGTGCCACTGGTCGCCCGGATAGGCGGGGTTCAGCCCCCCGATGTTCACCGTGCGCGCCCGCATCGAGGCGGCGTAGTCCGCCACCCCGAAATGCAGCGCCTCCAGCCGGCTGCCGGCCTGCGCCGCCTGCCGGGCGATATCCTCGACATTGGCCATGCCCAGCGAGGTTTCGATCAGCGCCTCGATCCCGACCTTGTTGGTCAGCCCGCAGGCCATCTCGATCTGGTTCACCATGACCTCGACCATGTAGAGGTCGCCGTAGACGCCCAGCTTGGGGATCAGGATCATGTCCAGCCGGTCGCCCGCCTGCTCCATCAGGTCCACCACATCGCGATACATGTAGTGGGTATCCAGGCCGTTGATCCGCACGCTGACCGTCTTGCCCTTGGCCTTCCAGTCGATCTCGTTCAGCGCGGTGATGGCATTCTTGCGCGCCTGCGGCTTTTCGGGCGGTGCCACGGCATCCTCAAGGTCCAGGAACACCACATCGGCCGCACTTTCGGCGGCCTTGCGCACCATGTCCATGTTTGAGGCGGGCACCGCCAGGGTGGATCGCTGCAGGCGGGGGCGGCGCAGGGGGTAGAGGGTATGGCTCATGTTGTCCTCGGGGTTATTCGGCGGCGATGGAGAGTGAGGGGGTGTCAGCCCCGGCGAAACGGGCCTGGGCGGCAGCGACACCCTCGCCATAGACGATGCCCGCCCCCGCCTGAACCAGCGCCAGTTCGGCAATGGCAAGGGCGGTCAGCACGGATCCTTCATTCAGATCGCCCAGATGGCCGATGCGGAACGCGCGGCCCGCCAGCGGCCCAAGGCCACCGCCGAAAAACGTGTTGAACCGGCTGCGGGCAATGGTGATGACCTCGCGCGCGTCCACGCCCGCGGGGGTGCGGATGGCGGTCACGGTGTCGGAGGCAAAGCTGGAGTGCTCGCACACAGTCTGCAACCCCCAGGCGGCAACGCCCGCGCGCACCCCTTCGGCCAGACGGCGGTGGCGGGCATGGACGGCGGGCAAGCCTTCGGCCGCCAGCCGGTCCAGGGCCGCGCGCAGCCCGTGCAGGACCGGCGCGGGCGGCGTGTAGGGAAAGCTGCCCGCGTCATGCGCGGCCAGCATCGCCTTAAGGTCAAGAAAAGATCGCGGCATCCGGCTGGTCTCTGTCGCCGCCAGCGCCCTGTCGCTAAGCGCAAGGATGCCCAGGCCCGCCGGGCACATCAGCCCCTTTTGGCTGCCCGTCACCGCCAGATCGACGCCCCAGGCATCCATCTGGAACGGCATCGACCCGATGGAGGACACGCCGTCCACGAACAACAACGCATCGTGACGCGCCGCATCCAGTTCCCGCCGCACGCCCGCCACATCCGACACCACGCCGGTCGCGGTTTCGTTGTGGGTGACGAACACCGCCTTGATCTCGCCCTTGCCGTCGCACGCCAGGCGGCGACCGAATTCGGCCACCGGGCAAGGCGCGCCCCAGGCCAGATCGACCGCCTCCACCACCAGCCCAAGACGCGCCGCCATCTCGGCCCACAGCACCGAGAAATGTCCATACCGCGCCATCAGCACCCGGTCGCCTGGATTCAGCGTGTTGGCAATCGCCGCTTCCCAGGCCGCGGTGCCGGACCCGGGGATCAGGGCCACAGGCGCCGATGTGGTGCCGAACACCGGGCGCAGGTCGCGCAGAATGGGCGAAAGAAAGGCCGCGAATTCGGGCGCCCGGTGGTCGGGCATCGGAATGACCATCGCGCGGCGCACATCTTCAGGAAGATTTGTCGGGCCGGGGATGAAAAGATGAGCAAGGCCGGTATGCATCGCATTCTCCTGTGGCTTGCAGGGACATGACAGGCCAGTGACATGCTGCGAAGGAAAACCGGGTTCCGCTGTAAACGCGAGAATTTACAAGATGCGATTATTGTGATTATGTAAACTTCACATCCCCTGCACCCTGTCACCCCCTCTTTTGCCGGAGACCGCATGCGCAAGACCTTCATCGGACCGCAGCTGCGTCGGCTGCGACAGGAACGGGGCGATACCCAGGCGCAGATGGCGCGGAAGCTAGGGATCAGCACGGCCTATGTGAACCTGTTGGAAAACAACCAGCGCAGCGTCTCGGTCGCGATCATGCTGCGGATGTTCGAGATCTATGGCGTGGACTGGCGCGACATCGCCGAAGATGACGGAAGCGCCCGCCTGTCGGACCTGCGCGCGGTGCTGGCCGACCCCATTTTCGACGCCACCCGCCCCGATCTGCACGAATTGCGCGCGGCCCAGGCCCATGCCCCTGCGCTCATCGGGGCCTTCCTGATGCTGCACCGCAGCTATCTGGCGGCCTCGGACCAGTTGCTGACGCTGGGGGCGCAGACGGCGGCCACCGACTCGATGTTCGGCGCCTCGCCCGAAGGGGCCGTGCACAATTTCTTTCGCCGCAACCGCAACCACTTTCCCGCCCTGGAAGAGGCGGCGGACGGGTTCTTTCGCGGCGCCCCACCGCCCCCCGACGACCTTTACGCCGTGCTCAAGGACCGCCTGCGCCGCGACCACGGCATCAGCGTCCGGCTGATGCCGGTGGCCGAGATGCCGCATTCCCTGCGCAGCCATGACGCGGCGCGCGGCGAGATCTGGCTGTCCGAGGCGCTGGACCACCCCAACCGCGTGTTCCAGCTGGTGCATGTGTCAGGCCTGATCGAATGCGGCCCGACCCTCGACGGGCTGGTCGCCACGGGCCCTGAGGACGCGCAGGGCCGCGCAAGGTGCAAGATCGAACTGGCCAATTATTTCGCAGCGGCCGTCCTGATGCCCTATGACGCCTTCCTGGCCGAGGCGCGCGCCTCGAAATACGATTTCGACCATCTGGCCACCCGGTTTGGCGTCAGCTTTGAACAGGCCTGCCACCGCGCGACCACCATGCAGCGTGACGGAGCACTTGGGGTCCCGTTCTTTTTCCTGCGCATCGACAAGGCCGGAAACGTCACCAAGCGGTTCAACGCCACCGATTTCCACCTTGCCGAATACGGTGGGGCCTGCCCCCGGCTGGACGTGCACCTGAGCTTTCGCCTGCCCGGCCGGATCGTGCCGCAACTGGTGGAGATGCCCGACGCCTCGCAATATTTCGTCTTTGCCCGCACCGTGGACCGCCCCACCTTCGAACGGCGCGGCCAGGACAACCGGCTGGCGGTCGCCATGGGCTGCACGGTGGAACACGCGGCGGGAATCGGTTACGCTGAAGGGGTCTCGCTTGGCTCTGCCCCGGTCACGCCGATCGGCATCAACTGCCGCATCTGCCCGCGCGCCAACTGCGACCAGCGCGCCCACCACGCCTCGATCCTGACCACGCCGGTGGATGAACGCCACCGGGGCGCCACGCGCTATGAGGCACCGGGCGGGACGGCAGGAGGGCAACGCAGCGCGTGACCGCGCACCGCATCCGACACGCATATCGTGCGGCCCGCGAAACAGCTGCCGCATGCCAGGCTCATTCTGCAAGGGTAACGATGGCGGACCCGGAGCGATTCGAACGCCCGACCCTCAGATTCGTAGTCTGATGCTCTATCCAGCTGAGCTACGGGTCCGCAACAAGACGGTGGTCTAATCTCCCCATCCCGGCAATGCAAGGCGGAAAAACCCGCGATCATGTCGTGCCGATCCCCTCGCCCCGCGGCAACCGTATCAGGAATTCCGTCCCGCTCTCGTCGCTGCGCAGCAGCTCCAGCCGCCCGCCATGCCCGCGCACCAGCTCCGCCGCAATGGCCAGACCAAGGCCGGTGCCACCCTTGCGCATGCCACCCTGGAACGCGGTGAACAGATGCGCGCGCGCGCGCGCCGGCAGGCCCGGGCCGGTGTCGCCCACCTTGATCCACCAGTCGGCGTCATCCTCGCCGCCAGAGATCTCGATCGTCCCGCCCCCGCCCTGCGCCTCGATGGCCTGGCGGGCATTTCGCACCAGGTTCGACAGCACGCGATAAAGCTGCTCGGCATCCGCCCGGATCGTCAAGCCGGGCGCGATGTCGATCAGGCAGGCGATGGGCCCCTCGCCCTGGTCGAGCCCCTCGCCCGCCACCACATCCTCGGCCAGCATCCGCATGGACAGCCGCACCAGCCGGGGCGGCGCCTCCTCGGCCTTGCCAAAGGCCAGCGTCGCCTCGCACAAGGACACCGCCCGCGCAATCGACCCCACCAGCTTGGGTGCCGCCCGCGCCACCACCGGATCCTCGGACCGCTCGATACGGTCGGCGAAAAGCTGCGCCGTGGTCAGGATGTTGCGCAAATCGTGGCTGATCTTGGCCACCGACCCGCCCAGCTGCGCCAACCGCTCCTTCTGCCGCAGCGCCCCCGACAGCTGCGTCTGCAGGCTCAGCAGGGCATCCTCCGCCGCGCGCAGCTCGGTCACCGTGGCGGTCGGCGCGATCACCCGGCGCGCGTCCTCGGGGGCTGCCGCATAGGCCGTCATGTGCCGCACAACCCGCGCGATGGGGGCCACGATCAACCGCCGTGCGGCAATGAACAGCAAGACCGCCGTCACCCCCGAAATCAGCGCCGACAGCACCAGGATGCGCAACCCATACTCCACCATTGCGCGCCGCAGCGGCCCGCTCTCCATGGTGACCTCGATCAAAAGGCCCGCATCCTGCACCGGGTTGCCGATCACCCGGATCACATGGTTCTCCGCCTCGCCCAATTGCAGCATGGCGTCCCGGATCAGCTCCCACGGCCCCGACAGGCGCAGATCATAGGTCGCTTCCACCGGCGACGGGATGGCCGAGGACAGGATCAACTGGCGGATCTCGTCGCGCCGCAAGACCACGTTGAACACGCCCGCATTCGCCAGCAGTTCCGCCTCAAGCGCGGGCCCGATCTCGCTGTCCGTGGCCAGCAGCGCCAGCGAGGCGATCTGCGCCTTCTCCAGCCGCAGCAAAAGGTAATCGGCCCGGAACCGCGCGACCGAGGGCACAAAGATCAAGACCTCCGCGATCATCACGAAGGCGACGGTCAGCACGAGGAACCGCCCCGACAGACTGTTCAGAAATCCCAACCGCCTGCCCGCCACGCCCTCCCCTGCCCCTCTCCTTGACCAAATACCCCCGGGGGTCCGGGGGCAGGCAGCCCCCGGAGGTGCCGCCGCACCTACGGCAGATACCGCTGCACGAGGCCCACCACCCGCTTCACCCAAGGGTTATCAAAGAGTTTGGGGGAAAAATAGGCTCCTGCCGCGCGTTTGCCGGTTTCCGCCACCGTGGGATAGGGCAACACCGCCGCCGACATGGCCGCCATCCCCAGCCGCGCCGAAATCGCCAGCGCCCAGGGCGCGATCAGTTCGCCCGCCATGGCGCCCGCGATGCCCGCGCCAACGGGCCTGCCCTTCACCACCATCACCTTCAACAGGCCTTCCGTCTTGCCCTCGGCCTGCGCGCGGTCGTTGCCCGCAAAGGGGATGCGGATCACGGTCAGGTTGATCCCATGCGCCTTGCGCGCCTCCTGCTCGGTCAGGCCCACCTGGGCGAGTTCTGGGTCGGTATAGGTAGCGCGGGGGATATGGTCATTGCGGGTTTTCGCGGGCAGGCTCAGCACGATCTGCCGCACCACCACGCCCGCGTGATAACCCGCCAGATGCGTGAATTGCAGGCCCCCCGCCACATCCCCCACCGCATAGACGCGCCGGTTCGACACCGAGCGCAGGTTCGCGCCCACCTTGACCCCGCGCCGGTCATGATCGACGCCCGCGCGGTCCAGGTCGAGCCGGTCCACATTCACCTGCCGTCCCACCGCCACCAGCAGATGGCTGCCCTCGACCACCCGGCCATCCGCCAGCGTCACCGCAACCGCCCCCGGCCCGCCCGACACCTGCACCGCCGCCTGCCCCTCGGCGATCTCCACGCCTTCGGAGGCCATCCGCGCCAGCACCACGGCGGCCAGTTCCGGGTCCTCGCGGCCCAGGGCGCGCGCGGCCTCCACCACCGTCACCCGGCAGCCCAGCCGCCGATGCGCCTGCGCCATCTCCATCCCGATGGGGCCACCGCCCAGCACGATCAGATGCGCGGGTCGCTCGCGCAGGGCGAATATCGTCTCGTTTGTCAGGTAGGGCACCCCGTCCAGCCCAGGCACCGGCGGCACGAAGGGGCGCGATCCGGTGGCGATGACAAAACGCCGTGCAGTAATTTCTACCCCGCCCGCCTCGACTGTGGCGGGCGAGGTAAAGCGGGCCCAGGCGCGGATGACCCGAACCCCGAAGCCCTCGAACCGTTCCTGGCTGTCATGGGGCGCAATCGCCGCGATCACGCGGGCCACATGATCCTTGGCGGCGGCGTAATCCACCTGCGGCACCACCGGGGCCACGCCGAACCCGGCCCCGCTTTCCTGCGCATGGGCCGCCTTTCCGGCGGCGATCAGCGCCTTCGAGGGCACGCAGCCGTGGTTGAGGCAGTCGCCGCCCATCTCGGCCCCCTCGATCAGCACCACGCGCGCGCCCATCTGGGCCGCCCCCGAGGCCACGGACAACCCGCCCGAGCCTGCGCCGATCACGCAGATATCCGTGGTGATGCGTTCCATGGCTCAGCCCTTCCGAAAGCGTTTGATGAGGATCGGCAGCGCCGACAGCGCGGCGAGGCCCAGGATGGGGCCCAGCACATGCGGGGCAAAGATGATGCCAAGGTCGGGGGTTTCACCGCGGGCAAAGACCTCACCCAGGCCCGCGCCGACCGATGTGTAGACCACCGCGCCGGGGATGATCCCCAGAAAGGTCGAGATGGCAAAGCGGTGCAGCGCCACACCCACGAAGGCGGGGATCAGATTGGCCAGGAAAAAGGGCACCGCGGGCACCAGCCGCATCAGGAACAGCACCGACCATTCATTCTCGCGCAGCCCCGCCTGAAGCCGCGCCGCCGCCCCGCCGCCCGCTTCGATCCGCGCGGCGATCCCGGCCCCAAAGCCGGAGCGCGCCGCCAGAAAGATCGCGATGGCCCCGATGGTGGCCCCCGTCACGTTGAACAGCGCGCCGGGAAACACCCCGAACAGAAAACCGCCCGTCAGCGTGGCGATGGTGGCCCCTGGCAGCGACAGCGCCACAAGGATGACATAGGCCGCGACAAAGGTCATGGCGGCCACGGCGTAGTTCGCATCCCGATAGGCGACCAGCGCCTCGCGGTGCTCGGCCAGCGCCGCGAAGGTGAGCTGGTCGCGCAACAGGAACGCCCCGGCGGCGGCCGCCACGAGGATGACGAGGAACGGCAGCTTTCGCGCCAAGCCGCCCCTTGGGGGTGGTGCGGGGTCGGGCTGGGGTGTCGTCGCCATCGCGGGCATCACTTTCTCCATCGGGTGCAATGACCATACGCGCCCCGCACGGCAACGTTACCCTCTTTCACGCGCGCTTGAAGATGACGTGGAGGCGTGAAACATCGAAAGCCGGGGCGGCAGGGCTGCGGCGAAAAACGACCGCGATGCGTTGACTTGGGTCGCGCGCCTGCGTATTGGACTGACTTTGCAAGATGCGGGGTCGAATCCATCAGGGTTTCCGCCGCCAAGAATGATGGAGAGCCGCGATGAAGCGCACCTTTCAGCCGTCGAACCTGGTCCGCGCCCGTCGCCACGGGTTCCGCGCCCGCATGGCCACCAAGGGCGGCCGCCTCGTGCTGGCGGCCCGCCGCGCCAAGGGCCGCAAGAAACTGTCCGCCTGATACCGCGGCCCCTCGGGGCCCAAGATGGACATGACCATGACACCGCCGGAGGACGGGCAGACGGGTGAGGCACCCGGGGGCCCCGTCCCGCCGGCGGTTTTGCCATGCCCGATCACCGTCATCCCGAAGCGCGCCGATTTCCTGCGGGCCGCGCAGGCGCGCAGGCAGGGCACGGCTGGGTTCCTGTTGCAGGCGCGTGACCGGCAGGATGGCCTGCCGGGTGTGCGGGTGGGGTTTACCTGCTCCAAGAAGATCGGCAACGCCGTCACCCGCAACCGCGCCAAGCGGCGGCTGCGCGAGGTGGCGCGGGCGGTGCTGCCGGGTCTGGCGCGGCCGGGGTGGGACTATGTTCTGGTCGGCAGGCCGGGTGCGACGGTGGAGCGGGAGTTCGCGCTGCTGCTGGCCGATCTGGACGGCGCGCTGCGGGCCGTGCACGGGGGCAAGCGATGAGCCCGCTGGCGCATCTGGTGGCGCTGCCGGTGCGGGCCTACCGGTTGCTCCTCAGCCCCTGGGTGGGGCATGGATGCCGCTATCAGCCCACCTGCTCGGCCTATGCGCTGGAGGCGCTGGAACGGCACGGGGCGCTGCGGGGGACCTGGCTGACGATCCGGCGCATCGGGCGGTGCCATCCGGCGGGGGGGTCGGGATATGACCCCGTGCCGGGGGCGGACGCGGAGCATGATGCTGCCCATGATGCGGAGCATGATGCTCGGAAATAGCGGTGTCCCACGGTGGGACATCTCTCGCGCCATTTGTATTCAATGGCTTACGCGCGCGGATTTACCGGTTGTTCACGTTTGACCCGCCGAAGCCTCAGGCCAGCGCGGCGATCAGCGCGCGCAGGGTGGGGATGCCTTCGCCGGTTTCGGACGAGGTGACCACGATCTCGGGGAAGGCGGCGGGGTGTTGGGCCAGCGCGCCCTGCACCTGGGCGATACTGGCCTCGCGCGTTTCGCGGTTCACCTTGTCGGCCTTGGTCAGCACCGCTTGAAAGGTCACCGCCGAACGGTCGAGGAGCGACAGGATCTCGGCGTCCACCGCCTTGATCCCGTGCCGCATGTCGATCAGCACGAAGGCCCGGCGCAGGGTCTGGCGACCCGCCAGATAGGATTTCAGCAGCGCCTGCCATTTCGCCACGATGGCCACCGGCGCCTCGGCATAGCCATAGCCGGGCAGATCGACCATGTAGCGGGCATCGCCAAGGGCGAAATAGTTGATCTCTTGAGTCCGGCCCGGCGTGTTCGAGGCCCGCGCCAGCGTCTTGCGGCCCGTCAGCGCATTGATAAGGCTGGATTTCCCCACGTTCGAGCGGCCGGCAAAGCAGACCTCCACCCGGTCGGCGGGGGGCAGGCCCGACATGGCCACCACGCCCTTGACGAAATCCACCGGCCCCGCGAACAACAGGCGCCCCGTTTCGCGGGCGTCCTCTTCAGGCTCGGGAGCTTGCGGAAAACGCAGGGTCACAGGATCACCGCCGCGTCGCCGGTGGCAACCTCACCGCCCTGCACCACCCGCGCATAGACGCCGAAATCCTGATGGCCGAAGGTGTCCGTCAGCGCCGCAAGCGTCATCGCGTCGTTCTGCCCGGTCTCCGGGTTCGCCTGCGTGGCACGGCAGCGGGTGATGCGCTCGGCCACCTCCAGCACGGCGGTGCCGACGCGCAACCTGTGGCCGACCAGCGCGAATTCCTGCCACGCGTCCAGCCCGTCCAGCCAGATATTGCCGCGCCAGCGGTGGATCGACAGGGCCTGCCCCATCCGTTCCGACAGGTCGCGCAGCGAGGCGAGGTTGAGGATGGCGACAAAGGGATCGGGCACATCGGTCATGGACACGCCGGGCACATGCACCACCGCGGCGGGTGCGGGGCGGCTGTCGGGCCAGAAGGGACGCAGCCAGTCGATCAGGCGGGCCTGATCGGCGGGGTCGTCGGGGGCGACGGTGAGGGGTTCGGCGCGCGGATGGCGCAGCGTCAGGCTGCGCGCGTCGGGGTCAGCGGTGCAGGACACCGCCATCAGGTCAGCCGATCCCTTGCCGCGCAGGAAGTTCTGGTTTGGCATCCATGCATCCTGCGCGGGCGCTGCGGCGTCATGTGCGACGGCCCATTCCCGATCGAACGGGAAGGTTCCGTTGGGCGAAAGCAGGACATGCCCGATCTCTTCATATCCGATGGCCTTGATCGGGTGGCGGACAAGATACGAGACCGTCCCTGCGCCGCGCGGACCGGTCATTTCTTGGCCGGGCCCTTCCGGGTGGGCGGCTTGGCGGTGTTGGCGGGTTTGGCGGCGGCGGGGGGCGTGGGTTTAGGGGCCGTGGCCTTAACGACCGTCGCGGCGGTCTTGGCCGCGGCGGCGGTTGCGGCGGTCTTGGCGGCGGTGGCGGTTGCGGCGGTCTTGGCGGCGGCGGCTGTCGGGGTTGCGGCGGGCCGCTTCTTGAAGCTCGACTTGATGTTGCCAAAGATGTCGGGCGTGTGGCCGTGGCTGCGCATGATCAGGAATTGCTGCACGAAGGTGATCACGTTGTTCGCGATCCAGTAGACCACGAGGCCGGAGGCAAAGCCGCCCAGCATGAACATGAAGATCCAGGGCATCCAGGCAAAGACGGCCGCCTGCGTGGGATCGGTGGGCGTGGGGTTGAGTTTCTGCTGGAGCCACATCGAAATGCCCAGAAGAAGTGGCAGGACACCGATGAAGATCAGCCCCGGGATCGAGGTCGGATCGGGGGCATCCCAGGGCAGCGCACCAAAAAGGTTGTAGATCGACGAGGGATCCGGCGCCGACAGGTCGTTCAGCCAGCCGAAGAATGGCGCGTGGCGCAGTTCCAGCGTGACGAAGATCACCTTGTAGAGCGAAAAGAAGATGGGGATCTGGATCAGGATCGGCAGGCAGCCCGCAGCGGGGTTTACCTTTTTATCCTTGTAGAGCTGCATCATCTCTTTCTGCATCTTCTGCTTGTCGTCGCCGGCGCGTTCCTTGAGCGCCTCCATCTCGGGCTGCAACTCCTTCATCCGGGCCATGGAGACGTAGGATTTGTAGCTGAGCGGGAACACGATGGCCTTGAGCACGAAGGTCAGCGCAATGATGGCCAGGCCCATGTTGCCGATGAGCGCGTTGAGCCAGTGCAGCAGGGCGAAGATCGGCTTGGTCAGGAAGAAGAACCAGCCCCAGTCGATGCTGTCGATGAACCCGGGGATGCCGTCGTCGTTCTGGTAGGCGCGGATGGTGGCCCATTCCTTGGCCCCGGCAAAGAGGCGCGTGGTGGAGGTGGCGGTCTCGTTCGGGCCGACGGTGAGCAGGGCTTTGCGCGTCTCAACCTGATAGATGTCGGCGCCCGCGACGTATTTTGAGACGGCCGTGAAGGGCTGGCCCTGCTGCGGGATCAGCACGGTCATCCAGTATTTGTCAGTAAACCCGATCCAGCCATCGACGGTGGCCTCGGCCACCTTGGCCTGCGCGCCCTCGCGCGGGATGACCGGAAGGTCACGCAGGTCGTCATAATCGGTTTCCGTCAGCTTGCCATCGGCGCGGGCCACGACGCCCTCATGCAGCACAAAGAAGTTCTGCAGGTCGCCAGGTTTGCCGTGGCGGGCCACGATTCCATAGGGTTGCAGGCTGACGGGCGCATCGGTCGCGTTCTGCACCGCATCGCTGACGGTGAACATGTAGCGGTCGTCGATGGCGATCGTGCGGGTGAAGGTCAGGCCCTTGCCGTTGTCCCAGGTCAGGGTGACGGGCTGGCCGGGCTTCAGCGTAGCGGCGGGGTCGGCGGACCATTCGGTATTGGCACCCGGCACGTCCTCGAAGGCGAGGGCACCCGCGGGGGCCCAGCCATAGAGCGCGTAATAGGCGTTGGGATTGCCGACCGAGGACAAGAGGCGCACGATGTCGGAGCCGGGATCCAGGCTCTCACGGTAAGTGCGCAGCGACAGGTCGTCGATCCGCCCGCCCTGGGTCGAGATGGTGCCGGTCAGGCGCGGGGTGTCGATGGCAAGGCGCAGCGCTCCGGCCTTTACTGGCTCGGCGTCGGCGGTGGCCTGGCCGCCCGGCACGGCGACGGCGGGCGGGGTCTGCGCCAGAGGGGCGGTCGCGGATGTGGCGGTGGCGTTGGGATCGACCACAGGCTCGGGCGGCGGGAACAGGACGAACCACACCAGGATGACGAGAAAGCTCAGCGCCGTCGCCAGGATCAGGTTTCTGTTGTTGTCATCCATCAGGTCGCACCACGGGTCCGGGGGTATCGGGTCAGCGGTGGTTCAACGCCAGGGGGGGCAAAAGGTCAAGCGGATTCCCGGAAACGTGACGCTGCGCGGCGAAGCGACGCCCCGGCTGCGGCGGTTGGGGGCGTTGTGGTCGGGTGCGCGCGGTGCGGTGAGGGTGGGTGCCGTGCCATGGGGAAGTCGCGGCGAGGTGAAGCGGGCGCCGGGCGGGCAGGCGCGAACGGTGCAGGAAGGGCGCAGCGTCAAACGGGCGAGGGCGGGGCGGCTCCGGATCCTTGCCGCCCGCAATATCCCCGCGGACCTGCGCCCCCGCGGCATCCTCGCGACCGCCCTGTCGGCCCTCCCCGCATCGGCCCGCCGCTAACGCGCACGATTGGAGATGCGCGGCGCCTCGGCCTGGCGGGCGCAATGCGCGGCGATCCAGGCCAGCGTCTCCTCTACGGGCATGGGGCGCGCGATGGAATAGCCCTGCACATGCCCGCAGCCCAGTTGCGCCAGTATCGCATGCTCACCCGCCGTCTCGACCCCCTCGGCCAGCGTTTCCAGCCCCATGCGTTCAGCCATTGAGAGGATCGCCGAAACGATGCGCTGCTGGTCGCGATCCTCGTCGATCCGGGTGACAAAGCTGCGGTCGATCTTGATCCGGCGCACTGCGAAGCGGCGGATGTTGGTGATCGACGCATGGCCCGTGCCGAAATCGTCAAGGTCCAAGCCGCAGCCCATCCGCGCAAGCTCGGCGATGTTCCGCACCACGATGTCGTTGTCCGTCTCGGCCACCACGTTTTCCAGGATCTCCACCGACAGCCGGTCGGGCGTGAGTTCGAACCGGTCCAGCTCCCACCGCAGCTTTTCGGCAAGCCGCGGATTGCGCAGTTCTGTGGCCGAAAAGTTGACCCCGACGGTAGGAATGCGCTGCCCCGCCTTGTCCCAGCGCGACATTGCGACCATCGCATTGTAGAGGATCACCTCGCCCAGACGGTCCGACAGGCCCGCCTCCTCGATCGCAGGCAGGAACTCGGCGGGCGAGATGACGCCGCGCTCCGGGTGGATCCAGCGCGCCAGCGCCTCGAACCCGCTGATCGCGCCGGTATCGGTCGAGACCTGGGGCTGGAACCAGGGCCGGATCTGCCCCTCGTCCAGCGCCCGCTCCAGCTCGCTGCGTTGCGCGTCGCGGTCTGCGCGCTTGCGGGCCATGTCGGGCGCGTAGGCGCGGATGGCACCCGGCCCGTTGCGCCGCGCCTCGTCCGCCGCGACCTGTGCGGCATCAAGAAGCGCGCGGCCGCTGGGCAGCGGTGCCCGTGCCCCGAGGCAGAACCCGACCGAGGCGCTGACATAGAGGCGCGCGGCATCGACTGAAATCGGCGGCGACAGCGCCGATTGCAACCTCGCGGCCAGTTGCACCATCACCTCGAGGTCAAGCCGCCGCACCGGCCCCATCGCCACCGCGAACCCGCCCCCCTCCAGCCGCGCCACGGTATCGCCCTGACGCAGCGCCGCGCAAATCCGCTCGGCCGACCGGGCCAGCACCTCGGTCTGCGCCGCCCGGCCATGCCGATCCAGCAGACGGTCAGCATCATCGAACTGCACCACCAGGCAACCCGTCGTCATCCCGGTGACCTGGGCGTCGCGCAGGATCGCATCCATCTGTCCCACGATCTGCGGCCGCAGCGACAGCCCCAACATGCCCTCGGGCAGCGGCGCCGACGGCGCGTCGCGAAACCGGAACGCCCCTGCCATCGCAAAGAGCATCGGCGCCCCCAGCGCCACGAGGATCAGCACACGTTCTCCGCCCAGCCAGAAGGCCCCGAGGGTGAAGGCGGGCAGGAACACCATCAGTTCGGGCTTGCGCAGCCAGCCCACCGCCGTCATCGCCCCTGCCACAATCCGCGTCTTGCCCGGCATCTGCATGCCCTGACCCCTTTTTCTGCCGGATGCGCCCGAACCGCATCCCGCTGCAGGCTAGCCACCGGGATTGAGCCGTTCGTTAACGCTCGCCGACAGGTTGCGGAGGATTTTCCATGATTTCTTCGATTTCTCCGGCATCCTTGGAGTCGCCGCGCAGAAGCGCCGCGAAATCGAACAGCGCGGGGTCGCACAGATGCGAAGGGCGCACGTTCATCAGCGCGCGGAACATCACCTGGCGACGGCCGGGGCTGCGCGCCTCCCAATCGTCCAGAAGCTTTTTCACCTGCATCCGCTGCAACCCGTCCTGACTGCCGCAAAGGTCGCAGGGGATCACCGGATAGCCCATGGCGCGCGTGAACCGGTCGCAATCGGCCTCGGCCACGAAGGCCAGCGGACGCAGCACATGCAGATCACCGTCTTCGTTCAAAAGCTTGGGCGGCATGGCAGCCAGCCGCCCGCCGTGAAAGAGGTTCATGAAGAAGGTTTCCAGAATGTCATCACGGTGATGGCCCAGAACCACGGCGGCGCAGCCCTCCTCGCGCGCGATGCGGTAGAGGTTGCCACGACGCAGGCGCGAACAGAGCGCGCAATAGCTGCGCCCCGCAGGCACCTTTTCCATCACGATGGAATAGGTGTCCCGATACTCGATCCGGTGCGGCACCCCCATCCGGGCCAGGAATTCGGGCAGGACGGTGGCGGGAAAGCCGGGCTGGCCCTGGTCGAGGTTGCAGGCCAGGAGGTCCACCGGCAGCAGCCCGCGCCACCGCAGTTCATGCAGGACGGCGAGCAGGGCATAGCTGTCCTTGCCCCCGGAGAGGCACACGAGCCAGCGCGCGCCGGGCTCGATCATGCCATAGGTCTCGATCGCCTCGCGCACCTCGCGCACCATCCGCTTGCGCAGCTTGCGGAACTCCAGCGACGCCGGCGCGCCGTGGAACAGGGGGTGGATGTCGTCCTGGTCGTCGAGCATGGGGGCCTCCGGTCCGGTCCTTGGTTTGCGACCCCGGCCCATGCCCGTCAAGTCCCATGGCGCGGCCTGTCCCGAACCCGGGAGGGCTGCCTGCCCTCCCGGACCCACCCGGGGGTATTTCGGCAAAGAAGAGAACAAGATGGGACCGCGTTCTCTTCTTTGCGAAAATACCCCGGGGGCCCGGGGGCTGGCCCCCGGGGGGTGCCGCCGCGCAGCGGTCAGACGTGTTGCGCGCCATTCACCTCGATCTCGGCCCCCGAGATGTAGGAGGATTCGCTGGAGCACAGGAACCAGATCGCATCGGCCACCTCGCGCGGCTGGCCGAGGCGGCGCAGGGGCAGTTGCTCCACGATCCGGTCGGTGCCGGGCGACAGGATCGCGGTTTCCACCTCGCCGGGGGCGATGGCGTTGACGCGCACGCCAAGGGGGCCGAAGTCATGCGCCATCTCGCGGGTCAGCGCGGCCAGCGCAGCCTTTGACGTGGCATAGGCCGCCCCGGCAAAGGGGTGGACACGCACGCCCGCGATGGAGGTGATGTTTACGATGGCCCCCTGCGCCGCTGCCAGTTCCGCCTGCAAACCACGGGCCAGGATTACGCTGGCGAAGAAATTGACATGGAACACCTGACCCCAGGTGCGCAGGTCGGTGTTCAGCGTGGTCAGCCGGCCGCCCCCCTCATCCTTGGGGCTGATGCCTGCGTTGTTGACCAGCGCGTGCAGCCGCCCCCCGATCTTGCCCTTGATCACCTCGATGGCGGCGATGGTCTTGTGCGGGTCGGCCAGGTCGATCTGGATGTGGTTGTCCTCGCCCCCCGGCCAGGGGCAGCGCGGATCGAAGGGCTGGCGCGAGCAGGTGAGCACCCGCCACCCCTCGGCCGAGAAGCGCTTGACGGTGGCATGGCCGATGCCGCGGCTGGCCCCGGTCAGCACGATGATCTTCTGTTCGGACATGCACTGCCCTCCTGACCCGCGAACCCTAGCGTTTCGGTCGGAATGGGCAAGCGCCTTGGCAGGGGGGACCAAAGCGGCTATCCCCGCCCCGAGTGCCCCCGAGGACGATTGCATGAGACGCCAGACCATGAGCCAGGACGACAGCATCGCCACCGCCCGCATCCTGTCCGAGGCGCTGCCCTATCTTCAGCGCTATTCCGGCGCGGTGGTGGTGGTGAAATTCGGCGGAAATGCCATGGGCGACGAGGTGGCGATGGCCGAGTTCGCGCGTGATGTGGTGCTGATGCGGCAGGTGGGCGTGAACCCGGTGGTGGTGCATGGCGGCGGCCCGATGATCAACGAGATGCTGGGCAAGCTGGGCATCAAGTCCGAGTTCGTGCGCGGCAAGCGCGTCACCGACAAGGCCACGGTCGAGGTGGTGGAAATGATTCTCTCGGGCCTTGTGAACAAGCGCATCGTGCAGGCGATCAACGACCAGGGCGGCCGCGCCGTGGGCATCTCGGGCAAGGACGACGACATGATGGTCTGCGAGGCGGACGACCCCGAGCTGGGGTTCGTCGGCCGCCCGGTAGAGATGAACGTGCAGATCCTGCGCGACCTCTATACCGCGGGGCTGATCCCGGTGGTGGCCCCGGTGGCCACCGGTATGGCCGACAACGAGACGTTCAACGTGAACGGCGACACGGCGGCGGGGGCCATTGCGGGCGCGTTGCAGGCGGACCGGTTGCTGTTGCTGACCGATGTGGCGGGGGTCAAGAATGCCGCGGGCGATCTGCTCACACAACTTTCGCCCGAGGATGTGCGCGCCATGATCGACGACGGCACCATCGGCGGCGGGATGATCCCCAAGACGGAAACCGCCCTGCTGGCACTGGACGAGGGGGTGCGGGCAGTAACGATCCTCGACGGCAGGGTGCCCAATGCCTGCCTGCTGGAACTGTTCACCGAACACGGAACCGGCTCGCAGATCCGCTCGACCGAACCGCGGATCAAGCCGCGCACGCGGCGGTGACGCGCGTGGCACGACATCCCCTTGGCGCGGTCCCCCAGCGCCCTTGATCCGGGCAACCCCACAAGGCGCGCATGACCCAGACAGTAGCGACCCCCGGACTGCACGATATCGAGGCTTTGCTTCTGCCCCACAGCCTCGTGCTCCTTGGCGGCTTTGCGGCCGAGGACGCCGACGCCTCCCTGCCTCGCGGCACGCGGACCATGCTGATGATCGGCCCCGGCCCCGGCTTTTGGCCGCATCTGACCACCACCGCCGAGTGGCATGACAGCCAGCCCGATCCGGTGGACCGCTGGTCGCGCCGGGTGATCGGGCGCATCGCCTGCGACCTCGGGGCCAGGGCGCTCTTTCCCTTCGGCGGTCCACCCTATGCCCCCTTCTACCGCTGGGCCCTGCGCACGGGGCGGGTGCATGAAAGCCCGGTGCGCCTTCTCGTGCATGACACGCAGGGCCTGATGGTCAGCTTCCGGGGCGCGCTGGCACTGAAACACGCAACTCCCCTGCCCGCCCCGCCACCGCCCCCCTGTGCCACCTGCGCCACCCGCCCCTGCCTGACCGCCTGCCCGCCCCGCGCGCTGACCGGCGAGGGCTATGACATTCCCGCCTGCCACGCCTTCCTCGATACCACCGCGGGCGACAGTTGCATGGGTCAGGGCTGCGCGGTGCGCAGAGCTTGCCCCGTGTCACAGAGGTATGACAGGATGCCCGAACAGTCGGCCTATCACATGGGCCGCTTCCACCGGGGCTGAGGCCCCACGGGCCGGGGACCACCATGATGAAACGCCTGATCCTGACGCGCCACGCCAAATCCGCCTGGGATGATCCCCTGACGCCCGACCATGACCGCCCTCTGAACGAGCGTGGCAAGGTCGCGGCGGCGGACCTCGGCCAATGGCTGGCCTCGCGCGGCTATGTTCCCGGCCAGGTTCTGTGCTCGGACGCGCTGCGCACCCGCAAGACCTGGAGCGGGATCGCCCCCGCCCTGCCCGGCACCCCGATCCTCGACCTCAAGCCCACGCTCTATAACGCGGGCCCCGACGTGATGCTGGCCGTGCTGCGCCATGCCTCGGCCGATACGGTGATGATGATCGGCCACAACCCCGGCATCGCCGAGTTCGCCCACCGCCTCGTCACCCGCATCCCTCCCCACGACGGGATCCAGAAATACCCCACCGGAGCCACGCTCGTCGCCGATTTCGCCTGTGAGACCTGGGCCGAGGCCGCCTTCGGCACCGCCGCCCCCATCGACTTCATCGTGCCGCGCGAACTGGTGGGCTGATCCGCATTTCGCCTTGGTCCAAATATCCCGGGGGAGCGCCGCAAGGCGCGGGGGCAGCGCCCCCTTCTTAGAACGCCTTGAAGGTCATCGTGGTCAGGGTGCGCACGATCCCCGGAATGTCGAACAGCCGGTCCGACAGGTAATGCCCCACGTCCTGCCCGTCGGGGATGTAGATCTTGGCGATCAGGTCGTATTCGCCGCTGGTGGAATACAATTCGCTGACCACCTCGCGGTCATAGACGGCGGTGGCCACCTCGTAGGTCTTGCCGGGGGTGCAGCGGAACTGGACGAATACGCAGATCATCGGGGGCCTCCATCGGGGCAAAGCCTAGCGGGCGGGATGCGCGGGCGAAAGGGGGTCATGCGTCATCCTGCAGCGCCAGCGTGGCGGGCGCGCGGCGCAAATCCTCGACGCCCAGCGGTTCGGTGGGCCGGGCAAGGCGGTTCCTGACCACCCAGACCAGCCGCCGCTCGGCCCGGGTGATCGCCACATAGGCCAGGCGTTTCCACAGGGGCAGGCCCGCCTCGCTGCGCCCGGCCTGGGCTGCGGCCCAGAGGTCGGGGGCAAAGACCTGCACGGTGTCCCACTGGCTGCCTTGCGCCTTGTGGATCGTCACCGCCGCGCCGTGCAGGAACGCCGCGCCCATCCGCGCGGCCGAGGGGATGAAGGGTTCGCCCTCGTCCGGTTTCTCGATCTTGATGATGGCGGCGGCGCTGACCTGTGGCTCTTCGGCCCCCACCACATGCAGGCGGGCAAAGCCGTCGCGCGTGCCGGGGCCCAGATAGATGACCTGCGCGCCCTTGATCAGGCCGCGCGCCTCCAGGTCGATGCGCTTTTTGCGGTGCTTCAGGGGCAGTTCGATCCCGTCGCAGATCAGCGGCTCGCCCGGCAGCAGTTCGAAATCCGGCGCACCATGGGCCAGCCGGAAGGCGGTGATCAGCCGGATCCGCGTGGCATTGCGCCACACGAGCACCGGCGAGCGTGCCATCAGCCCCGCGTCCACACGCTCGGCGACCTGCACGCGGTCATCCGCGCGCGCCGCGCGCTCCACCATCCGCTCGAACGCGTCAAAGCCGATGTCGCCCGCCAGCGCATGGGCAAGATCGAGGATCGGGTTGCCTTCGGCCTGGCGGTGGATGCGGCTGAGCGTCAGGCGGCGGGTTTCGGGCAGGCGGTCGAACACCATCTCGCCCGACTGGCCCACGGGGGCGAGCTGTGCGGGGTCACCGAACAGGATCAGTGTCGGGAAAATCTCGCGCAGATCGTCGAACTGGCGTTCGTCCAGCATGGAGGATTCGTCCACGAAGCCCACATCCAGCGGTTCCTCGCGCCGCTTCCAGCCCTTGATGAAATCCGACCCCCGCAGCCCCGCCGCGGCCAAGGCGCCGGGGATCGAGGCCACCTGTTGATAGAACGCATGTGCCCGGTCCAGCGCCAGGTCGGTCAACCCCTCGACCGCCGGGCGTGGGCCGTTGCCCGCCAACCATTCGGCGATGCGTTCATATTGCGGGTCATAGACGGGAGTATACAGGATGCGGTGGATCGTGGTCGCGGGCACGCCGCGCAGGCGCAGGACCGAGGCTGCCTTATTCGTTGGGGCGAGCACCGCAAGTGTGCGGCGATCCTTGCGCCGCCGCCCCTCCCAGTCGCCCGAGACGATATCGACACCCGCCGCCCGCATCGCCTTTGTCAGCGCGGCCAGCAGCATCGTCTTGCCCGAACCCGCCTTGCCCACGACGGCCAGCACATGCGCGCGCCCCTCGGTCGCGGGGGAGAGCGTGCCGTCGTCTATATCCACGCCCATGCCGCGCAGCGCCTTGGCCACGCGGTCCCAGGCCTCGGCCTGGTCGTCGGAAAGGGAAAGGGCGGGGGCCTGCATTGCGCGCGACCTTAACGGTGCGCTGCGGGCAAGGCCAGATGTGTGGGCGGTTCAGTGCGGGCGGCTGGCAGGAGGCGCGCCGCCCTCGTCATCGTCGTCGGTTCCCGGTCCGGCCAGAGAGGCGATTTCAGCGCGGGCAACGCGAAGCGTGCGTTCGGCCTGTTCGGCGAGGGCCGGCAGATCATTCCTGATCGCATAGCTGCGCAGGTCGTTCAGGACGTCGAAGATCCAGTCATGGCGCATCACGCCCCCGCGCCTGTGAAATGGTTACTGCACAGAAACCATAACACTCCACCGCCACGAGAGAGTATAGCGCCACACAGGAACAAACCGTTGCGCAGCCAGACACAGCGGAACGCCGCCACCGGGACCGGTGGCGGCGCTCAGAAACCCGTGACCCGAGAGTTCACGCGGACCGGCTGGCCTCCAGCGTGTCCTCGAAGGTGCGCAGGCCGGTGCGCGGGGCCTGCACCAGCACCGACATGTTTCCCGGCTTGTGCTGGTTGCGCATCATCTTTGTATGGGCCTGGGGGATCTCGTTCCAGGCAAAGACCTCGGACATGCAGGGGTCCAGCCGCCGCTCGATCATCAGCTTGTTGGCGGCACTCGCCTGCTTCAGATGCGCGAAATGGCTGCCCTGCAGGCGCTTCTGGTGCATCCACATGTAACGCACGTCGAAAGTGCAGTTGAAGCCGGTGGTGCCCGCGCAGATCACCACCATCCCGCCCTTTTTGCACACGAGGCTTGACACGGGGAATGTCGCCTCGCCCGGGTGTTCGAACACCATGTCCACGTTCACGCCCTTGCCGGTGATGTCCCAGATCGCCTTGCCGAAGCGGCGGGCCTCCTTCAGCCAGGTGTTGTAGTCTTCGCTGCCCACCTTGGGAAGTTGACCCCAGCATTTGAAATCGTTGCGGTTGATCACGCCCTTGGCGCCCAGGCCCATGACGAAATCGCGCTTTGTCTCATCGCTGATGACGCCGATGGCATTGGCGCCCGCGGTGTTGATGAGCTGGATCGCATAGGACCCGAGGCCGCCCGAGGCCCCCCAGACCAGCACGTTCTGGCCCGGCTTCAGGTCATGCGGCTCATGCCCGAAGAGCATCCGATAGGCGGTGGCCAGCGTCAGGGTGTAGCAGGCGCTTTCCTCCCAGGTCAGGTGGCGCGGGCGCGGCATGAGCTGCTGCGCCTGGACGCGCGTGAACTGGGCAAAGCTGCCGTCATGCGTCTCATAGCCCCAGATCCGCTGGGTGGGCGAATACATCGGGTCGCCGCCGTTGCATTCCTCGTCGTCGCCGTCGTCTTGGTTGCAGTGAATCACCACCTCATCCCCGACCTTCCAGCGCTTCACCTTGTCGCCCACGGCCCAGACGATGCCCGAGGCATCGGACCCCGCGATATGATAAGGCTGCTTGTGTCCGTCGAAGGGGCTGATCGGCACGCCCAGACTGGCCCAGACGCCGTTGTAGTTCACGCCCGCAGCCATCACGAGAACCAGAACCTCGTTCGAGTCGATCTTCCAGGTGTCCACCACCTCGATCTGCATGGCCGCCTCGGGTTCGCCATGCCGTTCGCGGCGGATCGCCCAAGCATACATCTGTGCGGGCACATGGCCGAGGGGGGGCATTTCGCCCAGTTCATAAAGGTCTTTCACGGGCGCGTCGTAGGGCGCGATCGTGGGGGCGGTATCCAGAGCCATGGCGCGTCTCCTGTGGCGGGGTGGGGATCGCCGCATCGCAGAATCGCGCGGCTTGAAGGGCAGGGATAGACATGGCGGCGCAACATTGCAATAGCTGAGGTGCGTGTTTTGTAATTTTATGTCTGCCGCGTTGCGGCATCATCCTCCAGCCGCTGCACCACCGGCGCGGAATAGAAGGCCAGCAGATCGGGCATGGCAGGGATCAGGCCCGCCGCCCCCTCGGCCACCACCCCGCGCGCCAGAAGCGGCGCAAGGCCCGCCGCCGCCGCGTCCTCGGGCAGGCGCAGCACGGCCCCCGCCGCGGCCAGTCGCGCCGCCATCGCGGCCACGCGGTCAGCCAGGTCGGCGCGCGTCACCGGCCCCGCCGCCAGCACCGCCGCCACCAGCGGCACCGGCACCACCGGCACGGCCATGCGGATGCGCGCCATGAGGTCGGCCCCCAGCGCCTCGGTCGAGCGGTCGGGGGCATCGGCCAGCCAGCCCTGCAGCGACAAGGGCGGGCCAAAGCCCGCGGCCACCGTGCCGAACCCCGCGAACCGCCCGCGCATCCGCCGCCACACCAGCCGCGCCACAAAGGCCGCGATGACCATGGGCCGCGCGCGGAACCGCCGGGTGCCCGCCGCATTCGCCTCGGTCAGCACGCGATCCTCCAGCACCCGGTCATAGGCGAGGCCCACGGGCACGAACACCACGTCGCGCCCGGCGGGATCAAACCCCGACAGGATGTAGTGCAACAACCCCATCCGCGCCGCCCCCACCCGGCCGTCAAGGCTCAGGCCCCCCTCGGGGAACATTGCCTGCGTCGTGCCCTCGGCCGTGGCGATCTGGACATAGCGGGCGAGCACCCGGCGATAGAGCGGGCTGCCGGAACTGCGCCGGATGAAGAATGCCCCCATCGCCCGCACCAGCCGCGACAGCGGCCAGATGCGCGCCCATTCCCCCACCGCATAGGAAAGCGTGGTGCGGTCGGCCACCAGCCATGTGATCAGCACATAATCCATGTTTGACCGGTGATTGATCACGAACACCACCGTCGATTTCGGGTCGATGGCCCCCAGCGCCTGATCTACCTGTCCGATTCTCACGCGATACAGAAGGCGCGACAACCAGCGCGCCGACCGCGTGGCGATGCCGAAATAGATGCTGGCCGAGAATCCCGGCACGATCTCGCGCGCATAGGCTTCGGCCTCGGCAAAGGCCACCGTGGGGGGCACACCGGTTTCGGCGGCATGGTCGGCCACGGCCTCCAGCACCTTCGGATCATAGGCCAACCGGGTCACCATGTCCTTGCGCCGCGCGAGGCGGAAGGGCTCGATGGGCCGTTGCAGGCGGGTGTTGAGTTTCGCCACCACCCGCTCCATCCGCCGCCGCAGATACCAGCGGACCGAGGGGAACAGAAAATGGCTGGCGAAGGTGATCGCGGCGAACACCAGCACCAGCACCAAGAACCAGACGGGAACCTCAACCGTGCCCAGCATCCTGCGACAGTGGCAGGTCTGGCGGGTTGCGTAAATGCACCCCGGCGATGTCGTTTTCAGATTGCTCGAATTTTAGGTTGACGTGATCGGGATTAGCCTTGACCTTGTTAATACTTCACGGGGTGCCGGTCGCTGGATGATCCGCCCCATCTAAAATTCAACGATATGCGCCGTTTGCAATTGCGTGGTGCGGTCCACGAACGAGGAGTTTGCATGCCCCTTCTTCCCATTCCCTCCGGCACCCCGGAGGTCGTCAATACCATCTTGCCCGGCAACCAATTGCAGTCAAATACCCTTGCCCTGAGCGATGGCGGCTGGATCACCTGGTGGCAGAACAATGATGCCGTGACGTTCCAGCAGACAACCCGCGCGCTGATTTTCGATGCCGACGGACAGGCGGTTGGCGACGAGTTTACGCTGCCGACACTGGGGAGCAATCCTGTCCGCTTGATCCAGTTGGACGATGGCAGACTTCTGGCGACCGGCGTCTTCAACGGCTTTGCCGGCACCGTATCCGGGCAGTTCCTCGACGCGACGACCGGAGAGGGGATCGGACTGCCGTTCACGCTTCAGACGCTCGATTTCACCACGACGGGCAGTTTCGATACGGCGGTTGCCCGGCCCGACGGCGGGTTCTGGATGGCGGGGCGCATCGGTGTGCAGGTCAGCCTGCGCCAGTTCGACGAGAACGGCCAATTGCAGGAAACGGAGACGATCAGCGCCATCGCCAGCGCCAACCCGGCCAATCCCGATTTCCCCCGTGACGCGCAGATCGTGGCACTTGCCGGGGGCGGCGTGGCGGTGGCCTGGGCGGTAGCCTCGAGCGCCAGCACCTCCCCGAACCTTGCCCTGCAGGTGCGGGTGATCGGTGACGACGGAACACCGGACCCGACGATCCATACCGTCGGCCTGACCGCGGACCAGGCCCTGGACGGGCTGACCATGACCGCGCTCGCCGGGGGCGGCTTCGTGCTGGGGTGGAGCGCGCGCTACGTCTTCAGCCTTGGGAACAACGTCTTTGGCCAGGCCTTCGATGCGACCGGCGCGGCGGTTGGACCGGTGCTGCAATTCAACGACGTCCTGAATTCCCAGGCGCAGTTCCCAACCCTCGCCGCGATGCCCGATGGTGGCTTCATCGCGGTGTGGGAAAGCCAGGCCGCCAACGGCACGATCACCATGCAGCGCTATGCCGCCGATGGCACGGCGATCGGTGGCAATTCGGAAATCGCGCCGCCGCCCGCCTTTGATCCGGTGACCGATTTGAACGCCCGACATGACGCGCCTGCGATCACCGTCCTTGCGGATGGCGGGTTCGTGGTGTCCTGGACGCTTGCGGCCTTTCCGGGCGGGTCTGCCGATTTCGACATCCTGCAGCGACGGTTCGATCCGCAGACCTTCGGCACCGCTGCGCGTGATGCGATCTACGGCGGGGACGGGGACGACTGGATCAACGGCCTCGGCGCGCGCGACCGGCTGTTCGGCGGTGCCGGGAATGACACGCTTTACGGCGATGGCGCGTCCAACTTCCTTTTCGGAGGCGATGGCGACGATCTGCTCTTCGGCGGAACCGGAGCCGGTGTGATCCACGGCGGCGCGGGCGACGACATTGCCCATGGCGGCGTGCGGAACGACCAGATTTTCGGTGGTGGCGGCAACGACACGCTTTATGGCGGCAACGGCAACGACTCGCTTTTCGGCGGCAGGCAACGGGACGTTCTGTTCGGCGGAAACGGTGACGATTTTCTGGACGGCGGACAGGGCGCCGACCTGTTGTTCGGCGGCGCGGGCAACGACACGCTGATGGGCGGCGCCGGAGCCGATACCTTGTTCGGCGGCGCGGGCAGGAACGAGTTGTGGGGCGGAACCCAGGCGGATGTCTTCGTCTTTACCGACGTGCGCCACAACGACCGCGCGGCAAGGACCGATGTGATCAAGGACTTCGAGACCGGCATCGACCGCATCGACCTGAGCGCGCTTGCCCCCGGGCTTGTGTTCATCGGCGGCAACGCCTTCAGCAGCACGGCGGGCGAAGTGCGTTTCGACGAATCCGGGGTGCTGGAAATCGACATCAACGGCAACGCCAGACGCAACTGGTTCATCGAGGTCGAAGGCGTGTCCGCCCTCGACGCGGGTGACCTGATCCTCTGACAGCGCATCGCCTGCGCCCCTGGCATCGCAACGTGCCGCAATGCGGCACGTTGACATCGGAATGAAATGTCGCCTATCTGCGCCTGAACGTAACGATGTTGCGCGCACGATTCAGGAAAGGCCGACACCGATGGCGAAAGATGCCCCCTGGCTGTTCCGCACCTATGCGGGACATTCCACCGCCGCCGCGTCGAACGCGCTCTACCGTACCAACCTGTCCAAGGGGCAGACGGGCCTCTCGGTGGCTTTCGACCTGCCCACCCAGACCGGATACGACAGCGACCATGAACTGGCGCGCGGCGAGGTCGGCAAGGTGGGCGTGCCGGTGGCGCATCTGGGCGACATGCGGATGCTGTTCGACGCGATCCCGCTGGACCAGATGAACACCTCGATGACGATCAATGCCACGGCACCCTGGCTGCTGGCGCTCTATGTCGCGGTGGCTGAGGAGCAAGGGGCGGATGTGGCGGCCCTGCAAGGGACCGTGCAGAACGACCTGATCAAGGAATACCTGTCGCGCGGCACCTATATCTGCCCGCCGAAACCGTCCTTGCGGATGATCACCGACGTGGCCGCCTGGACGCGCGAACACCTGCCCAAATGGAACCCGATGAACGTCTGCAGCTACCATCTGCAAGAGGCGGGCGCGACGCCGGAGCAGGAGCTTGCCTTTGCCTTGGCCACCGCCTGCGCGGTTCTGGACGACCTGCGCGGCAAGGTGCCGGCAGAATACTTCCCCGAACAGGTGGGGCGCATTTCGTTCTTTGTGAACGCAGGCATCCGCTTCGTGACCGAACTGTGCAAGATGCGCGCCTTTGTCGATCTGTGGGACGAGATCTGCCTGACGCGCTATGGCGTGGCCGACGCCAAATACCGCCGCTTCCGCTATGGCGTGCAGGTCAATTCCCTCGGCCTGACCGAGCAGCAGCCGGAAAACAACGTCTACCGCATCCTGATCGAGATGATGGCGGTGACCCTGTCCAAACGCGCCCGCGCCCGCGCCGTGCAGCTGCCCGCCTGGAACGAGGCCCTGGGCCTGCCGCGCCCCTGGGATCAGCAATGGTCGCTGCGGATGCAGCAGGTGCTGGCCTATGAGACGGACCTGCTGGAATATGACGACCTTTTCGACGGCAACCCGGCCATCGACCGCAAGGTCGAGGCCCTGAAGGACGGCGCGCGCGAGGAACTGGCGCGCATCGACGCCATGGGGGGTGCGGTGGCCGCCATCGACTACATGAAGGGCCGGCTGGTCGAGGCCAACGCCGACCGCATCGCCCGGATCGAGAGTGGTGAGACGGTGGTGGTGGGCGTGAACCGCTTCACCACCTCGGCGCCCTCGCCCCTGACCACGGGAGATGACGCGATCATGGTCGCTGACCCGGAGGCCGAGGCCGACCAGGTCGCCCGCCTGACCGCCTGGCGCGCCGCACGGGATGAGCCTGCGGTGCAGGCGGCGCTGGCTGCCCTGCGCGCGGCCTGCGCCGGGGGCGAGAACGTGATGCCCGCCTCCATTGCCGCGGCAAAGGCTGGGGCCACCACGGGCGAATGGGGTGCCGTGGTGCGCGCGGCCTTTGGTCAGTATCGCGCGCCGACCGGCGTGTCCAAATCGCCCTCAAACCGCACCGAAGGGCTGGAGCCGATCCGCGAGGAGGTCGCCCGCGTGGCGGCCCAGCTGGGCCGACCATTGAAGTTCCTTGTGGGAAAACCGGGGCTTGACGGCCATTCCAATGGCGCCGAACAGATCGCCGCCCGCGCGCGCGACTGCGGGATGGATATCCATTACGAAGGCATCCGCCTGACCCCGACCGAGATCGTGGCCGCAGCCGAAGAGCAGGAGGCGCATGTCGTGGGCCTGTCGATCCTGTCGGGCAGCCATCTCCCGCTCGTGTCGGAAGTGCTGGACCGGATGCGAGCAGTGGGTCTGGGCGATGTGCCCCTGATCGTGGGAGGCATCATCCCGGAGGAAGACGCGGCACGCCTGCGCGCGATGGGGGTGGCGGCCGTCTATACGCCTAAGGATTTTCAGCTGAACCGGATCATGATGGACATCGTGGGGCTGGTGGACCGCGCGCCGGCGGCGGCGGAATAGCGGCACGGACAGGAGCGGGGGCCAGCCCCCGCACCCCCAGGATATTTGGGGACAGAAGAAGGGCAAGGCGCCTTGTCCTCTCCTTGACCAAAATACCCTCGGGGGGCACGGGGGGCAGACAGCCCCCCGCCGCGCCACGGGTGACCGGCCGGGCGCTGTTTCAGGCCAGAGGCTGCCAGATCATCCGGATACTTTCGCACAGGAGGGGTGTCTGGGGCGTGAAGTCTGGGTCAACCGACTGATACCACTCGATCATTCCTGAACGAAAGGCGGTGGCGTCGGGCCATCGCCGCATAGGCGGCGATGAACCCGGCGTTCATTTCGTCAAGGCTGTTCGTCGTCACGGACAGTGTTCCGGCCACCGCGCGGGGCGCGCGCCCCCGCACCCAGAAGAATCGACAGGTCTCGCGGTTTCGGGGGCGGTTGGTCGCCGAAGCCGGAGCGCAGCGAAGATGTTGCGGACTTGATGCCCGATAGCACCAGATGTGCACCCTCCTCCGATGCGCCGCCGATGCCGAAGGCGGCGTGGAAGCGGGCGTCGGCGTCAGGGGGCGCGGCCCTCGATGCCCTGAACGCGGCCCGGAACTCCGCCTGTTCGGGCGTCATGCGTGAATGGCGCCGTCGCCGCAGGCCAGTGCCGCCTCGCGCACAGCCTCACTATATGTGGGGTGGGCATGGCAGGTCAGCGCCAGGTCTTGTGCCGAGGCACCAAATTCCATCGCCACGCAGATCTCGTGGATCAGGTCACCCGCCATCGGGCCGATGATATGGGCGCCGAGGATGCGGTCGGTCGTCTTGTCGGCAAGGATCTTTACGAAGCCTTCACCCTGGTGCACGGCCTTGGCGCGGGCGTTGCCCATGAAGGGAAACTTGCCGACCTTGTAGGCGCGGCCCGCTTCTTTCAGCTGTTCCTCGGTCAGGCCCACATTCGCCACCTCCGGCGTGGTGTATATCACGCCAGGGATGACCCCGTAGTTAACGTGGCCATGTTTCCCGGCCAGTATCTCGGCCAGGGCCATTCCCTCATCCTCGGCCTTGTGGGCCAGCATGGGGCCGGCAATGGCGTCGCCGATGGCGTATATGCCCCTGATGTTGGTGGAGAAATTCGTATCGGTCTTGACCGTGCCGCGAGGGCCCATCTCAATGCCTAGCGCCTCCAGACCCAGCCCGGCGGTATAGGGTTTGCGGCCTGTGGCGACCAGAACGGTGTCGGCGTCGAGGGTCTGTTCGCTGTCATCCTTGCGCAGTTTGTAGGTCACGGTGGCGCGGCCATCGGCCACGGCGGCCCCCTGCACGGCGGCGCCGAGGATGAAGCGCAGCCCCTGCTTGGCCAGTATCCGCTGGAAATTCTTGGAGATTTCGGCGTCCATGCCGGGTGTGATGTGGTCGAGGTATTCCACCACCGTCACCTCCGACCCGAGGCGGGCATAGACCGAGCCCATCTCCAGCCCGATCACGCCCGCGCCGATGACCACCAGCTTTTTCGGGATGGATTTCAGCGTCAACGCGCCGGTGGAGGTGATGATGATTTCCTCGTCCACCGCAACGCCGGGGAGGGTTGAGGACTCGGAACCCGTTGCGATCACGATGTTTTTCGCGGTGTGGGTGTCATCGCCCACCTTCACCTGACCGGGGGCGGGGATGGTGCCCCAGCCTTTCAGCCAGGTCACCTTGTTCTTCTTGAACAGGAATTCGATGCCCTTGGTGTTCTGGCCGATCACGTCATCCTTGTAGCCCAGCATCCGGGGCCAATCGACGGTTGGATGCGCGCCCATCAGGCCCATTTTCTCAAAGTTTTCATGGGTTTCGTGCAAAAGGTGCGTCGCGTGCAGCAGCGCCTTCGAGGGGATGCAACCCACATTCAGGCAGGTGCCGCCGAGCGTCGCGCGCCCCTCGACCACCGCCACTTTCAGCCTCAGCTGGGCCGCCCGGATGGCGCAGACATAGCCGCCGGGGCCTGCGCCGATGATGATCGTGTCGAAATCCGCCATGGTGTTTTCCCGTCTGGTTTGCGTCTGGCCTGCGTCGGGTTTGCGTCGGTTTTCCGTCCCGACAGGCCGCGCGTCAAAGTAACGCCGCGATAATCATTGCGACCGTGGAAAGGAAGCCCACGAACCAGATGACCGACCGCCAGGGCACGAGGCCGAAGGCATAGGCGGGCACGTAGAGGATGCGGGCGATGAGATAGGTCCAGGCGCAGGCGGCGGTGAAGCCGGTGGACTGGTTCGAGAGGGTCACGACGACCACGGCGAGGGTGAACATGATCAGCCCCTCGAAATGGTTGTTCATGGCGCGGAAGAGGCGGCCCGATTGCGGGGAAAGCTGTTCGACCAGCGGCTTGGGCATACGGTGCGGATCGCGCGGGGACATGGTCTTGCCCGCGCCAAGCTCGAGGTTGGCGGTGACGGAGACCAGCGCGAACTGGAGGGCCTGCAGGAGGCCGGCGAGGGCGAGGACGGTGAGTTCGGGGGTCATGGGCGCATCCGATCAAGGGGGGCGGCTCTCCTCCCCCTCGTGGGGAGGGGATGGGGGTGGGGGGCCTGCGGCAGGTGGCTTGCGGTAGGGGGGGGGGGGGGCGGCCCCGCCCCCCCCCCCGCCCGGGCGGCGGGGCCGGCGCCCCAGGCCGGGGGCCGGCGGGGGCGCGGCGGGTGGGTGGGGGGGTCCGGCGCGCCCCCCCCCCGGGGGGCCCCCCCCCCCCCCCGTGGGGGGGGGGGGTGGGGGGGGGGGGGCCTGCGGCAGGTGGCTTGCGGTAGCCCCCCCTCCCCAACCCTCCCCCACGAGGGGGGAGGGAGGCGCGCAATACACTCGTCGAGACGACCTTGGGGTCATCGGGTGCGATCCCGTTTTCAGGCCTGAGCACGCACAGACGCGATGTCCGTCAGAAACCACGCTGACCTCACAGATCCATCAGCAACCGCCGCGGATCCTCCAGCGCCTCTTTGACGCGCACCAGGAACGTGACCGCCCCCTTGCCGTCCACGATGCGGTGATCGTAGCTGAGCGCCAGATACATCATCGGGCGGATCACGATCTGGCCGCCCACCACAACGGGGCGGTCCTGGATCTTGTGCATGCCGAGGATGCCGGATTGCGGGGGGTTCAGGATGGGGCTGGACATGAGCGAGCCATAGACGCCGCCGTTCGAGATGGTGAAGGACCCGCCCTGCATTTCGGCCATGGAAAGCTTGCCGTCACGGGCGCGCAGGCCGAGTTCGGCGATCTTCTTTTCGATGGCGGCAAAGCCCATCTGGTCGGCGTCGCGCAGCACCGGCACCACAAGGCCCGAGGGCGTGCCCACGGCCACGCCCATGTGGACGTAGTTCTTGTAGATCACGTCGGTGCCGTCGATTTCGGCGTTGACCTCGGGCACCTCGCGGAGCGCGTGGCAGCAGGCGCGCACGAAGAAGGACATGAAGCCGAGCTTCACGCCATGCTTTTTCTCGAACACGTCCTTGTAGTCGTTGCGCAATCCCATGATGCCGCTCATGTCCACCTCGTTGTAGGTGGTCAGCATGGCGGCGGTGTTCTGCGCGTCCTTCAGGCGGCGGGCGATAGTCTGGCGCAGGCGGGTCATCTTGACCCGCTCCTCGCGGGCCGCGTCGTCGGCGGGGACGGGGGCGCGGGGGATGGGGGCCTGCGCCGCCACGGGGGCGGGGGCGGGGGCCGGTTTGGCGGCGGCCACATCCTCTTTCATCACGCGGCCGTCGCGGCCGGTGCCCTGCACCTGGTCGCGGGTGATCCCGGCCTCGGCCATGGCCTTTTTGGCGGCGGGCGCATCCTCGATGTCGGTGCGGGGGGTCATCTCTTCCGGCCCGGCACCGGGGGAGCCCACGGCCTCGGCGGCGGCGGCCTTGGGCTCTTCCTTGGCAGCCTCGGCCTTCTTCTCGGCCACGGCCCCCTCGGATACGATGGCGAGGCGGGCGCTGGCGGCGACCGTGGTGCCCTCGGGCGCGAGAATCTCGGCCAGCACGCCGGCGACCGGGCTGGGCACCTCGACGGATACCTTGTCGGTCTCCAGCTCGCACAGCATCTCGTCCAGGGCCACGGCATCGCCGACCTTCTTGAACCAGGTGGCCACGGTGGCCTCGGATACGCTTTCGCCCAGGGCGGGCACCATCACGTCGGTCATTGCAGTCTCCATTGTGCCCGAGGGCGATCAGGCGAAGGTGAGGGCCTCGTTCACCAGGCTTTCCTGTTCGTGCTTGTGGCGCGAGGCAAGGCCGGTGGCGGGCGAGGCAGAGGCGGCACGGCCCACGTAGCGGGGCCGGGAATGGGCAGCCCCGATGCGCGTGAGCACCCATTCGAGGTTGGGCTCGACAAAGGTCCAGCCGCCCTGATTCTTGGGTTCTTCCTGGCACCAGATCACCTCGGCGCCCTTGAAGCGTTCGAGTTCCTTCACGAGGCTGAGCGCCGGGAAGGGATAGAACTGTTCCAGCCGCATCAGGTAGATGTCATCCGCCCCGCGTGTGTCGCGTTCGGCCAGCAGGTCGTAATAGACCTTGCCCGAGCAGATGACGACGCGGCGGATGGCGTCATCAGGGCGCAGCACCAGGTCGGAATGGCCCTTTTGCGCGTCATCCCACAGGACGCGGTGGAAGGTGGAGCCGGTGGTGAAATCGGCGGCGTCCGAAATGGCCATCGGGTGGCGCAGCAGGGATTTCGGCGTCATCAGGATCAAGGGCTTGCGGAAGGTGCGATGGATCTGGCGGCGCAGGATGTGGAAATAGTTGGCCGGTGTGGTGCAGTTCGCCACGATCCAGTTGTCGCCCGCCGACATCTGCAGGAACCGTTCCGGCCGGGCGGAGGAGTGTTCGGGGCCCTGCCCCTCATAGCCGTGGGGCAGCAGGCAGACGAGGCCCGACATGCGCAGCCATTTACTCTCGCCCGAGTTGATGAACTGGTCGAACATGATCTGCGCGCCGTTGGCGAAATCGCCGAACTGCGCCTCCCACAGCACCAGGGCATTGGGTTCGGCGAGGGAGTAGCCGTATTCGAAGCCAAGGACGGCATATTCCGAGAGCATCGAGTCGATGACCTCAAAGCGCGCCTGGCCCTCGCGGATGTTTTGCAGCGGGTAGAAGCGTTCCTCGGTCGCCTGGTCCACGAAGGCGGAGTGGCGGTGGCTGAAGGTGCCGCGCGTGCAGTCCTGCCCGGCGAGGCGGACGGGCACGCCCTCGGTCGCGAGGCTGCCGAAGGCGAGAGCCTCGGCCGTCGCCCAGTCAAAGCCTGCACCATTGGCGAACATCGCCTTTTTCGCCTCCAGCTGCCGCGCGACGGTCTTGTGGATGTTGAACCCGTCGGGATAGCGCGTGAGGGCAGCGCCGACTTCGGCCATGGTGTCGGGGGAAATCGCGGTCTGGCCGGGCTGATAGTCGTCCTTTTCGCGGTCAAAGCCGGACCAGCGGCCATCGAGCCAGTCGGCCTTGTTCGGCTTGAAGTTCTTTCCGGCCTCGAATTCGTCGTTCAGGCGGGACTGGAAGGCGGCCTTCATGTCCTCGATCTCGCCCTCGGGGATCAGGCCGTCCTTGACCAGCCGCTCGGTGTAAAGCTGCAGCGTCGTCTTCTGCCGCCGGATGCGGGTGTACATCGAGGGGTTTGTGAACATCGGTTCATCCCCCTCGTTGTGGCCGAAGCGGCGGTAGCAGAAGATGTCGATCACGGCGTCCTTGTGGAACTTCTGCCGGAATTCGGTGGCCACGCGTGCGGCATGGACCACCGCCTCGGGGTCGTCGCCGTTGACGTGGAAGATCGGCGCCTCGACCATCAGGGCGATGTCGGTGGGATAGGGGGAGGACCGGCTGAACGACGGCGCGGTGGTGAAGCCGATCTGGTTGTTCACGACGATATGGATGGTGCCGCCGGTGCGGTGTCCCTTGAGCCCCGAGAGTCCGAAGCATTCGGCCACGACGCCCTGCCCGGCAAAGGCCGCGTCGCCGTGCAGCAGGATCGGCAGGACCTTGCTGCGGTCATGGTCGCCGTCCTGGTCCTGCTTGGCGCGCACCTTGCCCAGAACGACGGGGTTCACGGCCTCCAGATGGCTGGGGTTGGCGGTGAGGCTGAGGTGCACGGTATTGTCGTCGAACGTGCGGTCCGACGAGGCGCCGAGGTGGTATTTCACGTCGCCCGACCCGTCCACATCCTCGGGCTTGTAGCTGCCGCCCTGGAATTCGTGGAAGATCGCGCGATAGGGTTTGCCCATCACATTGGCCAGCACCGACAGCCGGCCGCGGTGCGGCATGCCGATCACGATGTCCTTCACCCCCAGCGCGCCGCCGCGCTTGATGATCTGCTCCATCGCGGGGATCAGGCTTTCGCCGCCGTCAAGGCCGAACCGCTTGGTGCCCATGTATTTGACATGCAGGAACTTCTCGAAGCCTTCGGCCTCGACCAGCTTGTTCAGGATGGCGCGGCGGCCGTTGCGGGTGAAGGTGATCTCCTTGCCATAGCCCTCGATCCGCTCCTTGAGCCAGGCGGCCTGCTCGGGGTCGGAGATGTGCATGTATTGCAGCGCGAAGGTGCCGCAGTAGGTGCGGCGCACGATATCGATGATCTGGCGCATCGAGGCGTGGGTCAGGCCCAGCACATTGTCGATGAAGATCGGCCGGTCCATGTCGGCCTCGGCAAAGCCGTAGGATTTGGGATCAAGCTCGGGATGGGTGGAGATGTCACGCATCCCCAGCGGATCGAGGTCTGCGGCCAGATGGCCGCGGATGCGGTAGGCGCGGATGATCATCAGGGCGCGGATGCTGTCGAGCACGGCGCGCTTGATCTGATCGTCGGACAGGGCGACGCCCCCCTCGGCGGCCTTGGCGGCGATCTTCTGGGCGGGGCCACGGGTGGCGGGTGCGGCGGGCCATTCGCCGGTCAGCGCCGAGGTCAGGTCGTCCGTCGGCATCGGCGGCCAGTCGGCGCGGGGCCCCCGGGGGCCCCCCCCGCCGCGCCGCGCCACACCC
>JBKBKC010000003.1:135274-178605 GCA_046294265.1 Gemmobacter sp. | reverse complement strand
GGGCGCCCGGTGGGCGCGGCCCCCGAGGCCCCCGCCCGCGGCGCGCTGCGCATCCGCATCCGCCTCGCCGATAGCGCGGAAATAGTCCGCCCATTCGGCATCGACCGAAGCCGGGTCGGCGGCGTGGCGCGCCTGCAACTGGTCGATGTAGTCGGCGTTGGCGCCGTCGAGGAAAGTGACGTTGGTGGGGGTGGGGGATTGGTCGGTCATGTCATGCCTCCGGTTCGGTCGGGCCGTCCTGTGGGGGTGCCGCCCGCCGCGGATGGCGGCGGCGTCGCCGCGCCCTAGCCCTTGATTGCGGCCATCACGGCCTGGCCCAGGTGCGCGGGGCTTTCGGCCACCACGATGCCTGCGGCCTTCATCGCCTCGATCTTCGATTCCGCATCGCCCTTGCCACCCGCGACGATGGCGCCCGCGTGGCCCATGCGGCGGCCCTTCGGCGCGGTTCGGCCTGCGATGAAGCCTGCGGTGGGTTTCCAGCGGCCTTTCTTGCGTTCGTCCGCCAGGAACTGTGCCGCATCCTCTTCTGCCGCACCGCCGATCTCGCCGATCATGATGATGGCGGTCGTCTCGGGGTCGGCCAGGAACATCTCGAGCACGTCGATATGCTCGGTGCCCTTGATCGGGTCGCCGCCGATGCCGACGGCGGAAGATTGGCCAAGGCCGAGGTCGGATGTCTGTTTCACGGCCTCATAGGTAAGGGTTCCCGACCGCGATACGACACCCACGCTGCCGCGTTTGTGAATGTGGCCGGGCATGATTCCGATCTTGCAGGCGCCCGGCGTGATGACGCCGGGGCAGTTCGGCCCGATCAGGCGGGATTTCGACCCCTGAAGGGCGCGTTTCACCTTCATCATGTCGAGCACCGGGATGCCTTCGGTGATGCAGACGATCAGCGCGATCTCGGCGTCGATCGCCTCCAGGATGGAGTCCGCGGCAAAGGGCGGGGGGACATAGATCGCGGTGGCGTCGGCCCCGGTCTTTGCCACGGCCTCATGCACGCTATCGAAAACCGGCAGGTTCAGGTGATGCGTGCCGCCCTTTCCGGGGGTCACGCCGCCGACCATCTTGGTGCCATAGGCGATGCCCTGCTCGGAGTGGAACGTGCCCTGGCTGCCGGTGAAGCCCTGGCAGATGACTTTAGTGTGTTCGTTTACGAGAACGGCCATGCTTTATTTCTCCGTTGGTGCCGAAAGCGAAATCGTGCCGCCGACTATTCCCATCTTCGGCGCATCTACAACCGATAGAAATGATTGTGAAGCAATTTTGTCTGTTTTCCAAACCCGATACCGTTGCCCAACTTCTTCGGAGTTATCGACAAGCTCTCCAAACACCGTTAGTTTTCTAATCTCATCAAGAACTTCGTCAATTGAGATGTTTGGATTTGATATTACACAAATACTGTAGTCTTTTCCGTTAATTTCTCCGTTTGAAATGCCCAATAGATACTTTGGACCATTTTCAACCGTAGCCAGCCAACCGGAAAATTCAGCGCTCGGGTCTTGTGGGGCAAACATAGCTTTCATGTCGTCCACTAGCTCACCGTAGCCGAACATACGTGCAGCAGCAGCAATTTTGTCAGTCCTACCAGCGTTCTGTGCACAAACGCCGATGAACTCACGCGCCAGCAAGACCGCGTCACTTTCTGATTTCGCCCAAAGGGCGTTACACGTCAGAAACGTGGAGATAGCAGTTGAAACTGCAAGGATTTGCAGACCTTGGCAAAGCTGAGATGTTTTCATCCCTTGACCGCCTTCACGATCTTCTGCGCCGCGTCCGCGAGGTTGTCGCCCGCGATGACGTTCAGGCCGGAGTTGGCGATGATCTCCTTTCCGAGATCCACGTTCGTCCCCTCCAGCCGCACCACCAGCGGCACCTTCAGGCCCACCTCCTTGACCGCCGAGATGATCCCCTCGGCGATGATGTCGCAGCGCATGATGCCGCCGAAGATGTTGACGAGGATGCCCTTCACCTGCGGGTCGGAGGTGATGATCTTGAACGCCTCGGTGACCTTTTCCTTGGTCGCCCCGCCGCCCACGTCAAGGAAGTTGGCGGGCTCGGCGCCGTAAAGCTTGATGATGTCCATTGTCGCCATGGCCAGGCCCGCGCCGTTGACCATGCAGCCGATCTCGCCGTCCAGCGCGATGTAGTTCAGGTCGAACTTCGACGCCGCCAGTTCCTTGGGGTCTTCCTCGGTCTCGTCGCGCAGGGTGGCGATGTCGGGGTGGCGGTAGATGGCGTTGCCGTCAAAGGCCATCTTGGCGTCCAGCAGTTTCAGTGACCCGTCCTTGAGCACGCAGAACGGGTTGATCTCGAGCATGTCCATGTCCTTGTCCACGAACAGCCGGAACAGGTTCCGCACGATGCCCACGCATTGCTTGACCTGGTTGCCGGTCAGGCCCAGGGCAAAGGCCACGCGGCGGCCGTGGAAATCCGACAGGCCCGTGGCGGGATCGACGTGGAAGGTGTGGATCAGGTGGGGCGTGTCATGCGCCACATCCTCGATCGACATGCCGCCCTCGGTGGAGACGACGATGGAGATGCGGCTGCTCTGCCGGTCGATCAGCATGGCGAGGTAGAATTCGCGGTCGATGTCGCTGCCGTCCTCGATGTAGATGCGGTTCACCGCCTTGCCCGCGGGGCCCGTCTGCACGGTCACCAGCGTGCGGCCCAGCATCTGGCGCGCGAATTCCGCCGCCTCGCCGACCGAGCGGGCAAGGCGCACGCCGCCCTTGTCGCCGGCCTCGGGTTCCACGAACTTGCCCTTGCCGCGGCCACCCGCGTGGATCTGCGACTTCACCACCCAGAGCGGGCCGTCCAGCTCACCCGCCGCCGTCTTGGCCTCTTCGGCGCGCAGCACGACGCGGCCGTCGGACACGGGGATCCCGTAGCTGCGCAACAGCGCCTTGGCCTGATATTCGTGGATGTTCATCGCAAACGCCTCGCTCATGCCGATCTTTTGGCGCGGAGTGACACAGAAAAAGGTCGTTTCAAACCGCCTTCTGCGGGCGACAGGGGTTTGCCCCCCGAAATCGACATTTTGTGATCACAGCCTGAAAACGTGTGATCACATGCCATCGCGGGACTGGGAGGAAGTGATTCGCGTCCGCTGGATCAGTTGAAGATAACGGCAAAGAGGAAGGCGTCGCCCTGCACCATCGCCTCGAAATCCTGCCAGCTTTCGGGGGTGACGCGGGTGCCTTTCTCGGCATAGGGCAGGAGCCCCTCGCCCTGGACCCAGGTGATGAGGTCCACGGCGGGCGGGTCTTCGAACATGCGGCGAAGGTTGATCCCGGCCTCGGCCCCCATCCGCCAGTGCGGCATCAGGAGGCGCCCCTCCAAGAGCCCCTCGGCATCGGCCAGCACCGCCTGCCAGCGCGCGCCGGTGCCGGGGGGCATGCGCAGGCCCAGGCCCGAGGTCTGGCGGTCATTGGGCACCCATTCGCGGTCATTGTCCGTCTCGGCCTCGACCAGCGACCAGAAGCGGCGGTTTTCGGCGATCATCCGGGTGAGGTGGCCGTGCGCCGCCTTGGTCAGCGCGGGTTTGGGGGGTGAGGCGATCGAAAAGAGGATGATCGCCGCGCGGTCCACCTGGCGGCCAAAGATCATGTCGAGCGCATTGGGGGGCGGCGTGTCGCCCCAGAGGTCTTTGAGCGCGCGGGCCGAGGCCTGCACCCGCTCCACCGCCGGGGCGGGATCGAAGGCCAGCGCCAGGTTCACGAAGGCCGAGAGGAAATGCGTGTAGGCCGCGAGCCATGCGGCATCGGCGGTGTCGAAGCGGATCACCGGGTCGGCGGGCATGTCGATGGCCCCCCGCGCGGCCCCGGCCATGGTGAGGCCCGCCACCGCCGTCATCTCCTCCCCCCGGTCGCGGGTGCCGTTGGCGTTGATGTCGAACCAGAGGTCCGACAGCGCGATCTCCAGCGCGAAATCCTGCGGGCCGAGGCGGGCAAGGGCGGCGCGGGCGCTGTCCATGCGGGCTTCGACGCCGGTGAAGAGGTCGGTGATGTCATCGGGGCGGAAGGCGCGGGCGGAGGGGTTTTCGGGGATCGGCAGGCGCAAAAGCGGCAGTTCGGTCCAGTCCGCGCGCAGGCCGGTCTGCCAGCGCAACTGCAACGCATCCTCGACACCGCCAAGAAAGCGCACCCCGGCGAGGGCGAAGAGGTCGGCGGGTGTGGGATCGGGGAGGCCGGCAAGGCGGGCTTCGGTGGCCTTGAGCCCGGTGGAGCCGATCTCGCGCGACAGGGTGAGGTCGGCGGCGGCGGGGGTGGCGAGGGCGAGGGTCAGGGCCAGGGTTGTGGCGCGCATGGTGGCCTCCTTGAAACACACACCGAAGATGCGCCGATATTTCGATTTGCGCAACGCGGGTTCAGGCGATGCACGCCACGATCAGCCCTTGTCCGCGTGGCAGGCGGTCGGGGTGATGCTCGGCGGTCCAGCCGGCGGCGGAGAGGTCGGCCAGCACATCGGCAGCGGCGCGGTGATAGGGCGGGCGGTCGGGGTGCGTGACCACGCCGTCGGGCTGGCGCAGGGAGCTCGGGTGCCCCTCGGGGGCGAGAAACACGGTCAGGAGGAGGCGCTGCAGATGTGGGCAGGCCGCGCGGAGGCGGGCAAGGGCCGGGCGCAGTGTGGAGGCGGGCAGGTGGGTGAAGACGGCGAAGGCGATGGCGAAGTCGATGGCTGCGGGGATGCCGGGGAAGGCGAAATCGGCATCCTCGACCAGCTGCGCCTCGGGCAGGCGCGCAGGGTCGGGCAGTTCCACTGCCCTGCCCCGCAGCATCAGCGCGCGGCTGGCATCGGTGGCCCAGTAATGCCCGGGGTGAAGGAACGGCACCGCGCGGCAGCCGAGCCGGAGCGAACCCGCGCCGATGTCGAGGAGGCGGTGGCGCGGCTGCATCCCTTGCGCCTCGAGAAGGGCGAGCTGCAGCCGCCCGGTTTCATCCCACCGTCCGCCCACGATGTCGCGGTGCCGGCCCCGGGCGAGGGCGCGGATGTAGAAATCCGGCGCGAGATAGGGCGAGGCGGGGCGGTCG
The DNA here is from genome assembly GCA_046294265.1 of Gemmobacter sp. Taxonomy (GTDB): domain Bacteria; phylum Pseudomonadota; class Alphaproteobacteria; order Rhodobacterales; family Rhodobacteraceae; genus JBKBKC01. Next base: position 173,572 of record JBKBKC010000003.1, on the reverse strand, counting down.
GGCATGATCTGCGGCGGCGCCCCCGTGGTGCGGGCAGGAGCGGGGGTTTCACACCCCCGCACCCCCGTGGGATATTTGCGGACAGAAGAAGCAGGGCGGGTCAGGCCAGTGTGTCAAGCCCGTGTGTCAGGCCCGTGTGTCATGCCAGCGTGGCGTCGATGCCCTTGCAGGCGGCAACGAGACCCTTCACGGCATCCACCGACTTGTCGAACATCGCCTGTTCCGTCGCGTTCAGCTTGATGTCCACCACACGCTCGATCCCGCCCTTGCCGATGATCGTGGGCACGCCGACATACATCCCGTCGAGGCCGAGCGCGCCCTTCACATAGGCCGCGCAGGGCAGGAGACGCTTTTGGTCCTTGAGGAAAGCCTCGGCCATCTCGATGGCGCTGGTCGCGGGGGCGTAGAAGGCCGAGCCGGTTTTCAGAAGGCCCACGATCTCGGCTCCGCCGTCGCGGGTGCGCTGCACGATGCCGTCCAGGCGTTCCTGGGTGCACCAGCCCATCTCGACCAGATCCGGCAGGGGGATGCCGCCGACGGTGGAATAGCGCACCAGCGGGACCATCGTGTCGCCATGGCCGCCCAGCACGAAGGCGGTCACGTCGCGCATGGAGACGTTGAACTCAACGCTGAGGAAGTGGCGAAAGCGCGCCGAATCCAGCACGCCCGCCATGCCCGCGACCATGTGGTGCGGCAGGCCCGAGAATTCGCGCAGCGCCCAGACCATCGCGTCGAGCGGGTTGGTGATGCAGATGACAAAGGATTTCGGGGCGTGGGTCCTGATGCCCTCGCCCACGGCCTTCATCACCTTGAGGTTGATGCCCAGAAGGTCATCCCGGCTCATCCCCGGCTTGCGCGGCACGCCGGCGGTGACGATGCAGACATCGGCGCCGGCGATGTCCTCATAGCTGTTGGCGCCCTTGAGGCTGGCGTCGAAGCCTTCGGAGGGGCCCGATTGCGCGATGTCCAGCGCCTTGCCCTGCGGCGTGCCCTCGGCGATGTCGAAAAGGATGATGTCGCCGAGTTCCTTGATGGCGGCGAGATGGGCGAGCGTGCCGCCGATCTGCCCCGCGCCGATCAGCGCGATCTTGGGTCTGGCCATGGGGAGTGCCTCCGGGTGCGGTGAATGATCGCGGCCCTGCCTAGTGCGAAGTGCCGCCCGGCGCAAGGATGCTGCGCTGCGGCAATGCCGCACCCCCTGTTTGTTGCGCGGTGGGTGGAGTAGGGCCGCGGGATGGACGGGACATTTTTCTGGGTCGCGGCGGTGGCCGCGGCAATGCTGGTGGGAATGGGCAAGGGCGGATTGCCCGTGGTGGCCATGCTGGCGGTGCCGGTGTTCTCGCTGGTGGTGTCGCCGGTGGCGGCGGCGGGCATCCTGCTGCCGATCTATGTGGTGTCGGATGTGTTCGGCGTCTGGGCCTATCGGCGCGCCTTTGACGGCCGCGTGCTGGCGATCATGGCGGCGGGGATGACGCTGGGTGTGGGGTTCGGCTGGGCCACGGCCAGCCTGGTGTCCGAGCGCGCGGTCACCGGGATGGTGGGGGCGATCGGGCTGGTGTTCGCGGCGAACCTGCTGTTGCGCCCCCGTGTGTCGGGGACGAAGGCGCCGCGGCTGGGGCCGGGGCTGGTCTGGGGTTCGGTCGCGGGCTTCACCAGTTTCGTGAGCCATACGGGCGGACCGCCCTATCAGGTCTATGTGCTGCCGCTGGGCCTGAAGAAGGCGGTCTATGCGGGCACGACCACGCTGGCCTTTGCCTGGGTGAACGCGGTCAAGCTGGTGCCTTACGGGGCGCTGGGGCAGTTGTCGCCCGCCAACCTCGGTGTTGCGGCCTGGCTTGCCCTGCCCGCCGTGGCGGCGGTGTTCCTGGGTGTGCGGCTGGTGCGGGTGCTGCCCGAGGCGCTGTTCTTCCGAATCGTCACCTGGGCGCTGCTGGCGGTCTCGGTCCGTCTGCTCTGGCAGGCCGCCGAGGGGTGAGGCCCCGGGCGGGCGCAATCAGATGGGCGCGATCAGGCGGGGGCGCCCCTCGCGGGCAACTGCTCGGTCACCGCCTCGTATCCCTGGCCGCTGGCGACAAGGCAGGTGGTGCCGTCGGTCGCGGTGACGGTGATCGTCCAGCTGCCCGTCTCGCGGCTGGCATGCACCTCCATCACCATGTTGTTGGCCGCAAGGCCCACAGCCTGCCGGGTTTCGGCGTATTTCTCGGCCAGATGCGCCAGCACGGCGGCGCGGGGTCCGCATTGCGGCGCGGCATGGGCCGCCGGGGCGATCAGGATCAGCCCGGCAAGGCCGAGCGAAAGCGCGAAGAGGTCCTTGGACATCGGGTCAGCCTTTCCGGGGTTGGGGCCGGGTTCGCCCGGCATGTCGCAGCGCACGGGGCGCAGGGGAAAGGCTGCGCCTGCTTTGCAAGCATAAGGTTAACGCCGCGCCCGCGTGAACATCCGGAGAGCTTTCTGCGATGCAGCATTTTCGGCCTTGTCGAAACTGCCGAAAACATGATCGGTGGCGCGCGATTGTTGCCCGCGGAGCGAATCATGGACCCTCTCAGCCGCCCCTGCCGCTCTGTCCTCTACATTCCGGGGTCGAAGGCGCGTGCTTTGGAAAAGGCCCGCAGCCTGCCTGCCGATGCGATCATCTTCGATCTGGAGGATGCGGTGGCCCCCGCCGAGAAGGCTGCGGCGCGCGACATGCTGGTGCGGTTTCTGGGCGAGACGGATTTCGGGACGCGGCTGCGCATCCTGCGGGTGAACGGGCTGGAGACCCCCTGGGGGGAGGAGGATCTCGCGGCGGCGGCGGGGATGGCGGTGGATGCCGTGCTGGTGCCCAAGGTGGGCGCACCGGGTGACCTTGATGCGGTGGCGGCGCGGGTGGCGCAGCCGTTGTGGGCGATGCTGGAGACAGCGGCGGGGATGCTGAACGCCGGGGCCATCGCGGCGCATCCGCGGCTGGAGGGGATGGTGATGGGCACCAACGACCTCGCGCGCGAACTGGGGTCGCGCCACCGCGCGGACCGGTTGCCGATGCAGGCGGGGCTGGGGCTGTGCCTGCTGGCGGCGCGGGCGCATGGCCGGGTGATCGTGGACGGGGTGTTCGGCGCTGTCCGCGATCCCGAGGGGCTGGCCGCCGAGTGCGAGCAGGGGCGCGACATGGGGTTCGACGGCAAGACGCTGGTGCATCCTGACCAGATCGCGGTGGCGAACCGGGTGTTCGCGCCGACCCCGGACGACATCGCGCTGGCCCGCCGCCAGATTGCGGCCTTCGACGTGGCGCTGGCAGCGGGCGAGGGGGTGGCGGTTGTGGATGGAAAGATCGTCGAGAACCTGCATATCGTGATGGCGCGGGCGACCCTGGCCATGGCCGAGGCGATCGCGGCGATGGAACACTGGCGGGGGGCGGCATGATCATTCTGCTGATACTGGGCGTGGCGCTGTGGTCGGGGGCGCATCTGTGGAAACGGCTGTCGCCGGACACGCGGTCGCCGCTCGGCGAAAAGGGCAAGGGCTATGCGACGGTGGCGATCCTGGCCTCGGTCGTGGTGATGGTGGTCGGATACCGGGGTGCGGAGCCGGTGCAGCTGTGGTATCCGCCCGCGTTCCTGACGCATGTGAACAACCTGCTGATGCTGCTCGCGGTCTATCTGTTCGCGGCGTCGGGGATGAAGACGCTGGTCACCCGCGCGATCCGGCATCCGCAGCTGTCGGGGTTCAAGGCCTGGGCTGTGGCACACCTGCTGGTGAACGGCGATCTGGCGAGCGTGATCCTGTTCGGGGGGCTGCTGGCCTGGGCGGTGGTGTCGGTCATCCAGATCAACAAGGCGGTGCCGGTCTGGGTGCGGCCCGAGCAATCCTCGGTCGGCAAGGAAATCGGGGCGGTTGTGGGGGCGGTCGTGGTGACGGGGCTGATCGGCCTTATACACGGCTGGCTCGGCTACTGGCCGTTCGGGTGAGGCGATGAAGCTTTACCGGTTCCTGACGGACGACGACAGTTCGGCCTTCTGCCACAAGGTCACGGCGGCGCTGGACAAGGGGTGGGAACTCTATGGCAGCCCGACCTATGCCTTCGACGCGGCGCGGGGCGTGATGCGTTGCGGGCAAGCCGTGGTGAAGGAGGGTCACGGCTCCTACTCGGCCGAGATCAGGCTGGCCGACCACTAGCGTCCCACGGTGGGACATCTGATGAGACACATGAGATCAAGGGGTTGATCCAGCCGGATTAACCTTTCGTCAATCTGTTGACCCAAGGGGGCTGCGATGGCCAAGACCACGGCGGGGCGCTTTTTCGAGGATTTCCGGCCGGGAGAGACAATCGCGCACGCGGTGCCGCGCACGGTCAAGATGGGCGAGCGGGCGCTTTATCACGCGCTTTACCCCACCCGGCACGCGCTGCATTCCTCGGACGCCTTCGCGCAGGCCTGCGGGCTGCCCTTCAGCCCGCTGGATGATCTGGTGCTGTTCCACACCGTCTTTGGCCGCACCGTGGCCGACATCAGCCTGAACGCGGTGGCGAACCTGGGCTATGCCGAGGGGCGCTGGCTGGGCAACCTGTGGCCGGGCGACACGCTGCGCGCGTCATCCACCGTGATCGGGCTGCGGGAGAACTCCAACGGCACCTCGGGCGTGGTCTGGGTGCGCACCATCGGCACGAACCAGCATGGCGAGGCGCTGCTGGACTATGTGCGCTGGGTGATGGTGAAGAAACGCGATCCCGCCAGCCCCGCCCCCGACCCCGTGGCGCCGGTGCTGGCCCCGGCGGTGGCGGCGGCCGATCTGGTGATCCCGCGGGGCCTCGATTTCACCGCCTATGACGCGGCGCTTGCGGGCGAGCCGCACCGCTGGGGCGACTATGAGATCGGCGAGCGGATCGACCATGTGGACGGCGTGACCATCACCGAGGCCGAGCACATGATGGCCACGCGGCTGTGGCAGAACACCAGCCGGGTGCATTTCGACCGGGCAGCGCGGCCCGACGGGCGGCTTCTGGTCTATGGCGGGCATGTCATCAGCCTCGCGCGCGCGCTTACCTTCAACGGGCTGGCGAATGCGCAGATGATGGTGGCGCTGAACGGCGGGGCCCATGCGAACCCCGCCTTTGCGGGCGATACGGTGCGCGCCTGGTCCGAGGTGCTGGACCGCGCGGCAACGCCCGCGCCGGGGGTTGGCGCGCTGCGGCTGCGCACCGTCGCGGTCAAGGCGGGGGCGCCGGCGTTTGCGCTGCGCGCGGCGGATGGCAGGTATCTGCCCGAGGTGCTGCTGGATATGGATTACTGGGTTCTGGTGCCGCTCTGACCGGGGGAGCGGGCGGTTGATCGGCGGGGCCGCGCATGGCATCACGGGGCCATGCTGCGCGCGGCCCTGATCCTGTTCTGCCTTGCGGCGCCGCCGGTCGCGGCGGAAAGCCGCGTGGCGGCGGCCACCCCGGCGCGGCTGGACGCGGCACCGCTCTATGTGATGCCCGCCGATTCCGGAGCGGCGGATTTCGTGCAGTCCAACCTGATCTTCGTGTTCTACCACGAGATCGCGCATGCGCTGATCGACATTCTGAAGCTGTCTGTTCTGGGGCGCGAGGAGGATGCGGCGGATACCCTGTCGGCACTGCTGATCGACCGGCTGTGGGATGAGGGGGCGGCGGTCACGCTGGTGACCGATGCGGCGCTGGCTTTCCTTCTGTTTTCCGAAGAGGCCGAGCGGGGTGGAGCGGAATTGAGCAACTGGGGCCATCATTCGCTGGACCTGCAACGCTACTACAACCTCGTGTGCCTGTTCTACGGCGCCGATCCCGAAGGCCGGTCCGCGCTGGCCGGGGATCTGGGCCTGCCGCCACCGCGCCGCGAAAGCTGCCCCGAGGAGTATCAGCTGGCCGCCGACAGCTGGGGCGCGATGCTGGAGGGGATGCCGCCGCAGGACCATGGCCCGCGCTTCCGGCTGGTGGTGCCATCGGCGCGCGACGCCTACACGGTCTTGATCGCCGAAGAGATCGAGGCGCTGAACGGCGAATACGGGTTGCCGGTGTTCGTGGACGTGACGGTGGAACGCTGCGGCGAGGCGAATGCGTTCTACGATCCGCGCGCCCGGCGCGTGGTGATGTGCATCGAATATGCCGAGGACCTTGCGCGGCTTTATGCGGGCCGGGCGGCGGAGTGAGTCGCGCGTCGGGCGCAGCCTGTGATCACGGCCGAAAATTTCGTGATCACAAGGTGGATTTTTCTGCATGGGCATTGTCGCGAAGGGTCGGATCGGGACTCTGCGGCGCGTGACTTGCGCGAAAAATCGGCTAAGTAGGGGCATGATCCAGTGCGAGGCACCGTGCCTGCCCGCGCCAGAGCCCGAAGGGATATGATGATGGCCGAAGCAAAGCGGGTCGCGCGACCCCTTTCCCCCCACCTGCAGATCTACCGCCCGCAACTGACCTCGATCACCTCGATCCTGACGCGGATCACCGGGAACGCGCTGATCGTTGGCGTGGTGCTGGTGGTCTGGTGGCTTTTGGCGGCGGCGACGGGGCCGGACTATTTCGCGGTGGCGGACGGGGTGGTGCGGTCGTGGTTCGGGGTGCTGGTGATGACCGGATCGCTCTGGGCGGTGTGGTATCATTATCTGGCGGGGCTGCGGCATCTCTATTTCGACGCGGGGCGGGGCCTGGATATTCCGACGGCCGAGAAACTGGGCTGGGGCTGCATCGGCGGGTCGGTCGTGCTGACCGTGCTGACGCTCCTGGTCATCTGAGGGGGATGAAATGCGCTATCTGACGGATCGCAAGCGCGCCATGGGGCGCGGGGCCTCGGGGACGGGGACCGAACATCACTGGCAGATGAAGGTGTCGTCGGTGGGACTGGCGGTGTTGGTGCCGCTGTGGGTCTATGTGTTCGGCAGCACGCTGGGCGGGACGCATGCCGAGGTGGTGGCCAGTTTCGCGCGGCCCTTCCCGGCCATCCTGACGGCGCTGGTCCTCGTGGTGGGGATGCGGCATTTCGCCCAAGGGGCGACGACGATGATCGAGGATTACACGCAAGGCACCACGCGCAAGATCGCCGTCATTTCGGCGATGTCGCTGTCCTATGCGATTATGGCGACGGGGCTTTACGCCCTTGTGCGCATCGCGCTCTGAAAGGGTTCGGAATGTCGGCTTATCCGTATGAAGTGCACGACTATGACGTGGTCGTGGTGGGGGCGGGCGGCGCGGGGCTGCGCGCGACGCTGGGCATGGCCGAGCAGGGGCTGCGCACGGCCTGCGTGACCAAGGTGTTTCCGACCCGCTCGCATACCGTGGCCGCGCAGGGCGGGATCGCGGCCAGCCTGTCGAACATGGGGCCCGACAGCTGGCAGTGGCACATGTATGACACGGTGAAGGGGTCCGACTGGCTGGGCGACACCGATGCCATGGAATATCTGGCGCGCGAGGCGCCCAAGGCGGTCTATGAGTTGGAGCATTACGGCGTGCCCTTCAGCCGCACCGAGGACGGGCGCATCTACCAGCGCCCCTTCGGCGGGCATACGACCGAATTCGGCGAGGGGCCGCCCGTGCAGCGCACCTGCGCCGCCGCCGACCGCACGGGCCACGCGATGCTGCACACGCTCTATGGCCAGAGCCTGAAGCAGAAGGCGGAGTTCTACATCGAATACTTCGCGCTCGACCTCATCATGACCGACGGGCGCTGCACGGGCGTCGTGGCCTGGAAGCTCGACGACGGCACGATGCACGTGTTCAACGCCAAGATGGTGGTGCTGGCGACGGGCGGCTATGGCCGGGCCTATTTCAGCGCGACCTCGGCCCATACCTGCACCGGCGACGGCAACGGGATGGTGGCGCGCGCGGGCCTGCCCTTGCAGGACATGGAATTCGTGCAGTTCCACCCGACCGGCATCTACGGTGCCGGGTGCCTGATCACCGAAGGCGCGCGGGGCGAGGGGGGCTATCTGACCAATTCCGAGGGCGAGCGGTTCATGGAACGCTATGCGCCCACCTACAAGGATCTGGCCAGCCGCGATGTGGTATCGCGCTGCATGACCATCGAGATCCGCGAAGGGCGCGGCGTGGGGCCGAACAAGGACCATATCCACCTGAACCTGAGCCACCTGCCACGCGAGGCGCTGGAACTGCGCCTGCCCGGCATCTCGGAAAGCGCGCGGGTGTTCGCGGGCGTCGATGTGACCAAGGAGCCGATCCCGGTGCTGCCGACCGTGCATTACAACATGGGCGGCATCCCGACGAATTACTGGGGCGAGGTGCTGAACCCCACCGAGGGCAATCCCGACGCCACTTTCCCCGGCCTGATGGCCGTGGGCGAAGCGGCCTGCGCAAGCGTCCATGGCGCGAACCGGCTGGGGTCGAACAGCCTGATCGACCTTGTGGTGTTCGGCCGGGCGGCGGCGATCCGCGCCGGCAAGGTGGTGGACCGCGAGGCCCCGGTGGCCCCGGTCAACAAGGCCGAGGTGGAGCGCGCGCTGGACCGGTTCGACACCTTCCGCCACGCCAAGGGCGCCGTGCCCACGGCAGGGCTGCGGCTGGAGATGCAAAAGACCATGCAGGAGGATGCCGCCGTCTTTCGCACCGACCGGACGCTGGCCGAGGGCGCGCGGAAAATGGACGCCATCGCGCGCAAGATGGACGACATTTCCGTCACCGATCGCAGTCTTGTGTGGAACTCGGACCTGATGGAGACGTTGGAACTTGCGAACCTCATGCCCAATGCGCTGGCGACCATCGTGGCGGCGGAGGCTCGCAAGGAAAGCCGGGGGGCCCATGCGCATGAGGATCATCCGAACCGCGATGACGCCACCTGGCGCAAACATTCACTGGCCTGGATCGACGGTCCCAAGGTGCGGCTGGGCTACCGCCCCGTGCATCTGGAGCCGCTGACGAAACAGGAGGACGGCGGGATCGACCTGAAGAAGATCGCGCCCAAGGCACGGGTGTATTGATGGTGACGAAGTGGCTGTTGCTGGCGGCCGTGCTGATGCAGTCCGGCTGCGCTGCCGCGATCTATGCGGAATCGCGCAAGGTGACACGGGCGGGGATCATCCAACCCCTGCCGTCGCTGCTGCCGAATGTGGCCACAGGGGATGCGGCGGATTGCGTGATGAAGGGCCTCGGGCAGGTTGAACTGCTGAACCTGCCCAACACAGGCACGCTGGATGACGGCCCCCGCGTGCGGGCATTCGTGGCCGAGGTGCTGGCGCGGCCCAGCGTTGCGGCCTGCGTGGCGGGCCTGCCAAGGACGACGGCGTGATGCGGCGGTTTGCGGGTCTGGCGGTGCTGGCGCGTGCCACCTGCCACCCGCAGGTGATCGCACGTCGCGTTGTGCGGGCGGCCGTGCGGCCTTTGGCGCACACGGGGCTGCGGTGTGGACCGTTGCGCCGGGTGGTTTCGCGCGGGTTGACCACCCTGCGCCTCGCGCCGCGATGCCGCCCCGCATGACTGCGATGGCCGATCAGATCCCTGCCGCCCGCGCCTCGCGTTCCGCCGCTCTGGTTCCGGCCGGTCGGCCTGTGCCCGGGATGGCGCCGCTGGCGACGTTCCATGATGTCACTGTGGTTCCCGGACAGAAGGTTCGCCCCGGCACCTATCGCGGCGGGCCAGTCCTGCCGCAATCGCCTGACCTCGCATTCACGCGCCATTGCCGGAACGGCAAACCGGTCGATGTTCCGCCTGCGGCACCGGTGCCGCTGCCCGAGGAAACCGTGGATGAACCGCTGATCTGGGCTGGTGCCGCGTTCCCGCATTTCGGGCATTTCATCGGTGATCACACCGCGCGCATCCTGCAGGCGCGGGCGATACATCCGGCGGCGCGGGTGGCGCTGCTGGGGTTGAACGGTGAGGGTCGGGAGGTTGTTCCTGACTTTGTCTGGGACGTTCTGTCCTGGTTGTCGGTCCCGCGCCGGGATGTCTTTCTGATCGACCGGCCCCTTCGCGTGCGCACCCTGCATATTGCCGCGCAATCCGAACAGCTGGGCGCAATCGGGCCGACCCGGGACTATCTCGACCTCGTTGACGCCAACCAGGCTGCCCAGCAACTTGTCCCGATCAGCAACGATTTCTGCTTTGTCACCCGCGCCGGTCTGGGCGACGACGGCAGCGGTCGCCATGCCGGCGAGGGATATCTGGTTCGGTGTCTGGAAAACCTTGGCGTGACCGTCATCGCGCCGGAACGGCTGCCCCTACGCAGGCAGCTTGCCTACTATGCCGGGGCGCAGCGGCTGTGTTTTGCAGAAGGCTCGGCATTGCACGGCAGACAATTGCTCGGCCGGATTGACCAGCGGCTGACGGTTCTCTGCCGCCGCCCGGGACATCGGCACCTGCACGAAATCATTGCGCCGCGGGTGGCGGACATGGACCATGCGCAGGTGTCTGCGGGCGTGCTCAACGTCATCTCGCGCGTGCCGCCTGCCACCCTGCATGCCAAGGCGCTGGCGATCTACGACGAGGCGCGATTGCTCTCGACCTTCGCGCGGGAAGGGATCGACCTGCGCGGGGTCTGGACCGCGCGCGATTATGCGGCGGCCAGGGATGCGGACATCCGTCAATGGCTGTCGATCTGGCTGGCGCGTCCGACCATCGACAGACCCGCGACCCGTGACGCTGTTGCCGCAGGGTTGGAAGGGATGGGGCTTGGCGATATCCTCTCTCATCTGGATCCGGGCGATCCCAAAGGAGCGGCATGACACAGATGCGGCATGTGCTTTTGTTCTTGATCTGTCTGGCCGCCTGCGACCCGCAGGCCGCCGCGGACAATGTGGCGCGGGCGGCGGCGCGGTCGGTCGTGGTGCCGGTGGTGGGGCAGTATCTGCCCGGCCCTGCGGCCGAGACGGCGGCGATCTGCGTGATCGACAACGCCACATCGCTGGAAATCCAGAGCCTTGCGCGCGACGTGGGCACCCGGGCCGGAACGTCCACGGTAACGACCGTGCTGGCCATCGCGCAGCGGCCCGCCACGCTGCAGTGCCTGTTGTCGCGCGGTGTGGGGCCGATCCGGGCATGAGGCGCGCGCTTCCCCTTGTCCTGCTGCTGGCGGCCTGCGCGCCGCTGCCCACGGACCAGGCCGAGCGGGTGTGTCTGGACGAGGCCCGCGCGGCCCGCGCCCCCCGGGGCGAGATCGCGGTGGGGGGTGGAACCGGCGGCATCGGTGCCCGCGTGTCGGTTGAGGTATCGGCGGATTACCTGCGCGGGCGCGACCCCGCGCAGGTGTTCGATGCCTGCGTGGTGCGCCGGTCGGGCAACCCGCCCTCGCGCCCGCTGGACCGCCAACCGGGATGGCAACCGGGATGGCAACCGGGATGGCAACCGGGATGGCGGGGATGAGGGCGCAGGCCGACCCTGCCGAGCGTGACGACCTGCGCCGCCGGTTGCGCGGGCTGGGCATGGTGGCCACCCCCGACAAATCGACCGCGGCGCATCTGCGGGCCTTTGGCCTTGCCCCTGAGGTGGTGTTCGACGTGGGTGTGGACCGGGGCACGCCGCAGCTTTACCGCGCCTTTCCGCAGGCGATGTTCGTGCTGGTCGATCCGCGCGCCGAGGCGCGCGCGGCGCTGGAGGGGGCGAATGCGCCCGCAAGGGCCGCGTTTCACACCCTGGCGCTGGGGTCGGCGCCGGGCCGGATGGCGCTGTCGGTGCCCGTCACCGCCAAGGGTGCCGAGGGTGCCCGCGCCAGCCTGAACCGCCCGGTGGGCCGGATGGCGCGCGCGATCACCGGCTTTCGGTCGCAGGAGGTGGAGGTGACCACGCTGGATGCGCTCGCCGCCGCCTATCCCGGCCGCGCGGGCCTGAAGATCGACGTGGAAGGGCATGAGGCCGAGGTGCTGCGCGGCGGCGCCCAGACCCTGCGCCGCTGCGATTTCGTGATCCTTGAGCTGTCGCTCGCCCGACGGTTCGACCGCACCCCGCCCCCCAGCGCCGTGTTCGCGCTTTTGTCGGAGGCGGGGCTGGAGTTTCGCGACGTCCTGCGCACCACCGGCGATGGTGCGGGCGGCCCCGCGCCGCGACTGATCGACGCCTTGTTCACGCGCTGGGACGCGCCCAAGATGCCCGCAAAAGGAGCCTGATTCATGGTCCAGTTCACGTTGCCCAAAAACTCCACCATCCGCACCGGCAAGACCTGGCCTGCGCCCGCGGGCAAGAACAACATCCGCAAGCTGCAGATCTACCGCTGGAATCCGGATGATGGCGAAAACCCCCGGGTGGACACCTATTTCATCGACCAGGACAGCTGCGGCCCGATGGTTCTGGACGCGCTGATCAAGATCAAGTCCGAGATCGACCCCACGCTGACCTTCCGGCGGTCCTGCCGCGAGGGGATCTGCGGGTCCTGTGCCATGAACATCGACGGGATCAACACGCTGGCCTGCCTTTACGGGCTGGACGACGTGAAGGGCGACATCCGCATCTATCCGCTGCCGCACCTGCCGGTGATCAAGGACCTGATCCCGGACCTCACGCATTTCTACGCCCAGCATGCCAGCATCATGCCCTGGCTGGAAACCCAGACGAACCGCCCGGCGAAGGAGTGGAAACAGTCCATCGGCGACCGCGAAAAGCTGGATGGTCTTTATGAATGCGTGATGTGCGCCTGCTGCTCCACCTCCTGCCCGTCCTACTGGTGGAACGGGGACAAGTATCTGGGGCCGGCGGCGCTGCTGCACGCCTATCGCTGGATCATCGACAGCCGGGACGAGGCGACGGGCGCGCGGCTGGATGATCTGGAGGATCCCTTCAAGCTGTATCGCTGCCATACGATCATGAACTGCGCCAAGACCTGCCCGAAGGGTTTGAACCCCGCCAAGGCGATTGCCGAGATCAAGAAGATGATGGTCGAGCGGGTGGTGTGATCCGCGCAAAGGCCGAAAACCGCTCGGGGCCTGTCTCCGGGCGGGAATAGACCGGCCCCGGCAGACGTTCTCTGGATGCGGATCGACCGCACATCAAGGAGAACCCCATGAAACATCTGAAAACCTTTCTGACCGCCGTGACGATGACGGCGGCGGCGGCTGTGCCCTTCGCGGCGCAGGCGGCGGCCCCGGTTCTGACCAAGCTGAAGGCGCCTTTCGTCCAGGGCGCGACCGCCCCGGTCGAACAGGTGCAGTTCCGGGCCGAGGTGAAGAAACTGTTCGGCGCGCTGCAGCCGACGGATGCGGCCGTGAAGGGCAAGAAGCGCAAGTCGTCGGGCAATTCCAACAGCTCGTCCAACTCCAGCTCGAACAGCTCGTCCAACGGCAACTCGAACAGCTCGTCGAACTCGTCGTCGAACAGCTCGTCGAACAGCAACTCGAACTCCAGCTCGAACAGCTCGAACAACAGCTCGTCGAACAGCTCCTCGAACAGCTCCTCGAACTCGTCCTCGAACAGCTCGTCCAACAGCTCCTCGAACTCCAACACCTGATCCCGCCGCGCGCGGAGCGATCCGCGCGCGTCCCCTCTACCCGGAAACAGGAAAGGCGGCCGGATCGGCCGCCTTTCGCCATTCAGGCCGCCCCCTTTGCATCAGCGCCTGGCGCGCGCGGTGGTGCGATACCAGCCGTCCACCGATTGGGTGTTGCGCAGGATGCGTGTGCGCTCGGCCGCCTCGGCCGGGGTCTCGGCGCGGATGTCGGCCTCGATCTGCGCGGTGTCGCGGCGGAACGGGATGACCTGCACGATGGGCGACCCCTTTTCGATGCGGTGCAGGCCATCGGTCCCGGTCACGAAGAACGGGAAATGGATGGGCGAGCGGTAGGTATCGGTATCGACCACGCCTGCGATCACCTCGAACACGCCGTTGGGGCGGTTCAGCGGGTTCACGAACAGGCAGGACCATCCGGGCGGGGTTTCGATGGTCCAGAAGTTGATGAACTTGCAGGGCGGGCGGGGGGTCATCGCGTTGCCCTTGACCTGGTGCGGGCCATGAAAGCTGACCAGCTCACGGTCGAAATCCCATCCCGCCTCGACCTGGGTGCCTTCACCCGAGACGGTCAGGCGCACCGTGGCCGGCAGCGTCAGGAGCCAGCCGGTCGTCATGGCGTCAAGGAAGGGCATGCAGCGCTTGATGGTGAGGCCCGTGTTGGTTTCACTCACCACGGCGCCATCCACGGGGGGCAGCTTGCGGAACCAGTCGGGCAGATAGGCGCGGGCGGGGACGGGGGCGGCGATCACGCCATGATCCTCGGGGGCGCAGGTGAAGCGGATGACGGGGGCGGGGCGGCGCAGGAACATGGGGGCTCTCCTGTTCGAGGGGCGGGATACGGGATGCGCCCCCGGACCAAGGGGGCGCGGGGGATCAGGGGATGGCGCGATCAGTCGTCACCGTCGTTGTCGTTGTCGTTGCGGTCGCGCGTGTCGCCGCGGCCCTTGCCGTCATCGTCGTCATCGTCATCGTCATCGTCGTTGTCGTTGTCGTTGGCCCGGCTGCGGGTGCGGGCCCGTCCGTCATCATCGTCATCGTCGTCATCGTCGTCATCGTCGTAGGCGGCGCGGGTGCGGCGCGGCCCATTGCTTTTGCCCTGCACGCGCGTGACCTGCTTGCCGCCGACCAGACGGTTGAGATCGTTGATGAACTGCGCGATCGGATCGCCTGACCGGGCCTGCGCGGGTTCCGCGCCGACCATGCCGACGGCCAGCGCGGTCGCCATCAAAAGTGCTGTCCGGGTCATAACGCTGCTCCTTGTCCGGGCGAACCCATGGGCGGGTTCACGGACAGAACGCGGCGGGGTGCCGTCTTATTCCCCGCCGGCCTGTTCCCTGCCGTCGCGCAGGCCGGGCGGGGCGGCACCGATCCGCCCCCGCCCCATCAGGCGCAAGGTCAGCGCCCGGCCCCGCGCGAGCCAGGGATAAAGCCGTGCCGCGCGGGCAGGAGAGCGGAACACCGCGCGCATCAGGCCGTTCACAATGCCGCCGGGGGCCGAGAGGATCGACAGGTGCCGGATCGCGGCATCGCCGTGGAATTCCTGCCCGCCATGGCGCACCACCATGCCCGCATCCAGATCGACGCCGCGCGCGCGCAGGGCGGCCACGCGCGGATCGGGGTCGCGCGCGTCGATCAGGTCAACCGGCCCGACGGTCAGGCGCAGGCGCACCAGCCGCACATAGCGGGTGCAGAACGGGCTGCGCCCCGATCCGTTCGGGGCCGATCCCTGGATCCTGCCGCCGGAGCATCCGGTCTGGGGCATCGCAGACGCGCGCCAGTGGGGGGCGCAGGCCGCCCCGCCCTACGCGACGTGGCCCGCAACCGGACGCCCGCAATCGGACGCCCGCAACCGGACGGCTGTGCGCAGGCGCGCATGGGGTGCGCCCCCCTGCCGGTTACATCGCGGGCGCGAGGACCTAGGTCGGAAGCCAGCAAGGTAACGGGAGATCGACATGGGACAACTGGTCGAAGGCGTCTGGCACGACGCATGGTATGATACAAAAGCCACCGGCGGGGCCTTCGAGCGCACGAAGGCCACGTTCCGCAACTGGATCACCCCCGATGGCGCGCCCGGCCCCACCGGCACGGGCGGGTTCGCGGCGGAAAGCGGGCGGTATCACCTTTATGTCTCCTATGCCTGTCCCTGGGCGCATCGCACGCTGATCTTTCGCGCGATCAAGGGGCTTGCGCCGCATATCGGGGTGTCGGTCGTGCATCCCGACATGCTGGGCGAGGGCTGGAGCTTTGACACCGATTTCCCGGGAGCGACGGGCGACGGGCTGTTCGGACTGCCGCATCTGCGCGACATCTATCTGCAGGCGGCCCCCGGCATGTCGGGGCGGGTGACGGTGCCGGTGCTGTGGGACCGCATCGGCGGCACCATCGTCAGCAACGAATCCTCCGAGATCATCCGCATGTTCAACGCAGCCTTCGACGGGCTGACCGGCAACACCGACGACTATTGGCCCGAGGACCTGCGCGCGGACATGGAGGCTGTGAACGACCGCATCTACGAGACGGTGAACAACGGCGTGTATCTCGCGGGCTTCGCCACCTCGCAGGCAGCCTATGACAGGGGCGTCAAGGCCCTGTTCGAGACGCTGGACTGGCTGGAGGAGCGTCTGGGGCGGCAGCGATACCTGATGGGCGACCGGCTGACCGAGGCCGACTGGCGGCTGTTCCCCACGCTTCTGCGGTTCGATCCGGTCTATCACCTGCATTTCAAATGCAACCGGCGACGGCTGGTGGATTACCCCAACCTCTGGGCTTTCACGCGCGAACTTTACCAGCGGCCGGGGGTGCGGGATACGGTGCACATGGACCATATCGTGCGGCACTATCACTACAGCCACGACACGATCAATCCGAACCGTATCATCCCGATCAACCCGGTCCTCGACCTCGACACGCCGCATGGGCGAGGTGCCTCGCGCGGTTGAAATGATGGCGGATTGGGGCGATGCTACCGGTCAAGCCATTGAGGATTGGACACCTCCTTGACCCATCCGCCCGATCCCTCCCCCGGGGCCCCGCCGCCCGTTCCGATTGTCATTCAGGCGGCGGCACCGGCCAGTCGCCTGGACAAGGCCCAGAAATGGGCCACCATCGGGGCGAGCGTGCTGTTGCCGGTGATCGTCCTCATCCTCGGCGCGGTGATGAATGCCTCGCTCAAGGACCGCGAACTGGCGGTGAAATATGTGGAGATCGCGGCGGGCATCCTGTCCACGCCCCGCCTGCCGGAGAACGAGAACCTGCACGACTGGGCCGAGCGGACCGTCAACCGGCACGCGGCCGAAAAGCTGCCTGAGGCGGCCCTCAAGGAGGTGCGCGACGGCCAGCCCCTTGTGACCACGCCCGCGGGGCAATGCGATCCGGGATCGACGCCCGGTGGGCCTGACCGGACGATCCGCTACATCATCGTGACCGATACCGAATCCCCGTCGCTGGCCGGCACACGGGCCATGGTCTGCCGCCGGGCGGCCCAGGTCTCCTATCATTTCCTGATCGGGACGGACGGCACGGTGGAACAGCTCGTTCCGGTGGCGGATATCGCCTGGCATGCGGGGCGCAGCAGTTTTGGCGGCGATACCAATCTCAATCGCCTGTCGATCGGGATCGGGCTGATCCATCTGGCGACCGCAGACGGACAGAACTGGCTCAACCTGCCCGCGGACCATCCTGCCGTCGGACCGCGCTACCCGGATGCGCAGCTTGATGCCCTTGTCGGACTGCTCGAACGGCTGGCGGTGGAGCATAGGATCAGCCCCTCAAACATCGTGACCAAGCAAGACATTGCCCCGGACCGCCGGCGGTCGGACCTGTTCGGTGCCCCCATGGCCGCGATCCGAACCCGTCTCGTGCCGTAACCGGCATCCGGCGTGCGCCCGACCCGCGCAGGCCTCACCCCGCCAGCAGGCGCAACCCTTGCGTGACATCGGTGCGCACCGCCAGCCGCAGCCCCGGCTCATCGCCCGCGCGCAGGGCGGCAAGGATCAGCCGGTGGTGATGCGGCGGCTCGTGTCGCCGCAGGCGTGTGTAAAGCGCGCGCATCGTGGGGCCGAGTTGCAGCCAGACCGTCTCGGTCAGCGCCAGCATCGCGGGCGCCTGGGCGCGCAGGTAGAGGGTGCGGTGAAATTCCAGGTTGGTGCGGATGAAGGCCACCGCGTCATGCTTGGCCACCGCCTCGGCGTTCAGCGCGTTGATCGCGGCCAGCCTGTCGATCAGCGCGAAATGCGCGCGGGGCAGCGCGCGGGCCGCCAGCTCTGGCTCGAGGAGCGCGCGGATCGACGCCAGCTCCTCGATCCGCTCGGGCGTCAGTTCCGGCGTCGCCACCCGCCCCGAGGATGACAGCGACAGCGCCCCCTCCGCCACCAGCCGCCGCACCGCCTCGCGCGCGGGCGTCATCGACACGTCAAAGCTGCGCGCGATGCCCCGCAGGGTCAGCGCCGTGCCGGGGGCCAGTTCGCCATGCATCACCTGACCGCGCAGGGCGCGATACAGCCGTTCATGCGCCTTGGGGTCAAGCGGGCGGGGCGAGATGGGCATGGGATGAGCCAAGCACCCTGCGCCGCTCGGGGTCAATCCCCCGCATCTGCGAACCGGAAGGCGTGCAGCGCGTTGCCTTCGGCCTTCAGCCAGGCGCGATGCGTGGCGTAGTCTGGCACCAGCGCCGCGACCGTGGCCCAGAAGGCGGGCGAATGGTCCATCCGCGCCAGATGCGCCACCTCATGCGCCGCGACATAATCCAGCACGCGCGGCGGCGCGAGGATCAGCCGCCATGAGAACATCAGCCGCCCCGCGCTGCTGCACGACCCCCAGCGCGACCGGGTATCGCGCAGCACGAGGCTGGTGTAGCGGCGGCCCAGCGTGGCGGCGTGGCGGTCGCAGGCGGCGGCCAGCCGGTCGCGCGCCCGCGCCCGCGCCCAGGCGGCCACGCGCGCCCCCGCCGCCCCGGGCAGACCCGGCACAATCAGCGAATCACCCTCGATGCGCACCGACCGGCCAGGGCCGGGCAGCAGCCGCAGCGCCTGCCCCTCGACCGGCAGGACGGTGCCGTGGCCCACCGCATGCCCCACCGGCATCGCCGCCATCGCCCGGCGCAGCCAACCCTCCTGCGCGGCGAGGAAGGCCAACGCCTCGCGCTCGGGCACGCGGGGGGGCACGGTCAGCGTGGCGGCGCCGTCGATCCGGCTGACGCGCAGCGACATGCGCCGCGCCCGCGCCGACCGGCGCAGCACCACCTCCAGCGGCGGGGGGCCGGGCAGGTGCAGCCGCCCCGTGGCGGGCCGGAACAGCGCGGCAAGACGGTCGAGCGTGGACATGGGGCGGACCTTTTCGGATGTGGCCAAGCCTAACGTGCCGCAGGCCGCGCGCAACCCCATCGGCCGCGTCGCGGTGGGGGCTTGACAGCACCCGACGCTTGCGCCACTCGGCTGTGTTTCCGCACGCGCCGGCCCCCGCCGCGGGGCGCGGCCCACGACAGAGGTATCCGACCATGCCCAAACCCGAATGGGGCACTAAACGCATCTGCCCGACCACCGGCAAGCGGTTCTACGACCTGGGCCGCGCCCCCGTCGTCAGCCCCTATACCGGCGAGGTCGTGGATATCGAAAGCGCCCGCCGCAAGGCCGTGGCCGCCGTGATCAGCCGCGTGGTGCCCGAAAAGGACGACGAATTGCTGGTGGACGACATCGCCGCCGAGGATGACCTGATCGCCCCCGTCGCCGACGATGCCGACCTGGATGACGACCTGCTGGAAGAGGACGCCGACGAGAATGTCTCGCTCGACGACCTGACCGACGTGGGCGGCCCCGAAGAAGAGGTCTGAGAACCCCGCGCGGGCGCCTGCATTTTCCGCTTGCAGCGCCCGGCGCCCTCCCCTAATCAGCGCGGGCGGCGCGAAAGCAGCCGCCCTCCGGTGGGGCCATAGCTCAGATGGGAGAGCGCTTGAATGGCATTCAAGAGGTCAGGAGTTCGATCCTCCTTGGCTCCACCAATCACGACCTGACGTTGATCTCACCATCCGGCGCCGGAGGCGGCCATTTGGCGAACATGGCCGGGGATCGCCCACACCCCCTCAGATCGACGTTTGCAGCCGGATCGTTGTGGTGCATCATGCCGCCCGTCCCCTCCGCATGAGGCCGCGCCATGACCCGCCATGACCCCACCCTGACCCCCACCGAGGAATTGCGCGCCACTGTGGGCGTGCCCTTCGCGCAGGCGCGGGCGATGCCGAAATCCGTCTATACCTCGCCCGACTTCGCCGCCCTCGAACAGCGCCACATCTTTGCGCGCGAATGGCTCTGCGCGGGCCGGGCCGAGGCGCTGCCCAACCCCGGCGATTACCTGACCATGACCATCGCGGGCGAGCCGGTGATCGTGCTGCGCGACGGGGCGGGCGCAGTGCGCGCCATGTCCAATGTCTGCCGCCACCGCATGTCCACCCTCCTGGAGGGGCGCGGCAACGCCCGCGCCATCGTCTGCCCCTACCACGCCTGGACCTACAACCTGGATGGCTCCCTCCGCGGTGCCCCGGCGATGGCCGCGAATGAGGCGTTCTGCAAATCCGACATCGCCTTGCCGCAGGTGCGCTGCACTGTCTGGCTGGGCTGGATTCTGGTCACCCTCAACCCGCAGGCCCCCGACCCCGCCGACCGTCTGGCCGAGGTCACGGCGCTGGTCGGCAAATACCGGATGGAAAATTACGTCGAGGCCTTCCGCGAGGAATTCCACTGGGACACCAACTGGAAGGTGCTGGCCGAGAATTTCATGGAAAGCTACCACCTGCCGGTCTGCCACGCGGGCACCATCGGCCCCACGGTGGACCTAATGCAGATGACCTGCCCCGAAGGGTTGGCCGCCTTCAACTATCACTACATCACCAAGAACGACGCGCTGGACCTGACGCTGGCGCATCCCGCGAACACCACGCTGCAGGGCGAGGACCGGCGCACGACATGGCTGTTGTCGATCTACCCCGCGCTCCTCATCACCCTCTCGCCCGGCTATTTCTGGTATCTCAGCCTGACGCCCGACGGGCCGGGCCGGGTGAACGTGCTCTTTGGCGGCGGGCTGGCGCCCGAGTTTGTGTCCGACCCCCTGGCGCAGGCGCATTTCGCGCGGCTGAAGGCGCTGCTGGACGATGTGAACATCGAGGACAAGGGCTGCGTGGAGCGTGTCTATCGCGGCCTGTGCGCGGGGCTGTCCGACCCCGGGCCGCTCAGCCACCTGGAGCGGCCGAACTACGATTTCGCCCGCTATATCGCGGGGATGATGCCCTGACCGTGGCCGCGACCATGCCCATCGGGGGCCTGTCGCATGTGCAGGGGCCGGACAGCCCGCCGCTCCTCGACCTGACGATCCCCGCCCTGCTGGCCCGCACCGTGGCCGCGCGACCGATGGCCGAGGCGGCGGTCTTTGCCGACCGGGGGCTGCGGCTGACCTGGGGGGCCTTCGCGGCGGCGGTGGACGGGCTGGCGACCGGCCTGCTCGATCTTGGCGTGACACGGGGCGACCGGGTGGGCATCTGGTCCCCCAACCGGCCCGAATGGCTGCTGGCGCAATTCGCCACGGCGCGAATCGGGGCGATCCTGGTCACCGTGAACCCCGCCTACCGGATGACCGAACTGGACTACGCGCTGCGCAAGGTGGGCGTCAGCGTGCTGATCACCGCCGAGCGGTTCAAGGGGTCGGACTACCTCGCCATGTTGTGCGACCTGCTGGCCGCCCCCGAGGCCCCGCCCGACCTGCGCGCGGTGCTGCGGATGGGGGTGGATGAGACGCCGGGGATGCTGCGCTTCGACCGCATCGCCGCCACCCGCGCAGACCCCGCCCGGCTGGGCGCCGCCACCGCCGCCCTGCACCCCGACGATCCCATCAACATCCAGTTCACCAGCGGCACCACCGGCCTGCCCAAGGGGGCCACGCTGACCCACCGCAACATCGTGAACAACGCCGCCGCCGTCACCGCCACCATGCGCTTCACCGACCGTGACCGGCTGTGCATTCCCGTCCCCCTCTACCATTGCTTCGGCATGGTGATGGGCACGCTCGGCTGCGTCGCCCAAGGGGCCGCGATGGTGTTCCCCGGCGAGGGCTTCGACCCCCTCGCCACGCTGGAGGCCGTGCAGGCCGAAGGTTGCACCGCGCTTTATGGCGTGCCCACCATGTTCGCGGCCATGCTCGACCATGCGGAATTCCCCCGCTTCGACCTCTCGACCCTGCGCACCGGCATCATGGCGGGCTCTCCCTGCCCCATCGAGATCATGAAACGCGTGGTCGCCCGGATGCACATGGCCGAGGTAACCATCGCCTATGGCATGACCGAAACCTCGCCCGTCAGCTTTCAAAGCCATGTGGACGACCCCCTTGACCGCCGCGTGACCACCGTGGGCCGCATCCATCCGCATCTGGAGGTCAAGCTGGTGGACGAGGCCGGGCAGACCGTGCCGGTGGGCCGGATGGGTGAGCTGTGCACGCGCGGCTATTCGGTGATGCAGGGCTATTGGGCCGACCCCGCGCGCAGCGCCGAGGCGGTGGATGCCGAGGGCTGGATGCATACCGGCGACCTCGCCACGCTGGACGCGGACGGCTATTGCAACATCGTCGGCCGGGTGAAGGACATGCTGATCCGCGGGGGCGAGAATGTCTATCCGCGCGAGATCGAGGAATACCTCTTCCGCCACCCCGCCGTACAGATGGTGCAGGTGTTCGGCATCCCCGATCCGAAATATGGCGAAGAGGTCTGCGCCTGGGTGGTGCTGCGGCCCGGCGCCTCGGCCACGGAGGAGGACATCCGCGACTTCTGCCGGGGCCGGATCGCGCATTACAAGGTGCCGCGCCATGTGCGCATCCGCGACAGCCTGCCGATGACCGTCACCGGCAAGGCGCAGAAATTCCTGATGCGGGCCCAGATGATGCGCGAGCTTGGCCTGACCGACATCGCCACCGCCTGAGGCCACCCTAGCGCAGTTGCGCCACCGTTCGCGCCGTCGCAGGCTCTGCCGTCACCAGCGCGCGCACTTCCGCCCCCAGCCGCTGCGCCAGCGCGCCAAGCGTATCCTCGCCTGCCCCCTCCGGCACCCGCGCCAGCGCGAGCGCCGGGCAGCCCTCGGCCTTCAGCCGCAGCACGAGCGCCCCCACCAGCAGCGCCAGCCACTCGGGCGGCGCATCGGCGGGCAGGTCCACCGCCTCCAGCCAGGCCGCCCCGCCCTGCGGCCACCACAGGCGGCCATGCCCCACCTCCATCCCGTCGCGCCGCAACACCGCGCGGGCCGCGCCCGGCGTCCGCTCCAACCGAAAGGCGAACCCTCCGGCAAAGCCCTGCGTCAGCCCCGCCTGGAATGCCCCGTCCAGAGGCCCGCCCGCCGGCATCGCCGCCAGATCCAGCACCATGACCGCCCCCGCCCGGTGCAGCGTCAGCCCCAGATCCAGGGCCAGCGCCGCGCGGTCCTCGGGCAGCGTCTCCATCACCGGGCGCATCCCCGCCCGCCGCGCGGTATCGACGAACCGGCCCGCAAGTTCCTCGGCCGCGCGCGCCGGGCCAAAGGGCCCTCCCTCGACCACCCAGGCGCCCGGATCGCGGCGAAAGGCCAGGAATGCGCGCCGATCCTCGGACAGCATCAGATGCCGCGCCAGCCCCAGCGCCCGCGCCGCGCCCGGATCGCCCGTGGCCGCCGCAATCTCCGCCGCGCGCGCCATCGACGCCGCATCCATCGGCTGCGGCCGATAGCGCGGCCCGTGCAACAAGAGCGCCAGCGCCGTCACCCCCACCAGCAGGCTGCCCACCAGCCCCGCCCGCCAGGCCCGCGGCGCGCGTTCGTCCAGCGCGAACTGCCACCACAGCTCATGCGCGTAAGGCGTGGACTTGTGCGCAAAGAACAGCACGAAGCCAAAGGCCACGATGGTGGACAGTACCAGCACGATCCACCCCGGCGACAGCGCCGCATGGGTCAGCGTCGCGTGCCGGTGGAACACCCGCCGGAACGGGAGCAGGATCAGCACCCCCGCCGCCAGCGCCAGCGCCCGCTGCCAGTCGAACCCGTCGGCAAGCGCCACCACCGCGCCCGCCGCCATCGCGCCCGCCGACAACAGCCACGCCCCCAGACTGCGCCGCACCACCCCCAGCGCCAGCACGATCAGCGCCGCCCCCAGCGCCGAGGACAACAGCGCCTTGCCCTCCACAAAGGCCAGCGGGAACAGCGCCTGCGCGGCCTCCGCCGCCTCCGACGTGGGCGGCACGAGGGCCGCAAGGCTCATCCACAGGCCCGAGCCAAAGATCATGGCGGCCAGCACGAGGGGGGCGATGGGAGCCACCGCGCGCAGCCCCGGCTCCATCACCTGCAAGGTCCGCCCCACCGCCGTCTGCGCCGCCCAGCCCGCCGATTGCCAGGCCTCGAACAGCGCAAGCACCACCAGCGCCAGCACGAAGGGCAACAGGTAATAGGTCAGACGGAACAACAGCAGCGCCGCCGCCACCTGCTCCACCGGCATCACGGCGGGCATGGCGGCAATCACCACCGTTTCGAACACGCCCACCCCGCCGGGCACATGGCTGATCACGCCCGCCATGGTGGCGGCGGCAAAGACGGCCAGAAAGGTCAGGAACCCCATGTCCGATGCGGGCAGCAGCAAATACAGCGTCAGCGCCGAAAACCCGATGTCGGCCGCACTGAACACCACCTGCCCCGCCAGCACCGGCAGGCTGGGCGCGCGCACCGAAAACCGCCCCAGTCGCAACTCGCGCCCGGTCACCGAGGCGAGCACGATCGGCAGCACGATCGCCACGATCGTCGCCACCGCCACCAGCCGCACCAACCCCGGCCCGAACGGCAGGAAGGACGCCAGCGCGCCGGGATGCACGGCCAGCGCCACCAGCCCCACCACCGTCGCGGCCAGCCCGAAGGACACGGCCGCAAAGGTGGACACCTTCGCCACGTCATATCCATCCAGCCCCAGCCGCGAATAGACGCGCCAGCGCACCGCACCCCCCGACACCGCCGACAGCCCGATGGTATTGCCGAACGCATAGGCCATCAGCCCGCCGGTCAGCACCACCGGCAGGGGCAGGGGCTTGCCGATATACCGCAGCGCCGACCAGTCATACCCCGCCAGCGCCAGATACCCGCAGAGCGTGCAGACCAGCGCCAGCGTCACCGTGCTCCACGGCGTCGCGTGGATCTGGTCGGCCACGTCGCGCAGGTCCACCGGGGCCAGCAGGCGTTGCAGCGCATATAGGCCCAGCGCGAACAGCGCCGCCGTCACCAGATAGGGCAGAAGCGCGCGCAGCAGCGCCCAGCGGTCGGGCGCGGGGGTCGGGGTCATCCCGGCCGCTGGCATGGTGGCGTCCTCCCTGTCCCGGCCGGGTCTGGCGGTGTCCGACCGTATCTAGGCGTGGCGCAGGGCCAGCGCCAGAGGCCGCGCACATCCGCGCCAACGCCCCGTTGATCCGAATCATACCGCTTGGTATGTTTATTTGAATCCATCCGTCCAGGGGGAGAGCCCGATGCCCGACGATGCCGCCGCCCAGCGCCCCCATGCCGACACCATGCGCGGCCCGATCCCCTATCTCGCCATGAACGGCCGCGCGGGCGAGGCCGCCGATTTCTACGCCCGCGCCTTTGGCGCGACCGACCTTGGCCGCATGCCGATGCCCGACGCCGCCGACCGCTTCCTGCATCTGCAGGTCGAGATCAACGGCGGCGCGCTGATGATGACCGACCACACGATGACCCCCGACACCGACGCGCCCCCGATGGCCAGCGGCCACCTGCAACTGGTGGTCGGCGACGGCCCCGCCTGGTGGGCCCGCGCGATTGCTGCCGGATGCGCGCAGGTCATGCCCTACGAGATGCAGTTCTGGGGCGACGAGTGGGGCCTTCTGCGCGACCCCTTCGGCATCGCATGGGGCATCATGCAGCCCGCGCCCGAGGGGTTGGCCTAGGCGATGCAGGTCCGCACCTGCCTGTGGTTCGACGGCGGAGGGCGTGAGGCCACAACGTTCTACGTTTCACTGCTCCCCGATAGCCGGATCGACGGCCACCACGCCCCCGACCCCGGCGCATCCTTCCAGATCATCGACTTCACCCTAGCGGGCACGCCCTACCGGATCCTCGACGCAGGGCCCGGATTCCCGCAGACCGAGGCCGCCTCGATCCTCGTCACCACCCCGGACCAGACCGACACCGATCGCCTCTGGGCCGCATTGACGGACGGGGGGCAGGCAGGCCGCTGCGGCTGGCTCAAGGACCGCTGGGGGGTTTCGTGGCAGATCGTGCCCGCCGAACTGCCCACGCTCCTCGGCCACCCGGCGGCGATGCAGGCGCTGATGGGCATGTCGCGCATCGACCTTGCCGGGGTCCGGGCGGCCATCGCCGGATGACCGCCCGCGTCCCGCGCGGCCAGGCCCGCCGCCGCCTCTTGGACCAGGCGCTGCGCCTGTTTCGCGAAAAGGGCTACGGCGCCACCAGCGTCGATGACCTCTGCGCCGCCGCAGGCGTCACCAAGGGCGCTTTCTTCCACAGCTTTCCGAACAAACAGGCGCTCGGCTGCGCCGCCATGCAGCACTGGGCCGAGGTGACGGACGGTCTCTTTGACCACGCCGATTATCACGCCCACCCCGACCCCCTCGACCGCGTGCTCGCCTATCTGGACCTGCGCCGCGATCTGGTGCGGGGCAAGGCCGCCGAATACACCTGTGTCGCGGGGACCGTGGTGCAGGAAATCCACGCAACGCACCCCGCGATCCGGCAGGCGGCGGGTCAAACGATCCGCGGCGGTGCGGGCCATGTCGAGGCCGACCTCGCCCTCGCGCTCACCCGCCACCCCGTGCCGGGGATCAGCGCCGAAAGCCTGTCCCTGCATGTCCAGGCCGTGATCCAGGGCGCGCTGGTCATGGCCAAATCGCAGGATGACCCCGCCCTCGCCGTGCAAAGCGTCGATCATCTGGCGCGCTACATCCGGCTGCTGTTCGGGCGCGCGGAGTAACCCTCCAGCCCCGCCACCAGCTTGGCAATCCGCGTGGTCCGCGTCGCCTCGGTCATTGCCGTGCCCACCTGATAGAGCATCCCCCGCCGCCTGCCCGGCGTCAGCCCCTCCCACACCTCCGTCAGCCCATGGCGCATCACGGCCGCCGCCACATCCTCGGGCGTGTCCACCTGATCGTCGGGCGCGGGCCGCAACCGCCGGTCACGATAGCCCAGTGCTCAAACCGCGCCTGCCGCGCGACGGCCCGATGCCCTGTAAACGTTTGATTTCAGGATGGAGTGGTGAGCCGGACAGGATTCGAACCTGTGACCCGCTGATTAAAAGTCAGCTGCTCTACCAACTGAGCTACCGGCCCACAACGCCGCGTTACCTAGGCGGGTTGGAGAGGGGGGTCAAGAGGGAATTGGCCGCTGCCCGCCGCCCGCCCCGTCCACAGCCAACGGGCACTGGATTGTCGCCGCCAACAGGCGTATGCCACAGGCATGACCCGGATGGACAGCCCCCCCGGCCTCGCGTTCGTCAAGATGCACGGCGCAGGCAATGATTTCGTCGTGATCGACCGCCGCGCAGGGGGCGCGCCGGTGACCGTATCGCTTGCCCGCGCGCTGGGGGACAGGCATCGCGGCGTGGGCTTCGACCAGTTGGCCGAGATCACGCCGGGCGGTGACGGGGCCGACATCGACCTGACCTTCTGGAACGCCGACGGCAGCCAGGCGGGCGCTTGCGGCAATGCCACCCGCTGCGTCGCCCATCTGGTGATGGCCGAAACCGGTGCCACCACGCTCAGCATCCGCACCGAACGCGGCCTCCTGCGGGCCGAGGCCACCCAAGGGCGCGTCTGGGTCAACATGGGGCCGCCCGAACTGGTGTGGGATGCGATCCCGCTGTCGCACGCAACCGATCCCCTGCACCTGCCCCTGCCCGGCGATCCCGTGGCCGTGGGCATGGGCAACCCGCATGCCGTGTTCTTTGTCCCCGATGCGGGTGCCGTTGACCCCGGGGTCACCGGCCCTCAGGTGGAACACGATCCCCTCTTCCCCCAGCGCACCAATGTCGAATTCGCCTCGGTCCTGTCGGATGACCGCATCCGCATGCGCGTCTGGGAACGCGGCACCGGCACCACGCTCGCCTGCGGTTCGGGGGCCTGCGCGGTGGCGGTGGCCGCCCACCTGCGCGGCCTCGCGGGGCGCGAGATCACGCTGGAGGCGGACGGCGGCATCCTGATGACCGACTGGCGCGAGGATGGCATCTGGCTGTCGGGGCCCGTCGCGCATGTGTTCTCGGGCATCCTCACCCCCGAACTGGTGCGCGAATGAACGCCCTGCCCCCCACCTTTAAGGCACCCGTCTTCGCCACCCTCGGCTGCCGCCTCAACGCCTATGAGACCGAGGCGATGCGCGAACTTGCCGCCGCCGCCGGGGTCGATGGCGCAGTCGTCGTGAACACCTGCGCCGTCACCGCAGAGGCCGTGCGCAAGGCCAAGCAGGAAATCCGCCGCCTTGCCCGCGACAACCCCGGCGCGCCGGTCATCGTCACCGGATGTGCCGCGCAGACCGAACCCGCCACCTTCGCCGCCATGCCCGAGGTGACGCGCGTGATCGGCAACCATGAGAAGATGCAGGCCGCCACCTGGGCCAGCCTCGCCCCCGACCTGATCGGCGAAACCGAGCGCGTGCGGGTGGATGACATCATGTCGGTGCGCGAAACCGCCGGCCACCTGATCGACGGCTTCGGCCGCCACCGCGCCTATGTGCAGGTGCAAAACGGCTGCGACCACCGCTGCACCTTCTGCATCATCCCCTTTGGGCGCGGCAACTCCCGCTCGGTGCCCGCGGGCGTGGTGGTGGAGCAGGTCAAGCGCCTTCGCGACCGGGGGTTCGACGAGGTGGTGCTGACCGGGGTTGACCTTACCTCATGGGGTTCCGACCTGCCGGGCCAGCCGCGCCTGGGCGATCTGGTGCTGCGCCTTTTGCGCCTCGTGCCCGATCTTCCCCGCCTGCGCATCTCCTCCATCGACAGCATCGAGGCCGATCCCGCCCTGATGCAGGCCATCGCCACCGAACCCCGCCTGATGCCGCATCTGCATCTGTCGCTGCAACACGGGCACGACCTGATCCTGAAACGCATGAAACGCCGCCACGCCCGCGACGACGCGATCCGGTTCTGCGCCGAGGCCCGCGCCCTGCGCCCCGGCATCGTGTTCGGGGCCGACATCATCGCGGGCTTTCCCACCGAGACCGAGGATCACTTTGCCCAGTCCCTCGCCCTCGTGCAGGATTGCGGCCTTACCTTCCTGCATGTCTTTCCCTTCAGCGCGCGGGCGGGCACCCCCGCCGCGCGGATGCCGCAACTGCCCGGCCCGGTGATCCGCGACCGCGCCGCCCGCCTGCGCGCGGCGGGCGCGGCGGCGCTGGCCCGCCACCTCGCGGCCCGCGTGGGCAGCACCCAGACCGTGCTCACCGAAGGCCCCCGCATGGGGCGCTGCCCCGACTTCACCGAAGTCGCCTTTGCCACCGACCAGCCCGAGGGCACGCTTGTGACCACCCGCATCACGGGGCATGACGGCACGCGCCTCCTGGCCGCCTGACCCAACCGCGCGTTGCGTTAGCACGCCCGCCAGCGCGCCCCCTGTCGGGACGGATGCCATACGCGCGCCATACGCCCGCAGGACGCAGGCCAGACGCGAAAAACCCGGCAATCTCCGGCGTTATCCCCCGATTCGCCATCGCGCCCTGCCGCGCGGACCATCGCAGGCCCCAGCGGCCCACGCGGCGCTATACTTTCCTGCCGCCCTCTTGTATGCACCCCCTTGTTCGGCGTGAGGATTCCGCAGGCAGCCGGGTAGGAGACCGCGCTGCCCTGGGGGGATGAGGCGCCGCTTCATCCACGGCGCGACGCGCCCCCTTTGGGACCATAAACGACATGACCACCATGACGGGGATCGCCACCCCCCTGGCCAAGGCATTGGCAGACCGCGGATATTCCACCCTGACCCCGGTGCAGGAGGCGGTGCTCGATCCGGGCGTCGCGGGTCGCGACCTCTTGGTGTCCGCCCAGACCGGCTCGGGCAAGACCGTCGCCTTCGGCATCGCCATCGCCGCCGAGGTGCTGGCGGGCCAGGACCGCCTGCTTTACGCCGACAAACCGCCGGCCCTCGTCGTGGCCCCCACGCGCGAGCTTGCGCTTCAGGTGCAGCGCGAATTCGAATGGCTTTTCGCCGAGGCGGGGGCGGTCATCGCCTCTTGCGTGGGCGGGATGGACTACCGCACCGAACGCCGCGCGCTGGAGCGTGGCGCGCATGTGGTGGTCGGCACGCCAGGCCGCTTGCGTGACCATATCGAACGGAAATCATTGGATCTTTCCGGTGCCCGCGCGGTCGTTCTGGATGAGGCGGACGAGATGCTGGACCTTGGCTTTGCCGAGGATTTGGGCTTTATCCTCGGCGCCGCCAGCCCCGACCGGCGCACCCTGATGTTCTCGGCCACCGTGCCGCAGGGCATCGCGAAACTCGCCGCCGAGTTCCAGCGCGACGCGCTGCGGCTGGCGGTGAAGGGTCAGGAAAGCCAGCACAGCGACATCGCCTATCAGGCGCTGTCAGTGGCCGTGCGCGACCGGGAACACGCCATCTTCAACGTGTTGCGGTTCCATGAGGCCGAGCGCGCGATCGTCTTCGCCAAGACCCGCGCCAACGTGAACCACCTGCACGCGCGCCTGATAAACCGCGGGTTTCAAGCGGTTGCCCTGTCGGGCGAACTCAGCCAGTCCGAGCGGACCCACGCCCTCCAGGCCCTGCGCGACGGTCGCGCGCGGGTTTGCATCGCCACGGATGTGGCCGCGCGCGGCATCGACCTTCCGGGGCTGGAACTGGTGATCCACGCCGACCTGCCCACCAACCCCGAAACCCTCCTCCACCGCTCGGGCCGCACCGGGCGCGCGGGCGCCAAGGGCACCTCGGTCCTCATCGTGACCCCCGCCGATTTCCGCAAGGCCAGCCGCATCCTGCGCGATGCCAAGGTCGAGGCCGACTGGGGCAAGCCGCCATCGGCGGACGACGTGCAGGCGCGCGAGGATCAGCGTCTGCTGACCCATCCGGCACTGGACGCGGCCCCGGGCGACGAGGCCGAGATTGCCGAGGCGCTCTTGGCCGCGCATGGCGCCGAACAGGTGGCCGCGGCCTTCGTGCGGCTGTGGCGGTCGGGCCGGTCCGCGCCGGAAGTGCTGTCGGATCAGGCGGATAGCCCCACCCGCGCCGCCGCCGCCTCTGCCCCGCGCGAACGGGCCGAGTTCGGCCCCGCCGTGTGGTATGCGCTGTCCGTGGGGCATGAGGGGCGGGCCGAGGCGCGCTGGCTTCTGCCCAAGATCTGCGATGCGGGCGGGGTGGCCAAGGATGCCATCGGCGCCATCCGCGTGCAGCGCGACCAAACCTTTGTGCAGATCGCCGCGGCGCAGGCCGCACGCTTCGGCGCGGGGCTGGAGCTTGAGGCGGGCCTGACCATGGCCCGGCTGGACGGGGAGCCTGTGCTGGAACGTCCCGAGCGCGCGCCCGAACGTGGCGCGCGGCCGGATCGCACCGCGCCCCGCGTTACCGACCGCGCCAAACCTGCCTATACCCCCAAGCCGCCCCGCATCGTGGACGAGGATGCGGCCCCGCCCGCTACCCTCCGCCCTGCCCCGCGCGGCGCGGGTGAGCCCGAGCAAGGCGCCCCTGCCCCCCGCCCTGAACGGGACGACACGCCCCGCCCCCGAGCAGCCTATGCCCCGCGCGGTGACGCTGGCGGCGCCGACCGCAAACCGCGCTGGAAAGACACCGACCGCGCCGCCACGCCGACCGCCGAAGGCAAGCGGCCCTGGGGTGACCGCCCTGCGGCGGGCAAGCCGGCTGGCGCCAAACCCGCCTGGGCCAAACCGGCGGGGACGAAACCGGCGGGGGCCAAACCCGCAGGCACCCGCCCCTATGCCGCCAAATCGGCAGGGACCAAGACCTACGCCCCCCGCCCCGATGCAGCACGCCCCGATGCACCGCGCTCCGACGCGCCCAAACCGTGGAAGCCGCGCGCGGCCCCCGGTGGTGCGGTTGCCGCCGCATCCGATCAGCCCCGCGCACCCGGCGCAAAGCCGGGCGGGTTCAAATCCGCCGGGTTCAGGTCGCATGGCGGGGGAGAGGGCAAGCCTGCCCGCTCGGCCGGGTTCAAATCGCATGGCGGGAACGCCGAGGGCGCGGGGGGCAAACCACCCGCCAAACCGCGCGGTGCACCCTTCGTAAAACCCGCGCCCA
Source organism: Gemmobacter sp. (assembly GCA_046294265.1). GTDB lineage: Bacteria > Pseudomonadota > Alphaproteobacteria > Rhodobacterales > Rhodobacteraceae > JBKBKC01. The sequence continues at coordinate 141,946 of JBKBKC010000003.1, read as the reverse complement.
AGCCGCCCGCCAACCCCGCAGACACCTCGCGCCGCTTCGTGCCGCCGAAAAAACCGAGGACATGACAGGGGGATAGTACCCTCACCCCGCGCGCCTGCGCGGCCAGACCCGCGCCTCCCCTCCCCCTCGTGGGGAGGGGATGGGGGTGGGGGGCGCGCCAGAAGGGTGCTAGATGCCCAGCCCGTCCAGTCGGGCGTCCAGCGCCGCCCAGTCGCCCAGCCGCAACCGCACCGGCAAGGTCAGAACCCGCATCCGCCAGCCCTCGGGCAAGCGCACCGCGTCCTTTTCGGTGGTGACAAGCTGCGCGCCAAGGGCCGCCGCCTCGGCCTCCATGCGCCGCAAGAGGGGGTCAGCGAGGGGCTGGTGATCGTCCAGCGGCACGGCACGCACGAGGTCGGCCCCCAGCCCCCGCAGCGTGTCAAAGAACTTGCCCGGCCGCCCGATCCCCGCAAAGGCCATCACCCGCGCACCCCGCCAGTCCATGCCGGTCATGAGGGGGGCAAGGTGGCCCGTCAGATGCGGCAGGCGCAGCAGCGGGCCCCACGCGGCCCGGAACGCCGCCTGCGCGGCCTCCGGCCCGATGGCCAGCGTCATGTCGGCCCGCGCGAGGCCCGCCGCCACAGGCTCGCGCAATGGCCCGGCAGGCAGGCAGCGGGCGTTGCCAAAGCCCATGCCCGCGTCGATCAACACCACCGACAGGTCGCGGATCAGCGCCGGGTTCTGGAAGCCGTCGTCCATGACGATCACCTTCGCCCCCGCGCCCTCTGCGGCCCGCGCCCCCGCCGCGCGGTCACGCGCCACCCAGACCGGCGCAAAGGCCGCGAGCAGCAATGGCTCATCCCCCACATCCGCGGCGGTATGGCGCACGGGGTCCACCCGCACCGGCCCCGCCAGCCGCCCGCCATGCCCGCGCGTGAGAACCTGCGCCGCCACCCCGCGCGCCGCCAGCCGCTCCAGCAGCGCGATCACGGCGGGCGTCTTGCCCGTGCCGCCCACGGCGATGTTGCCCAGACAGATGACAGGCACGCCCGCCCGATACCCCCCCCCCCGCGCCACCCGGCGCGCGGTGGCCGCGGCGTAGATCCCGCCCAGCGGTGACAAAAGCCGTGCGGCAGCGGCGGGGCGGTCGGGCGGGGTGAACCAGAAGCCGGGCGCACGCATCACGCCCGCCCCAGGGCCAGACCGCGCAGCAGGTCGGCCACCCGCTCGGTCACCTCGGCGCCCTCGGAGGCCACGCTCCATGCCGCCTGCGCCAGTCGCGCCGCCCGGTCCGGAGCCAGAAGGTCGCCCAGCGTCTCGGCCAGATCCGCCCCCGACCCGACCAACGCGGAGGCCTGCCCCGCCGCCAGCCGCCCGACAGACCCGCCATGCACCCCCGCCCGGGGCCCGTGCAGGATCGCCGACCCCAGCGCCGCCGCCACCATCGGATCGACCCGCGCCCCCCCCGGCGTCAGGCTGCCGCCGATATAGGTCACCGGCGCCAGCCGCAGCCAGAGGCCCAGTTCAGCCGCCGAATCTGTGATGAGCACCTGCACATCGCCATCCGGTTCCTCTTCGGCAAAGCGGCGCGCGACGGTCCAGCCTTCGACGGCCTCCATCCGGTCGGCAAGGGGCTGCGCCCGGTCGGCATCCTCGGGCAGCAGGATCAACAACAGCCGGTGCGTGAGGCGCAGCGCCGCGCGATGCGCCTCGATCACAATGCCTTCCTCGGCCTGAGGCACCGCGACCGCCAGCCAGACCGGCCGCGTTCCCAAAAGGCGCGACTGCGCCGCCCGCTCGGCCTCGGTGCAGCTGAGCGCGGCGGACGGCTGTTCCATCCGCCCCGCCGCCTCGACCCGCGCGGGAATGCCGCCCGCCTTGCGAAAGGCGCGGGCGGCAGGCTCATCCACGGCCAGGACGGCGTGGAACCCCGACAGCAGCCCGCGCACCAGCCCCGGCCACCAACCCGTGCGGTCGCCGGGCAGATGCGGCGCGCGGGCCTCGGCCATGATCAGGGGGATGCCCCGCTCCTGCGCCTCATGCACGAGGAGGGGGCGCAACTCGCCCTCGGTCAGCAGGGCGGCGGAAGGCGACCAATGGTCGAGGAACGCGCGCACCTCAGCCGGGCTGTCATGGGGGGGCAGGTCATGGACCATGCCGCGCGGGCGGCGCGCGTCCTCGGGCGGGGCATCACCGGTGGCCAGCACGCTGACCGCGCCGCCCGCCATCAGCCGGGGGACGAGGGCGGCCAGCACCCGCCGCGCATCCGGCGTGGGCCCGTGCAGCCAGACCAGCGGCCCCTCCGGCCGCGCGGCGCGGGCCGGGGCGGGGGTGGCGGGCGCCCCGGCCGACATCGTGTAAAGTTTCAGGCCAAGGGAATGGGCCATGTCCGCGCGGTGCGCGCGTCAGCCCCGGACCGGATCGGTCGCGGACCCGGACTGTTCCGCGTCAACCAGCCGGTGGATATGCGCAATGAAATAGCGCATGTGCGCATTGTCCACGGTGCGCTGCGCCTCGGCCTTCCAGGCGGCATGGGCGGTGGCATAGTCGGGGAACATCCCCACCATGTGGATCTGCGACACATCGCGGAAGGTGTTGCCGGACGGATCTGTCAGTTCACCGCCGTAAACGAGGTGCAGGCGTTGGGTCATGGTCGCTCTCCGCAAGGCTGTGCTGCGGGTGCACAGTAACGGCTGGCCGGAAGGGGTCAAGCGCGCGCGGACCGGATGGTATCGCCGGGCTGCAGAACGGGGGAAAGCTCCACCACCGCGCGCTCTCCGGGGGCGACGGGGCGGGGGCGGGTGCCGGCCACAAGCTCGCCCGCGACGCGACCGATCTGGTGGCGGCAGGCGTCCATCGTGGCCAGCCTGCGCGGCAGGCCATCCAGGAGTTCCACGCCGTTGAACCCCGCAAGGCCAAGCCTGTCGGGCACGCCCCGCCCCGTTTCAAGGCACCACAACAGTCCGCCGGACCCAATCATGTCATTGGAGTAATAGAGGAAATCGAGGTCGGGCGAGCGCGCCAGAATGGTCTGCGTCATCTCGCGCCCCTTCAGGAGGGCCGACCCCCCGGCATAGTATTCGCGGTCTGCGACGGTGAGCCCAGCCTCGGACAGCGCCTCTTCGAACCCGGACATGCGTTTGCGGGCGCGGTGGTCATGCGGCATCATCGTGCCCAACAGGCCGATGCGCCGATAGCCCGCCGCAAGGATCGCCTGCGCCATCTGCCGACCCGCGCGGCGGTGCGAGATGCCCACCGCCAGATCGACCGGCGTGCCATCCACATCCATGATCTCGACGATCGGGATGCTGGCGTTTTCCATCATGGCGCGGGCCGCGTCCGTGTGTTCCAGCCCCGCCAGGATCACGCCCGAGGGCCGCCATGACAGCATCTCATACAGCACCGTCTCCTCGCGCTCGGGCGAATAGTTGGTCACCCCCATCACCGGTTGCAGCCCGGTGCCGTCCAGTGCATCCGAGATGCCCGTCATCACCTCGGGGAACACCATGTTGGACAATGACGGGATGATCACGGCCACCAGGTTCACCCGCTGGCTTGCCAGCGCCCCCGCGATCTTGTTGGGCACATAGCCAAGGCGTCGCGCCGCTGCGAGCACCCGGTCGCGCGTGCCGTCCGATACATCGCCCCGCTGGCGCAACACCCGGCTGACGGTCATTTCCGACACGCCCGAGGCCTCGGACACGTCGCGCAGGGTCAGGGCGCGGCGTGGATCGCGGGGGGGAAACTGGGCCAAGCGCCGGTGCCTTTCACAGGGTATCCAGGGCGACGTTAGCGCCGGAACTCCGTGATGTCCAAGGGCCGTGAGCGTGACAGGGCCACAGGTTTCGGTTGCGCGCGGCATGTTTTTTGGCCAAGAGAGACGCGCGTGGCTCCGTAGCTCAACGGATAGAGCGATCCCCTCCTAAGGGATAGGTTGCAGGTTCGATTCCTGCCGGGGTCACCATAACCCTCCGCGCCGCTTGACGTGCTCGCCGTCTTTTGGCTACCGCTTTCAAACCGCTTTGAATGCCGCAAGGGAGGGCGAGTATGGCCATTCGTGTCACCGTCTGGGGCGAGAACGTGCATGAACGCACGAATGCGGCAGTGGCGGGCATTTATCCTGACGGGATGCACACCACCATCGCCGCGGCCCTGAACCACGGTCCCGGTGTCGTGGCGCAGACGGCCACCCTGCAGGATCCTGATCATGGTCTGACGGCCGCCCGGCTGGCCGAAACGGATGTGCTGGTCTGGTGGGGTCATGCCGCTCATGGCGATGTCGCGGATGCGGTGGTGGAGCGGGTGGTCGAGGCGGTGTGGTCCGGCATGGGCGCGATCTTCCTGCATTCGGCGCATTTCGCCAAGCCGTTCAAGCGGTTGATGGGCACGCCCTGCAACCTCACCTGGCGCGAGGCGGGCGAGCGGGAGCGGCTCTGGCTGACCGCGCGCGGCCATCCCATCGCGGCCGGCCTGCCCGACCAATTCGAACTGGACCACGAAGAGATGTATGGCGAACCCTTCGGCGTGCCCGAACCGGACGAGACGGTGTTCGTCAGCTGGTTTCAGGGCGGCGAAGTGTTCCGCTCGGGTCTGTGCTGGCGGCGGGGTGCGGGCCGCGTGTTCTATTTCCGCCCGGGGCATGAGACCTATCCAACCTACCACGATCCGAACATCCAGCGCGTGATCCTGAACGCGGTGCATTGGGCGCACAACCCGGCCCCCCGGCTGGCCGATCCCTGTGCAGCGCCAAATCTGCCGGTCGAGCGCGCGCTGGAGGCGATCTCCGAACGTGGCCCCCGCCTGCACGGCGGTGGCGAGGCGGGGCTGCGCTGACATGCGGCTGATGATCCTTGGCACCGGCGGGATGGCGGGCAACCATGCCGAGGCTTTTGGCGCCATTGCGGGGGTGGAGGTCGTGGCGGGGGTGGACACCAACGCGCACCGTCTGGCCGCATTCCTGGCCAAGCATGGGGTGGCGCGGGGGTTTGCGGGCCTGGAGGCGGCGCTGGACTGGGGCGGGTTCGATGCCGTGGCGAATGTCACCCCCGACGGCGCGCACTATGCCACGACCCTTCCCTTGCTGGCCGCAGGAAAGCATGTGCTGTGCGAAAAGCCTTTGGCGACCACCGCCGCCGATGCCGCCGGGATGGCGCAGGCGGCGGCGGATGCGGGCGTGGTGGGAATGGTGAACCTGTCCTACCGCCGTGTCCCCGCGCTGCAGGAGGCCGCGCGTCTGGTGCGGGCCGGGGCCATCGGGCGCGTGCGGCATCTGGAGGCCGCCTATCTGCAAAGCTGGCTGGTGCAGCCCGCATGGGGCGATTGGCGCTCGCAGGACCAATGGCTGTGGCGGCTGTCCTCGGCGCATGGTTCCAAGGGAGTGCTGGGGGACTTGGGCGTGCATATCCTCGATTTCGCGAGCTTCGCAGCGGGCGAGGAGGTGGTGGAGGTATCGTGCCGCCTGGCCACCTTCGACAAGACACCGGGAGGGCGGATCGGGGCCTATGTGCTGGACGCCAACGACAGCGCGGTGATGCATGTGCGACTGTCGGGCGGGGCGCTTGGCACGGTCACCGCCACGCGCGTGGCGGCGGGGCATCTGAACGACCTGACGCTTCGGATCCATGGCGAGTGCGGGGGGCTGGAAGTGGGGTTTGTCGGGGGCGTCAGCCGGTTGCGGGGCTGTCTGGGTGCAGACGTGCCCATGGCCGCCTGGCGCGATTTGGGGGCGCCAGAGGCACCGACCGTCTATCAGCGCTTCGCGGCGGCGGTGCGGGAAGAGGGCCTGCCCGACCCCGACTTCGCCCGGGGGGCTGCCCTGCAGCGGGTGCTGGACCGGGCAGAGCAATCTGCTGCCGAGGGGCGGGTGCTGGCGGTCTGACGGCTCAGGGCCGCAGCGGCACCCGGCCTTTCGGGGTCAGCACGAACACGTCGCGCCCCTCGAACACGGCGGCGGTCAGTGTCCCGCCATAGGCCGCGCTGGAATCAAGGTTGACGCGGTTGCCGTAATGCGTGGGCACGTCCAGCGCGGTATGGCCATGCACCACCAGCGGCCCGTGGTCGCGCGGGTCCTCCAGAAAGTTGCCGCGGATCCACAAGAGGTCATCCTCGGTCTGGTCGGCGAGCGGGATGCCCGGGCGGATGCCCGCATGGACGAACAGGACTTCACCGCGCAGATGGCTGGTGGGCAGTCCGTCCAGAAAGGCAAGGTGAGCCTGCGGCACTGCCGCGCGGGCTTCTGCATGCACGGGGGCAAGCGGGCGGTCCCCCGGATTGGCGACCCCGTAAGAGGCGAGCGTGGTGGCCCCGCCAAGCCGGGGATGCAGCCACGACAGGTCGGGGCGCAGGCCCGGATCGTGGCGCGGCGCGTCCTCCAGATACAATGTGAACATCCGGTCGTGATTGCCCTTCAGCACGATCCAGTCCTGGCCGCCGCCAATTCCCTCGGCCAGGTAGTCGACCACGCCCCGGCTGTCGGGCCCCCGGTCCACGAGATCGCCCAGATGCACCACCTGCGCCGCGCCATGCCGGGCCTGATCCGCCGCGATCAGGTCATGCGCGCGGCGGAGAAGGTCGAGATGGCCGTGGATGTCGCCGATGGCATAGGTCTGCATTTGGGGCGCCTTTCGAGGTGGAGGAGGGGGGGGGGGGGGGGGGCGCCCCCCCCCCGGGGGGGGGGGGGGCGGCGGAGGGGGG
>JBKBKC010000003.1:0-135264 GCA_046294265.1 Gemmobacter sp. | reverse complement strand
GTCTCCTTTGGGGGCGCTTTTGGTGGGGGCGGAGCGGGGGTTTCACCCCCCCGCACCCCCGTGGGATATTTGAGGACGAAAGAGGGGGCAAGCCGACTCAGGCCAGTTCGAAGCGCAAGGGTTTGACCTGCTGGAACATGCCAGTGCTTTCGAGGGTATCCACCACCTTGGGGTCAATCGGCTGGTCGAGGTATAGGAGCGCTATGGCGTCTTGGCCCTGGCCGGAGCGCCCCAATGTGAAATTGGCGATGTTCACGCCGTTCTTGCCCATGGTCATGCCCAGAAGGCCGATGATGCCCGGCACGTCCTCGTTGGTGGTGTAGAGCATGTGGGCACCGATCTCGGCGTCGATGTTGATGCCCTTTATCTGGATGAAGCGAGGTTTTCCGTCGGAAAAACAGGTGCCTGCGACCGAACGTTCGCGTTTGTCGGTGACCATTGTGACCTTGATGTAGGCGTCGAAGGCCCCCGATTTCTCTTGCCGGGTGGTGGAGACCTGGACGCCACGCTCGCGCGCCACGATGGGGGCTGAGACGAGGTTCACATCCGGGTTGGTGGCCTTCATCACGCCCGCGATCACGGCGCAGTTCAGGGCCTGCAGGTTCATCTCGGCCACGCCGCCGTCGTAAAGGATGTTGATGGCCTTGATCGGTTCCTCGGTCATCTGGCCGATGAAGGCGCCCAGATGACCGGCCAGCCTGATCCAGGGGCCCATCACGGCGGCCTCTTCGGCGGTGACGGACGGCATGTTCAGCGCGTTCTGCACCGCCCCCGTCAGCAGATAGTCGGACATCTGTTCGGCCACCTGTAGCGCCACATTCTCTTGTGCCTCGGTGGTGGAGGCGCCCAGATGTGGGGTGACGACCACATTCGGCAGGCCGAAAAGGGGGCTTTCGGCGGCAGGCTCCACCGCGAACACGTCAAAGGCGGCGCCGGCGACATGGCCGGACTTCAGCGCCTCGGCCAAGGCCGCCTCATCCACCAGCCCGCCGCGCGCGCAGTTGATGATGCGCACGCCTTTCTTCGTTTTCCCAAGGGCTTCGGCAGAGAGGATGTTGCGGGTCTTGTCCGTCAGGGGCACATGCAGGGTGATGAAATCGGCCCGCGCCAGCAGGTCGTCGAGGTCCACCTTGATCACGCCCATCGTCATCGCGCGCTCATCCGACAGGAAGGGGTCATAGGCAATGACCTTCATCTTGAGCCCCAACGCGCGGTCGCAGACGATGCCGCCGATGTTGCCCGCGCCGATCACGCCGAGCGTCTTGTTGAACAGCTCCACCCCCATGAAGCGCGATTTTTCCCATTTGCCGGAATGGGTTGACGCATTGGCTTCGGGCAGCTGGCGGGCCACGGCGAACATCATGGCGATGGCATGTTCGGCGGTGGTGACCGAGTTGCCGAAGGGAGTGTTCATCACGATCACGCCGCGGCGGCTGGCGGCGGGGATGTCCACATTGTCCACGCCGATCCCGGCGCGCCCGATCACCTTGAGGGTGGGGGCCTGTTCCAGCAGTTTCGCGGTGACCTTGGTGGCCGAGCGGATGGCAAGGCCGTCATACTGGCCGATGATCTGGGCCAGCTTGTCCTTATCCTTGCCGACCTGCGGCAGGTAATCCACCTCTACCCCGCGGTCGCGGAAGATCTGGACGGCGGTTTCGGAGAGTTCGTCGGAAACGAGAACGCGGGGCGCCATGGGGGCCTCCTGTGATGATGGTTTGCGTCTGGCAGGCGTCTGGCAGGCGTCTGGCATCCGAACCGACATGCGTCGGGACGGCGTCGGGATCGGGGGGATCAGGCGGCCTGCGGCAGGGCGGCGATTTCGGTCGCGAAGGCCCAGTCGATCCAGGGCATCAGCGCCGCCACATCGGCGGTGTCCACCGTCGAGCCGCACCAGATGCGCAGGCCCGGCGGGGCGTCGCGGTAGGCGCCGGCATCCAGCGCCACGCCCTCGGCCTCCAGCCGTTTCACCACCGCCTTGGCGAAGGCCGCGCCGTCGGCGATGCGCGGATCGGTGAAACGCAGGCAGACGCTGGTGGTGGAGGCGGTCGCCGGGTCTTCGGCCAGGTTGGCGATCCATGGGCGGGTCGCGATGAAATCGTGGATCACCTGCGCATTGGCACTGGCGCGGGCGATCAGGGCGGGCAGGCCGCCGATGGATTTGGCCCAGGCGAGCGCCACGAGGTAATCCTCGACCGCAAGCATGGAGGGGGTGTTGATCGTCTCGCCCTGAAAGATGCCCTCGATCAGCTTGCCCTTGGAGGTGAGGCGAAAGATCTTTGGCAGCGGCCAGGGCGGCGTGTGGGTTTCCAGCCGCTCGACCGCGCGGGGGGACAGGATGATGACGCCATGCGCGCCCTCGCCCCCCAGCACCTTTTGCCAGGAGAAGGTGGTGACATCGAGCTTGTCCCAGGACAGGTCCATCGCGAAGGCGGCGGAGGTGGCGTCGCAGATCGTCAGGCCTTGACGGCTCGCAGGGATCGCATCGCCGTTCGGGACGCGCACGCCGGAGGTGGTGCCGTTCCATGTGAACAGAACGTCACAATCGAAATCCACCTCGGCCAGATCGACGATATGGCCATAGTCGGCACGGCGCACGGTGGCGTCGAGTTTCAACTGCTTGACCGCATCGGTCACCCAGCCCTCGCCGAAGGACTCCCAGGCGAGCGCCTCGACCTTGCGCGCGCCCAAAAGCGACCACATCGCCATCTCGTAGGCGCCGGTGTCGGAGGCGGGCACGATGCCGACGCGGTAACCCGCTGGCACGCCCAGGATATCGGCGGTCAGGTCAATGGCTTGCTTGAGTTTCGCCTTGCCCACGACGGCGCGGTGACTGCGGCCCAAGGGCGCATCGGACAACATGTCGAGCGAGAAACCGGGGATTTTGGCGCAGGGGCCGGAAGAGAAGCGCGGGTTTGCCGGCCGCGCGGCCGGGGTCTGCAGGTCTGTCATGGTAGCCTTCCAGCTAAAAGCCCTTCGTTGGGGAAGGGTGTCCCACGGACGTCGCTACAGAACCGCCGGGCGGATTGCAAGCGCCTTGGTGACCGGGCGTCAGACTAGGCCCGCCATCCTTGCACGCAGGCGCACGAGGGCCAGCACGGTGTCGATGGTGGGGGTGGGGGTCTGCGTCAGGCGGCCGAGTTCGGCGACCGCGCCCACCAGCGCGTCAATCTCCATCGGGCGGCCCGCGAGCAGGTCCTGCAGCATCGAGGTGCGGTGCGCGCCGACCGCGGCGCCGCCGTCGATGCGGCGGTCCACCCCGATGGGGAAGCTGACGCCGAGTTTCTCGGCCACCGCCTGTGCCTCGACCATCATCGCGCGGGCCACGGCGCGGGTGCCCGGATCGGTGCAGAGCACATCCAGCGTGGCATGGGTCAGGGCCGAGATCGGGTTGAACGACAGGTTGCCCCAGAGTTTCACCCAGATCTCGTCGCGCAGGCGGGGGCGGACGGGGGCCTTGAGGCCCGCCGCGGTCAGCGCCTGTGACAGCGCCTCGGCGCGGGGCGATCTCTCGCCCGAGGGTTCGCCGAGCGAAAAGCGGTTGCCCTCGACATGGGTGATGGTGCCGGGGGCCGTGACCTCAGCCGCAGGATAGACCACGCAGCCCAGCACGCGGTCGGGGCCGAAGCCGTTCCACTGCGCATCGCCAGGGTCCACGGATGCCAGGCGCGTGCCCTCCAGCGGGCCGCCGAGGCGGTGGAAATACCACCAGGGCACGCCATTGACGCCGCTGACGAGCGTGCTGTCCGTGCCCAGAAGGGGGGTGATCCGGTCCACCACGCCCGGCACCGAATGCGCCTTGAGCGTGAGGATCACATAGTCCTGGGGGCCGAGCGTGCCTGCGTCATCGGTGGCGCGGACCTTGTGGGTGGTGGCGACGCCCTCTTCGATCAGGGTCAGCCCCTTGGATTGCAGGGCCTCCAGATGCGGGCCGCGCGCCACCAGCGAGACATCCGCGCCGACCGCGGCCAGTTTGGCGCCCATGTAGCCGCCGATGGCGCCCGCGCCGAAGATGCAGATTTTCATGGAGCCTCCGAGGTGCGCAAGTCCGGGGGTGGTGCCTTGTGGCAGACGGCGGAGCCTCCGGCGGGGATATTTGGGGACGGAAGAAACCTCAGGCGGTCAGGCCCAGCTTTTGCGCAAGGCCGATGCGCTGCAGCTTGCCGGTGGCGCCTTTCGGGATTTCGGGCAGGATGACGATGCGGCGCGGCACCTTGAAGGCGGCAAGGCGTGTGGCGGCGAAGGCGCGGATGGCGGCCTCGTCGGCGGTGTGCCCGTCGCGCAGGACGACCGCTGCCGCGACATCCTCGCCCAGCTTGGCATGGGGCATGGCGAAGGTGACGACCTGCTGGACGGCCGGATGGTCCATCAGGATGCCGTCCACCTCCAGCGGGCTGATCTTTTCGCCGCCGCGGTTGATGATCTCCTTCAGGCGGCCGGTGAGGGTGAGGTATCCCTCGTCATCGAGGCTGCCCTGGTCGCCGGTGCGGAACCAGCGCTGGCCGTCGGCCATGAAGAAGGATTTGGCGTTGGCATCCGGGTTGCCCTCATAGCCCGGGGTGACGTTGGGGCCCGAGATCACCACCTCGCCGATGCCGCCCGGCAGGAGGTGATTCTCGACCTCATGCGCGATGCGCAGGGCGGGGCCTGCGGCGACGCCCACGGCGCCGGGTTTCTGGGCACGGGGCGGCAGCGGGTTCGAGGCCATCTGATGCGCGGCCTCGGTCATGCCGTAGGCCTCGATCACCGGGGCGCTGAAGGTGGCGGCGAGTTCCAGCATGACCTGCGCGGGCAGCGAGGCCGACGAGGAGCGCAGAAACCGCAGGGGCACGCGGGCGATGATGTCGGCGTTGCGGGGGGCGCGTTGCAGGATGGTCTGGTGCATGGTGGGGACGGCGGTGAACCAGGTGGGGCGCGCGGCCTCCATCCAGCCGAAAAAGCGCACGGCGTCGAAGCCCGGCGCGCACCAGACCGAGGCCCCGGCGGCCAGGCTGGAGGAGACGGCCGCGATCAGGCCGTGGATGTGAAAGAGCGGCATCATGTTCAGGCAGCGGTCGGCGGGCGTGAGCGCCAGCGAGGTGCCGATGTGGCGCGCCGAGGCCGCGACGTTCGATTGCAGGAGGGGCACGATCTTGGGGCGGGAGGTGGTGCCCGAGGTGTGCAGGATCAGCGCGATGTCCTGGGGGCCTGCGGGGGCGGTGTCGGGGATCGTGCCGGGGGTGCCTTCGGCGGTCAGGGTGAACTGGCCCGCGGGGTCGGTGGTCGCGAAGGACAGGCGCAGGACGGTCAGGCCGTGTCTGGCCGCAGCCTCCAGCGCCGGGCCGGTGTAGCCTTCGGGGAGCACGATGGCGCGGGCCTTGAGGTCCGAGAGGTAGAAGTCGAACTCATCGAGCGTGTAGGCGGGGTTCAGGGGCGCGGTGACCGCCCCCTGCGCGATGGTGACAAAGGCCGAGGCCATTTCCGGGCCGTTGGGCAGCACGATGGCCACGCGGTCGCCCCGCCCCACCCCGGCGGCATGGAGCGCGTCAAGCGTGCGGGCGGTCTGCGCCGCGAGGCCCGCATAGGTCAGCCAGGGCCGGTCCGGCGCGCCGATGGCCGCGGCATCTGGGTGGGCGGTGGACAGGAGGGCTGCAAGCGTGTCGGTCATCTGGGCTGCCTTGTTCAGAATGGGGCCACCATCGGGCCTTTGTCGGCGCAATGGCAAGGTCTGATGACGTGCGGCCACTTTCCGCCTGCATGGACATGCGATGAGGCAGACATCCGTGCTGCACCGGGGCGACACGGAGGGGGCACCGCAGCATGTCAGGGGCGCAGCGCCCGGGCCGGGTGCCGTCAGGGCGACGTGAACGGCCTTGATCCCTGCGTCGGGCCCAGCCAACGAAAGGCCGATGGACCTGGCGCGCCATGTGCCGAGGCCGCGCGCGTCAGACCACCGTGACGGCAAGGCTGCCCACGCCCTCGGTCTCGCCTTCCGCGATATCGCCACGCAGGACCGCCCCCACCCCAGCGGGCGTGCCTGTCTTGATGCATCCCCTGCGCCAAGCTCAAAGAAATGAGACAGATACGAGATGATCTCAGGTGCCTTCCAGATCATCTGGTTCAGATCGCCCGTCTGCCGCACCGCTCCATTCACCGCCAGCCGCATGCGGCGCGCCGCCGGATAGCCCACCTGCGCCACCGGCCGCAGGGCGCTGACGGGGGCCGAGACATCGAACGCCTTGCCGATTTCCCAGGGGCGGCGGGGTGATGGCTCCGGTCGGCACGGCGGCGGCGCTCCCCGGGCTGAACGCGCCCTGCATCACGGATGCGCGGGCAAGCTTCAATCACCATCGAGCACAAGGCCGTGCGAATGTGCCCGTGGCCGGTCAGGAACCGCCTGCCCCTGCGCGCGTGTCAGCCGATGATGCCCGAAAAGGTCGGCGAGGGGCGCATCACGGCCTCGGTCCTGGCCGGGTCGGCATGGTAATAGCCGCCCAGATCGACGGGTTTGCCCTGCACCGCCGCCAGTTCCGCAAGGATCACCGCCTCGTTCTCGGCCAGCGCGCGGGCGATGGGGGCGAAATGCGCGGCCAGCCGCGCATCCTGCGTCTGGGCCGCCAGCGCCTGCGCCCAGTAAAGCGCAAAGTAGAAATGGCTGTCGCGGTTGTCGGTTTGGCCGACCTTGGCACCGGGTGAGCGGCTGTTGTCCAAGACGCCCTGCGTCGCCGCATCCACCGCCTCGCCCAGCACGCGCGCCTGCGGGTTGCCCCGCGTCTCGGCCAGGAATTTCAGGCTTTCGCCCAGCGCGCAGAACTCACCCAGCGAATCCCAGCGCAGGTGGTTTTCCTCCACCAGCTGCTGCACATGTTTCGGCGCCGACCCGCCCGCCCCGGTTTCGAACATGCCCCCGCCGTTCATCAGCTTGACGATCGACAGCATCTTGGCCGAGGTGCCCAGCTCCAGGATCGGGAACAGGTCGGTCAGATAATCGCGCAGCACGTTGCCGGTGACGGCGATGGAATTCTCGCCCCGCCGGATGGTTTCGAGCGACAGCCGCGTCGCCTCGCGCGGGGGCATGATCGCGAAGCGGTCGGTCACCCCCGCCTCCGCGAGGATCGGTTTGACATAGGCAATCAGCTGCGCGTCATGGGCGCGCGTCTCATCCAGCCAGAAAATCGCCTTGCACCCCTCGGCCTTCTGGCGCGCGATGGCGAGATGCACCCAATCCTCGATGGGGGCCTTGCGGGTGGAGGCCGCGCGCCAGATGTCGCCCGCCTCGACCGCATGTTGGTGCAGCACATCGCCATTGGCCGCGATCATGCGCACGGTGCCGTCATGGGGAATTTCGAAGGTGGTGGGGTGCGAGCCGTATTCCTCGGCCTTCTGTGCCATCAGGCCGATGTTCTGCACGGTGCCCGCGGTGGCGGGGTCCAGAGCCCCGGTCGCCTTGAAGTAGCGGATCGTCTCGTCATAGACCGCAGCATAGGCGCTGTCGGGGATCACGCAGTTGGTGTCCGCCGCCTGTCCGTCCGGGCCAAAGCCCTTGCCACCCGCGCGGATCAGCGCCGGCATGGAGGCATCGACGATCACGTCCGAGGGGACGTGCAGGTTTGCAATGCCCCGGTCCGAATTCACCATGTAAAGCGGCGGGCGGTCGGCCATCACCGTCGCGATGTCGGCCTCGATCCGGGCACGTTCGGGCATCTGGGCCACGCGGTCCATGAGCGCGCCCAGCCCCGAGTTCGGATCGACCCCGGCCGCGCGCAGCGCCTCGCCATGCGTGTCGAATACAGGCTTCAGGAAGGCCCGCACGGCATGGCCAAAGATGATCGGATCGGACACCTTCATCATCGTGGCCTTGAGGTGGATCGAGAACAGCACACCATCGCGCCTCGCCCCCTCGATCTGCGCGGCCAGAAACGCCGACAGCGCACGCGCCGACATGAACGTGGCATCGACCACGGTGCCCTCGGGGATGGTCAGCCCGTCCTTCAGCACGGTCACCGCCCCGTCGCCGCCCACCAGCTCGATCCGCACCGCCCCGGCCTGAGCGGCACTCAGCGTGACCGAGGTTTCGTTGCTGCGGAAATCGCCGCCCGACATGGTGGATACATGCGTCTTGCTGTCCGCCGACCAGACGCCCATCGAATGCGGGTTCGCCCGGGCGTAATTCTTGACCGCGGTGGCCGCGCGGCGGTCCGAGTTGCCTTCGCGCAGGACGGGGTTCACGGCCGATCCCTTGATCGCGTCGAACCGGGCGCGGATGGCCCTTTCCTCTGGCGTCGCAGGGTCCTCGGGATAGTCCGGCAGGTCATAGCCCTGCGCCTGCAATTCCCGGATCGCCGCCACCAGCTGCGGCCCCGAGGCCGAGATGTTGGGCAGCTTGATCACGTTGGCCGCAGGTGTTTTCACCAGTTCGCCCAGACCGGCCAGATCGTCGGGCTGGCGCTGCGCGGGGGTCAGGCGCTCGGGAAAGGCTGCGATGATCCGCCCGGCCAGCGAGATGTCGCGCGTGCCCACACTGATGCCCGCCGCGGCGGCAAAGGCGCGGATCACCGGCAACAGCGATGCGGCGGCAAGCTGGGGCGCCTCGTCCACCCTGGTGTAGATGATGTCGGGAACGGCGTGTTCAGTCATGATTGCGGACCTGTCCTGTTGTCATCTGCATCGTCCCTGTCGCGGGCCGGGCGCGGCCCGGTCAGGACCGCCCGGCCCCTGCCGAACCACATGTCGGGGCCTGCGTCAACGCGGGTCCACGGGGCATGGCGGACGGCTGCGCCCTGCCTCAGGCGGCGGCGCGGTCGAAACTGTCGGTGCGGGCCAGCCGCCAGGCCTCACCATAGCGGCGGCTCGACATCGGGTCGGACAGAAGCTGGCCGGGGCTCAGCATCTCGTATTGTTCGGCAAAGCTGATCACCCGGTCCGATGCCACGCGGCGCAGGAAATGATGGGGTTGCAATTCGCCCGGATGCGACAGGCCCGCCGCCGCCACCAGTTCGGCCAGCGCATGAATGGTGTTGGCGTGAAAGCTCATCACCCTTTGCGCCTTGTCCGGCACATGGATCGCGCGCGACCGCAGCGGGTCGGACGAGGTGACGCCGGTCGGGCAATGCCCGGTATGGCAGGCCTGCGCCTGGATGCAGCCCACCGCGAACATGAACCCGCGCGCCGCATTGCACCAGTCAGCCCCCAGCGCCATGACCCGCGCCATGTCGAAGGCGGTGATGATCTTGCCCGATGCCCCCAGCCGGATGCGCTCACGCAGCCCCGCCCCCACCAGCGCGTTGTGCGCAAAGTTCAGCCCGTCGCGCAGCGGCATCCCCATATGGTCCATGAATTCCATGGGCGCGGCCCCGGTGCCGCCCTCCTTGCCGTCCACCACGATGAAATCGGGGGTGATCCCGGTTTCCACCATGGCCTTGACGATTCCCATGAATTCCCACGGATGCCCGATACAGAGCTTGAACCCCGCAGGCTTGCCCCCCGACGCCTCGCGCATCACGGCGATGAACTCCAACAGCCCCGCAGGCGTCGAAAACACCGCATGCGCGGCGGGCGACACGCAGTCCTGCCCCATCGGCACGCCCCGGATCGCCGCGATCTCGGGCGTGATCTTGGCGGCGGGCAGCACCCCGCCGTGGCCGGGCTTGGCGCCCTGCGACAGCTTCAGCTCCACCATCCTGATCTGCGGATCGCTGGCCCCTTCGGCAAAGCGCGCCGGGTCGAACCGGCCCTCCGGCGTGCGGCAGCCGAAATAGCCCGACCCGATTTCCCAGATCAGGTCGCCGCCAGCCTCGCGGTGATAGGGCGACACGCCGCCCTCGCCGGTGTCATGGGCGAAATCGCCCAACTTGGCACCCCGGTTCAGCGAGCGGATCGCATTGGCCGACAGCGCCCCGTATGACATCGCGGAGATGTTCAAAAGCGAGGCGGAATAGGGCTGCGCCGTCGCCTCGCCCACCATCACGCGCATCCGGTCATTGGCGGGCGGGGCCTTGGGCGCGAGCGAATGGTGCAGCCATTCGAACTGGTCGGAATAGACGTCGTATTGCGTGCCGAAGGGCCGCTTGTCCAGGTCCTGCTTGGCGCGCTGATAGACGATGGCGCGCTTGTCGCGCGGAAAGGGGGTGCCGTCCTTGTCGCTTTCCAGGAAATACTGCCGGATTTCGGGCCGCACCATCTCCAGCAGGAACCGCAGCCGTGCAGACAGCGGATAGTTGCGCAGGATCGCGTGGCGCGTCTGCGTCAGGTCACGAACACCCATCACCGCCAGTGCCCCGAACACCAGCGCAGCGAAGGCAAAGCCACCGCGCAAACCCGGCACGGCCAGCGCAGCGACGGCAAAGACCCCGCATCCCAGCACGGAGATCGTGACCGGCAGATAGCGGAACTGGAACGGAATGAGCACCGGATGCATCCTGCGTCTCCCTGGCGGGCCACATCTGCCCTGCCGCAAGTCATCCCCCGACCGGGGGCGTTCTGGCAACAGCGATATGCGGCGAGGATTGCGAAACCGTGACAGCCGTTCTTCAGAACGGCGCGGGATCGGAAAACGCCACCCGCGCGCCCGTCTCGGGGTGGCGGAACGCCAGCGCCCCGGCATGCAGCATCAGCCGCGGATGCGCGGCGGCCTGCGCGTGCGCATAGAGCGGATCGCCCAGGATCGGATGGCCCAGCGCCTGCATGTGCACGCGCAACTGGTGGCTGCGGCCCGTGCGCGGGCAAAGCCGCATCCGCGTCTCATCCTCCCCCCGCGCGATCACCTGCCAGTCGGTCACCGCCACACGGCCCGTCTCGTGATTCACATGCTGGCGCGGGCGGTTCGGCCAGTCCACGATCAGCGGCAGATCGACGGTGCCCGCCTCGCCCGCGACCCGCCCCCAGACCCGCGCGACATAGGTCTTTTCCGTCTCGCGCCGCTCGAACTGCCCGGCCAGCGCCACCTGCGCGGCACTCTGGCGGGCAAAGACCATCACGCCAGAGGTATCGGTGTCCAGCCGGTGCACCAAAAGCACGCGGGCATAGCGCCGCTGCAACCGCGTGATCAGGCAATCGGCCTTGTCCTCGCCCTTGCCGGGAACCGAGAGCAAGCCCTCGGGCTTTCGCACCACCAGCAGCGCCGCATCCTCGTGCAGAACCTCCGGCTCTCCCGGCGGCGGATCGTAGCGGTAGGTCACGCGATCTCATGCCCCGCCGCGCGCAGCGCCCCGGCCAGCGCCGCGATATGGCGCGGCCCCACCTCGCAGCAGCCCCCCACGATCGTCGCCCCCTGCGCCACCCATCCCAGCGCCATCTCGGCATAGACCTCGGGCGTCAGGTCATGGCGCGCCTCCAGCGCATCGACCGTCGGCCGGTCGGCCAGAAACGCGGGCGCGATATGCGTGAACCCGTTGGCATAGGCGCCAAAGGGCAGCCCGAACCGCGCAAGCTCCGCCAGCGCCGCCGCCATCGCCTCGGGCACCGAACAGTTGGCCAGCACCGCCGCAGGCCCATGCGCCGCGATCACCGGGGCAAGGTCTGCCACCGGCTCGCCCGACCGCAGCCTCGTCCCATCCGCGTCATCCACCGTCACCGACAGCCACACGGGCCGCCCCGCCGCCGCCGCCCCGCGCAGCGCCCCCTCCGCCTGCGCGACCGAGGCCATCGTCTCGCAGATCACCAGATCGACATGCGGCCCCAGCAGCCGCGCGATCTCGGCATATTTCCCCTCCGCCACCTCGGGGGCCGGACACAGCTCCGGCCGGTAGCTCGCCACCAGCGGCCCCAAGGATGCCGCCAGCCGCCCCGATCCATGCGCCGCCCGCGCCGCTTCGGCCTCGGCCAGCGCCGCCCGGTGCAACCCCTCGAAGAGATGGTCCAGCCCGAAGCCCTCCAGACGGTCGTGATGGATGGCATAGGTGTTCAGCGTGGCCACCGTGGCGCCCGCATCGAAATAATCCGCATGGATCGCCCGCACCAGCCCCGGATGGTCCAGCATCACCCGCGTCGCCCACAAGGGCGTCGGCGCGTCCCCCGACCGCGCCACCAGCTCCTGCCCCATCCCGCCGTCCAGCAACACCACCCGCGCCATTGCCCGTCCTCCATCCTGACCCCGCCCCCCTACCGCCCCCGGCCCCCGCCCGGCAATCCTTGCCCCCTTCTTCTGTCCCCAAATATCCTCGGGTGGGTCCGGGAGGGCAGACAGCCCTCCCGGGGTCATCCACCCGCGCGGCGCTCAGACAGCCTCGCGGAACACCGCATCCAGGATGGCCTGCAAGGCCACCGCGTCCCCCTCGTCGAACGCCGCCGGGGTATCGCTGTCCAGATCGAACACGCCCAAGAGAACCCCCGCCCCGCTCCAGACCGGCAGCACCAGCTCCGACCGGGTCGAGGCCGCGCAGGCGATATGGCCGGGGAACGCCTCCACATCCGGCACGATCTGCGCCCGCCCGGTGCGCGCCGCCGCCCCGCAGACCCCGCGCGCGATCGGGATCACAAGGCAGCCATGCCCGCCCTGATAGGGCCCGATCTTCAGCAAGTCCGGCCCCACCACGCGGTAGAACCCGGTCCAGTCGGCCAAAGGATGCGCGTGATGCACCTCGCAGGCCACCGTCGCCATCAGCGCAACCGCATCCGTCTCGCCATGGCACAAAGCCTCCAGCGTCCGGCCCAATCCGTCATAGTCCATCACCGTCCCCCCGCCATCACCGCCAGCCGCAACAGCGCCCGTTCCATCAGCGCGAACCCCGGCGCGCGCGACGCGGACCGCAGCGTGAGGTCCGTCTCGATCAGCACGCCCAGCGCCACCTCCAGCCGCCGCATCCCCCAGCGGCCCGCCTGCGCCACCATCGCGTCGCGCGCGCGCCAGTTCGCGCCGCGCATCCGCCCCAGCGCCTGCGCGGCCCCCCCCGGCTCGGACGCGCCGGCATGCAACGCCCGGAAATGGCGCAACGCGCCGATGCAGATGGTCACCGGCGCCACGCCCTGCCCCGCCAGCCGCCGCATCAGCCCGCCCACCGCCGCCGCGCGCCCCTCGGCCGCGGCCATCACCACCTCGTCCACCTCGGCCTCGATGGTGGCAGGCGCCATCGCCGCCACCTCCTCCGGCGTCAGCGGAGACGTGTCGCCGAATTTGTAGAGCGCCACCTTCTCCACTGTCTGGCGAAAATCGCCGGGCTCCAGCGCGCGGGCCAGCCCCTCCAACTCGGCCATCGCCCCCGCAGGCACCCCGCGCAAACCGGCGCGCGCCAGGTCCGCCTCGATCTCCTCGCGCGACGGCGGATCGTCATAAAGCCCGATGCACACCGCCGCCCGGTGGCCCTCGAACAGCGATTTCAGCGCGGACCTCCCCGCCAGCGCCCCCGCCGTCACCACCACCTGCGCGTCGCCCGCCCGCCATTCGGCCAGCGCCGCCCCGATCAGCTCCGCCAACCCGTCGCCCGCCTCGTCCACCAGCACCGCCCGGCGGCCCGGAAAGAACCCCTGCGCCCGCATCGCATCCGACAACAACGACGGCACCCGCCGCAGATCGCCCCCCGACATCCGCGTGAGCCGCATCTCGGCCTCGCCCGCAGGCCCAAGGATGGCCGCCACCGCCTCTTGCCGCTTCAGCGCCACGCGCATCGGATCGGCCCCGAATATCAGCATCCCCGCATGAGCGGGGTCGGGGGCCGCGCAATAGCGCCCCGCCGCCGCCCCCTTCAGGATCACGGCACGGCCCGGGTCAGCCGCGGCGCCTCCGCGATCAGCCGCGTCACGATCTGGTCGGCCAGAATGCGCATCAGCCGCAGCCCGGCATCGTCCGCAGCCGCCTGCCCGGCCACCGTCGATCCGGTGGTGGAATAGCTGGTGAAACTCTCCGCCCGCCCCGACAGCCGCTCCACCCCGGTATCGGCCTCGACCAGCCGCCAGTCCGCGCTGCCCGTCAGCGTATAGCGCGTGACCGCCCCCTCGGGCGAAATGCCCACGCCCAGGGGATTGGTGCGGATGGTATAGTCCAGCCGGAACAGCGGGGCGCGCGGACGGCCCAGCCGTTCCTCCAGCCGCGACACCAGATCGAAACTGCGCTTGTCGGTGGGCTCTGCCGTGGCGATCCGCCCCGCCAGCGCCGCCGCGCCCCCTCCCGGCCCATAGGCCGCCGTGAACCCGCAGCCCGCAAGGGCCGCCAGCCCCAAAAGCACCCTGCGCCGGTCACACCACGACATTGACGATACGCCCCGGCACGACGATCAGCTTTTTCACCGGCTGGCCCGCAAGGAACCGGATCACCTCGGCGTCGCCCATCGCCACCGCCTCCACCCCCGCCGCATCCATGTCGCGCGGCACGCGGATCTCGGCCCGCCGCTTGCCGTTGATCTGCACCGGCAGCACGATCTCATCCTCGACCAGCAGCGCGGGATCGGCCACGGGCCAGGCCGCCCGCACCACCAATCCCTCGCCCCCCAGCATGGCCCAGACATCCTCGGCCAGATGCGGCACCATGGGCGCCATCAGCACCGCCATCACCCGCAGCGCCTGCCGCTTGGCCGCAGGCCCCGCATCCGACCGCGCCACGGCGTTGGCAAAGGTGTAAAGGGCCGCCACCGCCTTGTTGAAGGCAAAGCCCTCGATGCCCGCCGTCACATCCCCGATCGCCCGCGCCGTGGCCCGCGCCAGCGCCCCCTCGGCTCCGGTCTCCGGCCCCTGCGCGGTCGATGCCTCATGCGCCAGCCGCCAGACCCGGCCCAGATACTTCGCCGCGGCCTCCGCCCCGCTGGCCGTCCATTCCACATCCCGCTCGGGCGGGCTGTCCGACATCACGAACCACCGCGCGGTATCGGCGCCAAAGGCCGCGATGATGTTCATCGGATCGACGACATTCTTCTTGGATTTCGACATCTTGGCCGACGGGATCACCTCCACCGCCCTGCCGTCGCGCAACGTCGCCCCGGTGTCCGCGCGCACCACATCCTCGGGCAGGTGATAGACCGCACGGCCCGCCGCATCGCGGGTCTGATAGATCTCATGCGTCACCATGCCTTGCGTGAACAGCGCATCGAAGGGCTCGGCAGCGGTGGCGGGCAGATGCCCGGTCCGCACCATCGCCCGCGCGAAGAACCGCGAATACAAGAGGTGCAGGATCGCGTGCTCCACCCCGCCGATATACTGGTCCACGTTCATCCAGTATCCGGCCTCGGCCATGTCGGTGGGGGTGGTAGCATGGGGCGCGGTGAAGCGCGCGAAATACCAGGACGAATCGACGAAGGTATCCATCGTGTCCGTCTCGCGCCGTGCAGGCCCACCACAGGCCGGGCAGGCACAGTCGCGCCATGTCGGGTGCCGGTCCAGCGGGTTGCCCGGAATGTCGAAGCTCACGTCATAGGGCAGCGCGATGGGCAGGTTTTCCTTGCGCTCGGGCACCACGCCGCAGGCCGGGCAATGCACCACCGGGATAGGACAGCCCCAGTATCGCTGACGGCTCAGCCCCCAGTCGCGCAGGCGGAACTTGGTGACCCCCTCGCCAAATCCCTGCGCCTCGGCATGGGCGATGGCCGCGGCGATCGCCGCCTCGCCGGTCATCGTGCCCGCCACGTCGCCAAAACCGCGCACATACCGCACCGCTTCCGATTTCGCGGGCACGAAGGCCTCGCGCAGCGGCGCCTCCTCGGCCCCCGGCGCCACAAAGACCGCCGGGATCGGCAGGCCATATTTCGTGGCAAAGTCGAAATCCCGCTGGTCATGCGCGGGCACGCCAAAGATCGCCCCCGTGCCATAGTCCATCAGGATGAAGTTGGCGATCCAGACCGGCAGTTCCCACGCCGGGTCGAGCGGATGGCGCACCCGGATGCCGGTGTCATAGCCAATCTTCTCCGCCGTCTCGATCTCTTCGGCACTGGTGCCGCCCCGCCGGCATTCGGCCACAAAGGCCGCCACCGCCGGGTCGCCCACTAGCGCCTTGGCCAAGGGATGATCCGGGCTGATCGCGGCGAAACTCGCCCCCATCAGCGTGTCGGGCCGCGTGGTATAGACCTCCAGCCGCCCGAACCCCTCGGGCGCCCCCACCGTGTCGAACCCGAACTGCAGGCCCCGCGATTTCCCGATCCAGTTGGCCTGCATCACGCGCACCTTCTCGGGCCAGCGCGAAAGGCCATCCAAAGCAACCAGCAACTCTTCCGAATACGCCGAGATGCGGAAAAACCACTGCGTGAGCTCCCGCCGCTCCACCGCCGCCCCGGACCGCCAGCCCTTGCCCTCGATCACCTGCTCGTTGGCCAGCACGGTCATGTCCACCGGATCCCAGTTGACGACCGCCGCCTTGCGATAGACCAGCCCCGCCGCCAGCATGTCCAGAAACAGCGCCTGCTGCTGTCCGTAATACTCCGGGTCGCAGGTGGCGAACTCGCGGCTCCAGTCGATGCTGAGGCCCAAGGGCTTCATCTGCCCGCGCATGTCGGCGATGTTGCCATAGGTCCAGTCACGCGGATGCCCGCCCCGCTCCATCGCGGCATTCTCGGCGGGCATCCCGAAGGCGTCCCAGCCCATCGGATGCAGCACGCTATACCCCTGCGCCGCCTTGAATCGCGCCACCACATCGCCCATCGTGTAGTTGCGCACATGCCCCATGTGGATGCGCCCCGACGGATAGGGAAACATCTCCAGCACATAATACTTCGGCCGCGCGGGGTCGGCCTTCGCCACGAATACCCCCTCGGCCTCCCATGCGGCCTGCCATTTCGCTTCGCTTGTGGCGGGATCGTAGCGCGACATCGAATGCGTCCTTACTCAACAGGGTCCGCGCGGGGATAGCACCGGGCGCCCCGCAGGGTCCAGCCCATCCCCTTTCCCGATGGCACAAATATCCCGGAGGTTCGGGGGCTGGTCCCCGGCCGCGCCGCCGCGCGTCCTTTACAGGCGCGAATCCTGCCGCCGCAGCTGCCGCGCGCGGGTCAGGATCGCATCCTCCACCGCCCGCGCCGTCTCGCGTCCAACGGCGCCGCCGCCGCGCACCTGCAGCGCCACGCGCAGCGACCGCGCATCCAGCGCCGGGTCCTGCACATAGACCGTCGCGCGATAGGCCCGCCCGCCGCCCGGCGGCGTGCCGTATCCGGTGACGATCACCCCGGTAAACGGGTCCACCGCCTCGATCGGCAGGAAGTTCAGCACATCGAGCGACGCACGCCACAGGTATTTGTTGACGTTCACCGTGATGTTCGGGTTGGCGCTGTTGCGGAACAGGTCCGACAGGGTCGTCCCCCCCGTCCGCGCACGGTCGCGGATATCCTCGGGGTTCGCCTCTGCCTGCTGGCGCTTCAGGCCGAACAGGCCCCGTTCCGGGTCGCCTCGGCCGCAGGCCGCCAGCGGAATCAGCAGCAGGGCCACAACGGCAAGGCGCCCGGCGCGTCCAATTTCCATCCTGCAACCCCGCATTTCCGACGTGTCCGCCTGTCTAGCGCGCGACCAATGAGGTGACAAGCCGTCCCGGCACATCGCGGCGGGTGCGTGGCGCGGCCATGACAGCGACGCGGCCGCGAGAAGGCGGAAACATGGTGTTGCGCCGCTGCACCAACAAGGCGGGGTTTTTCCGGGCGCGGCGGTGTCGGCTTGCAAACAAGCGGCCACGGGATGAAACACCACTCATTCCTGGCCTGACTTTCACAGGGTTGGGTGCACCTTTCGAAGCATGAGGGAAAACATGAAAAAGGTACTCTTCGCGACCACCGCGCTGGCTCTGTCCGCCGGCGTCGCGGCTGCTGACTTCAAGATCGGCGGCACGTCCTACGCCGGTATCCAGTACAACTCGAACCCCGCGGTCGCCACCACCAAGACCCGCGTGAACACCCGCCTGCGCTTCAACATCGACGCCTCCAAGCAGCTGGATTCGGGCGTCACGCTCGGCGGCCGCATCCGCCTTCAGTCGGACCATGACAGCAACTCCCGCACGGCGGCGACGCTGAACATGGCGCAGCTCTATGCGACCTCGGGCGGCCTGCGCGTCGAGGTTGGTAACTCCTCCGCCGCCGTTGACGCAATGTCGCTGATCGGCCGTGGCGAGCTTGGCTACATCGGCACGATCCAGGGCGGCAAGGGCAACATGCAGTATGCCGGCTACCAGAGCCGCGCCTACTCGACCGGCAACGCCACCGGCACGCCGAACCAGGCCGACCGCATGGGCGTCTATGTCGCCTACACGGTGGGCGACATCGTGGCCCGCGCCTCGTACATCACCCCGAACCAGGTCTCCAAGACCGCCGTATCGGGTGCGTTCGACGAAGAACTGGCGCTGTCTTTCGACTACAAGTCGGGCCCGTTCGCAGTCGGCGTCGGCTATGCCAACAACGGCAACTTCGTGAAGAACAACGACGTGTTCATCATCTACGGTGAATATGCCATCAACAGCACGACCCGCGTCGGTCTGCAGTACATGGACAACGGCAAGAACTCGACGCTCGCCACCGTTGCGCCGGGCGCGGATCGTGGCCGCACGGTGGTTCTGTACGGAAACACCACGCTTTCGGGCGGTATCGGCCTCGGCGCGTTCATCTCGAACGTGGACAGCAAGGCTCTGACCGCTCTGAACGTGTCGCAGAAAACCGCTTATGGGATCGGCGCGAGCTATGACCTCGGCGGCGCTACGCTGGCCGGCACGATCCAGCGGACCCACACCAAGGCGACCTACGCCGACCTGGGTATCAACTTCGCGTTCTGATCCGAACGTCAGCACGACTTGGAAAGAGCGGGCCCTGCGCCCGCTCTTTTCGTTTTTGCGCTGCCCTGGCTGTGCGAGACCATTTCCCCTGTTCGCCACCCGCCCATTTTCCGCGCAGCAGCAACCAGCCACCCCCCCGTGCGACACCGGCCCAACCCCATCTATGTTGCGCTGTTGCACCATCTGGCCCAGTGTTTCGCTGCATCGCGTCACAGGAATTGCATCTTCCCGCCCCTCGAATGACAACAGCATGACAAAGGCACGGCCGCTGACCGGTCGGCGATATGAACGTGAGGAACGAAAATGAAGAAGATTGTTCTCGCCACGACGGCACTCGTCCTGTCCACCGGTGTTGCGGCAGCAGAGGTCAAGGTCGGCGGCAACGCCTGGGCCGGTATCACCTATAACAGCCAGCCGGGCTTTGGGATCAACAAGACCCAGGTCAACACCCGCCTGCGCTTCAACTTCGACGCATCCAAGCAGCTTGATTCGGGCGTGGAACTCGGCGGCCGCATCCGCCTGCAGAGTGACCATGACGGCGAAGGTCGCACTGCTTCGACCCTGAACATGGCCAGCATCTTTGCCAAGACCGGCGGCCTTGAAGTGCAAGTCGGCAACGTGGAAGCGGCATTCGACAACCTCGGCCTGCTGTACAATTCCGAACTGGGCTACATTGGCACGACGCAAGGCTCCTATGCCTTCGCAGACTACGCCGGGTATGTGAGCCGCGCCTACGACACCGGCCAGGAAAACCGCATGGGCGTTTTCGTCGCCTACACGGTCGGCGATCTGGTCGCGCGGATGTCATACATCACGCCGAACCAGGTCACGAAGGCCAACCAGGCCGAAGAGCTGTCGGTGTCGTTCGACTACGTTGCGGGCCCGTTCAGCTTTGGCGTGGGCTATGCAAACAACGCCGGGTTCAACAGCGGCAACGATGTCTATGCGCTGACCGGCGAATATGCGATCAACGGCGCCACTTCGGTCGGCCTGCATTATGTGGACAATGGCAAGATCGGCGGCGTCGATCAGGGCCGCAACGTGACGCTCTATGGCAAGACCTCGGTCGGCAACGGCATCGGTCTGGGTGGTTTCGTGTCCAACATCGACAGCAAGGCGCTGAACGCCTCGGGCGTGACCAAGAAAACCGCCTATGGCATCGGGTTTGACTATGACCTCGGCGGCGCGAC
This sequence comes from Gemmobacter sp., assembly GCA_046294265.1. Taxonomy (GTDB): domain Bacteria; phylum Pseudomonadota; class Alphaproteobacteria; order Rhodobacterales; family Rhodobacteraceae; genus JBKBKC01. The sequence goes on along the minus strand of JBKBKC010000003.1, from coordinate 115,434 downwards.
CCTTGCCGGGACCGTGCAGCGCACGCATTCCTCCACGACCTACGCCGACCTCGGCATCAACTTCTCGTTCTGATCCATCGGATCGGGCGGCGGACAGGGCGGGCCATCTGGCCCGCCCTTTTCATTTGTGCAGCAGGGCCCTAGGGTCCCGCGCAAGCTGACCGGAGCCCCGCCCATGCCCCTGCCCGACATCCAGTCCCGCCTTGCCGCCGCCTGCGCCGCCGCAGGCCGCGATCCCGCCACGGTCACCCTGATCGCGGTGTCCAAGGTGCAACCGCCCGAGCGGGTGCAGGCCGTGCTGGAGGAAGGGCACCGCGTCTATGGCGAGAATTACGTGCAGGAGGCGCAGGCCAAATGGCCCGCCTGGCGCGCGGCCTATCCCGGCGTGCGGGTCCACATGATCGGCCCGCTGCAATCGAACAAGACCAAACCCGCGATGGACCTTTTCGACGCCATCCATACGCTGGACCGCCCCGGCCTGGCCGACCGTCTGGCGCGGCTGGCGCAGGAGCGGGGGGCCTGCCCCGACCTTTTCGTGCAGGTCAACACCGGGTCAGAGCCGCAGAAGGCCGGCATCGCCCCCGCCGAGGCCGACGCCTTCATCGCCTCCGTGCGGGCGCTGGACCTGCCGCTGGTGGGCCTGATGTGCATCCCCCCCGACGGGCAGGACAGCACGCCGCATTTCGCCGAGCTTGCCGCCATAGCCGCGCGCAACGGGGTGGCGGGCCTCTCGATGGGCATGTCGGGCGATTTCGAGGCGGCGGTAGCCCACGGTGCCACCCACGTCCGCGTTGGCAGTGCGATCTTCGGGGCGAGGCGCGCCAAAGGTTGAAAAAGGGTTAAGGCGGCAGGGTCAACCCGCTGATTTCATTGATCCCACCGACTGTCCCACCGTGGGACACTTCTCACGCCTGCAGATCGAAGGTCGCAAAGACCGGCGCATGGTCGCTGGGCTGCGTCCATCCCCGCACGTCCCGCAGGATGCGGCTGCTATGCGCGGCCCCGGCAATGTCGGGCGTGGCCCAGATGTGATCCAGCCTGCGCCCCTTGTCGGCGGCGTCCCAGTCGGGCGCGCGGTAGGACCACCAGGAATACAGCCGCCCCGCCGGAATATCCGCCCGGGTCACGTCCACCCAGGCCCCCGCCTCCTGCGCGGCGCCCAGATGTTCCACCTCGACGGGCGTATGGCTCACGATCTTCAACAGCGCCCTGTGGTCCCACACATCGTCCTCGCGCGGCGCGATGTTCAGGTCGCCCACCAGGATCGCCCGCAGGGGCCGCTCGGCATGGGCCCAGTCGCGCAGATGCGTCAGGAAATCGAGCTTCTGCCCGAACTTCACGTTCACCTCGCGGTCGGGAATGTCGCCGCCCGCCGGGACATAGCAGTTGTGCACCACCACCCCCCCCGGCAACCGCGCCGCCACATGCCGCGCATGGCCCATCCCGGCGAAATCCATCGACCCCGCATCCTCCAGCGGCAACCGGCTCAGGATCGCGACGCCGTTGTATCCCTTCTGCCCCCGCATCACGACATGCGCATAGCCAAGGCCCGCAAACGCCTCCAGCGGGAACTTCTCCACCGGCGTCTTGCACTCCTGCAGGCACAGCACATCGGGCGCTTCCTCGGACAAGAGACGCGACACCAGCCCCTCGCGCAGGCGGACGGAATTGATGTTCCAGGTGGCAAGGGTGAAGGGCATCGAACAGGCTCCGCAGGTGCCGCTATACCCTAGGGTCCTCGGCCCGCCGCCTCAAGGCGACAAAAAAGGCCGGGCGTCGCCGCCCGGCCAGGTCCAACAGGGAGGTGCCGCGCCATGACCCCGACGCGACCAGGGGAACCGATTACCTGACAATAACCTACCATTCCGATTATTGCATCCGATTGGGGCAACAATTTGTCCCTATGCGACCAATCGGTAACCCCCCTGCTCGGTCACCAGCAGACGCGCGTTCGAGGGATCAGGCTCGATCTTCTGACGCAGGCGGTAGATGTGGGTCTCCAGCGTATGCGTCGTCACCCCCGCGTTGTAGCCCCAGACCTCGTGCAGCAGCACATCGCGCTGCACCACGCCGGACTGCGCTCGATACAGGAATTTCAGGATGTTGGTCTCTTTCTCCGTCAGCCGGATCTTCCGCTCCTTCTCGTCCAGCAGCATCTTCTGGGCGGGCTTGAACGTATAGGGGCCAAGGGTAAAGATCGCGTCCTCCGACTGTTCGTGCTGGCGCAATTGCGCGCGGATGCGGGCCAGCAGGACCGGAAACTTGAACGGCTTGGTCACATAATCATTGGCCCCAGCATCGAGGCCCAGAATCGTGTCGGCATCCGAATCATGCCCCGTCAGCATCAGGATCGGGCATTTCACCCCCGCCTTGCGCATCCGGCGGCAGAGCTCGCGCCCGTCGGTGTCGGGCAGGCCCACATCGAGGATCACGAGGTCATAAAGCGCCACTTTGGCCTTCTCCATGCCCTCGGCACCGCTGGCGGCCTCGAAAACATCAAAGTCCTCGGTCATCACCAGTTGTTCGCTCAGCGCCTCGCGCAGATCGTCATCATCGTCAACCAGCAGGATTTTCCGCAAGGATGCCATGGTGTTGTCCTCCATCAGTTCCACTCGAAATGCGCGCCGCACGCTGCTGTGACAAGTTTCCTTGCACATCTCTCACGCGGACGTGTCGCCTGGGGCGGCTATGTTTCAATTTCCCGCGTCCCCGGATAGGAGATGGGCAGGAGGTGCCATGACCCTGATCCTGACCGCCACCGAACGGCTGGCCCGCGCGCGGGGTGACCTGCGCATGGGTGTGCCCGTGGTGCTGACGGATGCGGGCGCAGGTGCGGTGGTGGCGGCGGCCGAGGCTGTGACGCCCGCGCGGCTGGCCGACCTGCGCGACCTGGGGCTGCCGGAACTGGCGATCACGGCGCGGCGGGCGGAAACGCTGAAGGCCCGCGCCTATGACGGCGATCTGGCGCGGCTGATCCTGCCGGCGGATGCGGGGGCCGACTGGGTGGCCGCCGTGGCCGACCCCGCCGATGATCTGACCGTGCCGATGAAGGGCCCGTTTCGCAGCACCCGCGACGGCGGGGCGGCCCTGCACCGCGCCGCCCTCCTCCTGGCCAAATCCGCGCATCTGTTGCCTGCCGCCCTTGTGGTGCCGATCCCCGACCCCCTGCCGCTGGCCGCCGCCCATGGCCTGACCGTGCTGCCGCTGGCCGAGGTGCTGCCGGAACTCACCCGGTTTTCCCCCCTCCACGCCGTCGTCTCGGCCCGCCTGCCGATGGCCGCGTCGCAGGCGGGCCGCGTGCATGTCTTTCGCCCCGAGGATGGCGGCGCGGAACACTACGCCATCGAGATCGGCCGCCCCGACCGCGCCGCCCCCGTCCTCGCCCGCCTGCATTCGGCCTGTTTCACCGGTGATGTGCTGGGGTCCTTGAAATGCGATTGCGGCCCGCAGTTGCGCGCGGCGCTGGCGCAGATGGGGGCCGAGGGGGCGGGGGTGCTGCTCTATCTCAACCAAGAGGGGCGTGGCATCGGCCTTGCCAACAAGCTGCGCGCCTATGCCTTGCAGGATCAGGGGTTCGATACGGTCGAGGCAAACCACCGCCTGGGGTTCGAGGATGACGAACGTGATTTCCGCATCGGGGCCGCCCTCCTGCGCCGCATGGGGTTTTCGGCGGTGCGGCTGATGACCAACAATCCCCGCAAGATCGACATGATGCAGGCCAGCGGGGTGCGGGTGGCCGAACGGGTGCCCCTGCATGTGGGCGAGACGGCGCAGAATCGCGCCTATCTGGCCACCAAGGCCGCCAAATCGGGCCACCTGCCATGAAGCCCGCCGACATCACCGTGACCCGCTGGGGCGCCTGGTTCATGGGCCGCCGCTTCCCGGTCAGCGTCGGGCGCGGCGGCATCGTGCCCGCGCGCGCGAAACGCGAGGGCGACGGGGCCACGCCCGCAGGCACCCACCGCCTGGTCGGAATGCTCTACCGCGCCGACCGCATCACGCGGCCCGCCGACTGGGCGCTGCCGCTCACGCCCGCCGACCTCTGGTCGGACGACGCCGCCGACCCCGACTACAACCTGCCCGTCCGCGCGCCCCATTCCTTTGGCCACGAACGCCTGATGCGCGCGTGTCCGGTCTATGACCTGATCCTGCTGACCGACTGGAACTGGCCCCATGCCGATCCGGGCCACGGCTCGGCCATCTTCGTCCACACCTGGCGCAGGCCGCGCCACCCCACCGCGGGCTGCGTGGCCTTCGCGCGGGCCGACCTGTTCTGGATCGCCCCCCGCATCCGCCACGAAACCCGGCTGCTCATCCGGCCCTGAGCCTCTTTCCAAACCGCTTTGGCCCACCTATCCTGTCGCTGACCCGGCGGAGGATCCGATGCCAAAGACCGCCCCCCCCGACGATGACATCTTCGACCTGCGCCTCGCCCGTTCCGCCCCCGATCTCTGGCCCATGCTGGGCGCGCTCTATGGCCACCGCCCCGATTATTCCGCGTTCCACGACCGCCTGCTGAAGGCGATGCGCAAGGGCTGGGCCGCCCGCCCTGCCGACCTGCGCCGCCTCGACCTGATCCGCGACCTTGAACCCGACTGGTTCCAGCGCCCCGACCGCGCGGGCTATGTGTTCTACATCGACCGCTTTGCGGGCAACCTCCTCGGGGTGCTCGACAAACTGCCCTACCTGCGCGATCTCGGCATCACCTATGTCCACCTCATGCCCTGCCTGAAACCCCGCCCCGGCGACAGCGACGGCGGCTATTCGGTGATGGACTATCGCCGCATCAACCCCGCCTACGGCACGATGGATGACCTTGAAACCCTCGCCCGCGCCCTGCGGACCGAGGGCATCAACCTCTGCGTCGATCTGGTGCTGAACCATACGGCCCGGGAACACGCCTGGGCGCGGAAGGCCGCCAAGGGCGATCCGGACTATCAGGCCTATTACCTGATGTTCGACGACGACACGCAGCCGCGCGCCTATGAGGAAACGCTGGTCGAGGTGTTCCCCGACAACGCGCCGGGCAATTTCACCCACGATGCCGCCCTTGGCAAATGGGTCTGGACCACCTTCAACGACCACCAGTGGGATCTGAACTGGGCCAACCCGCAGGTATTCCTGGAAATCGCCGAGGTGATGCTGTTCCTCGCCAACAAGGGCGTCGATGTCCTGCGCCTCGATGCCGTGGCCTTCATGTGGAAACGCCTCGGGACAAGATGCCAGTCCGAGCCCGAGGTGCACATGCTGCTCCAGGCGCTGCGCGCCGTCTGCCGCATCACCTGCCCCGCCGTGATCCACCTGGCCGAGGCCATCGTGGGCCCCGCCGAGATGCTGCCCTATCTGGGCCGGGGTGCCCATGACGGGCGCGAGGCGAACCTTGCCTACCACAATTCCCTGATGGTGCAGATCTGGGGCGCGCTCGCCACCCGCGACTCGCGGCTGATGACGCATGTGATGCGCAGGCATTTCCCCCCCACCCTGACCAATGCCACCTACGCCACCTACCTGCGCTGCCACGACGACATCGGCTGGGCCATCACGGATGAGGATGCAGGCGCCCTGAACATCTCCGGCCCCGGCCACCGCGCCTTCCTGTCTGACTTCTACCGCGGCACCTTCCCCGGCAGCTTTGCGCGCGGTGCGCCTTTTCAGGAAAACGCGGCCACGGGCGATTGCCGCATCTCCGGCAGCCTCGCCGCGCTCGCGGGGCTGGAGGCGGCGCAGGTGGCAGGGGATGCCGGGGCCGCCGAACTCGCCCTCCAGCGCATCCTGATGGCCCATGCGATCATCGCCGCCTGGGGGGGCATCCCGCTCATCTACATGGGCGACGAACTGGCGCTGCTGAACGACCACAGCTACCGCAGCCGCCCCGACCACGCCCATGACAGCCGCTGGCTCCACCGCCCCATGATGGACTGGCAGGCCGCCGAGGCGCGCGAGACCGGCCAGACCCCCGCCGCGCGGCTCTTTCGCGGCCTGCGCCACATCCTCGCCCGCCGCCGCGCCACCCCCGGCCTGCACGCCGCCCACCCGACGGTGGTGCCCGACACCGGCAACCCGGCCTTGCTGGCCGTCGCCCGCCAGGCCCCCGCAGGCACGATCCTGTGCCTCTACAACGTCACCGAAAGCTGGCACCACCTGCCCGCCACCTTCGCCCGCGCCGCAGGCATCACCCGGATGCACGACGCGCTCTCCGACGCGCCCGTGGCCACCTTCCACGACAGCATCGCGCTGCCGCCCTACGCCCGCCTCTGGCTGACCTGACCGCCCAAGGACGCACCGCCGCCGCTGGCACCTCCCTCCCCCCTCGTGGGGGAGGGATGGGGAGGGGGGGCGGGCACCACCGCCGCCCCCGAAGCCCCTACCCCAGCGCCCGCTCCGCCCCCGCCGCCAGCCGCATCAGCCGCCCCTCCTGCCCCGGCCCCGCCATCAGCATGATCCCGCAGCTTGGCTGCCCCGTCGGCAGGCTCACCGCCGCCGCCCCCATCAGGTTCCCGATCCGCGTGTTGCGCAGCGCCAGCAGGTTCTCGCCCACATAATAGGCATCGTCCGCCAAAAGCCGCGCCGCATCCGGCGGCAGGATGGGCGATGTGGGCAGGATCACCGCATCGAACGCCGCCACCCGCGCGGCCCAGATCGCCCGCAGCTCCTCCAGCCGCCGCCACGCGGCCACATAGTCGGCCGCGGACACCGCCCCGCCCTGCCGGAACCGCTCCAATATCCGCACATACATCCTGTCCGGCGCGGCCTCGATCACCTCCCGCCACAGCCCATAGGCCTCGGGCGTGAACAGCACCCCCGCCAGCGCCATCGCCTCGGCCACCTCGGGGGCGGCCAACCGCTCCACCCGCGCGCCCGCCCGCGCCAGCCGGTCGGCGGCGGTGTCGAACCCCACCCCCGGCGCCTCGCGCAGCGCCTCAAGCGCCACCGTCTCCAGCGCCGCCAGCCGCGCGCCCCGCACCGTAGCGCCCTCCAGGTCCGGCACCGGCCCGCCCTCCATCGCCGCCAGGATCAGCGCGCAATCCTCCACCGACCGCGCGATCGGCCCCGGCACGTCGAACCGCAGGCACAGCGGCACGATCCCCCGCAACGACAGCCGCCCCGGCGCCGCCTTGAACCCCACCAGATCGTTCCACGCCGCAGGGATGCGCACCGACCCGCCCGTGTCCGTCCCCACCGACCCCGCTGCCAGCCCATGCGTCACCGATGCCGCCCCGCCCGAGGATGATCCCCCCGGCACCGCGCCGGGGAAATTCCGGCAGGGCGGGGTCGCCGTCACCGGGTTCAGCCCCAGCCCTGAAAACGCCAGCTCCGACATGTGCGTCTTGCCCAGGCACACCAGCCCCGCCGTCGTGGCCGCATGCAACACCTCCGCATCCGCCACCGGCACCCGGCCCCTCAGCAGGGCCGAGCCTGCCTCGCACCCCGCCCCCGCCGCGTCGATATTGTCCTTCCAGGACAAAGGCACCCCGTCCAGCACCCCCAGCCGCCGCCCCGCCTTGGCCCGGTCCGCCGCCGCCATTGCCATCGACCGCGCGCGGCGCGGCGTCATGCGGGCATAGATGCGCGCACCCTCAGGATGCGCCACAGCCGCATCCAGAAACGCCTCGGTCAGTTCCATCGCATTGATCCGCCCGGCCCCGATGGCCCGCCCCAGGTCGCCCGCCGTCATCCACCGCCAGTCCATCGCGCGCCCCCGCTGCATTCCCCGCCAAACGCTAGCGTCACCGCAACGCATGGACAATCCCGCGCCCCCCGCCATATTGCGGCCCATGACACATGACGCCGATATCCTCATCGTGGGCGGTGGCCTGAACGGCCCCGCGCTGGCCCTGGCCGCGGCCCAGGCGGGCCTCACCTCGGCGCTGATCGACACCCGCCCCGATCCCGCCCGGGCCGAGCGAGGCTTTGACGGCCGCGCCTACGCGCTGGCCGCCGCTTCCATCAGGCTCCTTACCGCTCTCGATGTCTGGCCGCAGGTTGCCGACCTGTCCCAACCCATCCTGCAGGTCAAGGCCAGCGACGGGCGCGCGGGGCAGGGCGCCTCGCCCTTCTTCCTGCATTTCGATGCCGCCGAGCTTGAGGATGGCCAGATGGGCGCGATGCTGGAGGATCGGTTCCTCTACACCGCCCTGCGCGATGCCACCGCCGCCCACCCCGCCATCACCCGCCACCCCGGCCAGACCGTGGTGGCGCAAGACATCACCCCTGCTGCCGCCTCCGTCACCCTCGCCTCGGGGGCGACCCTGACCGGCCGCCTGATCGTCGGCTGTGATGGCCGCCAGTCCGGCACCGCCACCCGCGCAAGGCTGCGCCGCACCGGCTGGGCCTATGACCAGACGGCGCTGGTGACCGCCATCGAACACGACCGCCCGCACCACGGCATCGCGCATCAGTTCTTCATGCCCGAGGGCCCGCTCGCCATCCTGCCCCTGCCCGGCAACCGCTCGCAGCTTGTCTGGACCGAAACCGAGGCCCGCGCCGCTGCCATCCAGGCCCTGCCGGATGCCGAGTACCTCGCGGCCCTCGCTCCCCGCGTCGGCGATTTCCTGGGGGATTTCCGCCTTGCCGGCGACCGCTTCACCTACCCGCTGTCGCTGTCCCTCGCCGAACGCTGGGTCGCCCCGCGCCTGGCGCTGGCGGGCGACGCCGCCCATGGCGTCCACCCCATCGCGGGCCAGGGCCTCAACCTCGGCCTGCGCGACGTGGCAGCACTTGCCGAAACCCTCGCCCACGCCCACCGCCGGGGCGAGGATATCGGCGCCGTGGACGTCCTCACGCGCTACCAGACCTGGCGCCGTTTCGACACCACCGCCATGGCGCTGGGGATGGATTCGGTCAACCGGTTGTTCTCGAATGACAATCCCATCCTGCGCCCGCTGCGTGACCTCGGCATGGGAATTGTAACCGCCACCCCCACCCTGCGCCGCGCCTTCATGCGCCGCGCGGCGGGCCTGACGGGAAATACCCCGCAACTCCTGCGTGGCCTGCCGCTCTGACCTGACTTCATCTTGGCCCAAATATCCTGGGGGCCCGGGGGTGAAACCCCCGGCCTTGCCGCCCGCGCCACGCTAGTCGATCTCGCGCGCCTCGCTCACCAGCATCACCGGGATCCCGTCGCGGATCGGATAGGCCAGATGCGCCGCCCGGCTCACCAGTTCCTGCCGCTCCGCGTCATAGCTCAGAACCGCCTGCGTCACCGGGCAGACCAGCGCCTCCAGCATCCGCCGGTCGAACGCCTGCGCGCCCTCGGCGACAACCACCGGCGTCACTGCATCACCTGCTCGCCCGCATCGCCCCGCAAGGCGAATTCGATCAGCGTCACCATCGTCTCGCGCCGCGTGCTCAGCGACGGCGCCTCCAAAAGCGCCTGCTTGTCCTCGGGGCCAAAAGGCAACAGCATCGACAACGAATTTATCAAAAGCTCGGTGTCCGCTTCCTTCAGGCTCGACCAGTCGGTGGACAGCTCCATCGCCGTGAAGAACCGCCCCAGCAGGTCCAGAAACCCCGGCCGGTCAAACCCCTTGTCCTCTTCGGCCCCGCCAAGGTCGCGCCCGAACGGGGCCCAGTCCACCATGCAGCGCCGATAGGGGGTGAACCCCGCCACCTCCTCCTTGACGCGGAACCGCGAAACGCCGGAGAGCGAGATCATGTAGCGCCCGTCCTCGGTCTCGGAAAACCCGGTCAGGCGGCCCGCGCAGCCGATGGCATGCAGCCGCTTCTCGCCACCCGCCTTTTCCTCGTGCCCGTTGGGCATCTCGCGTGGCTGGATCATGCCGATCAGCCGGTGCGGGGTTTTCAGGCAATCGTCCAGCATCTGCAGATAGCGCGGCTCGAAGATGTGCAGGGGCAGCCGCGCGCGGGGCAGCAAGAGCGCCCCGGGCAGCGGAAAGACGGCGATGGTGTCGGGCAGATCAAAGTTCTTCATGATGTTCCGTCATCTAGGCCGCGCCCGCCCCCCGGCAATCGCCGTCACACAAGAACCATAGACCCCAGCCGCCGCCGCCCGCGCAACACCACCGGATCATTGGGCTTGAGCGCCTCGAAGATGATCAGCAGCTGCGCCTTGGCCGCCCCTTCGTTCCACTCCCGGTCGCGCCGGAACAGTTCCAAAAGCTCATCCACCGCCCCGCCCGTGTCACCCTGCGCCTGCAGGGCCAGCGCCAGATCGAACCGCGCCTGAAGGTCGCCCGCATCCGCCTCGACCGCCGCGCGCAAGTCCGCCACCGGGCCCGCCCTCTCGGCCTGCCGCGCCAGCTCGATCTGCGCCCTTGCGGCCTCGATCTCCTTGGCTCCCGCGATCTTTGGCGGGGCCGCATCCACCAGCGCCTGCGCCCGGTCGATCTCGCCCAGCGCCAGATGCGCGCGCACGAGGCCACCGTAGGCCGCCGCATTCTCGGGCTCTTCGCCCAGGATCGCGGCAAACGTCTCGGCCGCATCCACCGCAGCGCCCTCCGTCAGCATCGCCTCGGCCGCCTCCAGCGCGGCACCCAGCCCCCCGTCGCCGCCCATGTCGGCCACGCGGTCCACGAAGGCCTTCACCTCCGACGCAGGCAGCGCGCCCTGGAACCCGTCCACCGGCTGCCCCTGCCAGAACGCATAGACCGTGGGGATCGACTGCACGCGCAACTGCGCCGCGATCATCTGGTTCTCGTCCACATTCACCTTGGCCAGCCGCACGCGCCCCTTGGCCGCCTTCACCGCGCCCTCGATGGCGGGCGTCAGCGCCTTGCAGGGCCCGCACCACGGCGCCCAGAAATCGACGATGATCGGCACCTCGCGGCTCGCCTCGATCACGTCCTTCACGAATGTCTTTTCCGTCACGTCGCGGATCACCTCCGCGCCCGCGGCCCCTGCCGCCGCCGGTGCCGCCGGGGCATCCTTTGCCCCCTTCCCGCCAAAGCCGAACATCGCATCCCCTCGTGGCTGCCCTCTTTGCGCCCTATATGTGGGGCAAGACGCGAAAGGCCAAGGGGGCTTGATCGCCCCCGCACCCCATACCAGAGGAATAGCCCCCGATGCCCCGCCTCCTTTGCTTTGGTGACAGCAACACCCACGGCACGCCCCCCATCGACCAGCGCGGGGTCTATGCCCGCTATGACGCGGCCACCCGCTGGCCCACCCGCCTTGCCGCCACCCTCGGCCCGGACTGGGAAGTGGCCGAAGAGGGGCTGCCCGGCCGCACCGCGCAATTCCCCGACCCGGTGATGGGTGCGCATATGGACGGCAACATCGGCCTCAGGATCGCGCTCAATACCCACGGCCCGCTCGACTGGCTGGCGATCAGCTTGGGCACCAATGACGTGAAGGCCCGCTTCGGCGCGACCCCGGGCAAGGTGCTCTCGGGCCTTGCCGGGCTGGTGGACTATGCGCTTGCCCCCGAGATGGCCGCGCGCCACCCCGATCTGCGCATCCTCCTCATCGCCCCCGCCCCGGTGCAGGAAACCGGCTGCCTCGCGGGCGAGTTCCTGGGCGGGGCCGCGAAATCGCAGGCCCTCGCCCCCCTCATCGCGGGGCTGGCGCGGGCGCGGGGCTGCATGTTCCTCGATGCCGGTGCCCATGCAGAGGTCAGCCCCACCGATGGCGTCCACCTCACCCCCGACGGCCACGCGGCGCTGGCCGAGGCGGTCGCACAGGCCCTGACCGCCGCCGCCTGACCCCCACAGCTTGGGCCCAATGGGCGGAAATGTCACAATTTCCGCCCCGACGCCGCCCAAGCTCCGGCGAATTTCTGGACCGCGCGCCCGCGCCCCGCTATCCTGTCCGTAACGCGGGGCATCAGACCCCGGACCCTGAGGCATGAATCCCACCCGATGGACGCACCCGAGCGGTTCCAATCCCTGCCCGAATATGCGTTTCCGCGCCTGCGGAAGCTGTTGGACGCGCATGCGCCGGGGGCCGACCCCATCGCCATGACGATCGGCGAGCCGCGCCACCCCATGCCCGCCTTCGTCGGCCCGATCCTTGCAGACAGCCTCGCAGGCTTCGGCGTCTATCCCCCGAACGAGGGCACGCCCGAGCTTCTGGCCGCCATCGCCGCATGGCTGCGCCGCCGCTACAATGTCACCCTCGCGCCCGACCGCCTGATGGCCCTGAACGGCACGCGCGAGGGGCTGTTCAACGCCGCCGTTGCCCTTTGCCCCGAAACCAAGAACGGCCAGCGCCCCGTGGTGCTGATGCCCAACCCGTTCTATCAGGTCTATGCCGTGGCGGCGCTGGCCATGGGGGCAGAGCCTGTCTATGTCCCCGCCACCGCCGCCACCGGCTTTCTGCCCGACTATGCCGCGCTGCCCGCCGACATCCTGAACCGCACCGCCATCGCCTATATCTGCTCGCCCGCCAACCCGCAGGGGGCGGTGGCCAGCCGCGACTGGTGGGCCGACCTGATCGCGCTGGCGGAAACCCACGATTTCCGCATCCTCGCCGATGAATGCTATGCCGAGGTCTGGCGCAGCACGCCGCCCCCCGGCATCCTCGAGATGCCCTCCGACCCCGAGCGTGTGCTGACCTTCCACTCGCTCTCCAAACGCTCCAACCTGCCCGGCCTGCGCTCGGGCTTTGTGGCGGGCGGCCCGAATGCCATCGCCGCGATCCGCCAGCTGCGCGCCTTCGCGGGTGCCCCGCTGCCCCTGCCGCTGCAGCGCGTGGCCGAAGCCGCCTGGAACGACGAAGCCCACGTCATCGACAGCCGCGCCCTCTATCAGGCGAAATTCGCCGATGCCGATGCGATCTTTGCGGGCCTGCAGGGCTACCGCGCGCCCGAGGGCGGGTTCTTCCTCTGGCTGCCGGTCCCCGACGGCGAGGCGGCCGCCCTGAAACTCTGGCGCGACACCGGCGTCCGCGTCCTGCCCGGCGCCTATCTCGGGCGCGACACGGGCCGCGGCAACCCCGGCGCGGGCTATATCCGCGTGGCCCTCGTGGGGGCGCGCGACGAAACAAGAACAGGGCTGACACGGCTCCGCGACTGTCTTTACGGGTGAGGTGACCATGGCAAGCTATCAGACACGGCGACGCGATCCCCTGCTCGACCAGCCCACGTCCGCGATGCTGGAACGCCGGGGGCGCGAACTGATGGGCCTTGGCCTGATCCTGCTCGCGGGATTCTTCACCGCCCTTCTGGCCAGCTATTCGCCCGACGATCCCGGCTGGATGGTCGCCACCACCACGCCTGCCGACAATGCCATGGGCCGCATCGGGGCCGCCATCGCCTCCACCCTGATGATCATCGGGGGCCTTGGCAGCTGGGGCATCCCCGCGATCCTTCTGGCCTGGGGCACCCGCTTCGTGGCGCATCGGGGCGAAGAGCGGGTGCTGGCGCGCATGGTCTTTGCCGTGATCGCTGTGGCCTGCGCCTCGGTCTTTGCCGCAACCCATGTGCCGGGGCCTTCCTGGCCCCATGCCGCCATCGGTCTGGGCGGCCTTTTCGGCGATACCGTGCTGGGGGCGATGCTGACCTTCCTGCCCGTGGGCACCGGGTTCGGCCTGCGGTTCCTGTCGCTGGCCTTCGGCGCGGGCCTCATGGCGATGTATCTCTACGTCACCGGCTTCAGCCTGGCCGAACTGCGCGGGTTGCTGCGGTTCCTGCTGCGCGGCCTCGTGATGACCTATGCGGGGATCCTCGCGGCACTTGGCCAGGGGGCCACCCGCACCGTGCAGGCCGCCGCCGCCTACCGCGACCAGCGCCGCACCGCGCGCGAGGCGGCGCTGATCGACGACATCCCCGAACCCGCCGCCCCGCCGCCGCCCACCCGCCCGCGCCTTGCCGTCACCGGCATCACCGCCACCCGCACCGCACCCGCGGCCGATTTCGGCACCCCAACCTCGCTGCGCCCCGCCCCCTTGCGCCCCGCCCCCACACAGGCACCGGCTGGCCCCGATGCTGCCCACGAACGCCCCGGCCTTCTGTCGCGCATCCCCGGCCTGATGCGCCGCCCCGCCATCGAACCCGAACCCGACCAGATACCCGGGGATGAAAGCACGGACGACCGCCTGCGCGCCCGCATCAACGATGCAATCCGCGCCCGCATGCGCGCGGCCCCCCTCTCGGTGCCCACGGCCCTGCCGCCCTCCCCCACCCGCCGCGAACCGCCCGTCCTGCGCCCGCCCGCCCCGGTGCGCCCCGCAGGAGCACCCCCCGTCGCCCCCCGCCTCCCCGATCCGCCCCCGACCCCCGAGGTGATCGCGGACGACGATGAGGACGGCTGGGACGACACCGCCTTCGCCGCCGACACCCCCACCTTCGCCCGCACGGCACCCCACCCCGAACCCGAACCCCGCCGCCTCGTGCAGCCCCCGCCCGCCAAACCCCCCGCCCCCTCGCGGCGCGCGCTGGACGAGGCGCAGCCGCGCCTGCGGTTCGACGATACGGCGGCCTCGGGCTACGAACTCCCGCCCCTCTCGCTCCTCTCCAACCCCGCCACGATCACCCGCAACTCGCTCTCCGAGGACGCGCTCGAGGAAAACGCGCGGATGCTGGAAAACGTGCTCGACGACTACGGCGTGAAGGGCGAGATCATCGCCGTCCGCCCCGGCCCGGTCGTCACCCAATACGAACTGGAACCCGCGCCGGGCCTCAAGGCCTCCCGCGTCATCGGCCTCGCCGACGATATCGCGCGGTCCATGTCGGCGCTGTCGGCCCGCGTCTCCACCGTGCCGGGCCGCTCGGTCATCGGCATCGAACTCCCGAACGCCACCCGCGAAAAGGTCGTCCTGCGCGAGATTCTCTCCGCCCGCGACTTCGGCGACAGCCAGCTGCGACTGCCCCTCGCGCTCGGCAAGGACATCGCCGGCGACCCCGTGGTGGCGAACCTTGCGAAAATGCCCCACCTCCTGATCGCGGGCACCACCGGCTCGGGCAAATCCGTCGCCATCAACACGATGATCCTGTCGCTCCTCTACAAACTCACACCCGAGGAATGCCGCCTCATCATGATCGACCCCAAGATGCTGGAACTTTCCGTCTATGACGGCATCCCGCACCTGCTGTCACCCGTCGTGACCGACCCCAAAAAGGCCGTCGTCGCCCTCAAGTGGGTGGTGAGCGAGATGGAGGAACGCTATCGCAAGATGTCCCGCATGGGCGTGCGCAACATCGAGGGCTACAACGGCCGCGTGCGCGAGGCGCTGTCGAAGAACGAGATGTTCAAGCGCACCATCCAGACCGGCTTCGACGACGATACCGGCGATCCCGTCTTTGAAACCGAAGAATTCCAGCCCGTCACCATCCCCTATATCGTGGTGGTGGTGGACGAGATGGCCGACCTGATGATGGTCGCGGGCAAGGAGATCGAGGCCTGCATCCAGCGCCTCGCGCAAATGGCCCGCGCCTCCGGCATCCACCTCATCATGGCCACGCAGCGCCCCTCGGTGGACGTGATCACCGGCACCATCAAGGCCAACTTTCCCACCCGCATCAGCTTCCAGGTCACGTCAAAGATCGACAGCCGCACCATCCTCGGCGAACAGGGCGCCGAGCAACTCCTCGGCATGGGCGACATGCTCTACATGGCCGGCGGCGCCAAGATCACCCGCATCCACGGCCCCTTCGTCTCGGATGAGGAAGTCGAGGAAATCGTCAATCACCTGAAATCCTTCGGCCCCCCGTCCTACATGTCCGGCGTGGTCGAGGGCGTGGACGAGGACAAGGCCGACGACATCGACATGGTGCTGGGCCTGTCCACCGAAGGCGGCGACGACGCGCTTTACGACCAGGCCATCGCCATCGTCGCCCGCGACCGCAAATGCTCCACCTCCTACATCCAGCGCAAACTCGGCATCGGCTACCAGAAGGCCGCAAGGCTGGTGGAGAAGATGGAGGAACAGGGGGTGGTCACGCAGGCCAACCACGTCGGCAAGCGGGAGATATTGGTGGAGGAGCGGTGAGGGGCATTTCAGTTCAATAGCGCCGCCGCATTTTCCGGTGTTTCGATCCGTCCCATTCCAAATGCCGCCAACGCAGTCGCATTTCTTTGAAAGTCACGTGTGTTGTTGGTAACGAACACATCTCGTTGTGAGTCAATATGCGAGATTGCCGACATTACATCGCACCATGCATTTCTCCATTTACAAAGAGTGGGACTTTGAATGGAAGCATCGTTAAGCGCTGTGCCTGCCGCGAGGTGTTCTCGCGGGTCGCGGCGAAAGTTCGGAAACATCGCGGACCAGACACCATCGAACTGCTTGGGAAACTCTTCCTCATTCACGATGTATGAATAATCCAGAAAAGTTAAACTGATGATGGCGGGGACTAGAACAATCGGCAGATCGTGCCAGCCAATCCGCTCTACCCGCGAGAGAAACGCTCGTGCACTCCCGGGAAAAACCCGGCTTCCTGTATTCTCCGAAGCAGATGCAGCAAGGAGTGCAACGTTCACTCTTTGACGCCTGTGCGCATCCACCAAGGCAAGCACATGCGACGACTGCGACCGGCCTTCCTCCACCTCAATGACACAATTCCAATCCAATGAGAACCTCAGCATAAGAAATTCCTGTGCATCGCTTCAAAACCCCACGAACACCATGTCCAGCGCAGCCATCACCGCCTCCGCCTGATCGGCCAGCGACCCGACCCGCCGCCCCAAGTCCTGCACCGGGATCGCGGACAGGAACTGCGTCACCAACACGCAGTCCACCCCGTCGATCGCCACCAAGGGGTTCAGCCGCCCGGCGGGCTTGGGTGCCTCGGCCAAGGGAAGCACCGGCACCACCACCCGCGTCGCCAGCCCGTCCAGCAGGTCTGCCTGCACGTCCAGCCGAAACCCCGACCCGTCCGGGGCAGCATACAGATCATACCGCGCCATCAGAACAGGCGGTGCCGGGCCAGCGGCAACCCCTTCTCGGCCACCCATGCATTCGAACTCGCCACCGCGTCGGCATTGTCGGCCCGCCAGGCCTCCGCCCGCGCTACAGCCACCGCCGCGCGCAACCCCGCCTCCGCGGCGCGGCTGACGTTCACGCCCAGATCGCGCGCCTCGGCCACCAGTGCTGGATCAAAGGAGAGGTTCACAGGCTTTCGGACGGTTTGCGACATCACGACCCCACAACAGATGCGCAAGGATCATGCGCACCTAAACCCCTCACGTCAATCCTCACCCCCGCATCCGATCCTCCTCCGGCACCCCGGCCTCGTCCGCCAGTTCCTCCAGCGCCGCCAGACGCCTTGCAATCACAAGGTCGGCCGCCCCCGTCTCGCCGCCCCGCGCGGCCACCATGTTGCGCCGGGCCATCGCCTCGATGACCGACCGGCCCTCGATCACATACCGCTCCATCGGTGTGGGCGCATAGTCCACCGCCTCCGGGCCCCGCACCACCCCCGCCAGCCGCGCGTGCATGAAGGCGCGCAGGACCGCGTTCATCTGCGTCAGATACCCCCGCCCCATCAGCCGGAAGAACCGGATCACATCGGCATCCACCCGCAGCGTCAGTTTCTCCTTGCCCGGCTCCGGCACACCCTGCGCCACGGCCTCCCACTCCTCCGGCACGAACGCGGACCCCGCCAGCCCGTGCCGCAGCGCGCCCTCCAGATCGCGCAGGGTCTCGGCCAGATAGTGGTAATGGGCGGCGGGCTTGGGGGCGGGGGGGCGGGGCATCTGCGTCTCCGGGGCATGGCGTGTGGGGGCAAGCCTGCCCCTGCCCCGTAAAGGCCGCGTTAACCCCGCGCGCGCCCTGTCGGGACGGAAAACCGACGCAAACCCGACGCCCGCGGGACGGATGCGGGACGCATGTTTCCGCCCCATCGCCGGGAAGTGACCCCCGACGCGGGTTTGGGGGGATGCAAACGCCTGCGCCCGCGCATATATCATGCGCATGGATCGCAGAACCCTCCTCCTCAGCCTCCCCGTGCTGGCCCTGCTGCCGCGGACGGCCCAGGCAGCCCCCATCCCGCTGGCGGACCTCTCGCGCTACCTGAACGCGCTGACCACAGCCGAGGCGGATTTCACGCAGATCAACGGCGACGGTACCATCTCTAGCGGTCGGCTGTTCATCCATCGCCCCGGCCGGGCGCGGTTCGAATATGCCCCGCCGGACCGCACGCTGGTGATGGCGGGCGGGGGCGAGGTGGCGATCTTTGATGCCAAATCGGACGGCCCGCCCGAAAGCTACCCGCTCAGCCGCACGCCGCTGAACCTGATCCTTGCGCAGAACGTGGACCTGGGCCGGGCCCGCATGGTGGTCGGCCACCGCGAGGTGCAGGGCACGACCCGCGTGCGCGCGCAGGACCCGGACAACCCCGATTACGGCTCCATCGAGCTGGTGTTCACCGCCAACCCGACCGAGCTGCGGCAGTGGATCATCCGGTCGGACAACGGCGAAACCACTGTTATCCTTGGGGAAATGAAGAAGGGCGGGCGCTATTCGTCGGTCCTGTTCAACGTAGGCCTGGAAACCGACCGCCGCTCGGGGCGCTAGCGAGGCCGCTCAGGCGCGCCCGCAGGACTGCAACTGCGCGCCATACCGTTCGGCCCGCGCCTGCACCCGGCCCGCCACGGTCACCAGCCACGGCTTGGCCTCAAAGCTGCGCCGCGCATAGCCGTTGCGCCCTTCGTGATAGGCCAGATACTGGTTGCGCGCATCCGCCTTCGAGATGCCCAGGTTGCGCTGGCTGAGATCCATGTACCAGCCCATGAAATCGGTGGCATCCGTGATGCGGTCCCGCCGTGCGCCCGATCGGCCCTGGTCGCGCTGATACTCCTCCCAGGTCCCGTCCAGCGCCTGGCTGTAACCGAAGGCCGAGGATTGACGCCCCATCGGGATGATCCCCAGCGCGAATTGATGCGGGGTCTTGGCATCGCCGATGAACTTTGACTCCTGGTGGATCGTGGCCATCTGCACCGCCACCGGCACGCCCCACTTCCGCTCGGTCGCGCGCATCGCGCTGAAATAGGCCGGACGCTCGGCCACGATGGCGCAGGCATTCTCCAGATCGCGTGGGGCCGAGAAATTTCCGCCCCCGCCACAGGCGGCCAGCACAAGACATAGCGCCATGGCACCGTAGATTCTGCTCATCTGCCTCACGCCACATTATTATTTTACCACAACCATACGGCAAATGCGTAGCGAGGGGAATCCCGCAGGCTGGTCCTCAGATCAGAAATGCGAGAGTGAGAGGAAGGGTCGCCACCGCCATCAGCGTGGACACGATCACCAGACCCGCCACCGCCTCGGCATCCGCGCCATATTTCGCGGCCAGCATGTAGGAGGTGACGGCCACCGGGGTCGAAACCTGCACCACCAGCACCGCCGCCGCCACGGGGTCGAGGCCAAATGCCCACCCCGCTGCCCAGGCCCCCGCCACGCAAACGACCACCCGCAAGAGTGACAGCCAGACCGCCCGCCCGAGGCTGCCGGGCGCGAGGCGCGCCACCGCCACCCCCAGCGTCAGCAGCATCAAGGGGATCGCCATCTGCCCCACAAGGTCCAGCGACCGGGTCATCCAGTCAGGCGTCTGCCAGCCCTGCCACAGGAACAGCGCGCCCAGAAGCGTGGCGCCCACCACGGGCTCCTTCAGCACCTTCAGCGGCGAGCCGCCGGGCGACACCAGCCAGACGCCGAAGGTAAAACTCCAGACAGCCATCACCGCAAAGACCACGATGGCCAGGCCAAGCCCCTGTTCACCAAAGGCAAAAAGCGCGATCGGCAGGCCAAGGTTGCCGGTATTGCCAAAGATCAGTGGGCCCAGATAAGTGCGCCGGTCCAGCCGGAGCACCATCACCAGCCCCCAGAACACCAGCGTCAGCCCGCCATAGGCCGCCGCCGCCGCCAGCGCCACCTGCGCAAGCGCCGCCGGATCAACGCGGGTTTTCATCAGCGCGGTGAAGATCAGGCAGGGCACCGCCAGCGTCATCGCCAACCGGGTCACGAACTCCATCCGGTATTCGAAACCCGCCCGCACCCACAGGAAACCGGTCAGCGCAAGGAGGCCCACGGGCGCCGTGATCCCCGCCACTGTCAGGATGAGGTCCACAGATTGTTTCCCCGATTTTCCGCAAATCCTCGCCGCACCCGGTGGACAGGCGCCGCCCCGCGGGATTACTAACCGAAACCGGGGGACGCAATCGGATGCTCAAGACCAGAGCCAAATATCATCTGGGACAGGTCTTGCGCCATCGCAAGCACCCGTTCCGCGGCGTGGTGTTCGACGTGGATGCGATGTTTTCGAACACCGAGGACTGGTACGAGAACATCCCCGAGGACAGCCGCCCCTCGAAGAACCAGCCGTTCTACCACCTCCTGGCCGAGAACGACCAATCCTATTACGTCGCCTATGTGTCGGAGCAAAACCTCGTGCCCGACGAGACGGGCGAGCCGGTGGACCACCCCGACCTGCCCGACCTTTTCGGCGAGTTTACCGAGGGGCGCTATCCCTTGCAGTTCCAGTTGAACTGAGCCGTGGCAGGGGGGCGCTGCCCCCCGGAGCCTGCGGGCCCTCCCCCCGGGATATTTTCACCATCAGGAAAGGGTCAGTAGCCCAGGGCGCAGCCGTCCTTGCGCGGGTCGGAGGCGCCTTCGAGCGTGCCTGTCGGGTGGATCAGGATGGCCTGCGCGCCGCCGAGGGGCACCGCGGGTTCGACCACCTTGTGGCCCATTTCGGTCAGCCGGTCCGCCACGTCGGGGGCATAGCCGCGTTCAACCTCCATGCCGTGCGGGGCGGCAAAGCTGCGTGGGGCGTCGAGGGCGGACTGGGGGTCCATGCCGAAGTCGATCAGGTTCGACACCACCCGCGCATGGCCGCAGGGCTGATAGCCGCCCCCCATCACGCCGAAGGGCATGGTGATGCCGTCGTGGCGCAGCATGGCGGGAATGATCGTGTGCATCGGCCGCTTGGCGCCTGCCGCCTCGTTCGGGTGGCCGGGGGTAAGGGTGAAACCGGCACCGCGATTCTGGAAGTTGATCCCGAAGCGGTCCGAGGCGAAGCCCGACCCGAAAGACCAGTATACGGAATAGATCAGCGAGACCGCCATGCGGTCGCTATCCACCACGGTGATGTAGATGGTGTCGCGATGGATGGCCTCGGTCAGCGGGGCGGCAGCAGGCATGGCGCGGGCCGGGTCTATCAGGGCGGCGAGGCGGGCGGCCGTCTCGGGGGCCAGCATATGCGCGAGCCTCGTGGTGTGGTCGGGGTCGGCAATCAGGCGGTCGCGCGCGTCATAGGCGAGTTTCGCGGCCTCGGCCTCAAGATGCGCGCGGTCGGCGCCGAAGGGGTCAAGGGCTGCGATGTCGAACTGCGACAGGATGTTCAGCATCAGGATGGCGGTGGCGCCCTGGCCGTTCGGGGGATGCTCCAGCAGTTCGCCCCCCTTGTAGGTTCCTGCGACGGGATCGGTGTATGTGCAGGCGGTGGCCGCGAAATCCGCCAGAGTGTGGGTTCCGCCCAGGGCGCGCAGCGAGGCCACCATGTCCTCGGCCACCTCGCCGGTGTAGAAGCCCGCGCGGCCGTCGCGGGCGATGCGGCGCAGGGCCTCGGCCTGGCCGGGCGCGCGGAACGCCTCTCCCAGCTTCGGCGCACGACCGTTGATCAGCAGGGTGTCGCGCGCCTTGCCTTTCAGGGTGGCCTCGGCCTCGGCCCAGTCGTGGGCGACGCGGGGGGCAACGGGGATGCCTTCTTCGGCATAGCGGATCGCGGGGTCGAGCACGCGGTCAAGGCCAAGCCGCCCGTGATCCGCCGACAGCCGGCAAAAGGCATCGACCGCGCCCGGCACCGTCACCGCCTCGATCCCCTGCACCGGCACAGCCGTCAGCCCGCGGTCGCGCATCGCTTGGGCCGAAAGGCCCGCAGGCGACCGCCCCGAGCCGTTCAGCGCGATCATGGCGTCCGACCCCGCGGGCTGCAGCAGGACAAAGCAATCACCGCCCAGTCCGGTCATCTGCGGCTCGCAGAACCCAAGGAGGACCGCGCCCGCGATGGCCGCATCGACCGCGTTCCCGCCCGCCTTCAGGATGTCGAGCGCCGCCCCCGCCGCCAGCGGATGCGAGGTCGCCACCATCCCGTTGTTGGCATAGACGGCGGATCGGCCCGGTCTCTGGAAATCGCGCATGGACTGCTCCCCTTGTTGCCGTGCAGCCTAGGGGTGGCGCGCAGGGAAGCCAAGCGGGGAAGGGCCTCGGCGCCGCGGACTGGGTGGGGGCATTGATCCGCGACGCCGAGGGAAGCTTTATGCAGCTACCCATTTGTTGTCCTTCGTGGCGGGGGCCGCGCCGTGGCTGGATTGCGGCAGTTCCGCGGCATCGTTTCCCGTTCGGCGACGATCCCACAACCCGCCGCGCAACCGTTGCCGGGATCAGCCCGCCGACAGCCGGAACGACAGATGGTTGCAGTTCCCGTCCCGGGAATAGCGCAGATCCTCGCTGAGGCTGCGAATCAGATACCAGCCAAACCCGCCCTCGGGCGGGTCCATCGGATCGGCGGCGGGCGGCGACGCCCCGGGCAGCGATCCGGCGGGCATCGGGCAGCCGTGATCGACAATCAGGCAGGCAAGGCCGCCCGGTGCCGCCTCGAGCGTGATCTCGATATCGCCGTGCTTTTCGGCATAGGCATGTTCGACCACGTTGTTCAGCGCCTCGGCCAGCACAACCTGCGCGGTGCCGCGCGTCGCCTCGGGCAGTGCCTTCAGCGGCAAGGTCTCGAACAGCGCCCGCAGTGCCGCCCGCACCGCCAGCGCCTCGCCCGGGATCACCAGCGTCAGCGCGACGGGATCAGGGTCAGCCGGCATCGCGCAGGCCATGGGGCACTGTGGCATGGATGGCAAAGATGCTGTCCATCCGGGTCAGGCGGAACACCTTGTCCACGCCGGGGGTCAGGCCCGCCAGTTCCAGCTTGCGGTCAGGGCCAAGGAGTTTCATCACCGCCACCACCGCACCCAGGCCTGAACTGTCCAGGAACGTCACCTGCGACAGGTCCAGCACCACGCGGGCGCTGGGTTGGGCCACGGCCTCGCGCATACGTTCCTTGAACTGGATGGCACCCGCGGCGTCGATGCGATCTTCCAGCGGGGTGACAACCAGCATGTCGCCTGACATATCGGTCCTGATCTGCATCGGCGGGCCCTTTCCTGCGGCACGTTTCGCGGCACTTCCGCGTTGCAGGCTAGGGCGCATAGGTTAGCATTCAGTAAGCGGCGACTCCGGCAGGCGACGACAAGGGGGCCTTCATGCGCGATGTGGCGATCATCGGGGCGGCCCGCACGGCGATGGGCGGGCTGAAGGGCGTTTTTGCCCCGGTTTCTGCCGCCGATCTGGGCGGAGCCGCGATCCGGGCGGCGCTGGCGGGGGCAGAAATCGCACCGGACCGGGTGGAAGAACTGCTCATGGGCTGCGTGCTGCCCGCGGGCCAGGGCCAGGCCCCGGCGCGACAGGCGGGCTTTGCCGCGGGCCTGGGGCAGGACGTGCCCGCCACCACGCTGAACAAGATGTGCGGCTCGGGGATGAAGGCCGCGATGCTTGCGATGGATGCGCTGGCGCTGGGCCGGGCCGAC
Source organism: Gemmobacter sp. (assembly GCA_046294265.1). Lineage (GTDB taxonomy): Bacteria > Pseudomonadota > Alphaproteobacteria > Rhodobacterales > Rhodobacteraceae > JBKBKC01. The sequence goes on along the minus strand of JBKBKC010000003.1, from coordinate 91,960 downwards.
ATCATCGTGGCAGGCGGGATGGAGAGCATGTCGAACGCGCCCTACCTCTTGCCCGCGATGCGGGGCGGGGCGCGGCTGGGGCATGGCCTTGCGCAGGACCACATGTTTCTGGACGGGCTGGAGGATGCCTATGACAAGGGCCGCCTGATGGGGAGCTTTGCCGAGGATTGCGCGCAAGCCTTCCAGTTCTCGCGCGCGGCACAGGATGACTATGCGCTGGCCTCGCTGACCCGCGCGCTGGCGGCGCAGGCCGCGGGTGCATTCGGGGCTGAGATCGCGCCGGTGGCGGTGACGGGCCGCAAGGGCACTGTCACAGTGGACATCGACGAACAGCCCGGCCTGGCCCGGCCCGAGAAGATCCCCACCCTCAAACCCGCCTTCCGCGCGGGTGGCACGGTGACGGCGGCCAATTCCTCCAGCATCTCGGACGGGGCGGCGGCGCTGGTGCTGGCCTCGGGGGCGGCGGCGCAGGGGGCGAGGGCATTCCTGCGCGGCCACGCGAGCCACGCACAGGCCCCCGCCGATTTCCCCACCGCCCCGGTGCCTGCGGCCCGCAAGCTGTTGTCCCGGCTTGGCTGGCGGATCGAGGATGTGGACCTGTGGGAGGTGAACGAGGCATTTGCCGTGGTGCCGATGGCCTTCATGGCGGAAACCGGCGTGCCGCATGACCGCGTGAACGTGAACGGCGGGGCCTGCGCGCTTGGCCATCCTATCGGCGCCTCGGGCGCGCGGATCATCGTGACGCTTTTGCATGCGATGGAGGCGCGGGGTGTGCGGCGCGGGGTGGCCGCCATCTGCATCGGCGGCGGCGAGGGCACGGCCATCGCGCTGGAGCGGACATAGGAGAGCGGACATGGCCTATCAGGTGATCGGAAACATCCGCAGCCGCACCCTGCGCGTGCTGTGGATGCTGGAGGAGCTGGGCCAGCCCTATGAACTCCTGAACGCCATGCCCCGCAGCGACAGCGTGGTGGCGGTGAACCCCTCGGGCAAGGTGCCTGTCCTGCTGGTGGACGGGGAGGCCATCACCGATTCCACCGCGATCCTGACCTATCTCGCCGACCGCCACGGCGGCCTGACCCATCCGGCGGGCAGCCTTGACCGCGCCCGGCAGGACAGCCTGACCCAGTTCCTGCTGGACGAATTCGATGCCGTGCTGTGGATGGCCGCCCGCCACAGCTTCATCCTGCCGCAGGAGCATCGCGTACCTGCGGTGAAGGACAGCCTGAAATGGGAATTTGTCCGCTCGCAGGCCGCCCTCGTGGCGCGTATGGGGTCTGGGCCGTTCCTGATGGGCGAGGCGATCACCCTGCCCGACATCATCTGCGCGCATTGCCTGCAATGGGCGCAGGGCGCGAAGTTTCCGGTGACAGAACCACGCTTGCAGGACTACGCGGCGACGATGACGGGGAGGGCGGCCCTGACGCGGGCCATGTCAGCCGGGGGGTAAACGGGGGCGCGGGCCCACTACCCACGCTCATGAAAGTAATCGTGCACCTTGCGCGCCATCGCGGCGCTGATCCCGTCCACCGCCGCCAGATCCTCCAGCCCCGCCCGCGCCACCGCCTTGGCCGACCCGAAATGCGCCAGCAGCGCCTTTTTCCGCGCGGCCCCGATGCCGGGAATGTCGTCCAGAGGGGTGGCGCTGACCGCCTTTGCCCGTTTGGCGCGATGCGCGCCGATGGCCCAGCGGTGCGCCTCGTCCCGCAGGCGCTGGATGAAATAGAGGACCGGCGACTGGTGCGGCAGGGCAAAGGGCGGCTCGCCCGGGCGATGGAATTCCTCTTTCCCCGCATCGCGGTCGATGCCCTTGGCGACGCCCACGAAGGGAATGTCATCCACCCCCAATTCGGCCATGATCTCGGCCGTGGCGCTGATCTGCCCGGCCCCGCCGTCGATCAGCAGAAGGTCGGGCCATGCGTCCGACTTGCGCTCGGGATCCTCCTTCAGCAGGCGCTCGAAGCGGCGGGTCAGCACCTCTTTCATCATGCCGAAATCGTCGCCCGCCTTGCCTGCCGCTCCCTTGATGTTGAACTTGCGATACTGGCTTTTCAGAAACCCGTCCGCCCCCGCCACGATCATGCCGCCCACGGCATCCGACCCCTGGATGTGGCTGTTGTCATAGACCTCGATCCGCCGGGGCGGGGCGTCCAGATCCAGCGCCTCGGCCAGCCCGGCCAGCAGTTTGTTCTGCGTGGCGCTTTCGGCCATCCGGCGCGCCAGGCTCTCGCGGGCATTGCGCGCGGCGTTTTCCACCAGCTCGGCCTTCTCGCCCCGCTGCGGCACGGCAAGCTCCACCTTGCGCCCCGCGCGGTCGGTCAGGATCTCGCCCATCAGGTCGGGGTCCTCGACCGGGTGGGACAACAGGATCAGCCTGGGCGGTTCCTTGTCGTCGTAGAACTGCGCGAGGAAGGCCTGCAGGATCTCCGGCTCCTCCGCCCCCGAGCCGGTGCGGGGATAGAAATCGCGGTTGCCCCAGCTTTGGTTTGCGCGGATGAAGAACACCTGCACGCAGGCCTGCCCGCCATCGAGGTGCAGCGCCACCACATCCGCCTCGGACACCCCGCGCGGGTTGATCCCCTGCACCTGCTGCACCTGCGTCAGCGCGCGGATGCGGTCGCGCAGGGCGGCGGCTCGCTCGAATTCCATGGCCTCGGCGGCGGTCTGCATCTCGGCGGCAAGGTCGGATTGCACCGATGTGGTCTTGCCCTCCAGAAACCGCCGCGCATCCGACACCAGCGCTGCATAGCCCGGCTCGTCGATGCGGCCCGTGCAGGGGGCGGCGCAGCGCTTGATCTGATGCAGAAGGCAGGGCCTTGTGCGGCTGGCAAAGGTCGCATCCGTGCAGGTGCGCAACAGGAACACCTTTTGCAGCTGGTTCAGCGTGCGGTTCACCGCCCCCGCCGATGCGAAGGGGCCGAAGTAATGCCCCTTTTCCGACCGCTTGCCGCGATGCTTCTTGATCTGCGGAAAGGGATGTTCGCCTGCGATCAGGATGTTCGGGAACGACTTGTCATCGCGCAAGAGCACGTTGTAGCGCGGCTTCAGCTGCTTGATCAGGTTCTGCTCCAGCAGCAGCGCCTCGGTCTCGGTGCGCGTGGTCAGGAACATCATGCTGGCAGTTTCGCGGATCATCCGCGCGATGCGCCCCGAATGGCCCGAGACGCGCGCATAGTTCGACACCCGCGCCTTGAGGTTGCGCGCCTTGCCGACATACAGCACCTCGGACGCCGCATTCAGCATCCGATAGACACCGGGCGAGCCATCGAGGCTGCGCAGATATGACTGGATCAGCGCATGGCCCGTGGGGGCATCCGCGGATGGCGCGGCCTCCTCGAAATCCGTCATCCCGCGCACCCCGATTCACGAACGATGATTCTTCTTCGCTGCAATGTTCCGATGCCTGAGGCAAGCGCGAAGGTGTCCACCATTCCTGTGGATAACTCTGTTGGCAAACTTCTCATCAGGGCGAATTCTCCTTGTATTCGGCCTGCTTCGTTGGCTTGCCTGTTTTTTGGGCAAAAAAGTAACGCATTGATTTTCATAGAAAGAATATTGACCGGCCACACAAATATCTGAAAACCCACACATTTGTAACGCGGTCGTGACCAAGATGCGAAAAGTGGACAACTCGCGCACGATGGTCGGCGAAGCGTCACTCAATCCCCAGCACATCCGGGGTCGCCCAGGCAAGATGCTGTCCGCCGTCGATGCACAAAAGCTGCCCCGTCACGGCGCGGGCATTCAGAAAATAGCCCAGTGCCGCACAGATGTCGGCGGCATCAGCGCCGCGCTCCAGCACCGTCGCCGCGCGTTGGCGGGCGAAATGCTCGGCCGACTGGCGCGCGCCGCGCAGCGTCGGCCCCGGTCCGATGGCGTTGACGCGGATGCCCGGCGCAAGACCCTGCGCCGCCGTGCGGGTAAAGGCCCACAACGCCATCTTGGCGATGGTGTAGGTCATGAATTCGGGCGTGGGCTTCAGCACGCGCTGGTCGATCATGTTGATGACCAGCCCGGTCGCCACCGGCTCACCGCCCGCATCGGTCACCGCGCCCGGCGCCTGCGCCGCAAAGGCCTGCGTCAGCACGAAGGGCGCGCGCAGGTTCGATCCGATATGGCGGTGCCAACTCTCGGCAGTAGCGCTGGCCAGCGTGTCATGCTCGAAGATCGAAGCGTTGTTGATCAGGCAGGTCAGCGCCCCCCCCAGCCCCTCGGCCGCGCGGGCCACCAGCCCCGCCGTGGCCTGTTCGTCGAGGAGATCGGCCTGCAACGCCACAGCATGCCGACCCATGGCAGCAATTTCCGACACCAACGAATCGGCGGCTTCCGACGAGCTTGCGTAATGCACCGCCACATCGAACCCGCGACCGGCCAGATAGGTCGCCATGGCGCGGCCCAGCCGCTGCGCTCCGCCCGTGACAAGCGCCCTGCCCTGCATGATGTCCTCCCTAGCCGACGAGCACCCAGAGATAGGCCGCATAGATCGTCGTCAACCCGACGCCGACGCCGCGCGTGATGTCGCGACCCATCAGGATGAACGGGGCCAACAAGATCGACACGCCCAGCATCACCCACAGATCCAACCGAAGCAATTCCGGCGGGATCGTCAGATGCCCGACCATCCCGGCCACCCCCATGATACCCAGAAGGTTGAAGATATTCGACCCGATCACATTGCCGATCGCCACATCCGCCTTGCCCCGGAACGCGGCCATCACGCTGGTGGCCAGCTCCGGCAGCGAGGTGCCGATGGCCACCAGCGTCAGCCCGATGATGGTCTCGCTGATCCCGAAGGTGCGCGCGATGTTGACCGAGGCATCGACCAGAAGGTCCGCCCCGATGGGCAGACCGATCAGGCCACCCACCAGAAAGGCGGTGATCTTCCAGCCCGGCATGGCGGGGTCGGCCCCCTCCAGCTCATCTTCGCCAGTGTCGGCGGCGCGGTGCGCCTGCCCTTGGCGGTAGCTGTCCCACAGCATCAGCCCAAGGCCCGCCAGCAGGATCGCCGCATGGATGCGCGTCAGCGTTCCGGTCATCGCCAACCCGATGAACAGCATCGTGGCCGCCAGCATGGTGACATAGCTGCGGCGGGTGTCATGCTGGCTGGTGTGGATGGTCGAGATCAGCGCAGGAACCCCCAGCACCAGCAGGATGTTGGCCACGTTCGATCCGACCACGTTTCCCAGGGCGATTCCGTCCTGGTCCTTCAGCACCGCCTGGACAGAGACCAGCAGTTCAGGTGCCGAGGTGCCAAAGGCCACAATCGTCAAACCCACCAGCAGCGCCGGAATGCCCATCCGCAACGCCAGGTTTACGGCCCCCTTCACCAGCGCGTCGCCAGCGAACACCAGCAAGACTAGGCCCAGAAGGACCCACAGAAGATCAGCCACCATTCGGGATTATCCCTTGCCAGAACCTTTGCCGCCTTGGCAGACGCAGGGCCGGTTTGCAACGGTCAGTCGCCCGCACTGCGCGCAAAGCGCGGGCGCGGCAAGCTTGGAAGGGGGTTTCTTCGCGGGCGGGCGGCGGAACCGCGCATAGATCGACAGCACCGCCATGCCGATCAGGAAGAGGGCGACTGCCTGGATCACCGCGTCACAGCCCGAACCGCGCCCAGGCGGCGCGGTCCTCGACCTCGGTCAGCGCCGCGCGGGTCAACCCCATACCCACGTCGGCCCCCAGCGACGCGCCGCCAAGCCGCTGCAAAAGGCTGCGGCGCTGGCCCATCGGCACCAGCCGCACCTTGTCGCCGTAAAGTGCCTTCAGCTTCGGCACCACATGGGCCACGCCATCCGCCAGACCCACCTTGACCGCATCCTGGCCCACCCAGACATCGGCGTTGAACAAATCCGCACCCGCATCCAGCCGCGCCCCGCGCCGCGCCTTCACATGCTCGATGAAGGCCTGATGGATCGGCGCCTGCAGCGCACGCAGCCGCTCCACATCCTCGGGCTTTTCGGGCAGGAACGGATCGGCCAATGATTTCGACCGCCCGGCGGTAACCACGCGCCGCTCGATCCCCTGCCGTTTCATCAGTTCGGGAAAGCCGAAGCTTGCAAAGATCACGCCGATGGAGCCGACAATCGAACAGTCGTCAACCCAGATGTCATCGCCCGCACAGGCCAGCCAATAGCCGCCTGAGGCGGCAACATCCTCGACAAAGCAATGCACCGGCGTCTTGTGCTCATCCGCAAGACGCTGGATGCGGGCCCCGATCAGGCTGGATTGCACAGGCGATCCGCCCGGCGAATTGACGATCAGCGCGACGGCGGCAGCGCGGCCACGGTAGAACGCGCGTTCGATCAGCGGGGCAAGACCCGCGTCCGAAAGCGGCGTGCCACCAAGGCCGCCACGACCAGCGGCAATGGTGCCGCTGAGGCGGATTACCGGCACGAATGTCGGCTTGGGCATGAAGGGAAGTGCCATTCTCATGGTCGGCATGTAGGCCGGTGCCCGGGGTATCACAAGCCGCCGCGCAGGAATTCTTGCCCGCCCCCCGCGCTGGCCTTCGGCACGTCAAAAGTCGATGGCGATGCCCTTCTTTTCCCAGTCACCATAGCGAACAGGCTCTGGTCCATTGCGGCCGCCAAGCTCTGGCGGCAGGTCCAGCTTGGCCGCCGCCGCCCGGCGCGCCTCGGCTTCGGCAAGGGCCCGCTGGGCTGCGGGGGGCAGATCGGACGCAGATGTTTCGGACATGGGCGGTTCCTTGTTCCAGACTTGCCACTGATATACGCAGCAGGGGAGCATACTCAAGCAAGGTGCAGGCGATGATGGCAGGGGGCACGGCGGCGCGGGTGGCCACGGTGGGGTTGCTGGATGCGGTCCTGGGCGAGCGCCGGATGCTGGCCGAGGTGGCTGAGGCCGGACCGGGCCCGCTGGCAGGGCTGGCCCCGGCGGACCGCGCGCGGGCGCAGCGGCTCGCGACCTCGGTCCTGCGGCATCTGGCGGCGGCGGATGCGGTGCTGGCCCCCTATCTGCGGCAGTCCCCGCCGCGCAGCGCGCGCAACGCGCTGCGGCTGGGGGTGGTGGAACTGGCCGAGGGGGCGGCGGCGCATGGCGTGGTCAATGCGCTGGTCGATGCGATGCGGCACGGGCGGCGCACGGGGGCCTTCGCCGGGCTGGTGAACGCGGTGCTGCGGCAGGTGGCGGCGCAACCCGTGCAACTGGGCGGGCCGCAGAAACTGCCGCCATGGCTGCGCCGCCCGCTGGTCGCGGCCTGGGGGCGGCCGGCGGTCGAGGCGATGGAGGCTGTGCAGGCGGGCGTGCCGCCGCTGGACCTGACCCCCCGGCCCGGCGCCGCGCTTGTCCTACCGGGGGCCGAGGCCCTGCCCACCGGCAGCCTGCGCTTGCACGGCGCCGGACAGGTCAGCGCCCTGCCGGGTTATGCCGAGGGCGCATTCTGGGTGCAGGATGCGGGCGCGGCGCTGGCCGCGCGTCTACTGGCGCCGCAGCCCGGCGAGACGGTGCTGGACCTCTGCGCCGCGCCCGGCGGCAAGACGATGCAACTGGCCGCCATGGGCGCCGATGTCACGGCGGTGGACATCTCCGGCCCCCGCCTGCAGCGCCTGCGCGACAATCTGGCGCGCACCGGGCTGACGGCTGGGATCGTGGCCGCCGATGTGCTGCACTGGATGCCCCCCGAACCGGTGGCGGCGGTGCTGCTGGATGCGCCCTGTTCGGCCACCGGCACGATCCGCCGCCACCCCGACCTGCCCTTCGTCAAGGACGGCACGGACCTGCCCGCGCTGGTGGCGCTGCAATCGGCGCTGATCGACCGGGCGCTGGGGATGCTGGAACCCGGCGGGCGGCTGGTTTATTGCACCTGCTCGCTGTTGCCCGACGAAGGCGAGGCGCAGCTTGCCGCGGCCCTTGCCCGCCATCCGGGGCTGGTGGTGGAGCGCGCGGACCTGCCGGGGGCGGATCCGCGCTGGATCACGCCCGAGGGCGCGCTGCGACTGCGGCCTGACCACTGGGCCGACCGGGGCGGGATCGACGGCTTCTTCATGGTGCGGCTGCGGCTGACGGGGGCAGACCTACCCCCTGAAACGCTGCCCCCCGCAACGTTGCCATGACATCGACACGACGCGCCGATAGGGTGGTGCGCGCGACCTGGGGCAACCGGGTGCGATGCAGGCTGGGGGTGTAGGGCGCATGGCAACGGGCGGGCTGGCAGAGCGATTGGCTGCCTGGGCCGAGACACGGGCCAACGGCCGCGCGGCGCGTGCGGCCGCCCGGGTAAAACCCGCGACCGGCTTTGTCTCGCAGCCCGAGCCACGCTCGATCGGGATGCAGGCGCGCGGGCGGCATCTGGTGTCGGGGCATTTCCTGATGGCCGGTCGGCTGATCGAGGCGCCGGGCAAGACGCTGTGGTCCGTGGCCCCCCCCGACCCCGCCTTTATGGCCGAGGCGCATGGCTTTACCTGGCTGGACGATCTGGCGGCCCTCGGCGATGCGGGCGCAAGGGCAAGGGCGCAGGACTGGGTCTGGGACTGGATCGCGCGCTACGGACGCGGGCGCGGCCCCGGCTGGGTGCCCGACCTAACGGGACGGCGGCTGATCCGGCTGATCAACCACGCGATCTTTCTTCTGAACGGGCGCGACAAGGCGCAGGCGGCGACGTTCTTTGCCGTCCTGTCCGCGCAGGTGGCCTTTCTGGACCGCCGCTGGCACGCCGCCGCACCCGGCCTGCCGCGCTTTGAGGCGCTGACCGGCCTGATCTATGCGGCCCTCGCCCTGACCGGCACGCAGGCACAGGTAGGGGCAGCGCTGGCAGCGCTGGCCGAGGATTGCGCCAATGTCATCGACGCGCAGGGCGGCATCCCCTCGCGCAACCCCGAGGACCTGCTGGAGGTGCTCACGCTCCTGACCTGGGCCGCGCAGGCGCTGACCGAGGCGGGGCGCGTGCTACCCGCCGCCCATGGCCAGGCGATGCTGCGCATCGCTCCCTGCCTGCGCACCCTGCGCCACGCTGACGGATCGCTCGCGCGGTTCCACGGCGGGGGGCGGGGGGCCGAAGGGCGGCTGGATGCGGCCCTCGCAGCCTCGGGCGTGAAGGGGCAGGCTGGTCCTGGCCCCGCGATGGGGTTTTTGCGCATGTCTGGGGGGCGCACTTCGGTCATCGTGGATGCCGCCGACCCGCCGGGCGGGGCGGCGGGAACCTCGGGCCATGCCTCGACCCTGGCGTTCGAGCTGACCTCGGGGCGCCGCCCGGTGATCGTGTCCTGCGGGTCGGGCACCGGTTTTGGCGGCGACTGGCGGCGCGCCGGGCGGGCGACCGCCAGCCATTCGACGCTTGCGCTGGAGGGATATTCCTCGTCGCGCTTTGGCAAGGGTCTTGGCGATGCGCTGGCCGAACGGGCGCATGTGGTGCTGGCGCGCCCCGGCGAGGGGCCGGACGGTCATGGCCTTTTTCTTGCGCATGACGGCTGGTCGCGCACGCATGGCCTGACACATGCGCGCAACCTCTGGCTTTCGCGCGACGGGCGGCGGCTTTCAGGGCAGGATGCACTGGGGCCAAAGACCGCGACGGAACGCGAGGCGCTGGCCGCCGTCCTGCGTCGCAAGGGTGCGGGGCCGCTGCGCTTCGCCCTGCGGTTCCACCTGCATCCCGATGCCGATGCCTCGCTCGACCTCGGTGATACCGCCGTGTCCATCGCCCTGAAGAGCGGCGAGGTCTGGGTGTTCCGCCCCGCCGATCCGCGCGGCCTCGCCCTTGAACCCTCGGTCTATCTGGAACGCGGCCGCCTGCACCCCCGCCCCGCGCGGCAGATCGTCGTTGCCGGAGAAACCGACGGGACCGAGGTGCTGATCGGCTGGACCTTGGCCAAGGCACAGGATAGTCCCCTCGCCATCCGCGATCTGGAACGTGACGACACGCCGTTCCGGCTCTGACCCCGCCCTGACCGGAGGCTTGCCCATGCCCAACCTCGTTCCCGTCGGCCGCGCGCTGATCTCGGTCAGTGACAAGACCGGGCTGATCGACCTCGCGCGCTCTCTGGTGGCGGAGGGGGTGGAGTTGATCTCAACCGGCGGCACGGCGGCGGCGCTGCGGATGGCCGAACTGCCGGTGATGGACGTGGCCGAGGTGACGGGCTTTCCCGAGATGATGGACGGGCGGGTCAAGACGCTGCATCCGATGGTGCATGGCGGATTGCTCGCCCTGCGCGACGATGACGAGCATCTGGTGGCCATGGCCGCGCATGGCATCCGGCCGATCGACCTGCTGATCGTGAACCTCTATCCGTTCGAGGCGACGGTGGCGCGCGGCTCTACATATGCCGATTGCGTGGAGAACATCGACATCGGCGGCCCCGCGATGATCCGCGCGGCCGCCAAGAACCACGCCTTCGTCACGGTCGTCACCGACCCCGAGGATTACGCCCCCCTGCTGGCCGAGATGCGGGGACAGGCCGGTGCCACCGGCCTTGCCTTCCGCCAGCGCATGGCGCTGACGGCCTATGGGCGCACGGCAGCCTATGACGCTGCGGTGTCGGGCTGGATGGCGGGTGCCTTGGGCGAGGACGCGCCCCGGCGGCGGGTGTTCGGCGGGCAGCTTGCGCAGGGCCTGCGCTACGGCGAGAACCCGCACCAGTCGGCGGCGTTCTACACCGACGGCTCGGCGCGGCCGGGGGTGGCGACCGCCCGCCAGTGGCAGGGCAAGGAGCTGTCCTACAACAACATCAATGATACCGACGCGGCGTTCGAACTGGTGGCGGAATTCGCCGCCGCCGATGGCCCCGCCTGCGTGATCGTGAAGCACGCCAATCCCTGCGGCGTGGCCCGCGCCGCCACGCTGGCAGAGGCTTACATGCGCGCCTTCGACTGCGACCGGGTGTCGGCCTTCGGCGGGATCGTCGCGCTGAACACGCCGCTGGACGCCGAAACCGCCGAGCGGATCGCCGAGATCTTTACCGAGGTGGTGATCGCCCCCGGTGCCTCCGATGATGCGCGGGCGGTGTTCGCAGCCAAGAAGAACCTGCGCCTTTTGACCACCGAGGGCTTGCCCGACCCCCGCGCGGGCGGCCTTGCCTTCCGGCAGGTGGCGGGCGGGTTCCTCGTGCAGGACCGCGATGCCGCGGCCCTGTCACGCGCCGACCTGCGCGTGGTGACGCGCCGCGCGCCCACCGAGGCCGAGACCGCCGACCTCCTGTTCGCCTTCACTGTCGCCAAGCACGTGAAATCCAACGCCATCGTCTATGCGAGGGACGGCGCCACCGTGGGCATAGGCGCAGGCCAGATGAGCCGGGTGGACAGCACCCGCATCGCCGCGCGCAAGGCCGAGGACATGGCGCAATCGCTGGGGCTGGACGCAGCCCCCACCAGGGGCGCGGTCGTCGCCTCGGATGCGTTCTTTCCCTTTGCCGACGGAGTGATGGCCGCGGCCGAGGCAGGGGCAACGGCGGTGATCCAGCCCGGTGGCTCGATGCGCGACCACGAGGTGATAGCCGCCGCCGATGCTGCGGGACTTGCCATGGTGTTCAGCGGACAGCGGCATTTCCGGCACTGATCCGATGCGCGCGCTCGTCCTTGCCGCCGTTGTCACCTTCGCGCTGGACCAGGCCAGCAAATGGGCGGTGGTCTGGCAGATGAACCTTGCCGAAAGGCTGGTGATAGATGTCTGGCCGCCGTTCCTCACCTTTCGCATGGCCTGGAACCGGGGTGTGAACTTCGGCCTCTTCGCGCATGACGCGGGCGCCGTGCGCTGGGGATTGATCCTGTTGGCGCTGGCGATCTGCGGCTGGGTCGTGTGGTGGATGCGGCGCAGCGGTCAGGGAATGCGGGCACATGTGGCGGCGGGGGTGCTGGTGGGCGGTGCGCTGGGGAATGTGGTGGACCGGGTGCTCTACGGGGCCGTCGCGGATTTCCTGAACATGTCCTGCTGCGGCATCGACAATCCCTTTGCCTTCAACGTCGCGGATGCCGCGATCTTTGCAGGCGCGATCGGCCTTGTCCTCTTCGCCAGCGACGGCCGCGCCACGCCGGACGGGCGAAAGACCCCGTGACGCGGGCGGGACGATGCGCTAATAAAGGCGGAACGATCAAGGAGCGGGCAATGCGGGCAGGACGGATCGGCTTGGGCGTCGCAGGCGTGGCGATGCTGGTGCTGGCGGCCTGCGGCAGCCGCGAGGGTGAGCCGCGCGGCCTGATGAACCTGCGGCAATCCGGTCAGGGCCCCGATGAATTCGCCATCGTGCCGCCCCGTCCGCTGGCGATGCCAGCCTCGCTGACCGACCTGCCCGACCCCACCCCGCGTGGCACCAACCGCACCGACCCGACACCCAACGAGGATGCGATCACTGCCCTTGGCGGTCGCCCCGGCGCGGGCGCGGGTGCCGATGCGGGACTTGCTGCCCATGTGGGCCGCCATGGCCGCGCCGCGGACATCCGCGAGGTGCTGGAGGCCGAGGACCGCGAGTTCCGCCGCCGCAACCCCGCGCGCCCCCTCGAACGCCTGTTCGGGCTGAACGCCTATTACCGCGTCTATCGCGGCCAGGCGCTGGATCAGGATGCCGAGCTTGACCGCTGGCGCCGGGCCGGCGCGCGCACCCCCTCGGCCACGCCGCCCGGCGCGCGCTGACGCGGTTCTGCACCGGCCCGGGATGCGGCGGGAGCTGGATGGGTATTTTCGCAAAAGAGAGAACGGGACAGCTCCTTTGCGTCACATCCGCATGAGGCAGGCTTGACCAGAGCTGCGCACCGCGTAGGTCTGCTGCAAAACAGGGAGGACGCGATGCTGCGCAGGCTGGGGTTGGCTTTTGTCTTTGCGGCGGTGGCCTTGCCGGTCAGCGCGCAGGGCGTGACGGATTTCATGCTGGACAACGGCATGCAGGTCGTGGTGATCGAGGATCACCGCGCCCCCGCCGTCGTCAATATGGTCTGGTATAAGGTCGGCGCTGCGGATGAACCGCCCGGCAAGTCCGGCATTGCGCATTTCCTGGAACATCTGATGTTCAAGGGCACCGAGACGCTGGCCCCCGGTGAATTCTCGGCCACCGTCGAGGCGCAGGGCGGCAACGACAACGCCTTCACCAGCTGGGATTACACCGCATATCACCAGCGCGCCGCCGCCGACCGCCTGCCGCTGCTGCTGAAGATGGAGGCCGACCGGATGGTCAACCTCCAGATGACCGAGGAGGACGTGGCGACCGAGCGGCAGGTGGTGCTGGAAGAGCGCAGCCAGCGCACCGACAGCGATCCAGGCTCGCTGTTTGGCGAACAGCGGCGCGCGGTGCAGTATTTCAACCACCCGTACGGTGTGCCGATCATCGGCTGGCGGCACGAGATCGAAGCACTCAACCGCGAGGATGCCTTTGCCTTCTACCGCCGCCATTACGCGCCCAACAACGCTGTTCTTGTGGTGGCAGGCGACGTGACGCCGGAGACTGTGCGCGCACTGGCGACCGAGCATTTCGGCCCGATCCCGCCCTCGGCCGACCTGCCTCCCCGCGCCCGCCCTGCCGAGCCGCCGCAGATCGCCGAACGGCGGGTCATCATGTCGGACCCCCGCGTGGCGCAGCCTTATGTGATCCGCACCTATCTGGCCCCGCAGCGTGATGCCGAAGCGCAGGACAAGGCCGCGGCGCTCACCTATCTGGCACAGCTTCTGGGCGGCAGCAGCACCACCTCGGTGCTGGCCCGCGCGCTGCAGTTCGACCGGCAGCTGGCCGTCTACACCACCGCCTTCTATGACGGGCAGGCGCTGGATCAGGGCAGTTTTGGCGTGGCCGTGGTGCCGGTGCCGGGCATCAGCCTTGCCGAGGCGGAGGCCGCGATGGACGGCGTGCTGGCGCAATTCCTGAAGGACGGCCCCGACCCGGCTGCCTTTGCCCGCATCAAGACACAGATGACCGCGAACGAGATCTACAGCCTCGACAGCGTGTCCTCCCGTGCGCGCCGCTATGGCACCGCACTCACCACCGGGTTGACGGTGGCGGATGTGGAGGCCTGGCCGCAGGTCTTGCAGGCCGTGACGCCCGAGGATGTTATGGCCGCGGCGCGCGACGTGCTGGACCGCCGCCGCGCCGTCACCGGCTGGCTGAGCCGTGAAGAGGAGCAGGGATGATGTCCATGATGCTGCGCGCCGTCGCGTTTCTGGTCCTGGTGGCCCTGCCCGCGCGGGCCGAACTGCCGATTGTCGAAGTCACCTCGCCCGGCGGCATAAAGGCCTGGTTGGTCGAGGACCGTTCGATCCCCTTTGTGGCCCTAGAGCTAAGGTTCCGGGGTGGCACGAACCTCGATGCGCCAGGCAAGCGCGGGGCCGTCAACCTGATGACGGCGCTTTTGGAAGAGGGCACCGGCGATCTGGATGCCCAAGGCTTTGCCGAGGCACGCGATGCGCTGGCGGCCAGCCTGCAATTCGATGTGGGCCGCGACAGCCTGTCCGTCTCGGCACGCGCCCTGACCGAGAACCGGGCGGAGGCGATGGATCTCCTGCGCCAGGCGCTGACCGCGCCGCGCTTCGACCCCGACGCGATCGAGCGGGTGCGCGGGCAGGTCCTGTCGAACATCGCGTCGAACGACAAGGACCCGTCAGACCTTGCCGCGCGCGCCTTTGACGCACTGGCCTGGGGCGATCATCCCTATGGTTCCTCCGGCGACGGCACTGCCGAAAGCGTGGCCGCGTTGACCCGTGACGACCTATTGGCGGCGCATCGCGCGGCCGTCGCGCAGGATCGGGTCTATGTTGCAGCGGCGGGGGACATCTCTCCCGAGGACTTGGGGCGGCTGATCGACGATCTGATTTCCGGCCTGCCTGAGACGGGCGCGCCACAGGCCGAGCGGGCCGCCTTCGGGCTGACGGGCGGTGTGTCGGTGCGGGAATTTCCGGTGCCTCAGTCGGTGGTGGTGTTCGGCCACGAGGGGATGAAACGCGACGATCCCGATTTCTTCGCCGCGTTCCTGATGAATGAAATCCTCGGCGGCGGCCGCTTCAGCGCCCGGCTGATGACCGAGGTGCGCGAAAAACGCGGGCTGACCTATGGCATCGGCAGCTACCTCGCGCCGATGGATGCGGGCGAGACGTTCATGGGCCAGTTCTCCACCGACAACGCCAAGGTTGCCGAAGCCATCGAGGTTGTGCGCACCGAATGGCGGCGCATGGCCGAAGGTGGTGTCACGCCCGCGGAACTGGCCGCGGCCAAGACCTATCAGACCGGCTCCTACCCGTTGCGGTTTGACGGGAATGCGCAGATCGCGCGCATTCTGGTGGGGATGCAGGTGCAGGGCCTGCCCATCGACTATGCCACCAACCGCAACGCCTATATTGAGGCGGTGACGGTCGAGGATGTGGCGCGCGTGGCGGCAGGGCTGGTGCGCCCGGACGACCTGCACTTTGTCGTCGTGGGGCAGCCTGCCGGGCTGGCGGCGGGGCAGTAGCCCGCGCCAATCCTGTGGTCGAATCTCTGCTGTCGTGCTAGCAGTAGCGCGATGAACGATCACAGCCCCAATATGTCCGCCACCCGCCCGGTTATCCGTCAGCTGGATGAGGCTGCCGTAAACCGCATCGCGGCGGGTGAGATGGTGGAGCGTCCCGCCTCGGCGGTCAAGGAGCTTGTGGAAAACGCGCTCGACGCTGGTGCACGGCGCATCGCGGTGGAGTTTGCCGGGGGCGGCAAGACGCTGATCCGGGTGACTGACGATGGCTGCGGCATGACCCCCGCCGACCTGCCGCTGGCCCTGTCGCGCCACGCCACCTCCAAGATCGACGGCTCCGACCTCTTGGACATCCGCAGCTTCGGATTTCGCGGCGAGGCGTTGCCCTCGCTGGGATCCGTGGGGCGGCTGGTGATCCGGTCGCGCGCCGCCGGGCATGAGGGCGCGGAAATCGCGGTGACGGCAGGCCGGATGGACCCGGTGCGCCCCGCCGCCCTGTCGCGTGGCACGGTCGTGGAACTGCGCGATCTCTTCCACGCCACGCCCGCGCGGTTGAAATTCCTGCGCAGTGAGAGGGCCGAGGCGCAGGCGATCCATGAGGTGCTGCGCAGGCTGGCTCTGGCGCAGCCCATGGTCGGGTTCGCCTTGCGCGAGGTGGCCGAGGATGGCGAGACCCGCGCCATCCTGCGCGCCGACCCCGAAACCGGCGACCTGTTTCAGGCGCTCCATGCCCGCGTGGCGCGCCTGATCGGGGCGGATTTCGCCGCCAACGCGCTTGCCGTTGACCTTGACCGCGACGGGCTGCGCCTGACCGGCTATGCCGCGCTGCCCACCTATTCGCGGGGCTCCTCAGTCGCGCAATACCTGTTCGTCAACGGACGCCCGGTGCAGGACAAGCTGCTGTTGGGCGCGCTGCGGGCCGCCTATTTCGACGTGCTGCCGCGCGGGCGCCATCCGGCGGCGGTGCTGGCCCTCACCTGCGACCCCGAACGGGTGGACGTGAACGTGCACCCGGCGAAATCCGAGGTGAGGTTCCGCGAACCCGACGCCGTGCGCGGGCTGATCGTGAGCGGGCTGAAATCGGCAATTCACGGGGCGGGGCACCGCGCGGCGACTACCGTGGCCGGGGAGACACTTGCCGCGATGCGCCCCGAAGTGCGGCACTATCAGATGGATTTGTCCTCGCGCCCCTCGGGTTTTGCGCGCGGCGTGGCCTTTGCCGCGCAGGCCCCGCAGCCGCCGGGTTTCGCAGAGACCACCGCCCGCATCGACCTCGCGCCGGAGGTGCTCGATACCGCCCCCCTCGGCGCCGCCCGCGCGCAACTGCACGGCACCTACATCGTGGCGCAGACCGCCGACGGCATGGTCATCGTGGACATGCACGCGGCCCACGAACGCCTTGTCTATGAACGCCTGAAGGCGCAGGCCGCCGCCCAGGGCATCCCTGCGCAGGCGCTGCTGATCCCGGAGGTTGTGGACCTGTCCCCGACCGACGCGGCGCGCCTCTTGTCCCACGCGGATGATCTGGCGCGGCTGGGGCTGGAGGTTGAACCCTTCGGCCCCGGCGCCGTGGCCGTCCGCGCCACCCCGTTCCCCCTCGGCATCATCGAAGCTGCGCCACTGATCCGCGACATCCTCGATGAACTGTCGGAGAGCGGCGACACCCTTGCCACCCAGGCCCGACTTGATGCGGTCCTTTCGCGCATGGCCTGCCACGGTTCGATCCGCGCGGGGCGGCAGATGCGGGCCGAGGAAATGAACGCCCTTTTGCGCGAGATGGAGGAGACACCTCTCTCAGGCCAGTGCAACCATGGTCGCCCCACCTATGTGGAACTGAAACTGCATGACATCGAGCGACTGTTCGGGCGGCGTTGATCTTACACGAGCCCCGCTCAGATGCCAAAGAACGGCTGCGCCAGCCTAGGTAAAAGGCCCTTGAACTGCAGCTTGCCATCAACCGCCGCCAGACAGATGCAATCCTCCCCCGGCTCCGCAGCCGGGGTATGTTTCGTGTCCTCGCCCGCGATCTCCACATCGCCGGGGCCGAACCGGTCCGCGCCATCACGGAACGCACCGCGCAGCACCATCGTAAGCTCCAGTCCCCTGTGCCCGTGATCGGGCATCACCTGCCCCGCCGGGATCATCAGCATCCGCGCGGAAGCCCCCTGTCCGGACAGCAGCACCGCCTGCTTCACGCCCATCCCGATGGGCCTCCACTGGATCGCCGCCAGATCCCCGCCGATGTAATCGACCAGCGGCTGCGGCACCGACCCGCGCCGCACCGGTTTCGGTGGCGGTGCCATCCCCATTGCGTCGATCCTCGCCAGGCAGGCCTGGAGACTGTCCTCCGCGATGGGTGCCGCCTCGATGCCATCCACCATCACGCCGCCGATTGCGTCGAAAGCTCCGGCCCGCGACCGGCATTCATCGCACATGGACAGATGCGTGGCGATGACCAGCGCAAAAGCCTCATCGACCTCGCCTGCCGAATAGGCCATCAGAAGCGCGTCGGAAATATGGTGTCGGATCGTCATGCCAGTGCCTTGCCTTCAGCTCATGTGGTGGCGCAGCCGTTCCAGCGCCAGTCGTATGCGCGACTTGATCGTTCCCAGGGGAAGGCCCGTCTCGGCCGCGATCTCGCTGTGCGAGAGGTCGCCGAAATAAGCCCGTTCGATCAGCGCACGCTGCTTTGCGGGAAGCTGGGCAAGCGCTTGGCCCAGCCGGTCGGTCTCTTGCTGCATCTCCAGCGCCTCGGCCTGATCGGGTTCAGGTTCGGGGCCCCAAGGCAGGTCTTCGGGTTCCGGCCGGCGCGCTTTGCGCAACGCGTCGATCCGGCGGTTCCGCGCGATGGTGAAGACCCAGGTCGCCACCGATGCACGCGCGGGATCAAACATGTGCGCCTTTTGCCACAGCACCGCCATGACCTCTTGCGCCACCTCCTCGGCCAGCGAAGGGCTGGCCCCGGACTTCATCAAAAAGCCCTTTACCCGGGGGGCAAAGTGCCGGAACAGCACGGCAAAGGCCGCCCGGTCCTGATCGTCGCGCACCCGCAGCAGAAGGGCCGCCCAATCCGTCTCGATCACGTCTTCCGCCACGTTGGTCCGATCCCGCGAAATGACCCCGACAACGGCCGCACCATAAGGGTACGCACCATGTTCTGCATCCGCTTTGTCGGCCACTTGGGCATCAAACGTCATGTCACTTTTACGGCACGCCACTGAAACCGGATCACTCGCCGCATCGAAACACGAAGTGGGTTGGAACCGCGGGGCGTCAAGACAAACTGTCAGAAAAATCTGACAGGTTACGCCGTCAACTGATCCAAGCGGGCTCAGCCCGCGTAACCCGCCCAAACGACCAAGGACAACCGCATGCCCTTTGACCATATCGGACCCAAGCCACGCCAAGTCGCCATCATCGGCGGGGGGATCAGCGGCATGGCCGCTGCCTACATGCTGGCCCGTGATCATTCCGTGGTGCTGTATGAAGCCGAAGGCCGGCTGGGTGGCCATGCCCGCACCGTCATGGCGGGCAGGCGCGGCGACCAGCCGGTGGACACCGGGTTCATCGTGTTCAACCAGGTGAACTATCCCAACCTCGTGCGGATGTTTGCCGATCTCGAGGTGCCCACGGTGCACAGCGACATGAGTTTCGGGGCGTCGATCGGCGGCGGGCGGCTGGAATACGGCTTGAAGAACCTGAACGCGGTCTTCGCGCAGCGCCGCAACATGGCCAATCCGCGCTACCTCGCCATGCTGCGCGACATCTTCCGGTTCAACGCCCGCGCGCTCGACATGGCGAGGCCGGGCATGACCATCGGCGGGCTCCTGGAAAAGCTGGGAACCGGCCCATGGTTCCGCGACTACTACATCCTGCCGCTGTCGGGCGCGATCTGGTCCACACCGTCGCAGGGCATCCTGGATTTCCCCGCTGCCGCCATGCTGCGCTTCTTCCAGAACCACGCACTGTTGTCGGCCAGCGGGCAGCACCAGTGGTGGACGGTCAAGGGCGGCTCGATTGAATATGTGCGCCGGTTGCAGACCTGGCTTGTTGCGCATGGGGTGGACCTGCGCCTTGGCGCGCCCGTCGCGGGCATCCGGCGGGCCGAGGCGGGGGTCGAGGTGCGGTCAGAGGGCGGCGAATGGGAGGGCTATGACGAGGTGATCCTCGCCACCCATTCCGACGACGCCCTGCGCCTCTTGTCCGACCCCCATCCCGATGAGGTCGCAGCCCTTTCGGCCATCCGCTACCAGCCCAACCAGGCGATCCTGCATGCCGACACCACCCTGATGCCCCGCCGCCGCGCCGCCTGGGCCTCGTGGAACTATGTCGAACCGGCGGGCCCGCGGCCGGAGCGGATCGACCTTACCTACTGGATGAACTCGTTGCAGCCGATCCCGGCCGACGACCCCCTCTTCGTCACCCTGAACTCGCGGCGTTCCATCCGCGAGGATCTGATCCACGACACGGTGACCTTCCGCCATCCGGTCTATGACCTTGCTGCCGAGGCGGGCCGCGCGCAGGTGCGTGCACTGAACGGCGCGCGGTCCACCTGGTTCTGCGGCGCCTGGATGCGCGACGGTTTCCACGAGGATGGATTTGCCTCCGCCGTCGATGTGGTCGAGGCGATGACCGCCCGCAGCCGGATGGCGGCATGAGCGGCGTCGAACATATCGCGGGCGAAACCTTCCATCGCCGGAAGGGGGCGGTGACCAACACCTTCCGCTACCGTGTGGATTATGTGCTCCTGGACCCCGAGACAGCCCGAGGTCCGCGCCTGTTTTCACGCAACCGCGGGAACCTGCTGTCGCTGCACGACGCCGACCATGGCGGCTCTCCGAAACAGGGTCGCGGCACCGCTTGGGTGCGTGAGGTGTTGCGCGATCATCAGGTGACCGCCGATGGACCGATCCTACTGATGGCGCAGCCCCGCGTGATGGGGCATGTGTTCAACCCGGTCGCCTTCTGGCTCTGCCACGACCCCGAGGGCACATTGCGCGCCGTCATCGCAGAGGTGACCAATACCTTCGGCGACCGCCATTCCTACCTTTGCCATCGCGACGACCACGCCCCCCTGACGCGCGAGGATACGCTGCAGGCGCGCAAGATCTTCCATGTGTCGCCCTTCCAGCCGAAGGACGGCACCTACAGCTTCCGCTTCGACATCCGCACCGACCGGGTGGGCATCTGGATCGACCACGACAATGCCGAGGGCGGCGTCTATACCAACCTGATCGGCCCCCGCGCGCCCCTGACCACCGCCGCCATCCTGCGCGCCTGCCTGCGCCGCCCCTTCGGCTCGCGCCGGGTGCTGGCGCTGATCCACTGGCAGGCGCTGCGTCTGGCGCTGAAGGGCGCGCGCTACCGCAACCGCCCCGCCCCTCCGGTGGATGAGGTGACGCGGTGACCGCCACCCTCGCCCCCGCCGCCCGTGCGCCGCTTCTGCCTTGGTCGCTTTTCGCGGCGCTCATCGCCAGCGCGGGCCTGCCCATCTACATCCACGCGCCGAAATTCTATGTGGATGAATATGGCGTCAGCCTCGCCTCGCTCGGCCTCGTCCTGTTCGCGCTGCGCCTGATCGACGTGGTGCAGGACCCGGCCCTTGGGTGGCTGGCCGAACGGGGCCGGGCGTTCCGCGGCGCCATGGTGGCCGCCGCCGCCGCGTTGATCGCGCTGTCGATGATCGCCCTCTTTGCGGTGCCCCCCCCCGTGGCCCCCCTTCTGTGGTTCGCGATCACGCTGGTCGGCCTCTTCTCGGCCTTTTCCTTCCTCACCATCTGTTTCTACGCGCAAGGCGTGGACAAGGCCGCCACCCTCGGCCCGCAGGGCCACCTGCGCCTTGCCGGCTGGCGCGAGGCGGGCGCGCTCATCGGCATATCCCTTGCCGCGGTCGCGCCCGTGGCCCTCGCCGCCGCCACGAGCCGCCCCTTTGCGGCCTTCGCCGCCGCCTTCGCCGCCCTCGCCCTGTTCGCCGTCCTCGCCATGCGCGGCCAATGGACCGGCGCGCGCCCGCAGGCTGCCCCCTCGATCCGCGCGGTTCTCTCGGACGCAATGGCCCGCCGCCTCCTCCTGCTGGCACTGGTCAATGCCGCCCCGGTGGCCGTGACCTCGACCCTCTTCCTGTTCTTCGTCGAAAGCCGCCTCGGCGCGCCGGGCTATGAGGGCCCGCTGCTTTTGCTGTTCTTCCTCGCCGCCGCCGCGACCGCGCCCCTGTGGAGCCGCGCCGCCGCCGCCTGCGGCGCGCGACGCACCCTTCTTGCCGGCATGACGCTGGCCATTGCCGCCTTCGCCTTCACCTTTACGCTTGGGGCAGGCGACACCCTGGCCTTCGCCGTCATCTGCGCCGCCTCCGGCGCGGCCCTCGGGGCCGACATGGTGCTGCTGCCCGCAATCTTTGCCCGCCACCTCTCGGCCCGACCGGGGGGCGAGGCAATGGCCTTCGGCCTGTGGTCCTTTGCCTCCAAACTGGCGCTGGCCATCGCCGCCGCGACGCTCCTGCCTGCCCTTCAGGCCTCCGGCTTTACCGCCGGGGCCGATAACGCCGCCCCCGCCCTCACCATGCTCACGATCCTTTACGCCGCCGTGCCATGCGCGCTGAAACTCGGCGCGGTCACGCTCCTGCTTCTCACCCCGGTCCCGGAGGCCTGACCCGATGACCCCATTCCTTTCCTTTCTGCTCGGCCTCACAACGGCCCTTGCCCTGATCCTCGCGGCCCTGCGCCTGATGTCCTTCCGCGCCCAGAAACCCGCCGATCTGGCGGGCAAGGGTCCGGCCATCGACCCCCGCCGCCATCTTGCAGGCCCGATCCTGTGCGAAGGCGTCATCTACGGCCCCACCGGCCGCGTCGCCTCGCGCTTTGTGGCCGACATGCAGGGCAACTGGGATGGCGACACCGGCACGCTGGCCGAATCGTTCCGCTACGACAGCGGCGCGGTGCAGGCCCGCCAGTGGACGCTGCGCATGGAGCCCGGCGGCACCATCATCGCCACCGCCCCCGATGTGGTGGGCGAAGGGCGCGGACGGGTTGAAGGTCCAGGGATCGTGCTGCACTATCGCATCCGTCTGGCCGAGGATGCGGGCGGTCATGTTCTGGATGTCACAGACTGGATGTATCTGATGGAAAACGGAACCATCATGAACCGCAGCCAGTTCTGCAAGTTCGGGATCAAGGTGGCGGAACTGGTGGCGACGATGCGGCCCGCGCCCTTGGCGGTGGCCACAGCGTCGGACAAGTCGGACATGCGAAAGGATGAGGCGGCGTGAGAGAGTGGCAAGGCAAGCGGTACTGGATCGTCGGCGCCTCCGAGGGGCTGGGCCTGGCACTCGCGCGGCACATCAATGCGGCGGGCGCCGAGGTCATCCTGTCCGCGCGGTCCGAGGATCGCCTGGCTGAGGCCGTCGCAGCAATGCCCGGTCGTGCGAGCGCCTTGCCATGCGATGTATCCGACAGCGCCGCCGTGCGGGCGGCGGCCGAGGCAGCGGGGCGTCTGGATGGCGTGGTCTTTGTGGCCGGGGTCTATTGGCCTATGCGCGCGCAGGACTGGAACGCCGATCAGGCCGAGGCGATGTGCGATGTGAACCTCACCGGCTGCGTCCGGGTGATCGGGGCCGCCCTGCCGCAGATGGTGGCGCGCGACGCGGGCCATGTGGTCATCACCGGATCGCTCTCGGGCTTTCGTGGACTGCCAGGCGCCATCGGCTATTCGGCCTCCAAGGCGGGCACCATGGCACTGGCCGAAAGCCTCTATGCCGACCTGCGCGGCAGCGGGATCACGGTGCAGGTGGGCAACCCCGGCTTCATCCGCACCCGCCTGACCGAGAAGAACGATTTCAAGATGCCCTTCATCATGGAACCCGAAGAGGCCGCGCAGGAGATGTTCGAACTGATGTGCTCGGACCATTTCAAGCGCAGCTTCCCCTTCCTGTTCTCCCTGTTCTTCCGCGCGGGGCAGTTCATGCCCGACTGGATGTGGTATCGCCTGATCGGCCGCAGCCAGGGGTAAGGCGGCCGGGGGCGCGTTTTGCTAAGATTTGGTAAACGCGAACCGGTTAAACCATTGAAATTTTTCAGAACGAAGGGTGTCCCACTGCGGGACGCCCCCGTAAGCGCTCAGGCCAGATGATCCACCTTCGCCAGATACTGCGCCAGGGTCTGCACCCCTTCCAGCCATCGCCCCACCAGCCGCGGATCGTGCGGGGCCGCCTGCACGCCTGCGGGCACCGCGCGCGCCAGCACCGCCTCGACCGCCATCGCCACCGGCCCCGACACCAGCCGCCCCATCGCCGTGCCCCGCGCATCGCCCCATGCATCCATCGCCCAGGTGCGGTGAAACACTGGCTTCCCGTCCCGCTCGGCGGCCAGGCTCACGAACAGCACCACCCGGTCGGGCTCACCCTCGCCGTAGGCATTGTCGCGCCAGAACGCCGCCGCCATCTCGGCCAACCGCGCCTCGCCCGCAGCCCCTTCCAGCCCCTCGATCTCGGCAAACACCGGCGCCCAGGCCTCGGCCCAGCCCATCAGCCGGATCGTGCCGCGCACGAAATCGCGGACCTTCCAGGCTGGATCGAACCGATACTCCGCGATGAAGGGCAGCGAATCGCGGTTGGGATAGACCTCGAACGTCTCGGGCACCGGCAGGGGTGCATCATAGCCCGTGATCGCCTCCCAGGGCCTGCGCACCGACAATTCGTTGAAATGCCGGATTGACCGCGACGGTGATCGCAGCGCTTTCAGCACCCCCAGGGGCGACCAGGAGAACTTGTAGCGGAATGCATTCGACACCTTCGGAATGCCACCGCAATAGGACGTGAAGGACAGCACGTTCCCCGCATCGAACGCGGCACTGGCGCGGTAGTCCGCCACCAGATCATGCGCCATCAGATGGTCGATGCCGGGATCCAGCCCCACCTCGTTCAGGCTCACCAGCCCCGCCGCGCGGAACGCGCCGTCCAGCGCCCGCATCTCGGGTGCGACGTAAGAGGACGACACGAAATGCGCCCCGCGCGCCAGACAGGCCCGCGCGATCTCCACATGCCGGTCGGCGGGCAGCATCGACACCGCCAGGTCGCCCGGTTGCAAGGCGGCCCGCAGCGCCTCCATGTCAAAGGCGCGGATGTCGCCCGTCAGGTCGCCCACCTCTGCCCGCGCCTTCTCCACCGTGCGGTTCCACACCGCCACCTGATGCCCCGCCTCCAAAAGCCGCCGCAGCCCCGGCACCGAGGACAGCCCCGTGCCGCACCAATGGATGGTCATGCCTTGCCCTCCGTCATCCGTCCCACATGTTCCGCAAAAAAAACGCCTCTGCGCGCGCCCACACTCCGCCCGTCAGATCGGACAGGGTCAGCAGCGACGGCAGCAGCTGCGCTGCGTAATCCTCGCTCGACTCCACCGGCAAGAGCGAGGGCAGGTTGTCGATCGCCATCACATCCAGCACCGGCGCGTCATGCACCCGCCGCACCGGCGCCGCCCAGTCGGTCGCCCGGTCATAGACCTTGACGGGCGAGAAATCCGAGGTCGGATCGCAGGCGATGTCGCCGATCACCCGCAGCAAGCGGGGGGCCGTCACCGCATCGGCCGGCACGAACACCGGACAGCCGGGCCGCGCGAGGATGCAGTTGAGGAAAATCCCATGCGCCAGAACCTCGGGGAACGGCCCGCCATGCGCGGTTTCGGCCATGTCCCAGCGGGTTACCGGCACCCCCATGGCGGCGCAGAGGTCCGCCGCCCCCGTGCCCACCCGCCCCAGGGCGCCGATCACGATTGCGTTCGGTCGCGAGGCGTCGCCCAGATCGCGCGCGAGGTCCTCCAGCAGCGCCGCGCGGCCCCCATAGGTGCCCACCGGCCCGCAGATGCCGCCCCGCGCCTGCGCAGCCCAAGCCTTCAGGCTGACCGCCGCCCCGGCATAGCCCGCCCAATAGCCAAAGGCCGCCACGCGACGCCCGCCCGCGTCCACCAGATATTCCAGGTCATAAAGCGTCCCGCCACCCGCCGCGAACCGTGCGAGCAGCACCTGCCCGGCAGGCTGGCCCTTGTAGGCATGGCCGAACATGATGTGGCGGTGCGGCAGGGGGGTGCCATCCTCGGGCAGTTCCTTCAGACCAAAGATGATGGCGTCGCGCGGCGCCTCGGGCCAGGCATTTTCGGGCGCCACCTCGCAGCCCGCGTCGATATAGCCCTGCAAGGGCACCGCGCGCACCGACGACCGCTCCACCGTCACGCGCAATCCGGCGGCGACCAGCGCCGCCGCCCCCTCGGGCATCAGGCCCACCCGTTCCTCGTTGGGCCGCTGTTCGGCCCGCACCCACAGATGCACCATGCTGTCCCCGCCCCGACCCGCCCGATCACCGCCGGATCACCTATCCGTTCGCGACCTTGGCATTCCCGTCCCCGGATAGCACATTGTGCGCGCGGAGAAAGGTGGTGCGGATGCGGCGGCCATTTGTTTGGATCGGAGCGGCAGGCGCAGCCGTTCTGGCGGCCGTGGCAATCTGGCGCGCGCTCTCGGCCCCCTCGACGCTGGATGAGGCGGCCTTTGCCGCGCGCTATTCCGAACCTTTGCCGCCGCCGGGGCGGGCGATGCAGGTCTATCACCTCGGCCATAGCCTCGTGGGCCGAGACATGCCCGCGATGGTGGCGCAGTTGGCTGCGGCGGCGGGATACCCCGAGCATGGCTATCACAGCCAACTGGGATGGGGCGCGTCGCTGGATCAGCACTGGCGGGGCGAGGTTCCGGGCTTTGCCGAGGAAAACGCGCATGACCGCCACTGCCCGGTGCGCGCGGCGCTGACCTCGGGCGGTTACGATGCCGTGGTGCTGACCGAGATGGTCGAGTTGCGCGACGCGATCCGCTGGCACGACAGCGCGCGCGCGCTGGCCGACTGGGCGCGGGCGGCGCGTGGGGGGCGGCGCGATGTGCGGGTGTATCTCTATGAGACATGGCACCGCCTGGACGATCCTGCCGGGTGGCTGGCGCGCATCGACACCGACCGGGGCGCGCTGTGGGAGGGGGTGCTCTTGCGCCAGGCGATGGCGCGCAAGGGGGTGGGCACCGTGCATGTCATCCCCGCCGGGCAGGTGATGGCGGCACTGGTGCGCGCCATCGAGGCGGGCGAGGTGCCGGGCCTGTCGCGGCGGCAGGATCTGTTCGCAGTCACGCCCGAGGGGGTGCCCGACCCGATCCACCTCAACGACATCGGGGCCTATGCCGTGGCGCTCACCCATGTCGCGGTGCTCTATGGCCAAAGCCCCGAGGGGTTGCCCCATGCGCTGCTCCGTGCCGACGGGACACCCGCCACAGCGCCGGGCCCCGAGGCCGCCGCCGCCATGCAGCGACTGGTGTGGCGGATGGTGACGGGCTATCGTCTGGCCGGTGTCACAAGGTAACTGTGCATGTCGCTGTTCGTATTTCTGGCCAAGATCCTGATGGTGGGCCACAGTCTTGTCGGCCCCGATCTGCCCGCCATGGTCGAGGCAGGTCTGGGCCACGCCGGGGCACCTGCCGAGGTGGTGGCGCAGGTCATCAACGGCGCCCCCCTCGCCTACAACCGAAGCCGCGCTGCCGAGGCAGAGGGCGTGAACGGCCCGGCCGAACTGGCGCGCGGGGGGACGGATGTTCTGGTTCTGACCGAGGCGCTGCCGCTTGAAAACCATGTGGAATGGAGCGGGAGTGCCGCAGCGGTGGCCGAGTGGGCGGGCCTCGCCTGGGCGGCCAATCCGGGCGCGCGGGTGTTCGTCTACGAGACATGGCACAGCCTGCGCAGCGGTCCGGGTGCTGTGATCGAGGGCGATGCGGGGGCGGGCGTGCCCTGGGCGGACCGGCTGGCGGATGATCTGCCGGTCTGGTGGTCGCTGGTCGAGGCCGCGAATGCCGCACGGCCCGAGGGCGCTCCGCCCGCCCGCCTGATCCCGGCGGGGCAGGCGATGGCGCGCATGGCGCGGGCCATCGACGCGGGCAAGGTGCCGGGCCTCACGCGCATCGACGATCTGTTTTCGGATGACATCCATCCGAACGGGAGGGGGCTCTACCTTGTCGCCCTTGTGCAGGTGGCAGCGATCAGCGGCACCAGCCCCGAGGGGTTTCCTGCCCGCCTGACCCGCCACTGGCTGAACCGCGCAGCGGTCGTGCCCGACGACATGGCCGCGGCGATGCAGCGGGTGGTGGCCGAGACGATGGCGGACTGGCGCGCGGAAGAGGAGGTTCGCCTTGCCGCAGCACCCGTCGCCACAGCACCCGTCGCCACCACACCTCTTCCTGCCCCGGTGGCGGCCCCGATGCCCGCGCCTGCGCCCGCCACCGCGCCGGACCGGCTGCCCGCCGCTACGCCAGCAATGCCCGAGGCGACCCCTGCGCCCGCACTTGCCCCAGCCCCGGTTGCCGTGTCCCCGCAGGTGCTGGCCGATCTTGTCCCGGCCGCCGACATCGCCGCCCTGCCCGGCATCACCAACCCCAACCTCGGCTTCGGCCTGTCGGGGGTCACGGACTGGGCCGTGCAGCAGCCTTTCCTGAACGTGATGAAAACCGCGCGCCCCTGGATCGGGCACAGACCCGGCCAATGGGGCGGCTTTGAATTCGCCGATCTTGTGGGCGCTGGCAATATAACCCCTCAGGGCTGGCCCCTCAGCCTGCCCGAGGGGGCCACGGGCCTGTCCACGCTTGTGCTGACCGACCTGCCGGAAAATGCCCGCCACGCCGCCGGGCGCTATGTGCTGACCTGGGCGGGGCGGGGCGACCTGCAGCTGGAGGGGCGCGCGACCAACCGCCAATATGGCCCCGGCCGGATCGCGTTCGACTACACCCCCGGCGCGGGCTCGGTGATTGTAACGCTGGCGGCCATCGACCCCGCAGACCCGATCCGCGATCTGGTGCTGGTGCGCGAGGACCGGGCGGCGGCGCTGGCGTCGGGCGCGGTGTTCAATCCCGACTGGACCGCCCGGCTGCGGGGCGTGCGTCTGGTGCGGTTCATGGACTGGATGGCGACCAACAATTCCACGCTCGAACACGCCGCCGACCGGCCCCGCCCCGGCGACTTCACCTGGGCGCGCGCGGGCGTGCCGATGGAGGTGATGGTGGCGCTGGCCAATGACCTGCGCGCCGACCCGTGGTTCACCATCCCCCACCGCGCCGAGGATGCGCTGGTGCGCGAAATGGCCGGGGTGGCGCAGGCGGGGCTTGCCCCCGGGCTGCGCGCGCATGTGGAGTTTTCCAACGAGGTATGGAACTGGGCCTTCGATCAGGCCCGCTGGGCCGATGACATGGGCCGCGCCCGCTGGGGCGAGGCGAACAGCTGGGTGCAGTATTACGCCCTGCGCGCCGTGCAGGTCGCGGGCATCTGGACCGAGGCGTTCGGCCCACAGGCAAGCACCCGGCTGGTGCGCGTTATCTCCAGCCAGACCGGCTGGCCGGGGCTGGAGGACCAGGTTCTGAACGCCCCCCTGCTGGTGGCCGAGGGGGCGCCCGCCCCCGCCACTGCCTTTGACGCCTATGCCGTGACCGGCTATTTCGCCGCCGCCCTCGGCACGCCCGAGCGGGTGCCGGTGGTGCGCCGCTGGCTGACCGAAAGCCTGCGCGCGGCGGCGCTGCAGGCCGATGCGCAGGGCCTGACCGGGCAGGCGCGCGAGGACTGGCTGGCGGAACACCGCCATGATCTTGCAATTTCGCGCGCGGCGGCGGAACTGGAAGGCGGGTTCGTCACCGGGCAGTCCGAGGATACGCTGGCCCATCTGCTCGACGTCGTGCTGCCGCATCATGCCCGCGTGGCGCAGGCCGCGGGGCTGCAACTGATGATGTATGAGGGTGGCACGCATGTCGTGGGAATCGGCGGAGCAGTGGAGGATGCGGAACTGACCGCATTCTTTCATGCGCTGAACTATGCCCCGGAGATGGGCGAGCTTTATGCCCGTCTGCAGTCAGGATGGGGGAGGCTCACGGACGCGCCCTTCAACGCCTTCACCGATGTCGAGGTGCCTTCGAAATGGGGCAGCTGGGGTGCACTGCGGCATCTGGGCGACGACAATCCCCGCTGGCGTGCCCTTGCGCGCGGATGCCCGGGATGCTGAGCGTCATCATTCCCGCCGCGAACGAGGCCGCCGAGATCGGCCCCTGCCTGATCGCGCTTCTGGCCTCCGACCCGGTGCCGGGCGGGGCCGAGGTGGTGGTGGTGGCGAACGGCTGCACGGATGACACCGCAGACCGGGCGCGCGGGATGCGGACGCGCGCCGAGGCGGCGGGATGGCGGCTGGTGGTGGTCGATCTGGCGACGGGCGGCAAGATCGGCGCGCTGAATGCGGGCGACGCAGCGGCGATGGGGGACGCGCGCGCCTATCTGGATGCCGATGTGCGCGTCTCGCCGGGCCTGATGGCCCAGATCGCGCTGGCCCTCGACACGCCCGCGCCCCGCTATGCGACGGGCCGACCGGTCATCGCGCACGCCCGCAGCGCGGTGACGCGGCTCTACGCGCGGTTCTGGGCCCGCCTTCCCTTTGTGGTCGGGCCGGCGCCGGGTTTCGGATTCTTTTGCGTGAATGCGGAGGGCCGCGCGCGATGGGGGGCGTTTCCGCCGGTCATTTCCGATGACACCTATGTCCGGCTGTTGTTCCGCCCCGACGAGCGCATCGAATGCAGCGCCACCTATCTCTGGCCGATGGTCGAGGGACTGGCAGCACTGGTCCGGGTGCGCCGCCGCCAGGATGCGGGGGTGGCCGAGATCGCGGGTCGCTATCCGGCCCTCATGCGCAACGGGTTGCTGGGTCGGCCCGCCCTGTCTCGCCTTTTTCTGGCCGATCCGCTCGGATTTCTGGTTTATGCAGGGGTGTCGCTCGCGGTGCGGGTGGGCGGCGCCTCCGCAGGCTGGGCGCGCGGCCGATAGGCGGTAAAGGCACCGGTGACAGAATGCCAGGACAGCAGTGGCCAATTCGCGCGCCTGGCTGTCGGGATGGGCGGTTTTTCACGTATTGATTGTGTCCGAACGGCTACGGGGCCGCGCAATCTACATTTTATGGGGAACGCCACGCAAACGACTAGAAATTGGAAATCAAAATGGGTAAAAGAAAAGTAATAGGCCCGTATAAGGGCTGGACAAAGGCAAGCCCCTGCTAAGGGGCACATGAGGCGGAGCAGTTCCATGGTGAAGGCGGTTGAATTCGCCGTCCGCAATTCTGCGGGCGCGCTTGCGCGCGGCGGGGTTGCGGGCGAAGGCGGCAGTTCGTTCCTGCAGGTCGGTTCGAGCGAGGCGGTGTCGCTGAACCTCGCCCCCGCACATGTGGTGGGCTACGAACGCCAGGGGGCAAACCTCGTCGTGCGGCTGATCGACGGGCGAGAGATCGTGCTGTCGGGCTTTTATGACACGGCGCCGGGGCAGCCGAACAAGCTCTATCTTTCGTCCGAGGGCGAGATTGCCGAGGTTTTCCTCGCCGACGGTGGCAACGGTATCGTCCAGGTCAGCTATGGACCGGCGGAAAGCTGGAACAAGTTTTCGACGCTGGACGACCTTCGGTTCGACCGGGGCGAAACGCTGGCCATGCTGCAGGGCACCGGCAACGATCCGGCCGGGATGGGGATGTTCATTCCAGGCATCCTCGCCGGGCTTGGCGGCGGCGGGCTTATACCGGCCGCAGTCGTGGGCGGTGCGGTCCTGATCGGAACGGGCGGCGGCGGAAGTGGCGGCGGCGGTGGCCGCACGCCCCCGGCGGTGGACGAGCCCGACGCCAGCCATACCGTGACGACCAACACGCCGAACCCCCAGCTTGTGGTGACCGGAACGGGCGAGCCCGGCGACAGCGTCTCCGTGACCATCGGCGACCAGACCCAGACCACCACCATAACCCCCGGTGGCACCTGGGGCGTCACCTTCCCGCCCACCGGCCTGCCCGCCGACGGCACGCATGAAGCGGTTGTCGTGGTCACCCCGCCCGGCGGCGGCACCCCGGTCACGCTGGACGGCCCGACCTTCGTGCTGGACCTGACACCCCCTGCCGTATCCATCACCGAAGGCACCGAAAGCGTCGGCCATGTCGAGAATGCCGAGGATCACCGCGACGGCGTGACCATCGGCGGCAACGGCGAGCCAGGTGCCGCGATCCGCGTGACCATCGGCGAAGCGGTGCAGACCACGACCATCGCCGCCGATGGCAGCTGGAGCGTCACCTTCACCCCCGCGCAGGTGCCGGGCGGCGAATACACGACCGGCGTGACCATCGTGGCGACTGATCCGATGGGCAACACCACCACGATCACCGACCGCGTGCAGATCGACACCGTGCCGCATCCGCTGGCCATCGACCCGGTGACCGCCGACAACACCGTGAACGCGGCCGAGGCCGCCGCAGGGTTCCAGATCACCGGCACCTCCACACCCGGCGCCGCCATCACCGTGGCCATCGGCGGCGATACACGCATGGCGACGGTGGCGGGCAACGGCACCTGGGCCATCGCCTATGGCCCGAACCAGATCGCCCCCGGCGAATACGACGCGACCATCACCGCCACCACGCGCGATGCGGCGGGCAATCCATCCTCCACCACGCATGTGATGCGGGTCGATACGCTAACCCATGTGTCGCTGACCACGCCCGTGGCGGGGGATGATGTGGTCAACGCGGCCGAAGTGGCAGGCGGCGTGGCGCTGTCGGGTGCGACGCAGCCGGGGGCCACGGTCACCGTATCCTGGAACGGCGTGACCCTGCCCGCCACGGTGGCGGCCTCGGGGGCATGGGCCGTGACCTTTCCGGCCCCGTCCTTTGCCGCGGGCGAATACGGCACCACCGTCTCGGTCACCGCGCGGGATGCGGCGGGCAACACCGCCACCCGCAGCCATGCGGTGCGCATCGACACCACCACCAGCGTCTCGGTCGATCCCGCGCAGGCGGGGGGCGACAACATCCTGTCGGGGGCCGAACAGGCCAGCGGCCTGATCCTGACGGGCCGCGCCGAACCGGGCGCCACCGTGGCCGCGACGTTCGAGGGCGTCACCCGCAGCGTGACCGCCACATCAGGCGGCACCTGGCAGGCCGCATGGTCGGCGGGCGAGATCCGGCAGGGCACCTATGCCAGCACCGTTTCCGTCACCTCGACCGACGCGGCCGGCAACACCGCCACCGCGACGCATCCGCTGAACGTGGATACCGAGGTGACGAACTTCCGCCGCACTGGCCTGTCCACCGGGGCGGATGACGTGCTGAACGCCGCCGAGGCCGCGCAGGGCCTGACGGTGACGGGAACGGTCGAACCCGGCTCCTCCGTCATGGTGCGCTTTGGTTCGGGTGTGCCGCGCGCGGCAACCGTGGCCGCCGACGGCACATGGACCGTGACCATCCCGCCCGGCGAGATTCCGGCGGGCGAGAACAACGTGACGCTGACCGCCACCGCGACCGACCGCGTGGGCAACACCGCCAGCCACACCGAATCCGTGCGCGTGGATACCATCGTGACCCCCTTTACTCGCTCGGGCGGGGCCATCGGCGGCGACGGCATCCTGAACGCGGTGGAGGTGCAGGCGGGCCTTCCCCTGGGCGGCACCGCCGAAGCCGGGGCCACCGTGGTCGTCAAACTGTCCAGCGGCGCGGAAAAGACAGCCATCGCCAATGCCGCGGGCCAGTGGTCGGTGACCTTCACCGCCGCCGACCTGCCGCGGGGCGAACTCAACGTCCAGGCCACCATCACCGCCACCGACCGGGCCGGCAACACCGCCAGCCTGACCGAAGCGTTCCGTGTGGATACCGTGGCACCCGGATCACCCGAGGTTCTGTCCTTCTCGCGCGATGCCAATGGCTTGCGCGGAATCGGGACCGAGGCTACCAGCGACGCCTACAGCTTTGTGCGCATCGACCAGACCGGCACCCAGAACACCATCCAGGCCAGCCGCACCGACGACGCGCAATACAACGAGACGAACTTCCGCTTCGCCTCGACCGTGCCGGACGGCAGCTATCTGGTGGTGAACACGGCGGATGCGGCGGGCAACCAGTCGTCCACCCTTCTGGTCGTGGACAACACCAACGCGCCCACGGTGAACCTGGGGCGCGGGGGCCTTGCGAACTTCGACTTCACCGCGATCGACCTGTCCTTCGCGCCGGATGCGCGGATGACCATCACCGAGGCGCAGCTGCGTGACCTGACCGGGCCGGACAACCGCCTGATGGTCAAGGGCGGCGCGGATGACACGGTGACAATGGTCAATGCCACAGCGACCGGCGCATCCGAGGTGATCGACGGCCAGCGCTATGCGATCTACACGCTGGGGTCGTCGGGGGCGACGCTGCTGCTCGATGATGACATCCGGACGGTGATCTGACGGGGGCATGTGGTGAACCGCATGCACCACCGCATCGCTGAGGCGGGATGGGTGCTTCCCCTCTGCCTGATCCTGACGGCCTGCATGGACGGCGCGGGGCTTCCCGGCGTCGCCATGCTGGCGGGCGGCCGCCCCTCCGACCCGGTCGTGGTGCCCGACGGGCAGGGCGAGGTGACGCGCGCCGCCGCCGACCGGGGCGCGCGGTCCGAGGCGCGGTCAGCCGTGATCGACGACCTGATCGCGCGGCAGTCGGTCCTGCCCCGGGGCAGCGCCCATGCCCGCATCGCCGACGCCGTGCTGGACGCAAGCCAGGGCGCTGCGGCGGCCGAGCTGCGCGTGGCGCGGCTGAAGGCCGAGGCCAAGGCGCGCAACTGGCTGCCCTCCCTCGGGCCCTCGGTAAACCTCACCTCGCTGGGGTCCATCGCGGCGGGGCTTCTGGTGGAGCAGGTGATCCTGGACAACGGGCGGCGCAAGGCGGAACGCGCCTTTGCCGCCGCCGATGTGGAACTGGCGGCGGTGGCCTTGGCCGCCGACATGAACGCCCGCGTGCATGACGGCATCGCCCGGCATATCGAGGCCGAGCGGGCGCGCGCCCAGGCCGCCGTGGCCGACCGGGCCGTGGCCCGGATGGCCGAGTTTTCGCGCATCGTCACGGGCCGGGTCGAGGGCGGCATCGCCGACCGGTCGGATGCCAATGTGGTGGCGCAGAAGCTGTCGGAACTGCGCGCCACGGCCGCCCGCGACCGCGAGGCCGAGGCGACCGCGCGCGCCGAACTGGCGGCGCTGACCGATGGCCGCGCGCCCGCCGTCACGGGCCTGTCGGACCTGCGCCCAGCCTCGCCCGCCACCGCCCCCCTCACGGTCCTGCGTGCCGAGGGCGAGGGGCGGCGGATGGTGGCGCAGGCCCGGATGGACCGCGCGGCGCATCTGCCCGGCGTCTCGGCGGGGGCCACGCTGACGGGCGACGGGCTGAAGGGCGGACTGCGGCTGGGAGCGGACAAACTCTTGAACGGCGGCACCAACGCCAGCCTTCAGGCGCTGGAGGCGACCGAGACCCTCGCGGTGCAAAAGGTGGCCGAGGCGCGCGACACCGCCACCCGCCGCCTTGTGACGCTGGAACGCCAGCTGGCCGAGCTTGCCGCCCGGCAGGCCGAGGGGGCGACAGTGGTGGCCCAGACCCAGGCAACGCAGCGCCTTTATGCCGACCAGTTCGCGGTGGGGCGGCGGCCCCTCATGGATGTGGTCGGCATGACCGAAACGCTGGCCCGGCTGGAGCGTGACCAGGCCGGGCTGGCCTATGAGATGGCGCTCCTGCGGCTGCGGATGGCCGAATTGCGCGGGGTTCTGGTGGACGGGGCAAGGATGTGACGAAAACCGTGGTGGCCTTTGATCCGGGCGCAGGCCGGGGTGGCACAAGGGGTGCCGCCGCACCCGTCCTGTTGTCGGTGACATCGGCGGGGGGACTGGCGGTGGTCGCGGACCCGGCACAGGACGATGCCACCGCGCAACCCCTGCGGCCCGCTGGCCCGCTGCTGCAGGCCGTCACCCCGCCTGCCCCCGCCGCCCCGCCCGTGCGCAGCCGCGCGGTGTCGCGGGCCGATCTCGTGTCGGTCTATGCCGCCGTCCTCGGCCGCGACCTGCCCGCGGCGGACATCCTCGAATGCCTGAGCCTGGCCGGTGCCGCTGCCGACCCCGACCTGTCGCAACTGGCCGCGGCAATGCGCGCCCTCGGCCTGCCCGCGCAGGTGATACGCGCGGCCAGCCCGCGCGCCGACCTCTGGCCCGGCATCGCGCAGATGACCTCGGGGCAGGTGGTGCTGGTGCTGGCGCAGGACCGCGCGGGGGTCACGATCTATGACCCTACCTGCACCGATGCCCGCGCCGAGGTGCCCCTGCACGAATTCACCCGCGTCTATGGCGGGCAGGTCCTGCGCGCCCGCCTGACCCTGGCGGATGTCGAGGCGCGCCACGCCGAACCCGGCGCCGCCCCGCACTGGTTCTGGGGCGAATTCCTGCGCCACCGCCGCCAGATGGTCGAGGTGGCGGCAGGCTCGCTGGTGGCGAACCTGCTGGCGGTGGCGGTCGCCCTCTTCTCGTTGCAGGTCTATGACCGGGTGATCCCGCACCAGTCCGAGCCGACGCTCTGGGTGCTGGCACTTGGCGCGCTTCTGGCCGTGGGGCTGGAGGGAGTGCTGAAAACCGCCCGCTCCTCGCTGATGGACCTTACGGGCAAGCGGATCGAGATGTCGGTGCAGACCGCCCTGATGACCCGCCTACTGGGCATGCGCGCGGCCCCGGGCGACCGCAAGCCCAGCCAGCTTTTCGGCGCGATGCGAGAGTTTTCGCAGGTGCGCGAGTTCTTCACCGCCTCCACCATCGGCTCGGTCGCGGACCTGCCCTTCCTCATCATCTTCCTGATGCTGGTGGCCTCCATCGGCGGGCCGGTGGTCTGGATCCTGATCCTCGGCGGCGTGCTGATGGTGGCCCCTGGGTTCCTGTTCCAGAAACGCATGGTCGCCCTGACCGCCGCCACCCAAGGCGCCGCCACCCGCGCCGCGCGCCTGCTCTATGAAAGCATCCATGAGGCCGAAACGCTGGCCACCCAGCGGGGCGAGGACCGGGTGCAACGCCTCTGGACCGAGATGACCGCCCTTTCCGCCGCCAAATCCTCGGACCAGCGCAAGCTGACCTCGGCCCTCACCACCTGGGCGCAGGGGGTGCAACAGGCGACCTATATCGCGGCCGTGGTGGCCGGGGCCTACCTCGTGTTCGCGGGCGAATTCACCGTGGGCACGATCATCGCCATCGGCATCCTGACCGGGCGCACCCTCGGCCCGCTGGCGCAGTTGTCGGCCACCCTCGCGCGCTGGTCCAACGTGAAATCCGCGCTCGACGGGCTGGAGGCCATCGCCCATGCCCCGCAGGTGCAGGACCCCTCCCGCGCCTACCTGCGCCGCGAGCGTCTGACCGGCGCCTATGACCTTCGCCAGCTCACCTTCCGCTACGACGACAAGGGCGCGGCCACCGTGGACATCCCGGCGCTGGCCATCCTGCCCGGCCAGCATGTCGCTGTCCTCGGTTCCAACGGCTCTGGCAAATCCACGCTCCTGCGCCTGCTCGCGGGGCTCCATGACCCGTCCGAGGGGCGCATCCTGCTCGATGGCGTGGACATGGGCCAGATCCACCCGCGCGACCTGCGCCGCGGCCTTGGCTATCTGCCGCAAGAGGTGCGGCTGGTCGCGGGCTCCCTGCGCGACAACCTGAACCTGCACGGGCTGGAACGCGACGGTGACCGCATGTTCCAGGCGCTCGATTTCGCGGGCCTCGGCCCCTATGTCCGCGCGCATCCCCGCGGACTTGACCTCGTGATCCACGAGATGGGCGAGGGGCTGTCGGTCGGCCAGCGGCAATCCATCGGCTGGGCGCGGCTCTGGCTGCAGGACCCCGCGGTGGTGATCCTCGACGAACCCACCGCCGCCCTCGACCAGACGCTGGAGGCTACGCTGGTCAGCCGCCTGTCGTTCTGGCTGCAGGGCCGCACCGCCATCATCGCCACCCACCGCCTGCCGATCCTGCAACTGACGGGCCGCGTCCTGATCCTGCAAAACGGCCGCCTGGCCGTGGACGGCCCGCGCGAGGCGGTGCTCGCCCATCTGATGAAGGCGCCCCAGCCATGACCGCGATCGGCCCCGGCTTCGACCCCGGCTTTGACGAGGTGCAGGTCCGCCCCGGCTGGACCATCCGCATCATCGGGGCGGTCATCGCCCTCTTCCTCCTCTGGGCCGCCTTCGCCGCGGTGGATGAGATCGTGCGCGCGCCGGGCAGCTTCGTCTCCTCCTCGCGCCCCCAGATCATCCAGAACCTGGAGGGCGGCATCCTGGCCGAGCTGAACGTGGCCGAAGGCGATGTGGTCGCGGCGGGCCAGACCCTCGCGCGGCTTTACGGCACGCAATACCGCTCGGGCGTGGATGACCTGCGCGACCAGATCGGCGCGCTGGAGCTGCGCCAGCACCGGCTGGAGGCGGAAATGGCCGGCGCCACCGAATTCGACCCGCCCGCCGAACTCGCCACCCGCCTGCCCGCCATCGCCGGATCGGAACGCGCGCTGCTGGCCGCGCGCCAGAACGACTACATCGCGCGGCGCGACGGCGCGCGCCAGGTGATGGCGCAGGCGCAAAAGGAGATGGAGCTGATGGAGGCGATGCTCAAGCGCGAATTGGTGCCCCTGATCGAGGTCACCCGCGCCCGCCGCGCCTTCCGCGACGCGCAGAACCGCCATTCCGACACGATCACCCAGACCGAACTGGACCGCGCGGGCGAATATTCCGACACGCTGAAGGAAATCGCGTCACTGCGCCAGGCGCTCAAGGCCGCCGAGGACCAGCTGGGCCGCACCACCCTGACCGCCCCCATGCGCGGCGTGGTCAACAAGCTCTCGGTCACCACCATCGGCGGCGTGGTCCGCCCGGGCGAAGAGATACTCCAGATCGTGCCGCTGGATGAGGAGATCTTCGTCGAGGCCCGCGTCGCCCCCCGCGACGTGGCCTCCGTCCGCGAGGGCCAGCGCGCCACGATCAAGGTCTCGGCCTATGACTACACGATCTGGGGCACGCTCGCGGCCGAGGTCACCGTGGTCTCCGCCGACACCTTCCGCGACGACCGCTCCCGCGCCCCCGACGGCGATCCGCATTACAAGGTCACCCTGCGCATCGACCCCGCCAGCCGCACGGGCCGCGCCGCGGGCATCGAGATTCGCCCCGGTATGCTCGCCGAGGTTGAATTGCAGACCGGATCGAAAACCGTGCTGACCTACCTGCTGAAACCCCTTTACAAATCGCAGGAAGCACTGCGCGAACGCTGACCTGTTCTCTTCTTTGCCCAAATACCCATGGCGACCGGTTGCCCGTGCGCGCCCTCTCCCGTAAGGCTCTGCCCGCAAGGGAGCCCCGCCATGAGCCTGAACACCTTCGGCCACCTCTTCCGCGTCACCACCTGGGGCGAAAGCCATGGGCCCGCACTTGGCTGCACCGTCGATGGCACGCCCCCCGGCATTCCCCTGTCGGAAACCGACATCCAGCCCTGGCTTGACCGCCGCCGCCCCGGCCAGAACCGCTATACCACCCAGCGGCAGGAACCCGACCTTGTGCGCATCCTGTCGGGCGTGTTCGAGGGGGTCACCACCGGCACCCCGATCCAGCTGATGATCGACAATACCGACCAGCGGTCCAAGGATTACGGCGCCATCGCGCAGCAGTTCCGCCCCGGTCATGCCGACATCACCTATCACCAGAAATACGGGGTGCGCGATCCTCGCGGTGGCGGGCGGTCCTCGGCCCGCGAAACCGCGGCGCGGGTGGCGGCGGGCGGCGTGGCGCGGGCGGTGCTGGCGCGGATGCTGCCGGGCCTGCGCATCACCGGCTACATGGTCCAGATGGGCCCCCGCGCCATCGACCGCGCCGGGTTCGATGCAGCCGAGATCGGCCGCAACCCCTTCTGGTGCCCCGATGCGGCCACAGCGGCGCTCTGGGCCGATGATCTGGACGCGCTGCGCAAGTCCGGCAACTCGGTGGGGGCCGTGATCGAAGTGGTGGCGCAAGGCGTCCCCCCCGGCCTCGGCGCGCCGCTTTATGGCAAGCTCGATGCCGACCTCGCTGCCGCGGTGATGTCGATCAACGCGGTGAAGGGCGTCGAGATCGGCGCGGGCATGGCCGCCGCCGCCCTGACGGGGGTGGAGAATGCCGACGAGATCCGCCTTGGCTCGGACGGCCCCGAATACCTGTCCAACCACGCGGGCGGCATCCTCGGCGGCATCTCGACCGGGCAGGACGTGGTGGTGCGGTTCGCGGTCAAACCCACCTCCTCCATCCTCACCCCCCGCCGCAGCATCGACCTGCAGG
Organism: Gemmobacter sp.; assembly: GCA_046294265.1. Lineage (GTDB taxonomy): Bacteria > Pseudomonadota > Alphaproteobacteria > Rhodobacterales > Rhodobacteraceae > JBKBKC01. Next base: position 52,402 of record JBKBKC010000003.1, on the reverse strand, counting down.
GGCAAGAGGTGGACCTGGTGACCAAGGGCCGCCACGACCCCTGCGTGGGCATCCGCGCGGTGCCGGTGGGCGAGGCGATGATGGCCTGCGTGATCCTGGATCACCTGCTGTTGGACAGGGGCCAGACGGGTGGGGTGCGGGGCGTGATCGGGCCGGCCTGAGGGCCGATCTTTGCAAAGACCTTTGCAGTCTTTGCAGCTACAGACCGAACCCGGCATAGGGCAGGAACCGCACCGGATCGCCCCGGCGCACCTCGCAGGCCCCATCCGGTAGCTCAACCAGCCCCGTCGCCCAGGCCAGCCCCGAAATGCGCCCCGACCCTTCGGAGGCGAAAACCTCTGCCGCCCCCGCTTCGGTCAGCCTTGCCCGCAGATACTCCCGCCGCCCGGCTTTCTTCACCTTGGCAAAGGCCGCAGGCACCGTGAACCCCTGCGGCTCGGACCATCCCCCCCCCGCCAGCACCGACAGCGCAGGCCGCGCAAAGACCAGCGCGCAGACGAGGGCGGCCACCGGATTGCCCGGCAGCCCGAACACCGGCACCCCCTGCCACAGCGCCAGCGCCAGCGGCCGCCCCGGCTTCATCGCGATCCGCCAGGCCTGCATCTGCCCCCGCTCGCGCAAGAGGCGCGAGATATGGTCCTCATCCCCCGCCGAGGCCCCACCTGTGGTCAGGATCGCATCGGCCCGCGCGGCCCCCCGGTCCAGCCGTGCGGCGATGCTGCGGGCGCGGTCGGGGGCGGCGCCGAGGTCAACCACCTCATGCCCCCAGCCCGCCAGAAGGGCCATCAGCATGGGTCGGTTCGCGTCATGCGTCTGGTGCGGGGCGGCGGCGGCCCCCTGCACGATCTCGTCGCCCGTGGACAGCACCGCCACCCGCAGCCGCCGCCGCACCTGCACGTCCTTGATCCCCGTCGCCGCCAGCAGCGCCAGATCGGGCGGGCGCAGGCGGTGCCCCGGGGGCAACAGCGCCGCGCCCGCCGCCACATCCTCGCCCGCGCGGCGGGTGTTGATGCGCGGCTTCACGGGTCCGTCGAAAGCCACGGTCACCCCGTCGGTCGCGCAATCCTCTTCCAGCACCACGGTATCCACGCCCTCGGGCAGCACCGCGCCCGTTAGGATGCGGATGGCCTGCCCGGCGGGCACCACGCCCGCAAAAGGCTGCCCCGCCGCCGCCCGCCCCGCCAGCAGCGGCAGGCGCTGCACGCCCGCGCCGGTGGTGGCGGCGGCAAAGCCGTAGCCATCGACGGCTGCGTTGGCGGCGGGCGGGTTCGCGCGCAGGGCCACCGGGGCCTCGGCCAGCACGCGGCCTGCGGCCTGTGCAAGGGGCACGCTTTCAGGCAAGGTCACTGGCGAAAGCCCCGCGCGCAACCGTTCAAGCGCCGCATCCACCGGCACCCATTCCACGCCCTGCGGCATTGCAAAACAATCGTTGCGCAGGCGCGGCGGGGTCAGCGGGGTGGTGGGCAGCGCCGCCCGCAGCGCGGCCTCGGCCCCCACGCCCAAGATCCAGCCCTCGGCGGCAAGGGTCGCGGGATCGGCCTCCGGGGTCATCGCGGCCCCCAGCCGCCCCGCCTGCGCCAGATGCCACAGCGCCTGCGACAAGAGCCGCACCTGCACCTCATCGGGCACCGCGCCCGCATCCGCGCGCACCGCATCGGCCAAGAGCGACGGATAGATCTCGGCGATCACCACGCGCGCCTCTGCGCAATCCTGAAACGGCCAGACCGCCACCTGATCGGGGTAGGCCCCCCTCAGCCGCTGCAACACCGGGATACCGGTCAGCGCCTGCGCCCCCACCGCCCCGGCCCCGGCAAGCTGCCAGACCGATTTCGGGTTCGCCCCGCCCGCCCGCGCCGCACGTTCCGTGGCCCGCGCGGCCATCAGGCCCGGCGGCAGGTCGGGTCTGGTGCGGGGCAGGCCGATCGTCTCGCCCCGCTCTCCATTGCCCCAGAACGGGCCATGGCCGGGAAAGGCACGGTTCGCCTCGGCCGCGATGTCGCGGTAATTGCTGCCATCGGCTGGCAATTCCCGCACCCGCAGCGCCAGCCAGTCCCAAAGGGCCAAGGCGCTGTCCTGCCCGGTCAGCCGCCGCGCAAAGCCCGCCGGATAGCCGAGCGCGAAATCCACGCCCAGCAAGAGCCGCCCCTCTGCCGCCAGTTCCCGCAGCCGCGCCTCGGCGGCGGTGCGGGTGGGCAGGTTTTCGGTGCTCACCCCGGCAGACCCCGCCACCCCCAGCCAGATCGAATCCTTGCCCCGGCGCGGCCCCTTGGCCGCCGACCAGTCCAGCACGGCCACGCGGTCCACCCTCACAGCCCGACCTCGCGCAGGATGAAGGCGGCGATGCCCGCCACATCGTCCAGATGGAACAGGGGCACCGCCACGTCAGGCGCGGCGTTGGAGGCGACCGCGCGCACCGTGGGGTTGTCCGGGGCCAAGAGGGGGCGCCCGGTTTCCAGCCGGTGCGCCTCGACCTTCGGATGCGGGGCGGCCTTGTAGCCCTCCACCAGCACCAGATCGACGGGCGAGAGCCGCGCCAGAAGGTCGGCCAATGGCGGCTCCGCCTCCCCCCGCAATTCGGTCATCAGCGCCCAGCGGACGGGCGAGGACACGATCACCTGCGCCGCCCCGGCGATGCGATGGCGGTGGCTGTCGCGGCCGGGATGGTCGATCTCGGTCGAATGATGCGAGTGCTTGACGGTCGATACGGTAAGACCGCGGCCCACCATCTCGGCCACCAGCCGTTCTGTCAGCGTGGTCTTGCCGGAATTCTTCCAGCCGGTGATGCCGTAAACCCTCATGCCAGCACCCTCATGCCCGCGCCAAGGCCTCGGCCCGCGCCAGATCCTCGGGCGTGTTGACGTTGAAGAACGGGTCGAACGGGGCAGATGGGAACAGCGCCTGCCCCGCGCCATGCCCCTCGGTCCAGATCACGATCTTGCGCAGGCCGCCCGTCAGCGCCGCGCGCAGGTCGTCGCGCAGCGCCACGGGCCAGAGGCCAAAGGTCGGATGCCGCTGCACCCGGCCCGTGTCATCGGGGCTGGCGGCAAGGCAAAGGCCCTGCGGCCCCGCCTGCGCCACCAGCCGCACCGCCAGATCGGGGGGAAAGAACGGCGTGTCGGCGGCCACGGTCACGATGGCGGGCGCACCGAGGCCCGCCGCCCAGTCCAGCCCCGCCAGCACGCCCGCGAGGGGCCCCGGATGGTCGGGCAGGCTGTCGGCCAGCACCGGCAGGCCGAACCCCGCCAGCCGCGCCGGATCGCCGTTCGCGTTGATTGCCAGCGGAGCGCATTGGGGGGCCAGCCGGCCGATCACATGATCCATCAGCGCGCGGCCCGCCACCTGCCGCAAGCCCTTGTCGCCGCCGCCCATCCGCGTCGCCCGCCCGCCCGCCAGGATCACCCCCGGCAGCATCTGCCCTGTCACCGCAGCCCCCCCATCGTTTTGCGCGATGCTAGCGCGCGCGGCCACCCCCCGCCAGCCCGCACGCGCCCGAACGGGTTGCGCTCGGCCCCGCCGCGTGAAACCCTTGCCCGTCCCACCGCGCCACAGGCCCCCATGCTGCCCATCCTGCTCAAGACCCTGCCCTTTTTCGCGCTGATCGGGCTGGGATACTGGGCCGGCCGGGCGCGGTTCTTCACCCCCGAGGCCACGGCCTATCTGACCAAGTTCGTGTTCTATTTCGCGCTGTCGGCCATGCTGTTCCGCTTTGCCGCGAACCTGAGCCTGGCCGATATCTGGGACGGCCGGTTCGTCATGGCCTATCTCTGGGGCTGCGGGGTCGTCTATGCCATCGCCATGGGCGTCGCCTTCTGGCGCGGGATCAGCACGGAAGAGGCCGCGATCGAGGCGCAGGTGGCGGTGATCGGCAACACCGGGTTTCTGGGCGTGCCGATGCTGGTGGTCCTGTTGGGCCCGCAGGCGGCGGGGCCGGTGCTGTTGGTGCTGGCCATCGACCTGATCGTGTTCTCGTCCATCATCACCATCATCATGACGGCGGGGCGGCAGGGGCGCATGTCATGGGGCATCTTCCGGGTGCTGGGGGCGGGCCTGATGAAGAACCCGATGATCGTGTCGATGGGATTGGGGCTGATATGGTCCTCCACCGGCTTTGCGGTGCCCGGGCCGCTCAACGAATTCCTGGGCATCCTGGGGGCCGCCGCCACCCCGGGGGCCCTTTTCGCCATCGGCGCCTCGCTCGCCACCAAATCGGCCGAGCGGCTGGAGGTGGCGGCCTGGCTGTCGTTCTGCAAGCTGGTGCTGCACCCCGCGGCGGTTGCCTTTGCGGCCCTCGTGCTGTTCAAGGTCGATCCGGGGCGCGCGGGCGTGATGGTGGCCGCCGCCGCCCTGCCGGTGGCCGGCAACGTCTATATCCTGGCGCAGCATTACGGGGTGGCCCCGCAGCGGGTGTCGGCCTCGATCCTCATCTCCACCGCGGTCTCGATCCTGACCGTATCCGCCGTCATCGCCTGGGTCACAGGAGGAACACCATGAAAACCATCAGCGAAAACCGCGCCTTCGGCGGCGTGCAGGGCGTCTATTCCCATGCATCGCAGGCCACGGGCTGCGAGATGACCTTTGGCCTTTATCTGCCCGAGGCGGCCGAGGATGGCGCGGTGCCGGTCTTGTGGTTCCTGTCGGGGCTGACCTGCACACATGAGAATGCGATGGTGAAGGCCGGCGCGCAGGCCCATGCGGCAGAGCTGGGCGTGGCGCTGGTGTTTCCCGACACCTCGCCGCGCGGGCCGGGCGTGGCCGACGATCCGGCCCATGACCTGGGGCAGGGCGCGGGCTTCTACCTGAACGCGACCGAGGCCCCCTGGGCCGCGCAGTTCCGCATGTGGGACTATGTGACGGACGAGTTGCCCAATGCCATCTTTTCGGCCTTCCCGGTGGATCAGGCCCGGCAGGGCATCACCGGCCATTCCATGGGCGGACACGGCGCGCTGACCATCGCGATGTCGATGCCCGGCCGGTTCCGTTCCGTCTCGGCCTTCGCGCCGATCGCGCATCCCACCGCGTCGGACTGGGGGCGCAAGCAGTTCGCGGCCTATCTGGGACCGGATGAGGCCAAATGGGCGCCCCATGACGCCACGCTCCTGATGCGCAAACGCGGCTTTGACGGCCCGGTGCTGATCGACCAGGGCACGACAGACCAGTTCATCGACCTGTTGCGCCCCGAGGCCCTGGCCGAGGCCATGGCCGCCCGCCGCCAGCAGGGCACCTTCCGCATGCAGCGCGGCTATGACCACAGCTATTTTTTCGTGGCCAGCTTTGTCGAGGATCACCTGGGGTTCCACGCCGAGGCGCTTTATGCCTGACACGCGCCTTTTCATCGACGCCGACGCCTGCCCGGTGAAGGACGAGGCAGAGCGGGTGGCGGTGCGGCTGGGGGTGCGGATGATCCTGGTCTCCAACGGCGGCATCCGGCCCCGCGCGCATCCGCTGGTCGAAAGCGTCTTTGTCGCCGACGGCCCCGACGAGGCCGACAAGTGGATCGCCGACCACGCGGGGCCGGGCGATGTGGTCGTCACCGGCGATATCCCGCTGGCCGCGAAATGCGTGGCGGCGGGCGCGCGGGTGGTCAACCACTCGGGCGAGGTGCTGGACGCGCGCAACATCGGCCAGGTGCTGGCCACGCGAGACCTGATGGCCGACCTGCGCGCCGCCGACCCGTTTCGCCAGGGGGGCGGGCGACCCTTCTCCAAGGCCGACCGCTCGCGCTTTCTCGACACGCTGGATCGCATGATCCGCGCCGCCCGCACGACCTGACCCCTGCCTCTTTCATCTTGGCTGAAATATCCCGCGGGGGGCGCGGGGGGCGCGAAGCCCCCCGCTGTGCCACGCATGTCGCAGGCGGAACAGACAGCACCACGCGCAGCGTCTCATCTGCCCCCATGACCACCTCCGCGCTCGACCTTTCCCGCCAGACCCGCATCGGCATCCTCTGTGCCATCGGCGCCTCGGTCGCCTTTTCGGTCAACGACACGGCGATCAAGTTCCTGTCGGGCGACTATGCGCTGCATCAGGTGGTGATGATCCGGTCGCTGGTGGGCATGGCGTTCGTGCTGGCCTTCGTGCTGCCGTTTCATGGCGGCCCCCGCGCCTTGCGCACCCGGCATCTGGGGCGGCACCTGGCGCGGGGCGGGTTCGTGGTGTTCTCGAACCTGTGCTATTTCCTCGGCCTCGCCGCCCTTCCGCTGGCCGATACCGTCGCGATCTTCTTTGTCGCCCCGCTGATGATCACCGCGCTGTCGGTGCCGATCCTGGGCGAAAAGGTGGGGCCGCGCCGGTGGGCGGCGGTGGCGGTGGGGTTGCTGGGGGTCGTCGTGATGCTGCGGCCCGGGGGGACGTTCCAGTGGGCGGTGGTCCTGCCCGTGGTCTCGGCGCTGGCCTATGCGCTGATGCACATGATGACGCGGCTGATGAAGGGCACCGAGAGTGCCGTGGCGATGACCTTCTATGTCCAGCTCTGCTTCATCCTGGCCTCTGGGGCCATGGGCCTCGCCTTTGGCCATGGCGGGATGGCGGGCAGCGCGGACCCGTCGCTCGCGTTCCTGTTCCGCGCCTGGGTCTGGCCTGCCATGGCCGACTGGCCGGTGTTCCTGGCCACCGGCATCGGCTCGGCCATCGGCGGCCTCCTGATCGCGCAGGCCTATCGGCTGTGCGAGGCGGGGCTGGCCGCGCCCTTTGAATACGCGGCGATCCCGCTCTCCATCGGCTGGGGCCTTCTGGTGTTCGGCGAATGGCCCGACGGCACGGCCTGGGCGGGTATCACGCTGATCTGCGGTGCGGGGCTATATGTGTTCTGGCGCGAGACGCGCGCCGCCTCCCCCCTCGCCAAGCGCGCGCCGCCCCGCTAGGGTCGCGCCGTCCCGCAGATGAGGCCCCCATGACCCGAGCCGACGCCATGATCCCCGACGCCGTGATTTTCGACATCGGCAATGTGCTGATCGAATGGAACCCCGAGCGGTTCTATGACCGCACCATCGGCCCGGAGGCCCGCGCGCGCCTGTTCGCCGAGGTCGATCTGCACGCGATGAACCTGGCGGTGGACGCGGGCGCCAAGTTCCGCGAGACGATCCATGCCACCGCCGAGGCGCATCCGCGCTGGGCGACCGAGATCCGCCACTGGCACGACCGCTGGATCGAGCTTGCCTCGCCCCGGATCGAGCATTCCATCCGCCTGATGCGGGCCTTGCGGGCGGCGGGCGTGCCGGTCTTTGCGCTGACCAATTTCGGTGACGACAGTTTCTCCTATGCCCAGACGCAATATGATTTCCTGGATGAGTTCGATCATGCCTATGTCTCGGGCCGCATGGGCGTCATCAAGCCCGATCCCGCGATCTATGCGATGGTCGAGGAGCATTGCGCCATCCCGCCCGAACGCCTGCTGTTCGTCGATGACCGGCCCGAGAACATCCGCACGGCCACGGCGCGCGGATGGCAGGGGCACATCTTCGAGGGGCCGCAGGGTTGGGCCGACCGGCTGGTGCAGGCGGGGCTGCTGACGCCGGAGCAGGCGGCGTGACGCTGGCCATCATCGGACCCGAGGCCGAGACGCATCTGACCTGGGGGGGCCTGTGCGACGCGCTGGAGGCGGGACATCGCCTCCCCCGCGCCGAGATTGCGGACAGCCTGCTCTACCGCGGGCGCGACACGCTCTTGAACCGGGCGGCCTGGATCGACGGTCTGGGGCAGCTGGTGAAATGCGCCACGATCTTTCCGGGCAATGCGGGTCTGGGCAAAGCCAGCGTCAACGGCGCGGTCACGCTTTATGACGACCAAACCGGCGAGCTGACGGCGCTGGTCGATTTCCATCTGGTGACGAAATGGAAAACGGCGGGCGACAGCCTGCTGGCCGCCCGCCGCCTTGCGCGCAGGGGCAGTCAGAACTTCTTGCTGGTGGGGGCCGGCACGGTGGCACGCTCGATGGTGGCGGCCTACGGCTCGGTCTTTCCCGACGCCCGCTTCACCATCTGGAACCGCAGCCGCGCGCGTGCCGAGGCGATGGCGGTCAAGCTGCCGGGGATGGCGGTGGCCGATGACCTGGAAACCGCCGTGCGCGCGGCCGATGTGATCTGCACCGCCACCATGGCGACCGACCCCCTGATTCGGGGCGACTGGCTGCGGCCCGGCCAGCACCTCGACCTGATCGGTGCCTATACGCCCGCGATGCGCGAGGTGGACGATGCCGCCATGTCCCGCGCCCGCGTCTTTGTCGATGCCCGCGCCACCACCCTGCACCATATCGGCGAGCTGATGGCGCCGCTGGCCTCCGGGGCCATCACCGAGGGCCATGTGATTGCCGATTTCTACGACGATCCTGCCCGCTTTGCCCGCCTTTCCGATGACGAGATCACCATCGCCAAGAACGGCGGCGGCGCGCATCTGGACCTGATGACGGCGGATTACATCGCACGCCGCTGGGCCGGCACGGCGGGCTGAAGGACTCGCCGTCGCACAGGGTTGATCCGGCGCCCCGGCGGGCCAGTTACCGCGATACGATGAACGCGGAGACGACACCGATGCAGAACGTCATGGCCACGCGCGCCGAGGGGCTGGCCCGCTTGCGGGCCTTTGCACCCGCCACCGGCCGCCGCTATGCCAACGGGCGCAATTATGACCACGGCGCGGGCAAGCATTCGGCGGTGTCGATGCTGTCGCCCTTTGTCCGCAGGCGGCTGGTGACGGAGCAGGAGCTGGTCGCCGCAGCCCTCGCCGCGCATGGTCCCGACGCGGCGGCCAAGTTCGTGGATGAAGTGGTCTGGCGCGGTTACTTCAAGGGCTGGCTGGAACGCCGCCCGCAGGTCTGGGCCAGCTATATGCGGGGGCTGGAGGCAGATCTGGCCGCCCTTGACCGCGACCGCCGCCTGCGCCGCGATGTGGAGCGTGCAACAGGGGGCCAGACGGGGCTGGACTGTTTCGATGCCTGGGCAGAGGAGCTGGTGCAGACCGGCTATCTGCACAATCACGCGCGGATGTGGTTCGCCTCGATCTGGATCTTCACGCTGGGCCTGCCCTGGCGGCTGGGGGCGGATTTCTTTTATCGCAACCTGCTGGATGGCGATGCGGCGTCGAACACGCTGGGCTGGCGCTGGGTTGCGGGGCTGCATACCCGAGGCAAGGCCTATCCGGCGCTGGCCTCAAACATCACCACCTTCACGGGTGGGCGGTTCGCACCGCGCCCCGCCGACCTGGCCGAGGTGACCGAGGGGCTGGAGGCGACCGAGCCCGAGGGGCTGCCGCCCGTGATGCCGCTGCGCGCCTTTGCCCCGCCCCGGCCCGATGTGCCAACGGCGCTGCTGATCACCGATGAGGATTGCCGGTTGGAGGAGTTCGGGTTGCAGGCGTTCGACATCCGCACCGCCGCCACGCTGGCGGCGGGGCATCTGCGCTCGCCCCTTCCCGTCGCCGATCACGTCCTGCGGTTCGAGGCCGAGGCGCTGGCCGATGCGGCGGCACGGGCGGGGGTAGCGCCGGTGGCGATGCAGGCGGGCGACGCGGCCGAGCTGGCGCGATGGGCCGCCGGGGCCGGGGCGCGCCAGATCGCCACCGGCTATGTCACGCAGGGGCCCCTGCGCGACTGGCTGGATCAGGCCGCCCCGGCGCTGGCCGCGCAGGGCGTCGCCCTGTGCGAATGGCGGCGTGAGTGGGACGCGGCGATCTGGCCCCATGCAACGGCCGGGTTCTTCAAGGTGCGCCAGCAGATCCCGCGCCTGCTGGACCAGCTGGTGCCGGCATGACCGCCGACGACCCGCGCATCGCCCGGCTGCTGGCGCTGGCCGGTGCGGCGCTGCGCCCGCCGCCCGGGCTGGGGCGCATCGCCATTGCGCTCACGCTTGGCCTTGTTTGTCACGCGCTTTTCGCCGTCGCGGTGCTGGCGATGATCGCGGCGATGTTTTTCGGGCTGAGCGAAAGCCTGGGCCGCGTGGCCTGGCCCTGGGCGGCGCTGGCGAACCTTGCGCTGGTCGTGCAGTTCCCGCTGGCGCATTCGCTGCTCCTGACCGGGCCGGGCGGGCGGTGGCTGGCGCGGGCCGTCCCCGGCCCGCATGGGGCGACATTGGCCACCACTACCTATGCCATCATCGCCTCGGCTCAGCTGCTGGCGCTGTTTGCGCTCTGGACGCCGTCGGGCATCATCTGGTGGCGGGCCGAGGGGGCGGCGTTCTGGGCGATCACCGCGGCCTATGCGGCAAGCTGGCTTTTGCTCATCAAGGCGAGCTTCGATGCGGGGGCCGAGGTGCAATCGGGCGCGCTGGGGTGGATGTCGCTGATTGCGCGCATCCGGCCGGTGTTTCCCGACATGCCCACGCGAGGGCTGTTCCGCCTGATCCGCCAGCCGATCTATGTGGCCTTTGCGCTGACATTGTGGACGGTGCCGGTCTGGACGCCCGACCAGCTGGTGCTGGCCGTCTGCTACACCGCCTATTGCCTCCTGGCCCCGCGCCTGAAGGAACGCCGCCTTGCCGCGCGCCACGGGGCGGCCTGGCAACGCTACCGCGCCGAGGTGCCCTATGCGCTGCCGCGCCTGGCGCCTGTGCGGAGGGACCGCCATGCGCAATGACCTGACGATTTATGACCGCGTGGCCGACAGCTGGTGGTCGGACGATATCCGCTGGGTGCGCACGCTGAAGAACCTGGTGCCCGGGCGGCTTGCCTGGTTCGACCGGCAGATCGACTGGCGGGGGTGCCGCGTGCTGGACCTCGGCTGCGCAGGGGGCTTCATGGCCGAGGCGATGGCCGCGCGCGGCGCGCAGGTGACGGGGATCGACCCGGCCGCCGAGGCGATCGAGGCCGCCCGCCGCCATGCCCGCGCCATGGGCCTGCGCATCGGATACGACGTGGGCGTGGGCGAGGTGCTGCCCTATGATGCCGCCGCCTTCGACGCCGTGGTCTGCGTCGATGTGCTGGAACATGTGGCGGATCTCGCGCGCGTGCTGGCCGAGGTGGCGCGGGTGCTGCGGCCCGGCGGGCTGTTTCTTTACGACACGATCAACCGCAACCCGCTGTCGCGGCTGGCCACGATTACGGTGGCGGAGGATATCCTGCGTCTGTTGCCGCGGGGAACGCATGACCCGGCGATGTTCATCCGACCCCGCGAATTGCAGGCGGCGATGCAGGGGGCGGGGCTGGTGCCGGGGCCGATGACCGGGCTTGGCCCGCGCGGGGTGAACCGGCGGCTGGACCTGACCTTTGGCCCGCTGCCCCTGACCGCGATCCTCTATATGGGCGTCGCCCGCAAACCCGCCCTTCCGACCGGAGACGCCCCATGCTGACCGCGGCCCTGTTGACCACCGCCCTCTTGTTCGGGGGGATGGTCCTGTATTCCTTTGGTTTCGCGGCGTTCCTGTTCACCGCCCTGCCGCCCGATGTGGCGGGGGCGGCGATACGGCGGGCGTTTCCGCATTTCTACCTCTTCGTGCTGGCCACCGCAGCACTTGGGGCGCTTTTGCTGTGGTTTTCCGACCCGCTGGGGGCGGCCCTGCTGGCGCTGGTCGCGGCCAGCGTGCTACCCACCCGGCAGGTGCTGATGCCCGCCATCAACCGCGCCACCGACACCGGCGCGCGCGCCCGGTTCAAATGGCTGCATGGGCTGTCGGTGGTGATCACGCTGGCCCATATCGCCCTTGCCGGCGTGGTGCTGGCGCGGATGGCGGGCGGGGGGCTGGCATGAGCGGACCCGCGCGCGAGAATGTGCAATCCTACCCCCGCCCGCCCCGGCTGGAACCCGTGCCGCATCGCATCGTGATCCGGCTGGGGGGTGCCGTGGTGGCCGACACCACCCGCGCCTGGCGGGTGCTGGAGACGCATCACGCCCCCAGCTATTACCTGCCGCCCGGGGATGTGACGGCCCAGATGCGCCCCGCGTCGGGCAGCAGCTTTTGTGAATGGAAAGGCGTTGCCCGCTATTTCGACGTGGTCTCGGGCACCGTCACCGCCCCCCGCGCCGCCTGGTCCTATGACCGCCCGACGCCGGGCTTTGCCGGGATCGCGGGGCATCTGGCATTCTACGCCGGGCCGATGGACGAGATCTGGGTGGGCGACATGCGCGTGACCCCGCAGCCCGGCGGTTTCTACGGCGGCTGGGTCACGCCCAACCTTGACGGCCAGATCAAGGGCGCGCCGGGGACAGGGCATTGGTAGGCCCCGGCGTCACGCGCTGCACGCGGCGGGGGGTGCTCTGCGGTCTTGGCCTGATGGCGCTTGCGGGCGGGCCGGGCATTCGTCATGCCATGGCGGAGACGGCAGCGATCAGGGAGGGCGGGATGCAGCCCGACAGCCGGTGGCGGTTCTTCACGGACGGGGTGATGGGCGGCGTTTCCACCGGGCAGGTGGCCCGGTTGGAGGAGGACGGCCAGACCCATCTGCGCATGACCGGCCGCGTCAGCACCGCCAACCGCGGCGGGTTCATCCAGATGCGGCGGGATCTGGACGGCCCGCCGCCCGAGGGCACGGCCGGCGTGCGGCTGGTCGCGCGCGGCAACGGGCAGCGGTATTTCGTGCATCTGCGCACGCGCGGCACGCTGATGCCCTGGCAGTATTATCAGGCCGGGTTCGACGTGACCGAAACCTGGTCAGAACTGCGCCTGCCGTTCGCGGCCTTCACGCCATCGGGCGCGCTGCTGCGCGGACGGCCCGCGCCGGGGGCCATCACCTCGGTGGCGGTGGTCGCCTATGGCCGCGACCATGATGCGCGGATGGACCTGCGGGAGATCGGGTTCTTCTGAGCCGGGCTCTGGCGCGGGGCGCCGAACCGCGCTAGGGCGACGGGGTTTTCCGCCGGAGGTGACCGATGTTCGTGACCACCCTGATCGCCGACCCCGCCCGCGCCGACCTGACCCGCGAGACGGTCGAAAGCCTGCGCAACGCCTGGGGCGGGGGTGAGGCACGCTGGCTCAATCCCGGGGTTGCGGCGGAGTTCGACCTGGGCGTGGTGCCCGCCAACCGCTGGGAGGTGTGGCAGGGGTTGCAGGGCATCGGCATCGACATGGCCGTGCAGCGAGCAGAGGGGCGGCGCAAGCGGCTGCTTCTGGCCGATATGGACAGCACGATGATCCGGCAGGAATGCATCGACGAATTGGCCGAAGCGGCCGGGGTGGGCGCAGAGGTGGCCGCCATCACCGCGCGGGCGATGAATGGCGAACTGGAATTCGAGGGGGCGCTGCGCGCGCGGGTGGCGCTGTTGCGCGGTCTGCCCGAGGCGGTCATCGACGGCGTGTTCGCACACCGCATCACCTTCATGCCGGGGGGGGCCGCACTGGCGGCCACGATGCGGGCGCATGGCGCGCGGGCGGCGCTGGTGTCGGGCGGGTTCACCGCCTTTACCAAGCGGGTGGCGGCGGCGCTGGGGTTCGACGAGCATCGCGCGAATGTACTGCATGTGGCCGATGGGGTGGTCGCGGGCACGGTGGCCGAGCCGATCCTGGGCCGCGCCGCCAAGGTGCAGGCGCTGGAGGAGATCACCGCCCGCATGGGCATCACCCCCGCCGAGGCGATTGCCGTGGGTGACGGGGCCAATGACCTGGGGATGCTGGCGCAGGCGGGCATGGGCGTGGCGCTGCATGCCAAGCCTGCGGTGGCCGCCGAATGCGACCTGCGGGTGATGCAGGGCGACCTGACGGCGCTGCTCTATCTGCAGGGCTATGCGGTCACCGAGTTCGCGCCCTAGCGGCATGTCCCAGCCCGCGGCCCCCCACCCCCATCCCCTCCCCACGAGGGGGAGGGGAGGCGCGTGTCCTCGCTCTCAGGCCCCCCAACCGGCCGCCTGCATCTCGCGCAGCCGGCTGGCCGTGCGTTCGAATTCGAACGACCCCGTGCCCTCGATATAAAGCCGCTCGGGCTCGTCCGCCGCACTCGCGATCAGCTTGACCCGCGCCTCATAGAGCGCGTCGATCAGGGTGACGAAGCGCTTGGCCTCGTTATAGTTCGAGGCGGAGAGCTGCGGGATGTCCTCCAGCATCAGGACCCGCACCGCCCCCGCGATGGCGAGGTAATCGGCCGGCCCCAGGGGCCGCGCGCAAAGCTCCCAGAACGTGGCGCGCGCGACGCCGCTGGCAAAGCGCGGCACCTCGACCGAACGGCCGTTCACCGCCAGCATCAACGCCTCCCCCGGCGCGTTCCCGGTCAGGTCGGCCCAGATCGCCTGCATCGCCGCCTGCGCCCTGCCCGCCGGGTGGAAATAGACCTGCGCGCCCGCCAGCCGGTGCTGGCGGTAATCCGTGGGGCTTTCCAGTTCCACCACCTCCAGCCGGTCCTTCAGCATGTCGATGAAGGGCAGGAACAGGTTGCGGTTTAGCCCGTCCTTGTAGAGGTCGTCGGGCGGGCGGTTCGAGGTGGTCACGATCACCACGCCGCCCGCGAACAGCTTTTCAAAGAGGCGGCCCACCACCATGGCATCGGCGATGTCGGTGATCTGCATCTCGTCCAGCGCCAGCAGGCGCAGGCCGGTCATCGTCTCGGCCACGGGGCCAAGGGCATCCTCGATCCCGCGCTTGCGGGCGGCGTGCAGGCCCTGCTGCACCTCTTGCATGAAGGCGTGGAAATGCACGCGGCGGGCGGGCGCATCTGTGGCGGCCACGAACAGGTCCATCAGCATGGACTTGCCCCGCCCCACGCCGCCCCAGAGATAAAGGCCGCGCGGGGCCTCGGGCGCGCGGCGCAGACGGGACAGAAGGCCATGACGGCGGGGCCCCTGCGCCTCCAGCCAGTCGCGCAGCGCCTGCATCCGCGCCATGAGCGCATGTTGCGCGGGGTCGGCGCGTAGGGTGCCTGCGGCCACACGGGCGTCATAGAGTTCGGTCAGCGTCGGTGCCATAAGGGATTTGTAGCGGGGCGTCGGCGCGGCGAAAACCCCGCCATGTCAGCGCAAGGCACCCAGGATCGCGATGCCCCCGGTGACGACGATCAGAAAAAACGTGAGCAGGCCAAATCGCAGCCGGTCGCGGCGGTCAGCGGGCCGGGTGAGAAAGCCGTGGACCGCGCGCAGACTGGCGGAAAGGCCGGGAAAGGCCTGTCCGCTGTCGTCCATGGCGCGGGCGCGCAGGCGAAAGAGGATGCGAAAGGCGGCATAGGCCCAGACGAGGCCCAGCACTGCCTGCGCCGCCAGAAGCGCGAAAAACAGCGTCATGGGCCGCGCCAAAGCCGCTGCACCGCCCGCAGCCCCGACCAGCCAAAGAACACCCCCGCCACGCCCACAACCTCCACCAGCCCCGGCCCCTCGGGCAGGCCATGCACCATCAAGGCCGCGGCGATCAGCCCAAGGCCGATCCCGCAAAAGGCAAGCCGCACCCAGGCCTCGCCCCGCGTCATGCGTCCAGCATCCTTTGCGCGGCGGGGTCGCGCATGAAGGCGAGGTGGAAATCATCCAGCTGCGGCGGAGTGACCGAGGTGGACGAGAGCATGGCATGGGCCTGCCCCCGGTGGTGCACCTGATGCTGGAACAGGTGCAACAGGATCGCGCCGGCGGTTTCGCGGACCACGCCGTGCCGCCCCCGGTCGGTGGTCACGACGCGCGCGGGGTCGTCGGTATCGGCCAGCCGGATCAGCCGGGCGTCGGTGGCGGCTTGTGCCGCCATCAGCGCCGATACCCCGGCGAAACCGGGGGCGGCGTCAAAGATCGCGCGTCCGATCCCGCCCCCCTCCAGCGCGTCGAGGTAGTAGAGATCAACCGCATGGACATGCTCCAGCGTCGCCTTGAGCGAAGGGAAGAACCCGGTGCGCGGCGCCTCCCATTCGCCCGGCGCCAACCGCGCACAGGCGGAGAGAAGCACCACGTTCGCCCAGGCGTTGTTGCGCGCCATCAGGGAAAGAGGACTCCACGCCATGCCCGCCCCCTCACGCCCGGTGGTAGGGGTCGGGTAGCGCGGGCAGCACCTGCCCCGCGCAATCGCCGAACCCCAGGCGGAACCCCCGGCCCTGCGCATGGCCGCGCAGGGTGACGGTATCGCCATCGGCCAGGAACGCCCTCGCGCCCCCCGGCACCGCCACAGGCTCCGCCCCGTTCCAGGACAGCTCCATCAGGCTGCCCCGGCTGCCCCGCTCCGCCCCCGAGATGGTGCCCGATCCCAGAAGGTCGCCCACCGTCATCGGGCAGCCGCACAGCGTGTGATGCGCCAGTTGCTGCGCGGCGGAATAGTAGAGTTCGGCGGCATTGGTGCGCGCGATCACCGCCTCGTCCCCGCCCTCGGGCCGCAACGCGACCGTAAGGGAGATGTCATGGCCCATCGGCCCCGGCTCGGCCAGATAGGGCAAAAGCGGCAGCTCGCGCGCAGGCGAGGCCACCCGGAACGGCGAAAGGGCCGCGCGCATCACGATCCAGGGGCTGATGGTGGTGGCGGTGGCCTTGGACTGGAACGGCCCGAGGGGCGCATATTCCCAGGCCTGTATATCGCGCGCCGACCAGTCGTTCAGCAGCACATAGCCGAAGATCATCTCATCCGCCTCGGCCACCGTCACCGGGCGCGCGCTGGCGCGGCCCACCACCGCGCCCAGTTCCAGCTCCAGATCGAAGCGGGCGGAGGGCGCAAGTTCCGGCACCTCGCCCCGCTTCACCTGCCCCCAGGGGCGGCGCACCGGCGTGCCCGAGACCACCACGCTGGAGGCGCGGCCGTTGTATCCTATGGGAATATGCAGCCAGTTCGGCGGCAAGGCCTGTTCGGCCCCGCGCAGCATGGTGCCCACATTCGCGGCATGGTGCCGGCTGGCATAGAAATCGGTGTATTCGGCCACGAGGAACGGCAGGTGCAGCGTGACGGCCCTGCGCGGGTGCAGGAAGGCCTCAACCTCCGCCCGCGTCGCCGCCCCCTCGGCCAGATGGCCCGTCAGCACCCGCCGCAACTGCGTCCAGGCGACGGGGCCAAGTTCCATCACCTCGTTCCAGAAGGGCACGTCCAGCACCGGCTCCTCGGCCAGGGTCAGATACCCCGCCCGCTCCATCGCCGCCATGTCCAGCACCATGTCGCCGATGGCGACGCCGCAGCGCGCATCCTCACCCGCCACCGAGAACACGCCGAGCGCGAGGTTGTTCAGCGGGAAATCCCCCTCTGGGTCATTGGCCCCCGGCACCCAGCTTTTGCGCAGGCTCACAGCGCAATCTCCATCCCGTCGCGGCCCACGGTCACCGGGCCATCCCATTCGGCGGCCGCCCGGTCCAGCCAGTCGCCTTCGCCAAACGCCGGGTCATCGACGGGGATCAGATGGTTCAGCACCAGCCGCCCCACCCCCGCCGCCCGCGCGATGCGCGCCGCCTCTTCCACCGTCGAATGCGAGGCGTTCAGGTGGCGGCGCAGCTTGTCGCCAAGGCCGGTCTTGGCGATCACCGCCTCGATGCCCTCGGGCAGCATCGCCTCATGCACCAAGAGGGCGGAACCGGCGGCGAACTCGGCCAGGGGGGGGAAATAGGCGGTGTCGCCCGAGATCGTCACCGACACCCGGGCATCAAAGCGCAGGGCAAAGCACTGCTCCAGCGGCGGATGCGGCACCCGCAGGGCGCGCATCGCCAGACCGGGCACCGCCATCACCGGCCCCTCGTCCAGCACATGCAGGTCGATCAGGTCGGCCAGCGGCACGCGCCCCTCGTCATGCACCCGGATGGTGCAGTCATAGGCCATGGAGGCCAGAAACCCCTGCAGGTAGTCGCCGATCCCCGGCGGCCCCCAGACCGCGACGGGCCGCGCAAGGCCGGTGGTCCAGGCGGTGTGCAACAGCGGCCCAAGCTCCAGCACATGGTCGGAATGCAGGTGGGTGATCACCACATGGTCGATGGTCCGCAGATCCGCCCCGGCCTCGACCAGCGCCTTGGTCACCCCCAGCCCGCAGTCGATCACGATGCGCTGCCCGGCCAAATCGAGAAGGGTGGAGGTGGGCATCGCGCCCCGCGCGCGGATCGCTGGCCCGCCCTTGACGCCCAGCAGGACGAGGCGGTCGGGTCGGGCGGGGGCGGTGTCGGGCATGGTGGGGCTCCGCATGTCGGTTGGCCCCTACCCTACCCGTAGGGTCGCGCCCTGCAACCCCGCTCAGGCCGCCGCGGCCCGCGCCATGCCGCGCATGGACAAGAGCGCCAGCACCGCCGCCCCGCCGACCAGCACCGCCACCAGCGCAAAGAACACCGCAGCCCCGACCTGCCCCATGATCCCGCCCAAGACCAGGGGCGCGACGATACCCCCGACCAGACCGGCAGCCACCATCACCGGCGACACGCGCGGGTCATGCCCCATCTGCGCCACCCCCGCCATGTAGAACAGCGGAAAGAACAGCGCGACAAAGCCTCCCATCGCCACGAAAAGCCAGACCGGCCCCCCAAGCGCGATGACCGTCGCAAAGCTCGCCGCCCCCGCCATGCAGGCCGCCAGCATCGGAAAGGGCGCGATGCGCCCGGCCAGCGGCACCAGCGCCAGCCGTGCCCCCAGAAAGGCGACGAAAAAGCCCGACAGCATCGCCGCCGCCGCCGTCTCGGACACGCCGCGCGCGATCAGGCCGGTGGGGCCAAGGCCGATCAGGCAGGCCTCGGTGCCGATGGCCAGCGCGCCGAAGGCGAGGATCGGCAGACGCAGGCGGAACCCCTGCCCCACCTCGGGCGCGCGCGCCGGAGTTGCCTCGGCACGCGCCACGACCAAAGTGGCCAGCGCCAACACCGCCAGAACCCCATAGGCCAGCTGCGGGTCAGACCCCAGGGCGACGAACACCAGAGGCGCACCGATGGCCCCCGCACCGAAGATCGCGTTCAGCAGTGCAAGCATCGACGGCCCGCGCGCGCCGAACACAAGCAGGAAGCGGCGGTTGTAGATCACCGTCGAACACCCGTAACCAAGACCGAACATGCCTGCCCCCGCCACCGTCGGCCACCATCCCATGCCGGCCGCGATCACCCCCGCCCCCGCCGCCATCGCGGCCAGCGCCATACGGGGTGTCAGGCGGTCACCGAAGCGGAACATCGCCGCCACCCCCAGCGCCGCCCCCACCCATTGCGCCGAGACCAGAAGACCCGCCTGCCCCGTCCCGATTGCGAAATCGCGTGCGAAAGCGGGCAGCGCGAGGCCGAAAAGCGATTGTCCCGCACCCATCAGCACAAAGCTGACCAGCCCAGCCACCAGAAGCCCCAGATGGGCAATCATCTCCGCCCGCATCGCCTGCCCTCACCTGCCATGGCCGTCCGTGTTGCCGGGCAAGCGCGGGCTGTCAATCCTACCCGGCGCTTGCACCGATCATGGCTTCCATGCACAGGTTGCAAGGCAGCCGCCACGCCCGCGCGCGGCCCCCCCCCAAGGAGCATTCCATGACCGGCATCGTCATCCTCTCCGGCGCCCGCACCGCCATCGGCAGTTTCGGCGGCACGCTTGCGGCCCTTCCGCCCATCGACACCGCCGCGCATGTGATGCGCGCGGCGCTGGAGCGTGCCGGGGTGGAGCCTGCGCGGGTGGGCCATGTGGTGATGGGCCATGTCATCAACACCGAGCCCCGCGACATGTATCTGAGCCGGGTGGCCGCCATGCAGGCGGGCGTGCCCGAGAGCGTGCCCGCGATGAACGTCAACCGGCTCTGCGGGTCGGGGGCGCAGGCGGTGGTGTCGGCTTGTCAGGCGCTGATGCTGGGCGACGCGGAATTCGCCATCGCGGGCGGCGCCGAAAGCATGAGCCGCGCGCCCTACGCCCTGCCCGCCGCGCGGTTCGGCCAGAAGATGGGCGACACCAGGGCGCTGGACATGATGACCGGCGCGCTCACCTGCCCCTTCGGCACCGGCCACATGGGCGTAACGGCCGAGAATGTGGCCGCCGAGCACGGCATCAGCCGCGCCGACCAGGATGCATTCGCGATGGAAAGCCAGGTAAGGGCGGCGCGGGCCATCGCGGAAGGGCGTTTTGCCGACCAGATCGCGCCCGTCGAGATCGCGGGGCGCAAGGGGCCGGTGGTGTTCGACACCGACGAGCACCCCAAGGCGACCAGCCTTGAGGCATTGGCGGGCCTGCGCCCGGTGTTCCAGAAGGACGGCAGCGTGACGGCCGGCAACGCCAGCGGCATCAACGACGGGGCGGCGGCGCTGGTGCTCGCGCGCGAGGATGCGGCGGGGGGGCTGACGCCCCGCGCGCGCATCCTCGGCTACGCCCATGCCGGGGTGGCCCCCCGCGTGATGGGCATCGGCCCGATCCCGGCGGTGCGCGCACTCATGGCACGGACGGGGCTGTCGGCCCAGGATTTCGACGTGATCGAGTCGAACGAGGCCTTTGCCGCGCAGGCTCTCGCGGTGTCGCAGGAATTGGGCCTTGACCCCGCGCGGGTGAACCCCAACGGCGGGGCCATCGCGCTTGGGCATCCGGTGGGGGCGACCGGCGCGATCCTGATGGTCAAGGCGATGGCGGAGCTTGAGCGCACGGGCGGGCGGTGCGGGCTGGTGACCATGTGCATCGGTGGCGGTCAGGGGATCGCCATCGCCATCGAGCGGATCTGAGCCGGGCGCGCCGGGCCCCGCCGGGGGAGCCTCCGGCGGGGATATTTGGGCCAAGATGAATGTGGAAGGGGTCAGCGCAGGCGGATGCGGACGCGGGCGGAGCGGCCTGCGGCGTCGATCACCGAAAGGGTGACAAAGCCCGCGCCGGGGGCCGCGATCATCGTCTCGCGGGCGGGGTCGGCCAGCACGACCGGGGTGCCGTCCGCGAGCCATGTGAAGGGGCCGCGCCCGCCCCTCACGCGCAGCATCAGGCCCTCGGGCAGAAGCTCGACTTCGGTGCCGTCCTTGGGGAAGGCGATGGCGGGGGCGTCCGGGGCCTCGTCGAAGGCTGCGGCGCGGGAGCGGAAGCGGCGCAGGGGCTGCGGCAGGTCGGCATTGGCCAAAAGAAGCGTGGCGGGGGGCGGGGGCGGCAGCGGGTCGAGCGCGGGTTTCAGGCGCTGGAAGGCCTGGAACAGGACCGGTGCGGCAAGGTCTCCGCCGAAGGCGCCGGGCACCGGGGTGCCATCCGCGCGGCCCATCCAGACGCCCGCCACATGGCGCCCGTCAAAGCCCAGGGCCCAGGCGTCGCGGTGGCCGTAGCTTGTGCCGGTCTTGTAGGCGAGGCGGTTGGCGGGGGCACCGGGGGGCGGCGGCATCCCTGCCATGATGTCGCCCAGTTGCCAGGCCGCCACCGCACCGATCACGCGCAGGCCCGCTGTGCCCTGGCCCCCGGCGTTCTGGCCGTAGTGCAGGGGGCGTGCCACGCCGCCCCGCGCGATGGCACCGTAGAGGCCCGTGAGATGCTCCAGGCTGATCCCCACGCCCCCCAGCGCCACCGCCAGCCCCGGCCTGCCCCCCGGCACGCGCGGGGCGGCCCCGCCGCGCCGCATCGCCGCCATCAGCCGCGCCGCGCCCAGCGCATCGGTCAACGCCACCACCGGCAGGTTCAGCGACTGCTGCAACGCCTCGCGCACACGGATCGTGCCGCGGAACATCCGGTCGAAGTTCTGCGGGGCATAGCCCGCGAAATCGGCGGGCCGGTCGTCGATCAGCGTTTCGGGATGTGCCAGCCCCTCGTCGAAGGCCAGGCCATAGACCAGCGGTTTCAGGGTGGAGCCCGGGCTGCGGATCGCGCGCGTCATGTCCACGAAGCCTGCGCGGGCATCGGCCTGGTAGGCCCCCGATCCCACGCTGGCCAGAACCTCGCCCGAGGCATGGTCGGCCAGGATCATGGCCACCTGCATCCGTTCGCCCCGGCCTTGCAGCGCCTCGGCGGCCAGCGCCTCCAGCCGCGCCTGCAGTCCGGCATCCAGCGAGGTGCGGTGGATGCGGGTTTCCGGTTGTTCGGCCCGCAGGCGGTCGGCGAGGTGCGGGGCCAGCGCCGGGACGGGGTGGCGGGCGGTGGGGACGGGTTCGCGCAGCGCCGCCTGCGCCTGCTCGGCCGTCAGGATGCCGCCCCGGGCCGCGCGGTCCAGCACCCGGGCGCGGGCCGCCTCGGCCACTGCCGGATGCCGGTCGGGGCGGCGGGTTTCGGGCGATTGCGGCAGGGCGACCATCAGCGCCGCCTCTGCCGGGGTCAGGCGGCGCGGCTCCTTGCCGAACCAGGCCAGCGTGGCGGCGCGCAGCCCCTCGACATTGCCGCCATAGGGGGCGAGGTGCAGGTAGAGGGCCAGCACCTGATCCTTGGTCAGCCGCCGTTCCAGCGCCAGCGCAACCCGCATCTGGCGCAGCTTGCCCTTTGGCCGGCCCGTGCCGCTGTCTTCCAGCAGGCGCGCGACCTGCATGGACAGGGTTGATCCGCCCGACACCACGCGGCCCGCGTGCAGGGCCTGCCAGCCCGCCCGCGCCAGCGCCCAAACGTCCACGCCCGGATGACTGCGAAAGCGGCGATCCTCATAGTCGATCAGGAGGGCGACATAGGCAGGGTCCACCTCCGACAGTTCCACCGCCATGCGCCAGCGGCCATCGGCCACCGTATAGGCGCGCAACAGCCGACCGTCGCGGGCCAGCACCTCGACCGAGGTTTCAACCGCCAGCGGCGGCAGCGCCGTGGCCCCGATCCAGGCATCCCCCGCATCGCGTGCCGCGGCCCCGGCCCAGAGGGCAAAGGCCAGCGCGATCAGGCCGGGGCCCGGTTTCATTCCGCCACGGTCACCCGGCCTGTCGCGCTGCGGGCACGGTAGTCAGGGCGATACATGTCCTCGACCGAGGCGGCGGGGTGGTGGAACTCGCCCGGCGAGATGGCGCGCACGATATAGGCGAGGCGGAAGGCATCGCCATTGCGGCGGTCGATGGCGGTCAGGAACCGATCCTGACGGAACTCGGAATGTTCGACATTGCCTTCGGTGTCCAGCCAGTCGAGGCCCGACACCTGCCCGCCCGTCAGCAGGTTGGGGTTGTCGATCTCGAACCCGGCGGGCAGCGGGTCGGCCACCATCAGCCGCGCCTCGCCCCCCGCAAAGGGCGTGACCTCGATCACCACGGCCATGCGGGTGCCCGCCGCCACCGGCTGCGCAAGGTCCACCGGCGTGCCCTTCAGCGTGAAGTAGCTGCGGGTGATGGCATAGCCGTTGCCGCCCGCATCCTCGGGTTCGGTCGGCACGCCATAGGCAGTGACGGTGAGGGTCTGCGGCCGGGTGGAGGTGTTGGAGATCACCACCGGCGGCCCCCCCGCCCCGTCGATCAGCCGTGCCACCGGGCCGCTGGCGGGCGCGCCGTCGATCAGGATGCCGTCGCCGCCCGGCACGTCCAGCAGCGCGCGCGCGGCCATCAGCATCCAGACCGATTCCTGCGTGGACGGGTTCGCGCGGCCTGCAAGCCGGGTGGTCAGCGCCTCGCGGTCCACCGCCTGGCTGCCCGCCTCCACCGCCAGCGTCAGCACGGCGGCCACGTCGCGGGTGACGGTGCCATAATCCTCGCGCCAGACCTGCGCACCCTCACCCTCAGGCAGGGAGGCCGCCGCGCGGCGGAACATCGCGTCGGCGCGCTCCTGATCGCCGTAGGCCGCGAGCGCCGCCCCCAGCTGCGCCTGCGCCATGGGCGTGGCAAAGGCATCCGCCTTCACATCGGCATAGTAGCGCAAATCGCCAATCGCCGCCGCCCCCTCGCGCGCCAGCACCATCAGCGCATAGGCCAGCGCCTCGCCCCCCCGGTCGAAATCGGGGGTGTAGTTCACCTGATTGCGCAGGTTGTCCAGCGCCATGCGGAAGGCCTGATCGGGCACCGCGTGGCCCTGCGCGCGGGCGCGGCTCAGGAAATCGGTGACATAGGCATCCAGCCAGAAGTCGCCCGAGCCTGCGCGCCACACCCCGAACGCCCCCTCGGCGGACTGGTTCAGCAGCACCGCCTCAATGCTTTGCGCGATGCGGCTGCGCAGCGTGTCGGCCCCCTGCACGCGCATCGCCTGCGCCACCTGGTCGTAATAGATCAGCGGCAGCGCGCGCGAGGTGACCTGCTCGGTGCAACCATAAGGATAGCGGTCAAGCGCGGCCAGAAGGCCCGGCGCGTTCAGCCGCGCTATGGGCCCCGCGGCCATCGTGGCCGTGGCGGTGGCAGGCTCCAGCCCCGCGACCGCATTGTCGTCAAAGGCAAAGCTGGCGCCGGGCGCGAGGTCGAACCGGCTGATCCGCGCCACCTCGGGGTCATTCGCGCGCACCGGCAGCGACAGGGTTTTCGTCAGCACGCGCCCCTCGGGCGTGGTCAGCGCCACCTGCAGCATCTGCAGCCCCGCAGCCCCCGCCGTCACCGGCACCGACACCACCGCCCTACCGCCCGAGGCCAGATCCACCCCCGAGGGCATCGCCCCCAGCGTCACGCCCGCGCCCGACACATCCAGACCCATCCGCCCCGCAGGCCCCTTGGCATGCACGATCTCCAGCAGCAGCCGAGAGCGGTCCCCCGGCGCCATGAAGCGCGGCAGGCTGGCCGTCACCACCACCGGATCGCGCACCAGCACGTCCGCCGTGGCCTGCCCCACGCCCTTGGAGGACCAGACCACCGCCATCACACGCACCGTGCCGTTGAAGGCGGGCAGGTCGAAATCGGCGCGGGCATAGCCATCGGCGCCCACCTGCACCGGCCCGGTGAAATAGGCCACCAGCTCCTCGGTCGGCGGGTCAGCCTGCAACCGCGCCTGCGCGCCACCGTCACCGCCCGAGCGCACCTGCCCCTCGGCCCCCGTCATCCCGTCGATCAGGCGGCCATAGATGTCGCGGATGCCCACGCCCAGACGCCGCTGGCCAAAGTAATGGTCGGACGGGTCCGGCGCCTTGAACCCCGTCAGGTTCAGGATGCCCACATCCACCGCCGCGATCGTGGCCCAGGCTGTGTCACCGGGCGCCACCCCCTCCACCCGCACCGCCACCGGCAGCGGGCCGCGCGGATCGGCCTCGGCCGCCACCTCGACCGTTGCCGCCAGCCTGCGCGCGCCAGGATCGACGCCGGCATGCGCCAGCCCCAGCGCCCGCGCCGGATTGCGCCCCGCCGCCACATCCATGGGCCGGATCACGGAGGCCGAGACATAGACGCCCGCACCCCAATCCTCGGTCACGGGAAGGGGGATCACGTTCTCGCCCTCCGCCACCTCCACCGCCTGCAACGACACCAGCCGGTTCGACATCACCGACACCAGCGCCGTGCCCGCCGCGCGCGGCACGATCCGCAGCATGGCGGTGTCTCCGGCGCGGTAGCTCGCCCTGTCCAGCCCCAGTTCCAGCGTGTCGGGGGTCGAGGAGACATCGGCGGGCGCATACCAGCCCGCGTAGAAGGTGGTCGAGGTGGCTGCCAGGCCATCCGTTCCCGTCACCGTCAGCTCATATTCGCCCCAGGTGACCGGGGCCGCGATCTCCACCGGGTCGGCCCCCGTGGTGATCTGGCCGCGCGCGATGCGGCTGCGGCGGGTCACAGGCTCCCAATACCAGGAGCCGTAATCCTGATACCACTGATACCGCGTCTCGATCCGCACCAGTTCCCATCCGGCGGTCACCGCCACCGGCCCCTCGTCCGGTCCCACGCCCACCACGGCAAAGCGCGCCTCGGCCCCCTCGGGCACCGCGTCGTCGAACAGTTTGCGCACCCCGATCATCGGGGCCGATGGCGTGAGGGCCTTTGTCACCCGCCGCTCCACCGGACGGCCCGACCCTTCGGCGACGCGCACCGTCAGGCGGGCCTCCAGCGGGCGGCCCGGTTCCTCCACCTCCGGCAGGGCGACGGGCAGCACCGCGCGACCCGCCGCATCGGTGCGGTCCGCGGCAAAGCCGCCCATCACCGCGTTGAAGGGCTCGTCATGGCGCCCGAACACATAGCCCGGCCAGCGCGCCAGTCCGTCCGCCGCGCGCAGCAGCACCTCGCCCTCGACCGCCAGATCGGCCCCGGGTGCCCCGAAAAGATACCGCGCCTCGACCGTCAGGTCGGGGATGTCGCCCAGACGGAGCGGCCCCTCGCCCAGGGTCAGGTCAAAGTCGATCCGCTCGGGCAGGAAATCCTCGACCAGGAACGTCACCGCCCGCAGGGGTGCCGCCTTGGCATCGGCCAAAAGCTCCAGCCGCCACTGGCCGCGCGGGGCATTGGCCGCGACCGGCAGGCTGGCCACATAACCGCCCGCCGTGTCGGTTACCACGGCGCGGGAATGCTCAACCCCGTCGGGCCGCTTCCACACTGCCGTCAGGGGCAGGCCCATGATCGCCTCGCCCCGCGAATCGCGGGCCAGAGCGGTGGCAAACACCGTCTCGCCCGCGCGGTAGGCCCCGCGCTCGGTTGTCAGGAACACATCGACCGGGGGCGCAGGCTCGCGCCCCGCCACGCCCCGGTCGGACAGGTCGAATTCGGGGTCGGTCAGCGACAGGAAGGCCAGATCGGCCTCGCCGTCCTTGACCACCACCATCGCGGGCAAGGCCCCCCCGGTGCCCCGCACGAGGCCCGGCGCGAACCGTGCCACCCCCTGATCGTCGGTCATGGCCGTGCCCAGCACCGCATTGGCACGGCTCAGCACCTCGACCGTCACCCCCGGTTTCGCCGCCGCCGTCCCCAGCGACCGCACCGCCACCGTCAGGCCATCCACGCCCGAAAAGGTCGTCATCCCCAGGTCCGACACCACGAACCACTGCCAGGCGGGCGCGAAATCATAGGCCTCGCGCCCCGCCAGCGCGGCCTTGAGCGCATAGATCCCCGCAGGCCGCCCCGCCAAGGCCGCGTCCAGCGGCAGGCGGGTGGTCATGTCGCGGTTGACCTCCATCGCCACGGTGGCGGTGCCGGTCCACAGCTCTGCCCCGATGCGGCCGCTGAAATCATCCTCGCGCCAGTATTCCATGGGCTGGCCGAAGTAATCGCCCTGGATCGCCCGCAGCATGTTGCGGTCGGACACGGCATAGAGGGTCAGGTCCAGGTCGGTGGCGTTCACCGTCTCCACCGGCACCGCGGCCTCCGGTCCCTTGGGCAGCACATAGGCGCGGCCCGCAAAGCGCACCGCAGGCTTTCGGTCGCGCATGTAGCCCTCGATCGTCACGGGGCGGGCCATGGTCTGGCCGTCCTGCGCGGGCAGGCCCGCGCGGAAGGTCACGCTGAACCGCTGGCCATGGCTCAGCCCCTCGACGCAAAGCTGCCGGTCGCCGCTTTGCTGCACGGTCAGGCCCGGGGCCGTCATCTGGACGAAGGGCGCGTAATCGACGGTCTTGGACAGATCCTCGGTGAAGGTCGCGCAAAGCTGCGGCTCGGCGCTGTCGGATTGAACGGTGTGCTCGGCGATGCGGAAGCCGAACTTGGCGATGGCCGCGTCCAGCGCCGCCGCCGTATCCGTGCGGGGCTGCAGCTCCTGCGCCAGGCGCAGCGCGGGCACCGTGTCGCGCCCCCGGTTCGACCCATCAAGTGCCCGCGCAAGTGTCAACAGGATGGTGTGCCGCAGCGCCGGGTTGTCCGCCCGCAGATAGGCGTTGACCGCCGCCGAGAGGCCGCGCGCCCGCAACGCCGGCCCTTGGTTCGCATCCCGCCCCGCCGCATCGACCAGAAGCCGCGCATAGTCGGCCCAGTTGCCGGCATTGTCGGTCAGCGCGACGGCCGCCCCCATCGCCTGCGCCGCCCGCGCCGGGCTGCGCCCGCGCTCGGCATCGGCCGCCTGCGCCAGCAGATCCTCGGCACGCGCAGCGCCCACCGGATGCTGCCGCCCCAGCCCGCGCGCCTGCGCCAGCGCGCCAGAAAAATCGCCCTCGCGCAGGAAAGACAGCTCCGCCCGCCGCACCTGCCCCCGTGCCGCCAGCCCCGGCGCTGCCGCAATCACCCGCGCCGAAAATGCCCCTTGATAGAACGCCTCCGCCCCCGGTGCGGCCTTGAGGAAACAGGCCCCGAACCGGGCGTTGAAGGTAAACGCCTCACAGCGGCTGGTGGCGAGGCAGGCGGCCTCGCAGCCCTCCAGCGTGGTGTCGCGCTGCGTCGCGAAATCGCCGCCCGGCAGGTCCGCGTCCAGCGCATAGACCATCCGTCGCTCGGGGATCAGGTCCTCTGCGGTGGCCCCATGGCCCGCCATCAGACCCAGCACCAGCGCCAGCAACACCGCAATCGTACGCATCGAAACCTCCTCCACCGCAATGGCCGGAACCTGCCACGCGGGCCCCCTTCGTGGCAAGGATTCGGACCCGCCACTGCCCCGCCTTGCGGCATTTGTCATGCTCCATGGGCGTTAAGCTTTGCTTCACCCCGATCCGCCATGGATAGGCGCAGCGGGGTGCACCGCGCCGGGGAACGCTTGCAAAAAGGCAGGTCTCGACGATGGACATGATGGAGCGGCTGGCCAAGGAACGCCGTGCCCGACTGGCGGCAGAGCGGCTTTTGGAACAGAAGGGGCGTGAGCTTTTTGCAGCCAACGCCAAGCTTGCCGTCCACGCCCGCGCCCTGTCCGACCAGGTGGTGGCAAGCCGCGACGTCGCCCGCGTGGCAAGGTCCGAGGCGGACGCGCTCAAGGGCCAGCAGTCGCGCTTCATGTCGGACCTCGATGCCGCCCATACGGCGGCGGTCATGGCCGAACGCCGCCTGCGCGATTCCATCGACACGATCCGCGATGGCTTTGCGGTGTTCGACGCCGATTTCCGCCTCGTCGTCGCCAACCGCGCCTATCTGGCGGCCTTTGACGGCCACGATGTCAGCCCCGGCATCAGCTACCGCGACATCCTGCGCATGTGTGGCGATACCGGCCTGATCGACATCGGCGATCTGACCACCGATGCCTGGGTGGCCGAAAACCTCGCCCGGTGGGAGGCTGATCCCATCCCCCCCAAGGTGGTGCAGTTCTCCAACGGCGCCTGGATCAAGCTGGTGGACCGCCGCGCCCGCGACGGCGACATCGTCAGCCTCGCGCTCAACATCACCGACCAGATGCGCATCTACGCGGCCATCGAGGCGATCCCCGATGGCTTTGTCCTTTTCGACAGGGAAAACAGGATCATCATGGCAAACCAGCAGTACAAGGAGGGCGTCCCCGGCATCGCCGACATGGTCGTCCCGGGCAACACGCTTGAATCCATCCTGCGCTGCGGGCTGGAACGCGGCGCCTATCTGGACGCGGTGGGGCGCGAGGATGACTGGCTGGCCGAACGGCTGGCCCACCACGCCCGCGCCGATGGCGAGATGACGGTGCAAACCTCCGACGGCCGCTGGATGCGCATGATCGACCGCCCCACGCCCGATGGCGGCCGCGTCGGCCTGCGCGTGGACATCACCAGCGACCGCGAGCAGCAATCGGCGCTGGAGGCCGCGCGCGCCGCGGCCGAGGCCGCCAACCGCGCCAAATCCTCCTTCCTCGCCAACATGAGCCATGAGATCCGCACCCCCATGAACGGCGTCGTGGGCATGGCGGAGCTTTTGTGTGACACCGGCCTGACCGAGGAGCAGCGCCTCTTCGCCGATACCATCCGGTCCTCCGGCGAGGCGCTTCTGGTCATCATCAACGACATTCTGGACTATTCCAAGATCGAGGCCGAACGCCTGACCCTGCACCCCGAACCCATTGATCTGGAACGCACGATCCATGAGGTGGCGATGCTCTTGCAACCCCGCGCGCGGGCCAAGGGGATCGATCTTGCCATCGACTTCGACATGTTCCTGCCCACCCGCTATGTCGGCGATCCGGGGCGTCTGCGGCAGGTGCTGACCAATCTGGTGGGCAATGCGGTGAAGTTCACCGAAAAGGGCCATGTCCTGATCCGCGTCGTCGGCGTGGAAACCGACCCCGGACAGCAGCAGCTGCACATCACCATCGAGGATACCGGCATCGGTATTCCCGCCGACCAGCTTGACCGCATCTTCGGTGAGTTCAACCAGGTCGAGACCGAGGCGAACCGCAAGTTCGAGGGAACCGGTCTGGGCCTTGCCATCACCCGCCGCCTTGTCGATCTGATGAAGGGCGCGGTCTGGGTGGACAGCGAACCGGGGCGCGGCTCGGTCTTCGGCTTCCGCATTACACTCCCGGTGGCCGAGGATGACGGCACCGCCCTGGCTCGTGTGCCCGTCACGCTGCGCCGCGCGCTGGTGGTCGATGACCAGTTCATCAACCGCACGATCCTGGAACGCCAGCTGGTCACCTGCGGGATGCAGGTCAGCGTCTGCCGCTCGGCGGCCGAGGCCTTGGCGCGGATCGCGGCGGATGGCGGTTATGACGTGGTGCTGACCGACCACGAGATGCCCGAGATGGACGGGATCACCCTTGCCGGGCGCCTGCGCGAAGGGGGGCACGGGATGCCCATCGTGCTGTTGTCCTCCAACCCCGCCGCTGTGCGCGAACACCCGGGCGCGGGCGTGCTGGACGCGATTCTGCAAAAGCCGCTCCTGCGCTCCGAGCTCTACCGCCGGCTTGAAGCGCTGTCGGCCCCGCCCGCCCTGGTGCCCGCACCTCCGCCCGCCCCCCTGCCCGCCCCCGCGCGCCGCATGCGCATTCTGTCGGCCGAGGACAACCGCACCAACCAGCTGGTGTTCCGCAAGATGGTCAAGGACGTGGAGATCGAGCTGACCTTCGCCGCCAACGGGCGCGAGGCGGTGGAACTGTGGCAAGAGCTGCGGCCCGACCTGATCTTCATGGACATCTCGATGCCCGAGATGGACGGGCGCGAGGCCGCCCGCGCCATCCGCCTGGCCGAGGGCCTGGCCGGGGGCGACGCGCATGTGCCCATCGTGGCGCTGACCGCCCATGCCATGGAGGGCGACGCGGCCGACATCCTGGCCGCCGGGATCGACCGCTACCTGACCAAGCCCCTGCGCAAGACCGCGATCATGGAGATGCTGGAAACCTTTCGCCCCGAGGGCACCGTGACGCTGGGCTTTGCCCCCGGCCAGGACAACGCAGCCTGACCTCGCACGTTTCACTCTGGTGCCGGGATGCGAAACCGGGCATCCGAAGAGGTGAGAGTTCCCGCCGCAAGGACCTGCGATGCGCCCCTATCTGATCCATGCCGCAGCGATCCTTGGCGTCTTCGCCATGGGTTCGCTGATCGGCGCGACCTTTCTGCCGGGCCCGTGGTATGCTGCGCTGGACAAACCGTGGTTCACGCCACCCGGCTGGGTCTTCGGCCCGATCTGGTCGGTGCTCTATGTGCTGATCGGCTGGGCGGGGGCGCGCAAGATCCTGCATGGCGGGGCGCGCGGGCTTTGGCTGGGGCAGATGGCGCTGAACTGGCTCTGGTCGCCGACGTTCTTCGGCATGCAGTGGCCCTTGGGGGGGCTGGTCGTGATCCTCGCGATGCTGGTTCTGATCCTCGCCTTCATCGTCTGGGAGTGGCGCCGGGACAGGCTGTCGGCGGTGCTGTTCCTGCCCTATGCCGTCTGGGTCACGCTGGCCTCGGCGGTGAACGCGGGCGTGGTGCTGCTGAACTGAAGGGCGGGTCAGTTTTGGGCGGGCAACCCATGGCTGAGGCCCGCCCGGTGCCGCTGCACACAACCGGGCAAGACGCGCCGCCTCATCAGGAGAGGGCGAGGCGCGCCGGTCGCCCTCGCCGCGCCCGCGCTCCATCCGCCGCCATCTTCCGGCGTGGAAGCGTAACCAGGACAGGCTGTTCGGACATGGCGCTTTTGACCCCGTTGGTTCCGGCCAACCGGCCCCCTGTCGGCATCGCCCCGCTTGACCCGGCCGCCGGGCAGGGCTAGGCCCCGCCAAACCCCATCCACAGGAGCCCGCCATGGCAACGCCCTCTCTCCTCATACTTGCCGGCGATGGCATCGGTCCCGAAGTGATGGCCGAGGTGAAGAAGATCATCGCGTGGATGGGCGACCGGCGCGGCATCCGGTTCGATGTATCCGAGGATCTGGTGGGCGGCTGCGCCTATGACGCGCATGGAACCCCGCTGACCGACGCGACGATGGCCCGCGCCCAGGCCGCCGATGCGGTGCTGCTCGGGGCCGTTGGCGGGCCCAAATACGACACGCTCGATTTCAGCGTGAAGCCCGAGCGGGGCCTTTTGCGCCTGCGCAAGGAGATGGACCTTTATGCCAACCTGCGCCCGGCGCAGTGTTTTGATGCGCTTGCCGACTTCAGCTCCTTGAAAAAAGAGGTGGTTGCGGGGCTGGACATCGTGATCGTGCGCGAACTGACCAGCGGCGTCTATTTCGGCGAACCCCGCGGGATTTTCGTCGAGGGCAACGAGCGGGTGGGCATCAACACCCAGCGCTATACCGAATCCGAGATCGCACGCGTGGCGCGCTCGGCTTTCGAACTGGCCCGGCGCCGGGCGAACAAGGTCTGTTCGATGGAAAAGGCCAACGTCATGGAGTCGGGCATCCTGTGGCGCGAGGTGGTGCAGGAGGTGCATGACAAGGAATACCCCGATGTGGCCCTGTCGCACATGTATGCAGATGCGGGCGCGATGCAGCTGACCCGCTGGCCCAAGCAGTTCGACGTCATCGTGACCGACAACCTTTTTGGCGACCTGTTGTCCGACCTCGCGGCGATGCTGACGGGCAGCCTCGGGATGCTGCCCTCGGCCAGCCTCGGCGCGCCCATGGCCAGTGGCCGTCCGAAGGCGCTTTATGAACCCGTCCACGGCAGCGCGCCGGATATCGCGGGCCAGGGCCGTGCCAATCCCATCGCCTGCATCCTCAGTTTTGCAATGGCGCTGCGGTATTCGTTCGACCTCGGTGCCGAGGCGGAGCGGGTGGAGAAGGCGGTCGAGCGGGTGCTTGCGGACGGCGTGCGTACCGCTGATCTGATGGGCCCGACGGGGGGTGTGCCGGTGACGACAGCCCAGATGGGCGATGCTGTCGTTGCGGCGCTCGAGGCCAGCCTCTGACCTCCTGCCCGTGTGGCCCGGAGAGGATGGTGTTATCCGACGGCGCGGTCGCACCAGCGCCAGAAGGGCAAGAGCCCCTCTGCGCAGCGGGCGATCGCAGGCACCAGTTCGTCTGACGGGCCGACACCATCCAGCCGCATCCCCAATGCGATCTGCTTGCGGCGCAAAAGGTCCGCGTCGCGATGATCGGGGGCGTAGGGTTTGGGCACCTTCTTCAACGCGGGCTGGCCGAAGTCGATCATCTCCGCCCCCGCAGCGCGTGCGGTATCCATCGCCTCGGCCAGGGCGCTGCCGTCATGGTCAACGGCGGCGCGGTAACGCTCCAGCCCGTCCGGTTCCAGCGCATGCAGCCCCGTCATGAAGCTCGCGCCGGTCGCGTCGATGTGCAAAAGCCACCCCGGCCCAGCGCCGCCCGACTGCTGCCAATAGGCGTGGATGTGGGTGTTGTAGGGACTCTTGTCCTTGGAGAACCGAGTGTCGCGGTAGATGCGGCCCATCTTGCCCGAATGGCTGGTGCCGGTCAGGCGCGACAGGTCACCTGCAACAAGATCGATCAGCAGCTTTACGGGCGCCTCGATCTCCGATTTGAACAGGGCCTTTCTGCCCTCGAACCAGTCACGGTCGTTGTTCTGCGCCAGTTCCGCCATGAAGGCGCGGGTGGTGGCGATCATGGCAGCAAAGCCGCCGGTTTGCTCGGTGGTCATGGGGTTACTCCGCTGCAAGTCGGGGGGCCGGGATGTTCAGGGCGGGGGGGGCGGTCACGGTCGGTGGGATCGCACGTTCGGCCAGCCGCTCCGCCCGCAGGTAGCTGTGATAAAGCACCGGCACGCCGATCAGGGTCAGGACCGAGGCAAAGCCCAGGCCCGCCATGATCGTCACGGCCATGGAGGCAAAGAACGGATCAAGCAAGAGGGGCACCATGCCCAGGATCGTGGTGCCCGCCGCCAGGACCACGGGGCGCAGGCGGCTGACCGAGGCCACGACGATTGCGCGGCTTTGCGGCAGGTTTTCCTCGTCCTTCTGGGCGTCGATCTCCTCGACCAGAACAATGGCGTTCTTGATGAGCATGCCCGACAGGCTGAGAAGGCCCAGCAGGGCGGTGAAGCTGAACGGCAGGCCGGTCAGCAACAGCCCGATGGCGGCCCCGGTCACCGCCATCGGCACCACTGTCCATATCACGGCTGTCTGCCGCAGCTTGCCGAACAGCAAAACGGTAATCAGCAGCATCGTGCCAAAGGCCAGCGGCATCTGACGGCCAAGGCTTTCCTGCGCCTGACCCGCGCTTTCGAACTCACCGCCCCAGTCGAAGCGATATCCGGGCGGCAGCTCGATGCCCTCCAGCGCGCTTCGCACCTCGGCAAAGGCGGCATCGGCCAGAACGCCCGGCACGGTAAAGCCCTGCACCGAAATCGTGGGCATCCGGTCGCGTCGAATGATGACCGTGTCGCGGGCGCGCACCTGAAATCCGTCTGTCACCTGCTCCAGCGCGGTATAGGCCCCCACGCCGGGCGCGAACACGATCTGGTCCAGCAGGCGGCCATCTGCCGAGAAGCCGTCACGCGGGGTGCGCACGAGGATCGGCACGTCCCGCTCGCCCTCGCGGATCGTGCCTGCCGGGATGCCATCGGTCGCCAGCGCCAGCGCTGCGGCCACATCCCTGCGCGTGATGCCAAGGGATTGAGCGCGCTCGGCGGCATAGACGGGCCGCGTCGAGAACCCGCGCTCGCGCCAGTCGATCCTTTGCGCCTGCAACATCGGCGTCGCCTCCAGCACCGCCCGCGCCTCGTCTGCGAGGTCGCGCAGGCGGTCGGGATCGGGGCCGGACAGCCGCACCTCGACATCCGCGCCGACGGGGGGGCCATAGATCACCTGCTGCACGCGGGTTTCGGCCCAAGGAAGGGCCTCGCGGGCAAAGGTCGCCAGATCGTCGCGCAGTGCCGGAATCGCCTCGAAGCCGGTCGCGCGGATGACAAGCTGGCCATAGGCGGGGTCGGGCTTTGCGGGAGTGTAGGTCAGCACGAAGCGTGATACCCCCTGTCCCATTGTGGCCGTTACGGAGGTGACATCCGGGCGGTCGGCCAGCCAGCGTTCGACCACCGCCAGATCGTCCGAGGTCTGCCGGATCGAACTGCCCTGCTGGCCGTAGTAATTGAAGTAGAACAATGGCGTGTTGGCAGCCGGAAAGAATTGCTGCGTGACGAAACCCATGGCCCCGAACCCGGCGAGCGTGGCCGCCACCAGCCCCACGATCACCAGCCACCGCACCCGCAGCGCGCCCCGCACCACGGCCGCATAGCCGCGAAAGAGGGCACGGTCATAGGGATCATCCCCATCCGCCAACCCGCCCACCTTGAAGAACCGCGCGGCCAAGAGCGGCGTGACCGTCACCGCAAGCACCCACGACAGCAGAAGCGATATGGTGATGACGGCAAAGAGCGAGAACAGGAATTCGCCCGAGGCGTCGGGCGATAGCCCAATCCCGGCAAAGGCCATCGCGCCGATCACGGTGGCACCCAAGAGCGGCACCTGCGTCTTGCGCGCGGTCTCTGCCGCGGCATCGGCGGCGCTGCGGCCGCGGCGCATCTCAACCTGCATGCCCTCGGCCATCACGATGGCGTTGTCCACCAGCATCCCCATGGCGATGATCAGGGCACCCAGGCTGATCCGCTCCACCTTGATCCCGAAGAGCATCATGAAAAAGAACGTGGCGATGACCGTCAGCGCCAGCGTGACCCCCACAACCACGGCTGCCCGCGTACCCATGAACAGCGCGAGGACCCCGATCACGACGCCCACCGACAGCGCAAGGCTGACTAGAAAGGCGCTGTTGGCCTCATCCACCACCACATGCTGCCGATAGATCGGGTGCATGTCGATCCCGACCGGCAAAAGCGCCATGGCCTCGGCCAGCCTTGTCTCGACACGCGCGCCCACCGTCACGATGTTTTCGCTGTCCAGTGCGGAAATCCCCAAGGCGAACGCCTCCACCCCGTTGTGGCGCATCATATGGGTGGGCTCATCGATGCGGCCGCGCGAGATTGCGGCCAGATCGACTAGGTTGAACGTTCGCCCAACGGCCCCGATGGTCAGCCCGCTGAGGGCGAACTCCACGGCGTCCTGCTGCGGTGCTTCAATGGCGATGCGTGCCCCGTCGTCGCGGATCGTTCCCGTTGGCGCAACCCCCGTTACCGCCCCAATGGCCCCGAGGATCGCGCCGGGCGGCACGCCCAGATTGGCGAGTGCCGCCTGATCCGGCTCGACAAACACCGCCTCCTGCGGCAGTCCCAGAAGCTGGACATCGGCCACACCTGCAACCATCAGCATCTCTCGCCGCAGGAAGCGGGCGATGTCGTGCAACTCGGTATCGGCGAGGCCCGGGGCGGTAACGGCAAAGTAGATGCCGTATATATCGCCGAAACTGTCGTTCACCTGCGGCGCAAGCGCGCCTGCGGGCAGGTTCGGCGTCGCATCCGCCACCCCTGCGCGCAAGCGGTCCCAGACCTGCGGAAGCGCCCGCCCGTCATAGGTATCGCGGATATGCACCTCGATCACCGAAAGGCCGGGTGTGTTGCGCGAGGTGATGTGGTCAATTTCGTCCAGCTTCTGGATCCCGCTTTCCAGAACCTCGGACACCTCCGCCGCAACCTCGGCCGCCGTCGCCCCCGGCCAGGGCGTGACGACCAGCGCGGATTTCAGCGTGATGGCGGGGTCCTCGAGCTTGCCAACCGAAACATAGCCGCCGATCCCGCCAAGAATGCAGAACAGGATCAGCAGCCAGGTGTAGAGCGGGCGCTCAATGGACAGGCGGGCAATGGACGGGCGGGCAATGGACGGGCGGGCGACGCTCATGTTTGCCCTCGCTCAGGTTTCGGAGCGGGCCAGTGGGGCGAAGCGGCGCACGGCTTGCCCGTCGTGCAGCCGATGCGCGCCTGACGCCACGATCTCGGCCCCCTCTGGCAGCCCCTCGATGCGAAAGCCATCGCCCGAGGGGGCCGTCACCGTCACCGGCACGCGCCGTACGAACGTCCCGCCCGCGCGGTCCTCCAGAACAAGGACCTCGGCCCCCCGGTCGCTGCGCGCCAGAAGGGCGGTCGCCGGAACCGTCATGCCGCTCTCGGCCGCGGGCAGGGATGCGGTCACCGTGATGGACGCACCTGGCAGCAATCCGGCCCCATCGGTTTCGGCAAAGGCCAGCGTCACGCGATAGGACTGGCCTACCCGGTCGGTCTCAGGCTGGAACGCCACCAACCGCAGGGGTGCTGCGCGGCCCGGCCGCAGACGGGCAACGAAGTGCTGGTCGCCGAGGCCCCCCGCCGCCGCGAGGAGCCGTTCCGGCACGGCGATCTCAACCCGCACCTCCGACATGTCGTGCAGTCGCAGCACCGGTTGGCCAGGGGCCACGCTGGCATGTTCTGCCGCGATGCGCAGCGCCACCAGCCCGTCGAACGGTGCTGTCAGTGTGGCATCCGCCAGCGCCGCGCGGGCATCGCGCAGAGCAACATGGGCAAGGTCGCGCAAGGTCGCGGCATCCTCGGCGCGGGTTTCCGGCCCGACGGCGCGCGCCGCTAGCTGCGCCGTCCGCTCCGCTTCGCGCGTGGCCATCTCGACCTGCAATTCGGCCCGCGCGACCGCTCGCTCGAACGCATCCACGCGCAACTGGGCGATGATTTGCCCCTCCGTCACGCGCATCCCCTCTTCAGGGACCAGCCGCCGGAGGGTGCCGCCCACTTCGAACGCCAAATCGACCGTCTCGCGCGCCCGCACCTGACCAAAGAACTGCCGTGAGAGGGTTTCGGGTGCGGCCCGCAGCACGACGGTCCGCACAACCGGCGCCGGAGCCTCGACCACGGGTGTTATGACCTTGGGCGCTTGCCCGACCAACCCGTCGGCCCCCTGCGTCACGGCAAAGGCGGAACCTGCGGCAATGACGACGCCCAGTGCGAAGAGTTGCTTTTTCATGTGTGCCCCCTATTGTTATGGCACCACTTACCGACCGATCGGTAGGGAGTTAGGGCAGGGAAAGCAAGCGTCAATGGCCGATGCCGACACCGCGCAACATTCCGAGCGGCGCGAGGAAATCCTTCGGCTGGCGACCGAGGCCTTCGTGACAGACGGCTATGCAGGCACGTCGATGGCCGACCTTGCCCGCGCAGTGGGCGTGCAGAAAGCCAGCCTTTACCATCACTTCCCGTCCAAACAGGCGCTTTTCGTGGCCTGCGTGACAGAAGGATACGAGGGCACGGTTCAGCGGCTTGAGGCGATCCGGTCAGACACCACCTTCACCGACCCCGACCGGATCAGGGCCGCGATGCACGAGATCTATCGGGTGAATCTGACGCTGCCTGTTGGCCGCATGGCCCCGCTCATCGCTGAGGTTGCACCGAAAATCCCAGAGATCGCACGAAATTTTCACGGCGGATTCATCGCGCGCCATTATGCGCTGGTCACGGGCATGATCGAGGACGGCATCGCACGTGGCAGCTTTGCGCCGCTCGACACGCTGGGCCTGCGGCAGATGATCTTTGGCCCGGTGATCTATCTGGCGATGGAGCGCGAGATGACCGCCTCCTTTCCTGACCGGGACGCGCTGAACCCTGTAGACCGGATCCGGGAAAGCCATATCGACCTGATCCTGCGCCTGCTGACCGGCAGATCGGGGGGCTGAATGGACCCGGGCAGGTTCCAGCAGGTCGAGGTTTGCAACGACGCCGCGCTGTGGGTCTGGATGGCCGCGCACCACGCGCAGGCCGAAAGTGTGTGGCTGGTGACCTGGAAGGCCGCGCACCGCGACCGCTATGTGTCGCGCCTAGCGGTTCTGGATGCGCTGATCGCGCATGGCTGGATCGACGGGCGCCGTCTGGCGCTGGACGCCGACCGCACGATGCAGTTGATCTCGCCCCGCAAGCAGCAGGCATGGGCGCAAAGCTACAAGGACCGCGCCGCAAGGCTGGAGGCCGAGGGCCGGATGCACGAGGCGGGGCGCGCGGCGCTGCGGCTGGGGCAGGACAGCGGGTTGTGGCATGTCTCCGACCCGGTGGACGCGCTGATCGATCCGGACGACCTTGTTCGGGCGCTGGAGGCGGCTGGCGGCCTTGCATGGTGGCAGGCGGCGGCACGGTCCTATCGGCGCAACATCCTGCGATGGATCGCGCAGGCCAAGCGGCCCGAAACCCGAGCCAAGCGGATCGCAATATCGGCGACACATGCCGGACGGGCGGAGAAGGTCGCGCAGTTCTGAGCGGGTTTCCCGTGGCGCACCTGAAACACAGGGCGCGACGCGCTTGGGCGCAGTCCCTGCAGTCAAACGACGGCCCGCGACTTGTCAGATATCCGCAACCGCGACAGGCCCCCCACGCGCCAACGCGGCATAGGCCGCCTCGGCCAGCCGCAGCGCCTGCATCCCGTCGTCAAAGCCAACCACCGGCGCCGTGCCCGAAG
The DNA here is from genome assembly GCA_046294265.1 of Gemmobacter sp. Taxonomy (GTDB): domain Bacteria; phylum Pseudomonadota; class Alphaproteobacteria; order Rhodobacterales; family Rhodobacteraceae; genus JBKBKC01. The sequence continues at coordinate 13,282 of JBKBKC010000003.1, read as the reverse complement.
TGACCGAGGACACGAAGCTGTCGAACTGTCGGCGGAAGGCCTCGTCATACCGGTCGGTAAAGAAGTTGAGGTAGGGCGCGCCGCCGTTGGTGGAGGTTCCGTCAAAGCGCAGAACCTCATGGGCGCGCCGGTTCCCGCTTTGCAGCATCCCGGCGGTGCCCAGAACCTCCAGCCGCTGGTCATAGCCGTAACTGGCCTGACGGGCGTTGTTGATGAACACCTGCCGCCCTCGTTCGGTGGTCATCAGGACCATGGCGCAGTCGACATCGCCGGGGTCGCGGGCGATGTCCGCGTCGATCAGCGCCCCGGCGACGGCATGGACGGTGCTTACCTCGTCCCCGGCCAGCAGGAAGCGGGCGAGGTCGAAATCATGGATGGTCATGTCGCGGATCATGCCACCGGCGCGGGCCAGATAGGTCAGGGGCGGCGGTGCGGGGTCGCGCGAGGTGATGATGATCTGCAGCGTGTCGCCGACTTCGCCCGCCAACACGCCTGCGCGCAGGGAGGCGTGGCCGGGGTCGAAGCGGCGGTTGAACCCGATCTGGACTGGGACGGTGCTCCCTGCGATGGCTGCCTCGCAGCGCCGGACGCGGGCGAGGTTCAGGTCGATCGGTTTTTCGCACAGCACCGCGCGTCCTGCCGCAACCGCCGCCTCGATGTAATCGGCATGCGTCTCGGTCAGCGAGGCGACAAGAACCGCATCCACATCCGGGGCATCGAACACCGCCTGCGCGTCCTGGGTCACCCGCGCGCCGGTCTGCGCGGCAATCGCCGCGGCCGAGGGCGCGTGGACATCGCAGACGACAGTCAGCCGCGCCTGCGGATGCGCCGCGATCACGCGCGCATGGAGTGCGCCGATGCGGCCGCATCCGATCAGTCCGATGTTCAGCATGGTAGCGTCTCCTGCATGGGTGTCGGCGTGTTTGAGGCCGGGAGGGGAGGTGTGGTCAGCCGCGCCCCGACGCCCCGAGCCCGCGGATCACGCGGCGGGCGGCGTCGAAGACGGGCTCATGCGTGTCCTTGAGGATCGCGTTGCGGTCAAAGCGGTGGGGGTCGCGGGCGACGGCGGCGCGCAGGGCCGCGCCGAAGGCCATGCGCAGTTCCGTGCCGATGTTGAACTTGGCGATGCGGGAGGTGGCGGCAAGTGCCCTGCGCTGTGCCTCGGGCACGCCCGAGCCGCCGTGGATGACCAGCGGCACCTGCGTCACCGCCTCGATGGCGCGCAGGCGCGGCTCGTCCAGCCCGCCTTCATGGTCCTGTTGCAGATGCACGTTGCCGACCGACACCGCCATGGCGTCAACGCCCGTGTCGCGGGCAAAACGTGCGGCCTCGTCCGGGTCGGTTCCGGCAGAAGCCGCGCCGCCCGCATAGCCGACAAACCCGATCTCGCCCTCGCAGGAGATCCCTGCGGCGTGGGCCAGCTCTACAACGGCGCGGGTCGCCTCGATGTTCTGCGCCAGCGGCAAGCGCGAGCCGTCGAACATCAGCGAGGTGAAGCCCGCATCCAGCGCCGCACGGCATTCGTCAAGGGTGTAGCCATGGTCGAGATGCGCCACGACCGGAACGGACGCCCCCTCGGCCAGATGGCGGAACATCCGGCCCAGAACCGGCAGCGGGGTGTGTTCGCGGCAGCCGGGACCGGCCTGAAGGATCACCGGCGCGCGTTCGGCCTCGGCCGCCATGACATAGGCGCGCATGTCCTCCCACCCAAGGCACACCAGGCCCGGCACGGCATAGCCGCCCGCCAGCGCCGGGCGCAGGACGTCGGAAAGGGTGGCGAGGGTCATTTGAACTTGGCCACCATGTCCATGATGCCGGGGATGGTGTGCAGCTGCGCCGCATGGGTCGGCTGGAAATACTGTTTCAGGCTGCGCTGGCTGAGGCCGCCGAGAATGGTAAAATAATACATCTCGTATCCCGGCAGGACACAGCAGGGGTGATAGCCCCTGTCGATCAGGATCGTGGACCCGTCGACGATGTGATAGGCATCGCCGGGGTCGTTGTCCACGCGCTGCAACATCTGCATCCCCGATCCATGGCTCGGCCGGAAGCGGAAGTTGTAGCATTCGTCATGGCGCGTCTCGATCATCTCGCCCGCGTCGTCGCGGCGGTCGGTGTCGTGCTTGTGGCTGGGAAAGCCCGACCAGCCACCCGCGCCCACGGTGTAAAGTTCGCTGACCAGAAGCCGCCCGACCCGATCGTGATATTCGGCGCCGAGGATGTGCTTGATCTTGCGGTGGGTCTTTGTGTCGTCCGAGCCGTATTGCACGCGGTCAAGCTGCTCCGCCCGCACCGCGAAGGGCCGCCGCGTTTCGCTGAATTTCGCCCCGGCGATGAAGGTTTCTGTGTCGGTCCGCGCGGTGATGCGCGCGGGCGTGTCGGTGGGGACATAGACGCCCTCCGGCTCACCATCCCAGACATCGACGCGGCGCTGGCCGATATCGGCAAAGGTCTCGCCCATCGTCTCGACAGTCACCGTGCCGGTGGCGGGCACCACGCAGGTCTCGTAACCCTTCACGCGGTAGTCGAAGCTTTCCCCTGCCTTCAGCCGGACGATGTTGAAATAGACCAGCGGCACAACGGCGTCTTCCGCGTCCACGATGGGGCGGTTTGCGTTGGCATGGGGGGCGATGTGCATGGTGGGTCCTTTCAGGGCAGGGCGGGGCCGGGGTGTCCGGCGATGAAGGTGTCAAGCTCGGCGCGGGTCGGCATGGCGGGGGCGCAGCCGACGCGCGCCACGACCATCGCCGCCGCGGCCGACCCGCGCAGCACGGCGTCGCGCACCGGCAGGCCATCGGCCAAACCGGCAAGGAAGCTGCCGAGGAAGCTATCGCCCGCGCCGGTTGGTTTCAGGGCCTCGGTCCGGTAGATGCCCGTGGCCACCTCGCCTTCGGGGGTAATCGTGACCGCGCCGCGTTCGCCCATCTTGTAAACGGCAATCGCAGCCCCCCCGGCAACCAGGTCGCGAGCGGTGTCCAGCCCCCGGTCCGGGTCGCCCGCCATGAATCCGAACTCGACATCGTTGCCCACGATCACGTCACACATTGCCCCGGCCCGGGCATAGACCTCGGCCGCGACGGCAGGGGAGGGCCATGAATAGGGTCGATAGTCGATGTCGAGGATCAAGGGCACGCCCGCAGCGCGGGCCAGATCGAAGGCGTGGAACACGGCGGCCCGCGAGGGTTCGGCGGCCAGCGCGGTGCCAGTGGCCACCAGCGCCGAATAGGCCGGGTAGTCGGGCGCCTCCACATCCGCCGCCGTCATCTCGAAATCGGCGGCGCCGTTGCGGTAGATGACCGACTGGTGGTCCACGACGCGGGTCTCGACCACGGCCAGCGAGGTGCGCGCCTCGCCGCCCGCGACGCTGACATGGGCGCGGCCTACACCGTAGCGGTCAAGCTCGTTCAGGCAGAACCGCCCCACGGCATCGTCGGAAACGCGGGTGACAAGGGCGGCGGCGCAGCCCTGCCGGACCAGCGCCACGGCGATGTTGGCCGACGATCCGCCAAGGCAGGCGGTGAAGCGCGCGGCCTCTTCGGTTCGGGTGCCGGGGGGATCAGGGTAAAGGTCCATCCCCGCCCGCCCGACGATCAGGAAGTTCCGCCCCGCAAGGCGCTCAAGACCTGCCATCACACGCCCCGCCGCTGGCCCGCGCGCCCCGCCTCGACCTCGGCGTGTTTTTCGGTGACCTGCGGGCTGTCGGAGACCTCTGCCGTGCCGATCTCCCACCAGGCATGGCCCCGGGTCGTCCAGCCCTCGTAGGGATCGACCTGCATCACGATCACCGTTGTCCTGTCCGCCGCCTTTGCCCGCCGGAAAGCGGCCGCAAGCTCGGCCGGGTTGGCCACGGTTTCCGCAATCGCCCCCATGGCGCGGGCATGCCCCTCGAAATCCACGGCGAAAGGTGCAGGCACGGTGGGGCAGTCGGCGATGAGGTTGTTGAAACTCTCCTGCCCGGTGTTGTTCTGCAACTTGTTGATGACCGCAAAGCCGCCATTGTCCAGCACCAGCACGATCAGTTTCTTCTGCGTCAGGACCGAGGAATAAATGTCGGAGTTCATCAGCAGGTAACTGCCGTCACCCACGAACACGATGGTATCCCGGTCGGGCTCAGCCTGCGCCTGCGCGATCCGCGCGCCCCAGCCGCCCGCGATCTCGTAGCCCATGCAGGAAAAGCCGAACTCGACATCCACCGTCCCGATGCCAAGGGTGCGCCAGTTGGCCGTGACCTCGGCCGGCAACCCGCCCGCCGCCGTCACGATCCGGTCGCGCGGGTGGCAGAGCGCGTTCACCACGCCGATGGCCTGCGCATAGGAATTGGGCCGGTTGCCGGGGGCGACGTTGCCCGCGACATATGCATCCCATGTGCGGCGTTGGCCCTGCGCCCGCGCGACCCAGGCGTCTGGCGCACGGTGGCCCGCCAGCGTCACCCCCAGTGCGGCCAGGCCCAGCCTTGCGTCGCCGACGACCGGCAGCGAGAGGTGCTTGGCTGCGTCATGCCGGCAAGCGTTCAGCCCGATCAGGCGGGCATCTGGGGCAAAGACCGTCCACGACCCCGTTGTGAAATCCTGCAACCGCGTGCCCACGGCCAGCACCACATCGGCGGCGCCTGCGATGGTGTTGGCGCTGTCCGAACCGGTCACGCCAATGGGGCCGATGTTCAGCGGATGGTCGGCCAGCAGGTTGGCCCGCCCCGCGATGGTTTCCACGACCGGAATCCCCTGTGCCTCGGCAAAGGCGGTCAGTTCCGCCACCGCGCCCGAATACTGCACCCCTCCGCCCGCCACGATCACCGGACGATTTGCCCCTCGAAGAAGCGCCGCCGCCTCGGCAATCTCGGCGGCATCGGGGGTCTGGCGGCGGATGCGGTGCACCCGGCGGTCAAAGAAGGCGGCGGGATAGTCCCAGGCCCAGCCCTGCACATCCTGCGGCAGGCCGAGAAAGGCGGGGCCGCAATCGGCCGGGTCGAGCATCGTGGCCAGGGCGGCGGGCAGCGATTGCAGGACCTGTGCGGGATGGGTGATGCGGTCCCAGTAGCGGCTGACCGCGCGGAAGGCATCGTTCACGCCCAGCGTCGGATCGCCGAAATGTTCAAGCTGCTGCAGCACCGGGTCGGGCAGGCGGGTCAGGAATGTATCGCCGCACAGCATCAGCATCGGCAGGCGGTTGGCATGGGCAAGTGCCGCCGAGGTCAGCAGGTTGGCGGTGCCCGGCCCGGCGCTCGCCGTGCAGAACATGAACCGGCGGCGCAGGTGATACTTGGCATAGGCGGCGGCGGCAAAGCCCATGCCCTGTTCGTTCTGGCCGCGATAGAGCGGCAGATCGTCCCGCACGGGATAGAGCGCCTCGCCAAGGCAGGGCACGTTGCCGTGGCCGAAAATGCCGAAGCCGCCGCCGCAAATGCGGGTTTCGACGCCATCGATCTCGATGAACTGGTTCATCAGCCAGCGCACGATGGCCTGCGCCACGGTCAGCCTGATGCTGGCGCCTTTTCCGGTCATTGGCTCTCCCCGCATTCGAATCTGCCACCGAACCTTTCGGCTAAAACGGGGCTTGTGTGTGTTCCCGAGGGAGGATACATGTTTTGCAACCGGTTGCAATACCGGCTGTGGGCGGGGAGGCGTTCAGTGCCAAGGGCCGGAAGCGACATCGGGATCGGGCTGGTCGGCGGCGGCTACATGGGCAAGGCCCATGCGGTGGCCCATGCCGCCGTCGGGGCGGTGTTCGACACCGCGCTGCGGCCAAGGCTGGAGGTGATCGCGGCGTCGAGCCCCGCCTCGGCGGAGAGCTACCGCAAGGCCTATGGATTTGCCCGCGCGGCGACGGACTGGCGCGATCTGGTTGCCGACCCGAAGGTAGGGGCGGTGGTCATCGCCTCGCCGCAGTCCACGCATCGCGCGATTGCCGAGGCCGCCCTTGCCGCCGGAAAGCCGGTATTCTGCGAAAAGCCGCTGGGCGCCTCGCTGGAGGATGCGCGCGCCATGGTGGCGGCGGCAGAGGCATCGGGCCGGCCCAACATGATCGGCTTCAACTATGTGCGCACGCCCGCCACGCAATTCGTGCGCCGGTTGCTGGCCGAGGAGGCGATCGGCGATGTGACATGGTTCCGCGCCGAGCATACCGAGGATTTTCTGGCCGATCCCGAACTGCCCGCCACATGGCGCACGACGGGCCGGGCCAATGGCGCGATGGGCGACCTGTCGCCGCATATCCTGAACTGCGCGCTGGCGCTGATGGGGCCGGTTGCAGAGCTTTCGGCGCGGATCGAGACGGTTCACGGCACCCGCCCCGGCGGCCCCGGTGGCCCTGTGACGGTGGACAATGACGACCAGGCGCAGATGATGCTGCGCTTTGCCTCGGGCGTGATGGGGCATATCCACGTCAGCCGCACGGCCACCGGGCGAAAGATGGGCTATGCCTATGAGATTCACGGCACAAAGGGCGCGATCCGGTTTGATCAGGAGGATCAGAACGCGGTGCACCTTTACCGTGCCGAGGGGCCGGAGGCGTGCCGGGGGTTCACCCGCATCCTGACGGGGCCGGAGCATCCAGACTATGCCGCCTTTTGCCAGGGGCCGGGGCATGGCACGGGCTTTCAGGACCAGATCATCATCGAGGCGCGCGATTTCCTGCAGACCATCGCCACTGGCAAATCTGTCTGGCCCACGTTCCGCGACGGGCTGGAGGTCAGCCTGATCATCGATACAGCCTTTCGATCCGCTGAAAGCGGTCGCTGGTGCGCCGTTCCAACCGAATGAGGACCATGCAATGACCATCCGTATCGGCAATGCCCCCTGTTCCTGGGGTGTCGAGTTCGCGGACGACCCGCGCAATCCGCCCTGGCGGCAGGTGCTGGCGGACTGCGCTGCCGCGGGCTATCGCGGGATCGAGCTTGGCCCCATCGGCTTCATGCCCGAGGACCCTGCCATCCTGGCCGAGGCGCTGGCCGAGAATGGGCTTGAGTTGATCGGGGGCGCGGTCTTTCGCCCGTTCCACGATCCGGCGAAATGGGATGAGGTGCAGGATGCCGCAAGCCGCACCTGCCGCGCGCTGGTGGCCCATGGCGCGCGGCATCTGGTGCTGATCGATTCGATCTCGCCCCGCCGCGCGCCCACGGCGGGCCGGGCGGAGGCGGCCGAACAGATGGACGTCGCCGAATGGGCCGCCTTCCGCGACCGCATCGCGACCATCGCCCGGATGGGGACCGAGGAGCATGGCCTGACCGTCGGCATCCACGCCCATGCCGCGGGCTTCATGGATTTCGAGCCGGAGCTGGAGCGGCTCTTGGACGAGGTGGACGAACGCATCCTGAAGATATGCTTCGACACCGGCCACCATTCCTATGCGGGCTTTGATCCCGTGGCCTTCATGCGCCGCCACATCGCCCGCATCTCCTACATGCATTTCAAGGACATCGACGCGGTGGTGAAGGCGGATGCCATCGCCCAGGGGACCGGGTTCTATGACGCCTGCGGACAGGGCATCTTTTGCAACCTCGGCAAGGGGGACGTCGACTTTCCCGCCGTCCGCCGGATCCTGCTGGAGGCAGGATTCGAGGGGTGGTGCACGGTCGAACAGGACTGCGACCCGACGCTGGACGTGAGCCCGGTGGATGATGCGCGGGCAAACCGAGACTACCTCCACTCCATCGGCTTCAACTGAGGACCACGATCATGGCAAGACTGAACTGGGGCATGATCGGGGGGGGTGAGGGCAGCCAGATCGGGCCCGCGCACCGGCTGGGCGCGCTGGCGGACGGACATTTCAACCTTGTCGCCGGAGCGCTGGATCATCGCCCCGAGGCCGGGCGGGCCTATGCGCAACGGCTGGGCGTGGCCCCTGACCGCGCCTATGGCGACTGGGCCGAGATGTTGGCGGGTGAGAGGGGCCGGGAGGACCGGCTGGACCTCGTGACTGTCGCCACCCCGAATTCCACCCATTTCGAGATCACACGCGCGTTCCTTGAGGCCGGGTTCAACGTGCTGTGCGAAAAGCCGATGACGATGACGGTGGAAGAGGGCGAAGAGATTGTGCGGCTTGCCGAACGCACCGGCAGGATCTGCGCCGTGAACTACTGCTATTCCGCCTATCCCATGGTCCGGCAGGCCCGCGCCATGGTGCGGGCGGGCGAGATCGGGCGGGTGCGGCTGGTAGTGACCGCCTTCAGCCACGGCCACCATGGCGACGCGACCGATGCCGACAACCCGCGCGTGCGCTGGCGCTATGACCCGGGAACCGCAGGGGTGTCAGGCCAGTTCGCCGATTGCGGCATCCATGCGCTGCACATGGCCAGCTTTATCTGCGGCGATCAGGTGGAGCGGCTGTCGGCCGACTTTACCTCGACCATCCCCAGCCGGGTGCTGGAGGACGATGCGATGGTCAACTTCCGCATGGCGGGCGGCACGGTCGGGCGGCTCTGGACGTCCTCGGTGGCCATCGGGCGGCAGCATGGGTTCGACATCCAGGTGTTTGGCGAAACCGGCGGGTTCCGCTGGGCATCGGAACAGCCGAACCAGTTGGTCTATACCCCTGTCGGCGGGCGCACCCAGATCATCGAAAAGGGCGAAGCCGGGCTGCATGAGGATGCGCGACGATTGAGCCGGGTGGCGATTGCTCACCCGGAGGGCTTTCCGCTGGCCGTGGCGAATATATACTGCGACCTCGCCGATGTCATTCGTGGCACGGCACGCGATGGGTTGCCGACGGCAACCGACGGAGTGCGGTCGATGGCGGCGGTGCATGCGGCGGTGGCCTCGGCCAGGTCGGATGGCGCGTGGATGGATGCGCGATCGCCGATGTTCCGCTAGGGCAGGGCGCGCAGAGTCCGGCGCTCGATCAGGCGGCAGGGGAACAGCCGGATTTCCGGGTGCCGTCCGGGTTCGGCGATTGTGGCCACCACCAGTTCGATCGCGGCATCGATGATCTGCGCCAAGGGCTGACGAATGGTCGTCAGCCCGATGTTTTGCCAATGCGCCATGGCCATGTCGTTCAGCCCGATCAGGCCGATATTTTCCGGAACCGACAGGCCCGCATCGGCGATGGAGCTCATGGCGCCTATGGACAGCAGGTCGTCGCCACAGAAATAGGCCTCCGCAGGGGTCTGCGCCAGCAGGCGCTGCATCTCCTCCCGCCCGGCGTCGAAGGTGTAGGCGGCGGCATAGGTGACGCTGACCGCAACCTCAGGGTGGTTCTGCAGCGCGCCCAAAAATCCTGCCGCGCGGTCCTGAGTTGAGGTGGCAGTGCTAGGGCCGCCCAGAAAGGCGACCCGGCGGTATCCGCGCGCCATCAGCGCCTCGGCTGCCATGCGGCCACAGGCGACGTTATCTATCCCCACGACATGCACATCGGGCGACAGCGCATAGCGCCCGAAGGCATGCACAACCGGGAATCCGGCCGTCTTGAACGATTCGGCAAAACTGGGCGGCAAGGTGGAAGATGCCACGATCACCCCGTCCACGGAATATTGCCGCAGCATACGCACGGAGGCTGCGGGATCGGTTGCATCGCTCAGGTTGACGAGCAGAGGGCGCAATCCTCGGTCCTGCAGGCCCCGTGTGAAGAGGTCAAAGACCTCCAGAATAAGCGGGTTATGAAAGTTGTTCGCGATCAGGCCGATCAGTTTGGTCCTGCCCGTGGTCAGGCTGGAGGCGAGTGCATTTGGCGCATACCCAAGTTCTGACGCAGCTTTTTCCACCTTGATGCGCGTCTGTGGCGAAACCGACGCCCCTGCCGTGAAGGTGCGCGACACGGCCGAGCGTGAAACGCCCGCGCGCTCTGCCACCTCTTTCAGGGTCACCGCCATTGCATTCCTACCGTCCGTCACGACGAAAATCCGGTTACACGCATCGCCGGATGGGGAACAGTCTAAAGTGGGAAGGGGTGATTGCAACCGGTTGCAATCAGACATCCGTGAAGCTAGGCTGTCGGTCAGGCGTCGGGTGGAGGCCCGGAAACGCCTGAGACAAGTCAGGGAGGACTTCATGAAACCATTCATCCGCGCCATCGCGGCCTCGGCCGTTTCGGCCGCCGCACTTGTCGGGGCGACCGCCGTCCATGCCGATGGCGAACGCTATGTGCTGGTCAGCCATGCCCCCGACAGCGACAGCTGGTGGAACACGATCAAGAACGCGATGGCGCTGGCGGGCGACCAGATGAACGTCACGGTCGAATACCGCAACCCGCCAACGGGCGATCTGGCCGACATGGCCCGGATCATAGATCAGGCGGCGGCGTCGAAACCCGATGGAATCATCACGACGCTGGCCGATTTCGCCGTGCTCAGCGGTCCGATCCGGGCAGCGGTGGATGCCGGCGTCGATGTCATCATCATGAACTCCGGCACGCCCGAGCAGGCGCGAGAGATTGGCGCGCTGATGTATGTGGGCCAGCCGGAATATGACGCGGGCCTTGCCGCGGGCCTGCGCGCCAAGGGCGACGGCGTGGGTTCGTTCCTCTGCGTGAACCACTACATCGTGCAGCCCTCGTCGCAGGAACGCTGCCAGGGCTTTGCGGACGGGCTGGGCATCCCGCTGGGCAACCAGATGATCGACGCAGGGCAGGACCCGGCCGAGATCAAGAACCGCGTTCTGGCCTATCTGTCGGCCAACCCGAACACCGATGCCGTGCTGACGCTGGGCCCGACCTCTGCCGATCCGACGCTGCTCGCGCTGGAGGAAAACGGCATGGCCGGTGACATCTATTTCGGCACCTTCGACCTGGGCGGCGAGATCGTGAAGGGCATCAAGTCGGGCGTCATCAAATGGGGCATCGACCAGCAGCCCTTCCTGCAGGCCTATCTGCCGGTCGTCGTTCTGACGAACTATCACCGCTATGGCGTGCTGCCGGGCAACAACATCAACTCCGGCCCCGGTTTCGTGACGGCGGACGGTCTGGTGAAGGTCGAGGCATTGGCGGGCGAATACCGCTGAGCCTGTAACAGGGGGGCGGCAGACCGGAACGCTGCCGCGCCGCCCCCTTTTCGCTGCATAACTGTGGTCAAGCGAAAGGTGTCATCATGAACGATGCAACACAACCGCAAGCCGTGGCTGATGAACGGGTCAAGCAACGGTCGGTCTTGCGTACCGCACTCATCCGGCCCGAGCTGGGCGGCATCGTCGGCACCGTGGCGGTTTTTGCCTTCTTCCTCTTGTTCGCAGCGGACAGCGGGATGTTCAACAGCCAGGGCGTGCTCAACTGGTCCATCGTCTCGGCGCAGTTCATGATCATCGCAGTGGGCGCCTGCCTGCTGATGATCGCGGGCGAGTTCGACCTTTCGGTAGGCTCGATGATCGGTTTTGCCGGCATGTCCATCGCGATCCTGTCGGTCACTCTGGGCTGGCCGGTATGGATGGCCATCCTGACCACCTTCGCGCTGTGTATTGCCATAGGCGCGTTGAACGGCCTCATCGTGATCCGCACCGGCCTGCCCAGCTTCATCGTGACGCTGGCCTTCCTGTTCATCCTGCGCGGCTTTACGATCTTTCTGCCGCAACTGATCGAACGCAAGACGATCATCGGCGGCGTGGCCGATGCGGCAAGCGGCGACCCCATCGCCGGGCTTTTCGGAGGAAAGATCCTGCGGGGGTTGTTCACATGGCTGGGCGAAAATGGCATGATCGCCACGTTCGAACGCGGCACCCGCGCGGGCCAGCCCGTGGTGGACGGCATTCCGATGCTGATCGTCTGGGCCGTCGCGCTGGTGATCTTCGGCCATATGCTTCTGACCCGGACCCGCTTTGGCAACTGGATCTTCGCGGCGGGGGGCGATGCGCAGGCAGCCCGCTATGTCGGCGTGCCGGTCAACCGTGTGAAGATCCTGATGTTCATGTTCTCGGCCTTCTGCGCCACCGTCTTTGCCACCTGCCAGGTGATGGAATTCGGCTCGGCCGGGGCGGACCGGGGCCTGTTGAAGGAATTCGAGGCGATCATCGCGGTGGTCATCGGCGGCGCGCTGCTGACGGGGGGCTACGGGTCGGTCATCGGGGCGGCGCTCGGCGCGCTGATCTTTGGCGTCGTGCAGCAGGGCCTGTTCTTCGCCGGAGTCGAAAGCTCGCTGTTCCGGGTGTTCCTGGGTGTCATCCTCCTCGGGGCGGTGATCCTGAACACCTATATCCGCCGCCTGATCACAGGGGAGCGCTGAGATGGACATGACAAGGGCACCCATCGTCGAGATGCGCGACATCGAAAAGCATTTCGGTTCCGTCATCGCGCTGGCTGGCGTCTCGGTCACCATCCATCCGGGCGAATGTCACTGCCTGCTGGGCGACAACGGCGCGGGAAAATCGACCTTCATCAAAACCATGTCGGGCGTCCACAAGCCGACGCGGGGCGAGATCCTGTTTGACGGCAAACCCATGCATTTTGCCGACCCGCGCGATGCGATCACGGCCGGGATCGCCACCGTCTATCAGGACCTCGCGCTGATCCCGCTGATGTCGGTCAGCCGCAATTTCTTCATGGGTAACGAGCCGCTGCGCAGGCTCGGCCCGATCCGGCTGTTTGACCACGACCTCGCGAACCGCATCACGATGGAAGAGATGCGCGCAATGGGGATCAACCTGCGCGGCCCCGATCAGGCGGTCGGAACGCTGTCGGGTGGCGAGCGCCAGACGGTCGCCATCGCGCGCGCGGTCCATTTTGGCGCCAAGGTGCTGATCCTGGATGAACCGACCTCGGCCCTTGGTGTGCGCCAGACAGCCAACGTGCTGGCCACGATAGACAGGGTCCGCAAGAAGGGGATCGCGGTGGTGTTCATCACGCACAATGTGCGCCATGCCATGGCGGTGGGCGATCGCTTTACCGTGCTGAACCGGGGCAGGACGCTGGGCACGGCAGAGCGCGGCAACATCACGGCGGAAGAGCTTCAGGACCTGATGGCCGGAGGGCAGGAGCTCGCCGTGCTAGAGGGCTCGCTTGGCGGAACGGTCTAGGGGCAGGAGGGCCCGAGAGATTGGTTGCGACTACCCTTGCACCGCCCCCGTTTCCGGCCTATCTCGAAAGTGAGAGGTTGGCGCGGGCAGGTGCCTCGCCAACCCGGTCAGGTCCGGAAGGAAGCAGCCGTAACGAGCCCCACTTGGGTCGTTGTCCAGCCTCTCACCCTAACTCACCCTTACGCATTGTTTCGTTTAGAACACCCTGTTCTTCAGGGGCCCAGGGTCAGGGCTCGTTCTTGTTTCCTAGCCAGAACATGACGGTTGCTGCGAGGGCGATGGCAGAGAGGAAGACCTTCGGGCATCTGTCGCAGCGGGTGGCGACCCTGCGCCAGTCTTTCAGGCGGCCGAAC
>JBKBKC010000002.1:0-339509 GCA_046294265.1 Gemmobacter sp. | reverse complement strand
CGCGCCGGGAGCTTGAGCTATTTGATGGCAACGCGCCCGGCGCGCTTGCCACACCCGAAACCGATGCCTATCAAACCCAAGGACTCTCGTTATGAACGAGGGACGACCGGGGTGCAGGTCAGGTTTCGCAACCAACACACTGGGGCGAACACCGGCACGGGAGAGAGTTGGGCGTCTGAGTCGCTCCCTCCGCCAATGACATTATTATTTGATCATACTGAATAAATCTTGGAATCTCTGGCCGAGTTTCGAGCGGTTTCCCCCCCCCTCACGCATGACAGGGATTCGCTCGGATAGAGCGAACGCGCGGGTTTTGGCGCGCCGTCTCTCGTGGGCGCATCGTGCGCTTCGGTTTTCCGACATGCTGCGGCTGTTGCAATTCCATGCGTGCAAAGAAGCTGCAGGGAATTTTGCGCCACTATAGATGTCGCGGCCCACCCACATACACTGCACCGGGCCGGGCTTCTATCGCCCGCCGAGAAGACGGGTGGATGCCGCTCTCCCCGACGGCGTCCCAATGCGCCAAGCTTGTGGTGTTGGACCCACAAGAGGAAGGAGATGGCATCCATGGAGGCGCACGACGAACGCCGTCTGCTGCGCGTCCAGAAGCGGATGGCTGCCGTGAAGCTCCCCTCGTCGGGCTTACGCGGCCGCACCGCAGCCACGGTCCCTCCTCGACATCGACGAACTGGGCTTCGTGCCCCTGTCCAAGACCGGCGCCGAGCTGCTCTTCGAGATGATATCCCGGCGCTACGAGCGCGGGGCCACGCGGATCAACAGCAATCTGCCCTTCGATGAATGGCCGTTCGCCATTGTCACTCGGGCCAATGGCGCTCCAATGGCGCACCTTTCGGCACCGAGCGGCTGACCGGCGCGCTCCTCGACCGGTTGACCCACAACGTCGACATCCTCAAGATGAACGGCGAAAGTGATCGCCTCGCGCAAGGTCCCGTGCGCAAGCCCGGCGACAAGACGTGATCCGAAGCATCAGACTTGGACCTGACGGTCCAAGGCGGCCAGTCAACCGAAAGCTACATGGAGAGCGCGGCTGACTGGCCGCCGACCACCGCGCGCGTCCAACGCAAACCCAAAGTGGCCCAGTTTTGCACCGCCCCGTGGCACAATTTTACTCCGGCGTTGACGGGCCAGCAGCAGCGGGCGGAAGGCGTGGCCGAGGAAGGTCGTCTCGATCGGGTGTCTGTCGGTTGCGGTTTGCATCACGTTGCCAGACAGACCCCGGCCCGTTCGCAGGGCGTGCGTTCCAGTTGCGCGGTGGCATGGCTGATGGCGAAGTCATGCTCCAGCTCGTCGGTCACATGGTCAAGAAAGGCATCCGCATCGGCCCCACCCCAGACCAGATGCACCGCAAGCGCCGTTCGGGTGGTGGATAGTGCCCAGATGTGCAGGTCATGCACGTTGGTCACACCGTCCTGCGCGCCCAGCCAATCCGCCACGGCCTGACGATCTATGGCTTCGGGCACGCCGTCCAGTTCAAGCCGCAGCGAGTCTCGCAGCAGGCCAAAGGCGGTGACGGCGATCAGCAAGCTGACCGCGATGGCCACTGCCGGGTCCAGCCAGTGCCACCCGGTCGGAATGATCCCGGCCGCCGCCAGAACCACCGCGCCCGACACAGCCGCATCGGCGGCCATATGCAGATAGGCCCCCTTGGCGTTCAGGTCGTCCTTTTGCGATTTCATGAACAGCAGCGCCGATCCGGTGTTCACCCCGATGCCGACCAGCGCCACCAAGAGGATCGTCAACCCCGGCACCTCGACCATCGATTGAAAGCGGTGCGCAGCCTCCCACACCACGACCACGACGCCGATCAGAATGGCAATCGCGTTCAGCATGGCCGCAAGGATGGTGGCGCGGCCATAGCCGAAGGTGTAGGTGCCGCTGCCCACCTTCTTTGCCAGCACTGCCGCCCCCCAAGCGATCAACAGCCCTGCCACATCGGTCAGGTTATGCGCGGCATCGGCCAACAGCGCGAGCGAGCCGGTCAGGAACCCTGCCGCGCCCTCGACCAGCACATAGGCGGTGTTGAGCCCCACCGCCCAGCGAAACGCCGGGCCAAGGTCAGCGGGGGGGGTATGCGTGTGCGCGTGATCATGTGCCATGGGTCAGACTCTCCGTCGGATGGTGCCGGAAAGTTCGGTTGCCCCCGCCAATGTGTTGTAAATGGTGCCGTATTTTTGCAGATTCTTGTGCAAGAGGGCGAGCCGGGCATCGGTCTCGTCGGTGTCCACCGTGATCTCATAGGTGATAGAGATCATCTTTGGCGGGCTGTCCTGCCGAACGCCGTGCAGGGCAACCTCCATCCCGCGCAGCTCAAACTCCAGCATCGGCAGCACGCGTTCGGTGCCCTTGAGGATGCATGCGGCAAGGCTGGCCAGCAGCATCTCGGCCGGGTTGAAGGCGTCCTGGAGTCCGGCCATGTCGGTATCGAGCGTGATCAACGCGGCCTTGGTGGTCACCTCGGATCCGTGGCTGTCGATGCGCCGGGCGGTAACGTGATATTCCAGCATGGTTTTTTCCTTTCAGACCACAAGGCCCCAGATCATTTTTGCGGCAAGGGCCAGCAACAACACCGCGATCAATTTCTTGACATGGGCCGCACTGAGACCGCGGTGCAGGATCGTTGCCCCCAGAAACCCCCCAGAATGCCGGCAACACCGCCGCCACGATCAGAAAGCCGACCAAAATCGCCTCCAGCACGGCATGGGCGACAAACTGGCTGGACCAAGCCCCGATCGGGGTCGCGATCAAAAGCGCCAGCGCCAAGGGCAGCGCAAAGCGCATGTCCAACATCCCGTGGCGCAAATGCGTGGCCGAGGCCGCGGCAGTTGCAGCGGTGTTCACGAACAACCCAAGTGCGCGGGCGAGATCGAAGGCCATCCCGGCCATGGAAAGGCTGGGCACCAGCGCAATCGCCGACCCCGCACCGCCCATCGCAAACAGTGTGGAGAGCACCAGCGCCAGGCCGAAACAGAGGGCGTCATCGGCAAGCAAGGCCTGTGTCATTTCAGGCTGGCCATGTAATCACGCGCCCTGTCCCCCCGCAGATAATCGACCAGCTTCAGCATCGGTCGTAATGCGGGCACATCGGCACGATGACCTTGGCGCGGCCCAGCTTGTCCAGCCTTTCGGGCAGTTCGTTCAGCAGGACATGCTGGCCGATGGCCACCGACCATGCGGCGTGTTCTTCCCGAAAGCGGATGTCGATCAACTGGACCTCGCCTTTGGCATACAAATCAAGCGTTTCCTCCAGCCCGATTTTGATCTGCAAGCGTTCGTCATGATCAAAGCCGCGCAGATACGCGTCAAAGTCTTGGCTCACCAAAGCCTCCTGTTGATCAAGCGCACGGGTGCCGGATGGTTCGGTGCGCCGTCAGGCGGTCATTCCCACTCCATTTCCTCGAACGTGGACTGGGCGTTGCGCCCCGCCAGGCTTTCGAACTGGTCAAGATAGGTCCAGGCGGATTGGTCGATGCCGGGCGCATCCATGATGGTGCCGCCATTTTCGATCAGTGTCCCGATCTGGCTGCGCAGGTTGAGCAGATAATCATAGGTATCCTTGCGCGCAGTCGCCATGTCGGTGGCATGGCCATGGCCCGGCACGATGTGTGTCGGGTTGTAGGCCGCCATGGCATCGAACGTTTCGATCCACGTCTTGATGTTGCGCGCGGGCCCGTTGCCCAGAATCCGTTCGACATAGACGATGTCGCCGGTGAACATCACGCCGCGTTCGTCCAGCCAGACGAAACTGTCACCCGGCGTATGTGCCGACCCGCGATGCATGATGTCCAGGCTCAGGCCGCCAATTTCGAGGGTATGGTCGGTCGCAAAGGTCACATCGGCATAGGCGGGTTCGGTCCCTGCCAGCCCGTCGCCCATGAATTGTGCCAGCGCGCTCATGTGCTGGGTGGCGCGGTCATGGTGATCGGCCACCGCCGCCTCTGACGCGATCACGGTCGCGCCTTGGGCTTGCCAATAGCCGTTTCCCAGCCAGCGGTGATCCTGCCCGCCGGTGTTGACCACATAGATCACCGGTTGGTCAGTGATGCTGCGGATGGTGGCGTGCAGCATCTCGGCCCCCCTCCACGATCCGCCGGGATCCATCAGCACGGCACCGGCCTCGGTGACAACCAGCCCGAAGGTGGCGTTGTTGGCAAGGTTCACGCCGTCACGCTGTTCCATCGGGCCGACAATGGCCCAGACATTGTCGGTGACGAGTTGCACCTCCAGCACGTCCGCAAAGGCGGGAAACGGCAGCAGGGCCGCCAGAAGCATGGCGCGGGGAAAGAACATCGGTTTTCCAGTCAGGTTTGCGGCAGGATGCCGGATTGAAAGATCAGCCAGAGGCCCGCCACCACCATCAGGGCGGAAAAGGCGCGCGGGCCGGGGATCAGATGCTCGACCGGGCCAAGCCGACGTGAAATGGTGTTCAGGCTCTGAGGCGCAAGACCGGCCAGCACCATGAGCGGACTGCGCCCGATGGCATAGGCCAGCAGCATCATGGCGCCGGTCAGCACCGAGCCACCCATGCCGCCGCCCGATCCGGCCAGCGCCAGCGCCGCGCCCAGAACCGGGGTGGCGCAAGGCGTCAGCACGGTGCCGGTCAGCCCGCCCAACGCCGCAGCCCCCAAAAGGCCAGAACCCTTGAAATGATGTTCCATCCAGCCCTGAAGGGCGGTTGGGCAGATCGCGCCGCCGTCCCGGCGCAACAAAAGCCACAGCCCGCCCGCCCCGATCACCGCGCCGCCAAGCGCCGTCCAGCCGCGGCCAAATGTGCCGTAAAACATGCCAAGGCGGGCAGCGGCAAGACCAAGGGCCACAAAGGCCACCACCATGCCAAGGATGAACCCCAGCGTCAGACGCAAGGCGGCGCGGCCATCCTGCGCCCCGCCGCCGACAAACCCCACCGTCACCGGCAGGGCGGCCAACAGACAAGGGCTTGCTGCAGACAGCAGGCCCGCCGTGAATGCCGCGCCGGGGATCGCCGCATCACCCATCGGCGAGCCCCAGCCTGGCCAAAATCTGATCCGCCGGGATCGCGCCGAGGTGGCGGCCGGCCTCGGTCCCATCCGCTGCAAAGAACAGTTGCGTCGGGATCGCCTGAATCGCGGATTGGCCGAGCACCATCCGGCCCTCGGGGGTGCCGAACTCGATATCAACAATCACCAGCCGGTCGCCGTGACTGGCCTCAATCTCGGCCAACACGCGCTTCATCTCGCGGCAGGCGGCACAGGTGCCTGCGCCAAACTCGACGAGCACGGGTTTGCGGGACTGGCGGGCCTGTGCGATGGGGTCAGCAGGCAAGCCCGATTGGAGCGCAGTGTCCGTGCCGGTCAGCCAGAGGGCGGCAGCCCCCGCGACGGCCAGGGTCAGGAGTGCCGCGCCCCCGCGCATCAGCAACACCCGCCGGATTTGGCAGGCGTGTCGCCGCCACAGCAGCTTGCCGCCACAGGCTCTGGCGCCGCGCCGCAGCATGACGATGCCGCCTCGGATGATGCCACCGCTTCGTCCGACCCGGTGATCGGAAAACCGCGCGCAACCCAGCGCGCGATGCCGGGGCGCATGTTCGACACACGGTCATAGCCCTGATACATCAGGAAATAGGTGGCCTTCAGGCTGCGTTCGCCAACGGCGCAGGCCAGGATCACATCACGGTCGCGCGGCACTTCGTGCCAGCGATCCTCCAACCGTGAAAGCGGGATGTTGACCACATCGCACCCGGCATAGCCAACTTGTGCAACTTCGTGCGGTTCGCGCACATCCACCAGGAGAGCGCCTTCCTTGAGCAACCGCTGCGAGGCGGTGGGGCAAACCTCGCGCGCCTCGGTCAGGACTTTCTTGAGCGGTTCGTTCATGACGTGTCCTTTCAGGCTTTAACGCCAAGCAAAGCACCGGTCAGCTTGCGCGCCATGGGAGCAAGGAAAAAGATCACGGGAACCGCAATCACATAGGCGATCCCGAACACCCGGGCCCAGGCCGCAAGGAAGTGCGGCCCAAACCCAAGGTTCACGGCGGTGATGACAAAGGTCATCACGAACACCATCATTGCGCCCATGATCAGCGAAAATACCAAGTGGAACTTCTTGTGCGAACCCATGATGTCAAACCAACCAGGCAACTACTTGATCGTGCGTCGGCACGGAGCCCTTGTGGACAACCTTGCCCCCCACCACGACGGCGGGTGTGGTCATCACGCCAAACCCCACGATCTCGCGCATGTCTTCGATCTTGACGACGGTCACGGATTTTTCCTTTTCGGCCGCCACACGATTGATCATGTCGGCGGTTGCCTTGCACTTGGCGCAACCCGGGCCCAGAACCTTGATTTCCATATTTTTTCCCATCAGAACAGAAAGTTGAACAGATAGCCGACGGCAAGGATGCCGCTGCCGACCACGCCGACGAAGACGGCGATCAGGCGCAGCGTCAGCACTTGTTTCAGAATGATCATCTCGGGCAGGCTCAGCGCGATCACCGCCATCATGAAGGAGAGCACAGTGCCAAGGGCGGCCCCCTTGCCGAGAAGCGCCTCGACGATCGGGATCACACCGGCCGCATTGGTGTACATCGGAATGCCGATCGCCACGGCCGCAGGAACCGACCACCAGGCATCCGCTCCCATGATCCGCGCCATCAGATCCTCCGGCACATAGCCATGGATGAGCGCGCCCATGCCAATGCCGAGGATGATCCACATCCAGACCCGGCCGAAAATCTCGCGCACCGCCTCAATGCCCAGATGATAGCGGGCCACCAGCGTCAGCGGTGCATCATCGGCGGCGTCAGGGGCGGTGGCACCAGAATGGATATCGCGCACCCAATCCTGCAACCAGCCTTCCAGCTTCAGCTTGCCAATCACCCAACCCGCTACCACGGCGATGGAAAGGCCAAAGGCGAAATAGGTCATCGCGACCTTCCAGCCTACCAGCCCAAACAACAATGCCAGCGCGACCTCGTTCACCATGGGTGCCGCGATCAGGAAGGAAAACGTCACCCCCAACGGCACGCCCGCCGACACAAGACCGATGAACAAGGGCACCGCCGAGCAGGAACAGAACGGCGTCATCACGCCAAGGCCTGCCGCCATGACATTGCCGACGCCTTCGCGTTTGCCCGCCAGCATCGCGCGGGTCCGTTCGGGTGAAAAGTAGCTGCGCACGACGCCCATCGCAAACACGATCAGCGTCAGCAGCATCATCACCTTGGGCACATCGTAAGAAAAGAAAGCAATCGCCTCGCCGGTATGGCTGTGACGCTCGACCGGAAACAGCGATGTGACCAGTTCCGAGAACGGGATCAACTGGCCATAAACCAGCCACCAGACGACAAAAAAGGCAACCAGTCCAATATGCCAGATCCAGTCCGGGCGCGGCGAGGGGTGAGAGGTGGTTTGAACGCTCATGCGGCGAGGCTTTCTTCGATTTCGGCAGCCCGCAGCACGGCATCCAGAATGGCGCAGGTGGCCGGGGGAAGATCCGGGTTCAACCGATAGCGCACCCACTGGGCATCGCGCCTGTCGGTCACCAGACCGGACTGTTTCAAGGTTTGCATATGCCGCGACATCCGGCTTTGCGTAGCGTCAAGCCGCTTCATCAATTCACACACGCAATGCTCACCGCCATCGGCAAGGATGCGGATCGCGGCAAGGCGGGTGGGTTCGGACAAGGCGGAAAGAACGGCGAGCGGCATGATGTGCTCCTGCGCTTATGCGCTCATCCGCAGATACACGCAAAAATCATATGGTTCAATTGTCATATGATGATTTGACAACTTGTCGCAAGCAAGGTTCCGTTTGCCGTCCTCAGCCCAACCAGAAGTCAAGGAACAGCATGATGACAAGCCCTGGGGCCAAGCCGAGCGTCGCCCTGTTCTGGTGCCCGCTGCGTTGGGTTTCGGGATTGATTTCGGAACTGATGACATAAAGCATCGCGCCTGCCGCGAAGGCGAGGCGCAAGGGCAACGGCTTGCAATGTGGCGTGACGCTTGGGAAGGCGGAATGTGAGGGGCCTTCGGGTCGAGACCGATGCGCCGCATGCGGAGGTGACCTCTCGCTGGACGTTCCGGCGCGGTCCCGGGAACAAGGTATCCGGCGCCGGACCTTCGGGCATGGCCGCCAATTCCTCTGGTGTGAGGCGCGCATAGATTTCGATCGGCGTGCCGTCCGGGTCGGTCAGCCAAAGCTCGTGCAGCGGCGTCACCTTCCATGTCGTGCGCGGCGGCTTTTCGACATGCCTGTTGATTTCCACCCGGAAGTGATCCGGGTTTTTCATCGAGGATTCAGGACATGCGTCTTGGTGGGCACGCCCGTTGCCAGAGCCATTTCCACGGCCGCCAGCACAGCTTGTTCATCCTGATGCAGGACCAGCGCCAAGATATCAACCATCTCTCTGTCGCCACCGGGGCGGCGGAGCATGTGATCCTGCGACTGTCTGAAGGCACGAGGCAATTCCAAGAAGGGTGCGCCGTTCCGAAGGGCTCCGGGCATCCTTTGCACGACCGCCAGATAATGCCGCCAGTCGTAGATCGCCTGCGGCGGCAAGTGGTGGCTGCGCTGGATCACGCGGGCCTGTTCGCACAGGATATTCCCCCCGGCCGCGACCACCAGCCGGTCGGGATAGACCCGCAGGCTGACAGGCCGTTTCGCGAAGGACGCCGGGACGCTGTAGCGATTGCACTCGAAGCTGACCAGACAGGTGGGAAAGATGCGCCTTCCCAGTTCAACGAAGCCGTCAAAGGCGACGGGCAGCGGCATAAGCGTGGCCCGCTCTTCTGACCAGGCATCGGCAATCGTGCCAGGCTGTTTGCCATGCGGGGTCTCGCTCCACGGTTCAGGGCAACGCTACTCCAACCAGGCGTTCAGCGCGGCAAGGTCGGGGAAGGCCGGCATGCCTTGCAACATCTGGTGACGGGAATCCCGAACGTTCTTCTCGACTTGCCCCTTCTCCCAACCCGCCGCCGGATTGCAGAACTCGGGCTCCTGGACGTAGTGGTTCGCCATGGCGAGGAACCGCATGTTGATTTGCCGCTCCTTGCCCCCGCCGACCCGCTCAACCGCCGTGCGCCCTCGCCATGGTCACTCGGACCAGTGGCGTAGCCATGGCTCGATGTGGTAGATTCCACGCCCGGGAACACCGCCGAAAACCCGCGTCACGACCCCCTGTCCGAACATGGCCTAGGCCAGCATGATACTGCCATCGGTTGCGTGACACTGCGCGCAACAGGCCACCCCGCGCCTCCGCCCGGTCAAACCAGCGTGATCGACACGCGGCGGTTCTGGCGGCCTTTCTTCTCGATCCGGCCCAGCTCCACCCGCCCGATCTCGGCGGTGCGCGCGACATGGGTGCCGCCGCAGGGCTGCAGATCGACCTCGGCCCCGCCCTGCCCGATGCGGATCAGCCGCACGCGGCCTTGGCCCATCGGCGGCATCACCGACATTGTCTTTACCAGCGCCGGATTGGCGGCAAGCTCCGCATCGGTGATCCAGTCCTCGGTGACGGGCAGGTCCTGCTCGATCAGGCCGTTCAGCGCGGCCTCGATCGCCGCCACATCCCCGGGCGGGTCCGGCATGTCGAAATCCAGCCGTCCGCGCCCGGCCCCGATCTGGCCGCCCGTCACCGGCAGGGGGATCACCACCGACAGAAGGTGCAGCGCGGTATGGATGCGCATGTGCTGATGCCGCCGCCCCCAGTCCAGCATCTGGCGCACCCGCGCACCCACCGGCGGCAGCGCCACCGGTTCGGCCACGATCAGCGCAACCCCCCCGTCCTCCGCCTTGACCGCCGTCGCGACCGGCAGCCGCCCGCCCTCCCAGATCAGCCAGCCGCTGTCACCCGGCTGGCCGCCGCCGGTGGGGTAAAACACCGTGCGGTCCAGCACCACGCCGCCTGCGTCGGTATGGGCCACCACCCTGGCCTCGGCATCGGTCAGATAGGCATCGTCGCGAAACAAAAGCTCGGTCACGGGGCGCTCTCCTCATCGCTGCCGGGGGCGGGCCGCTCTTCGGGCCAGATGTCGGGGCGAAGCTCGGCTTCAGGCGCGGCCATCGCAGCCCGGGCAGAGGCCGGGGCCGCCGCGGGCACGATGCCCGCCAGTGCCTCGGGGTTGCGCAGCCAGATGTCGCGCTGCGCAAAGGGGATCTCGATCCCCTCGGCGGCAAATCGTTCGACGATCTGGTGGTTGATCTCGGTGCGCACCGACAGGCCAAAGTTCACGTCGCGCAGGATGACCCGGATCTCGAAGTTCAGGCTGTCGGCGCCAAAGCCCATGAAGGTAACCAGCGGCGGCGGGTTCAGCACTGCCAGCGGCTGAGCCTCCGCAATCTCGCGCAGGACCGCCGACACACGCCGCGTATCCGATCCGTAAGCCACCCCCACCGGCACGATCAGCCGCCCCGTCAGGTTGAACCGCGTCCAGTTGGTGACCCGCCCCGCGATCAGGTCGGTGTTGGGCACGATCACATCGGTGCGGTCGAAGGTCTGGATGCGGGTGGACCTAACCGAGATTGCCTTTACCGTGCCCTGCACGCCGCCCACCTCGATCCAGTCGCCCTCGCTGACGGGCCGCTCGATCAACAGGATGATGCCGCTGACAAAGTTCGACACGATGTTCTGCAGGCCGAACCCGATGCCCACCGACAAGGCCCCCGCCACAATGGCCAGCCCCGACAGGTCGATCCCCGCTGAGTTGATGGCGATCAGCGCCGCAAGGAAGATGCCCACATAGCCCACCCCCGCCACCACGGCATTCTGGCCGCCCTGATCGAGGCTGGTCTTGGGCAGGATGGTGGATTTCAGCGCGCCCTGGAACAGCCGCGTCATGGTGAACAGGATGCCGAACACCACGGCGAAATACAAAAAATCCGCCGGCGATATGCGCGTCTGGCCCAGCTGGAACCCCTCGCGCAGCCTGCTGAACACCTCGGTGAGGTCGGACAGCCGGGCGCCCCAGACCAGCGCCAGCACCGGCAGCATCGCCAGCGTCAGCACGAATCCGATCAGCACCGGCACCAGTGCCTCGCGCCCCGTCTCCTCGTTGCCGGTGATGAGGGCAAAGGTGTCGCGCACCAGCTTTTGCAGGATGAACAACAGGCCCACGAGGCCCAGCGACACCACCGCCGGATAGACCATGCCGACACCTGCTGCGACATAGCCCAACGCGGCCAGCAGGGGCCCCACCACCCCCACTGCCATCGCGCCATTGCCGATGATGCCGATCAGCCGGTTGCGGTAGCTGGCGCCCTCGCCGGGCGACGTATCCTCAGCCACGTGCCTGCGCAACAACTGGCCGATGCGGAACAACAGCACCGCCGAGAGCGCAAGCCCCGGAAAGGCCAGCACCGCCTGCGCCGCCTCGGGTGTGCGCAAGGGGTCGAACAGCACGCCGCGAACCGCCTCGATGGCCAGCAACAGGCCCAGCACGGTGGCCGACAGCCGCCCCTCCTTGCGCCGCTCGGGCGGCAGGCGCAGCGTGTCGGGGCCCGGCTCGCCCTTTGGAAACACCCGGAACCCAAGCCATCGCGCCGAGAACACCGAAAACCCCACCACGATCAGCGATGAGGCGACCACCGCGCCCTGCGGCCCGGTCAGCCCCGTCAGCCCCAGCCCCACCACAAAGGCCCAGACCCCCGCCACCGGCACCACGATCTGCCCCAGCGAGGCCAGCAGCGCCCAGACCTCGCGCCCGCGTGCCGAGGCGCGCTCGCGCAGCAGGTTCGGCAGGCGCTCGAACCACTGCCGCCCCCGCCAGACCATCGCCACCGCAAAAGCCAGCAGCGCCAGGATCAGCGGCAGGTTGCCGATCAGCTCACGGCGAACCTGCGGGTCGGCGGCATTGGTGGCGGTTTCGCGCCACAGCGTCTCGCCGGTGCCGACCACCGCATCGAATGCGGCGGGCCAGTTTGCCGGGTTCACCGGCGCGGGCCACAGCCGCGTCAGCTCGGCCGCCTGCCGCTCCCGCAGGATGCGATCGATCTCGCGGATCAGGCCGTCGGCACGGCTGTAGGCCTCTTCGGCTGCAATCACCGGGGCCTGCTGGCGCACCAGCTGTTCGGTCAGCTCGCGGCGGCGCGTGGCGATCTCCTCGGCCTCCGTCTCGCCCTCGGCCGGGACCGCGCCCAGCGCCGCGATCTGGCCGCGCAAAGTGACGATGCGGGTGGAATTGGCCCCCTGCGCCGCAAGGAACGCCGCCCGCCAGTCGGCGATCTGCGCGCGCAGCTGTTCCAGCGCCAGCGGCGTCGCCTCGCGTGTGCCGATCACCTCCTCGGCGCGTTCGGCCAGACGCCCCCAGGCCTCATAGTCCAGCGCCTCGGGCTGCGGCGCCTCTCCCGCTACCGCCTCGCGCGGCTGCACGTTCGTACCCGGGGTCTGCGCCACCAGCGGCAGCGCGCCCGAAGCCAGCGCCAGCGCGGCCACCAGCGCCAGAAGGGAATGGCGCAGCGTCATCAGTCGGCAAAGACCGCCGGAATGGCGCGTGGCGCGCGGTCCAGCCAGTCCGGCACCGGCAGGCCCTTTTCCTTCAGGAAGGCGGGGTTGTAGAGCTTTGATTGATAGCGGCTGCCATAGTCGCACAGGATGGTCACGATGGTGTGCCCCGGCCCCATCTCGCGCGCCATGCGAATGGCGCCTGCGATGTTGATGCCGGTTGATCCGCCCATGCACAGCCCCTCCTCCGCCAAGAGGTCGAACACGATGGGCAACGCCTCGTTATCCGGGATGCGATAGCTGAAATCGGGGCGGAACCCTTCCAGATTGGCGGTGATGCGGCCCTGCCCGATGCCTTCGGTGATGGAACTGCCGGGTGCCTCCAGCGCGCCGGTGGTGAAAAAGGAATGCAGCGCCGCGCCCTCGGGGTCGGCCAGCCCGATCTTCACGCCGCGTGCCTGCAACGCCTCGGCCACCCCCGCCAGCGTGCCTCCCGACCCCACGGCGCAGATAAAGCCGTCCACCCGGCCTTGCGTCTGTTCCCAGATTTCGGGGCCCGTGGTTTCCACATGCGCCCGACGGTTGGCCGTATTGTCGAACTGGTTGGCCCAGATCGCGCCGTTGGGCTCAGTCGCGGCCAGCGCTTCGGCCAGACGGCCGGAATAGCGCACATAGTTGTTGGGGTTGCGGTAGGGGGCGGCGGGCACCTGCACGAGGTCGGCCCCGGCAAGGCGCAGCATGTCCTTTTTCTCCTGGCTCTGCGTCTCGGGGATCACGATGACCGTGCGAAACCCCATCGAGGCCCCGACAAGTGCCAGACCAATGCCCGTGTTGCCCGCCGTCCCTTCAACGATGGTGCCCCCCGGTTTCAGCGCCCCCCGCGCCACCGCGTCGCGGATGATGTAGAGCGCCGCGCGGTCCTTGACCGACTGGCCGGGGTTCAGGAATTCGCATTTGCCATAGATGTCGCAGCCCGTTACCTCGCTTGCGCGGCGCAGGCGCAAGAGCGGGGTCCGTCCGATGGCATCGGCAAGGTCGCTGTTCAGGCGCATGTGGCGGGCTCCTTCGCGGATCGGCGGCGTCCCCCGGTATAGGCCGGGGGCCGGGGCAAACTCAAGCCGCGGCCATCCGCCGATATAGCACGGCCACGAGTGACGAGGTGACCACCACCGCCACCGCATAGAGCGCGCAGGCCAGCAGCATCGCATCCTGAACGGGGCCCGCCGGAAAGCTGAACCCGATCACCGCGATGGTCAGCGGCGTGTTCTGGATGCCCGTCTCCAGCGACACCGTGCGCGCCTGCGGCCCCGTCAGACCCACCGCGCGCGCCACCGCCAGCCCCGCCGCAAAGCCCGCCACAGACAACAGCACCGTCGCCGCGATCTCGCCCCCCGGCGTGGCCATCACCAGCGCCCCGTTCGACACCGCGAAATTGGCGATCAGAAGCAAGATCAACCCGATCCCGGCCCAGGCCCCCACCCGTTCCAGCCGCGCGGCCCATAGCCGCGAGCGTGCCCGCACCGCCATGCCCGCAAGGCAGGGCACCAGCACCAGCGCCAGCGTGACCGCGATATTGGCAAAGGGCACCTCCACACCCCCCGTCAGCGCCGCCCCGGCATATAGCCCGATCAGCAGCGGCATCATCACCACGGCGGCCAGCGTGGAGGCCACCGTCATCGCCACCGACAGCGCCACATCGCCCCGCGCATAATAGGCAAACAGGTTCGATGTGGTGCCCCCCGGCGTCGCCCCCACCATGATCAGCGCCAGCGCCACGGGCGGGGGCAGGTCGAACGCCCGCGAGAGCGCAAGCGCTATCGGCGGCATCAGCCCGAACTGGCAGACCATCCCGGTTGCAAAGGCCCTCGGCGCTGCCATCGCCGCGCGCCATTCGGCCCGCCCGATGGTGGCCCCCATCCCCGCCATGATCACCAGGATCATCGCCGCCAGCAACGCCTGCTCAACCGCCCCCAGCATCCCGCCCCCTTGCCCTTGCCCGCGCCCGCTCCAGCCACAGCGCGGTCAGAACCAGCGGCGCATTGGCCACCTCGCCGCTGGCCACGAGGTCCATCAGCCGCGCAAAGGGCACCACATGGCCCCGGATATCCTCCGCCTCGCCCTCCACCCCCGACACGATGCCCGCATCGTCGGGCAGCTCGCAGGGGGCGACATAGGAATAGATGAACTCGGTCTTGGCCCCCGGAGTGGGGTAGTAGCTCGCCACCGGCCAAAGGTCGTGCAGCACCAGCCCCGCCTCTTCCCGCGCCTCCCGCCGCGCGGCGGCTTCGGGCGTCTCGTCGGGGTCCACGCGGCCCGCGATGGCCTCCAGCGACCAGGGGTTCGCGTCGCCCCGCGCATAGGGCCCCGCGCGGAACTGCTCGACCAGCAACACCCGGTCGCGCTCGGCATCCCACGGCAGCACCGTCACCGCGTCGCCCGAGACAAAGGCCGCGCGGGTGACCGTCGGGCTCATCGTGCCGTCGAAGCGCCGGAACGCGAGGTCATATTCCTCGACCGCGAAGAAATGCGCATAGGGCTCGCGCCTTGCCGCCACGGCCACATCTCCGGGCACGACCCCGCGCCGCAGCCCGGCGGGCGCCGCCGCCGCCGCCCGCACCCGGCTTGCCCCGCGCACCAGCATCGGCCCGCGCCGCGCGGCCACCGATGCCGGGTCTTTCGCACCGTAAAGCGCCATCACATCGCCCGCCGACGCCACCACCGCCTCGCCCCAGCGCGCCGCCCAGTCGGCCAGCCGCCATGGCGCGCCCGGCACCCAGCGCGCGGCATCAGGCCAATAGACCTGCGCCGAAACCGACGCCCCGGTGGCCTCCACCACCACGGCCCGCGTGGCATAGCCGAACCCGCCCTCGTAGAAATCCAGCCGCGCGCGGTCCTCGGCACCCAGACCCCGCACCAGCAGGCCCTCCGCAACGCCATCCGGCTGCACGAGGATCATCGGAAAATCCTGCCCCTCGGCCCAGTGAACCGCATGGCCCACCAGCCTCGCCGGCACCGCGTCCGGCGACCGCCCGATGACCGCCCGCAACAGTGGCAGATGGCACAAGGTCCCGTAGAAAAAGAAAACCTGGCCGGCAGACCCGTCCCCGACCCCCGGCCCTATCGCCATCGCCGCGCCGCCCATTCGGCCAACAGGCCGCCCAGCACACCCCCCACCGCAAGCACCATCAGAACAGCGGGGTCAAGCAGCAGCTTGCCGTTTTCGAACATCAGCGCGAACACACCGATGATCGCATCCATCGGCCCGTCGTAGCGCATCTTCATCGCCAACCGGATCATCTGATAGATCGAGAACAGCAGCAGGGCCCAGAACACGATGGTCACGCTGGTCCTCAGGCCGAACCCTGCCGACGCCCCATAGCCCCGCCCCGCGAGCGGGCCCATCACGATCCAGCCGGTCAGCCCCCCGATCGCCGCCACGATCAGGCTGAACGGACCAAATGGGGTGCCTTCGGGCATCACCGACTTGAACGCCTCGGCGGCCAGAAAGCCTGTGATGATGAAGGCGATGGCGGCGAACAACCTTCCGGCGGTCGGCATCTGGCGCGGCTCCTGCTCCCTCTGGCCGCGCCTTCCGTTCTAGAGCGGACGGGTCACGGTGATCTGCGTCACATCGCAGTTTCCGCCCTGAAAGGCCCCCGCGCAAGAGGTCAGGTAGAAATTCCACATCCGCCGGAACCGGTCGTCGAACCCCAGCCGCGCGACCTCGTCCCAGCGTTCGTTGAACGTGTCGTGCCAGCGGCGCAGGGTGTGCGAGTAGCTTTCGCCAAACTCTATGGAATCCTTCAGCCGCAGCCCCGCCCGGTCGATCTCGCGCCGCAGCGCGGTGGGGCTGGGCAGCATCCCGCCCGGAAAGATGTGCTTCTGGATGAAATCGACGCCGCGCCGATACACCTCCCACCGCTTGTCCTGCACGGTGATGATCTGCAGCGTGGCATGGCGACCGGGTTTCAGGCGCTGGCGCAGCAGGTCGAAATAGACGGGCCAGTATTTCTCGCCCACCGCCTCGAACATCTCGATACTGGCGATGCCGTCGTAACTGCCGCGCTCGTCGCGGTAATCCTGCAACTTGATCTCCACCAGGTCCGACAGGCCCGCCTTCTCCATCCGGTCCACGGCATAGTCATACTGCGCCTGGCTGATGGTCAGCCCGGTGACCCGCAGGCCCCGCTCGCGGGCTGCATATTCGGCGAACCCGCCCCAGCCGCAGCCGATCTCCAGCACATGATCGCCCGCACTGGCCCCCATCTGGTCCACCATGCTGGCGTATTTCTCGATCTGCGCGCGTTCCAGGCTTTCCTGGCCCGACCGGAACAGGGCCGAGGAATAGGTCATCGTCCCGTCCAGCCACAGGCCATAGAATTCGTTGCCCAGGTCATAGTGGTGGGCGATGTTCTTTTTCGCTTGCGTGCGGTTGTTCGACCGCAGCCAATGGCGCAGGTTCTCGAACGCCCGCACCAGCCCCATGCCGGGGAACCCGTCATACAGCCCGTCATTGTCGGCATGCACGAGGTCCATGAACGCCTGCAGGTCCGGCGTTGACCACCAGTTCTCCAGATAGGCGTCGCAGAACCCCAGGTCGCCCTCGCGGATCAGGCGGGCAAAAAGGTCGGGATTGTGGATCTCCAGTTCCGCCACCGGCCCTGGCCCGCGCCCGCCCGCACGAAACCGCCGCCCGTCGTCCAGCACGAAATCCAGCCGCCCGTGAAGCAGCGTGGCATCCGCCACCGCCAGCACGCGCGGAAAATAGCGCGGCAGGTCAGTCTGCCCCTTTGTCGAAGTCAAAACCGTCATTACGCTCCCCGGGTCGTCTTTTCTGTCATCGGTCGTCATCCGCGCCGTCATATTCATGAAACGGTCCGTCTTCTCAAGAGTTTCGCGCCGCATAGGCCGCCAGCGCCATTTCGCGCCCGCGCGCCAGATCGACAACCGGTTTCGGATAGGCTGACGCGGGGTCCAGCCCCCAGGACCGGGGCACCGCATCGAAATAGGCCCGCGCCGTGGCGGGCGGATTGCGCGACAGTTCGGCCAGCCACCGCTTGCGATAGTCGCCCTTGGGGTCCCAGGTCTGCGCCTGCGTGGCGGGGTTGAAGATGCGGAAATAGGGCGCCGCATCCGGCCCCGACCCCGCCACCCACTGCCATCCCATCGCGTTGGACGCAGGATCCCAGTCCACCAGACATTCCTCGAACCAGCGCAGGCCGATCCGCCAGTCGGTCAAGAGGTGCTTGGTCAGGTAGGACCCCACCAGCATCCGCGCCCGGTTGTGCATCGTGCCCGTCACATACATCTCGCGCATCGCGGCATCCACCACCGGCTCGCCGGTCATGCCGCGCCGCCAGGCCTCGGCCTGATCGCTGTCGCCGCGCCAGGGAAAGGCGTTCCACTCCTCGCGCCAGTTGGTGCTGGCGATATGCGGGGTGTGGTGCATCAGAGCCCAAGCGAAATCGCGCCACACGATCTCCTTGCGGAAATGTTCGGCCCCGCCAGCCCCCTCACGCTCGGCCCGCATGGCCGCGTGCCAGACGCGGCGGATGCCGATCTCGCCCCAGGTCAGGTTGTCGGACAGGCGCGAGGTGGCCTCGCGGTCCAGAAAATCGCGCGCGGTGCGGTAGTCGCCCACCCGCCCTGCCAGAAACGCCGCCAGCCGCGCCTCGGCGGCGGCCTCGCCCACCGCCACATGCGGGGCCACCACTGCCGCCCCGCGCGCCATGCCCGCCCCCAGCCGCCAGTCCTCCAGCTTGTCCGATGCGGGCCAGAGCGCTGGGGGGCGGAGGGCGGCGGGGGCAGGCAGCGCATTGCCGGGGTCGCGATCCTTCACCGCCCGCCAATAGGGCGTATAGACCCGGTAGAACCCGCCCTGCCCCGTTTCCACCGTCCAGGGCTCGAACAGCAGATGGCCCGGATGGCTCACCGCCTCCAGCCCCGCGTCCCGCAGCGCGGCCTTGACCGCGGTATCCCGCGCCTTGGACACGGGATCATAGGCCCGCGACCAATGCACACCCGCCGCCCCCGTCTCGGCCACCAGCGCGGCCAGCACCGCGCCCGCCTCGCCCCGCCGCAGCACCAGCCGCGATCCAACCGACGCCAGCGCCCGCCCGAACACCTCCAGTGCCAGACCCAGCCGCCAGCGGCTGGCGGCCCCGATGGCCTCGGTCTCGGGGTCGAGGATGAACACCGGCACCAAGGGGCGCCCGCTGGCGACGGCGGCCGCCAGCATCGGCTGATCGCCCAGTCGCAGGTCGCGGCGGAACCACAGGATCAGGGGGGCGTCGGTCATGGTCTCCGCTAGCGCAGGCATCGGGCACCGTGACCTAGCCTTCGCTGGCCGAGGTCAAGTGCGCGCCCCGCATTCCCAGCGTCACGGCCCGATCTTTGCAAAACCGCCCGCGAAACCTTTGCAACTGCAAAGATCACAGCACCTCCGCCAGCGCCGCGCGCAGCCGCGCCACCTCGTCCGCGCTGGTGTAATGCACAAAGCTCATCCGCAATACCCCCCGGTCCAGGTCAACCCCCATCGCCTGCAAGGGCCGCACGGCATAGAAATCGCCCGCCCAACAGGCGATCCCCCGCGCCGACAGCGCCTCGGCCACGCCCTGCGCGGGCCGGTCGAGCGCCACCGCCACGGTGGGCGCGCGCAGGGTGGCATCCGCAGGACCGATCAGCCGCAGGTCGTTGCGCGCGGCGATCCAGTCGAGGAACGGGGCGAGCAGGTCAACCTCTGCCCCCCGCATCAGGTCATGCACCGCACCAGCCCGCCGCGTGGCCGAAGGCTCGGGCCCGAAATGATGCGCGTAGAGGTCATCGACGTAATCCGCCATCCCCGCGCAGGCCGCCACCTGCGCATGGTCGGGGCCCGCAGGCGTGAACCGCTTGTAAAGCGTGTCAGCGTTGAAATAATGCCCCTGCGCGGGCAGTTCCGCGCCAAACTCGGCCCGGATCGTCATGATGCCCTGATGCGGGCCATAGGTCTTGTAGGCCGAGAACATGTACACGTCGCAGCCCAGCGCCCCCACATCGGGAAAGCCGTGCGGCGCATAGCTGACCCCGTCCACCACCGTGCGCGCCCCCGCCGCCCGCGCCATGGCGCAGATCTCGGCGACCGGGTTGATCTCGGCCACCACGTTCGAGCAATGCGGAAACGCCACCAGCCGCACCCGCCCGTCCGCCAGAAGATCGCGCAGGCGCGTCAGGTCCAGATGCCCCGTCGCGGGGTCGATGCGCCATTCGCGCAACTCGATCCCCTCGGCCTCCAGCCGCCGCCAGACGCCCGAATTGGCCTCATGATCCTGATCGGTGACCACCACCGCGCCATCCGTGCCCCGCAGCCACATCCGCACCGCCTGCGCCAGCACATAGGTGTTGGCGGATGTGGAGGGGCCAAAGCTCAGCTCATCCGGCGCCACGCCCAGCATCGCCGACAGCCGCGCGCGCGCCTCGTCCATCTCGGCCCCGCCCGCCTGCGCCGCCGGATAGGGGCCGTAGGGCTGAACCTTGCGCTCCGTGTAGAACCGGGTCAGCCGGTCCACCACCTGGCGGCACGGGTAGGACCCGCCCGCATTCTCGAAAAACGCGTGATCCGCGGTCAGGGCCTGAGTGAAGGCGGGGAATTGCGCGCGCACATGCGCGAGGTCGAGCGGGCGAAGGGCGGCAGGCATGGTGTCTCCTTGATCAACCGGCGTGATCCTGTCCTGCGCGGGACGCCCCCGCAAGACCTGGCATGACTGCCCGTAAATGCGGCGGTGGCGGAAAAAGCGGCAGGTTGCACCGCACAATGGCGCGAACGGCGCCTGACGCCCCCTTGAGCCATGGCGCCGCCTCACCTAGGCTGCGTCACAATCGGCACGTTTCCGGGGAAGGAACGGCACGAGACCCCGGTCAAACCACCCGGGGGCACCAAACTGGCAATTCAAACTGGGCCAGACGGCCCGCACCGACAGATGAGGAGCATCCATGACCCTTCGCCGCCATTTCCTGGCAACCGCTGCGCTGGCCCTGGGGCTTGCCACACCCGGCATGGCCGCCGACCCGGAACTGATCGTGTTCGACTGGGCCGGTTTCGAACAGCCCGCGCTGATCGAGGCCTATGTGGCCAAACATGGCCAGATGCCCACCTATGCCCTGTTCGGCGACGATGACGAGGCGTTCCAGAAGGTTGCCTCGGGCTTCAAGGCCGATGTCGTGCATCCCTGCTCGCAGATGGTGTCGAAATACCGCGACGCGGGCCTGATCGAGCCCTGGGATGTCAGCCGCATTCCCGAATGGAGCAATATCGCAGAGCGTTTCAAGGACAGCGAGATCTTTGTGGACGGCGAGACGGTGTGGTACATCCCGACCGATTACGCCTATACCGCGATCGCCTGGAACACCGACCAGGTGCCCGAGGCGGATGTGTCCACCCTGCAGGTGTTTCTTGATCCGAAATACGCGGGCCGCGTCTCGCTGCCCGACAACACCGATGACGTCTGGGCGCTGGCGCTGTTGGCCACGGGGGTCAGCGACTGGTCTGACGTGACCGAGGATCAGTATCAGGCCGCCGCCGCATGGCTGCGCAGCGCGCATGCGAACGTGCGCGCCTACTGGGCCGACCCGTCGGAACTCTCGCAGCTGATGGCGACGGGTGAGGTGCTGGTGGCCTGGTCATGGAACGACTCCATCGCGCTGATGCGCGAGGAGGGGTTCCCCGTAGGATTCCAGCGCGGCGCGGCCGAGGGCGCGTCCAGCTGGTTCTGTGGCTATGTCAACGTGAAGGGCTCACCCGGCAGCGAGGACAAGGCCTATGATTTCATCAACGCCTGGCTGGACCACGGCTCGGCGCGGGGGCTTTTGGAAAACTTCGGCTATGCCCATGCCAACGATGCCGCCATGGCCGAGATTTCCATGGAAGAGCTGGTGGCGGCCGATGTGAACCCCATCGACACCACCCTTTTGGCGCAGGTGCCGATCGACAACCAGCTGCGCGACAGGATGCTGGAAGAGTTCGAAAAGATCAAGGCCGGGTTCTGATCCCACGGCCGGGCATGGAAGGGGGCCGCGCCGGGCTGGCGTGGCCCCTGTCCGTTCAGGTGTTGGCTCAGTTGTTGGCGTTCACGATGAAGCTGTCGCCGTATTCGCCCCAGGGCATCGACTTGATCCCGTTGCGTTCGGTCGATTTGTAGGAGGTCAGACCGGGAACCCGGATCAGGCTGATCTCGCCCCCGTCCAGCCCGATGGCACCCGCGTGCCGCGCCGCCGTGCACAGGTCGCTGTCGGAGGTGTAGGGACCCGCACCCCAGATCGCGCCGTTCACGCCATCCGCATCGCAGGTGCAGCGTGTTTCGACATCCTCGCCCAACGCGCCGCAGGTGGTGATCTCCGGCACCGCAGGCGCGGCCGCGGCGGCGATGGGGGCAAAGACGATCGAGGTGTCGTAGCGACCCCAGCGCCCGGTGGTGATGCCGTTGCGTTCGCTGCCCTGATATTCCGCCATCCCGTCCAGCCGGATCGCCATAACGCCGCCGCCCGCCTCGGTCAGCATCCCCGCGTGGCGCGCGGCGGTGCAGATGTCGCTGTCCGCGGTATAGGGCCCGCTGCCCCAGACCGACTTTTTCGGCGCATTGGCCGGGCAGGCGCAGCTGTGGGTGGCCTCGCGCACCGGATAGCGCCCGCAATCGGGCAGCGGTTGCGCCGCCGCCGACGTGGCCCAGAGCACCATGACCCCGGCCGCCGCCGCCCCGCCGATTTCCATCGAAATAACCTTCATCCCCAACCCTCCGCATCCAAAAATCGCCCCTCTGCGGGGACGCGTGCGGATTAATCCACGCCCCCCGAGTCGGATCAACTAGCGTTTTTCGGCGCGGCGCGCGGCAGGGCTTGTGGGGGAGGGGGCACCGGCCCTATATTGGCGCTGTGCCGGGCAACCGGGACTATGGCGATAAACGCACCTGTAATAATCGGCTCGGACCCGGGGGCGGTACCCGGCGGCTCCACCAGACACCCGGCGTTGCGGGGGAACGGGGCCGAAATAGGATCGACGAACGACCAAAGAGGCCAGCTTTCGCTCGGTGAGGTACCACCGTTATCGGTCCGACAAGTACAGTTGCCAACGACAACCGTGCTCCGGTGGCTCTGGCTGCGTAAGCAGTTAGAACATCGAAACCTAAGCCCTTGCGCTTAGCCGCGTAAGGCGGGGTTCGCAGGTACCTGGCAACAGAAACCTGCACCTTCCCCCCCCCTTGGGGCGCATCGTCGGGATTGACCGGTGGCGCCCACAGACCTTACGCTCTGGCGTGAGCAGAGGGGGGCGGGCGGTGGCGCACAGCATGGCATGGCCGGTGGCGCTGGTGGCGGCGCCCCTGATCGCAGGCGGCGCTGCCGCTCAACAGCAATCCAACGGCATGCGGTTCGACCTGATGCCCGTCGGCTGCCTGATCCATACCCGCTACAACAGCGGCGATGAGCGGATCGAGGTCTATGTCGGCAAGAAGGGCAAGACGCATGTCACCAAGTCATATGCCGGTCCTGCAAGGGCCACGACGCTGACAGGGGTCATCAACACCATCACCTATGACGCCCAGGGCCGCATGATCCGCAAGGACTGGGCTGGCGGAAAGTGGGAGACGTTCAGCCCCTTCTCCTGCTTTTCGATCCCCGGTGACTGCCGGTACCGGTACCGCAACGCCGATGGGCAGGACCTGACCTACATCGGCCGCGTCGTGCCGCGTGGCGACGGTTATGTGAGTTCCGGGGGCTTTTCGGGTCAGGCGCCGTTCAACGACAACACCTTCACCTTCGGCCCTTTCAACGACATCGCGACCTTTCGCGAAGGCTCCACCACGTTCAAGGTGATCCGTTACGAGAACTGCGGGCGCGCGGGAAGCTGAGGCAGCCCGCCAGCGGACACGGCCTTGTTGATTGCATGATGATGCACCCACCTGCACTGTTTCAGGGATGCTGCGATCCGTTGCCCTGATGCTGGCCCTTGCCGCTAACCCAGTTCGGGCCTGTGACACGGCCCTGCTGCTGGCCGTCGATATCTCGGGCTCCATCGACGCGGGCGAATATGCGGTGCAGATGCGGGGGCTTGCGCAGGCGCTTGAGGACCCGGACCTGATCGACCTTCTGATTGCGGGGCAGGTGGCGCTGGCGGTCGTGCACTGGTCGGGGGTGGGGCGGCAGGCACTGGTGATGCCCTGGGCGCGGATGCGCGGCGCGGGCGATGTGGTGGCCTTTGCCGACCGGGCCGCCACCCTGCCCCGCGCCTTTTCCGCCTCCGATACCGCGGTTGGCGAGGCGCTGGCCTTTGCCACCGCACAGTTCGCCGCCGTGCCCGATTGTCGCCGCCGGGTGATCGACATTTCGGGCGACGGGCCGGAAAACGCGGGCTTCACCGTCACCCGCGCCCGCGCCGCCGCGATCGCGCAGGGCATCGAGATCAACGCCATCGCCATCGAGGACCCCGGCCCTTCATCCCCCGTGACGCGGTTCTACCAGCGCTGGGTCATAAGCCCGCAGGGCTTCGTGATGACCGCCCGTTCGGTGAATGACTATCCCCGCACCCTGCGCGCCAAGCTGATCCGCGAACTGGACCGCCCATCAAGCTGACCCGTGACGCTGATTTGGCGACCTTGCAAGACCGGTGGCCGGACCCTATCACCCTGAGGGCCAAAGAGCCGTGGGCAGGATCACCCCGGACGCGAAAAGGGGTGCCTCATGACCGATCTGCCGCCCCCCGCCCTCGCCCCCATACTGCCCGACCTCACCCGCGTCTTTGCGCGCATCGGCGTCACCTCCTTTGGCGGCCCTGCCGCGCAGATCGCCCTGATGCACCGCGAACTGGTGGAGCGGCGCGGCTGGCTGGGCGAGGCCGAGTATCTGCGCGCCCTGTCCTTTTGCATGATGCTGCCGGGGCCGGAGGCGATGCAGCTGGCCACCTATGCCGGCTGGCGGCTGCATGGCACCGTCGGAGGGCTGATTGCGGGCCTCCTGTTCGTGCTGCCGGGGGCCGCTGTGGTGCTGGCGCTGGCCATGGTCTATGCGGCGTTCGGAGAGGTGCCGCTGGTGGCCGCGCTGTTTCTGGGCGTGCAGGCCGCGGTTCTGGCCATCGTGCTGCATGCGCTGCTCAGGGTGGCGCGGCGGGCGCTGGCATCGCGCGGGCACTGGATCATCGCGGGGCTGGCCTTTGCGGGGCTGTTCCTGTTCAACCTGCCCTTTCCGGTCATCATCGCGGCAGCGGCGCTGTGGGGCTGGATCACCGCACGCGGTCCGGCCTTTCCGCCTGGGGCGCCCGCGCCGGGCCTGTGGAAGGGCGCCACGCGGCAGGCGGCGCTGTGGGGTGCGGTCTGGCTGGTGCCGCTGGCGGCACTAGGGCTGATCGAGGGGGGCCTCTTGTGGCAGATTGGCCTCTTCTTCTCGCAGCTGGCCGTGTTCACGTTCGGCGGCGCCTATGCGGTGCTTGCCTGGATGACGCAGGCGGTGGTGCAGGACAAGGGCTGGCTGACCCTGCCGCAGATGATCGACGCGCTGGGATTGGCGGAAACCACGCCGGGGCCGCTGATCCTGGTGACCGAATTCGTGGGCTATATGGCGGGGCACCGCGCAGGGGGCTTGTGGATGGGCGTGGCAGGGGCGGTGGTGGCGCTGTGGATGACCTTCGCGCCGTGCTTCCTGTGGATTTTCGCCGGCGCCCCGTTCATCGAGCGTTTGGCACGTGCGCCGCGCCTGTCGGGCGCGCTGGCCGCGATCACCGCCGCCGTCGTGGGCGTCATCGCCAACCTGTCGATCTGGTTCGGGCTGCATGTGCTGTTCGCGCGGTTGACCGTCTGGAAGGCGGGGCCGCTGCACCTTGCCCTGCCCGATCCCACGAGCCTCGACCCGCTTGCGCTGGTGCTGGGGCTTCTGGCGGGATGGCTGATCCTCGTGCGGCACTGGGGCCTTGTTCCGGTGCTGGCGCTCTGCGCCGCATTGTCGGCGGCGGTGTCGCTGGTGACGTAAGGCGCGGCCCCTGCGCCCCCTTCCCATCCGGGGCGAATCCCCTATGCTGATCCCCGTGGACAAGAGGATGACCATGGCGCGCGACATCGACTATGGCAATCTGATGCACCGCGCGATGCGCGGGCTCATCCAGACCGTGCTGTCGGATGTGGCCGAACAGGGGTTGCCCGGGGCGCATCATTTCTTCATCACCTTCGACACCAAGCATCCCCGGGTCGAGATGGCGGACTGGCTGCGCGCCCGCTATCCGGCGGAAATGACGGTTGTTATCCAGCATTGGTTCGAAAATCTGCAGGTGACGGACGACGGGTTCACGGTCACGCTGAACTTCGGCAACCAACCGGAACCGCTGGCAATTCCCTTCGACGCGGTGCGCACCTTCGTCGATCCGTCGGTCGAGTTCGGGCTGCGGTTCGAAACCAACGATGACGCGGATGAGGATGACGAGGACGAGGGTGACGACACGCCCGACCCGCCGCGCCCCGAGGCCGAGGTGGTGAGCCTGGACAAGTTCCGCAAATAGCCCCCTCGCCCGGTATGCGACGGCATGCCGATTGATTTCCACCCCCACCCCGGCTAGTCCCTGCGCGACACATCGCAGCCGGAGGCCCCCCATGTCCGCGACCCGCACCGAGACCGACAGCTTCGGCCCGCTGGAGGTTCCTGCCGACAAATACTGGGGCGCGCAGACCCAGCGGTCGATCATCAACTTCCCCATCGGGTGGGAGCGTCAGCCAGTCGCCATCATCCGCGCGCTGGGGGTCATCAAGAAGGCCTGCGCGCTGGTCAACATCGACCAGGGCGACATCGACGCACGCCTGGGCCAGGCCATCGCGTCGGCGGCGGATGAGGTGATCGCGGGCAGGTTCGACGACAATTTCCCGCTGGTCGTCTGGCAGACCGGTTCGGGCACCCAGTCGAACATGAACGCGAACGAGGTGATCAGCAATCGAGCGATCGAGATGCTGGGCGGGGTGATGGGGTCCAAGAAACCCGTCCACCCGAACGACCATGTGAACATGGGGCAGTCCAGCAACGACACCTTCCCGACCGCCATGCATGTGGCCATCGGAATGATGGCGCGCGATGTGCTGCTGCCGGGGCTGGAGAAACTGTCAGCCGCCCTCTGGGCCAAATCGGCCGAGTTCAAGGACATCATCAAGATCGGCCGCACCCATACGCAGGACGCGACACCGCTGACCTTGGGGCAGGAGTTCTCGGGCTATGCGACGCAGGTGGACAAGGGCATCGCCCGGGTGCGGATGTGCCTGCCCGACATCTACGAACTGGCGCAGGGCGGCACCGCCGTGGGCACCGGACTGAACACCCGGATCGGATGGGACGCGCGGGTGGCCGCGAAGATTGCCGAGATCACTGGCCTGCCCTTCGTCACCGCGCCCAACAAGTTCGAGGCATTGGCGGCGCATGACGCGATGGTCATGTTCTCGGGCGCACTGAAGACGGTGGCGGCGAGCCTCTTCAAGATCGCCAATGACCTGCGTCTCTTGGGCTCTGGCCCGCGGTCGGGCCTGGGCGAGCTGATCCTGCCGGAGAACGAGCCGGGCAGTTCCATCATGCCCGGCAAGGTGAACCCCACACAGGCCGAGGCGCTGACGATGGTCTGCGCGCAGGTCATGGGCAATGACGCGGCGGTGGGCTTCGCCGGGTCGCAGGGTCATTTCGAGCTGAATGTCTTCAACCCGATGATGAGCTACAACGTGCTGCAATCCATGCAGCTTCTGGGCGATGCGGCGGGGTCGTTCACCGACAGCATGGTGGTGGGAACGCAGGCCAATCTGATCCGCATCGACAAGCTGATGAAGGAAAGCCTGATGCTCGTCACCGCACTCGCGCCCACAATCGGCTATGACGCGGCCACCAAGGTCGCCAAGACCGCGCACCGGAACGGCACCACGCTGCGCGAGGAGGCCATTGCACTCGGCTATGTCGATGGCGAAACCTTCGACCGCGTGGTGCGCCCCGAGGACATGATCGGCCCGAAGGGATGAGCGCCGAGATCGTGAACCTGCGGGCGCGCCGGAAGGCCGCGGCGCGCGAGGCCGCCCGCGCCCAGGCCGACGCGAACGCCGCGAAATTCGGGCTCACGGCAGCCGAGCGCGACCGCCAGAAGGCCGAGGCCGACCGCGCGGCGCAGGCGCTGGAGGCGCATCGGCGCGAGGGGGAGGCGCAGGATTAACCTTCCGTCAACCAGGCTGCGCCAATCTCGCGTCGGAGGTATCCCCGATGCGCGCCCTGCCCGCCCCGATCACACCCGACCGCTGGCTGACGCAGCTTTTCTCGGCCCGCTCTGTCGCCCAGGGCGGGATCGTGCGGCGGCAGGTCCGCGATGTTGAAGGCCTGGTCGGCAGAGAACGGTTTTTGCAAGAGGTGCGGCGGCGCGGCTATCGCGTGGTTGAAAACAGCGGCCATTTCGTGATTTTCTGCAATACTGACCCGATACGACTGATCGACTGATCTGGTGTCGCACTCAACGGCCATAACGCTGGAACCGGCAAATTTCTTCAAAGAAATTTGCAAATTCCTTTGAAGGAATTTGTCTCCTTGACAGACCGCCCCGAAAAACACTCGCTCACCTTGCGCGGCCATCGCACCAGCGTCTCGCTGGAGCCGGCGTTCTGGGCCGCTTTCCGCGAGATCGCGGCGGGGCGGGACCAGGGCATCAATGCGCTGGCGGCCCAGATCGACGAAACCCGCCCGCCCGACGTTGGCCTTGCCTCAGCCATCCGGCTGCATGTCTTGCGCCACTACCGGGATCAGGCCGCCAGATCGTGACGCAGGATCGCTGCCTCGGTCGGCGTCAGGCAGCGGCGGGCAAAATCGCCGTAGGACATCGGATCGCCCGCGATCTCGGGCAGGATCGCCTGCAGTGCGAACCTATCATGAGGGTCGAGCGTGTCCAGGGCGGCCGCTGCGGGGTGGAAGCTCTCGGTGGCCAGGCCGTTGGCCCAGACAACCTCGTGCCGCTCCAGCAGCACATGCACATAGGTCACCTCGCGCGCCAAGGCGTCCACGGCGATGGCACCACCATCCACGAGATCCTCGGCAGCAACCAGCACCTCGTCCTCGTTGAACAGCGCCCGCGCCGCCCCCCCGCGCACCAGCATCCGGTGACGCGGCGACACGGTCAGGGCGCGGTCGGGCTGGCCGATCCCCAGCGCCCCCGCCCGGATGCGCACGGGCCGCAGGTGCGGCATCGCGTAGAGCCGCGCACCAGTCATCCGCCGCCGCCCGATCCACAGCACCTCCTGCAACCCGCTGTCGCGGGTCTGGATGCGGTCGCCGGGGCGCAGGGCGTCGATCCGGGCCGCACCATGGCCGCTGCGCAGCAAAGTGCCTGCGGCAAAGCAGATCACGCCGCCCGCGGGGGCCTGCGGTTCAGGCTGTGCGACAAGGCTCGTCCGGACCACCCACAGGTCACGGTCGGTGGGCGGCACCTCGCCGAGGAACATCACCAACCGCGCCCCGGTGTCCGGCACCTCGATCACCGAGGCGTCATAGCGCGCGCGACCATCGGTCAGCACAAAGCCCTGGTCGCGCATCGGCTCCTCCGGGGCCTCACGCTGCGGCCCCGCTTCCGCAAGGGCCGCCCCGACCAGCCGCCGCACCATGCGCGCCGCACGCGCACGCAGTTCCGCCGCCCCCTCGGCCCCATCCAGAACCAGAACGCCCGCCGCGCCATCCACGCGCACCGCCTGACCCGACCAGCGCCAGGCAACCCCGGGAGCGATCATTGCAGGGGGCGCGGCACAAAGGCCGTCCGTTTCCGTCTGTGACCAGGATATGACGAACGTCGCCCGAAAGCCCGTTCCCATCGCCTGTATGCCTGCTCGTTATTATTGTTGTTTGTGCGCAAAGGTTAACAGGACGTTCTTCATGTGACTAGGGCAGAATGGCCACAGTTTCGGGAAAGCTGCGCCCGCGCGGGATCAGAACCGGATGCGGGCGCGAATCGACCCGACCATCTGGCCTCCCGGCTGGCCCTCGAATTCGCGGCCCAGCCGGGCGATGCCGTAGAACACTTCGGACCTGTCGCCCTGCCAGTGCAGGCCCAGCCGCAACCGGTCGCGCGTGCGCAGCGGCGCGGGGCCGCCCGCGGGCAGCAGCGCGCTGTCGGTCACCCGCGCCACGTCGCCGCCGAAAGTCAGGCTGAACCCCGGCTCTGCGCGACCGCGGATGCCGGTGTAGCGTTGCCCCGTGGTCGGGTCGCGCAGCATCAGGGCCCCCGTGCCGAAACGCCCGATGGTCACATCGGCCCCGGCCCGCAGATAGGTCTCGATCCCCGTCTGCGCCTCGACAAAGGGGCGCAGTTGCGCACCGCCCAGCGACAGGCTGCGCCCGACCTCGGCCGAGAGCGTGGGATGGATGCGGTTGGGGATTTGGTTGCCCAGGGCGGGCTTTGGCAGATCGAGGATGCCGTGCACCCAGGACTGGAACCGCCCCACCCCGGTTGCCGACCCGGTTCCCACCAGATCAAGGCCCAGCCGCGTCTCGAACCCCGCCATCGCGGCATGGCTGTGCATCCCGATCGACAGCATCCCGGCATAGCGCCGGTCACCCCGCGCCGGGCGCGACAGGTTCTGCGGGGCCACGATTTCGGCCCGCACACGGTATTCCACGATATCGCCGAACCGCGCGGGCGCCTGGCCTCGCCAGTCCGTGCCCCGCACCATGCTGACGGTATAGGATCCCGACCGCCAGCGGTCGCGCGCGTCGCCAAGTCTGTCATTGCTGAACAGCCGCCCGAAGCCGAGGGTCACGCGATCCTGCGCCATCGCAGGGGCCGCACATGCACAAAACAGCGCAAGCAACGCCGGGAGAGCCTTTGTCATCGCATCGTTCCGTCCGTTGCAGGCCCCCCAGCCGTGCCACAGGTGTAGCCCGGCCCCGCGTGCCGGGCTAGTGCGGATCGGCAACAACATGGCACGCACGCCACAGGCGATGCAGGAATACCGCGCCTTGCAGGGGCGGCGCCTCGGCATGCGGCAGCCAACCCCCGTCATGCGACACTTTCAAAAATGCGTGAAAACTGGTTTACTATCGGCATTGCAACCAAGGGAGTGCTGCACATGAGCATCGGAAAACTCGCCAAGGACGTCAACAAATTCGCAAAAACGCTTTCGACCGACAACAAGAACCTCAACAAGGCGTTGGCGGAGCTGGAAAGCAAGGCAGGTTCGGACGGCAAGGCCGACGGCGAAGCGCAGCAGAACATGAAAAAGCTGAACGAGGCGCTGAAGAAGATGGCCGATGCGCAGGCAGAAGCCGCCAAGATCGCCGGAGAAGCGCTCAAGAACATGCGCTGACGGGCGGCTCAGTTTCCGCCCAGGAGCCGGTTCAGGGCCCGCCCCGCCTCGTCGCGCAGCGCC
The DNA here is from genome assembly GCA_046294265.1 of Gemmobacter sp. Classification (GTDB taxonomy): domain Bacteria; phylum Pseudomonadota; class Alphaproteobacteria; order Rhodobacterales; family Rhodobacteraceae; genus JBKBKC01. The sequence continues at coordinate 308,698 of JBKBKC010000002.1, read as the reverse complement.
TCTTCGGCGCGGCGCCTCGCGGCGTTTTCAAGGCTTTCGCCGTCCTGCCGCACGATGCCCAGCTCTTCGGCGGCCTTCGCCTCCAGCGCGGCCTTGGCGCGGGCCTCGGCCTCTTTCGCGCGCGCTTCCAGCTTGGCGCGCTCCTCGGCCAGTTCCTCGTCGGCCAGCGCCTTCAGGTCCAGCCGGAACCGGGGCGCCGACCACGGGCCGGAAATGGCCAGTGGCACCCGCAAGCCGCCGGTGCCATCCTCGCGGGCCAGCGCCGTGGGCGTGATGCGATAGTCGAGCACCTGCGCCCCAAGGCCCACCGTCCCCTGGCCCGCAGCCGTCAGATAGGGGGCCGCCAGCCGCAGGTCGTCGTTGCGCAGCACCCCGTCGCGGATGGTGAAACTGCCGCTGATCCCGTCAAAGATGGTGCGCTGCCCGGCGCCAACAAACCCGGGGTCCAGCGTGCGCAGCATCCCCAGAAGGTCGAGCCCGCGCAGCTCGCCCCGCCCCAGCACCAGCCGCCCCTCGCCCGACAGCGATGCCATGATCGCCGCCATGCTGTTGCCCAGCCCGAGGAATTTCACCCGCAGGTCGCCGGTCGCGGACAGCCGGTCATAGCCCGCCATCTCGGCCAGAAGGGGCTGCATCGCCAGACCCGCCAGCACCAGATCGCCGCCGACCGACATGCCCGACCGCCCGTTCAGCACGAACTGCCCGGTGATCTGCCCGCCCCAGGCCTGCACCTCGCGCGCCTCGATCACCGCGCGGGCGCGGTCCAGCGTCAGCATCAGGCGCAGCGGGCCGGTGCGGGTGGCACCCAGATCCAGCGCGTCGGCGCGGATCGCCACCTCGGCATCCATCACCCCCAGCGCCGAGACATCCATCGCGGCCCGGCTCCACCCGGCATCCGCGCCGGAGGGTGCCCCGCCCCCGCCGCCCGCCCCCGGGGCTGCCGGTCCGGCCAGCACCAGCGTGCCGCCCTGCACCTGCGCGGCCAGTTTCGGGCGTGGCCCGTCCAGCGTGAGATCGGCGGCCAGCGACAGCCGGTTGGCGTCCAGCACCAGCCCGCCATCGCGCAGATGCGCCGAGCCTGCGGGGGCCAGCGTCAGCTGCCCCGTCACCTCGCGCACACGGCGGCCCAACCCCTCGGGCAGGTCGGGCACCCCCGCCCCGGTCAGCGCGGCCAGCGCGCGCAGGTCGGCCAGGTTGGCGGCCAGGCGCCCTTCGGCCACCAGCGGCGACAGGCCCGCGCGCCCGTCGAAGTCAACCGTCGTCCCGCCCGCAGCCGCGGTCAGCTCTACCGGCGTCACGCGGCCCGCCGCCAGCGCCCCGGCATCCGCCGCCCGCAGGGACAGGCGCAAGGGCGTGTCGCCCATCCGCGCCGTCCCTTCCAGCGTCACCGCACCATCCGGGGCGATCAGGCTTGCCACGGCCTCGATCGCCCCGATGGTCTGGCGGCTGCCTGCGGCATGGTCGATCCAGACCACCGTGCCGCCGCTGATCTGCCCGCGCTCCAGCGTGACCGGCGCGGCCCCTGCCCCGCCCGGCCCGGTGGCCACCGGGGCCGCAGCGCCCGGCGCGGTGGCCCAGTTCACCCGCCCGTCGCCGAACCGCTCCAGCACCAGCCGCAGGCCCCGCACCTCGACCGCGCGCAGCTGCACCCGCCCGCCAAGTGCCGCACCTATATCCAACGCCATCACCAGCGCCTCGGCCTGCATCATCGGCCCCTCGGCCGACCAGTCGGCATTGGCCAGCGTCACCGGCCCGGTGGACACCCCGATCACCGGCCAGACGGTGGGCCGGATGCCCCCCTCGATGGTCAGCGCGCGCCCTGTCAGACGCTCGAACTGCGCCGAGGCCGCGCGCGCCACCACCTCGGACGGGATCAGCCACAGTGCCGCCAGCGTCAGCACGACCAGCGCCACCACTGCCGAAAGCCCCCGCACGATCCAGCGCATGGCCCCTCCGATGCCCTCAAGATATGGGGTATTCTACGGCCATCCACCCCCCTCGGGCAAGCCCGCAGGACCCTGCCCACGCAAGGGTGAGCGGCCCGCTGCCACCCGCTTTGCCCCTACCCGCGGCCCCGCTTTCCCGCTATGACGCGGCGACCATGACCCAGACCCCGCCCCTTCTGCGCCCCGACCTTGCCCGCGCCAGCGTGCCCGACACCCGCGCCACCCGCCGCGATGGCCAGCCGACCATCGGCATGGTCTCCTTGGGCTGCCCCAAGGCGCTAGTGGACAGCGAACGCATCCTGACCCGCCTGCGCGCGGAAGGCTATGCCATCAGCCCCGACTATCAGGGCGCGGATGCGGTGATCGTGAACACCTGCGGCTTTCTCGACAGCGCCAAGGCCGAAAGCCTGGAGGCCATCGGCGAGGCGCTGCGCGAAAACGGCCGGGTGATCGTGACGGGCTGCCTCGGCGCGGAACCGGACTACATCACCGGGGCCCACCCCCGCGTCCTCGCGGTAACGGGCCCGCATCAATATGAGGCGGTGGTGGATGCCGTCCATGCCGCCGTGCCGCCCAGCCCCGATCCGTTCATCGACCTTCTGCCCGCAAGCTCGGTCAGCCTGACGCCGCGCCACTACAGCTATCTCAAGATCTCCGAGGGCTGTAACCACGCCTGCAAATTCTGCATCATCCCCGACATGCGCGGAAAACTGCAAAGCCGCCCGGCCCACGCGGTCATGCGCGAGGCGGAACGGCTTGTCGCGGCAGGGGTGCGCGAACTGCTGGTCATCAGCCAGGACACCAGCGCCTATGGCGTGGACCTGAAACACGCCGCCGACCGGGGCCACCGCGCCCATATCACCGACCTTGCGCGCGATCTGGGTAGCCTCGGGGCCTGGGTGCGCCTGCATTATGTCTATCCCTACCCGCATGTGCGCGACCTGATCCCGCTGATGGCAGAGGGGTCGGTGCTGCCCTACCTCGACATCCCGTTCCAGCACGCCCACCCCGACACGCTGCGCCGCATGGCCCGGCCCGCGGCGGCGGCCCGCACGCTGGACGAGCTTGCCGCCTGGCGCGCGGTCTGCCCCGACCTTTCCATCCGCTCCACCTTCATTGTTGGCTATCCGGGCGAGACCGAGGCCGAATTCCAGACCCTGCTCGACTGGCTGGACGCGGCGCAACTGGATCGCGTGGGCGCCTTCCGCTATGAAAACGTGAAGGGCGCGCGGTCGAACGCCCTGCCCGACCATGTGCCCGACGACGTGAAAGAGGACCGCTTTCACCGCTTCATGGAAAAGGCCCAAGCCATCTCGGCGGCGAAACTGGCCGCGAAGGTAGGCCAGAGGATGCCGGTGATCGTGGACAGCGTGGATGACGAAGGGGCCACCTGCCGCACCCGCGCCGATGCGCCCGAAATCGACGGACACCTTTACATCGACGCGGGCCATGACGCGCTGCAACCCGGCGACATCGTGACCGTGACGGTCGAAGAGGCGGGGGACTATGACCTCTGGGGTCGGATCGGCTGATCCTGGGGGTGCTGCGCGCGGCGCGGGAGGCTTTGGGGGGGGGGTGACGCAGGGGAAAGCACACCGCGCCGACGGGGATGCTGGACATTGCGCCGCCTGCCGATACTTTCATCTTGCGGTTGACGGATCATTGGCGTTTGCCGAATACATTGCGTCACCGGAATGCGGTGGGGGCTTGGGATGACACGGGACGCGGGCGATCTGTTCCTGCCTGCCTTGTCGGGCGACAATGCGGCGCGCCAGCAGGCCGAACTTCTGTTGCTGAGCCACGATCTGGCGGCTGCCGTGGCGGATGTGCTGTCAGGGCTGGCCATGATGCGGTCGGACGCGCTGCCCGAAGCTGATCGGATGCGTCTGGATCAGGCGCGGGCGGCGGGGAACACCATGTCGTGTCTTCTGGACGGGATGCGCGATGTGCTGTCCAACGTGCCGCGCCCGATGTCCCGTCCGCTCGAACCGCTGGCCATCACCGACCTTCTGGACCGGATAGAGGCACGCTGGGCAGCCCCCGCCGCCGCGCGCGGCCTGGCGCTGTGCCTGACCTATGCGCCGGGCACCATCGGCACCGTGATGACCGATCCGGTGTCGCTGGAGCGTATCCTGTCGCATCTGGTCGGCAATGCCGCCACCCATGCCACCCGGGGGCCGATCACCCTGACCGTGGCCCCGGGCCCGTCGGATGGCCCTCCGGTGTTCTCGGTGACGGATGCCGGGCCGGGCCTGCCACCCGGTCTGACGGACCGCCCTGCGATCCGTGAGGGCGGCGCGGGGGCGGCAGGCGACCGGGGGCTGGGGCTGTTCATCGCGCGCGATCTGGCGCGGCGCCTGGGGGCGGAGCTGACGCTGGCAACCGGTGCGGAGGGCGGCACCGAGGCGCGGCTTGCCCTGCCGCCCGAAGCCTTGCCCGTGATCCCCGTGGTGGAAACGCTGCCCGACCTCACCGGCCTGAACATCCTGCTGGTCGAACGCAGCACCAGCCAGCGCCAGGCGATCTCGGCGCTTCTGTCGCTGCTGGGTGCGCGCGTCACTGCCACCGCCGATCCCGCCGCCGCGGCAACGGCGAAGGGGGTGGATGCCATGCTGGTGGATGCCGCCCTGATGGAGGCCGATACGCTGCGCTGCCCGCAGCGCCCGCCCCCCTCACAGCCGCCCTCTTCGCGTCCGCCCTCTTCACGGCCGGGGGTGCTGGCCCTTACCACGCGGACCGATCCCGAGGGGCATGAGCGGCTGCGCGCCCTGGGGGCCGATGCGGTGCTGATCAAACCTTGCGTCTGCCCGGTGACGCTCGGCCTCGCGATCCTGACTCTGCGGGCGACCACGGCCATGCGGCCAGAGCCCGGCCACCTTGGCTCCGAACCGCAGACGCGCGGCACCGCAGGCCATGACCCCCTCGCCTTCGACCCTGAATTGCTCGACCGCCTGCTGATCCTCGTCGGACCTTCTGCCCGGGCCGAGCTTTGCGGCCGCATCCGGTCCGACCTGGACGCCCTGCGCCACGGCATCGAACGCGCCGCCGCCCCGCCCTGCGACGGCCAGACGCTGCGCCGCCACGCCCATGGCCTGATCGCCCTGGCGGGCACCTGCGGCGCCACCGGCTTGCACCGAATCGCACAGGAGTTGCACCTGCGCGCCCTGGAATGGGCGGAGTCCCCCGATCCCGCCCTCCTCGCCGCCCTGCGCCGCGGTCATGACATGCTGATGCAGCGCATCGGCACTCCGGGCCCCTCGTCACCCGGATGACCCGCGCTTCCGCAACCGCCCGGGGTGACATCCTGCTGATCGAGGATACGCTGTCCCTGCAGCTGGTCTATCGCACCATGCTGGCCGACGCGGGGCACCAGGTGCGCACCGCCGCGACCGCAGCCGAAGGGATCCGCCTGTGCCGCGACAGGACACCTGGCCTCGTCCTCCTCGATCTGATGTTGCCTGACCGCGACGGGCTTGCCGTGCTGACCGACCTTCTGGCGCTGGACCGCAACCTGCCGGTGATCGCCGTCACGGCCAACGGCTCGATCCAGCGCGCGGTCGAGGCGATGCGCGCGGGCGCCCATGATTTCCTCGTCAAGCCGGTGGATGAAACCCGCTTCCTCGCCGCCGTCGAAAACGCCCTCCGCACGCCCGCGCACCGCCCCGCGCGCATTGCACAGGCGGCCAATCCGACGGGTTTTGTCGGATCGTCAGACACGATGCGGCGGGTCGAGGCAAAGATACGCTCGGTCGCGGCGTCGATGGCCACCGTATTCATCACTGGCGAAAGCGGCACGGGCAAGGAACTGGCGGCGCTGGCCGTCCACCACCATTCGGGCCGCGCCAAAGGGCCCTTCATCGCGCTGAACTGCGGCGCGATCCCGCAGGACCTGCTCGAATCCGAGGTGTTCGGCCATGTGAAGGGCAGCTTCACCGGAGCCATCTCGGACAAGCCGGGGGCGGCGGCGGCGGCGGATGGCGGCACGCTGTTCCTCGATGAGGTCTGCGAGATGGTGCCCGCCCTGCAGACCAAGCTCTTGCGGTTCCTGCAGACCTCGACCGTGACCCCGGTCGGGGCCACACTCCCGCGCAAGGTGAACGTGCGCATCGTCTGCGCCACCAACCGCGACCCGCTGGACGCCGTGCGCCTCGGCCAGTTCCGCGAGGATCTGTATTACCGCCTCTACGTCGTGCCGCTGCACCTGCCCCCGCTGCGCGAACGGTCCGATGACGTGATCGAGATCGCAGAGGCCGCCCTCGCCACCTTCGCCGCCGAAGAGGGACGCAGGTTCGACGGCCTCTCGCCCGAAGTGGCGGCCCTGTTCCGCGCTCATCCCTGGCCCGGCAACGTGCGCCAGGTGCTGAACGTGATCCGCAACGTGGTTGTGCTGAATGACGGCGGCACCGTGACCCCCGCAATGCTGCCACCCAGCCTCGTGGGCGATATCGGCACGTCCGCTTCCAGCGCCGACACCGCAACCCGCCCGGGCGGCGACCCCTTCGCCGGGATGACCCTCGCCGAGATCGAGCGGCGCGCGGTGCAGTCCGCGCTGGACCGGCACGGCGGATCGGTGCCGCGTGCTGCCCGCGAACTGGACATCGCGCCCTCCACGCTTTACCGCAAGATGGACGCCTGGGGCATGCCGCGCGGCCAGGGCGCGACCTGACAGCGAAGGGCTATGCCCCATGTCGCCGAAGGCCGGTTTCCTGCAATCAACCGCACCGTAAACGTGCAGGTTTCCGGTCTGCGGCACCGCCGGGACGGTCCTGGCGCGGGATCAGACGAACTGCTCGCGGATCAGCCGCTCGTCCAGCCCGTGCCCGGGATCGAACAGCAGCCTGTGGCGCACCCGCTCATCCGATCGCACCGTCACCGCCACAACCTGATGCACCGACCGGCGGCTGTCGGCATCCGCCATCACCGGGCGCTTGGCCGCCTCCAGCACCTCGAACCGCACCTCCGCCGCCTTGGGCAGCAGCGCGCCCCGCCACCGCCGCGGCCGGAACGCCGCCACCGCCGTCAGCGCCAGCACCGCCGACCCGATGGGCAGGATCGGCCCGTGCGCCGAATAGTTGTAGGCGGTCGATCCAGCGGGCGTCGCCAGCAGCGCCCCGTCGCAAACAAGCTCCGCCAGCCGCTCGCGTCCGTCGATCAGGATGCGCAGCTTGGCCGCCTGCGGCCCCTCGCGCAACAGGCTCACCTCGTTGATCGCCAGCGCCTCGTGCAGGCTGCCGTCCGCGCTTTCCGCGCGCATCGCCAGCGGGTTCAGCACCTCTTCCACCGCCACCGCCAGCCGCGCCTCAAGGTCATCGGGCGCATAGGCATTCATCAGGAACCCGACCGTGCCGCAGTTCATCCCATAGACCGGCAGGCCCAGCACCTGCGTCGCCGACAGCGTCTGCAACAGGAACCCGTCGCCCCCCAGCGCCACGATCACCTCGGCGGCCTCGGGCGCAACTTGGCCATGCCGCGCCGTCAGCGCGGCCAGCGCCGCCTGCGCCGCCGGGGCCGAACTGGCCAGAAACGCGATGCGCTGCATCTGTACTCCCCCGGCCCGCACCCCGCGCAGGCCTCCGGCCGCCAACTTGCCCCCCCGGGGCCCGGCGCACAACCCCATCCGCCACGCCCCGTTTCGCCCCCGCCCCCGCCCGCGTCGTTTTCAGCGCTTTTCCGGCGGCCCGTCCTGCCGTATCACGGGTCATCCCCGAGACAGGAGCCGCCCCATGAACGCCCCCGCCGATGCCACGCACCGCGACGCCGGATTCTTTTCCGAAACGCTGGCCACCCGCGACCCGGCCCTTGCCGCCGCCATGACCGCCGAGCTGGGCCGCCAGCGCAACGAGATCGAACTCATCGCCTCCGAGAACATCGTCTCCCGCGCGGTGATGGAGGCGCAGGGCGGCGTGATGACCAACAAATACGCCGAGGGCTATCCGGGCCGCCGCTACTATGGCGGCTGCCAGCATGTCGATGTGGCCGAGAACCTCGCGATCGAGCGTGCCTGCCAGCTCTTCGGCTGCGCCTTTGCCAACGTCCAGCCCAACTCTGGCAGCCAAGCCAACCAGGGCGTGTTCACCGCCCTCCTGACCCCCGGCGACACCATCCTGGGGATGAGCCTCGATGCCGGCGGCCACCTAACCCACGGGGCCAAACCCAACCAGTCGGGCAAATGGTTCAACGCGGTGCAATACGGCGTGCGGCGCGCGGACCTGACCATCGACTACGACCAGATCGCGGCGCTTGCCGCGGAACACCGGCCGAAGATGCTGATCGCCGGCGGCAGCGCCATCCCCCGCCACATCGACTTTGCGGCCATGCGCGCCATCGCCGATAGCGTGGGCGCGATCCTCCTGGCCGATGTCGCGCATTTCGCAGGCCTGATCGCGGCGGGCCTCTACCCCGATCCCTTCCCCCATGCCCATGTCGTCACCACCACCACGCATAAAACCCTGCGCGGCCCCCGCGGCGGCATGATCCTGACGAATGACGAGGAGATCGCGAAAAAGGTGAACTCCGCGATCTTCCCCGGCATCCAGGGCGGCCCCCTTATGCACGTCATCGCCGCCAAGGCCGTGGCCTTCGGCGAGGCGCTGCGCCCCGAGTTCAAGACCTACCAGGCCCAGGTCATCCGCAACGCCCAAGCCCTCGCCGACCAGCTGATGCGGGGCGGCCTCGACATCGTGACCGGCGGCACCGACTGCCATGTGATGCTGGTGGACCTGCGGCCCAAGGGCGTGAAGGGCAACGCCACCGAAAAGGCGCTGGGGCGTGCGCATATTACCTGCAACAAGAACGGAATCCCCTTCGACACCGAAAAGCCCATGGTCACCTCGGGCGTCCGCCTTGGCACCCCCGCAGGCACCACGCGCGGCTTCGGCGAGGCCGAGTTTCGCCTGATCGGCGACCTGATCGTCGAGGTCGTGGATGGCCTGGCCGCCCACGGCGAAGACGGCAACGCGGCCGTCGAGGCCTCGGTCCGCGCCCGGGTCGAGGCGCTCTGCGCGCGCTTTCCCATCTACCCGGGGCTCTGAGGCCCACCTCCGGGGGGGGGGTCACACCCCCCATGCCACCGGCTCCTCGAACCGGTGGCATACCCCGTGGGATACTTTTGGACAGAAGAAGTCAGCCCCGGTTTCTTCTGTCTGAAAATATCCCGGGGGTCCGGGGGCTGGCCCCCGGCGGGTTCCGCCATCAGCCCCCGGCGGGTTCCGCCATCACCCCACGTCGGTCCGCCCGCGCCGGTCGCCCCGCAGGTTGGCGTAAAGGACGTGGTTGCGCCAGCGCCCAGCGATCTGCAGATAGCTTTGCGCGACGCCCTCATATTTGAACCCGGATGCCTCCAGCAGCCCGCGCGACGGCGCGTTCTCGGGCAGGCAGGCGGCCTCGATCCGGCTGAGGTCCAGTTCTCGGAACGCATGATGCACCAGCGCGCGGATCGCTTCGGCCATCAACCCCTGGCGCGCGAAGGGTGCGCCGATCCAGTAGCCCAGCGTGCCCGCCTGCGACGGCCCGCGCCGGATGTTGTCCAGCGTGATCGCGCCCAAGAGCACCTGGTCGGTGCGGCGGATCATCATCAGGGGCAAGGCCGTCCCCTGGCCCTCGGCCCGGGCGGCCCAGTAGACGCGGCTGGTGAAGGCGCGGCGCGACAGGTGGTCGGGCGACCAGACAGGCTCCCACGGGGCGAGGAAGGCCTCGCTCTCCTGCCGCAGGTCGGCCCAGCCGCGCCAGTCGGCGTGCTGGGGCAGGCGCAGGGTCATGCGCTCGGTCTCCAGGTGGACCCTCCGGCGCAGGCCGAACATCAGGCGGCAAGCCCTGCGCGCATCGCGGCAAGATCCGGAGCCGCCGCCACCGGACCATAAAGCGCCAGCGCCGCCTCTGCCGTGGCAAGGCCCCCGGCAAAGGCCCGCACGGCGGCAAGGTCCACGGCATCCACCTTGGCCACCGCCTCCTCGACCCCCGGCACCCGGCCCCAGATCGACACCATCCGCGCCAGCCGCTCGGCCCGGCTTGACGGGCTTTCCAGCCCCATCACCAGCCCCGCCTTCAGCTGCGCCCGGGCGCGGGCCACCTCGGCCTCGGTCATGTCCTCGGCCGAGCGTTTCAGCTCGGCCACCGTCAGCGCGGCAAGTTCCGCCACCTCCTCGCCCGAGGTGCCCGCGTAGATCGTGATCGATCCGGTATCCTCATAGGCGCCCGACTGGGCAAAGATCGAATAGCACAGCCCCCGCTCCTCGCGGATCTTCTGGAACAGCCGCGAGGACATGCCGCCCCCCATGGCCATCGCATAGACCTGGGCGGCATGCACGCCCTCGTCGCGAAAGCCCGGCGCCTCCAGCGACAGGGCGAAATGGGCTTGCTCCAGGTCCTTGACCTCGCGCCGTTCGGTGCCCTGAAAGGCCGCCGGCACCAGCGCCCCGGACGTCACCGGCACCCTGTCGCCCAGGACCGCGCCCGCCTGCGCCACGATGGCGTCATGGTCGATCCCGCCCGCCGCTGCGAGGATCATCCGGTCGGGGCTGTAGTGCCCCGCCACGAAGGCGCGCAGATCGTCCGCACCGAACCCCGCCACCCGGTCGGATGGCCCCAGGATCGTGCGCCCGAAGGGCTGGTCGGGATAGCTTGCCTCCTGCAGCCAGTCAAAGATGATGTCGTCGGGCGTATCCAGCGCCTGCCCGATCTCCTGCAGGATCACATGCCGCTCGGTGTCGATGTCCGCCGGATCGAACACCGGGTTCAGCACGATGTCGGTGATGATGTCGATGGCGCGCGGCACGTCGCCTGACAGCACCCGCGCGTAATAGGCGGTGATCTCCTTCGATGTATAGGCGTTGATGTAGCCGCCCACATCCTCGATCTCCTCGGCGATCCGCAGGGCGCTGCGGCTGGGCGTGCCCTTGAAGGCCATGTGCTCCAGAAAATGCGCGATTCCGCATTGCTCCGCCCGCTCGTGCCGCCCCCCCGCGCAGACCCACAGCCCCACCGACGCCGACATCAGCCCCGGCATATGTTCGGTGACGATGCGCAATCCGTTGGGCAGGGTGGTCAGGCGGGCGGTCAACGGGCGATCCTTTCGCGGATGAGGGTCTGGAGGGCGGCAAGGTCGTCGGGAACGCGGGTCATCCGCTCGGGCCGGTCATAAAGGTCGGCCATGCGGGGGGGCAGGGGCGGGCGGATGCCGGTCGCGGCCTCCACCGCATCGGGGAACTTGGCCGGGTGGGCGGTGGCCAGCGTCACCATCGGATTGGCGCCGATATGCTCGGCCGCCACCTTCACCGCCACGGCGGAATGCGGGCAAAGCAGCTCGCCCGTGGCGGCCAGCGTCCGCGCGATGGTGGCCGCCGTCTCCTCTTCCGAGGCGCGGCCGCTGGCGAACCCCGCGCGCAGATACTCCAATGCGCCCTGCGGGATGCCAAAGCCCCCCGCGCGCAGCTCTGCCATCAGCGCCGCCACCGCCGCGCCCTCGCGCCCCAGCGCATCGAACAGCGCCCGCTCGAAATTCGACGACACCTGAATGTCCATCGACGGGCTGATCGAGGGGCGCACGCCTTCGGTGCGATACGCCCCCGTGCGCAAGGCCCGGTCCAGAATGTCGTTCTGGTTGGTGGCGATCACCAGCCGGCCGATCGGCAGCCCCATCGCGCGCGCGACATGGCCCGCATAGATGTCACCGAAATTGCCCGTGGGCACGCAGAAATCCACCGCCCGGTGCGGCGCGCCAAGGGCGACCCCGGCATAGAAATAATAGACCACCTGCGCCAGCACCCGCGCCCAGTTGATCGAATTCACCCCCGCCAGCCGCACCCCGTCGCGAAAGGCGAAATCGTTGAACATGTCCTTCACACGGGCCTGACAGCGGTCGAAATCGCCGGTCATCGCCAGCGCATGCACATTCGCATCCCCTGGCGTGGTCATCTGGCGCCGCTGCACCTCGGACACGCGCCCCTCGGGGAACAGGATGAACAGCGACACGGCAGACAGGCCCCGGAACGCCTCCACCGCCGCCGCCCCGGTGTCGCCGCTGGTGGCGCCCACAATCGTGATCCGGCCGCCCGACCGGGCCAGCACCGCCTGCATCATCTGCCCGATGAGCTGCATGGCGAAATCCTTGAACGCCAGCGTGGGGCCGTGGAACAGTTCCAGCAGGTGATGCCCCGGCCCCAGCTGCACCAAGGGGGCGCGCGCCGCATGGCCGAACCCAGCATAGGCCGCGGCAATCAGCCCCCGGAATTCGTCATCGGTGAAGGCATCGCCCAGAAAGGGCCGCATCACGCGGAATGCCACCTCCTCATAGGGCAGGCCCGCCAGCGCCGCGATCTCGCCCACGTGCATCACCGGCACGGCCTCGGGCACATAAAGCCCCCCGTCGCGCGCAAGGCCCGTCATCATCGCCTCGGAAAAGGTCAGAACCGGGGCCGCACCCCGGGTGGAGACATAGCGCATCTGGGTTCCCTACTCTGCCCGGCGCCTGATACGCCAGAGCAGAAACGCTGTCATCCCCACCCAGACCAGCGCCAGTCCGAACCACTGGATGGCATAGCCCAGATGGTCATTCGGGATTCCCGAGGTATCCACCGGCAAGGGCTCCACCGCCGCATCGGCGGGGGTGACGCTGCGGGCCACCACCAGCACCGGCTCGGTCCCAAGCGCCGCCGCCATCGCGGGCAGGTCGCGGGCGAACCAGATGCCGGTGCGGGCGTCGGGCGCGGGGGTGTAGCTGTCCACCTCGTCGGGCCACAGCAGGTTGCCGGTCACGCGCGCCTGCCCCTCGGGCCGCGCGACACCGCGTTGGTCCACCGGCAGGAACCCCCGGTCCACCAGCAGCCGCCGCCCATCCGCCTCCATCACCGCGATCACGCGGTAGCCCGCACCGATCTGCTTGCGGCTGACCAGCACATCCAGCCCCTCGCCGGTGAACTGGCCCGAGACCCGCACCGGCAGATACTGGTCATCCCCCACCTGCGGTGCATCCGGCACCGGCAAAGGGTCGGCGGCGATCCGCGCCTCGATCTGCGCGAGGATGCCCTCTTTCCAGGCCAGCCGCTGCAACTGCCAGACGCCCAGCGACACCAGAACGGCCCCGCCCACCAGCCCCAGCAACAGCGGAAAGATCATGCGGCGCAGCATCGCGGCCCCCTCGAACGCAGAACGCGGGCCGCATCGCGACCCGCGCCCCGACCCCGTGCAGCGGGATCACTGACCCCAGATATAGATCGCCAGGAACAGGAACAGCCAGACCACATCGACAAAGTGCCAATACCAGGCCGCCGCCTCAAACCCGATGTGCTTTTCGGGGGTGAAATGCCCCTTGTAGACGCGGATCAGACAGATCAGCAGAAAGATCGTGCCGATCAGCACGTGGAACCCGTGGAAGCCCGTCGCCATGAAAAAGTTGGCGCCATAGATGTTGTCGGCAAAACCAAAGGCCGCGTGGCTGTATTCGTAGGCCTGAAAGCCGGTGAACACCACACCCAGCAGAACCGCCAGGATCAGCCCGCTTTTCATGTCCTGCCGGTTGTTCTCATGCACCAGCGCGTGGTGCGCCCAGGTCGCCGCCGCCCCCGAACACAGCAGGATCAGCGTGTTGATCAGCGGCAGGTGCCAGGGATCGAACGTCTCGATCCCCGCTGGCGGCCAGACGCCATCCACCATCGGGCTGATCCCGTCGGGGTGCATCGGGTAGAGCGCGTGCTTGAAAAAGCTCCAGAACCAGGCCGCGAAGAACATGATCTCGGACATGATGAACAGGATGAAGCCATAGCGCAGCCCGATCCGCACCACCGGCGTATGGTCGCCGACCGCACTTTCCTTCACCACCTCGGACCACCAGGCGAACATGGTGTAAAGGACGCCGACAAAGCCGATCAGCCCCATCCACGGCCCGCTGCCGTGCATCCAGATCACCGCGCCGAACAGCATGACAAAGGCCGAGACAGAGCCGAAGAACGGCCAGATCGACGGCGGCAGGATGTGATAGTCGTGGTTCTTGGCGTGCGCCATGGGTCCCTCGTTCAGTTGACAGCGCCGCCGGTCACGGCCGGGGCAAGAGCCGCCGCCTCTTCGGGCAGGGGCGTTTCGTGGAATGTATAGGACAGCGTGATCGTATGCACGAACTTGCCTTCGCGGTCGCGCACGATGGCCGGGTCCACGTAGAACGTCACCGGCATGTCAATGCTCTCACCCGGCTGCAGCACCTGCTGCTGGAAGCAGAAACAGTCGATCTTGGTGAAATAGCCGCCCGCGCTGTCGGGCGTCACGTTGAAACTGGCGGTGCCCGCCACGGGCCGGTCGGTCGGGTTCGTGGCCTGATAGAAGGCCAGCCCCACCTCGCCGATCCGCACCACCATCTCGCGCTGCATCGGCACGAAATTCCACGGCATCCCGAATTCCTTGGACGCATCGAACCGCACAGTCACCGTGCGGTCCAGAATCTCGTCCGGCGCCTGCGAGGCGACCGAGGTGGCCCCGCCATAGCCCGTGACCCGGCAGAACCAGTCATAGAACGGCACGGCCGCAAAGCTGAGCGACAGCATCGTCACACCCACGGCGGCGAGTTGGGCTGCGGTCTTTTGCTGTGGTGTCATTGCCCTGCCCCCTCGGCCGGCAACAGCGCGGGCCTTACCTTGTGGTCGAACCCCTGCAGGGGATCGCCGCGCGTCACCTTCACCACGGTCAGCGCAAAGACCAGCCCCACAAAGGCCACCAGCGTCAGCCCCAGCCCCAGGTTTCGCGAAAACCGCCGCCTGTAGATCTCATGGTCGGGTCGGAACGCCATGTCACCAGCCTCCCAGGCCGTGAGGAGCGAGCCCCGCCTCGGCCAGAAATGCGACGAAATGCACGAAGAGATAGTAAAGCGAGAACCGGAACACCTGCTTTTCCACCCGGTAGCCATCGGCCTCGGCCACCGCCTCATCCCGCCGCCAGATGCGCCAGGCACCGACAAGGAACCACGCGTTCAGCACAACCGCCACCGCCAGCGTCAGCGGCCCGCCGATTCCCGACAGCGCCGCCCAGACCGACACCGGCACCAACAGCACGGTGTAGGCCAGGATATGCGCCCGAGTCGCGCGCCGCCCGTGCGTCACGGTCAGCATCGGCACGCCCGCGGTGTGGTAATCCTCCTTCATGAACAGCGCCAGCGCCCAGAAATGCGGCGGCGTCCACATGAATATCAGCGCGAACATCAGCCCCGCCTCGACCGATACCGACCCCGTGGCCGCCACCCAGCCGATCATCGGCGGAAAGGCCCCTGCAGCGCCCCCGATCACGATGTTCTGCGGCGTCGAGCGCTTGAGCCACACCGAATAGACGACCGCATAAAAGAAAACCGTGAATGCCAGCAGCCCCGCCGCCAGCAGGTTTGTCGCCAGCGCCAGCATCACCACCGAAATGCCCGACAGCGCCAGCCCGATCCCCAGCGCCTCACCCGCCTCCACACGGCCCGAGGGCACCGGGCGGCCACGCGTGCGCTTCATCACCGCGTCGATGTCCGCGTCATACCACATATTGAGCGCACCCGAGGCCCCGGCCCCCAGCGCGATGAACAGGATCGCCGCAAATGCCTCCACCGGATGCAGGGACACCGGCGCGACGAGCAGCCCCACCAGCGCCGTGAACACCACCAGCGACATCACACGCGGTTTCAGCAGGGCGACGTAATCGCCAAATCCCGCCTCATGGCCACGCTCGATCGTGGTATCGGACATTCACATTCCCTTCCATCGGGGCACCCACACCCCGCGCCGCCGCCTCAGTTCGCCGCAACCGTCACGGAAGGCACAGACCCTGCATATTCCGCCTTCGCACCCTCAAGCCATTCGGCATAGGCTTCCTCGCTCACCACCTTCACGGTGATGGGCATGTAAGCATGCGCGATGCCGCAAAGTTCCGAACATTGACCGAAGTAAATGCCCTCACGCTCCGCCTTGAACCACAACTGCGCCAGCCGGCCCGGCACTGCATCCTGCTTCACGCCGAAGGCCGGAATCGTCCAGGAATGGATCACATCCGACCCCGTGACCTGCACCACGATCGTCTTGTTCACCGGCACCACCATCGCGGTGTCGGTGGCCAGCAGGAAATGCTCCTTCTGATACCCCGCCTCGATCAGCTGCGCCTCCACCTCGGGCGACATCCGGTTGTCGCCGCCGGTTGCCGGAGCGCCGATCATGTAGCTGTCGAAGGCGAACCCCTCATCGACGTACTCATACCCCCAATACCACTGATAGCCCGTTGTCTTGATGGTGATGTCGGCCACCGGAATTTCCTGCTGCTTGAACAGCACCGGCAGCGAAAACGCCCCGATGAACACCAGGATCACGATCGGAACAACCGTCCAGGCCACTTCCAGCGTGCTGTGGTGGGTAAAGGTCGCGGGCTTCGGATTGCGCTTCTCGTTGTAGCGGATCGCCACCCAAGCCATCAGGCCAGTGACAAAGATCGTGATGACCGCGATGATGTAAAGCAGCATCGTGTCCAGCCAGACGATATCATGCTTCAGCTCGGTCGCGGAAGGTTGAAAGCCCATGGCACCGTCAACCGGCCTGCCGATGATCGGCAAGTCCTGGGCCACTGCGGCCCCCGCAACGCAGCATCCAAGTGCAAGGCCCGTCAGAAGGGTCGAAAAACGCATGTCCGGTTCCCGTTCTTGTCAGCGACCCGTCGGGTCGCGCAGGGACCCGGCCGCGTGCCAGAATCCCGTTGTTTCTACGCACCGTGAAACCATATTAGGGGATGCCGGGCAAGGGTTCCGGTTGCGGCAATTCAGCGCCGCGTGACCCAGATCAAGGACAGCCCATGGCCGCCGCCCCCTTCCGCCCCTTCGACACGCATCTGGATCAGGCCGCGGCCCTTACCGTCCTGCGCGCCGCCACCGCGGGGGCCGACGATGGCGAGCTTTTCCTCGAACGCCGCCGGTCCGAGGCCATCGTGCTGGATGATGGCCGGGTGAAAACCGCCTCCTACGACGCCTCCGAAGGTTTCGGCCTGCGCGCCGTGCGGGGCGAGGTTGCAGGCTACGCCCATTCCACCGAGATCTCCGAACGCGCCCTGATCCGCGCCGCCGACACCGCCCGCCTCGCCGTGGGCGACGGCGGCGGCACCCTCGCCCCCCCGCCTGCGGGCACCAACCGCCGCCTCTATTCCGATGCCGACCCGCTGGAAGATGCGGCCTTTGCCGTCAAGATCGACACCCTGCGCGAGATCGACGCCTATCTGCGCGGCCTCGACCCCCGCGTGGTGCAGGTCTCGGCCACCATTGCCGCCAGCCACCAGGAGGTGACGATCCTGCGCCCCGAAGGACACATCGTCACCGACACCCGCCCCATGGCCCGCATCAACATCTCCTGCATCGTCGAGGCGGATGGCCGGCGCGAGACGGGCGGCATGGGCGGCGGCGGCCGCTTCGGCCTCGCGGGCCTCATGGCGCGCGACCACTGGCAGCCGGTGGCGCGCGAGGCGCTGCGCATCGCTACCCTGAACCTCGACGCGGTGGACGCCCCCGCGGGCGTGATGGATGTGGTCCTCGGCCCCGGCTGGCCCGGGATCCTGTTGCACGAGGCCATCGGCCACGGGCTCGAGGGCGATTTCAACCGCAAGCAAACCTCCGCCTTCGCGGGCCTCCTCGGCACGCGCATCGCCGCCCCCGGCGTCACCGTGCTCGATGACGGCACCCTCCCCGACCGGCGCGGCTCGCTCAGCGTGGATGACGAAGGCACCCCCTCCGCCCGCAACGTGCTGATCGACGATGGCATCCTCGTGGGCTACATGCAGGACCGCCAGAACGCCCGCCTGATGGGCGTGGCCCCCACCGGCAACGGGCGGCGCGAAAGCTTCGCGCATATCCCGATGCCCCGCATGACCAACACCTACATGACCGCGGGCAGCGCCGACCCCGCCGCCATCCTGGCCGACCTCAAGGACGGCATCTATGCCGTGGGATTCGGCGGCGGCCAGGTGGACATCACCAACGGCAAGTTCGTGTTCTCCTGCACCGAGGCGTATCGCGTCCAGAACGGCGTGATCGGTTCCCCGGTCAAGGGCGCCACCCTGATCGGCGACGGGGCCACCGCGCTGAAACAGATCCGCGCCGTGGGCACCGACATGGCGCTCGACCCCGGCATCGGCAATTGCGGCAAGGCCGGGCAATGGGTGCCCGTGGGCGTGGGCCAGCCCACGCTGATGATCGGCGGGCTCACCATCGGCGGAGCGGCGGTGCGGTGAGCCTGCGGGCCACCCTCCTCCACTCCCCCCCGACCCCGGGCGCAGGCCGCCTTCTGGTCACGGCGGCCCTTGTCTGGGCCGCCCCTGCGGCCCTCGGGCTCTGCCTGATGACCGGCGCCCTGCTGCTGGGCCGCCTCCAGCCCGACCTCGCCCTGCCCCTCTGGGCCATCGCGGCGGCCCTCCTCTTCTCGCCGCTCCTCTCCTGGATCGGCTGGGTCCTCGCCCTGCCCGCCGTCTGGCTCCTTCTCGACCGCGGCCGCTTCGGCTGGCTGCCCGCCGCCCTCATCGGCCTCCTTGCCGGGGCCATCGCCGCCGCCATCACCGACAGCGAACTCGCCACCGGCTTTGGCCTCGTCTCGCTGCTGGCACTGCGCGCGCTCCTCCCCCGCACCGCCCCCGCAGCCTGATCCGCACCTCTCCCCTTTCATCTTGGCCCAAATATCCGCGGGGGAGCCGCCGCCAGGCGGCGGGGGCGGCAGCCCCCAGCGTCCGTCCGCGCGTTGCGTTAACCCACCCTTGCGCGCGCGCCCTGTCGGGACGGAAAGCCGACGCAAACCCGACGCCTGCGGGACGGATGCCATACGCCGAAATCCCTGCCTTTCCCGCCGTTAACCCCCGATTCGCGCAGGCCCCCGGCTCAGCCCTTCCCGAACTTGCCGCGCAACGCCTCGGCAAAGGCCCCGCTTCCGCCCGACGCCTTCGGCCCGGCCCCCATCGGCCCCTTGGCCGCAGGTCCCTTCGCGGCAGGCGGCGGTGCATCGCCGCCCTCGCGCTTCATGCTCAGCGCGATGCGCTTGCGCGCCGCATCCACCTCAACCACCCGGACGCGGACAATATCCCCCGCCTTTACAACATCATGCGGGTCCTTCACGAACCGGTCGGCCAGCTGGCTCACATGCACCAGCCCGTCCTGATGCACCCCCACATCGACAAAGGCCCCGAAGGCCGCGACGTTGGTCACCGTGCCCTCCAACATCATGCCGGGCCGCAAGTCCCTGATCTCGTTCACGCCTTCGGCAAATGTCGCGGTCCTGAACCCCGGCCGCGGGTCGCGCCCCGGCTTTTCCAGCTCCGCCAGAATGTCCTGCACCGTGGGCAGCCCGAATCGCGCATCCACGAACCGCGCCGCCTCCAGCCCCCGCAGCGCCGCGCCGTCGCCCATCAGGCTGCGGATGTCGCGCCCGCAGGCCGCCACGATTTTACGTGCCACATCATAGGCTTCCGGGTGAACGCCCGAAGCATCCAGCGGCTCCGCCCCGCCCTGGATGCGCAAGAACCCCGCCGCCTGCTCGAACGCCTTCGGCCCCAGACGCGCCACCTTCAGCAAATCCCGCCGGCTGCGGAACGCCCCCTGCGCCTCGCGATGCGCCACGATCGCCTCCGCCAGCCCCGGCCCGATCCCCGACACCCGCGCAAGCAAGGGGGCCGAGGCGGTATTCACCTCCACCCCCACCGCGTTCACCGCATCCTCGACCACCGCATCCAGCGCCCGCCCCAGCCGCGACTGGTCCACATCATGTTGATATTGCCCGACTCCTATCGCCTTCGGCTCGATCTTCACCAGTTCCGCCAAAGGGTCCTGCAAGCGCCGCGCGATGCTCACCGCACCCCGCAGCGACACGTCCAGGTCCGGCATCTCGCGCGAAGCCTGCTCGGAGGCCGAATAGACCGAGGCGCCCGCCTCGTTCACCACCACTTTCAAGGGCTTCTCCGCCCCCGGCAGCGCCGCGATCATCTCCGCCACCAGCTTTTCCGTCTCGCGGCTGGCGGTCCCGTTGCCAATCGCGATCAGCCGCACGCCATGCGCCGCGATCAACCGCGCAAGCGCCACCTGCGCTCCCCGCACATCCGATTTCGGCGGGAAGGGATAGACGGTATCGGTCGCCACCACCTTGCCCGTCGCATCCACCACTGCCACCTTCACCCCCGTCCGGATACCGGGATCAAGGCCCATCGTGGCCTTGCCCCCGGCCGGGGCGGCCAGCAGCAAGTCCTTGAGGTTGAGAGCGAAAACTCGGATCGCCTCGGCCTCCGCCGCCTCGCGCAACTCGCCCATCAGGTCGGCGGTCAGCGATGTCCGCAGCTTCACCCGCCAGGCCCATGCCGCCGCCTCGCGCAGCCACGCGTCCCCCGGCCCGGTGCCCTGCGCCATCAGCGCGGCCCCGCAGGCCCGCTCCGCCGTGCTCTGGCCGCGCGGAGCATCCGGCTCCACCTCCAGTTCGACGGCCAAAACCCCCTCGTTCCGCCCGCGCAGCATCGCCAGCACGCGGTGCGAGGGTGCGCCGGTATAAGGCTCTGAATGGGCGAAGTAATCCGAGAACTTCTGGCCTTCGGTGGCCTTGCCCTCGATCACCCTTGCCACCAGCCGCCCGTCACGCCGCAGATGCGCGCGCAGCCGCCCAAGCAGGGCCGCATCCTCCGCCAGCCCCTCGGCGACAATATCCCGCGCCCCCTCCAGCGCCGCCTTCACATCCGCCACCGCCTCGCCCAGATACCCCGCCGCCAGCATCGCCGGATCGGCGCGCCGGTCGGCCAGGATCGCCTCGGCCAGGGGCCCCAGCCCGTTCTCGCGCGCGATCTGCGCGCGGGTGCGGCGCTTGGGTCGGAAGGGCAGATAGAGGTCCTCCAGATCGGCCTTTGTCCCGGCCCGCGCAAAGGCCGCCGCCAGTTCGGGCGTCAGCTTGCCCGCTTCGGTGACAGACGCCACCACCACCGCCCGCCTCGCCTCCAGTTCGCGCAGATAATCCAGCCTTTCCGACAACTTGCGCAGCTGGATGTCATCCAGCCCCCCGGTCGCCTCCTTGCGGTAGCGCGCGACGAAGGGCACCGTCGCCCCGCCATCCAGCAGCGCCACAGCCGCCACAACCTGCCCCGGATCGGCCCCGATCTCGGTGGCGATCAGGCGGGCGATACGGGCGGGGGTGTCGTCGGTCATGGCATCCTCGGGCTTGGGGAGCCTGACCATAGCCACAGCTACGGCCCGGGCCAAGGGCGCTGCCCTGCGCATTGACGCGATGTTAAGGGGATTTATGGTACCGACACCCCGGCTCGAACGGGGGACCCCCAGATCCACAATCTGGTGCTCTAACCAACTGAGCTATGTCGGCACTCGGGTGCGGAATACCGCCGTGGCGGCGCGATTGCAAGGGCCAAGCCGGGGCTTGCCACCCGCATCCCCCCGCGTTACGCGGGGCCTGCAACACTGCGAGGGGCCGCCATGGGCATCGACAAGCAAAGCGACATCGCCGCCAACCTGCAGATCGGGCCCACCAGCCTTGGCATGGTGCGCATCTACATCGAGGCCGATGGCGGGATCGACCTGCCGCTGGATTTCGAGCCGGAAGAGGCCGAGGACATCGCCGAGGAACTGCGCGCCGCGGCCGAGGCCGCACGGGCGATGGGGGCCGAGCCTAAACCGAAAAAACGCTGATACCGGGATCGCGCAGCGCCTGCAGCCGCCATGCGGCGTGACGGGCAAACCGCAGTTGCATCGCGCGACGCCTTGCCCCGGCCAGCGGCGTCTCAGGCCCCATCCGCATGATCTCGGCGTCAAAGGGATCAGCCAGCATCAGCCCGGTTTCGGCAGGCAAGAGGTCGGTCGGAAAGGCCGCATCGACTGCCCAGAAGAAGCGGTCACAAAACTCCAGATATCCCTGCCACTTGCGATCCGCCGCGAAATCCGCGCGGCCGGATTTGCACTCCACAACCCAGACCTCGCCCTTGCGACCCAGCGCCATCACGTCCACCCGCAGGCCGGGGGCGGGCACCATCTCCTCGACCGTCGCGAACCCGAGGCCCGACAGATGCCGACAGACCCCGCGCGCGAGGCGTTGGCCGGGCATGACAGGCAGCCCGGGCGGCAAGGAGGCGGCATCAAGGCTCATGGCGCAACACTGAACCAAAGGTGAACATTGTGCAAGGCTTGCGGTGCGGGGGAGACAGGCCTATCTTGTGTCTTGGCGGGTTCTGCTCTGCGCGTGAAAGGCCCTTTTCCAGTGGCCGATAAGCATCTCCGAGGGAGCTGGCTCTGTCTTGGCTCTGGCCCTGATATCTGGCGACCACCTGAACACTCAGGCTCTCGGGAAATTCACGCCTTCACGGCTGCTGCGGTTCCCGCCGCCACCTGACAGCGACGAAACATGAGAAAGGGCGGACCGAAGTCCGCCCCCCTGTGGTCTGAGCATGAGGGAACAGGCTCAGAAGCTGTAGACCAGCGACAGACCCAGCTTGTTGTCCGTCTTGTTCGCGCGGGTGTCGTTGTAGTCGGTCAGATAGCTGACGCGGGTCGAGAACGTGTCGGTCATGCGGAAGTTCAGGCCGAGATCGTTGTTCACCCGCAGCGCCGATTTCGTTTTCAGCACATCCGTATCGTTTGTTGCGAACATGCTGTCGCTCAGCTTGTAGAAAAAGCGCGACGAGGCGATGTATCCGGTCTCGCGGGTCCGCTGGCGCAGGCCGTTTTCCAGAAAGCTGTAGCCGATGCCGGCTTGCACGCGCCAGGTCACGTCCGGCGTGTTGAAGATGCGATAGCCTGGGCCCACGCCGATGAAGGCATCGGTCCGGTTCCTGCCCGCCCTGAGGTCGGGCGTGTCAATCCTGTCGGCCAGCCCGTCGGTCGCGACGCGGCCGAGGATGAACCCATAGAAGCTGTCATCGAAGTAATATTGCGCGTCATAGACCCCGAACACGTCTTCCTTCGACTTGGTGCCGTTCGCCTCTGCAAAGTCCAGCGCCATGCCGATCGACTGCACGAACTGCCCCTGGGCATAGCGCAGGCGCGCACCCATGCTGAATTCCTGCGTGTCCTGGCTGCCGCGCTTGGCATTGTAGCTCAGCGAAGCCGAGCCCGACAGGCCGGGCCGGAATTCGGGGTTGCCGAAGCGGCGCATGTCCTCGCCACGGCGCAGGTCGTCGCGCACGGCGGTGTCGATGTCGTCCAGTCGGTCGTCCAGCGCCTGGGTTCCCGTCAGCGTGGTCTGTGCCAAGGCCATCGGGGCCGCCGTGGCAAGGAGGAGTGCCGCGATGGCACCGGTCGTCAGCATGGTCTTCATGGCGTGTCCCTATCTGAAAAGCCCGATGCCGACCGAGGGTCGAGACCGGGGGTTATTGCCGACTCCCCATGTAGTGACCCCCGTGACCATCGAAAAATTTAAAATAATCATGGGTATCCACAGAATTTATCGGGGATGCGACCGGAACGGATCCGCGCGAACGAAAACGGCCGGGCGAAGGCCCGGCCGTGCAATCTCTGGTCTGGCAGCGCGCGCTCGCGCGCAACTTCGGACCCGGCGGCTAAAGGCTGTCCAGAAGTTCGGCGATGTCGTTCTCGGTGCGTTCGGCAACGGCCTGCAGCGCGGCATGGGCGATTCCGGCCAGGTCTTCATCCAGATCGTCCCGCCAGACCGACCAGACGGGATAGGAGAACCCCGGCACCCCCTCGACCAGGTGCAGCCGCCCAGCATCGACATGGCGCTTGACATGTGCGGCGGGCAGGAATGCGGCCATGCCCTGCCCCACCGCAAATCGTGTGGCAAGCGCGCCGATCCCCAGCGTCAGCCCCGAGGACACCAGCCCTGGCAGGTGCTGCGTCTGGAAGGCCATGAAATCGGGGCCCCAGTCCACCTGCGCATAGCTGCCCGCAAGATCGTCGGGAGTGGCCCCTGCCCAGGGGGCCACCAGCACCAGTTCATCCTCGATCAGCCGCTCCACCGACAGGCCGGGACGAACCTTGGGGGTATGGGTCAGCATCACCTGCATCACCCCTTCCGTCATCGCGCGGGTCAGTTCTTCCGACGTGCCCATCTCGGCGCGCAGGCCCAGGTCGGGCACCTCGGCGCGCAGCGCGTCGATCCAGCGAAACCCGATGCGCGGCCAGAGCGTGACCTGCGCGCCGATGATCAGCACCCGGTTGAATCCCGCAGGCACCGCCACCTGCTGGCGCGCCTGCTCCCAGGTGCGCACCATCGACAGCGCATAACCTTCGAACTCCCGGCCATTGGACGTAAGCTCGGCTCCAGCCTTGGACCGCGTGAACAGCTGCTTGCCCAGCAACTCCTCCAGCCGGTGGACGCGCAGCGATACCGCCGACTGGGTCACGAACAGCCGTTCAGAGGCCGCGACGAACGATCCGGTTTCGGCGACCTGCAGAAAGGTTTTCAGAAGTGCGAGATCCATGCCGCCTTTGACCCGGCGCCTGACACCGGCGCAAGAGTGGACGAACGGGCCGCGATCAGAACCGCCGATCGCGGGCCCGCGCCTTCACGACAACCGGCACCAAAGCCGGTGCACCGACACTTTTCGTGAACCGTTTCCGGTCTCCACCACTCGAGTCCTCATCCTCGCCCATGCTCATCACGGCGATGGCGAACTGCACCCCGGCAAAGACGATTCCGTTGAACACCACAAGCATCGCCACGGCGACAAATCCTATGTCGGACGCCATGACCAGACGGCGCAGGCCAACGACATCAAACCACAGCAACAGTGCAACAAACACCGCCGACAGCGCAAAGCCGATGGCCACATTCACGATGTAAAGACGGATCAGCGGGGGCATGGTGCTCTCCAATTGCTCCTCAGGATCGTAGCATCTTTGTTCCCTGCCGAAAGTGGCGCCTTGACGCAGCCTGTCAGTTCATCGGTGTCGCAAAGTCGAGCCGAACCCCCGGCCCCGTCAGCGTCATCCGCGCGGGGCCCATTTCCACCGTCGTCACGCGCGACAGGGCGTCGAAATAGCGCCCCTCCTCATCCAGACGGTCGCAGGCCATGCGGGTGGCGCCGATGCCCATGGCGGCAAATGCGGGGGGGGCGCCCTCGACCGCGCCGAAATAGCGGTTGCAGGGGCCCTGCCCCGCCAGCCGACCGGGTTCGGGAAAGGCCAGCGTCACAAGTGCGCCCGGCATCTCGCCGTTCAGCGACACCAGCCGCCAGATGCCCGGCCCCTCGGCGGCGGGCGGGGTCTGGGCGACGCAGGCGGTGGTGATCAGGGCAAGGGCAAGGGTGGTCAAGGTGCGCATCGGTTCCTCCATCAGGGGCGAAAGACCTGGATGAGACGCATCAGAACCCGGCGGGATTGGCCTCATGCGCCATGTGGTCGAGCACGGCATTCACGAACTTCGGCTCTTTGCCGCCGGGCAGAAAGGCGCGCGCGACCTCGACATATTCGGTGATGATGACGCGGGGCGGCGTGTCCATGGCCACCAGTTCTGCCCCGCCCGCCCGGAACAGCGCGCGCAGCACCGGGTCGATGCGGTCGATGGGCCAGGTGGCCACAAGCGCGCGGTCGGTCATCTGATCGACAAGCGCCTGCTGGTTGACCGCATGGCCGACCAGCGCGCGAAAGAGGGTCACATCGCCCTCGGCCAGCTCCTCGACCGATCCATCCTCGGCCTCGACCGAGGCGCCGAAGCGGTGCGTCTCGAACTCGCGCGCCACCGCCTCGGCGGTCTGGCCCGAGGCTTCCATCTGGAACAGCGCCTGCACGGCATAAAGCCGGGCCGCGGATTTCTTGCGGCGCTTTTCCTCGGCCTTCGTGCTCATGCCCGTCACGCCCCTGTCCCCCATCACGCGCGGTCAAAGCCTTCGGCACGGAACCCGATGCCCTTGCGTTCACCCGACCAGCGGCGCGCCAGCGCGATCAGGTGCAGCGCCGCCGCCGCCGCGCCGCCGCCCTTGTTCATGCCCGCGGGATCGGCGCGCACCTCGGCCTGCCCGCGGTTCTCCACCGTCAGAATGCCGTTGCCGATGCAGGCCCCTTGCAGGCCCATCAGGCTGATGGCCCGGCTCGAATCGTTGCAGACCGTATCGTAATGCGTGGTCTCGCCCCGGATCACGCAGCCAAGCGCCACATAGCCATCGAAATTGGCCATCCGTTCGGCCAAGGCGATTGCCGTGGGAACCTCCAGCGCGCCCGGAACCTCGATGATCTCGGCGGTGGCCCCGGCCGAGGCCACCATCGCCTGCGCGCCCGCGATCAGGTTGTCGGCGATGTCGCGGTAATAGGGGGCGACAACGATCAAGAGCTTCACCGGCCGGTCGAAAGCGGGAAGCGGCAGGGTGTCATGGGTCTGCGAGGCGGCCATGGGTTACTCCGATGCGGGGATCTGGCGGGTGCCGACGATTTCAAGGCCATAGGCATCAAGGCCCACGACCTTGGGCCGGGGGGAATTGGTGAGCAGGATCAACTCTTTGATCCCAAGCGATGACAGGATCTGCGCGCCGAGGCCATATTGGCGCAGGGTCTGCGGGCTCACCTCATGGTCGCCCACCATCTTCATGTGCAGATCGCGCAACAGGACCAGCACCCCCCGCCCCTCGGCCGCGATCAGCCGCATCGCATCGCCAAACTCGCGGCTGCGACCCGGACCGCCCAAGCCCAGCACATCGAGCATCGGGTCGAGCGCGTGCATCCGCACCAAAAGCGGCGTGGGCCCCGAGATGTCGCCCTTGATAAGCATCACATGCTCGGCCCCTTCCGTCACATCGGTGTAGATGCGCATCGTCCAGTCGCCGCCGAATTCCGAGGTGACCACGCGTTCGGAGGTTACCTTGACCAGATTGTCGTTGCGGCGGCGATAGGCGATCAGATCGCTGATCGTGCCTATTTTCAGGCCATGTTTCTGCGCGAAAGCCACCAGATCGGGCAACCGCGCCATGGTGCCATCCTCATTCATGATCTCGCAGATCACGCCCGAAGGGTTCAGCCCGGCCAGCCGCGACACATCCACCGCCGCCTCGGTATGGCCCGCGCGCACCAGGACACCGCCATCGCGCGCGCGCAGCGGAAAGACATGGCCGGGGGTTGCGATGTCGGCGGCGCCCTTGGTGGGGTCGATGGCTACGGACACGGTGCGCGCGCGGTCGGCGGCGCTGATGCCCGTGGTCACGCCCTCGCGCGCCTCGATGGAGACGGTGAAGGCGGTTTCATGGCGCGAGGAATTTTTGGGGCTCATCAGCGAAAGGCCAAGGGCCTCGATCCGCGAGGACGGTAGCGCAAGGCAGATCAGGCCGCGCCCGTGCATCGCCATGAAGTTGATCGCGGCGGGGGTGCACATCTGCGCGGGGATGACCAGGTCGCCCTCATTCTCGCGGTCCTCGTGATCGACGAGGATGAACATGCGCCCGTTGCGCGCATCCTCGATGATCTCTTCGACCGAGGATATGGCGTCGGAAAAGTCGGTGTTGTCTGCGGTCATGCGGATGTGCCTCCTCCGGTCCGTCCAGCCTCTAGCGCGACACGCGCATGAAGGCCAGAGGGGGCGCCGTGTGGCGCGGTCGCATGGGTATTTTCATCAAGAAGAAGCGGTGAAGGTCAGGCCGGGGCGAAAAAGCGGTCGGCGGGAAGGGCCGCAGCAAGGCGGGCGGCGTTGGCCCAGTCGGACTCGAGGCCGTGGGCCGCGATCAGGATGGCGCGGTCGGCGGGAAGGCGGCCGAGGGCCGCGCGCAGGGCGGCGCGGGCCTGGGCAAAGGGGGCAAGGGCCGCAGGAGCGGGATGGGTTGTATCCAGCACGTCACCGGCCATCGCCAGCAGGCTGGCCGGGGTGATCGGGCGGGTAGCAAGGCCGATCCGGTCGCAGCCGGTCATTGTGGCGAGTTTTGCGCGGCGGGAGTCAGGGATCGTGCGGCCCGTCAGCGCCATCAGGGCATTCGACGAGAACAGCACCGCCACGACGTCATGCCCGGTGGTGGCGCGGATGCCCGCATAGGTGCGGTAGTCGAGGCCAAGCTCCTCCGCCCGCCGCAGCCTGCCCCGCAACACCTCGACGGGCAGATGCGGCAGCAGGGCCGCGCGCGCCTGACCCCAGCAATGCTGACGCCAGCTCGCGCCGCCCTCCATCGAGGGCCCCCGGTTGTGGCCGATGCCCGCAGCTGCCCCGCTCACATGCCCCACTCGCGCAGGCGGGCGACATAACGGGCCAGCGTGTCGATCTCCAGGTTCACGGCGTCGCCGGGGGCGACCTGCCCCCAGGTCGTGACCGTCTGGGTATGCGGTATGAAGTTGATGCCGAACTCGGCCCCCGCGACCTCGTTCACTGTCAGGGACGTGCCGTTCAGGCAGACCGACCCCTTGGGCGCGATGTAGCCGGCCAGATGGTCGGGCGCCCGGAAGGTCACACGGACCGACGCGCCCTCGGGGCGGACCGAGACCACCCGCGCCAACCCGTCGACATGGCCCGACACGATATGTCCGCCCAGCTCATCCCCCACCTTCAGCGCGCGTTCCAGGTTCAGCGCGCGGCCGGGGTTCCAATCGGCCGCGGTGGTCTTGGACACGGTTTCGGCCGAGATCTGCACGTCGAACCAGTTGCGCGGCGACGTGCCAAGGGCCACCACCGTCAGGCACACCCCGTCGCAGGCGATCGAGGCACCGATGTCGATGGTCGCCGGATCATAGCCGGTGCCGATGCGGGCGCGCAGGTCGCCCGCAAGCACCGTCTCCAGCACCTCGCCGATGTCGGTCACGATTCCGGTGAACATCCGCCGCCCCCTGTCCTTGCCATCCGCCGAGGTAGCCCCCGCCAACCGGCCCTGCAACCCCCGCCCCATTTTCGCCGCGTTTTTCGCTATCTTTCCGGCGAGGGTGAACTTCCCCTTTACGCCTGTGGGCGCATTGCCGAAAGGGTAACGAGGCCGGAGGAAATGATGCGCAGGTCGGGACAGGGACATAGGTTCATGCTTCTGCAAGGGCCGCACGGACCTTTCTTTCACCGTCTGGGGCGCATGCTGCGTGCGGCGGGGGCCGAGGTGTGGCGCGTGGGCTTCAACCGGGGTGACCGCGCATTCTGGCCTGATGGGGCGGGGTATATCCCATATCGCGGCACGGTTGAGGAGTGGCCAAAGGCCCTTGCCGCACTCTTGGCCGAGCATGCGATCACCGATGTCGTGCTCTACGGCGATACCCGTCCAATCCACGCCGCCGCGGTCGAGGCGGCGCGCGCGGCAGGTGCCACCGTGCATGTGTTCGAGGAGGGCTATCTGCGGCCCTACTGGGTGACCTATGAGCGGGGCGGATCGAACGGGCACTCGCGGTTGATGGAGCTTTCGGTGGCGGACATGGCGGCGGCGCTGGCGCGATCGGATGCCGAATTGCCCGATGCTCCGGCCCGCTGGGGCGACATGCGCCAGCACATGTTCTGGGGTGCGCTCTACCACTGGTTCGTGCTGGCGGGGTTCTGGGATTACCGCAATTTCCGCCCGCATCGCACCCTCACCGTGCGGCAGGAATTCCTGCTTTATCTGCGCCGCTTCCTGCTCATGCCCTTCCACCGCTGGGAGCGGATGATTGAGACATGGCGCATTCGCGCGGGCGGCTATCCCTACCACCTGGTGCTGCTGCAACTGGAACATGACACGAGTTTCCAGAGGCATTCTTCCTTTTCCACCATGACCGAGTTCCTCGACCTTGTAATCGATGGCTTTGCCCGTGGCGCCCCGCCGCATCACCGGCTGGTGTTCAAGGCGCATCCGCTGGAGGATGGCCGGGTGCCCGTGCTGCGCGAAATCCGCAAGCTGGCGCGAGCGGCTGGCGTGGCGGATCGGGTGCATTTCGTGCGGGGCGGGATGCTGGCGGCGCTGTTGAACCGTGCGCGGTCGGCGGTGACCGTAAATTCCACTGCGGGCCAGCAGGTGCTGTGGCGCGGTCTGCCGCTAAAGACATTCGGCCGCGCGATTTACGGCAAGCCGGAATTCGTATCCCAGCAACCTCTGCATGAGTTCTTTGCCAACCCAGCCCGACCTGACGCCCGCGCCTACCGAACGTTCCGCCACTATCTGCTTGAAACCAGCCAGGTTGCGGGCGGATTCTACTCCTTGCGGGGGCGGCGTGAGTTGCTACGACAGGTGGTGGACATGATGCTCATGGCGCAGGATCCCTATGATGCGCTGACCGATGGCATCGCGGCACCTCGGCAACAGTTGCGGCTGGTGAACTGAGGCGCGGTGTGGGGACTGGCGTTTTTCGCCGTCTTTTTGTAGGCTTGCATGCAAAAGCCGAGGCAGAGCCAACAACAACGCTCCAAAAAGGGGTACGAGCAGTGACAGGAATGGCAACCAGGAGCGCCCGCGGGGCGGTCCTTCTGGCCCTCGTTGTGGCCGTTGGCGGGTGCGGCTTGCCGCGTTCAGGGCCGAACAAGGCCGAGATTTTCAAGGGATCGGTGCTGAAGGAAGGTGATGCCTTCATCGTTACGGTCAATCCGCGTGTGACGCGGGCCACCGGCGTGGTGCCCGCCCTTGGCTTCGGATCGGGGTTCCGCAACGCGGGCGTGATCGGGTCGGACATTATCTCGCCGGGCGACGTGCTGGCGCTGACAATTTTCGAGAACGTCAAGGATGACCCGCTCTTGGGCAACACGGGGCAAAGGGTGTCGGTGCTGGAACAGGTGCAGGTGGACGGGTCCGGTTTCATCTTCGTGCCATATGCCGGGCGGCTCAAGGCGTCCGGGAACACGCCAGAAGGTCTGCGCCAGTTGATTACCCGCAAGCTGGACGAACAGACGCCCGATCCGCAGGTGACCGTGCAGCGCGTGGCAGGAGATGGTTCGACGGTGTCGGTGTCGGGTGCCGTGGGGGGCCAGGGCGTCTATCCCATCGAGCGGCCGACGCGTACGCTGACGGCGATGCTGGCGCGGGCAGGTGGGGTGGCGATCGAGCCCGACGTGGCAGTGGTGCGCGTGACGCGCGGCAGCCATACGGGCAAGATCTGGTTGCAGGACCTTTACGCCAATCCCGCGCTGGACATCGCGCTGCGCGCGGGCGACCGCATCGTGGTGGAGCGCGACACCCGCGCCTTTGTGGCGCTGGGGGCCACCGGCGCGCAGAACCGGGTGGCGTTCGAGACGCAGACCCTGTCGGCCATCGAAGCCATCGCCACGGTGGGGGGCCTGAACACCAGCCTTGCCGATCCCACCGGCGTCTTCGTGTTCCGCAACGAACCGGCCGAGATTGCAAATGCAGTTCTTGGCCGCAACGACCTGCAAGGCGACCAGCGCATGGTCTATGTGCTGGACCTGACACAGCCCACCGGCATGTTCGAGGCGCGCGATTTCCTGATCCGCGATGGCGACACGGTATATGTCACCGAAGCCCCCTTCGTGCAGTGGCAAAAGACGCTGTCGGCGATCACCGGAACCGCAGGGGCGGCCAACCAGATCTCCAGCATCGGCGAATGATCCGCCGATGTCGGGCGAACCCGCAGATGCCGACGGGGCCATTCCCCGACGGCTTTTCTTCTACAATGCGGGCTTTCTGCGCCAGCGCCGGCTGCGGCGCATTCTGAGCCTTGCGGGCCACGGCTTGCACATCGGCCTGCCGGGGCCGGGTGACGGGGTGGCGGTTTGGGGCCGCTCGCCCTACGCGGGGCGGGGTGAGGCGGTGGCGGCGTGGGCGGGCGTGCCAGTGGTGCGGATTGAGGATGCCTTTCTGCGCTCATTGCGGCCAGGCCGCGCCGGGGACGCGCCGCTGGGGCTGCTGCTGGACCCCCTTGGCGTGCATTTCGACGCCTCCGCCCCATCGTCGGTGGAGCGGTTGCTGGCCGCACATCCGCTAGACGATTCCGATCTGCTAACACGCGCGCGAGATGGAATAGAACGCATGCGTGCGCAGGACTTGTCGAAATACAACATTCACGACCCCGATGCCAACCTGCCCCCGCCGGGCTATGTGTTGGTGATCGACCAGACCCGCGGCGATGCTTCGGTGCGCCATTCCGGCGCTGCGCCAGACGTCTGGGCGCGCATGCTGGCGGCGGCGCGCGAGGGGCACCACGGCGCGCCGGTGGTGATCAAAACGCATCCCGAAACCGCGATGGGCCTGCGCCCAGGTCATTACGGCCCGCAGGATGCAGGCCCCGGAGTCACCTTGCTGACCGCCCCTGTCTCGCCCCTGAAACTCTTGCAAGGGGCCATCGCGGTGCATGTGCTCTCATCCCAGATGGGGTTCGAGGCGATCCTGGCGGGGCATCGCCCGCACGTCTGGGGCAGTCCCTTCTACGCCGGCTGGGGCCTGACAACGGACGACCTGCCGCTGCCCCGCCGCATCCGGCGCCTGACACGCGCGCAGATGTTCGCCGCCGCGATGATCCTCGCGCCGATCTGGCATGATCCCTGCCGGGACCGGCTGTGCAGCTTTGAGGAGGCGCTGGACCAGATCGAGGCCGAGGTGTGCGCCTGGCGCGAGGATCGGCGCGGCCATGTGGCACTTGGCATGCGGATGTGGAAACGGCGGCGGCTGCAGGAAGTGTTCGGCCGCGAGCGTCCGCTGGTCTTTGCCGACACGCCCGCGCAGGCGCTTGCCGAGGCCGCGGCGCGGGGTCGCCCGGTGCTGGTCTGGGCCGCAAAGGAGCCCGAGGATTTTGCCGTGGCAGCCACAGGTCCCGTCAGGCGCGTCGAGGACGGGTTCCTTCGGTCGCGCGGACTGGGGGCCGATCTGGTGCCGCCGCTGTCGCTGGTGACCGACGACCTGGGCATCTACTATGACCCCGGTCGCGAAAGCCGCCTGGAACGGTTGGTCCTCGCCCCCCAGCCTGCGGGTGGCGCGCGGCGGGCTGAGCGACTGGTGGCGCGGCTCGTGGCATCGGGGGTGTCAAAATACAACTTGGGGGGCGAGGTGCCGCCACTTCCGCCGGGCCACCGCGTTCTGGTGCCGGGCCAGGTGGAGGATGACGCCTCGGTCCGGCTGGGGGCCGGGCCAGTGCGCACCAATCTGGCGCTGTTGCAGGCGGTGCGGGCCGCGCGCCCGGATGCTGTGATCGTGTTCAAGCCGCACCCGGATGTGGAGGCGGGCCTGCGCCCCGGTGCGGTGCAAGAGGCGGCACTCGCGGGGCTGGCCGATGTGGTGGCGCGGCAGGCCGATCCGGTGGCGCTGCTGTTGGCCTGCGATGAGGTCTGGACGATGACCTCGCTCCTGGGGTTCGAGGCGTTGATCCGGGGAAAGCCGGTCACGTGCCTTGGCGCGCCGTTTTACGCCGGATGGGGCATGACCACCGACCTTGGCCCCATCCCGCCACGACGGCGTCAGGCCGAGGACGGGCACCCCTTGCCCCGCCCCGGCCTGATGGCTCTCGTGCATGCCGCGCTGATCGCCTATCCGCGCTATTTCGATCCGGTGAGCCGCCGCCCCTGCCCGCCGGAGGTTGCGATCGAAAGGCTTGCGTCCGGCGACATCCCGCATCCGGGGCTGCGGAACCGTCTGCTCGCCAAGGCGCAGGGTTTGCTGGCTTCGCAGGCGCGGCTGTGGCGATAGGTCAGTAAATATAGCGGATCTGGTCGGTCCAGAACCGCTCCATCCGCTTCAGGCTTGCGTTGATCCCTTCCATCTGCGCCAGGCTGACGACCCCACGACGGTCGAGCGTCTCCGCATGGCGGGCAAAGAGGTCGGACAGCATCCCCCGCACCCGGCGGCCCTTTTCGGTAAGCCGCACCCGCACCGAGCGGCGGTCCACCTCGGACCGCTGGTGGTGCATGTAGCCCAGTTCAACCAGCTTCTTCAGGTTGTAGCTGACGTTCGACCCCTGGTAATAGCCCCGCGACTTGAGTTCGCCCGCCGTCACCTCGTTCTCGCCGATGTTGAACAGCAAGAGCGCCTGGACCGCGTTGATTTCAAGAATGCCCGTCCGCTCAAACTCATCCTTGATCACGTCCAGCAGCAGCCGGTGCAGCCGCTCCACCAGCGCGAGGCTTTCCAGGTAGCCCGCCATTATGGCCCGTTGCGAGCCGTCCAGAACCTCTTGCTGCATGCCGACCTCCGCCCGTTGCGTTTCGCAGGCAGAATCAGGGCTAAGCGACAACATTTCGTAAACTCGCGGCGATTTTGCCGGAATTTCTGCGAATCAGCCGGCGGTCTGGCGCAGACGGCTGCGGGCAAACACCGCGATGTCGCCGATCAGCGCCGATAGCACGTCGGGGGCCGGCTGACCGCCGAGGACCCATGGCAGCAGGTCCTGATCATTCTCGTCCAGAAGGGCGTCGAACCGGTCGAGCGTCGCTGCGTCCATTCCGGCAAGATGCGCATCGGCATAGGGGCCGAGGATCAGGTCCATCTCCTTGGTCCCGCGCCGCCAGGACCGCATGGCCATCCGTTTCAGCCGCGCCTCGGGTGTTTCCTTCACGTCCGTCACTCCGCCTTTTCGCGCATCAGAACGCGCAACTGTTTCTCTGCGCGCCCCATGTCGGCCGACAGCGCCAGTAGTGCCGCGCGCATCCGCGCGAGGTCGGACAGAACGGCCCTTGCATCGGGCCGCAGGACCGTTCCCTCGGGCGGCGCCTCGATTCCGTCGCCCTCGCCGGTCAGGAGCCAGCGGAGCGACACGCCCAGCATCCCGGCCGCCATCTGCAGCCGGTTCGCGCGGGGTTCCATCCGGTCATCTTCCCAGGCCTGCAGGGTGGTCAGCCGCACGCCCAGCCTGCGCGCGAAATCCTCCTGCCCCATCCCGGCCGCCTCACGCGCGCCCGCGATACGGTCGCCGAATGTGGCGGTCTGGTCGCTGAACCAGCCCTCCGTCGTGTCGGTCATCTTGCCTCTCCCTGACGTGATACCGCTTGAACGCCGATGGCGTGAACCCTAAGAGAACCTGCCCGGAACGTCCACCCGAAGGAGCCTGCGGACATGGCCTTTATCTCGGACACGCTGTCGCGCGTGAAACCCTCGCCGACCATCGCGGTGACGACAAAGGCGGCGGAGTTGAAGGCACAGGGGCGCGACGTGATCGGCCTTGGCGCGGGTGAGCCGGATTTTGACACGCCCGATCATATCAAGGCCGCAGCCAAGGCGGCGATCGACGCGGGAAAGACGAAATACACCGCCGTCGACGGCATCCTCGAGCTGAAGCTGGCGATCTGCGCCAAGCTGTTGCGGGAAAACGGGCTGACCTATGCGCCGAACCAGATCACCGTGGGCACCGGCGGCAAGCAGACGCTCTACAACGCCTTCATGGCCACGTTGAACCCGGGCGACGAGGTCATCATCCCGGCCCCCTACTGGGTCAGCTATCCCGACATGGTGCTCTTGGCAGGAGGAACGCCGGTGCCGGTGGTCTGCGGCATCGAGACGAATTTCAAGCTGACGCCTGCGCAGCTGGAAGCCGCGATCACCCCGCGCACGAAATGGTTTATCTTCAACTCGCCCTCGAACCCCACAGGTGCCGGCTATACCCGGGCCGAGTTGAAGGCACTGACCGACGTGCTGATGCGCCACCCCCATGTCTGGGTGATGTCGGACGACATGTATGAGCATCTTGTGTTCGACGATTTCGAGTTCGCCACGCCCGCGCAGGTGGAACCCGGCCTCTACGACCGCACGCTGACCTGCAACGGGGTCAGCAAGGCCTATGCGATGACCGGCTGGCGCATCGGCTATGCGGCGGGCGCCGTGCCGCTCATCCGCGCCATGGGCACGATCCAGAGCCAGAGCACCTCGAACCCGTCGTCGGTGTCGCAATATGCGGCGCTGGAGGCGCTGAACGGCCCGCAGGATTTCCTGATCCCGTTCCGCACCGCATTCCAGCGGCGGCGGAACCTCGTGGTGGACATGCTGAACGACGCAACCGGCATCATCTGCCCGAAACCCGAAGGCGCGTTCTACGTCTACCCCGACATCTCGGGCCTGATCGGCAAGACCTCGCCCACCGGCACGGCGATCACCGATGACGAGGCCTTTGCAACAGCTCTGCTGGAGGAAACCGGGGTTGCGGTTGTGTTCGGCGCGGCTTTTGGCGTCAGTCCCAACTTCCGCGTCAGCTATGCCACGGCGGATGCGGTGCTGGTGGATGCCTGCACACGGATCCAGCAGTTCTGCCGCTGCCTGACCTGATGCGTGCGCGGCGGTTGCCTTCGGCAGGCGGCCCGCGCATCCTGCCCCGGCGGTCGCAGCAAGGGAACGGCATCTGATGGCGGCAGACCTGCCCGACTATTACTTCCGCGTCCGCGAGAACGGAGCGCTGGTCTATCGTGTGGATACCGAAAACCGCCAGCGCCGCATCGAGATGGACCAGGTCGCCACCGTCAACGTGCGGAACGGCGAGATCAAGCCGCATGGCGACCGCAAGCTGACCCTCGAAGACCGCGCCGAGATCGAGCGCTGGCTGAAGGCGCGCCAGCGCCTGCTGGCGGAACGCGAGGTCGATGACATCCTGCGCGCCGTCGATCACCTGAACCTGACCGCGCAATGGGCACAGTCACGCGCGACCGACGACCAGTTGGAGGCCGTGACCGACACGCTCTTGCTGGCCATGCACGACCTGCGCAGCGTGCTGGTGCGCAAGAAGGCCGAGCGGTTGATGAAGGATGCACCCGAGGACTAGTCTTGCCCGTTCACCGCAGTCGTTTGATCAAATTATTTCTGAGGATCGGTCCCCCCCCATTGCGCGGACGGGGTGGAAGCTGCGAGGATGGAAGTCATGGCGGTGACGGAGGGACAGATGCTGAACGCGGAAGTGGCCAAGCGGCGCGACGATGCGATTTCGCGTGGCGTGGGGATGATGACGCAGATCTACGTGGACCGCGCGCTGAACGCCGAGGTCTGGGATATCGAGGGCAACCGCTACATCGATTTTGCTGCCGGGATCGCCGTGGTGAACACAGGCCACTGCCACCCCCGCGTGATGGCGGCGGTGACCGAACAGATGGGCCGGTTTACCCACACCTGCCATCAGGTCATGCCCTATGAAAACTACATCCGGCTGGCCGAACGGCTGAACGACAAGGTTCCGGGCAATTTCCAGAAAAAGACGATCTTTGTCACCACGGGTGCCGAGGCCTGCGAGAATGCGATCAAGATCGCGCGCATCGCCACGGGCCGCAACGCGGTCATCGCCTTCGGCGGCGGGTTTCATGGTCGCACCTTCATGGGCATGTCGCTGACCGGCAAGGTCGAACCCTACAAGAAGGGCTTCGGCGCGATGATGCCCGATGTGTTCCATGTGCCCTTCCCGATGGACGTGCACGGCATTTCCACCGCCGACGCGATGAAGGGCTTCGAGAAGTTGTTCAAGGCAGACCTCGACCCCGCCCGCGTGGCCGCGATCATCTTTGAGCCCGTGCAGGGCGAGGGCGGGTTCTACCCGGCTCCGACCGACCTGATGCGCGCGCTGCGCCAGCTCTGCGACGACCACGGCATCGTGATGATCGCGGACGAGGTGCAGACCGGTTTTGCCCGCACCGGGCACCTGTTCGCGATGCAGGCACATGGCGTGGCCCCCGATCTGACGACCATGGCAAAGGGGCTGGCGGGCGGCTTGCCGCTGTCCGCCGTCACCGGGCGCGCCGACCTGATGGATGCGGCCAATCCCGGTGGTCTGGGCGGCACCTATGCGGGCAACCCGCTGGGCATCGCCGCCGCCAACGCGGTGCTCGATGTGATCGAGGAGGAAGACCTTTGCGCCCGGGCCAACGAGCTTGGCAGCCGCCTCAAGCAGCGGCTGGAAGGCATCCGCGCCACCACGCCCGAGATCGTGGACATCCGCGGACCCGGCTTCATGGTGGCGGTGGAGTTTGCCAATCCGGGCACCCATGAGCCCGATGCTGGGTTTACCAGCCGTGTGCGGATGGAGGCGCAGAAGCGCGGCCTGATCCTGCTCACCTGCGGCATCTATGGCAATGTCATCCGCTTTCTCGCCCCCATCACGATCCCGGACGCCCATTTCACCGAGGCGATGGAGATCCTCGAGGTTTCGGTGGCAGCGGCAAGGGCAGGCTGAGGTTTGGACTGCACAAGGTCCGGGCTTGAGCGGCTGCGGGCGCCGGGACACGGACCGGACCAGCCTCGGCGCGAACGGAGCGGTTCGGCAAGAATTCGCCCATGCAACGGATACGCAGACGGGAGGCGGAACTCTTTGCAGCTTTGAACGTTGCTTCGGCACAGACTGCGGAACACGCACCAACCAAACGAGGTTACCATGAAATCCTTCTTCCTTGCGCTGCCCATCGTCGCGCTGGCGCTGACGGCCTGCCAGACCGCTGACCAGAATGCGGTCGCAGGTGCCGCCGGCGGCGCGCTTGTCGGCGCCGCCGTCTCCAACAGGGATGACCGGCTGACCGGCGCCCTTGTCGGGGCCGCCGTCGGCGTTGCGGCCTCGACCCTGATCGGACCCGCCCCCCAGCGTGGACAATGCTACTATCGCGATGCGAACGGGCGGCGGTTCATCGACCGCTGCTGATCCGGCGAAAGGGGGGCGGTGCGCGCATCGCCCCCGTGCAGTCTTTCCGATCCCGAAAGTCTCGTCTAACCTCAACCGGTATCCATCGGGGGAGGACATTGAATTGACCTACGGCTTTGACACGCAACAGGTGCACGCAGGCGCGCGCCCCGATCCGGCCACCGGCGCGCGGCAGGTTCCGATTTACCAGACCACCGCCTACGTGTTCCGCGATGCCGACCATGCGGCCGCCCTCTTTAATCTGGCCGAGGTGGGCTACATCTACTCCCGCCTGACCAACCCGACCGTCTCCGCCCTTGCCGAACGGATCGCCGCGCTGGAGGGCGGGGTGGGGGCAGTCTGCTGTTCCTCAGGCCACGCGGCGCAGATCATGGCGCTGTTCCCGCTGATGAACCCCGGCTGCAACATCGTGGCCTCCACCCGCCTCTATGGCGGCACGGTGCAGCAATTGTCCAACACGATCCGCAAGTTCGGCTGGTCCGCCCGGTTCGTAGATACCGAAGACCTCGACGCCGTGCGTGCCGCCATCGACGAAAACACCCGCGCGATCTTCTGCGAATCCATCGCCAACCCGGGCGGCTACATCACCGATCTGCCGGTGCTCGCGCGTATCGCCGAAGGGGCTGGCGTGCCGCTGATCGTGGACAACACCACCGCCACGCCGTGGCTCTGCCGCCCGATCGAGTTTGGTGCCACGCTGGTCGTGCATTCCACCACCAAGTATCTGACCGGAAACGGCACCGTCACCGGCGGTGCCGTGGTGGATTCGGGCAATTTCAACTGGTCTGCCTCTGAAAGGTTTCCCAGCCTCGCCGCCCCCGAGCCCGCGTATCACGGGCTGAACTTCCACGCGGCCCTCGGCCCGATGGCTTTCACCTTTCATTCCATCGCCGTGGGCTTGCGCGATCTGGGCATGACGATGAACCCGCAGGGCGCGCATTACACGCTGATGGGTATCGAGACGCTGTCGCTGCGGATGGCCAAACATGTGGCAAACGCCAAGCTGGTAGCCGAGTTCCTGGAACAGCACCCGCTGGTGGAAAGCGTCACCTACGCGGGCCTTCGCTCGTCGCCCTGGCACCACCGGACAGAGAAGATCTGTCCGCGCGGGGCGGGGGCGCTTTTCACCTTCGCGCTCAAGGGCGGATATGACGCTTGCGTCAAGCTGATCAATGCGCTTGAACTCTTCAGCCATGTCGCCAACCTCGGCGATACGCGGTCGCTGGTGATCCATTCCGCATCGACCACGCACCGCCAGCTGACCCCGGAGCAGCAAGTCAAAGCGGGTGCCGCCCCAAACGTGGTGCGCGTGTCGATCGGGATCGAGGACCCTGCCGACATCATTGCCGATCTGGAACAGGCGCTGGAAAAGGTCCACGCTTGACCTCCAATTCCAAAGCCGGTCCCTCTTCTTTGTCCAAATAGCCTTCGGGGGTCCGGGGGGCCCACAGCCCCCCGGCGCTGCCACAGGCGCAGCTGTCAAGGGATCAATTCCCAAACCACCGTCACGCTGGCCCCCAGCGTCACCTCACCCTGCGCCACCGGGACGGCGTCGCCCACCATCGCGGCTTCCATCCGGTACATCGGTCCGGGTGCCGCCTGCCCGCCCTCGGTGATGGTTAGCACGCGGCCCAGCTTTACCCCCGCCGCCCCGGCCAGCAATTCCGCCCGCCGCCGCGCATCGGCCACTGCGCGCTGGCGCGCCGCGTCCATCAGCGGCGCGGGGTCGTCCACCCCGAAGGTCAGACCGTTGAGCGTGTTGGCCCCGTCCTTGACCGCCGCATCCAGCACCTTGCCGAGGCCATCCAGCGCCCGGACCCGCGCCGTCAGGATGTTCGCGGCCTGGAACCCCTCGATCCTCGGCGCGCGGTCGCTGGCATAGTTCGACCAGACCGGGTTGAGGCTGAACCCCGAGGTCTGCAGGTCGCGCTCGGCGATGCCAGCCGCGCGCAGGTTGGCAAGAACCGTGGCAAGAGCCACGGAATTCGCGTCCAGCGCCTCGGAGGCGGTGGCGGCATGGGTCGTGACCCCAACGGTTACCATGGCCAGGTCAGGGGCCGCATCCACGCGCCCCTCCCCCGTCACCGTGATCTGTGGCAGCGCTGCCAGCGGCGGCGTATCGGCGCGGGCCGGCAGGCTCCACGCCGCTATGGGCAGGGTGACAAGGGCAACAAGGACAAATCCGGTGAGCGGGCGCATGGGAACCTCCGTGATCGGCGCAACTCTTGCCGCTTGTGACGCACCGGGCAAGCCGATCCTTGGCGGCGCGCCGCCGGGGTGGGGCCTTTGTCTTTCCTTCGGCGGAAAGCTGCTGTAGGAAAGGATAATTTCGGGGCTCATGCTACCCTGTCCCCGCGGCGTCATGCTAGATCGCGAGCAATGAGACCCAATTTTGCCCTGACACTGACCTTCGAGACGATCGGGCTGGCGCGCCGGACGGCGCGAGGGTGGATTTCCGTGGGCGAGGTCGCGACCGACAGCCCTGACCTTTCCGAGATGCTGTCCTACCTGCGGTCCAAGGCGTTTGGCCTGTCGCCTCAGGGCGTGACGACCAAACTGGTGTTGCCCAACTCAGAGATCCTGTTCACCGACGTCGCCGCCGAAGGGTCCGAGGGTGAGCGACATGCGCGCGTCCGCGCGGCGCTGGAAGGAATGACACCCTATGCCGTGGATGAACTGGTGTTCGACATCCAGGGCGAGGGGCCGGTGGTCCGGGTGGCAATCGTCGCGCGCGAGACGCTGGAGCAGGCCGAGGCCTTTGCCATGCAACACCGGTTCAACCCGGTATCCTTCGTCGCCACGCCTCCGATCGGCAGCTTTGCCGGCGAGGCGTTCTTTGGCCCGACCGGCGCCGCCGCATCCCTGATCGCGCCGGGCGAGCAGGTTGAGCGTGATGCCGATCCGACCCGTCCGATGCCCCCGCACGAGGTTGGGGCGGTGGCCGGGGATACGCCGAACGTCGCGAAAGCGGGCGGCGAGGATGAGGCGGGCAAGGACGCGGCTACCGGCAATGCGGCCCTTGGCGGTGCGACCGACATGGCGGTGCCCCCCCTCGACGCAACCGGACCAGCGCCCCAGACACCCGATGAGCCTGAACCGTCAGCCAGTATCCTGCCCCTCTTGGCAGAACCAGCCTCCGAAGCGGCGGCATCGGCGCCAACGCAGAACAGCATCCCCGCCCGAACCGGGCCGACGCCGCCCTCTACCGGCGGCGCGGGTGTCCCGTCCACTGCGGCCCCGAACCGCGCTGCCGATACCGCGATTGACCGGCGCGAGGAACGCCGCCGCAGGCGTCGGATGCAGGCGGCGGGTGGGGAGCAACAGATGCGCGCGCCCATCCATGTAGAGGCCGCCGCCGGTGCTGAACCCGCTTCGCTTGCCTCCGCGCCGCCCCCCGCGCCTGACGCACCCAACCGGACCGAACCCGACCAGATTGCGCCCGACGGGACCAAACCCACCCCGGCGGCGCACGACGCCGATGCCGGTGCACTCGACATATCTGCGGCATCGCAGCCCGATCCCGCCGCTCCCCTGACGATCCCGCCACTGGTTGAGGTCGCCCCGCCACCGGCCGTCCTATCGGGGCAAGACGCAGAATCTCCGCCCGGTGCGCCACCAGAGACATCCGCCGCCACGGTGCCGCCTGACACCGAGATCCCGCTGGTGCCCCCTTCGCCGCCCGCAGTCCCATCACAGCCAGAATTGACTTCACCGCCAGCCACCGTGTCCCCGCCTCCGGCGGTGCCGTCGAAGGCCGCCCCGCTAAGTGCTACGGCGGCAGGTTTTCGAGGGGGGGACCAACCCGTGGTGTCGGATGCCCCGCCCGCATTTGCAAGCAGGCGCGCGGGCGACAGCCGTCCTGCAGCGGCAGCTTCGGCGCTGCAGATGCAGCCCGCGGCCGAAACCGCCCCCCGGAGCACGCTGACCACAGCATCTAAGCCCGCATCGGCACAGGTGCCGCCGCTTTCGGCCATGCCTTCGGTGCCACCTGCCCCGCCCCCCCTCGGGCCAAATGTGGACAAAGGCGCGGTTCCGCGGGACACGGCCATCGGGCGGGCGATTGCCCCGATCATCTCGCCCCCTGACCGCAAGGGCCAGCCAATGGCTGCCTCGGGCGCGGCGTCGCGCAAGAGCACCCCGATCGGACCGCGCGCGTCCACGCTGACAGGGGCAAGGCCCCAACCGCTCACAGGGCAGGTGACCGCCACAAGCCTGCCCGGAAAGCGGGTTCAGACACGCGCGCCAATGGCAGGCTCTCCGGATACGGCGCCTGCGCCGTCGTCGGCGCTCCAGAAGCCATCCGCACTGTCCCGCCGTGACGAGGCTGTCGGCGGCAAGCCGCGGTATCTCGGGCTTGTGCTGACCGGTGCCCTCCTGCTTGTGCTCGTGCTGATTGCGGCATGGTCATCGCTCTATCTGTCGCGAAGCACCGGCGATGAGGAACCCACGCGCATTGCAGGGCAGGCTGCCCCCGATGCCACGACGCCCCCCATGGCCCCGGCTCCGCTGAACGTGTCCGCAGGCGATGCCGAGCCTTCGCCGCCTGTCCCTCCCGCTGTGGCCGATGTCGTTCCACCTCCGCCCGAGGTGACCGCAGCGGCCCCCGACGACAGTGAGACATCGGGGATCGCCCCCCTCCCTGCCGAGGCGCAGCCAGTTGAAACCGCCGCCGCCCCGGCGCAAGAGGTGCCGATCCCGGTGTCGCCCGTTGCGGCCCTTGCAGGGCAGGCTGCCGTGGCGGATGCGGTTGTTGCAGGCAACGGCCTTGCCGAGGCGGCGCAGGCGGAACAGGACGAGATCTTCCTGTCCACGCTTGACGCGGCACCGCCAAGTTTCGATGCGATTGCCCTGCCGCCCGTGGCGGCCCTGGTCGATGGCCCCCCGGCTGCGCCCATGGCCCCGCCCCCCTTCGGCACCATCTACAGCTTTGATCCCGACGGCCGCATCGCCGCAGGCCCGCGCGGGGTCGTGACGCCCGATGGCGTCTGGCTGATCGCTGCGCGGCCCCCGGTCATTCCGCCCCGCCGCCCCGACACTGTTGCAGCCCCGCCCGCCGAATTGCCCGCAGCCCTGACCGGCACTGTGCCTGCGGAACAGCCGGCCGTAGCGGACGAACCGGCGGCATCGGCCTTCGAACCCGACGCCCGGGCCACATCGCGCCGCCCCGCGCCACGCCCGGAAACCCTGACCCTGCCCACCCCCGCAGAGGCCGCTTCCGATACCGCCGTTCAGGTCGAGGATGACGCCGCGCTGACCCTGTCCACCGATCCGCGATTGGCCTCGCTGCGCCCCCGCCCGCGGAGCGCAGCAATCCTGGCGCGGGCAGAGGCGGTGCAGAGCGCGTCTCTCGTCCAACAGGCCAGTGCCGCCGCAGTGGCGGCACCTCCCTCGGCCTTCGCCGAGGCCAGCGCGCTTGCGGTGCCTATATCGCGACGCCCCGCAGCCCGACCCAAGGATTTCAGCGCGGCCGTTGCCGCCGCCGTTGCAGCCGCAACGCGCCCCATCCCGGCATCAGCGGCGACACCCGCAGCACCGGCTGCAGCGCGTCAGTCGCCTGCCCCGGACGTCGAGGAAGAGGACGAACCCGAGCTCGTCGCGGCGCGGACAGCGCCGCGCATTCCGACACGCGCGGATGTCGCGCGGCAGGCGACGTTCAGCAATGCCATCAACCTGTCCAAGATCAACCTGATCGGAATTTACGGAACGGCCTCGAACCGCCACGCGCTGGTGCGCACGCCGAACGGCCGCTACAACAAGGTCAAGGTGGGCGACCGGGTGGACGGCGGCACCGTGGCCGCCATCACCTCAACAGAGCTGCGATATCAAAAGGGCGGGCGGATGCTGTCCTTGCAAATGCCGCGCGGGTGACAGGTCCGGGGCCGCTCAGCCCGCCGTCAGCACCCCGCGCGCGATCTGGTCCGCCTCGATGGACTCGAACAGCGCCTTGAAGTTGCCTTCGCCGAACCCGTCGTCGCCCTTGCGCTGGATGAATTCGAAAAAGATCGGTCCGATCACGGTTTTCGAGAAGATCTGCAAAAGGATGCGCGTCTCGCCGCCATCCACCACGCCCTCGCCGTCGATCAGGATGCCATGCCTCGCCATCCGGTCGATGGGTTCGTCATGCCCCGTCACCCGGGTTTTCGACAACTCGTAATACGCCATGGGGGGCTTGGGCATGAACCGCAGCCCGCGCGCCGCGATCTCGTCGGTGGCGGCATAGATGTCATCCGACCCCACGGCAATATGCTGTATGCCCTCGCCCTTGTAGCGTTTCAGGTATTCCACGATCTGCCCCGTCTCGCCGCGATCCTCATTGATCGGGATACGGATGCGGCCGCAGGGCGAAGTCATGGCACGGCTGAAGAGGCCCGTAAACTTTCCCTCGATGTCGAAGAACCGGATCTGGTGGAACCCGAAGATCCCCTCGTAGAACCGG
The DNA here is from genome assembly GCA_046294265.1 of Gemmobacter sp. Classification (GTDB taxonomy): domain Bacteria; phylum Pseudomonadota; class Alphaproteobacteria; order Rhodobacterales; family Rhodobacteraceae; genus JBKBKC01. The sequence continues at coordinate 263,952 of JBKBKC010000002.1, read as the reverse complement.
AACCAGGTGTCCATGTTTCCCTTTTGGACGTTGTGCGTCAGGTGGTCGAGGTAGAAGAAGCCGACGCCCGCAGGCTTGGCCGGGGCCACGAACTCAAAATCGCCGTAGGGATGGGCGCCGTCGCGATACTGGTCGATGAAATAGATAAGCGATCCGCCGATGCCGACGATCGCGGGCACATCCAGCGTCTTGTCGGCCCCGTCATAGGGTGTGGCCCCTTTGGTCACCGCATGGGCAAAGGCGTGGGCCGCATCGACCACGCGCCAACCCATCGAGGGCGCGCAGGGGCCGTGTTCCTCGACAAACCGCCGGGCATGGCTGCCGGGTTCGTTGTTCAGCACATAGGTGATGTCGCCCTGCTGCCACAGCTCGATGGCGCGGCTGCGGTGCCGGGCGGTCAGCGTGTAGCCCATCATCGAAAAGAGGTCGCGCAGCTTTTGCGGCTCGGGATGGGCGAATTCCACGAATTCGAACCCGTCGGTGCCCGCGGGGTTCGTGGCTGAAATCACGGCCTCGGGGGCCAGGTGGGGGAAGGGTCCCATGAGTGCGCTCCTATAAATACTCTTCTGATAGAATAGCGCATCTTCGGTGCTGTTATTGCGCATTGTTGGCTTTGATGAGCTGTCTATCTGCGCAATAATGACGCGTAGATGAGAAATTGCGCGAGACATCCGCATAATGGACACCACCGACGCCCGCCTGCTCGCCGCCATCCAGATGAACGCCATGCTGACAGCGCAGGAGCTGGGCGAGCGGCTCAACCTCTCGCCCAGCCAGGCCGCCCGTCGCCGCGCGCGGTTGGAGGCCGAGGGCGTGATCACCCGCTACCGTGCCGAACTTGATGCGGCGCGGATCGGCCTCGGGGTAGAGGCGTTCATCCGCGTGGTGATGGCCACTCACAGCGAACAGAACGCGCGCGACTTCGTGCGGATGACCCGCGCGCAGCCCGAAATCACTGGGGCCTGGACGCTGACCGGCGAGGCCGATTACCTGTTGCGGGTATTTTGCGCCGATCTTGCGGCACTCAACCGGCTGGTTCAGCAGGTGCTTTTGCCGCATCCGGCGGTCAGCCGCGTGCAAAGCCAGATCGTGATGGAGCGGGTGAAGCCTGACGCGCCCCTGCCGCTTTAGCCGTCACAGCCGCAGCAGGCGTTCGACAGCGTGATCGGCCGCATCCTCGAAGGGTGTCAGGATCAGGTCCGCCCCAAGCCCGGTCAATCCCTGCACGCGCGAGCCGTCGCCCACTGACAGCGCGACGGCACCCGCGAACCCCGCCGCGCGCAACCCCTGCACCATCGCCACCTGCGGATCGGCCTCGGTCAGCGGGCCCCGCTCGCGCGGAACGGCCGAGACAACGGCGCGCACCCCGGCCAGCGGCAGATGGGCCAGGAACTCGGGGTCGGTGGCGTCGCCAAAGGCCGCGTCCAGCCCCGTCTCGCGCCAGCGCGCCAGCGCTTCGGGGTCGAAATCCACCCCCAGCACCCTGGCCCCCCGCGCATTCAGCGCCCTGGCGATGCGGCAGCCATAGCGACCAAGACCAAAAACGATGAAGTCATGCGGCTCCTTGACCGCCTGCCCCTCTTCCAGAACCTCGCGAAAAGGCTTGCGCCGCTCGGCCCAGCCAAGGAACGGCTCGCACAGCGCATAAAGCCGATGGGAGAAGGTGATCATGTAGACCGACAGCGCGATGGTCACGAGGCCCACGATGGTGACCAGCCCCATCGCCGCCTCGTCGACATGCCCAAGGACCATCCCCATCGCCATGAAGATCAGCGAGAATTCGGAAATCTGCGCCACCGTCAGCCCGGCCAGGAACCCGGTACGCTTGCGGTATCCCATGTAGCCAAGGATGATGAGCACGATCAGCGGATTGCCCACCAGCACAAAGAGGGACAGCACCGCCGCAGGCCGAAGCTGCGTGCCGATTGTCGTCAGATCCAGCCCCGCGCCCAGGTTGATGAAAAAGAACAAAAGCAGGAAATCGCGCAGGCTGGCCAGCCGCGACCCGATGGCATCGCGATACTGCGTCGAGGCGAGCGAGACCCCCGCGATCAATCCGCCAAGTTCCTTGCCAAAGCCGATCATGTCCGATGCGGCGGCAAAGCCGCCCGCCCACCCCACGGCAAAGATCACCAAAAGCTCGGGCGACCGGGCGATCCGCCGCAACAGCGGATCCGCCCCCCAGCGGATGAAAGCGGCGGCAAAGCCGATCATCCCCAGCCCGCCCGCCACCGTCAGGCCAAGGCTGCCCCCCGCCTCGCCCAGGCCGAAGGCCGACAGGGCCATCATCGCAAAGACCACGAACAGGTCCTGCACGATCAGGAACCCCAGCGCGATCCGGCCATGCAGGGCCGCAATTTCCTGCTTGTCCGACAACAGCTTGACGATGATGATGGTGGACGAAAACGTAAGCGCCACCGCGATGTAGCCTGCAGTCAGCGCATCTATCCCCATGGCCACGCATATCAGGAACCCGAAGGCGGCGGTAAAGCCCACTTGCCCCAGACCCGTCGCCACCGCCACCCGCCCGAGGCTGCGCACCAGCCCGATGTCCAGTTTCAGCCCCACCAGGAACAGCAGGACGGCGATGGAAATCTGGCTCAGCGTTTCGATGAATTCGGGCGAGGACACGAGGCCAAAGGCCCCCGGCCCGGCCAGGATTCCTACGGCGATGAAGGCGACCACCAGCGGCTGGCGCAGCATCAGGCCCGCAAACCCGACCGCCGCCGCCAGCAGGATCAACCCCGCAATCTCGTGAAACACGCCGTCCAAATGCATCTCAGGCCCCGCGTTACCGCGTAACCGGCTTAGCCGCGAGACGCCTTCACGGCAACCGTCAGCCGCCCGTCACGCCCGCCTCGGCAAAGGTCGCCATGCCTGAATGGCACTCCACCGCCGCCCGCAGGATCGGAATGGCCAGCGCCGCCCCCGACCCCTCGCCCAACCGCAGGCCGAGGTCCAGCAGGGGCTCCATCCCCAGCATCGCCAAGAGCGCCCGGTGCGCAGCCTCGGCCGAGACATGCCCCGCCACCGCATGGTCCAGTGCGCCCGGCACCGCCTCATGCAGCACCGCTGCCGCCGCGCAGGCGATAAACCCGTCCAGGATCACCGGCACCCGCGCCACCCGGGCATGGCCGATGGCCCCGGCCATGGCCGCAATCTCGCGCCCCCCCAGCCGTCGCAGGATCTCCAGCGGCGGGATGCCCGTCTCCACCCCGCCATGGCGCGCCACGCCCGCCGCGACCACCGCGCATTTGCGCTTGAGGCCGGCATCATCCACGCCTGTTCCGCGCCCGACCCAGTCCTCGGCCGTCCCGCCATAAAGCGCCAGCGCCAGCGCCGCTGCCGAGGTGGTGTTGCCGATCCCCATCTCTCCCACCACCAGCAGGTCTGTCGCGGGTTCCAGCGCGTCCCACCCCGCCTGCAGCGCCTCGACCACATCCTGCCCGGTCATCGCCGGGCTTTGCGTGAAATCCGCCGTGGGACGGTCCAGGTCCAGCGCCACGACCGACAGCGCCGCCCCTCCTGCCCGGCACAACTGGTTGATCGCCGCCCCCCCGGCGCGAAAATTCGCCACCATCTGCACGGTCACCTCGGCCGGAAAGGCGCTGACCCCCCGCGCGGCAACCCCATGATTTGCGGCAAAGATCACCACCTGCGGCGCCACGATCCGTGGCTGCGGATCGCCCCGCCAGCCGGCATACCAGACCGCAAGTTCCTCGAGCCGCCCCAGCGACCCGGGCGGCTTGGTCAACTGCGCCTGGCGATCACCCGCGGCTGTCCGTACGGCCTCGTCAGCCGTCGCGGCCCCGGCAAGATGCGCCCGAAAAGCCTGAAGCGAAGTTATGGCGGTCATCAGCCGTTCTCCGTTGCTGAACTCTTTTCACTTCGCTACCCAGCACGCAAAGCGATGACCAGAGCAAAAGCGATCCCATGATGCTACACCGCGCCTCCTCCGACCTGGCCGAGGCTGCGGCTTTGCTCACCCGCCTGCCAGTACCAGACCATGCACCGCGCGGCGCGGCCACGGCCTGGGCCTGGCCGGTCGTGGGGGCCCTGATCGGGGCCGTCCTCGGCGCGGTCGGCTGGGCCACGCAGGGCGCGGGCCTGCCTGCAGGCGTCACCGCCGCCCTTCTGCTCGGGACGCAGGCGATGCTGACAGGTGCATTGCACGAGGATGGGCTGTCGGACACCGCCGACGGCCTCTATGGCGGACGCGACCGCGCGCGACGGCTGGAGATCATGAAGGACAGCCGCGTCGGCAGCTACGGCGTGCTGGCGCTGATGCTCGTGACACTGGTGCGCTGGTCCGCGCTTTCGACCCTCGTCGAAACGGGGGCGCTGTTGCCCGCCCTGATCGCTGCCGGGGCGCTGTCGCGCGCGCCGATGGCCGCCGTCATGGCGGCGCTTCCGAATGCGCGCGGCACGGGCCTGTCCCACGCGACGGGCCGCCCGAACAGGCGCACCGCCGCGCTTGCCGCAGGTCTCGCCCTGGCCCTCAGCCTTGTGCTGACCGGTCCCACGGGGCTTGCCCTCGCGGTCGGGGCGGCACTGGCAGCGGCCTGGGTGGCGCTGACGGCACGTGCGCGCATCGGCGGACAGACCGGAGACATCTTGGGGGCCACACAGCAACTGGCCGAGGCCGCAGTTCTGACACTCGCAGCCACCCTTCTGATCTGACGGTTTCCTGATGGACCAGATATCCCGGGGGAAAGGCCCGCAAGGGCCTGGGGGCAGCGCTTCCCGCAGCCTTGGGGCAAAACGCCTGCTGACCAACGCAAAACGGCGGCCCGTTGCAAGGGGCCGCCGTTCCACGTCACCGACACAAAATCAGGCTGCCCGTCCGACCAGAACGTCGTCCACCGCCTTCTGCGCACCCTTTTCATCGACGCCCGACACCGCCGCCACTTCGCGCGTCAGCCGTTCCAGCGCGGCCTCGTAAAGCTGACGCTCTGAATAGCTTTGCTCGCGCTGGTCGTCGGCGCGGTGCAGGTCGCGCACCACTTCGGCGATGGACAAGAGGTCACCGGAATTGATCTTCTGCTCATATTCTTGCGCCCGGCGCGACCACATCGCACGCTTGACCTTGGCCTTGCCCTTCAGCGTATCCAGTGCCTTGGTCACCACATCGGGTGCCGACAGCGCGCGCATCCCGATCTCGGTCGCCTTGTGGGTGGGCACGCGCAGCGTCATCTTGTCCTTCTCAAAGGTGATAACGAACAGTTCTAGCTTGAAGCCTGCGATTTCCTGCTCCTCGATCGATATGATCCGTCCCACGCCATGCGCAGGATAGACGACGAATTCATCGGGGCGAAACTCGGGGCGGCGGGTCTTGGTCATTCTTATGTGCTTCCTTGGTCGGATGGCCCGCCCTACACCGGCGACAAACCATCGTTCGCGGCATCATTGCCCCGACGATGTGGGATAGTTGTCACGGATGAAACTCCCCCGAGATGGCAGTCCCGGGGCAGAGGGCAGGCTCCCATGCTTCTTTGTGACGAAAGTGTAGCACAAAAAAGGCCTGATTCCAACTGGGGCGACTCGGGCCGCTGTCGTGGCGAGGGCTTGGATTCATACGGTTTTCTGGCCGGGCATTCAGGGTGTGCGTATTGCCCCTGCCGCACGCGATTCGCGGACCTGTCAGCCGCCCTCGCCTGCGGCGGGTGAAAAATACCGGTCCAGTTTACCAGTTTCGCCATCACGCGCGGCGGCATCGGGCAGCGGGTCCTTCTTGGTCACGATCACCGGCCAGGCGATGGAATACTTGCGGTTGAACTCTACCCAACGGTCCATATCGGGCTCGGTATCGGGTCGGATTGCATCCGCGGGGCATTCCGGTTCGCAGACGCCGCAGTCGATGCATTCGTCGGGGTGGATCACCAGCATGTTCTCGCCCTCGTAGAAACAGTCCACAGGGCAGACCTCAACGCAGTCGGTGTATTTGCAGGCGATACAGTTGTCGGTCACGACGTAGGTCATCGGCAGCGCGCCCCTTGGCTTGACACCGGCTTAGCTAGCCCGCCCCGCCGGATCATTCAAGCACCGCAGGCGCGCCGTCATCGCCCGCCACCGCATCAAGATCGAGATAGAGCGTACGCGCCTCTGAGGCCGGGCCACGCCGGGCTCCGAGGTCAAGCACCCGCACCACCCGGATGCGTCCGCCCTGCGCAAAGGTGAGCACGTCGCCGACGGCTACGCCATGCGCGGATTTCCGCACCAGATGGCCGTTGACCCGGCACCTCCCGGCCTCCACCAGATCGGCGGCAAGGCCGCGCGCCCGGAAGAATCGCGCCTGGAACAGCCATTTGTCGAGGCGCAGCAGGTGGTCCGGCGGATCGGCCGGTCTGGCCCCCCGATCGGCACCATCACTGGCCCCCTTTCCCGCCATGCCGCGCTACCAAAGGCAATGGCGGACCGTTGCCGCGCGAATGACGGTCACAGACGCCCCTTCAGCGCCGCGAGGACGGCAAAGGGATTGTCCGGGTCGATCGGCTTTTCCTCGCGCGGCGGACGCGCCTCTTGCGGCCTCGGGCTGCCAGCGTCGCGAGGGCGGTGGTCGGGCTTGCTTCCCTTGCCCTTGGGGGGACGGTCGCCCTTGCCGTGATCGCGGCGCGACTGCACCGCCTCGCCCCCTTCGGCGGTGGCGGCCTGGGGCCGATCTGCCTGGGACCGATCACCATGGGGCCGATCACCATGGGGCCGGTCGCGCCTTGGCCGGTCCCCCTGCGGACGGTCCCCCTGCGGGCGATCTCCTTGCGGCTTGCGGTCGCCACGCGGCCGCTCGCCACGGCCACGATTGCCGCCCGAGCCGGCGCCTTCGTCCGACGCGGTGCTTTCGCCCGCCCCCTCGCGACCAACAGGGCGCCCGCGACGCGCATCCCCACCACGCGGACGCGGTGCCCAAGTGTAGGAATAGAAAACCTCCATCTCCACCGGCTCAGCCACCGCAGTCTCGACCACCGCAGTCTCGACCACCGCAGGCGCAGCCGGCACAGTATCAACCACTGCAGGCTCAGCCACCACCGGGTCGGCCGCCACCTCGTCAGATACCACCTGGTCCGCTTCAATCGGCGCGTCCGCCTTGACCACCGTAACGGCGTGCGTCGCCTCGAAAATCGCGGCCGTATCCCCGCCTTCCACCGGGTCGGCGACGGCGGTCGCGGCCGCCGCAACCTCGGGACGCGCCTTGGGCCGCTCGCGCTTTTCAGCGCGATAACCGAGGCCGCCCATCAGGTCCGCGAATTGGTCCTGCGTCATGCCGGTGATCGACAGCATCTCGGGCGCCGCCTCGAACCCCGCCCGGCTGTCGCGCGCGCGCAAGAGGTCGGCCAGACGCTCCAGCATGTCGATGCGGATCGCCCGCGACCCCGCCGGATGATACCCGGAAAGGGTGTAGTGTCCCCGCGGAACCTCCTTGAGGTTGGGAATGGTCACAAGGCCCGGCGGCGGGCTTTCGGGAAACTCCGCCAGCCCGTTCCACAGCGACCACAGCACCAGCCGTAGCCGCGTGGGCGCCGGTTTCAAGAGCGCCTGCTGAAAGACCGTGTATTGCCCGAACCGGATGCCATTCTTGCGCAGCGCCGCCCGCGCCTCCTGGTCCAGCGCCTTGATGTCCTCGGCGGCCTCGGCGCGGGGCAGAACCCCCATTGCCTCGACCAGCCGGAACGCCACGCCGCGTGCGAGGCCGGTCACCGCCTCGTCCTTTTGCAGGGCCAAGAGCGGCTCGAACAGCGAGGCCACTTTGCGGTCGATGAAATGCTGCAGGCGGCGGCGGACCTTTTCGATCACGTCGGGCCCGGCCTCGTCATCCACGAAAGGCTCCACCACCGGGCGCAGCGCCTCGGCCCCCTTCACCAGCTTGCCCACGGCCTGCGTGCCCCACATTAGGCCGCCCTGCTCGGTATAGTCCAGCTCGGTATCGGGGGCGTTGTAGAAGCGGTCCGCGCGCAGATGGAATTCGGGGCGCAGCGCCTGTTCGGCGGCCTGGCGCAGCACGCGCGCCTCATCCGGCGAGCCCGTCGCGTCCTGGCGGAAGCGGAACCCCTCCAGCCGACCGGCGGGCTGTCCCTCGACGGTCACTTCGCCCTTGTCGTTCACCTCGGCCACAAGGCTCTCCTTCTGCTTCAACCGGCGCAGCAATACCGATGTGCGCCGGTCCACGAATGCGCGCGTCAGAGCGGCGTGAAGCGCATCCGACAATCGGTCTTCTACAGCGCGCGTTTCCTCGCGCCAATGCGATTCCTCGGCTACCCAGCCAGGCCGCTGCGCCACATAGGTCCAGGTGCGGATATAGGCCAGCCGCTTGGACAGCGTGTCGATCTCGCCGTCCGTGCGGTCGATGCGGGCGATGGCCCGGGCAAGCCAGTCCGACGGCACCTGCCCGTCCGACAGGAACCCGAACAGCCGCGCCAGAAGGGCCGCATGTTCCTGCGTGCCGGAATTGCGGAAATCGGGCACCCGCGCCACATCCCACAGCCGCCGCACCGCCTGCGGCCCGGTCAGGCGGTCGGCCACCTCGGGCATCTCGACCAGCGCCTTCAGCGCCTGCTGGTCATCCGCCTCGCGCGCGCGGATCAGCCATTCGTTGGTGGTGGGCGCTTCCAGGCTGTCGATCAGCCGCTGTGCCGTGCCGAACTCCAGGTCCGGGTTGCGCCAGAACAGGCGGCGCACGGGGCCAAAGCGGTGGTTCTGCAATGCCTCCACCAGATCCTCATCCAGCGGCCCGGCCTCGCCCGTCACGCCGAAGGTGCCGGGCGTCAGGTGCCGCCCCGCGCGGCCCGCGATCTGGCCCATCTCATGCGGGAAGAGCGGGCGCATCCGCCGCCCGTCGAACTTGTCCGTGGCCGAAAAGGCCACATGCCGGATGTCCAGATTCAAGCCCATCCCGATAGCGTCGGTCGCCACCAGGTAATCCACCTCGCCGTTCTGATAAAGATCGACCTGCGCATTGCGGGTGCGGGGGCTCAGTGCGCCCATCACCACTGCAGCACCGCCCTTCATGCGCCGGATGACTTCCGCCATGGCATAGACGTTTTCCACCGAAAACCCCACGATGGCCGAGCGTGCGGGCATACGGCTTATCTTTTTCGAACCTGTATACAGAAGCTCGGAAAACCGCTCGCGCCGGGTGAACTGCACATGCGGCACCAGCGCCGCAATCGCCCCCCGCATCGCCTCGGACCCCAGGAACATCGTCTCGACCATCCCGCGCGCGCGCAAGAGCCGGTCGGTGAAGATGTGCCCCCGGTCGGGGTCGGCGCAAAGCTGGATCTCGTCCACCGCCACGAACTCGGCGCCGAGATCCAGCGGCATCGCCTCGACCGTGCAAACCCAATAGGCCGCGCGCTCGCCCACGATCCGCTCTTCGCCGGTGACAAGGGCCGCGACGCCGGGGCCGCGCGCCTTGACGATACGGTCATAGACCTCGCGCGCAAGCAGGCGCAGCGGCAGGCCGATGACTCCGGTGCGATGGCCCAGCATCCGCTCGATGGCGTAATGCGTCTTGCCGGTGTTGGTCGGGCCAAGAACAGCCGTCACGCGCGAATGTGTCAGCATGTGCGCAGGCCCGCCCAGCCAAGTCAGGGGAATGTCAGAGGTCCTGGCCCGTCTGTTTCCGTTCCAGTCGAGACAATGCTTCGCTTACTCCGGCGAGATGGGGATGTATAGCCAGAGCCGAACGATAGACCTCGATGGCCTCCTTCTCGCGCTTCGTGGCTTCCAGAATCGCGCCAAACCCCGCCAAGGCCCCGAAATGCCGCGGTTCCAGCCGCAAGACCTGTGCGATGTCGGCCACGGAGGGCCCGAACAGCCCGGCCTGGAAATAGGCCGTGGCCCGCGCGTTCCAGCCTTCGGCAAAGTCTGGCGCGTGATCCACGAGCGCCGTCAAATGCTCGATCGCCTCGTCCGTCTTGCCGTTGCGCATCGCCTCGCGCCCCCGCTGCAACAGCAGGTCCGCCGAAGGCGAGCCCGATTTTGACCAGGCGTTCCAGATTTCCCGCTCAACCCGCCGGGCCGCACGGGCGTCGGCATCCTTGAGCCGCACGAACAGGTCGTCCACACCGCCCGCCTCCTGCGCCGCCAGCGGCAGCGCCAGAAAAATCGGCAGGACTGCCGCAACGAAACAATTGTGAAATGGACGCCTTGCTTTCATACACCCAGTGTAGCGTAGGCCGGCCGAATTGCCAGAGGGCGGCGAACACGATATCGGAACTCGGATAGGAGAGCGACATGAGCGATGTGATCGCAGCGGCAGTGGCCGCCTTGGGCGAAAAAGTGCGGGATTTTGACGGTGTGGCCAAGTTCGTGATCGCTGGCGAAGGGTCGATCATCATCGACGGCGCAGGCGTGCGCGAGGGTGACGACGAGGCGGATGTGACGCTCTCGGCAGATGCCGACGTGTTCAAGGCGATCCTGGACGGCGACCTGAACCCGACCGCCGCCTTCATGCAGGGAAAGCTGTCGGTCGATGGCAACATGGGAATGGCGATGAAACTCGGATCGGCGCTGAGCTGACCCTTGGACGAGGCTGCCCCCCTGTATCACGACCTTGCCGATGGGCCGCCCGGTGGGCGGGCCGTCTGGCTGAGAGCGGATGACGGGGTACGGCTTCGCGCGGCCTTCTGGCCGGGGGGCGCGCGGGGGACGGTGATCCTGGTCCCCGGCCGCACCGAATATATCGAGAAATACGGCCGCGCCGCGGGTGACCTCGCCGCGCGCGGCTTTTCGACGCTCTGCATCGACAACCGGGGTCAGGGCCTTGCCGACCGGCTTTTGCCCGATCCGATGATGGGCCATGTCGGGCGGTTCGCCGACTATCAGCGCGATCTGGCTGCCCTGATGGAGCTTGCCGACCGGTTGGCGGTGCCGGGACCGCGCTTTCTGATGTCCCATTCCATGGGCGGGGCCATCGCGTTGCGCGCGGTCCTGCAGGGTTATCCGGTGCGCGCAGCCGTGTTTTCCGCCCCGATGTGGGGCATCCGCATGTCGCCCGTGATGGCCCCGATTGCCCGCGTGGTGGGCACTGCCGCCCGCGCTGCCCGCCTCGGCGCGCGCTACGCGCCCTCCACCAGCCCCGTTCCCTATCCGCTGGCCGCCCCCTTCGAGGACAACACCCTGACCACCGACCGCAGGATGTGGGACTGGATGGGCATGCAGATCCGCACACGGCCCGAGCTCAGCATCGCGGGTCCGTCGCTACACTGGCTGGATGCGGCGCTTGGCGAATGCCGCTGGCTGGCGCGGCAGAGGCTGCCCGCGCTGCCGTGCCTCACCATGCTAGGCAGCAACGAGCGCATCGTGGACACCCGCGCGGTGCGCGCGGTGATGGACCGTTGGCCGGGTAGCAAGCTGGAGACGGTGCCGGGTGCGGAACACGAGTTGATGATGGAAACCCCCGCCCGGCGCGCGCAATTCTTCGACGCCGCCACGGCGCATTTCGCTGCCGCCTAAGCGGGCGCCGTTGACACCAGCCTAGAGCGAAGACCGGATGAAGGTTTGAATGGGCCTTGTTACCGCCCCGCCACCACGATTACGCCGGGCCGCAATCGCCCCTCGCCCCAGTCGATCACATTGCGCGCCGCCTCCATCCCCATCCGCCGGAATGCCCCCTGACCCAGCCCCGCCGCATGCGGCGTCACGATCACCCCAGGCAGCCGCCGCAGGGGATGATCCACCGGCATCGGCTCCACTTCTGCCACATCCAGCCCCGCCCCGGCCAGATGACCCGAGGCAATCGCCGCCGCAAGGGCCGCCTCGTCCACAATACCGCCCCGCGCGCAGTTCACCACCAGCGCCCCTGGCGCCATCTCGGCCAACTCCGCCGCCCCGATCATGCCGCGCGTGGCGTCGGTCAGTGGAACATGCAGGCTGAGCGCATCCGCCCCCGCCAACGCCCCCGCGAGATCCGCCACCGCATAGCCCGCCGCGTCTGCCCGCCCCCGCGCCACGACCGTCACCACCATCCCGAACGCCGCCGCAAGCCGCGCCAGCCTCTGCCCGCTGGCCCCGAACCCCAGCACCGCCAGCCGCATCCCCTCGACCCCGCGCACGCCAGCCACGCGGCCCGCCCGCTGCCCGTCAAGGTCGCGGGCCAGCGCCAGCAGGAACATCATCGCCTGTTCCGCCACCGCCGCCGCATTGGCCCCCGGCGTGTTGGTCACCCAGACCCCCGCACCACGCGCTGCCTCCAGAGGGATGTTGTCCACCCCCACCCCATGCTTGGACACCAGCCCCAGGCCCGCAAGCTCCGCTGCCGTGACCCGCCGCGTGCGCAGTATCACCGCCGAGGCCCCCGCAAGGTCGCCCACCACCTCCCAGCGCGCCGCACGCAAACAGGACAGTGCATCGGGATGCACCGGCTCCATGACCGCCACGTGCCGCAGCATGCTCACAGCGTGATCTGCGAGAACCCCTCGCGCAGCGCCCGGCTCCAGGCCTCGGACATCGCGCGGAACCCCTCGTCGCCCGCCTCGATCCGCCGCCGCTCGGTCACCCGGCAGGCGTCCCGCGCGATGACCGCCAGGTCCAGCGGCATCCCCACCGACAGGTTCGACCGCAGGGTCGAATCCATTGACAACAGCACCGCCTTCTTGGCGTCAGACAGGCTGGTCTGGGGTTTGACAACCCGGTCAAGGATCGGCTTGCCGTATTTGTGCTCGCCGATCTGCAGGAACGGCGTGTCCTCGGTCGCCTCGATGAAATTCCCCTCGGGGTAGATCAGGAACAGTCGCATCGCACCGCCCGCCCGCTGCCCCGCCACAATCATGCTGGCGGACACGCCCTGCGCCATCGACATCTTCTCGTCGATCTCGCGGCGCACCTCGGCCAGCATGTTGCCGATGATATCGGCCACCTTCAGGATGGTCGGGGCCAGCATGATCGAGGTTTCGGGAGATGCCTCTGGCCCGTCGATCGCCTCGCGCAACCGCGCCAGCGTCGTCTGCGACACCGACAAGCTGCCCGCGGTAAGGATGGCGATCACCCGCTCACCCGGCTCCTCGAACACGAACATCTTGCGGTAGATTGCGATGTTATCCAGGCCCGCGTTGGTACGCGTGTCGGACAGAAGCACGATCCCCTCGTTCAAGAGAAGTCCCACGCAATAGGTCATCAGGACGCGCCTCCACATGCCGCGCACCAACTGCTAGCGCCCCGGCGCAGGGATGGAAAGCGCGGCTGTGCGAGGTGCATGGGGTGTTGCCGCCCTGCCGCGCGCCGGGTCACAGCCCGGCGGCCCAATCGAGGATCGCCTGAACCAGCGGCCCCGTCTGACCGGGCGACAGGATGTCACCCGCGATCACATGGGAATAAGGATCGTCGCGGTCTCCCATCACCGGCGCCACAAGCCGTGCCGGTGCCCCCCAAGCGGAGGCCACCCGCGCGGTTTCCGCCGCATCCACCACCCGGTCGCCATCCGATTGCAGGATCAGCACCGGCACGCGCGTCGCCCCGAAATCCAAGCCCCTCGCGTGGCGCATCAACGTGGCCATCGGAAACAGCGCGACCGTCGGATAGCGCGTGGTCCACCAACGGGCATGTTCGGCACTCTGCGGGACAAAAGACCGCTCCGCCCCCGCCACCAGCGGTGCCCAGTGCCGCGCCAGCGGCAGGTCTAGGATCGCCCCTGCCGCCGAGGCCAGCCGGAAATTGGGCGAGATCAGCACCGCCCCCGCCACCCCTTCGGCCCCAGCCGGGTCAACCAGCGCAATGCTGGCAAGTGTTGCCCCTGTCGAGGTGCCGATGACCAGCACCCGCTCGCCGATCCGCCGCCCGATGGCGAGCGCCTCCGCCATGTCGATCATCCAGTCCTCGGGCCTGGCCTCGGCCAGCGCCTGCCCTGTTCGGCCGTGCCCTGCCAGCCTTGAAAAATACAGGTTGGCCCCCAGGCCGCGCGCCACTTCGTCGGGCAAGGGGCGCACCTCCTGCAGTGTGGCGGAAAAACCATGGATATAGATGACCGCCAGCGGCGTGCGCGCGCCTGGCGCGCCAGCCCAGACGATCTGTTTCTGCGCGCCTGGGGTAATGTCGGAAATTACCCGTTCACGCGATGCAAGCCATCCATCCAGATCCTGCGGCAACACGGTGGCGTCAAACCGCAAACTGGCATCCATCGTCTCGCGTGGAGCAAGGAACCAGATGGCAGCAGATACCAGAAAAAGGAAGGTGATCAGCCGACCGAGCCATCTACCCAATGTTCGCATCGGTGCGCTCCAGCAGTTCGGCGATGCTGTCCGCGATCAGGCGCAGCGCATCGGGTGACGACATCCGGTGATCGGCATCCTTCATCAGCGTCAGGCGAATGTCGGGGCCGGTGGCATGGTCGAGGAGCCGCAGCGCCACCGCCAAAGGCACATCCGCATCGGCCGTGCCCTGCAACAGCCGCACCGGGAATGGCAGGGGCAGGGGCCCGCGCAGCACAAGATGGCGGCGGCCATCCTCGATGAGGCGGCGTGTATAGACATAGGCCGCATCGGAATAGGCCGATGGCCGCTCCACACGCCCTGCGGAAATCAGGATGGCGCGCTCTGCCGCCGGCATATGCGCCCAGACCAGATCTTCGGTAAAATCCGGCGCCGCCGCGATGCCCACGAGGCCCGCCACCCGTTCAGCCCGCTCCCGTGCGACCAGAAGCGCGATCCAGCCGCCCATGGATGACCCCACCAGCACCTGCGGCCCCTCGGTCAGCGCCTCCAGCGCCACCAGCGCATCCTCGGCCCAGTCGCCGATGCAGCCATCCACGAATTCCCCCGACGACGCGCCGTGCCCCGAATAATCAAGGCGCAGGTAGGCACGCCCGCGCGCCCGCGCCCAATCCTCCAGGAAGATGGCCTTGGTCCCGGTCATGTCCGACCGGAACCCGCCCAGGAATACCACGCCCGGCTCCTGGCCCGGCGTGCGGTGAAAGGCGATCTGCCGCCCCTGCGGTGTGGTGATCCTGTCGCGCATGGCCTCTTCTACCCCGGCCCCGTTGACAATGCCAACCCGCGCGCGCATCAGGCGCGGGACTAACCCGCAACCGGGCGTTCCGTAGGCGCCGAACCGACGAGGAGCCTCTGGCCATGACCCAGATTTCCCTGACCTTTCCCGATGGCAATGCACGAGGCTTCGCGGCCGGGGTGACCCCCGCCGAGGTGGCTGCGGCCATCGCCCCGAGCCTTGCGAAGGCGGCAATCTCGGCCCGCGTGAACGGCGCGCACTGGGACTTGGCCTGGCCGATCCTCGAAGACGCCCAGATCGCCATCCACACTATGAAGGACGAAGGCCCGGCGCTGGAGCTCATCCGCCACGACCTGGCACATATCATGGCCCGCGCGGTGCAGGACATCTGGCCCGACGTGCGCGTCACAATCGGCCCGGTGCGCGATCACGGGTGGTTCTACGACTTCGACCGGGCCGAGCCTTTCACGCCCGAGGATCTGGGCCGGATCGAGGCGCAGATGAAGCAAATCATCAACGCCCGCGATCCCGTCCGCACCGAGATCTGGGATCGCGCCCGCGCAATCGCGCATTACGAGGCGGCGGGAGAGCCTTACAAAATCGAACTTATCCAGCGCATCCCCGAAGGCGAAGACCTGCGGATGTATTGGCATGGTCCCTGGCAGGACCTTTGCCGGGGTCCACATTTGCAACATACCGGCCAGGTGCCCGCCGATGCGTTCAAGCTGACCAGCGTGGCAGGGGCCTATTGGCTTGGCGACAGCACGCGCCCCATGCTGCAGCGCATCTATGGCGTGGCCTTCCGTAACCGCGACGATCTCAAGGCCCATCTGACCATGCTGGAAGAGGCCGCGAAACGCGACCACCGCAAGCTGGGCCGCGAGATGGACCTTTTCCACATGCAGGAAGAGGCACCGGGCCAGGTGTTCTGGCACCCCAACGGCTGGCGCATCTACACGACCCTTCAGGACTACATGCGCCGCCGTCAGGATGCCGACGGCTATGTCGAGGTGAACACGCCGCAGGTGGTGAACCGCGTGCTTTGGGAAAAATCCGGCCACTGGGCAAACTATCAGGACAACATGTTCATCGTTGAGGTTGACGAGGAGCATGCACGCGAAAAGACGATCAACGCGCTCAAGCCCATGAACTGCCCCTGCCATGTGCAGATTTTCAACGTGGGCCTGAAATCCTACCGCGACCTGCCGCTGCGGATGGCCGAGTTCGGGTCCTGCAACCGGTATGAACCCTCGGGCGCCCTGCATGGCATCATGCGCGTGCGCGGCTTCACCCAGGACGATGCGCATATCTTCTGCCGCGAGGATCAGATCGAGACGGAGACCAAGAAATTCATCGCCTTCCTGACCGCCGTCTATCGCGACCTCGGGTTCGAAGCGTTCAAGATCAAGTTCTCCACCCGCCCCGACCAGCGCGCTGGCAGCGACGAGACCTGGGATAAGGCCGAGGCCGCCCTTGCCAATGCAACGCGCGCGGCGGGGCATGATTTCATCCTGAATCCGGGCGAAGGGGCCTTTTACGGCCCCAAGCTGGAGTTCGTGCTGACCGATGCCATCGGCCGCGACTGGCAATGCGGCACGCATCAGGTGGATTTCGTGCTGCCCGAACGGCTGGACGCCAGCTACATCGCCGAGGACGGATTGAAGCATCGACCCGTGATGCTCCACCGCGCCTGCCTGGGGTCGTTCGAGCGGTTCATCGGCATCCTGATCGAGAGCCATGCAGGCAAGCTGCCCTTCTGGCTGGCGCCGCGGCAGGTGGTGGTGGCCTCGATAGTCTCGGATGCCGATCCCTATGTGGCCGAGGTGGTCACCGCGCTGAAGGCGGCGGGCGTGCGGGCCGAGGCCGATATCCGCAACGAAAAGATCAACTACAAGGTTCGCGAGCACTCGCTTGGAAAGGTGCCCGCGATTCTGGCGCTCGGCCTGCAGGAGGTGCAGAACCGGACTGTTTCAATCCGCCGCCTTGGCGAGGCGCGCGTTGAAACAATGTCGCTGGCCGAGGCTGCCAAGGCCTTGGGCGATGAGGCGCGCCCGCCTGACCTGCGCTGAAACATTGCGCACAACACCGCGATCCAGGGCAGAAATCTTACCAAATCGGCCGAGCATTGTCGAAAAAACCTGTGTATTGGCAAAGGTTACAGCCCGCACGCGGATGTGAGCCGAATTTCTTGTGAGTGGCCGCACAGCGCTTTGACGCCCTAGAGATGTTTCATCGCACCCCGCGATCAAAGCCTTCTCAGGGAGACCAACATGGCCCAGAACTATACCACCCTCGCCATCGCCGGCGCGCTCGCCGCAGCTTTCGCTGGCAACATCGCGACCTCGGTCGAAGCTCAGGCGCAAGAAAAGTGCTTTGGTGTTTCGCTCGCCGGCAAGAATGACTGTGCGGCCGGCCCCGGCACTACCTGCGCGGGCACCTCGAAGGTTGATTATCAGGGCAACGCCTGGACGCTCGTGCCCGCCGGCACCTGCACCACGATGAGCCTGCCCGACGGCCGCATGGGCAGCCTGGAAGAGCTGACCCGCGACCTGCCGACCGGCTGACCTGCGCCTTCCCCTCCGGCCCGCCGGGGGCCGGAGGGGACATCCCGACGGAGACCGCCATGCTTGACCGGACCCATCAAAGCCTGCCCAACCGTCCGGGCGTCGGATTCAAGGCACAGCATTTTTCCGATCTGTCCACAGCATGTTCGTCGATTGAATGGCTGGAGATACATGCAGAAAACTACATGGGTGCTGGCGGACGGCCCATTGCGCAGTTGCGCGACCTTTCCGCGCGCTTTCCCATTTCAGTGCATGGCGTGGGCCTTTCGATCGGCGGCGAGGGGCCGCTGGACGATGCCCATCTCGCGCGCCTGCGCCACCTGTGCGACTGGCTGCAACCGGCAAGCTTTTCGGAGCATCTGGCTTGGTCCAGCCACGACCAAACTTTCCTGAATGACCTGCTCCCGCTGCCCTATACCCGCGCGACTCTGGACCGCGTCAGCGACCACATCGACCGTGTGCAGGAACGGCTGGGGCGGCGGATGATGCTGGAGAACCCCTCGACCTACCTTGCCTTTGCAGAGACCGAGATGGACGAGGTCGCGTTCCTGTCGGCCATCGCCACGCGCACAGGCTGCGGGTTGCTTCTCGACGTGAATAACGTGTTCGTGTCGGCCATCAACCAGGGCTTTGACCCCACAGACTATCTTCGCCGATTCCCCCTGCATCTGGTGGGCGAGATCCATCTCGGCGGCCATGCGACAGATGCCGATGACCACGGCGCTCCCCTGCTGATCGACAGCCATGGGCAAGAGGTGGCTGATCCGGTCTGGGCGCTCTATGCCGAAACGATCCGGCGGGGCGGCCCCCGGCCTACCCTGATCGAATGGGACAACGACGTGCCCACCTGGTCCGTGCTGGCGGCTGAGGCGGCACGCGCCGCAGCCCTCCTGGAACATGCCGGATGAACGACGCCTTCGCCGCCGCCCTGCTCGACCCCGCCCGCCCAGTGCCCGACGGCCTGACCGACCCGAAGGGGCGCCCCGCAGGCCGCCGCTTTGCGGTATACCGCAACAACGTTATTGTCAGCCTGACGGAGGCGCTTGAAACCGGATTTCCCGTGGTGCGCGCCCTGGTGGGGGCCGAGTTCTTTCGCGCGATGGCCGGGGAGTTCCTGCGCATGCATCCTCCGAAAGGCCCGGTCCTGTCGGATTATGGCGATGACCTACCCGCGTTTCTGGCCTGGTTTCCGCCGGTCGCGAAGCTTTCCTACCTGCCCGATATGGCGCGCCTGGAGCTTGCCATGCGCACTTCTTACCACGCGGCGGACGCCCGGCCCATTTCAGTCGCCGATGTGGCCGCACTGGCCCCCGCACGTCTTGCCGGTGCAAGGCTGCGCTTCGCGCCACCGGTCCGGCTGGTCCGTTCCGCGTGGCCGATCCATGGCATCTGGACGGCCAACACGCTGAACGGCCCCCCACCCGCCGCGGGGGCCGAGGACGTGCTGATCCTCCGGTCCGCGTTTGACCCGGTTCCCCGCCTCCTGCCTCCGGGCGGTGGCGACTTCGTGGCCGCATTGCTGGCAGGCCGGACGCTGGCCGAAGCCGCTCTCGCGGCCGGAGAGCGGCATGATCTGAACGGGACGATCGGCCTATTGATGGCCAATGCGGCCATCATCGACATTCAGGAGAGCACCATATGAAGCGCCTGGTTTTGCTGCACGACCAGATCGCAGACCGCCTGTCCGAACTGGCACCCGGCCTGATGCCGCTGCTGGCGCGGCTGATCTTCGCCGCGGTATTGTTGATGTATTTCTGGGCCTCGGCCGTCACCAAGGTCGGCCCTGGGGTGACCGGTCTGTTTCTGCCGTCGCAAGGAGCCTATGTCCAGATTTTCCCGCGCGCGGTCGCGGCGGCGGGCTATGACATCTCGCAACTGGGCCTGTTTCACTGGGCAGTGGTCGTGGCGGGAACCTGGGCGGAGTTCATCCTTCCGCTTCTCATCGTGATCGGCCTTGCGACGCGTCTTGCGGCACTCGGGATGATCGGCTTTGTCGTGGTGCAAAGCGTGACCGACATCGTGGGCCATTCGGTCAATTCCGCGACCCTGGGCCGGTGGTTCGACCGGGTTTCCGATGCGTTGATCCTCGACCAGCGCACGCTTTGGGTCGCGGTCCTCCTGATCCTCGTGACGATGGGTGGGGGATGGCTGTCAGCAGATGGGGTCTTGCGCCGTCGCGCACAAGCAACTTGATTTTTCAGGCGTCTTTGGCAGACTTCACGATATGGTGACGGGCTGCGGTGTCCGATACGGGCTGCATGGCAGGCGCAGGACATCTTGGCCCGGCGGCATACGCGGCAGGCAATCGCGCCGGGCGCAAACAAGGATGGGAGAAGCGGGGAATGCCGACCGGCACCGTGAAGTGGTTCAACGCGACCAAGGGTTATGGCTTCATCGCGCCGGATGACGGTGGCAAGGACGTGTTCGTCCATATCTCGGCGGTTGAACGGGCGGGCCTCAAGGCCCTGAACGACAACCAGAAGATCGGATATGAGCTGCAGTCTGGCCGCGACGGAAAGCAGTCGGCCGGCGACCTGCGGCTGCTCTGATCACGCGGCCAGGGCGGCTTCGGTCGCGGCGTCCCAGCCCAGCCAAAACCGGCCATCCGTTTCGATAACCGGGCGTTTCATCACGGTCGGCTGTGCCGCGATCTGCGCCTCGGGATCCGACGCCTTGAGGAAATCACTGAAGGCGCGGTAGGTAGTGGACTGGCGGTTGATCAGCCGGTCGCCGAACTCACCCACCAGCCGGTCGATCTCGGCCTCGCTCAGCGGAGCGGCGCGGATGTCGCGGAATGTGACCTCCTTGCCCGCCGCCGTCAGCGTCTTGATCGCCCGCTTGCAGGTGTCGCAGGTGGAGATGCCGTAGAGGATCATCATCGTCTCCCGTTGGGTCAACCCGCTTTAGCGTCCGGCGGCGGCAAAGTCACCCCACCGCCCGCGCGGCGGCAACCCCCACCCAGGCCGACACCGCAGTCAGCACCGCACCCCAGGTCACATCCGCCGCCACCATCGAGGGGTGCCAGTCGCGCATGATGGCGTAGCTGGTGAATTCGTAGGTGCCGTAAGCCATCGCGCCGAGGATCGCTGCTGGGATCAGGACGGAGGTGCCGTCACGCAGGGCGGGCGCACCCACCAGATAGACCATTCCCGCAACGTAGGCGAGGTAGAAGGCCGCGGCGGCGGTGAGGCGGATGTCGTCGAGCATCAGGGGGCCGATGTGGCGGGCGAAGAGGGGCTTCATCACAGTGATCAGCATGATCGCGTCGAGGACCAGGAAGGTGACGGCGGAGGCGAGGTAGAGGACGATGAGGGACATGGGCGTTCTCCTTTGGGAGGGAGATAGGGCGCGCCGGAGGAATGTCCCACGGTGGGACAGGTTCTGGTGTGAGGAAAATCAAGAGGTTGGGGTGGGGGGATTCATGGTTTGTTAAGACGGGGCGGAAAAGCAGTCGGACGAAAACACAAAAACGGCGACCCCGAAGCCAAATGAAATCGACACCCAGAATACAACGGACAACGCATGCATGACTGGGGCCGACGCAGCAGGAACGCATGACCCGACAATGTAAGAGAATTGGCCACATCCGGCAGCCTTTTCGGTTGATCCAGACATGGAAGCCTCGCCCCGCCGTTCAAACGCGCGATAGAGATCAATATGAGCACGCGCAGCAACGCGCAAGGAAAAGAAAACACCGAGAACAATTGAAAACACAATAATCAGAAAGCTGATCTGCGCCGACTTGCTCGAAAAACAACCATGTTCAATCAGTCCGGGTGTTGCAAACAATAGACCTGCCACACCTGCGCCATAGATAGTGACTGTCGCTTTAATCACGAAATTGCCGATTTCTGCTAAGTTCCTTGCCATTTCCGAAATCGAAGCTTTGAATACTGTTTCCGAACGCTCTTCGCTGTCAGCATCTTTTGTCATGTCCCCTCACCCCCAAACCCCCTCGAACTCCCGCCATTCGCCCTTGCTCATGCCTGACTCCGCCTGCCCCACAACCTCTCCCTTCAGCCTCCGCTTCAACACGTCAACCGCCTTGGCGCTGAGCGATACCCCGCCCATCCGGTAATCCTCGAACGCGCCATATGCCAAAGGCACCCAGTCCTTTACGCAAGCGGCGATCGCCTTGGCATAGACGCGGATTTCATACTGGGCGTGGGTATCGGCGCGCAGGCGCAGGAAGTGGAAGAGGTTGTGCAGGTCCACCTTCCAATACCATTGGGTGTAGATGTTCATCGGCAGGTTCATCCGCGCCAATTCGCGGGCAAGGCCCTGCTGCCCCTCCTGCCCCAGCATCTCGGTATAGTGGTCATACATCTGCGCCGCGTCGGATTTCAGCAAGGCGAGCACCCGCGCGGCCTCCTCGCCCCCCAGCACCTCGCCCCGGCCCTGGTTGTTGACGGTGGACTGGGCGGCCAGTTGCTCGGGTGCGGGGATGTAGAATTCGCGGTCGAGGATCGAGTAGCGGGCGGAGTATTCGTTCACGTTCGCGGTGCGGTGGCGGATCCACTGGCGCGCCACAAAGACCGGCAGTTTGACGTGCAGCTTGATCTCGCACATCTCGAACGGGGTGGAGTGCCAGTGCCGCATCAGATAGCGGATCAGCCCCTCGTCGTTCTGCACGTGCTTGGTGCCCGCGCCATAGGACACGCGGGCGGCCTGCACGATGGCGGCGTCGTCGCCCATATAGTCGATCACCCGGACAAAGCCGTGGTCGAGCACGGGATGGGGGACGTAAAGATGCGCCTCCATCCCTTCGGAGACGGCGCGCAGGGTGGGGCGGGGCGTGGCGCGCTGCGCCGCGATCTCGGCGGCCTGTTCGGGGGTAAGCATGGGCGCCTCCGGCTAGATGTTGGGGGGATATGGCGCCAGACTACGACATGGCGGGCGGGGCGGGCAAGGGCGCGCGACATTCCTGCATCATCCACTTCAAGGTCGCCGCAGAGAGCGCGGAAATGATTGACAGATTCCGCGCAGGTCGGCAGCCTGCCCGCAAAACGACAACAACGTGGCGAGCAGTGCCCATGAAAATGATGATGATCGCGCCCCTGGCGCTGTTGCTGCTTGCGGCATGCGACGGGAATCCCTTTGTGGCCGAGGGCGGCGGCGGGGGCGGAGGCGGCGGAGGTGGCGGAGGTGGGGGCACACCGGACCCCAGCCAGGAATCCACCCACCCCGAGATCGCGAGGGCCCTGAAGGCGATCGCCTTCAACCCGACGGCGCAAACGCTCACCGTGACGCTGGATGGCATCGACGCCACGCCCGTCGCCATTGCCTACAACCGCCGGACCGATCTTGATGTGCCCGGATACCAGGCCTATTCGTGGCAGGAGACGGGGCTGACACGGTCGCATCTGGCGATGGTCGCGATAGGGTCAAGCCAGGCCGTCGCGGCGGGTGTGTCGGATGGTGGGCAGTTCGGCATCCATTTCGGGGGCAATTCCTATTCCAGGACGGCGGTGATCGACACGTTCACGCGGCCTGCAACGGGATTGTTCAGCTATACGGGCAGCTATGCGGGTGTCTTTGTTCCGGGGGGTGCCACGACGCCCGGCCTGCCGTCGGCGTTTCAGCCGACACTGCCCTATCGCGTGACGGGCGATGTCCTTGTGAACGCAAGCTTCGCCGACAACCGTGTGGATGGCGGAATCACCAACCGGGTGGTCATCGACGATTCCAACGCGGTCCTGCTGCAACTGGAAAGCGTGCAGCTGCAGGCCACGCGCATCGAGGCCGACGGCAGGTTTCTGGGCGAGGCGTTTCTAGCGGGCGACCCGCCGGCGCCTGCGGGATCACTGCCCCAGGCCGCCGGGCAATACGGCGGCATCTTTGCCGGAGCCGGGGCAACCGACGTGGCCGGGGCGATCGTCATCAACCCCATCCGTGGCGTGAACACGGTCTGGGAATATGGTGGCTTTGCCCTGCCCCGCTGTGGCGAGTCGGGTGCAGGGCCGCTCTGCGCGTTGCAGTGACCTTTCGCGTCGGGCGGGCGGCGTCCCTTGTGGCCCTGGGGCTGTTTGCCGCGACCGTGGCGCAGCCCGAACCGACCCCACCGCGCGTCGTCACCCTGACGACGGCGCAGGCGCAGATCCTTGCGCGCGACGCCTATGCGGCGGGGGATCACGCGCTGGCCCGCGCCCTGGCGGTGCGGCTGCTGGAAGCGGACCCGAACGATCCCCGGGCGCTGTTGATCGTGACGGCGACGGCCCCGGCCCTGGGCGATCCGGCGCGGGGGCGCGCGGCTGGCCGGGCCGCATGGGCGGCGGCAAAGGGAGCGCCGCTTTTGCGCTACGAGATCGCGCGCCACACAGCGCGAGCGGCGCTGAGCGAGGGCAAGCCGGAAATGGCGCAGCTCTGGCTGCGCCGGGCGGTGGACGTGGCCCCCGATGCCGCCGCCGTGTCGCGCACGGCCGAAGATCACCGCCGCATCGCCGCACAGCGCCGCTTTTCGTGGAAGATAGACCTTGCAGTGACGCCGACGTCGAACCTGAACGGGGGGGCGAGCGGTGACAGCCTGACGGTCAACGGCACTTTGCCCATCGGCAGCCTGTCCGGTGCGGCGCAGGCCCTGTCAGGCGTTCGCGGCAGTGCGCAGGTACGGCTGGCATGGAAACTGCCGCCGGGTCCGCGGCACCGGGCCGAGGCCAGCCTGCGCCTGTATTCGACCGCCAACCAGCTGTCGTCCGAGGCGCGGGCGCTGGCCCCGGAGGCGCGCGGGTCGGATTTCGATTTCTCGACGGTGGAGGCGGCGCTGGCGCTGGACTGGGCCGCCTTGCCGCAGGCGCGGCCCGTCCGGTTGACCTTTGGCGGCGGGCGCAGCTGGTTTGGGGGCGCGGCGCTGGGGCCGCATCTGCGGGTCGGGGTGGACTATCCGTTGATCACACGCGCCGATGCCGCCTTGCGCGTCGGTCTGACGGGCGAGCGGCAATGGCGCAGCGGCGGGCAGATTGACGCGGCCGTGCTGCGGCTGGATGGCGGGCGGCACATGGCAGGGGGCGGGCGCGTGATGTTCGGGGCATCCTTTCGCGACGTGAGCGGAAGCAACGCCAATGCCACCTTCAGGGCCGCCGGGGTCGAGGTCGCATGGACACCCGTGCAACCGCTCGCCGGGGCCGAGATCACGCTGCGGGCGAGTGCCGGGTGGCGCGGTCATGATTTCTATACGCTGGGCCCGATCGGGCTGACCGACGGGCGGCAGGACCGCACGCTTGGCCTGACGGTCGAGGCCACCTTGCCGTCGCTTTCGATGATGGGATACGCGCCCCGGATCGCGCTGGAGGGCGAACGGGTTCAGTCGAACGTCAGCCGGTTCGATACGCGCACGCTGGCGCTGACGGTGGGCGTGGCGTCGCGGTTCTGACAACGCGGGTGGTGGCAGCCGTCCCGCGTGGTATGGATGAAGCTGATGCGCAGATCATGACCGGAGACACAATGACCATCCGATATCTTCACACCATGGTCCGGGTGCTGGACCTGGACACATCCATCGCGTTCTGGAAGCTCCTGGGGCTGGAGGAGACGCGGCGCTATGACAACGAGGGCGGGCGGTTCACGCTGGTCTTCATGGCGCCGCCCGGCCAGCCGGACTGCCCGGTAGAGCTGACCTGGAACTGGGACGGCGACGAGGGCCTGCCCTCGGACAGCCGACATTTCGGGCATCTGGCCTATGCTGTGGATGACATCTATGCCACCTGCGCGCATCTGGAGGCGAACGGCGTGACGATCAACCGCCCCCCGCGCGACGGGCGCATGGCCTTTGTGCGCAGCCCCGACAACATCTCGGTGGAGTTGTTGCAGGCAGGCGAGGCGCTGGCGCCGGCCGAACCCTGGGCCAGCCGCGCCAGCGTCGGACATTGGTGAGGCGGTAGCCCTCAGAGGGGGGCAAGGGCGGCTGTCCGCCCCCCTCGGCCTGCGGCCTCACCCCCCGAGGATATTTGATCCATCGGGAATGAGGGTTTGGGGCCGTTGCGGGCGCCAGACATGCATCAGGTCGGGGCCCACCGGTTCCGCCTGGAAAAGGGAGAAGCCGGGCGGAGGCAGGACCAGGCTGCCGGGGAGCGGGCCAAGGGCGGGGGTGCCCTGCGCGCCGAAGACATGGCCTGCGGTGAAGGTGATGACGTCGCCGACATGCTGGCCTGCCAGAAGCGATGCCGCGACCCCGGCCCCGCCTTCGCAGAAGATGCGTGTGAGGCCCCGGGCCGCGAGCCGGGCGAGGGCGTCCCGAAGCTCGATCCGGCCTGCCGGGTCGGTGCTGCAGGGGATACCCGTGATGCCTGTGGCGGCAAGGGCGGCAGGCAGCGGGGCGGTGTCGGCATGGACGAGCCAGACCGGCACGGTCCGGGCGCTGCGGGCGAGGCGGCCTTCGGGGGGCAGGCGAAGCTGGCTGTCCAGCACGATGCGGACGGGCTGGTGGGTGATGCCGAGGTCGCGCACGGTCAGGTCGGGATCATCGGCAAGGGCCGTGCCGATGCCCACCATCACCGCATCATGCGCCGCGCGCAGCGCATGGACGCGAGCGCGGGCGGCGGGGCCGGTGATCCATTTCGAGGCGCCTGCCGCATTGGCGATGCGGCCATCGAGCGACACGGCCAGTTTCAGCGTCACATGCGGGGTGCCATGGCGGATGCGGGACAGAAAGCCTGCGTTGAGGCGTTCCGCCTCGGGGCGCAGGATGCCTTCGGTCACCGCGATCCCTGTCGCGCGCAGCATGGCATGGCCGCGCCCCGAGACGCGGGGGTCGGGGTCGGTGGTGGCGGTAACCACCCGCGCCACGCGGGCGGCAATCAGCGCCTCGGCGCAGGGCGGCGTCCGGCCGTGATGGGCGCAAGGTTCCAGTGTGACATAGGCCGTGGCGCCGCTGGCATCGCCCGCCTGCCCAAGCGCCATGGTTTCGGCATGGGGCCGGCCGCCCGGCTGGGTCCAGCCGCGCCCGAGGACACTGCCATCGCGCAGGATCACGCAGCCCACGGCCGGGTTGGGCCAGGTGCGCCCGAGGCCCCGCCCGGCGAGGCGCAGGGCATGGGCCATGTGATCCGCGTCGGTCACTCTTCAGCGGGGCTGTTCGGCCGAAGTTCGCTGACGAAACGGTCGAAGTCGTCAGCGGCCTGGAAGTTCTTGTAAACGCTGGCAAAGCGCACATAGGCCACCGTGTCGATCCGCGCGAGGCTTTCCATCACGATCTCGCCGATCACCTTGGAGGGGATGTCGGTTTCACCCATGCTTTCCAGTCGCCGCACGATGCCGGAGATCATCTGGTCGATCCGCTCGGGGTCGATG
Source organism: Gemmobacter sp. (assembly GCA_046294265.1). Taxonomy (GTDB): domain Bacteria; phylum Pseudomonadota; class Alphaproteobacteria; order Rhodobacterales; family Rhodobacteraceae; genus JBKBKC01. The sequence continues at coordinate 237,169 of JBKBKC010000002.1, read as the reverse complement.
GGACGCTTCTGCATGGCGATGCGGATGGAGCGCTCAAGCTTGGTGCGGTCGAAATCCTCGCGCTTGCCGGAGGATTTGATCACCACGAGGTCGCGCAGCTGCACCCGCTCATAAGTCGTGAAGCGTCCTCCGCAGGCGGGGCAGAACCGGCGGCGCCGGATCGAGACGTGATCCTCGGCCGGACGCGAGTCCTTGACCTGGGTGTCGATATTTCCGCAGAACGGGCAGCGCATTGGCCCCCTCCCCTGTTGTTCGTCGTGCCTGCCTCAAGCGCCGGGGTGTTTCCCCCGGTCAGCCACAAGACCATAGATCGGGACCGATCTGTTGCATAGGCCGGATTGCGCGGGCCCCAGATGAGGGGGTGGCACCTGTGGCGCGCGGGACTCACGCGATTGTGGGCGGAGGGGATGAGGAAATCTCGCTCGGGTGGGTTAGGATTTCGGTGAGGGCGGCGCGGAGGGCGACAGGATGGACGGCAATCAGGCATCAGGACGGCTGACGGCGAAAGATTTTCACCCCGAGCTTTTGGAGCTTTACGATTTCTACGCACACGGGCGCATCACGAAGAGGGAGTTTCTTGAGCGGGCAGGCAGGTTTGCCATCGGCGGGCTGACCGCGGTGGCGCTCTTGAACATGATGCGGCCGGATTATGCGCTGGCGCAGCAGGTAAGTTTCGCTGACCCGGCTATCGTGGCGGAATATGTGACCTACCCCTCGCCCGACGGGCATGGCGAGGTGCGGGCCTATATGGTGCGTCCGGCGGGGGACGGGCCTTGGCCTGCGGTTGTGGTGGTGCATGAGAACCGGGGGCTGAACCCCTATGTCGAGGATGTGGCGCGGCGGGTTGCGAAGGACGGGTTCCTGGCTCTGGCGCCGGACGGGTTGTCGTCGGTGGGCGGTTATCCGGGCAATGACGACAAGGGACGGGAGTTGCAGGCCACGGTGGATGGCACCAGGCTGATGAACGATTTCCTGGCGGCGGTGGAGTGGCTGTTCACGCATGAGGCCTCGACAGGGCGGGTGGGGATCACCGGGTTCTGCTATGGCGGGGGGGTGGCCGGGGCGGCGGCGGTTGCTTTCGAGGGGCTGGGGGCGGCGGTGCCGTTCTATGGCCGCCAGCCGCGCCCCGAGGATGCGGCGCGGATCCGGGCGCCGCTGCTGTTTCATTATGCCGAGCTGGACACGCGGATCAACGAGGGTTGGCCTGCGTTCGAGGCGGCGCTGAAGGCGGCGGGGGTGCCCTACGAGGCGCACATCTATCCGGGCACCAACCACGGGTTCCACAACGATTCGACGCCCCGCTATGACGAGGCTGCGGCCAAGCTGGCCTGGGATCGGACCATCGCGCATTTTCGGGCGCACCTTGGGTGATCCGGGTCTGTCCCACGGTGGGACACGCTTCTGACCGTGACAAATCAAGGGCTTGACCTGCCCGCGTCAACCTTTCGTTAGGAAATTTCGGCGCGGGCGGGGCCTTCGGTGACGGGGGAGGCTGTGCCGGGGATCAAACCGGCAAGGTGGACTTGCACTGCGTCCCCTGTCTGACCGGTCAGCCGAGCGCGTAGCCCGCGCCGCGCACGGTGCGCAGCGGATCGTCGCCGCCATAGGCGCAAAGCGCCTTGCGCAGACGGCCGATGTGGACGTCCACGGTGCGGGTATCGACATAGATGTCGCGGCCCCAGACGCGATCCAGAAGCTGCTCGCGGCTCCAGACACGGCCGGGTTTCTCCATGAAGGTGGTCAGCAGGCGGAACTCGGTGGGGCCGAGTTTCAGTGTGTCCGTGCCGCGAAAGACCTTGTGGCTTTCGGGGTCCAGCCGGATGTCGGCGAACTCCAGCACCATGCCCACGGTCGAGGGCCGCACCCGGCGCAGCTGGGTGCGCACGCGGGCCATGAGTTCGACGACCGAATAGGGTTTGATCACATAGTCATCGGCCCCGGTTTCAAGGCCGCGCACGCGGTCCACCTCTTCAGATCGCGCGGACAGCATGATGATCGGCACATGCCGGGTGTCGGCTCGGGCCTTGAGCCTGCGGCAAACCTCGATACCGGACACATTCGGCAGCATCCAGTCCAGCACGATGATGTCGGGCGAGACCTCATCGACAAGGATCAGCGCCTCTTCGCCATTCTCGGCGCTGGCTACCCGGAAGCCCTCGGCCTCCAGATTGTAGGCCAGCACCTCGCGCTGCGCGCTTTCATCTTCGACGACGAGGACCGTCGGTTGTTCGTTTCCTGCCATGTCCGTCCTTTCAGACCCCTTTTTCGAAGGAGGTCAAGTCACCCTTCGGCCGTTGCTCGGCGGGGAGGGTGCCCGTCACGAGATAGATCACCTGTTCGGCAATGCCCGTCGCATGGTCTCCCACACGCTCGATGTTCTTGGCAATGAAGTGCAGATGCATGCAGGCGGTGATGTTGCGCGGGTCTTCCATCATGTGCGTGAGGAATTCGCGGAAGAGCGCGTTATACATCTGGTCAACCTCCTTGTCGCGCAGGCGAACGTCGGCGGCGAGTTCGGCATCGCGCGAGATATAGGCATCGAGCGCGTCTTTCAAAAGCTGTTCGACCGACTTGGCCATGCGCCGGATCGACCCGGCCGAGGACCCGATGGGCGCCATCTGCGCCAGCACGGTGGAGCGTTTTGCCAGGTTCTTGGCATAGTCGCCGCAGCGTTCCAGGCCCGCCGCGATCTTCATCACCGTCAGCACGGTGCGCAGGTCCGAGGCCGTGGGCGCACGCAGGGCGATCAGGCGGGCGCATTCGGCGTTCACCTGCTCCTCCAGCGCGTCGATGGCGGCATCGCCGCGTTGCACCTTGTCGGCCAGTTCCTCGTCGCGGGTTTCCAGCGCCTGCGCGGCGGACAGGATGGCCGCCTCGACAAGGCCGCCCATCTTCATGATCATCGCCTGAACCGCCTCAAGATCGCGGTCAAACACGCCCATGATATGGGGTTCTGTGTTCATCGTCATGACAGGCTACTCCGATCAGCCGATGCGGCCGGTGATGTAGGATTCCGTGCGCGGATCCTTGGGATTGGTGAAGATCGTGCCGGTTTCGCCGTATTCCACCAGATTGCCGAGGTGGAAGAAGGCCGTGCGCTGCGACACGCGGGCCGCCTGCTGCATCGAGTGGGTCACGATCACGACCGAGAAGGACGACCGCAGCTCATCGATCAGCTCTTCGACCTGCGCCGTGGCGATGGGGTCGAGCGCCGAGCAGGGTTCGTCCATCAAGAGCACCTCGGGCGAGGTGGCGATGGCGCGGGCGATGCACAGGCGCTGTTGCTGGCCGCCGGAAAGGCCGGTGCCGGGGCTGTCGAGCCGGTCCTTGACCTCGTTCCACAGCGCGGCCTTCTTCAGCGAGCTTTCGACGATGGCATCCAGCTCGGCCTTGTTGCGGGTGATCCCGTGGATCTTGGGGCCGTAGGACACGTTGTCATAGATCGACTTGGGGAAGGGGTTCGGTTTCTGGAACACCATCCCGACCTTGGCACGCAGCTGCACCGGGTCCACCTGGCGGTCATAGATGTCCTGGCCGTCGATCAGGATCGTGCCGTCCACGCGGGCCGAGGCCACCGTGTCGTTCATCCGGTTCAGGCAGCGCAGGAAGGTGGATTTGCCGCAACCCGAGGGACCGATGAAGGCGGTGACGGTCTTGTCGAGGATATCGACATCGACGTCCTTGAGCGCGTGGGTCGTGCCGTAATGCACCTGAACGCCGCGTGCCGTGATCTTGGCTTGATGGCTGTCCACGTCTCTTTCCGCAATTCGCATGTCGTTCATGACGTATTCTCCTGACCTTACCACTTCCGCTCAAACCTGTTGCGCAGATAGATGGCGACGGCGTTCATCATCACAAGAAAGCCCAGCAGCACCAGAATGGCGGCCGAGGTGCGGCTGGTAAAGCCGCGTTCGGGGCTGTCGGCCCAGATGAAGATCTGGGTCGGCAGCGCGGTCGAGGCGTCGAAGGGGCTGGACGGTGCCGCGGTGACAAAGGCGTTCATCCCGATCAGCAGCAGCGGCGCGGTTTCCCCCAGCGCCTGCGCCAGACCGATGATCGTCCCGGTCAGGATGCCGGGCATCGCCAGCGGCAGGACGTGCTGGAACACCACCTGCTGTTTCGACGCGCCCACGCCAAGCGCCGCCTCGCGGATCGAGGGCGGCACGGCCTTGAGCGCCGCGCGGGTGGCGATGATGATGGTGGGCAGCGTCATCAGCGCCAGCACCATGCCGCCGACCAACGGGACCGAGCGGCCCATGCCGAAGGCGCCGACGAACACCGCAAGGCCGAGGAGGCCGAACACCACCGACGGCACGGCGGCAAGGTTGTTGATGTTCACCTCGATGAAATCGCTCATCTTGTTCTTCGGCGCGAATTCCTCAAGATACACCGCCGCACCGATGCCGATCGGGAAGGCAAGGACAAAACAGGTCAGAAGGGCCCAGAACGACCCCACGATGGCGCCGCGCAGGCCCGCGAGTTCGGGAAAGCGCGAGTCGGCGTTGTTGATGAGGGCGGTGTTCAGGGGCTTGGTCACGCGGCCATCGGCGATCATGCGGTCAAAGATCGCGATCTCGTCGTTCTTCAGGCGGCGGAACTGTTCGGGGGTATCGCGGTCGATCAGGCCCTTGGCAAGCTGGTCGAAGGGGTCGGAGGTGGGCACGTTCAGCTTGATCGTCTTTCCCAGAAGCGAAGGGTCAGCCACGATCCGGTCGCGCGCGGTGAACTGCGCCGCGTTGGACAGGACACCCACGGCCTTGCGCTGTTCATCCTCGGCCAGACCGGGCAGCGAGGCCGCGACCGACGCCTGCATCAGGCCCCGGTAGTTGGAGCGCGCGAGGTTGTCGGGGTTGATGAAATCGGGGCTGAAGGTCACGTCCAGCGTCACGTGGGTCTGGGTAAAGGCATGCCGCCCGGTCAGGATCAGCGACCCCAGAAGGGTCGCCAGCATCGCGAAGGCAAAGCCGATGGCGGCAAGGCCGATGTATTTCAGCCGGGCCTCGGAGCCGTTGCGCGATTTCACGCGCTTGCCGATCTCGGCCGAGGTCCAGTCGATCTTGCCCGCGGCAGAGGCGTCAGGAGAGGAGGTCGCGTCGGTCATGTGCATCGTCCTCAATCGTAGATTTCGCGGTATTTGCGCACGATGCGCAGCGCCAGCACGTTGATCCCCAGCGTCACCACGAACAGCATCATGCCAAGCGCAAAGGCCGCGAGGGTCTTGGGGTTGTCGAACGAGCTGTCGCCGATCAGCAGCGTGACGATCTGCACCGTCACGGTGGTCACCGAGTCAAGTGGGTTGATCGTCATCTTCGCGATCAGGCCCGCGGCCATCACCACGATCATCGTCTCACCGATGGCACGGCTGACGGCCAGCAGCACACCGCCGACGATGCCGGGGATGGCGGCGGGGAACAGAACCTTCAGCACCGTCTCGGCGCGGGTGGCCCCCAGCGCCAGCGAGCCGTCACGCAAGCTGCGCGGCACGGCGGAGAGCGCGTCATCGGCGAAGGACGAGATGAAGGGGATCAGCATGACCCCCATCACGATGCCCGCCGCCATGGCCGTGTTCGGCGCGATCGGCAGGCCCGAATATTCCCCGAACCCCCGCAAGGCCGGCGCGATGGTCAGGACGGCGAAGAACCCGTAAACCACCGTCGGGATCCCCGCGAGGATTTCCAGGATCGGCTTGGCGACCTTGCGAAACCCGCTGGAGGCGAATTCGTTGAGGTAGATCGCCGACATCAGGCCGACCGGGATCGAGATGAACATGGCCACGGTCGAGATGACCAGCGTGCCCAGCAGCACCGGCAGCCAGCCGAACGCGCCTGCGGCTGCAATCTGGTCCGCGCGCAGGGGGATCTGCGGTTCCCATTTCGTGCCGAACAGGAACTCGTACCAGGGCACGAGCGAAAAGAACTTGTAGGTTTCAAACACCAGCGAGCCGATGATGCCGATGGTGGTGAAGATCGCCACGGTCGAGCAAAAGATCATCAGGCCCGAAACGATGCCTTCGGCGCCCTGGCGCGCGCGGAACTCCGGCGCGACGCGGCGCCACGAAAAGAACGCGAGGCCGCCGGAAAGAATGACGGTCAAAGCGACCATCAGCGTGGATGCCGTGGAGCGCAGTCCGGTCATCCGCTCGGCCGCCGCGACCTTCCAGGGTTCGGGGCTGCCGAAAATGCGGCCACCGGCAATCTGCTTGATCTCGGACAGGATCAGCTGCGTGGCACCCACATCGCTGCGGTCCACCACCCCGGGCGGAAGGCCCGCCATCGTCATCCGGTCGATTACCGTGCCTTGAAACAACTGCCACAGGATCAGAAAGACCAGCGTGGGCACCAGGACCATCAGCGCCGCATAGAGCCCGTGGAAGCTGGCCAGCGAATGCAGGCGGAAGCCCTTGTCGCGCAGCTGGTTGGCCGCGGCGCGGTTCAGCACGTAGCCGAGCACGACAACCGCAAAGAGGATGAAGAATGCAATCGAGGTCATGGCCGCTTCGGGTTCCAGATCTTGTTGGCCTCACGGGGTGATGTGCCGCCCGAGGGTTCGGGCGGCACATCGGATCACATCAGCATCAGTTGGTCGGGGCTTCGATGTTCTTGCCCGCGATGACGCTGGCCTGGTATTCCTTCATCATCGCTTCCGGCAGCGGGGTCATGCCGCGCTCGGCCAGGTAGCCGCCGGCCTTCAGGGCGTCATCGGACATGTATTCCTCGATGAATTCCTGCAGGTTCGGGATCACGCCGCGGTGCGCGTTCTTGACGTAGAAGTAGAGCGGACGCGACACTTCGTAGCTGTAGGCGGCGATGGTGTCGAAGTTCGGCTCGATTCCGTCGAACTTCACGCCCTTCAGCTGGTCCAGGTTCTCGTAAAGGAACGAGTAGCCGAAGATGCCCATGGCGTTCGGGTTGGCGTTCAGCTGCTGCACGATCAGGTTGTCGTTCTCGCCGGCTTCGATGAACGGGCCGTCGGTGCGCATGCGCGAGCAGTTCTCGTTGACCCACTTGGAGTCGAACTTGCCTTCCTTCACGTAGCCGAGCTGTTTGCAGCCCTTGTGCATCGCGATCTCGACCCAGGCGTCACGGGTGCCCGAGGTGGGCGGGGGGCCGTACACGGTGATCGCGACGGCGGGGAACGCCGGGTTGATCTCGTTCCACATCTTGTAGGGGTTGTCTTTCCACTCGCCGCCAACCGGAACCTGAGCGGCCAGAGCCAGATACATCTCGCCCAGGGTCATGTCCCAGTCGAAGGTGTTGGCGCGCGACACCGACATCGACAGGCCGTCGTTGCCGATCAGCGCTTCGGAGATGTCGGTCACGCCGTTCGACACGCAGAGATCGTATTCCGACTTTTTGATCGCGCGCGAGGCGCCGGTCAGGTCGGGGTGGGCCACGCCGATGCCCTGGCAGAAGGCCTGGAAGCCGCCGCCGGTGCCAACCGATTCGACGATGGGCGCGGGCGCGCCGGTCTGGTTGGCGAATTCTTCGGCAACAGCCTGGGAATAGGGGAACACGGTCGAAGAGCCGGTCACGCGGATCTGATCGCGCGCGGCGGCGGCGGTGGCCGACACGGCGGCAATCGCCAGCACCGAGGCGGTGAGTTTCATCCTGGACATGGGAGTCTCCATCTGGATTCGCAGAGGGGCACGGAACCGCACCCGCGGCGACGGGCGTAGCGAGCGCGCGCGACGGATATGCAACGGATGCGTGACAGTTTTATGAATGGACTTGTCGGGTCCCGCGTCGCGCTAAATTTCTTCTATCATCGCCACGCCGGCAACCGCGCGCAGCGCGCCCTTCACCTGCGGCGTCACGGCATAATCCTGCGGCAAGACGAGATCCACCTCGCGTCCGTCCACCGCGACGCAGATGCGCACGGGGGCGCGGGCCTTGCGCGCGCCATCCGCCGCCACCCGCGCGAGAAGGGCCGCAACCCCCGACGCGGCCTCGGCCCGGGCGAGGTGGATGCGCACGCCTGCGCCCGCCGCCTCATCCGCCACCGCGTCAATGGGCTGCGCCCCGCGCGCCAGCAGTTTCACGCCGTCACCCTCGGGCGTGGCCTCGACCGTCAGGACCACGTTCATGCCCGGTTCCAGAAAGGCGCGCGCGGCCTCCAGCGTGTCGGAGAACACGGTGACCTCGTAAAGGCCGGTCGGGTCGGACAGGCTGACGAAGGCGAAGCGGTTGCCGCGCGCCGATTTCTTTTCCTGACGCGCCGAGACCGAGCCCGCGAGTTTCGCCAGCACCGGCCCGCCCTGCGCCGCCGCCGTCACCTCGGCCAGCGTCTGCACGCCGCGCCGGCGCAGGGCGGGCATGTAGTCGTCCAGCGGGTGGCCGGAGAGGTAAAAGCCGATGGCCTGATGCTCTTGCGCCAGCCGCTCGATGGGCAGCCAGTCGTCGCGGAAGGCAAGGCGCGGCACGGGCACATCTGCGCCGCCCTCGCCGAAGAGGCTGACCTGGGCCGAGGATTTCGCCTCATGCACCGCCGCCGAATAGGCCACCAGCGCATCCAGCCCTTCGAACACGCGGGCGCGGTTGGGTTCCAGCCGGTCAAAGGCCCCGGCGCGGGCCAGCATTTCCAGCGGGCGTTTGCCCAGCCGTTTCAGGTCCACCCGGCGGGCGAGGTCGGGCAGATCGGCGAAGGGCTGGTCGCCCCGCGCGGCCACGATGGCGCGCATGGCCTCGACGCCCACGTTTTTCAATGCACCGAGGGCATAGACCAGCGCGCCATCCCGCACCCCGAAGGTGGCGAGCGAGGCGTTGACGCAGGGCGCCACGACGGGGATCCCCATCCTGTCCACCTCGCGTTTGTAGATCGCGAGCTTGTCGGTCAGGTGGATATCGCAGTTCATCACGGCGGCCATGAATTCGACCGGGTGGTTGGCCTTGAGCCAGGCGGTCTGGTAGCTGACCACCGCATAGGCCGCGGCGTGGGATTTGTTGAAGCCGTAGTTCGCGAATTTCTCCAGCAGGTCGAACACCTCGCCGGCCTTTTCCTTGCTCACGCCGTTGGCGGTGGCCCCGGCGATGAACTTGGGCCGCTCCCTGGCCATCTCCTCGGCGATCTTCTTGCCCATGGCGCGGCGCAACAGGTCGGCGCCGCCCAGGCTGTAGCCCGCCATCACCTGCGCGATCTCCATCACCTGTTCCTGATAGACGATGATGCCTTGCGTCTCCTTCAGGATGTGGTCGATCGAGGGGTGGATGGACTCCAGCGGCCGCAGCCCGTTCTTCACCTCGCAATAGACGGGGATGTTCTCCATCGGGCCGGGGCGGTAGAGCGCCACAAGGGCCACGATATCCTCGATGCAGGTGGGCCGCATCCGGCGCAGCGCGTCCATCATGCCCGAGCTTTCCACCTGGAACACGGCCACCGTGCGGGCGCTGGCATAAAGCTGATAGGTTTTCGCGTCGTTCAGCGGGATCAGGCCGATGTCCACCTCAACCCCGCGCTGGCGCAACAGATCCAGCGCGTTCTGGATCACGGTCAGCGTCTTGAGCCCCAGAAAGTCGAACTTCACCAGCCCCGCGGCCTCGACCCATTTCATGTTGAACTGGGTGGCGGGCATGTCCGAGCGCGGATCCTGGTACAAAGGCACCAGCTCGTCCAGCGGGCGGTCGCCGATGACCACGCCCGCGGCATGGGTCGAGGCGTTGCGCAAGAGTCCCTCGATGGCCTGCGCATAGTCCAGAAGGCGGCCCACGACCTCTTCCTTCGCCGCCTCGCGCAGGCGCGGCTCATCGGCCAGGGCCTTGGTAATGCTGACGGGCTTCACCCCCTCGACCGGGATCATCTTCGACAGCCGGTCCACTTGGCCATAGGGCAGTTGCAGCACGCGGCCCACATCGCGCACCGCCGCCTTGGACAAAAGCGCGCCAAAGGTGATGATCTGCCCCACCCTGTCGCGGCCATAGCGGTTCTGGACGTAAGCGATGACCTCCTCGCGCCGGTCCATGCAGAAGTCGATGTCGAAGTCGGGCATCGAGACCCGCTCGGGGTTCAGGAACCGCTCGAACAAGAGGCCATAGCGCAGCGGATCGAGGTCGGTGATGGTCAGCGCATAGGCGACCAGGCTGCCCGCCCCCGACCCCCGGCCCGGGCCCACCGGGATGCCCTGCCCCTTGGCCCATTTGATGAAATCGGCCACGATCAGGAAATAGCCCGGAAACCCCATCTGCTCGATGATGCCCAGCTCGAAGTCCAGCCGCGCCTCATACTCCGCCACCGGCACGGCATGGGGAATGACCGCCAGCCGGTCGGCCAACCCCGCGCGGGCCTGGCGGCGCAACTCCTCCACCTCGTCCTCGGCAAAGCGCGGCAGGATCGGCGCGCGTTTCCTGGCGGCAAAGGCGCAGCGGCGCGCGATTTCCACCGTGGTCTCCAGCGCCTCGGGAAGGTCGGCGAACAGCGCGCACATCTCGGCCTCGGAGGCGAAGTGATGCGCGGGCGTCAGGCGGCGGCGCGGGGCCTGCTGGTCGACGTAGGCGCCCTCGGCAATGCACAGCATCGCGTCATGGGCCAGATACATCGCGGGTTTGGGGAAATGCACATCGTTCGTGGCCACCAGCGGAAGGCCCAGATCGTAGGCGAGGTCGATCATCGGCCCCTCGGTCGCGCGCTCTGCTTCCGGCAACACCCCCCCGTCGCCGGGATGGCGCTGCAACTCGACATAAAGGCGCCCCGGAAACAGGCTCGCCAGTCGCTCCGCCAGCGCCCGCGCCTTGGCCCCCTGTCCCGCCTGGATAAGCCGCCCCAGCGGCCCCTCCGCCCCCCCGGTCAGACAGATCAGACCCGCGGCATGCGCCGCCATCTCCGCAAGGGTCACCTGGGGCACCTGCCCCGCCTTGCCGATGTAGAGACAGGAGTTCAGCTTCATCAGGTTCAGATACCCCGCCTCGTCCTGCGCCAGAAGGACGACGGGCGCCGGCAGCCGCGCCCGCTCGCCCGGCTGCGCGGGGTCATGCGCCAGGCTGATCTGGCAGCCGATGATCGGCTGAACCCCGGCGGCCATCGACAGCGTCGAAAACTCCAGCGCCGCGAACATGTTGTTGCTATCGGTCACAGCCACCGCAGGCATCCCCGCCTCGGCACACAGGCCCACCAGCTTTTTCACCGGCACGGCACCTTCCAGCAGCGAATATTCGGTGTGGACGCGCAGGTGGATGAATCGGGGGGGGACATAGAGGATGCTCATGCCCTCAGCCTAGCGAACGGGCGGCCACCCGCAATCCCTGCCCCATTCTTTGGCAAATCCCGAAACTGCTGTGCGTTCCCCAGCGCAAACACCCCTTGCCACATGGCCCCCACCCGATGCTTGATGGACAAAAGCCGATATAACGGCACCGCCCCCCTCTTACGCCGCATCGGAGGGGGGACGGACGATCAGGGAGTAACGCGGCAGGTTACAACATGTCAGAGGTCGCGTTTCTTTTGAACGGCGCGCCGGTCCGCGTCACGGATCAGCCGCCGATGCGAACCCTGCTGGACTGGCTGCGCGAGGATCGCGGCCTGACCGGCACCAAGGAAGGGTGCAACGAGGGCGACTGCGGCGCCTGCACGGTCATGGTCACCGATGCCGCGGGCACCCGCACGCTCAATGCCTGCCTCCTGTTCCTGCCCCAGATCGACGGCTGCGCCATCCGCACGGTCGAGGGGATCGCCGCCCCCGACGGCACGCTGCACCCGGTCCAGCAGGCGCTGATCGACCATCACGGATCGCAATGCGGGTTCTGCACGCCCGGCTTCGTGGTCGCCATGGCCGCCGCCCACCTGCAGGGCCGCACCGACCACGACGACCAGCTTGCGGGCAACCTCTGCCGCTGCACCGGCTACGCCCCCATCATCCGCGCCGCACATGCCGCCGAACCCGCCCCGGTCCCCGACTGGCTGACACCTTCGCCTTTCATCTTGGCCGAAATATCCCCGGGGGCCCGGGGGCAGGCAGCCCCCGGCCTCGCCACCCCGCGAGACGCCGACGAACTGGCCGCGTGGTATCAGGCCCATCCGGAGGGAACCCTGATCGCGGGCGCCACCGATGTCGGCCTCTGGGTCACCAAGCAACTGCGCGACCTTGCGCCCGTGGCCTTCCTCAGGGGCTGCACCGACATGGCCCGGATCGACCATGACGGCGCGCATCTGCGCATCGGGGCCATGGTCACGATCTCGGACCTGTGGGCGGCGATGAGGCCCCTGCACCCGTCCTTTGCCGAACTGCTGCGCCGCTATGCGTCGGTGCAGGTGCGCAACGCCGCCACCATCGGCGGCAACATCGCCAATGGCTCGCCCATCGGCGACGGCCCGCCCGCGCTGATCGCACTAGGGGCAAGGCTGCATCTGCGTCAGGGCGCGGCACGGCGCGAGATGGCGCTGGAGGATTTCTTTCTCGACTACCGCAAGCAGGACCGCCGCCCAGGCGAGTTCGTCGAGGCTGTGACGATCCCCGCCCATGCCCCCGCCCTGCGCTGCTACAAGCTGTCCAAGCGTTTCGACCAGGACATCTCGGCCGTCTGCGGCGGTTTCAACGTCACCTTGACGCAAGGCACCGTCACCGCCGCCCGCATCGCCTTTGGCGGCATGGCGGGCATCCCCAAGCGCGCGGCGCATGTCGAGGCCGCGCTTATCGGCCAGCCTTGGACTCAGGCCACGATCAGCGCCGCCCGCGCCGCTTTCGCCCGGGATTTCACCCCGCTGTCGGACATGCGCGCCAGTGCCGAATATCGTCTGACCACCGCGGCCAACATGCTGACCCGCTACTGGCATGATCTCGCGGGCACCCCCGTCTCGGTGCTGGAGGTGGCGCCATGAGCATCGGCAAACCCCTGCCCCATGATGCCGCCCCCCTGCATGTGACGGGGCAGGCGCGTTACGTCGATGACCTGCCCCTGCCCGCAAATGCGCTGCATCTCGCGTTCGGCCTGTCCTCCGTCGCGCATGGCGACATCACGGCGATGGACCTTTCGGCGGTGCGCGCGGCGCGGGGTGTGGTGATGGTGCTGGCGGCGGAGGATTTCGCCCATATGCCCGATTGCAGCCCCTCGGTGCAGGATGAGCCGCTGCTGGCCACCGGCACCGTCCATTATGTGGGCCAGCCCGTGTTCCTTGTGGTCGCGGACAGCCATCTGGCGGCGCGGAAAGCCGCGCGTCAGGCGCGGATCAGCTATGCCGAGCGGCCGGCCCTGCTGACCGTCGATGACGCGCTGGCCGCGAACAGCCGCTTCGAGGCGGGCCCCGTGATCTGGGCGCGGGGCGAGGCCGAGGCCGCCATCGCCGCGGCGCCGATCACCGTCGAGGGGTCGTTCGAGGTGGGCGGGCAGGAGCATTTCTATCTGGAGGGCCAGGTCGCCGCCGCCATCCCGCTGGAGGGGGGCGACATGCTGATCCATTCCTCCACCCAGCACCCGACCGAGGTGCAGCACAAGGTGGCCCATGCGCTGCACCTGCCCATGAGCGCCGTGCGGGTCGAGACGCGGCGGATGGGCGGCGGCTTTGGCGGCAAGGAAAGCCAGGGCAACGCATTGGCCATCGCCTGCGCAGTGGTGGCCGCGCGCACGGGGCGGCCTGCGCGGATGCGCTATGACCGCGACGACGACATGGTGATCACCGGCAAGCGGCACGACCTGCGCATCCTCTACCGCGCAGGCGTGGATGCCGAGGGGCGGGTGCTGGGCCTCGCGTTCACCCACCTCATGCGCTGCGGCTGGAGCCAGGACCTGTCGCTGCCCGTAGCCGACCGCGCCATGCTGCATGCCGACAACTGCTACTGGCTGCCCCATATCCGCATCGAAAGCCACCGGCTGCGGACCAACACCTGCAGCGCCACCGCCTTTCGCGGTTTTGGCGGGCCGCAGGGGATGGTGGGGATCGAGCGGGTGATGGACCATGTGGCCCATGCCACGGGCCGCGAGCCGCTGGCGGTGCGGCGCCTGAATTTCTACCGCGCGGCCCCTGGCACGGCGGGGGGGCTGTCTGCCCCCCCCGTGTCCATTGGTTCTTGGACCAATGGCGAACCAATGGACACACCCCCCGAGGATATTTCGGCCGAGATGAAAGCGGGCGAGGTTCAGACAACGCCCTATCGCATGCCGGTGGAGGATTTCATCGGGCATGAGCTGGTGGCGGAGTTGGAGCGAAGTTCGGATTTGCAGGCCCGGCGGGCGGAGATCCGGGCGTGGAACGCGCGGAGCCCACTGTTGAAACGCGGGATCGCGCTGACGCCGGTGAAGTTCGGGATCAGCTTCACGCTGACCGCCTTCAACCAGGCGGGGGCGCTGGTGCATGTGTATCAGGATGGCTCGGTCATCCTGAACCATGGCGGCACCGAGATGGGTCAGGGGCTGAACCAGAAGGTGGCGCAGGTGACGGCGGCGGTCTTTGGCCTGACGGCGGGCGAGGTGAAGATCACCGCCACCGATACCGCCAAGGTGCCCAACACCAGCGCCACCGCAGCAAGCTCGGGGTCGGACCTGAACGGGATGGCGGCGCGCCAGGCGGCGGTGATCATCCGCGACCGCATGGCCGCGCATCTGGCGGGCAGGCATCAGGCGGAACCCGGCGAGGTGGTGTTCGCGGGCGGGCGGGTGCGGGTGAAGGGGGCGGACCTCAGCTTTGCCGAAGCCGCGCTGAGTGCCTATCAGGCGCGGGTGTCGCTGTCCTCGACCGGGTTCTATGCCACGCCCAAGATCACCTGGGACCGCAAGCGCGGGACGGGGCGGCCGTTCTACTATTTCGCCTATGGGGCGGCGGTGACCGAGGTGGTGATCGACACGCTGACGGGCGAGAACCGCATCCTGCGCGCCGACATCCTGCATGACACCGGCACCAGCCTGAACCCGGCGCTGGATATCGGTCAGGTGGAGGGGGCCTATGTGCAGGGCGCAGGCTGGCTGACGACCGAGGAGCTTGTGTGGGACGGCAAGGGGCGGCTCGCGACCCATGCGCCCAGCACCTACAAGATCCCCGCCTGTTCGGACCGCCCGCGGGTGTTCAATGTGGCGCTCTGGGGGCGGCCGAATGCCGAGGACACGGTGGGCAAGTCGAAGGCGGTGGGAGAGCCGCCGCTGATGCTGGGCATCTCGGCGCTGATGGCGCTGTCGGATGCGGTGGCAGCCTGCGGGGATGGCCGGGTCTATCCGGGCCTGGACGCGCCCGCGACACCCGAGCGGGTGCTGGCGGCGGTGCGGCGGATGCAGGGCGATGTTTGATCTGGAAGCCCTACAGGCGGCGATTGCCGCGCATGGACCGGTGGCGCGGGTGGTGATCGCGGGGCATGAGGGATCGAGCCCGCGCGAGGCTGGGGCGGCGATGCTGGTCTGGGCGGAAGGGCAGTCGGGCAGCATCGGCGGCGGGGCGCTGGAATGGGAGGCGGCGCGGCGGGCGCGGGCGATGCTGGCGGCGGATGACGGCGGGCGCGACGGGGAGGCGGGGCACCTCCCTCCCCCCTCGTGGGGGAGGGATGGGGAGGGGGGCGCGGGCGCGGGGCATGAGGGCGGCTCGTTGCCTGATGCGGCGGCCCCCCACCCCCATCCCCTCCCCACGAGGGGGAGGGGAGGCGCCCTGCCCCTTGTACGCGCACGGGTGGACCGGGTTCCGCTGGGCCCGGCGCTGGGGCAATGCTGCGGCGGGGCGGTGGTGCTGGTGACCGAAGTTTTCAGCGCGGTGCCGCAGGCCGTGGCGGGTGTGGTGGCCCGCAGCCTTGACGGCAGCGCGATGCCGCTCGCCGTGGCGCGGATGCTGGACCGGGCGCGGGGGCGGGGCGAGGTTCCGGGGGTCATGCTGATGCAGGCCTGGCTGGCGGAGCCGGTGGCGGTGCCCGCGCGCGAGGTCTGGGTCTGGGGGGCGGGGCATGTGGGCCGGGCTGTGGTGGCGGTGCTGGCCCCGCTGCCCGGTGTCGCGGTGACCTGGGTGGATGTGGCGTGTGACCGGTTTCCGGCAGTGGTGCCAGATGGCGTGACCCTGCTGCCCGCCGCCGACCCCGCGCGGCTGGTGGCCCATGCCCCGGTGGGGGCGGGGCATCTGATCCTGACCTACAGTCATGCGCTGGACCTGGAGCTTTGCCATCGCCTCCTTGGCCATGGCTTTGCCTCTGCGGGGCTGATTGGCTCGGCCACCAAATGGGCGCGGTTCCGGGGCCGCCTGCTGGCGCTGGGGCACGCGCCGCAGGCGGTGGCGCGGATCGCCTGCCCGATGGGCGATCCGGCCTTTGGCAAGCATCCGCAGGCGATTGCGGTGGGGGTGGCGGCGGCTTTCCTGCGGGCGGGCAGGTCCGAGGCCGCAAGGCAGGAGGTGGCGGGATGAGCGATGCAGCGCGGGGGGAACTCCTGGCGGTGGAGGGGGTGACCAAGGCCTATCCGGGCGTGGTGGCCAACAGCGATGTGTCGTTCTCCATCCGTGCGGGCGAGGTGCATGCCCTGTTGGGCGAGAATGGCGCGGGCAAGTCCACGCTGGTCAAGATGATCTATGGGCTGGTCAAGCCCGATGCCGGCACGATGCGGTTTCGCGGGGCACCCTATGCGCCGGGCCAGCCCGCCGAGGCGCGGCGGGCGGGTGTCGCGATGGTGTTTCAGCATTTCAGCCTGTTCGAGGCGCTGAACGTGGCCGAGAACGTGGCGCTGGGGATGGAGACCCCGCCACCGATGCGCGACCTTGCCGCCCGCATCAGGGCGGTGAGCGCGGAATATGGCCTGCCGCTGGACCCCGGGCGGATGGTGGGCGACCTTTCGGCGGGCGAGCGGCAGCGGGTAGAGATCATCCGCTGCCTGTTGCAGGACCCGAAACTGCTGATCATGGACGAGCCGACATCTGTTCTGACCCCGCAGGAGGTGGACATCCTGTTCCGCACGCTGCGCCAGCTCTCGGCCGAGGGCACGGCGATCCTGTATATCAGTCACAAGCTGGAGGAGATCCGCACGCTGTGCGATGCGGCGACCATCCTGCGGCGGGGCAAGGTGGTCGCCACCTGCACCCCGCGCGAGCGGACGGCGCGCGAGATGGCCGAGCTGATGGTAGGTGCGGTGCTGACCCCGCCCGAGCGGCGCGCGAAGCCGCCGGGGGCGGTGGCGCTGGAGGTGACGGGGCTTTCGGTGGCCTCGCCCATCCCTTTTGGCACGTCCTTGAAGGATGTGGCGTTCCGCGTGGCGCGGGGCGAGGTGCTGGGCATCGCGGGGGTGGCCGGGAACGGGCAGGACGAGTTGCTGCTGGCGCTGTCGGGCGAGTTGCGATGCGCGCCGGGGGCGGTGCGCATCGACGGGGTGGAGATGGGTCACCTGGGCCCCAATGCGCGGCGGGCGGCGGGGCTGGTGGCGGCACCGGAAGAGCGGCTGGGCCATGCGGCGGCCCCGGACATGAGCCTGGTGGAAAATGCGCTGTTGTCGGGCGCGGTGCGGATGGGGCTGGCGCGGCGGGGGTTCATCGACTGGGGCGCGGTGGAGCGGTTCGCGCGGGGGATCGTGGCGGAGTTCGATGTGAGAACACCGGGTGTGCAGGTGGCGGCGCGTGCGCTGTCGGGGGGGAACCTTCAGAAATTCGTGGTGGGGCGCGAGCTGAGCCAGGCCCCCGGCGTGATCGTCATCAACCAGCCGACCTGGGGGGTGGACGCCAGTGCCGCAGCCTCGATCCGGCAGGCGATCCTGGACCGGGCGGCGGGGGGGGCGGCGGTGGCGGTGATCAGTCAGGATCTGGACGAGCTGCTGGAGGTGGCGGACAGGTTTGCCGCGCTGAACGGCGGGCGATTGAGCGCGCCGCGCGCCGTGGCGGGGCTGACCATCGACGAGATCGGGCTGATGATGGGGGGCGCGCATGGGATGGAGGTGGCGCATCATGCGTGAGGCAGGAAGGGGGGCTGTCTGCCCCCCTCGCGGCCCAGGGCCGCTCACCCCCCGAGGATATTTTGGGACGAAAGAAGCCGGGGGGGCCGGGGGATGCTGATCCTGGAAAAGCGGCCCTCGCCCAGCCGGTTCTGGCAGGCGGCGACGCCGGTGCTGGCGGTGGTGGCGACCATGATCGGGGGCGGGATCATGTTCGCACTTCTGGGCAAGGACCCGGTGGTGGCGATCCGCACGATCTTTTGGGACCCGCTGTTCGGAGAGTTCGCCTGGTATCTGCGGGGGCAATTGCTGGTGAAGGCGGGGCCCTTGATCCTGATTGCGGTGGGGCTGAGCCTGGGGTTTCGGGCGGGCATCTGGAACATCGGGGCGGAGGGGCAATACATCATGGGCGCGGTGGTGGGGGCGGGCGTGGGCCTGGCCTTCTACCCCGCGGGCGGGTGGTTCGTGTTTCCGCTGATGGTACTGGCGGGGGCATTTGGCGGCTGGGCCTGGGCGATGATCCCGGCCATCCTGAAGACGCGGTTCAACACCAACGAGATCCTCGTATCGCTGATGCTGGTCTATGTGGCGCAGACGATCCTGTCGAAGGCCGCGACCGGGTTCTTGCGCAACCCGGACGGCGCGGGGTTTCCGGGCTCGCGCAACCTGGCGCGGTGGCCGCCCGCATCGAACCCGGAGTTGATTGCGGGGACGGGGATGCATTGGGGGGTGGTCGCGGCCTTTGTCGCGGTGATCCTGGCCTATGTCCTTTTGGCGCGGCACATGCTGGGGTTCCAAATCAAGCTGGCGGGGCAGGCGCCCCGGGCGGCGCGGTTCGCGGGGGTCAATCCGGGGGCACTCGTGGTGCTTTGTCTGGGCATCTCGGGCGCGCTGGCGGGGATGGCGGGCCTCTTTGAGGTGGCGGGGCCGTCGGGGCGCATCTCCATCGACTTTGCCTCCGGTTACGGGTTCACGGCGATCATCGTGGCCTTCCTTGGGCGGCTCAACCCGTTCGGCATCCTGCTGGCGGGGCTGTTGATGGCGCTGACCTATGTGGGGGGCGAGATGGCCGCGACCAACCTGCGGGTGCCCGCGGCGGCGATCCAGGCGTTCCAGGGGATGCTGCTGTTCTTTTTGCTGGCGGTGGACCTGTTGTCGAACTACCGCGTCCGGTTCCTGTTTGCGCGAAAGGTGCGGTGATGGAGGTGTTCGGGGGGATCAATCCTGCGGTTCTGGTGGCGTCGCTGATGGCGGCCTCGGTGCCGATCATGCTGGCGGCGATCGGCGAGCTGGTGGCGGAAAAGGCGGGGGTGCTGAACCTCGGGGTCGAGGGGATGATGATCATGGGGGCGGTCTGCGGGTTCGTGACGGCCGTCGCCACCGGCAGCCCGTTCCTGGGATTTCTGGGGGGGGCGGGGGGAGCGATGCTCTTGGCGCTGGTCTTTGCCGGGCTCACGCAGGTGCTGCTTGCCAATCAGGTGGCGACGGGGCTGGCGCTGACGCTGTTCGGGCTGGGGCTGTCGAGCCTGATCGGGCAGGGCTATGTGGGGATCAGGCCGCCGCCGACGGGGGCGGTGCCCTTCGGCGTGCTGGCCGACATTCCGGTGTTGGGGCGCGTTCTCTTTCGCCATGATCCGATGGTCTATGCCTCCATCGCCGTGGTGGCGGGGGTCTGGGCGGTGCTGCGCTTCACCCGGATGGGCCTGATCCTGCGTGCGGTGGGGGAAAGCCATGAGGCCGCCCATGCGCTGGGATACAAGGTCACCCGCATCCGGGTGATGGCGATCCTGTTCGGGGGGGCGATGGCGGGGCTGGGCGGGGCCTACCTCAGCCTGATCCGGGTGCCCCAATGGACGGATGGCATCACCGCAGGCGCGGGGTGGATTGCGCTGGCCATCGTGGTCTTTGCCGCGTGGAAGCCGTGGCGAGTGCTGGTGGGGGCCTACCTCTTTGGCGGCATCTCGGTGCTGCAGCTGAATTTGCAGGCAGCGGGTGCCCGGATTCCGGTCGAATACTTGTCGATGTCGCCATACCTGATAACCATTCTGGTGCTGGTGATCATGTCGGCCGACAAGACCCGCGCGGCGATGTCGGCGCCTGCCGCCTTGGGCAAGAATTTCCATGCCTCGCGCTGAGCGGGGCCAATCAGGGGCCGCAGTGCCCCGCACAACCGGGAGACTGACCATGAAACGCAGATCATTGATGGCCGGGGTGGCCATGGGGCTGGCACTGGCGGCGGGCCCTGCGCTGGCGCAGATGGACAAGGTGAAGGCCTGTTTCGTCTATGTGGGACCCATCGGCGATGGCGGCTGGACCTTCCAGCACCACGAGGGCCTTTTGGCCGTGGAAGCGGCCTACGGCGACCGGGTGGAGACGGCCTATCAGGAATCGGTGCCCGAGGGGGCCGATGCCGAGCGGGTGCTGACGCAGATGGCGCTCTCGGGCTGCAACATCATCTTCACCACCTCCTTCGGCTACATGGATGCGACCAACGACGTGGCGGGCAAGTTCCCGGATGTGAAGTTCGAACATGCCACCGGCTACAAGCGCGAGCATCCGAATGTCGCCGTCTATGATGCGCGGTTCTATGAGGGACGCGCGGTGATGGGCACCATCGGCGGGCGGATGACCAAGTCGAACAAGCTGGGCTATATCGCGTCCTTCCCGATCCCCGAAGTGATCCAGGGCATCAACTCCAGCTTCATCCACGCAAAGAAGGTGAACCCGGATGTGACCATGTCGGTGGTCTGGGCCTATACCTGGTTCGATCCGGCGAAAGAGGCGGATGCGGCCAAGGCGCTGATCGAGCAGGGGGTGGACGTGATCCTGCAACACACCGACTCGACCGCTCCGCTGGCCGAGGCGGCCAAGACGCCGGGCGTGATCGGGTTCGGGCAGGCGTCGGACATGTCGGCCTACAAGCCCTCCCCCCGCGTGTCGTCGATCATCGACAACTGGGCCCCCTATTATGTCAAGCGGGTGGGCATGGTGCTGGACGGCACCTGGGAGTCGACCGCCTCCTGGGAAGGGATCGCGGCGGGCGAGGTCGAGATCGGGGAGATTACCGATGTGGTCCCCGCCGAGGTGAAGGCCGAGGCCGAGGCGCTGCGCGATGCCATTGCGGCGGGCACCTATCACCCGTTCACCGGGCCCCTGAACAAGCAGGACGGCACGCCTTGGCTGGCCGCGGGCGAGGTGGCCGATGACGGCACGCTGGCGGGCATGAACTTCTATGTCGAGGGGATCACCGGCGACATTCCGAACTGAACAGTCTTGGGGGGCTGGGAAGACCTGCCCCCCTTTCGGTCCGGCCTGTGGAGGCAGGACCAAGCAGGGTTGAAGGGTGCAGCGCCTGCATGGCAGGGTGCGGCGCGGGTGGCGGCCCCGGGGGCCAGCCCCCGGACCCCCGGGGTATTTGGTCAAGGAGAGGCAGGACGGCGCGCCTGCGGGGGGACGTTCGTGTTCGATGTCGCGATCATCGGCGGCGGGATCGCCGGGGTCTCGGCCGCGGCGGAGTTGTCGGCGCTGGGGTCGGTGATCCTGCTGGAGGCGGAGGCGGCGCTGGGGCACCATGCCTCGGGACGGTCGGCGGCGCTCTATGAGCCGCGCTATGGCAACGGGGCGGTGGTGGCACTGTCTCTGGCCTCTGCGCCGGCCTATCATGCAATCCAGGGGTTGCTGGCGCCGCGCGGGCTGATGGTGGTGGCGGGGGCAGGGGACCATGCGGCCTTTGCCGCCGATGTGGCGGCGATGGGGATGGTGCCACTGGCGGTGGCCGAGGCGCGTGCGATGGTGCCGATCCTGAACCCTGCGGCGGTGGCCCATGCCGCCCATGCCGATCACGCATGGGACATCGACACCGACCTGATGATGCAGGGGTATGCGCGGCGGGCGCGGGCGGCGGGCGCACGGATCGTGCTGGGCGCGCGGGTGACAGGCATCGCGCGCGACAGCGGCGGCTGGCGGCTGGACTGGCCGGGGGGCGAGGCGGCCGCGCGCGTGGTGGTGAACGCGGCGGGGGCCTGGGCGGACAGGGTGGCGGTGTTGGCGGGGGTGGCGCCGCTGGGGTTTACCCCGCTGCGGCGGTCGATGGCGCGCCTGCCTGCTCCGGCAGGCATGGATGTGTCGCGCTGGCCGATGGTCTTTTGCGCGGGCGAGACGTGGTATATGAAGCCCGACGCGGGCGCGCTGATCGTATCGCCCGCCGAGGAGGACCCGGTGGACGAACCGCATGACGCCTGGGCCGATGACATGGTGCTGGCCGAGGGGCTTGCGCGGTATGAGGCGATGGTGACCGAACCGGTCACGCGGCTTTTGGCCAACTGGGCGGGATTGCGGACCTTTTCGCCTGACCGCGCGCCGGTGATCGGGTTCGACCGGCGCGTTTCCGGGTTTTTCTGGCTGGCCGGTCAGGGTGGATACGGGTTCCAGAGTGCCGCCGCCGCGGCGCGGCTGGTGGCCGACCTGGCCGGGGGACGCGCGCCCGAGATGCCCGCCGACATCCTCGCAGCCCTGTCGCCCGGCCGGTTCGGCTGACCCCCGGGGGGGGGGCGGGAGCCGGGTCGTGACCGGCCGGAGCCTGCGGCCCGCGGTGGCGCCTCGGCCACTGGCGCAAGGCGGCGTGACTGTCGGGTAATGAACGGCAGCGCAGGCTTGAGAGGAGGCATGGCGCGGGCGCCGCGGGCGGCCTTGGGGCGGCGGGGCATGTCCTCCATGCATGACAGCGCCGAGGTTTCCGCCGCCGCGACAACGGGTTCCGGCCGCGCGGCCGCAGCTGGCCGGACGGTGCAGCCCGAAGGCACCGACAGGGCGGTATGACGACAACCCCGGTTGCCGAACCTGTCAGGGGTCAGGGAACACACGGGCCAGGGGGTTCCGCGCTCCAAGGCGCGCCCGGCAGTTCACGCCCCTGTCGCCCGCCTCGCTATCCGGCCGCGTCCCGCCCAGCCGGTGCCGAGCCCTCGCCGTCGCCCGGCACGGGCATGTGGAACACCGCCCTGCCGCGACCGGCGTGTTTCGAGGCGTAAAGCGCCGCATCGGCATCGCTCAGGATGCGCTCGGGCGAGAGGGCATCGTAATCTGTCGAGAGCGCGATGCCGATCGACGCGGAAATCCGGCAGGGTTGCCCCTCGAACATGACCGGCCTGCCTAGGCGTATCACCATCCGCTCGGCGATGCCCGAGAGGGCATCCGTGTCCGGCAGACCCGGAAAGACCACCACGAATTCGTCACCGCCCACGCGGGCAACCAGATCGCCCTTGCGCGTTTCATTGATCAGGACGGCGGCCACCTCGCGCAGCACATGGTCGCCGGCGGCATGTCCCAGCGTGTCGTTCACGGCCTTGAAGTGGTCAAGGTCGATGTGCATGAGCCCGAAGGGTTGCCTGCGGTCCACCAGATCGGCCAGCGTCAGGTCGAGTGCGCGGCGGTTGCGCAGGCCGGTCAATGTGTCGGTCAGGGCCTGCGCTTCAGCGGTGCGCTTGGCGCCCTGCAACCGCTCGTTCAGGTCCCGCAGCTCTTCCATTACCGCCGATTTCGCCTCGACCAGATAGAGGAGTTCCATGGCGAGGTCGGTGATCGCGAAATCCGCGTCCGTCAGCCCGTGGTCACGCACTGCGTCGATCACCCCGATCCCCAGCGACAGGTTCAACAGCAACCGGGACGCGGGACCCGCCGTGCCCGCCGCGCCACATATCGGCAGCGCGATCCCGCGCAAGCCCGGCCCCCCTGGCCTGCGGCCGAATACGGTCAGGCGTTCCCCCGTCCTCTGGGCGAGGTCGCGAGCCGTGCGGATGCCACCGGGCCGCCGCACCTCGAACATTTCAAACAGGTTCGCGCCGGTCAGCGCATCGGCGCCCGCGTCACCCGACGCCCCGGCGCCGAAGAGCTTGCGCAGGGTGGGACCCGCCCCGAGGATGATGCCGTTTTCATCCACGACAAGGTGCAGCGGCATCAGGCGGTCAAGATCGACGGGGCGCAGGCAGGCGGCACCCGGCATGGCGGTGCCGTCACCCTCGCCGCGGGCAGCACCCTCGGCGCGGCGGTGCGGCGCTGCGAGACCCTGGCGCCGCTCATGCGCCCTGCCCGCGTCCATCGCCGCCTGGTCCGCCTGCACCGGTTCGGGGCCGGTCGAGTCCGCGTGCCGTCGAGACATTGAACCCCTTGATGGCGTCATCGCCTAAATCGCCCTGGCCGAAAGTTCGAACCGCCGCCCTTCGGAGAACCGGGTATCCAGAAGCTGCACACCGATCACGTCACCCTGCGCCGTCACGCCGCGATGATCAAGAAGCGCGAGTGCGCCGTAGTCATCGGCCATCGCGCGCAAGAGACCCATGACCACATGCCCCGCCCCCGAGACCGGGGACCGGCAGGTCAGCCGATACTGGCCCGCGCCCTCTTCGGTGAGTTCGAGGACGGGAAGGTCGAGGTCGGGCAAGGCGAGACGGCCGCGCCCCGGAAGATCCTCAAGCGATTGCAGGAAGTCGGTGAAGGTGACACCGCTGAATCGCAGGAGCCGCCGCAGGCGTTCCAGATTGGGATGCGAGACAAGATAGGTTCCCAGATCTTCCAGCAGCGATTCGCGCGGGCGATGCAGCAAGGCGGAGGCGGCGTCGATCATCGCGTCGGTTTCGGCGGGATCGTAGGTCAGCATGGGTTCGAACCCGTCATGGCCCAGCCGCGCCTCGCGCGCGACGGTTGCCCAGAAATCCGCGCCGTAGGTGTCGCGCAAAAAGCACTGTATCGCCCTGTTGATAAGTCCGTGCATCGCGACGCGCGCCCCCTCGATTCCCGAGCAGGTTAGTCACATGACCTTAACAAATGCGGAATCTCCGCAGGCGGCGCGGTCTAGAAGTCGGTGGGCGCGCCGCCCTCCTGCTTGCGCCGGGCAACGAAGCGGGTCAGCTCCTCCTGCGCCGCATGGTTTATTGGCGGGGCCTCGAATTCGGCCAGGATCGCCTTGTAGATGCGATGCGCCCGCTCTGGCGTCCATGTCGATCCATCCGCTTGCCACGCCTCGTAGTTTCGCCAGTCGCTGACGAAGGGCGCATAGAACGCGGTCTGGTAGCGCGCCTGGGTATGGGCGCAGCCGAAATAATGTCCGCCCGGCCCCACCTCTGCGATGGCATCAAGCGCGATGTCCTCTTCCTTGGTGGCAAAGACCACCTCTTCGAAATAGCGCTGGATCATCTGCAACATCTCGCAGTCCATCACGAATTTCTCGGGGGATGCGATCAGCCCGCCCTCCAGCCAACCGGCCGCGTGATAGACCATGTTGGTGCCCGACTGCACGGCGGCCCAGAGGCTGTTGGAGGTTTCCCACATCGCCTGGCCATCGGGCACATTGGCCGCGCATACACCGGATGACCGCAGGGGCAGGCCGTAGCGGCGCGCGAGTTGCCCGGTCATCTGCGTGGCGCGCATGTATTCCGGCGTGCCAAAGGCGGGTGCCCCCGATTTCATGTCCACGTTCGACGTGAAGGTGCCGATGGCCACGGGGCAGCCGGGGCGGATGTATTCGATCAGGGCGATGGCCGACAGCGCCTCGGCGATCGACAGGGCCACGGCGCCCGCCATGGTCACCGGGGCCATCGCGCCCGCCAGCGTGAAGGGCGTGACAACCGTGGGCTGGCCGCGCCGCGCCAGCCGCATCGCGCCGTCCAGCATCGGAAGGTCATGCTTCAGCGGGCTGACCGAATTGATGTTGGTGTACATCCGGGGGCTTGCGTCGAATTCGGAATGCGACAGGCCCGCCGCCAGCCGCGTCATCTCCATCACATCCTCGACCCGTTCGGGCCCCAGGCTGTAGGCATGCACCACCTTGTCGGTCAGGGTCAGCTTTTCATAAAGGCAATCCAGGTGGCGCACGCTCGCGTGGATGTCCACCGGTTCCACCGGGTAGCCGCCCGCGATGTGGATGCAGTTGAAATACTGCGTCAGCTTCATGAATTCCTTGAACGTCTCGAAATCGCCCGACCGCTTGCCCCGCTCCAGATCCCATGCGTTGGGGGGGGAAGAAACGTTGACGAACAGCATGTGGCGGCCACCCATGACCACGCGGCGGTCGGGGTTGCGCGGCGTGATGGTGAATTCGGAGGGCGCGCGGGCCACCATCTCCATCACGAAATCCTCGTCCATCCGCACGGTCTGGCCGGTCACGAGGCAGCCTGCCGATTGCAGGATGGCGACCGCCTCGGGGTTCAGCATCTCGATGCCGATGTCGCGCAGGATGCGCATGGCGCC
The DNA here is from genome assembly GCA_046294265.1 of Gemmobacter sp. GTDB lineage: Bacteria > Pseudomonadota > Alphaproteobacteria > Rhodobacterales > Rhodobacteraceae > JBKBKC01. The sequence goes on along the minus strand of JBKBKC010000002.1, from coordinate 211,127 downwards.
CTGGTGGATGCGCTCCACCCCCTCGGGGGACAGGGGTTCGGTGGGGCGATCTGGATTCACCGGAATGCGCCAGGGCATCTGGTCGATCACGGCCGAACCGGCGCGGATCTTGTTGCCCGCGCGTCCGCCCGCCCGGCGCTTGCGGCCTGCATCTTCGGTCATTCCGGGCCTCCGGGGTTCTATACGCAGAAAGATGGCCCAACACGCAGGCCATGCCCGCAAGGTTTCCGACAGGTATCGGTCGTTTTCAGCCCAGGATCTGTCCGTCCAGCCAGCCCGAAAGCGCCCCGATATCGGGCAGCACCACCTCGGCCAGCGGGGCCAGTTCCTCTGCCGCGGCGATCCCGGTCAGCACCGCCACCGGGCGCATCCCCGCCGCGCGTCCCGCGATCAGGTCATGGCGGCTGTCGCCCACCATGAGCACCCGCGCCGGGGCAAGTCCAAAGGCTGACGAGAAGGCCAGAAGCTGGCCCGGCCCGGGCTTCGCGCCGTGTCCGCTGTCACATCCGGCGATGAAGTCGAACAGGTCGGTGATCCCATGCGCCGCCAGATGCGCGCGGGCCGGGGCCTCTGTGTCGTTGGTGGCAAGGCCGATCCGCAAGCCGCGCGCGCGCAGGCCCGACAGGACGGGATGTAGCGGCACAGTCGGGGACATCGGCGCGCCCTCGGCCAGCACGTTCATGCGCGCGACCAACGATGCCACTGACATGCCCGGCAGATGCGGGGCCAGCGCCTCGGCAATCTCCTGCGCGGTTGCGGCGATCACCGGGCTTGAAGGGTCGAAAACGCCGGTTCGGGGATCGAAACCAATGGCGCGGCCAAGCGCCGCAGGCTCGTCCTCTTGCGGGGCGAGGTCGCGCAGGAGGGCGGTCGCCCACCCGCCCCAGCTTTTGCGGAAATCAAACAGCGTGCCGTCCTTGTCAAAGACGATTCCCTCGATCATGCCGCCTCTCCGCTGCCCCGCGCACCATGGCCGCCGCGGCGCGGCTTGGCAATCGCGGCTGCGGGGTCAGGTCCAGTGCGGCAGGTCGCCCCCCGGCAGGCCCGCCCGCGCCTCGGCAATGCGCATGGGCGGGCAGTCCAGCGCGGCGGCGCAGTCGATCACCCGTTCATCCTCGGCCAGCACGAAATCCATCACCGCGCCCAGGAACGCCGGATCGCGCGCCCCGCACGCAAGATCGGCCGCCGAGGCGCCGGTGAGGGTCAGGAAGGCCCCGAGGGTGTCGGGCTGGCCGACCAGCCAGGCCAGCACCTGCAGGGCCAAGGTTTCAGCGGTTTCTTGCCTGTTCATTGCGTTTTTCCCTAGATTTGCCCCTGCCGGGCCGCATCCACACAGCCTCGTGCGCAAGCTCGCCACAAGTCGGAAAGACTTTCTTAACCAATCCGCCGCACAAGTGGAGATGCAAGAATGCGAGTTGGAATACCATGGTCGGCAGGGTTCTGATGATCGGCGGAACGGCTTCGGCGCGGATCGTGCTGAAGGGGAGGCTGGGGACCGCCTGTTATGAGGTTGCCACCGCCCCCGACGCCTCGACGGCCCTGCGACAGGCTGCCATCGGTGGCCATCATGCGATCCTGCTGCTTCTGGAACGGGACGACCCGGCTGCGGCAGACTTGGTGCGGCGGCTGCGCGCGATCCCCGCCCTTGCCGACACGCCGGTGGTCGGCATCGCTTCGGCGCCCGACCAGCCGACGCTTCTGGCGATGCTCGCCGCCGGGGCGGATGACGTGCTGACCCAACCGGGCGAGGGTGTGCTGCTGGCGCGTTTGCGCAACCTGTTGCGGCATCGCGCGGCACTGGCCGATCTGGGGGCCAACGCCGCCCCTGTGCAGTCGCTGGGGTTTGCCGAGGCACCGCAGGGCTTTGCGCCGCCGGGCCGCGTGACGCTGGTGATGCGGAGCATGGAGGCCGCGCTGCATCTGCGGCGCGAGTTGTCGGCGCTTCTGCCCGATCAGGTCACGACGCTGACAGCTTCCGATGCGCTGGCCGATGGCGGGCTGGGTGCCGGGCGCGCGGCGCCCGATGTCTTTGTGATCGCCAGCGACCTCGACACGGCGGGCGGCGGGCTGCGTCTGGTGGCGGAACTTCTCAGCCGGGGATCGGCCCGGCACGCAGCCTTTTGCCTGCTGCGCGAGGGGTCGGGGGCCGCGCAGGACCCGATGGCCTTTGATCTGGGGGCCAGCGACGTGATCGACGCGGCAGCCGACCCGCGCGAGGTCGCGCTGCGCTTGTCGCGGGTGATGGCGCGCAAGCGCGCGGGGGACCGGCTGCGCGCCTCGGTGCGCGACGGTCTGCGACTGGCGGTCACCGATCCGCTGACCGGCCTGCACAACCGCCGCTATGCGCTCAGCGGGCTTGCGGCGATGGCCGCGGCGCTGCGCGACACCGGCGGGGTGATGTCGGTGATGATCCTTGATCTGGACCGGTTCAAGCGCGTCAATGACGACTGGGGACATGCTGCCGGAGATGCCGTGCTGGTGGAGGTGGCGCGGCGGCTTGGCGCAAGCCTGCGGCCCGGCGACCTGCTGGCCCGCATCGGCGGCGAGGAGTTCCTGGTCGCCCTTCCCGACACCGCCCTGCCCGAGGCCTGCGCACTGGCCGAGGGACTGTGCGCCGCGGTGCAGGAAGGTGGCATTGCGTTGCCGCAGGGCCAGCGCCTGCGTGTCACGGCCTCGATCGGGCTTGCCAGCGGCGATGCGGCACAGGCGATGCGCCCTGACTTTCTGGCGGCGCTCCTCGACCGCGCGGACCAGGCACTGCGGACCGCGAAATCGGCAGGCCGCAATCAGGTGACAGTGAACCGCCCCGCAGCATGACCCGGCCGCGGGCAACCGGCGCGTCGCCTTGATCCGGGGTAGGAACTGGGCAAGGGCAGGGGCGGGTGGTGCCAGGGGGGCACGGGGCGGCGCAGGGGGCCTGGAGCATGGGCCGGAGTGCGGGGGCCTCTTGGTGCCTCGGACCCGGCGGACCGGAACCGGCAGAGCCATAAGGGGCGAGGCCGCTTAGGGTCGCGTGTCGGGCCGGGGCCGTTCCCTCGGCATTCCCCGCCCGCCACGTTCAAGCCGCTCTGCAAAAGCCAGGCGCGACTCCGGCGTCATCGACTGGATGTGGTTGACCAGAAGCGTGCGGCCAAGGGCGATGAACTCGGTCGTCCTCGCGGCCCCTCGATCCATTGCCATGCGTAGCGCCCCGGCGTCGAAGGGCTCGGCCCGCAGGGCCGCCGCCACCTCCGCCATGTCGTCCCGCATCGCGGCGCGCGCCCCGCGCAGGTCCGGCGCCCGCGCGATCAGGGCACGCCGCAGAGCCGTGCGGTCGGCGTCGGTCAGGGCGGCGGCATAGGGGCCGAAGCCGAGGTCGCGCACTGCAACCGCGCGCGGCGCCTCCTTGCGCAGCCATGCCCCCAACAGCACCCCTGCCACCGCGAGGTTCAATGCCAGCGACACCGCAAGCGCCACGCGCAACCACCGCCCCGGAGGACGCGCAGCGGGCGCGGGGCTGGTCGTGCTCGTGGGATCCGTCATCTTCGCCTCCTAGCCTTCGATCGCGTGATCGAGGAACCCGGCCACATCGGGGAACAGGTCAAGGTCCATCGCAGCCTCGTCGCCCAGCAGACCGGGCAACAGGCCGGGCGCCAGTGCTGCCAGCGGCGAAGGTGACGCAAGGCCGATCCAGATGCCCGCCAGACCCGCCGTCGCCACGCCCGCAAGCGCGCCTGCCCCGCCAAACACCTCCGCCAACGCCCGCAACACGGACCGCAGACCACCGAGGGATCGGAACCGCGCCGGGCGTGCCTGCGGCGGCCAGCCGGCCGTAGCATCCGCTGCCTGCGGCACCGCCGCGGCATCCGCCATGACTCGCGCCATCAGGTCATCGGGCACCACCGGCCGCGCCGCGCGTGCCCGGGCGAACAGGTCGTCCAGCGCCGCATCCCCGCTCCCGTCGATGTCCCTTTCCGATCCCATCACATCAGCCCCCGTCCTCGTATCCCAGTTCGGCCCGCCGCCCTTCCAGCAGGGCCGACAGCGCCCGCCGTCCCCGCGCCGTCAGACTTTCCACAGCCTCAACGCCTGTGTCCATCACGGCCGCGATCTCGGGGTTCGACAACCCCTCGATGTGGCGCAGGACGACCGCCTGCCGCTGCCGTTCCGGCAGCGCGTCCAGCGCCACCTGCAGCGCGGTCATCCGGTCGCCCGCCATCAGCCGCGCCTCTGCCCCCGGCGCGCCATCCTCGGCCTCCGGGGCATCGTCCAGCGTGACATGGCCGCGACGTCCGCGCCGCCGCAACCGATCGGTGCACAGGTTCGCGGCGACGCGGTAAAGCCAGGTGGAGACCTGCGCCTCACCCGGCCGCCAGTCGGGCGCGACGCGCCACAGCCGCAACATCGCCTCCTGCGCCACATCCTCGGCCTCGGACCCATCGCCCTGCAGCATCCGCCCGGCAAAGGACAAAAGCCGCGGCAGGTGGCGCGCCGCAAGCTGGCGCGCCGCGCCGGCATCGCCCAGCGCGTAGCGCGCCAACAGCGCGGCGTCCGCCTCTGCCTCGCCTGGGGGCAGGGTCCTCTGCTGGGCCAATCTCATGTCGTCGGACTGTACCGCTTCCCATATTCACCGCAACCCGCGGCCGGCCCTCGCGGATCGCTCCGCGAAGGGCCGCCCGCCGCCTTAGTTCCCGTGTTTCATGTCGCGCGCGCCATGCCCGCGATGCTCATCCGACTTGCCGCGCCGCTCCATGCGGTCGGCCATGCGGTTGCGCATCGCCTCGGCCTCGTCCTTCGAAATGGCTCCGTCGCCGTCTGTATCGATCCGGTCGAACATGGCCATCATCGGGGCGGGCCCGGCGGCAAGTTCGGCGGCGCTCAGCGCGCCGTCGCCGTCACTGTCCATCGACTCGATCATCCGCCGCGCCATGCGTTCGGCGCGGTCCTCAGCCTGGCGCATGTGATGGGCCTTGAGTTCCTCAAGCGTGATCTTGCCATCGCCGTCGGCGTCCAGCGCCGCGACCCGGGCCGCGCGCTGCGCCTGCATCTCCTCACGGGTGATGCGGCCGTCGCCATCGGTGTCCAGCGCCTCGAAGGCGGGCATCGCTAAGCTGCCGTGGCCACGGGGGCCATCGGAGGGCATCTGCGCGAAACCGACAGTGGCCATGGCGGCCACCAGTGCCGAAAGGCCGAGGATGCGGGTGTTGGTCATGTCATTCTCCTGCATGGGGTCCGCGGCGGTTGTCCGCGGTCTTCACGCAGGTTCTACGCCGCAGGCCGCAGGTTCCGTCGCACCGAAGGGCGGATTTTGCGACATCGGGACGCAATGACCTTCTGACCCCTCAACATCGGCGACCGGTGGCGCTAAGGAAGGAGCCTCGCCGCCGAGAAGCGGACTTGTTCCGGGACCCAAAACAGATGCCCAGTCTTTCCACCGCCCTGCCCGACGCGGAACGGCCCAGCGGCCAGGCGATCATGCGCGGCTGGCGCGGGCGTTGCCCGGCCTGCGGCGCGGGCCCGATCCTGCGCGGCTATCTGAAGGTGCGTGACACCTGCCCCGCCTGTGGCGAGGACCTGCACCACCACCGCGCCGATGACGGGCCCGCCTATCTCACCATCCTTGTCGTGGGGCATGTCATGGCACCGCTTCTTTTGGTCGTGTTCACCACCTGGCGGCCCGATCCCCTCGTGCTGGCCTCGGTATTCACGGTGGGGACGGTGGCGCTTTCACTGTATCTTTTGCCACGGCTGAAGGGGGCGCTGATCGGCCTGCAATGGGCCAAGCGGATGCATGGTTTCGGCGGCCATGACGACTGAGGTCCGCCCCGCCGCCACGGTGATCCTGTGGCGCGGATCGCCCGGGTCGCCCGAGGTGCTGATGGGCCAGCGGGGAGCAGGGGCGGCGTTCATGGCGTCGAAATTCGTGTTTCCGGGCGGTGCTGTCGATCCTGACGACCATCTGGCGACCCCGCCCTTGCCGCTGGCCGAACCCTGCCGCAGGCGGCTTGGGCTGGAGGCGTCCGGCGGTCCGCCCCCCGACGCGCTGGCTTGCGCCGCCGCGCGCGAACTGCTGGAAGAGACGGGCTTTTCGCTTCGGGTGTCGGACAGTGGCGCGCCATCTCTGCGCTTTGTCTTTCGCGCGATCACACCGCCCGGCCGCAGCCGCCGCTTCGATGCGCGGTTTCTTCTCGCCCCGGCGACGGCGATCGCGGGCAACCCCGACGATTTTTCCGAAGCCTCGGACGAGCTGTCGCATCTTCACTGGATCGGACTGGACCGCGCTCGGGCGCTAGACCTGCCCTTCATCACCGAGGTAGTGCTGGCCGAGGTGGGCGCGCTACTGCGCGGGCAAGGGGGCGAGGGCGTGCCGTTCTTCGACAACCGCACCGACCGACCCACCTTCCGCCGTATCGTCTGAACCTGCCACCGGACGGCCGTCCGCTGTCCACAGCGGATGCGGCACAGGGTCCTTTGCGCGCAGGAAGTAGGACTGGAACACATCGGCATAGGACCGGTAGGCATAACCTTGGTTGCGCCGCAGGTAGTGGTCGCGCGCACCTGCATAAAGTGCTGGCAGCCGATACCATGGCACCGCCGGATGCATGTGATGCACGACATGCAGGTTGTTGTTCAGGAACAGCAGCGCGAGCGGCCCGCGATCCTCGATGATCACGGTGCGGGCCCGGGCAAGGTCATGGGCGCGATGTTCCAGGAACGTGCGAATCTTCAACAAGCCATGCCCCACCCAGACCGCCAGCAAATACCCCCACCACGGCATCGCCGCGACCCAGAGGCAGGCCACCACCACCCCCAGTCCGATCAGGTGCCGACCCCAATCGCGCCGCAGGCCAGGGTTACCCGCCAGCACCCCCCGCGCCTCGCCCAGCAGCCACACCGTGGTCCCGATCACCGGCCCCAGCACGATCCGGCCCAAAAGCGTGTTGTTGACCCGCAGCACCGCGCGCACGACGCGCGGGAGGCGCGCCCATGCGGCCGGGTCCAGATAGTTCGACTCCGGGTCGTCATAGGGATCGGTCAGGACCGGATCGTGGTGGTGCGCAAGATGCGTGTCACGAAATCGTCCGTAGGGCACCGATAGGGTCAGGGCGGGTGTCATCAGCGCCTCGTTCAGACGCGGATCGCGGAACGGGTGGCCGTGCAGCGCCTCATGCTGCAACGAGGAATACTGTGCGATGGCAATGCCGGTGACGGCGATGGCCAGGGGCGGCGACAGGTCCCAAAGCAGGGTGATGCCTGCAGCCCACAGCGCCCATGTCGCCGCCAGCACAAGGATCGTCGGCCACTCGATGCTCTGCGTTTCGCGCAATATGTTGTCTCCACATGATTATTTTCCAGCACGATAGCACTTGCCACCAATGCCTGGAATTCGGAAGATACGCAACATTCAGTCACCCATAGTGAGGATTGTCAGCAGATGTCGGCGATAGACGACAAACGCGACCGGGCGGTTCTATTCCGCACCCGGCTGGCCGAGGCGATGGCCGCGCGGGGCCTGTCGCAATCGGCGCTGGCGCGGGCCTGCGGGGTGGACAGGTCCACCATCTCGCAGCTTCTGGCCCCCGGCAAGCGGATGCCGAACGCCGATCTGGCGGCCGCTTCGGCGCAGGCGCTGGGAATTTCGGCGGACTGGCTCCTGGGCCTCAGCGAGCGTCCCGAACCGCTTGCCGACATCCTCGCCGCCTCGCTCTCGGTGGCCGAGGCCCCGCGCGCGCTGATCGACGAGACGATCTTTGGCTGGCACCGCGAGGCGGCGGGCTACAAGATCCGCCATGTGCCCGCGACGCTGCCCGACATGCTCAAGACCCGCGCGATGCTGGTCTGGGAATATGAGATGCAGCTGGGCCGCTCGGCGGAACAGGCCATCGGCGCCTCCGAGGACCGGCAGGCCTGGATGCGCGAGGCCCGCAGCGACTATGAGATCGCGCTGCCGCTGCACGAACTGGCGGCGTTTGCAAGCGGGACAGGCTATTACGACGGCCTGCCCGCCGAAATCCGCCGCGACCAGCTTGACCGGCTGATCGAGATTGCCGAGACGCTCTATCCCGCGCTGCGGCTTTACCTGTTCGATGCGCGGCGGGTGTTCTCGGCCCCCGTGACGGTGTTCGGGCCGCTTCTCGCCGTGATCTACCTCGGCCGCTACTATTTCGCCTTCCGCGACCGCGCGCGGGTGGACCGGATCGCCCAGCATTTCGACGGTCTGGTGCGCGAGGCGACGCTGGGTGCGCGCGAGGTGCCCGGCCATCTGCGAAATATGCGCGAACGGATCGGGTAGCGGTCAGCGCAAGGGACGAAGGGCGGCACGGTCGTAGCCATTGAAATCAAGGATCTCCGCGGCCGCGCGCAGCCGGTCGGGGGGCACCGGGCCGGTGCGGTCCAGCACGAACCCGAAGGCGCCCGAGGGCGTGCCGATAGCCAGCGTGCGATACCCTTCATCCACCCAGACCACCCACCAGGGCGCGCCGATCCCGCCGGGATCTGCCCCCGACACCTGCATCCGCCCCGGCCCCACGGCCCGCAGCACACCCGACACCGGCACATCCCGCCCGTTCAGGCACAAGCGCCCCGCGATGCGCCCGTCGGGCGCGATGCGCAGGCCCCCCGCCGCGCACGGCTGCGCCTGCGCCGTCGCAAAGGCCGCCCCCTGCCGCCAATCGCCCGGCAGGCGGGCCATGTCGAAAAGGGCCGCGGAATAGATCGGGGCCGCAGGCGGGCGAAAGGCCGCCATGGGGGCCGGAGGGGCCGCGCAGGCGACCAGCGCCAGCAAGACCGGCACCAGCAAAACCGGGGGGCGGATCATTGCAGGCATTGCGTGGCCCGCCGCCCGAAACTGTCCAGCACCTCGTTGCAGCCGAACAAAGGCCGCACCGGTGCGCAGGTGCCCGACCGGGCAAGACATTCGCCCTCGCATTCGCTGCCCCGGCGGCAGGCCTTCAGTGCGTCCCGCGTGGGCATCTGGCAGGTGGCAAGGCCCGCCGTCCCGCGCCGCACGAGGTAGGTGCCCCCCCGCCGCCGACAGGCCAGCGCCTCGGGCGAGCGGGGCGCGGGCGGGGCGGTTTGGGGTGGCGGCGGTTCGGTGGCAGGCGGGGCCGCCGGAGCGGCGTCGGGTGTCACGGCCCCGGCCTCGGGCGCGGGGTCCAGCGGCGTGACCTCAATCGCCTCGGCAGCCAGCGGCGAAGGGGCATCGCGCTTGTCCGCCGGCAACTGGCACCCGCCAAGCGCCACGAGCACCGCCAGCCCCCACAGCCCGCGCGCCGCTTTCATCCCCGCCGCGCCATCAGAACGGCATCGGATGGTCGCGCCGGGCCGCGGCAATCTCGTCCAGCACCTCGGGCGACAAGACCAGATCGGCGGCGTTGATGTTGACGGCCAGCTGTTCCAGCGTGGTGGCCCCGATGATCGGGATGCAGGCGTAGGGTCGCGTCAGGCAAAAGGCCACGGCCATGGTGCAGGGGTTCAGCCCGTGCCGGGCAGCGATGCCCAGATAGGCCGCCACAGCCGGAAACACCTGCGGCGTGATTCGCCCGCCCAGATCGGGTGTGGCCGCGCGGCGCGTGCCCTCGGGCGTCACGTCGCCCGCGTATTTCCCTGAAAGTAGCCCTGCAGCCAGCGGGGAAAACGCCAAAAGCGGCATGTCCTCCATCGCCGACATCTCGGCCCAGTCGGTATCGAAGTGGCGGCACAGAAGCGAATATTCATTCTGCACGCTCACCATGCGCGGCCCCGCCCCGGCTTCGGCCAGCCGCAGCCATTGCGCCGCGCCCCAGACCGATTCGTTCGACAGCCCGATGGCGCGCAGCTTGCCCTCGGCCACAAGATCGGCCGCGACCCCCAGCACGTCCTCCATATGCGCAAGGGTGCCCGCCCGGTCGGCGGCGGGCTGATAGGCCCAGTTGCGGCGGAAATGATAGGACCCGCGGTTGGGCCAGTGCAGCTGGTAAAGGTCGATGTAATCGGTGCGCAGCCGCTCCAGCGAGGCCTCGACCGAGACGCGCAGATGCGCCCCGGTGATCGGCGCGCCGTCCCGCACCATCCCCCCTGCCCCGGTGATCTTGGTGGCCAGTTCCACCCGGTCGCGTCCGCCTTCCCGCGCGAACCAGGCCCCGATGATGCGCTCGGTATCGCCCACGGTTTCGGCCCGCATCGGGTTGGTCGGATACATCTCGGCCGCGTCCCAGAAGGTCACGCCGCGCTCCAGCGCCATTGCGATCTGGTCATGCGCCTCGCGCTGGTTGTTCTGGCTGCCCCAGGTCATCGTGCCAAGGCAGATTCCCGAGACTTCGAAACCGGCGTGGCCGAGGGGGATGCGGCGCATGGGCAGGCTCCTTCTGCGGGCGGTGATCGCTGCGGACCGTAACGGGCACGGCGGCGAGGGCAAGCGAAAATGCCGTGACGGGGTTGAGAACATAGAATGAACATCCTATCATTTCCCCATGACCCTGCCGTTTCAGACGCTGATCCACACCGCCCCGGCCAGCCTGCCGGTGCAGCCCCTCCTGCCTGGCGGAGCGGCGGGCCTGGGCCTTGCGCGCGGACGGGTGCACGAGATCTGCGGGCCCGCGCGGCGCACGCTGGCGGTGATGGCGCTTGGCGGGCCAGAGGACCTTTCGCCGGTGGTCTGGATCCTGCCCGGCTGGCTGCCGGAACGGCCCAATCCTTGCGGATTGTGCCGCTTTGCCCATCCGGGGCGGTTCATCATGGCCCGCGCGCGGCGGCCCGAGGATCTGCTGTGGTCGGCGGAAGAGGCGCTGCGGTCCGGGGCGGTGTCGGCGGTGATCGTGGAACTTCCCGGCCCCCCGGCGCTGACGCCGGTGCGGCGGCTGCATCTGGCGGCGGGGTCGGTGGCGGGCACCGATGCGCCGCTGCCGCTTGGGCTGATCCTGACGCCGGGCACGGGCGGCGCGCAGGGGGTGGAAAGCCGCTGGCACATGGCCGCCACGCCCGACAGCGGCTGGCGGCTGGAGCGGATGCGGGCACGGATGGAGCCGCGTGCGGCCTGGTCGGTGCTGCCCCGCCGGGACGGTGTGGTGGCGGCGCGGCTGACGGACGCCGGATAGGGCCGCGCGCGGCAGGACGGGACCCGTCGGCACCTAGGCGCAGGCGCCGATTTCCTCAAAGAAATCGGACCGGAGCCGTGCAAGGCTTCGAAGCGGGGTTTTTCAAAACTCCGCTCGGGCGCGACCGGCGGGCATCGCGCCCGTGTCAGGATCATCCCGTCCTAGCTGCCCAGCGCCGCGATATTGGCCTTCACCGTCGCAACCTCGGGGCTGTCCGCGCCCAGCGCCGCCGCCAGCACCGCCTCCGCCTCGGTCAGCGCCGCGCGGGCCTCGTCGCGCCGGCCCGTGGCCGACAGGAACTGCCCCAGATTGTTCAGCGACCGCCCATAGTCGGGATGCGCGCGGCCCGGGCTGGCCGCAATGATGTCCAGCGCCTCGCGATACAGCGCCTCGGCCTCCGCCGTCAGGCCCACGCCCGCCAGCCGACCCGCCAGCCCCGACAATTCGCGCGGGCGGTCGGGATGGCCGTCGGGCCAGGCCGCGCGCGCCACCGGCACCAGCCGCATCAGCGCCTCGCCCGCCTCTGCCCCCTTGCCCGAGGCCGCCAGATGCGCCGACAGCATCGCCAGACGCGCGGCCGTCGCGGGGCTGGCCCCCTCGACCGCCTCGCTGATCGCGGCGGCCTGGCGATAGAGATCCTCCGCCTCCGCCGCCCGGCCGGTCGCGGCCAGAAGCTCGGCGAGGTTGGCCATGCGGGCGGGCACATCAGGGTGACGTTCGCCCAGCACCTGCGCATCCACCGCAACCGCCTCACGATACAGCGGCTCCGCCTCGGCCACCCGGCCCGAGGCGCGCAAGACGGCCCCGAGATTGTTCAGCCGCTGCGCATAGCTTGCATCGCGCAGGCCCTGGGGCCCGCGCGACTGGGCAACCGCCTCGCGCAGCAGGCGCTCGGCTTCCGCCGTCTTGCCCGCCGCAAGCAGGGTCTGGCCGACCTGCGCCAGCGCTTCGCCATGCGCGGGGCTGCCCTGCCCGAAGGTGGTCACCGCCGCAGACAACAGGGGCATTCCGAAGGACAGCGCCAGATTGAGGTCACCCGCCACGCGCGCCTGACGCTCGGCCTCGAGGAGATGCGCATAGGACGGCTCCAGCGCCGCCGCCCGCACGAAGGCGCGCGCGGCATCGACCTGCGCGCCACGCGCCAGCGCCACCTCGCCCGCCGCAAAGGCCGCCCGCGCGGCGCGGGCCGCCTCGGCCTCGGCCTGGATGCGCGCCTGCGTCACCGCGGCATCGGCGGCCACGGCATCACCCGCCGCCAGCGCCTCACGCGCCGCGACAAAGGCCGCCGCTTGTGGCGTGCCGGCATAAAGATCCGCGAGGGTCGCAAGCCGCCCCAGACGCTCCTGCAGCACCTTCAGGGCCGCGTCGGGGTCGGCCAGTTCGGCCCGCGCCCGCGCGATGTCGTCCAGGATCGCGGGCTTGGCCGCATCCTCCGCGCCGATAAGCGCCGAGGTCAGCCGCGCCAGCAGGGCCTCAGCCCGCCCCACCAGGGCCTCGCGCGTCACGGGTTCACCCGCAGGTGCGGCCTGCCCTTGGGCCTGTCCGGGCATGTGTGCAGGATATGCGATCCAGAGACCTGCCCCCGATGCCGCCGCCACAACGGCCACGACCGCGGCCCATCGCCATGTCCGACCTCTTGCATCGCGCATCGCCCCCTCCTCATGCTGTGCGGTATCTACGCCGTTTCAGCCGTTTCGGGCAAGCCGGAACACCAGCGCTTGCGGCGATACCCGCCGATCACCACTGGACCTTGGCCGCGAAAGCCGGAATGCTGCGCCGCACCATGCGCCTGATGATCTCCTTCGCGGCCTTGTTCCTGTCGGTCGTGCTCTTGCAGCTCGGATCGGGCGGGGTTGCGGTGCTCGATGCGATCTCGGGCGTGGCGCTGGGGTTTTCCACCAGCCAGATCGGCCTTCTGGGATCGGCGCATTTCTTTGGCTTCTTCATCGGCTGCTGGTGGGCACCGCGCCTGATGGGGCAGGTCGGCCATTCGCGCGCTTTCGCGGCCTTCACCGCCGCAGGCACCATCGGGGTGCTGGCGCATATGCTGGTGATCGACGCTTATGCCTGGGCCGCGATGCGCGTGGCCTCGGGCCTGTGCGTCGCGGGCTGCTACACGATCATCGAGGCCTGGATGCAGGCCAAGGTCACCAACGCCACGCGGGGCCGGGCGATGGGGGTCTACCGGGTGGTGGACATCCTGGGCAACCTCGGCGCGCAACTGATGATCGGGGTGCTGGAGCCTGCGTCCTATGTCTCCTACAGCCTCTTGGCCCTGCTGTGCTGCGCCGCGATCTTTCCGCTGACCCTGACCCGCGCCGAGGCGCCCGAGGCGGGTGCAGCCCCCCGCCTGCGCCCGCGCCTCGCCTGGGACCGCTCGCCCCTGGCGGCGGTGGGGGTGGTGGTGTCGGGCATCACGGGGGCGTCGTTCCGCATGGTGGGGCCGGTTTACGGCATTGAGGTGGGCCTGCGCCCCGACCAGATCGCGCTGTTTCTGGCGGCCTATGTGCTGGGGGGGGCACTCGCGCAGGTGCCGGTGGGGTGGCTTGCGGACAGATACGACCGCCGCGCGGTGCTGATCGGGCTGTCGGTCGCGGCCATCGCGGCCTGTGCGGCCACGGTGCTGATGGCAGGATCGGGAGATGCGGCGGTGTTCGTGACCATCGGCCTGTTCGGCTTTGCCACGCTGCCGGTCTATTCCGTCTCGACCGCCCATGCCCATGACTTTGCCGAAAGCCATGAGCGGGTGGAGCTGTCGGCGGCGCACATGTTCCTTTATGCCGTGGGGGCCATCGCCGCCCCCTGGGCCGCCTCGGCGGTGATCGAAGGGTTCGGGCCCGGCGCGATGTTCCTGATGATCGGCGCGGCGCATGTGGGGCTGATCGCGTTCGGGATCCTCCGGATGCGCGCCCGCCCCGCCGCCGGGGCCGGGCGCACCGCCTATACCTATGAGCCGCGCACGTCCTTCCTGATCGGCCGCCTGCTGGGGCGGGGGCGCGAGCGAGACTGAGCATGCGCGCAGGGCGAACCCCGGGGCGCTGCCCCGGACCCCGGGATATTTAGAGACGAAAGAAGCCCGCAAGAGCGGTTCTGGCATGTGACCGCGCGCTACGATAAAGCGGCGGGGTCGCAGGCTTGAGAGGCACGCATGGCCCGGATTCTGATCACCTCCGCCATCCCCTACATCAACGGGATCAAGCATCTGGGGAATCTGGTGGGCAGCCAACTGCCCGCCGATCTCTATGCCCGCTACATGCGCGCCCGGGACCATGAAGTGATGTTCATCTGTGCCACCGACGAGCATGGCACGCCCGCGGAACTCGCCGCCGCCAAGACCGGCGAGCCGGTGGCAGATTACTGCGCGCGGATGCACGGGGTGCAGGCAGAGCTGGCGCGGGGGTTCCGGCTGTCCTTCGACCATTTCGGGCGGTCGTCCTCGGCGCGCAACCACGCGCTGACGCAGCATTTCGCGGGGCGGCTGGCGGATGCGGGCCTGATCGCCGAGGTGTCGGAAAGGCAAATGTATTCGATGGCCGACGGCCGCTTCCTGCCAGACCGCTATATCGAGGGCACCTGCCCCAACTGCGGCTACACCCGCGCGCGGGGCGACCAGTGCGAGAATTGCACGAAACAGCTTGACCCCACCGACCTGATCGACCCACGCTCGGCCATCTCGGGCTCGACCGATCTGCAGGTGCGCGAGACCAAGCATTTGTATCTGCGCCAGCGCGCCCTGCGCGACCGCTTGCGCGACTGGATCACCACGCGCACCGACTGGCCGATCCTGACAACCTCCATCGCGCTGAAATGGCTGGATGATGGCGACGGGTTGCAGGACCGCGGCATCACCCGTGACCTGCAATGGGGTGTGCCGGTCAAGCGCGGCGACCAGCCCTGGCCGGGGATGGAGGGCAAGGTGTTCTATGTCTGGTTCGATGCCCCCATCGAATACATCGCGGGCACCGCCGAATGGGCCGATGCCCACGGACTGCCCGACGCCGCCTGGCGGCGCTGGTGGCGCACCGACGAAGGGGCGGCGGACGTGCGCTATGTGCAGTTCATGGGCAAGGACAACGTGCCCTTCCACACGCTGTCCTTCCCCGTCACCATCATGGGGTCGGGCGAACCCTGGAAGCTGGTGGATTACATCAAGTCCTTCAATTACCTCAACTATGACGGCGGCCAGTTCAGCACGTCCCAGGGCCGCGGCGTGTTCATGGACCAGGCGCTTTCCATCCTGCCCGCCGATTACTGGCGCTGGTGGCTTTTGTCCCATGCCCCCGAATCCGCCGACAGCGAGTTCACATGGGAGAATTTTCAGGCCGGCGTGAACAAGGATCTGGCCGATGTGCTGGGCAACCTCGTCAGCCGGGTGACCAAATTCACCCGTGCCAAGTTCGGCGACTGCTTGCCCGAGGGCGGCACCTGGGGCACGCGGGAAACCGCGCTGGTGGCGGAACTCGGCACGCGCCTTGCGGCCTATGAGGCGGCGATGGAGGGCATGGAGGTGCGCCGCTCGGCGCAGGAATTGCGCGCGATCTGGGTTGCGGGCAACGAATACCTGCAATCCGCCGCCCCCTGGACGGCGATCAAGTCCGACCCCGCGCAGGCCGCCGCCATGGTGCGGCTGGCGATGAACCTGATCCGCTTTTACGCCGTGATCTCGCGCCCCTTCATCCCCGATGCCGCGCAGGCGATGATGGCGGCCCTGCGCTGCGCCGACTGGACCTGGCCCGGCGATGTGGCGGCGGCGCTGGACCTCCTGCCCACCGGTCACGGCTATGACGTGCCCGAAAACCTTTTCCGCAAGATCACCGACGAAGAGCGCGCCGACTGGCAGACACGCTTCGCGGGTATCCGCAGCTGACGATCCGCCGCAACGCGACGTCATCCCGCGCCGCCATCCCCCGCCCATCGGCCCTTGCCTGCTGTTCATCTTGGCTCAAGTATCCTGCGGGGGTCCGGGGGCGCAAAGCCCCCGGCCTCGCCACCCGGAGGACCCCATGGCCATCAACACCACCCCCGTCTCCGCAGGCCAGGCGCTCGACATCCTGCGCGACGGGTTCCGGGCGCAAGCCGCGGGTGCCCTCACCGCCTCCTGGATGCTCCACGGCCGCCCCGGCATCGGCAAGACCGAGATCATCCAGCAACTGGCCACGGAAACCGGCAGCCTGCTGTTCGACCTGCGGCTGACCACCATCGACCCGCAGGACCTGCGCGGACTGCCCTATTACGACCACGCCACGAGAAAGACGGTCTGGTATCGCCCCGAGGATCTGCCCGACGATCCCGCGCGGCCCGCGATCCTGTTCCTTGACGAACTCACCGCCGCCGCCCCCACGCTGCAACCCACCGTCTATGGCCTGTTGCAAGAGCGCCGGGTGGGGCGGCACCTCTTGCCGCCCAACGTTTTCATCGCCGCCGCCGGCAATGCGGTGGAGGATGGCGCGGTGGCGCATGACATGGGCACGGCCCTGTCCGACCGGCTGATCCACCTCCTCGTGCGGGCGGACGCCACCGACTGGGTGGACCGCTACGCCCAGCCGCGCGGGCTGCACCCCGCCGTCATCGCCTTCATCCGCACCCGGCCCGACCTTCTGGAGACCACCGAAACCGCCCTGCGCCGGGGCGAGACCATCGCCTGCACGCCGCGGTCATGGGCGCGCGTCTCGGCGATCCTGACCACCTTTTCCGACCGGCGCACCCGCGACACGCTGATCGCGGGCGTGGTGGGCGAGGCGGCTGCGGCCGAATTCGCGCTGATCGCCAATGACATCGCCGCCACCGTGCAGGTGACCGACCTTTTGGCCGCCGCCCCCCGCGACCGGCCCCGCCTCTACCCCGCCACCATGCACGGCCTCACCGCCCTGACCTATGCGCTGGTGGCGGTGGCCGACCGCGAGACCCTGCCCCGCGCCATCGAGATCATGGCCGAACTGCGCGGCCTTGCCCGCCTGCGCGACGATGCGGCCATGGCGCAGCTGCCGCTGGGCGAGCTTTGCACCCACGGGTTCGAAATGCTGATCCGCCGCGCGCTGGAGGCGGGCTGGCAGGAGGCGTTCCTGACCTCGCCCGCCTATGCCGCCTATGCGGCCGAGCGGCGGGCCGAGGGGTTGATGTGACGGCTCATTCTACCCGCGCCTCCACCGCCCTGAAAACCCTCACCGAGGATGACCCGGCCATGGCGGCCCTGTCGCTCTGGTGCCTGCACCGCGATCGCGAGCAGACCCCGGCCGCGATCACCGAGGGCGAGACCATCCATTACGGCCCCGCCTTCGCCGCCCTGCCCCGCCACGAACAGGCGGGGTTGGCCGCCCACCACATCCTGCACGCGGCGCTGCGCCACGGGGCGCGGATGGGGGCGATGGCCGACCGGATGGGCGAGGCCTTTGACGAGGCGCTCTGGGGCATCGCCGCCGATGCCATCGTGAACGAGGCGCTTCTTCTGGCAGGCTACGCCCTGCCGCGCCCGGCGCTGCGGCTGACGGGGGTGTTGCAGGCGGCCCTTGGCCAGGTGGTGCCGCCCCGGCAGGCGCTGGCGGAATGGGACGCGGACCGGCTGTATCTGCGGCTGCGGGCCGGGGGGGCGGGGGCGGAGGGTGCGGCGCAGAAGGCGCGCGACCATGCGGCGGCGCAGGGGTTTTCGCCCGACCTTGAGCGCGCGCCCGGGGGCCCCGGCAAGGACGCGCCCGAGGATGCGGACTGGCGCCAGCATCTGGCGCGCGCGATGGAGGCGGGGCGGATCGCGGGGCGGGGCATCGGCGCGGTGGCGGCGGGGATGGCGGACCTGCCCAGCCCCCGCATCCCGTGGGAGGTCATCCTGCGGAACCGGCTGGCCCGCGCGCTGCTGCCCCTGCCCCGCCCCTCGCACCGCCGCCCTTCCCATGCCTTTCTTGCGATGGAGGCGCGGGCGCGCGCGGAGGGGGGGCCGGTGCCGGTGTTCCAGCCGGGAATCGCGCGGTCCTCGCCCGCGCCGCGGCTGGTGCTGGCGCTGGATACCTCGTCCTCCATCGACGACGACCGGATGGGCCTCTTTCTGGCCGAGGTCACGGGGGCGGTGCGGCGGATGGGGGCGGAGGTCTGGCTGATCCCCTTCGACGAGGCGCCCGAGCCGCCCCAGAGGCTCGACCCCGGCACCCTGCGCGCCCTCGGCCTGCCCGGCGCGTTCCGGCGCGGGGGGGGCACGGCATTCGCCCCCGCGCTGCGCGCGGCGGCGACGCTCGCCCCGTCGCTGATCGTGGTGCTGACGGATCTGGAGGGCGATCCGGGGCCCGATCCGGGCTGCCCGGTCCTGTGGGCGGTGCCGGACGAGCCCGCGCAGGCGCCGGGGTTCGGGCAGGTGCTGGCGATGGCGCGCTAGGTGTGTCCCACGATGGGACATGACACGGGGCGTTTCAAATCAACGGGTTGCGATCTGAAATTTACCGGTTGTTAACCTCCGCCCCCCCGTTCACGCGCCGTCACCCCATCATCGCCGCCAGCCGCGCATGGGCCGAGATGTCGCGCGCATCCAGCCGCACCTCGCGCAGGTATTCGTTTTCCCAGTGGTTGATCCGGTGCAGCGCGCGTTCCGAGAGCGGCGCGGCAAACAGCCCCTCGCGGAGCAGCGCCTGTTCGGCGGGCGACAGGCGGATCACCTCGGGCCCCTCTTCGGACTGCACCGAAACCCATGTCAGCGGCGCAATCCGGGCAAGGTCGGACTGTTCCACCACCAGCCGCAGGGCACCCTTGGCCAGCCCCCGCCCCGCCGCGATCCGCGTCAGGATCGCGCGGCCCCGCACCGCCAGCAGGTCGAGCCCCCGCTCGGCCTCTGCCGCCTCCATCAGCGCCGCGCGGGCCTCGGGCGGGATGCGCAAAAGCCGCGTCTCGGCGGCATAGACCAGCATGAACATCAAAAGCGGCGCCTGCGCGATGGCCAGCGCCTGATCCTGCCAGATCAGCGCGCCGAACACGAAGGGGATCAGCACCACAAGATAGCGCAACAACTCCATCTCGAACGTCACCCGCAGCCAGAGCTGCAAGTTGCCCCCCACCGGCCAGACGGTGACGCGCCCCTGAATGCGGCGCGGCAATTCGCTGACCTCAAGGACATGCGGGTTCCAGACCGTGGTGGGCGAGACGATGAACATGCGGGTTGACATAGCGCGCCCCTGGCGGGAGCAAACCACCCGACGCGGCGGGGCGGGGCACGGTAACGCAAGGGTCAACCCGCGCGAATGTCTTTGCACCCCGGACGGGCGGCATGCGACGATCCGGGCACGATCTGGCGGCGGAGTTCGGGATTTGGCAGGGTTCAGCGTGAGTTCGGTGTTGGGCTATCTGGCGGGGGGCGGCCCCCGAGGGCGGGGCATCCCCGCGCGTGTCGCCGCGGCCATCGACCGGCGCGAGGCGGCGGCGGAGCGGTCCATCGGCTGGGTGCAGCTTGCCTTCGTGGTGTTCTTTGGTGCGCTTTACCTGCTGGCGCCGCGCGCCGAGGGGGCGGTGGGCATAAGCATCGTGCCCACGGTGCTGAGCGTCTATTTCGCCTTTACCCTGTTCCGGCTGGCGCTGTCCTACCGGATCACCCTGCCCGGCTGGCTTCTGGTGCTGTCGATCCTGGTGGATGTGGGGATCCTGTGCGCGCTGATCCTGTCCTTTCCCATCCAGTATGCGCAGCCTGCGGCGTTTTCGCTGAAAGCGCCGACGATGATCTATCTGTTCATTTTCATCAGCCTGCGGGCGCTGCGGTTCGATCCTCGGTTCGTGCTGATCGCGGGGCTGGCGGCCACGCTGGGCTGGGGGCTGATCGTGCTGCGCGCACTGACAAGCGACATGGGGCAGATGCGGATCACGCGGAACTATGTGGAATACCTGACCTCCAACACCATCCTGATCGGGGCCGAGATCGACAAGCTGGTGACGCTCTTGGGCGTCACGTTCATCCTGTCCTTTGCGCTTTACCGGGCGCGCGACGTGTTTTTCGACGCGATGCAGGCGCGGGCCGAGGCGGAGGATCTGAAGAAATTCTTCGCGCCCGAGGTGGCGCGGTCGATCACGGGATCCGAGGCGCTGCCCGCCGCAGGCCATAGCGAACAGCGCGAGGCGGCGATGCTGTTCGTGGATGTGCGCAGTTTCTCGGATACCGCGGCGCGGATGGAGCCGGGCGATGTGATGGCGGTGCTGGCGCGGTATCAGGAGGTGGCGGTGGAGGCGATCCAGCGCCACGGGGGCCAGATCGACAAGTTTCTGGGCGACGGGATCCTGGCCACCTTCGGCGCGCTGCGCGACAGCCCCGCTCATGCCGCCGATGCGCTGCGCGCAGGGTGCGCGGTGATGGCCGCGCTGGACGGGGTGCAGGGCGACATGGCCGCGCGCGGCTGGCCGGGGGCGTTCCGCACCGGGGCGGCGGTGGCGGCGGGGCTGGTGACGGTGGGCGTTGTGGGGGCCGCGGGGCGACTGGAATTCACCGTGATCGGCAATGCGGTGAACCGCGCGGCCAAGCTGGAGGCGGCGAACAAGGTGCTGGGCACGCGGATGCTGACCGACCTTGCCACGCTGCGCGCGGCGGTGGCACAGGGGTATGCGGGGGCGCAGGGGGATGCGGGGGCGGCCCCCGAGGTGCGACGCGTGGCCGTGGCGGGTCTGGGCGAGGCGGTGGATGTGGTTGTGGTGGCCTGAGATGCGCGGCTTGTGCTTTACCGGGGGCAGGCGGTGACGGTGGTGCCGCAGGCGGCGGCCGGCGGCGTCTGGCCCCGGGCGCTGTCGCCCGCGCGGCTGCGGCTGTGGTCGGGGCTGATCCTGTTCAGCTTTGCGCTGTTGCACCTCTTGAACCTGATCGCGGGGTTCTGGTCGTTCGAGGCGATGCAGGCGGGGCAGGCGTGGCGCACGGCGGTAACGCGCAGCGCGCCGGGGACGGCGGTGCTGGTGCTGGCGGCGCTGGTCCACGCGGGGCTGGGGATGGGCTCGCTCATCCGGGCACGGACCTGGCGGATCGGGGCGCGCGGCATCGTGCAGCTGGCCTTTGGCGTGATGATCCCGGTGTTCCTGATCCGGCATGTCTGGGACACGCGGGGTGCGCATGAGATGTTCGGGATCGCGGACAGCTATGCCTATGCGCTCTGGGGGATATGGCCCAACGAGGCGTGGAACCAGGCGCTGTTGGTGACGGTGGTCTGGGTGCATGGCTGCATCGGGCTGCACCGCTGGCTGGCGGCGCGGGCGTGGTATCAGCGGGCGCTGTGGCTGTGGTATGGGCTGGCGGTGCTGATCCCGGTGCTGGCCTACGCCGGGTTCGTGACGGCCGCGCGGGCGTGGAAGGCCACGGGGCAGTATCGCAACCCCTTCAAGCCCGGCGAATGGGAGGTGCTGACCAGTGCCATCGCGCGGTGGGAAGCGGGGTATTGGGTGCTGCTGGGGGCGGTGGTCGCGGTCTGGCTGGGGCTGATCTGGGCCGACCGGCTGGGCCACCGGATCGGCGTGACGTATCAGGGTGGCGCGCGGGTGATGGCGCCGCGCGGCCTGTCGCTCCTGGACATCAGCCGGATCAACCGCATCCCCCATGCCTCGGTCTGCGGCGGGCGGGCGCGGTGCTCCACCTGCCGCGTGCGGGTGATCGAGGGGACGGCGAACCTGTCGGTGCCGGGCGAGACCGAGATTGCCGTGCTGCGCCGGGTGGGGGCGCCCGCGAATGTGCGGCTGGCCTGCCAGGCGCGGCCCGCGGGCGATGTGACGATCACCACGCTGTTGCCTGCCGTGACCGGGGCGGGCCTTGCGATGGACCGCTATCACTGGGGGGTGGAGGCGGATGTGACGATCCTCTTTTGCGACCTGCGGGGGTTCACGAAAATGTCGGAGGGCAAGCTGCCCTTCGATGTGGTCTTTCTGCTCAACCAGTTCCTGGGCCGGATGGCCGAGGCGATCGAGGATTGCGGGGGGTTCGTGGACAAGTTCATGGGGGACGGCGTGATGGCCATTTTCGGGATGGAGGCGGAACCTTCGCGGGGCGCCGTTCAGGCGCTGGCGGCGGCCCGGGCTATGGGCGGCGTGCTGGAGGCCCTGAACCAGAGCCTGCGCGAGGATCTGGAGCGGCCGCTGTCCATGGGCATCGGCATCCATTGCGGCCCGGCCATCCTGGGCCGGATCGGGGCGGCCCCCGGCGGGGCGGCGGTGGCGCAGATCACCGCCCTGGGCGAGACGGTCAACATCGCGAGCCGGCTGGAGGGGCTGACCAAGGACCTCGGCGTGCAGGTGATCCTGTCTGCCGAAACGCTGGCGCTGGCAGGATTGCGCCCGGAGGGCATGGCGGCGCACAGCCTGACGGTGCGCGGGCGCAGCCTGCCCATCGACGTGTTCGCGGCCACCCGCGCGGCGCAGGTGCCGGCGGGCGACGCGGTGGCGGAGCCCGTCGCATGACCGGCACGGATGATTTCCTCGCGTCCCTGCCGGTTTTTCGGGAATTCGCGGATGTGGCAGATGCCAGCCGCTATGCGCCGCTGCCCGAGGGCTGGGCGCTGGCGGTGGCGGATGTGGTGGCCTCGGGGCAGGCCATCGCGGCGGGGCGCTACAAGGCCGTCAACATGGCGGCGGCGGCGGTGATCACCGCGGTCTCGAACGCGCTGGGCGGCCTCGACAATCCGTATGTCTTTGGCGGCGACGGCGCGGCCATCGCGGTGCCGCCCGAAGGCATACCCGCCGCCCGCGCGGCCCTGGCCGCCGTGGCCACCTGGATCGCCGAAGAGATGGACCTGACCATGCGCGTGGCGCTGATGCCCATCGCCGACATCCGCGCGGTGGGCCTTGACGTGCGGCTGGCACGGCTGCGGGCGGGGGCGGAAGTGGCGTTCTCGATGTTCGCGGGCGGCGGGTCGGCCTGGGCCGAGGCCGAGATGAAGGCGGGCAGGTTCATCGTGCCCCCCGCCCCGCCCGGCACAAGGCCCGACCTTTCGGGCCTGTCGTGCCGCTGGAACCCGGTGGCAGCGCAGCACGGGGCGATCGTGTCGCTGATCGTGGCCCCGGGTGCTGCGGGCGCCACCCCCGAATTCCGCGCGCTGGTGGCCGAGGTGGCGGCCATCGCCAATGCGGGTGCGGGCACCGGGCGCCCCCTGCCCGACACAGGCCCCGTGCCGGTGCCGCATTTCGGCGGGGTCGAGGCCGAGGTGCGCGCGGTGGCCCCGCCGGGCCAGCGGCTGGCGGCGCGGCTGAAGATCATCCTCGCCGTCCTGATGACGGTGATCCTGCACCGCACCGGCTGGCGGCTGGACGGGTTCAGCGCGCGCGACTATGCCGCCGACGTGGCCGCCAACAGCGATTTCCGCAAGTTCGACGACGGGTTGAAGATGACCATCGACATCGCGCCCGAGGGCCTTTCGCGGATCGAGGCGCTGCTGGTGGCGGCGCAGGCCGCGGGCATCTGCCGCCATGGCCTGCACCGGCAGGCAACCGCGCTCGTCACCTGCATCGTGCCCTCCATCGCCACGCGCGACCATGTGCATTTCATCGACGGGGCCGAGGGCGGCTATGCCCAGGCCGCGCGCCAGATGAAGGCGCAAGAGCCCACTTGATCGCGCGCCCCGAACCGGATTGACTTCCGCCGCGCACGCCCCCGATTGCCCCCCGCGAGAGCCTTTGCCCGACATGCTGGACCAGAACATCTCGCGCTACATCTGGACGCACACGCGGGTGCAGCAGATGTGGATCCTCTGCGTCGTGGCGCTGTCGATGATCCCCTATTTCCTGTCCTTCGATCTGCCCAAGCAGATCGTGAACGGCCCGATCCAAGGCCGCGGCTTCGAGGAGGAGGGGGCCACCCAGACCTTTTTCAACATCGCCGTCACCCTGCCCGGCATCGGCGAGGTGACGCTGTTCGAAGGCGTCGATCTGGACCGGTTCAACATGCTGATGGCGCTGAGCGGGGTGTTCCTGGCGCTCGTCATCATCAATGGCCTCTTCAAGTTCTACATCAACACCTACAAGGGCAAGCTGGGAGAACGGCTGTTGCGCCGCCTGCGCTTTGCGCTGGTCGATCAGATCCTGCGCTTTCCCCCCGCCGTGTTCCGCCGCGTGAAACCCGCCGAGATGGCCGGGATGGTCAAGGACGAGGTGGAGCCGATGGGCGGCTTTGCCGGCGAGGCCTTTGTCACCCCCGCGCTGTTGGGCGGGCAGGCGATCACGGCGCTGGTGTTCATCTTCCTGCAAAGCGTGCCCCTGGGCCTGATGACGGCCGCCATCGTGGGCATCCAGGTGGTCATCATCCCCCGGATGCGGCGCCGCCTGCTGGTGCTGGGCCGCGAGCGCCAGCTGACCGCGCGCGAGCTTGCGGGGCGGGTCAGCGAGATCGTGGACGGCGTGGGCACCATCCACGCCTATGACACCTCGAACTTTGAGCGCGCGGATATCGCCGCGCGGCTGGGGCGCATCTTCAGGATCCGGTTCGACATCTACCAGTGGAAGTTTCTGGTGAAGTTCATCAACAACTTCCTGGCCTCGGTGACACCCTTCCTGTTCTACAGCGTGGGCGGCTGGCTGGCGCTGGAGGGGCGGCTGGACATCGGCCAGCTGGTGGCGGTGATCGCCGCCTACCGCGACCTGCCGGGGCCGCTGAAAGAGCTGATCGACTGGGACCAGAACCGCCAGGACGTGCAGGTGAAATACCAGACCGTGATGCAGCAGTTCGTGGTGGAGGGCGTGATCGACCCTGCCGTGCAGGCGCTGGACCCGGGGCCGGTGCCGCCGCTGGCGGGGCCTCTGGCGGTGCAGAACATGGGCGTGACCGATGACAGCGGGGCGGCGCTGGTGGAGGGCGTGACGCTGGCCCTGCGCGCGGGCGAGGCGGTGGCGCTGGTCGGCCCCATCGGATCGGGGGCCGACATGGTGGCCGAGGTGCTGGGCCGCACGGTCTGGCACACATCGGGCAAGGTGCTGGCGGGCGAGGCCGATCTGCTGACGCTGCCCGAAGCGGTGACGGGCCGCACGATCACCTACGCGGGGCCCGATCCGTTCTTCATTTTCGGCACCTTGCGCGACAACCTGCTTTACGGCCTGAAACACGCCCCCCTGCGCGATGCGGTCTATGAGGGCGAGGCGCGGGCGCGCCGCGACTGGGAACGCCGCGAAGCGCTGCGGGCGGGCAACCCCGACCATGACCCGTTGGGCGACTGGATCGACTATGCCGCCGCAGGGGCGAGCGGGCCGGAGGACCTGATGCCGCGCGTCCTTGAGGTGCTGGAGGTGACGGCGCTGACGCGCGACGTGCTGGACATGGGCCTGCGCTCGACCTTCGATCCCGCCTTGCGGCCCGATCTGGCCGACCGGCTGGTGGAGATGCGGCAGGATCTGCGCGACGAATTGCAGCGCGCGGCCCTCGACGACCTGATCGTGCCGTTCGAGCCTGCCAGCTACAACATCGAGGCGACGGTGCTGGAAAACCTCGTCTTCGGCCATATCCGCCGCGCCGACCTGGGGCCAGTGGGCCTTGGCGCGCATCCCTGGTTCCGCCGCGTGCTGGTCGATCAGGGGCTGGACGGCCCGCTTTTCGCCATGGGGCTGGAGGTGGCGCGCACGGTGATCGAGCTGTTCGGCGAACTGCCGCCCGACCATCCGCTGTTGTTGCAGCAGGCGCTGATGACGGCGGACGACCTGCCGCTTTACCAGGCGATGGTGGCGCGCATCGACGGCGGCGGCACGGCGGGGGCAGAGGACCGCGCGGCGCTGATCCGGCTGAGTTTCGGCTATATCGAGCCGCGCTACCGCTTTGGCCTGATGACCGATGCCGTCATGGCGGCCAGCGTCGCCTTCCGTGCGGCGTTCCGGGAGGGGCTGCCCGCCGATCTGTCCGAGGCGATCGACCCCTATGATCCGGACCGCCACATCGCCTCGCTGGGTGTTCTCGACAACATGCTCTTCGGGCGGATCAGCCAGAAATACCGCGATGGGGGCGAGCGGGTGCAGGGCGTTGTGGCCAGGCTGGTCGAAGAGCGCGGGATGCGCGACGAAATCCTATCGGTGGGCCTCGATTTCCATGTGGGCACGCAGGGAAAACGGCTGTCCTCGGCGCAGCGGCAGAAATTCGCGCTGGCCCGCGCGCTGATCCGTCGGTCGGCGTTCCATGTGTTCAACCGCCCGCTGTCCGCGCTGGACGCGCGGTCGCAGGAACAGCTGGTCAAGGCCGCGCTGCAGCACCTGCGGCAGGACGGCGACCGCGATCCCGGCATCCTGTGGGTGGTGGCAGCACCCGGACTGGCCCGCCATTTCGACCGCGTGGCGGTGTTCGAGAAGGGGCGGCTGGCGGAAGAAGGCACACCCGAGGCCCTGCTTGAAAAGAAGGGTATCTTCGCGGAAATGTTGTCGGCATAATCGGATGCGGGGAATGGCGAGGGGGCGGACGTGGCGCTGAACGACGAAGTGACGATGCTGCGCCAGGTGCCGCTGTTCGCGGGCGTATCCGCCCCGCGCCTGAAACTTCTGGCCTTCACATCGGACCGCGTGACCTATCGGCCGGGCGAGGTGATGTGCCAGCAGGGCGAGCCGGGGGATGCGGCCTTTGTCATCCTGTCAGGGCGGGCGGATATTCTGGTCGATGGGCCGCAGGGGCAGGCCAAGGTGGCCGAGATCGCCGAGAATTCCATCGTGGGCGAGATCGCCATCCTGTGCGACGTGTCGCGCACGGCCACCGTGCGCGCGCTCACACAGGTCGAGGCACTGCGCATCGGCAAGGAGAATTTCCTGAAGCTTCTCATGGACTTTCCCGAAATGACGATCGAGGTGGTGCGCGTGCTGGCCGACCGGCTGAGCCACACGACGCAGGAACTGTCACAGGCCCGCGCCCGCGCGGAGGCGAGGGCCGACACCCGCGCCGAAAAAGGACTGCACTGAGCGTCATGGCCAAGACGGACCCCCCGGCCCCGGCGAGCGGCGCCGATCCCGAAAGCTTCAGCGTCCGGCTTTGGGGCACGCGGGGCAGCCTGCCCGTCTCGGGGCCCGATCACCGCAAATACGGCGGCAACACGATCTGTTTCGAGATGCGGCTGGGGACCCATGTCCTGCTGTTCGACGCGGGCAGCGGGCTGGTGCCCGCCGGGGCGGCGGTGGCGGCCGAGGGGCGGGGCGAGGCGATGATGTTCTTCACCCACTGGCATTACGATCATGTCATGGGCCTGCCGTTCTTTGCCCCCTTCTACAACCCCGCCTTCCGGCTGAAGGTCTGGGCCGGCCATACCGAGGGCCAGATCAGCGTCGAGGGCATGATGGAAGATTTCATGCGCCAGCCGTTCTTTCCGGTGGGGCCGGGGTGTTTCCGCGCCGCAATCCAGTCGCAGGATTTCAGCATGGGCGATGTGATCACGCCCTGCCCGGGGCTGGTGATCCGCACCGCGCGGCTGCACCATCCGGGCAATGCCGTGGGCTACCGGGTGGAATGGGCGGGCCGGGTGGCGGCGGTGGTGACGGATACCGAGCACCATCCCGGCACGATGGACGATGCCGTGCTGGGCCTGATGCAGGGAGCCGATCTGGTGCTTTATGACGCCTGCTATGACGATGAGGAGTTCGACAATTTCGCAGGCTTCGGCCATTCGACCTGGCAGCAGGGCGTGCGGCTGGCCGAGGCGGCGGGGGTGGGGCAGATCGCGCTGGTGCACCATTCCGTGCGGCGCAGCGATGCCGACCTTGACCGGATCGACCGCGCCGCCCGCCGCCGGTTCGCCGGGGCCTATTGCGCGCGCGACCTGCAGGTGATCACGTTGTAGGCCGCGCCGGCCCGTGGGGCGCGCCCCGCCCGTTGGCGCGCCCATCCTGCCGCTGGACGATCCGATCACGCCCCTTCGATCAGGATCGCCCTAAAATCGTTCACATTGGTCAGCGTCGGCCCCGTCACCACCTGATCACCCAGCGCGCCAAAGAACCCGTGCGCGTCGTTGCGCGCCAGCGCCGCCGCCGCATCCACGCCCAGCGCGCCCGCCCGCGCCAGCGTGTGCGGCCCGATCACCGCCCCCGCCACCTCGGCCGCGCCATCCACCCCGTCGGTGTCGCAGGCGATGGCGTGGATTCCGGGTGCCCCCTGCAAGGCCAGCGCCAGCGCCAGCGCATATTCGGCATTCGGCCCGCCGATGCCGTCGCCCCGCCGCGTCACCGTCAGCTCGCCCCCCGACAGCAGGATCAGCGGCCCCCGGCGCCCCCGCGCCAGTGCCGCATGGGCGCGCGCCACCTCGCGCGCCTCGCCCTCGATGGCGTCTCCCAGCACTTCCACCGCCCAGCCCTGCCCCCGCGCCAGCCCGGCCGCCGCCGCCAGCGATTGCGACGGGGCCGCGCAGATGCGCGTCTCGGCCCCCGCAAGGCGCGCGTCGCCGGGGCGCGCCACGCGGGGCGGCCCCGCCAGCACCGCCTCTGCCGAGGCAGGCAGCGCGATGCCCCATCGTGCCAGGATCGCCCGCGCCTCGGCCTGCGTGCTGGCATCGGCCACGGTCGGCCCCGATCCGATCAGCGCCGGATCATCCCCCGGCACGTCCGAGATCAGCAGGGACAGCATCCGCGCCGGATGCGCCGCCAGCGCGAGTTGCCCGCCCTTCACCCGGCTGAGGTGTTTCCTGACCACGTTCATCTGCCCGATGGGCGCCCCCGAGGCCAGAAGACGCGCGTTCAGCGCCTGTTTCTCGGCCAGCGTCATGTCCCCCGCCGGGGCCACCAGGAGGGCCGAGGCCCCGCCCGAGATCAGTGCCAGCACAAAGTCACCCTGCGCCAGCCCCGCCAGGAGATCGAGCATCCGCCGCGTGGCCGCCTCGCCCGCCGCGTCGGGCACAGGATGCGCGGCCTCCACAATTTCGATGCCCTGCGTGGGGCGCCCGTATCCGTAGCGGGTGATGACCAGCCCCTCGCAGGGCCCCCAGGCGGCCTCCACCGCCTCGGCCATCCGGGCGCTGGCCTTTCCCGCGCCCACTACCACCACGCGGCCGGGCGGTCGGGGCGGCAGATGGGCCGCGATCATGCGCATCGGATCGGCCACCGCCACCGCCCGGTCGAAGAGGGCGCGCAGAAGGGCGGCGGGGGAAAGGGGGGCATGGGTCAAGGGCGGCTCCGGCAGGATTGGCCCACCGATGAAACCGGATCGGCGGGCGGGCGCAAGGGTGAACCGCCGCGGCGCGCAGCGCGTGGCGCGGGAAAGAACGGTGCGGGATTGTCGCGGGCCGGTGTTCTACCAATTGTGCCCGCCGCCATGCTATTGCTGTGCCATGCCTGACCATGCAACAGCGCCCAGCGCCCCCCTTGCCCTGCCTGCCATGGCGATGTTCGCCATGGGGACGGTCGTGCCGGTGCTTTTGCTGGCGGCGGGCGCGGTCTGGGGTGGCGGATGGGCGCTGGCGGGGCTGGTCTGGATCACCCTGCTCGTGGCGCTGCTGGATCAGGTCGTGCCGCTGGTGTTGCGCGAGGCCCCCGAGGGGGTGGAGTTTCCGGCCGCCGATGCCCTGCTGGTGCTGCTGGCGGTGCTGCATCTGGCGGCGCTGTCGCTGGCGGTCTGGGCCGTGGCGGGCGACAGCGCGCGCGCGGGATGGGAGCGGGGCGTGCTCTTTGCCGGGTTCGGGCTGTGGTTCGGGCAGGTGGCCAACCCGGCGGCGCATGAGCTGATCCATCGCGGGGCACGGGGCCTGTTCCGGCTGGGGGCAGCGGTCTATGCCAGCCTTCTGTTCGGCCACCACGCCAGCGCGCACCGGCTGGTCCATCACCGCCATGCGGCCAGCCGGGAGGACCCCAACACCGCGCGGGCGGGTGAGGGGTATTACCGGTTCTTCCTGCGCGCCTGGACGGGGTCGTTCCGCGCAGGCTGGCGTGCGGAGGCCGCGCGAGGGCGGCGGGTGCATCCCTATGCCTGGTATCTGGGCGGATCCGCGCTGGCGCTGGCCTGCGGGTTTGCGGTGGCGGGGGGCTGGGGCGTGCTGGCCTGGGCGGGGCTGGCGCTTCATGCGCAAAGCCAGCTTCTGCTGTCCGACTATGTGCAGCACTACGGGCTGTTGCGCGCCACCGGGCCGGACGGGCGGGCCGAGCCGGTGTCCGATCGCCATTCCTGGAACGCGCCGCACTGGTGCAGCGGGGCAATGATGCTGAACGCGCCCCGCCATTCCGACCACCACGCCCACCCCGCCCGCCCCTATTCCGCCCTGCGCCTGCCGGGGCCGGATGCCGCCCCCCGCCTGCCCTGTGCGCTGCCCGTGGCCTGCGTGGTGGCCCTGGTGCCGCCCTTGTGGCGGCGGATGATCAGCCCGCACCTGGCGCGCTGGCGCGCCTCGTGAAGCTGTGACTGGCGTTGGGCCGCAGGCTTTGGCAGGGTGGCCTCAACCTGCAATCGCGGAGCCAGACCATGCGTGCCCATCTCCTTGCCCTGACCCTCGCCGCCCTGCCCGGGCTGGCCATGGCCGCCGACGCCCCCCTGACAGCGGAGGAATTCGAGGCGCTGACCACCGGGCGCACGCTGACTTATGCCCAGGGCGGGCAGGTCTACGGGATCGAGCAATACAAGCCCGGCCGCCGCGTCAAATGGGCATTTCGCGGCGACGAGTGCCGCGATGGCATCTGGTATGAACAGGCCGGCGAGATCTGTTTCGTCTATGAATATGACCCGACGCCGCAATGCTGGCTTTTCCAGCGCAGACCGGGGGGAATGACGGCCCGCTTCACCGGCGATGTGGCGGGCACCGAACTCTCGGTGGTGGCCGAAACCTCCGACCCGCTTTTGTGCGCGGGGCCGGACGTTGGGGTATGACAACCGCTCATCCGCCCTTCCGGGCGTCTTCACGCGCCCTGCGATGAGCGCAGCGAAGAGCCCGCCCTGAAGGTTCAGAACAGGCTCCCCTGCCCGCCGGGCGCATCGGCCCGCCCGCGCGGGCGCCTGGGAGGCGGCCCCGAGGGCAGCACCTCCAGCCGCCCGTCGTGAAACTGCACCTCCAGCGCCGCCGCCCTTGCCGCCCCGGCGCGTGAGGTCACCACCTCGCCCCCCGCCCAGACCACCGCAAAGCCGCGCCGCATCGTCTCGTCCGGCCCCAGCGTCTGGCGCATCCGGTCCAGATCGGCCAGCCTGCGCGCCATGGCTTGCATCCGCGCCGCAGGGGCCGCCTGCAACCGCAGATCCAAGGTCGCCAGCCGGTCGCGCGCCTGGCCTGCCTCGCGCGCTGCCTGTGCCAGCGCCCTTCCCCGCGCCGCCGCCAGCCGCGCCGCCCGGTCTGCCAGCCGCTCACCCGCCCGCGCCACCAGCGCCGCCAGCGCCGCCACGCGCAGCCCCGCCGCCAGCCGGCCGAAATCCCCGCGCTTTTGCGCCGCCATCAGGCCCAGCGCGCCCGCCAGCCGCCCCCCCCAAAGGTCGAGCCGCTGCCCCGCCCCCTCGGTCAGCCGCTCCGGCCTCGGCAGGGCGCGGCCCAGATCGCGCAGCCGCTGGCCCCGCTGCGCCATGCCCTGCGCCATCGCGCGGCTCAGCCGCGCGCCCTGCCCGTCCAGCCCCGCCACCAGATCGGCCCGCACCGGCACCGCCAGTTCCGCCGCCGCCGTGGGCGTGGGCGCGCGTAGGTCGGCGGCATGGTCGATCAGGGTGGTATCCGTCTCATGCCCCACGGCGGAAATCAGCGGGATGCGGGATGCCGCCGCCGCCCGCACCACGACCTCGTCGTTGAAACCCCAGAGATCCTCCAGGCTCCCGCCCCCCCGCGCCACGATGATCACATCGGGCCGCGGCACCGCCCCCCCCGCCTCCAGCGCGTTGAACCCCCGGATCGCCGCCGCCACCTCGGGTGCGCAGGCGGACCCCTGCACCGCCACCGGCCAGATCAGCACATGCATGGGCATCCTGTCGCGCAAGCGGTGCAGGATGTCGCGGATCACCGCCCCCGAGGGCGAGGTCACCACCCCGATCACGCGGGGCAGATAGGGGATGCGCTGCTTGCGCGCGGCATCGAACAACCCCTCCGCCGCCAGCGCCTGCCGCCGCTTTTCCAGCATCGCCATCAGGGCACCCGCCCCCGCCAAGGCCAGATCCTCCACGATCAGCTGGTATTTCGAGGCCCCCGGAAAGGTGGTCATCCGCCCGGTGGCGATCACCTCGATCCCCTCCTCGGGCTTGACCCCCAGCCGCGCGATCTGGCCCTTCCAGCACACCGCGTCGATGCTCGACCGGTCATCCTTGAGGTTGAAGTAAAGATGCCCCGACCCGGGGCGCGACACCCGCCCCACCTCGCCCCGCACGCGGACAAGGCCGAACTCGCCCTCGATCACCCGCTTCACCGCGCCCGAAAGCTCCGACACGGTGTATTCCGGGCGGTTGGCGCCCCTGGCGGGGATGTCGTCGTCGTCGATCAGGTCCATGGGCCCACCTTGCACGCGCGGTTGGGCAACCTTATGACGGCCGGGCCGGAAGGCCAAGCGGGGGCTGCCATGAACATCCTGATCCTGGGCGGCGGCGGGCGCGAACACAGCCTTGCCTGGGCCGTCAAGCAAAACCCCAAATGCGACCGGCTGATCGTGGCCCCCGGCAATGCGGGGATCAGCGCCATCGCCGAATGCGCGGCCCTCGACATCCTCGACGGCACGGCGGTGGTGGCGTTCTGCGAGGCCAACACCATCGACTTTGTCATCGTCGGCCCCGAGGGCCCGCTGGCCGCTGGCGTCGCCGATACGACCCGCGCGGCAGGCATCGCCACCTTCGGCCCTTCGGCGGCGGCCGCCCGGCTGGAAGCGTCCAAGACCTTCACCAAGGAGGTCTGCGATGCCTGCGCCGCCCCCACCGCGCCCTGGGCGCGCTTCACGCACATAGCCCCGGCGCTGGCCTACCTGCGCGCGCGCGGTGCGCCCATCGTGGTCAAGGCCGATGGCCTTGCCGCCGGCAAGGGCGTGGTCGTGGCCGCCACCTTGCCTGAGGCCGAGGCGGCGGTGGCCGACAGCCTGGGCGGCCAGTTCGGCGCCGCCGGGGCCTCGGTGGTGATCGAGGATTTCATGCCGGGCGAAGAGGCGAGTTTCTTTGTCCTCTGCGACGGCGAGGCGGCGCTGCCCCTTGGCACCGCGCAGGACCACAAGCGCGCCTTCGACGGCGACACCGGCCCCAATACCGGCGGCATGGGCGCCTATTCCCCCGCCCCCGTCCTGACCGATGCGCTGCAGGACCAGGCCATGGCGCAGATCATCCGCCCCGTGCTGGCCGAGATGGCGCGCCGCGGCACGCCCTACCAGGGCATCCTCTATGCCGGGCTGATGATCGCGGACGGGCAGGCGCGGCTGGTGGAGTTCAACGCCCGCTTCGGCGACCCCGAGGCGCAGGTGCTGATGATGCGGCTGGGCGCGCAGGCGATGGACCTGATGCTGGCCTGCGCCGAGGGGCGGCTGGCGGACGCGCGCGTGAGCTATGCCGAGGATCACGCGCTGACGGTGGTCATGGCGACGCGGGGCTATCCGGGGAGTTACCCGACGGGGTCGGTGATCGGCGGGCTGGAGGCGTTGCCCGAGGACGGGTTCCACATGGTCTTTCACGCGGGCACGACGCTGGACGCGGGCCGCGTGACCGCCACGGGTGGCCGCGTGCTGAACGTCACCGCGCGCGGCGCCACCCTGGCCGAGGCGCGCGCGCGCGCCTATGGCATGGTGGACCGCATCGACTGGCCCGAAGGGTTCTTTCGCCGCGATATCGGCTGGCGCGCGCTGGACTGACCGCGCGCGGCCGGGCCAGGGGGCAAATTTCTTTGAAGAAATTTGCACGGGTTCTTTGGAGAACCCGATGAGCGGCCCCCGCCGCGCGGCCCCCTCGCGCCCCTTGCGCCCCGCCCCGGTGGCGCATAGAGACATGCGCGCCCATGGACGGGGCCAAGGGGGGGACAGATGCCGCTTCTGGTGATGAAATTCGGCGGCACCTCGGTGGCCGACCTTTCCCGCATCCGCAATGCCGCCGAAAAGGTGCAGCGCGAGGTCGCGCGGGGCTACGATGTGATCGTCATCGTCAGCGCCATGTCGGGCAAGACCAATGAACTCGTGGGCTGGGTCGAGGGCACCTCGCCCCTCTTCGATGCCCGCGAATACGATGCCGTGGTGTCATCGGGCGAGAATGTCACCGCCGGTCTGATGGCGCTGACCTTGCAGGAAATGGACGTGCCCGCGCGGTCCTGGCAGGGCTGGCAGGTGCCGATCCTGACGACGGGCACCCATTCCAACGCCCGCTTCATCGACATCCCCCGCGCCCATATCGACGCCAAGTTCGCCGAGGGCTTCAAGGTCGCCGTGGTCGCGGGCTTTCAGGGCGTCAGCCCCGAAGGCCGCATCACCACGCTGGGCCGGGGCGGCAGCGACACCACCGCCGTCGCCTTCGCCGCGGCCTTCGGGGCCGAACGGTGCGACATCTACACGGATGTGGACGGCGTCTATACCACCGATCCGCGCATCGTGCGCCGCGCGCGCAAGCTGGACCGCATCGCCTTCGAGGAGATGCTGGAACTGGCCAGCCTCGGCGCCAAGGTCCTGCAGACCCGCTCGGTGGAGCTTGCGATGCGCTACAACGTGCGGCTGCGCGTGCTGTCGTCCTTTGAGGACGGCGACGAAACCTCGGGAACACTGGTTTGCGACGAAGGGGATATCATGGAATCGAAAGTCGTCAGCGGCGTGGCCTTCTCGCGCGAAGAGGCCAAGATCACGCTCTTTACCATCGAGGATCGCCCCGGCGTGGCCACCGCCATCTTCGGCCCCCTGGCGGATGCCGGGGTGAACGTGGACATGATCGTGCAGAACATCTCGGAAAAGGATTACGACGATGTCCACACCGGCGCCGTGACCGACATGACCTTTTCCTGCCCCGTCAACCAGGTGCCGCGCGCGAAGAAGGCGATGGAGGATGCCAAGGCCGCGGGCCTCATCGGCTATGACGAGCTGATCGTGGATACCGATGTGGCCAAGGTGTCGGTGGTGGGCATCGGGATGCGCTCGGCCACCGGGGTTGCCGCGCGGATGTTCAAGGCGCTGGCCGATGAGAACGTGAATATCAAGGTGATCTCCACCTCCGAGATCAAGATCTCGGTGCTGATCGACCGCAAGTATATGGAACTGGCCGTGCAGGCGCTGCACGATGCGTTCGAGCTGGAGAAGGGATAAAGGGGGGGGAACTCTATTCTTGACATGGGCCCGATCTGAAGAGGTGTCAAACTTCGCTCCTTCTTCGTCAAAGCGCTGCGCTACTCGAAAACTCTTGCCATGACACGATCATAATAGTAAATGTGCTAGGGTTTACTTTGATGCAAGCCTCAATGGCTCGAGAGAAACAAAAATATAGTGAGCCAAATGATGAGACTTCAAAGTCTGGCGCAAAAAAGGTAACGAAACAGTGAAAAAACTCTGGCGTCTAGCAAATACTGAATTTCCGCGGAGCTTCATTCATGTGGTTGAATGGCTGCTCATTGTTGCATCGTTGGTGATGGCGGTTTCGGCAGTTTTCGGCAATCTGACCCATCCGCTGTTTGTTTACCTGTCCGTGCTTGTGGCATTTTTGTCATTGATAGTCGGTCTAGATACAGCGCCATTTCTGAAAAGTTTGCCGTCTCTGCTTTCCGGTCTGATTGCCCTCTTTGTTTTGCTCGTTATAGTCAGGGCGCAATTTTTCGCTCTTTGAAATTGAGCCGTGCCGTTGGTATCCACAAAAGACGGCACAGTGTATCACTTTTGGTAGGTAACATCTGCGGCCAAGACGACCGTCGCCGCCAATCCGCAATATGCTCATCTGGAAAAACTGGTTGTTTCTTTCCACAAAAATTTGCTTTGTTCATCGCCATCCGCACCGGCCAGCGCCTTCCCGCCGCTCGACGGGCGCGTCTTGTCCGCCCGGGCAGGCGCTGGCCTCTGGTGTGCCGGGCGCGGCCGGTCTGGCGGGGCCAAGGCGTTGCGGGCGGGGAAACGCGATGCGGTTCCGCCCGACCCCACCCCCCCTCGTCAAACCGGCCCCGCTTTCCTATAGAGGGGCAAAGGGGGCCGCCCACCCATGCCCGAACGCAGCGAATCCGAAAGCCGCAAACTCCTGCGCCGCCTGCGCGACAGCCTTGCCCTGCCCGGCAAGGGCCAGGACCGGCTGGACCGCATCACCCACCTGATCGCCGATTCCATGGGCACAGAGGTCTGTTCGATCTACCTTTTCCGCGACCCCGAGACGCTGGAGCTTTGCGCCACCCAGGGCCTCAACCCGGAGGCCGTCCACCAGACCCGGATGCGGATGGGCGAGGGGCTGGTGGGCCGCGTCGCGCGCAGCGCCACGCCGATCAACAGCGCGAACGCCCCCGCCGAAAAGGGCTTTCGCTTCATGCCCGAAACGGGGGAAGAGATCTATTCCTCCTTCCTCGGCGTCCCCATCCAGCGGGTGGGCGAAAAGCTGGGCGTGCTGGTGGTCCAGTCCAAGGAGGCGCGCAGCTTTTCCGAGGATGAGGTCTATGCCGTCGAGGTTGTGGCCATGGTGCTGGCCGAGATGACCGAGCTTGGCGCCTTCGCGGGCGACGAAAGCGGCCTCAAGGCGCTGCACCGCCAGCCGGTGATGTTCCGCGGCACCATCGGGCAGGAGGGCAGCGCCGAGGGCCGCGTCTGGCTGCACGAACCCCGCGTGGTGGTCACCAACCCCGTGGCCGACGACCCGCTGACCGAGATCGAGCGCATCCGCGACGCCGTGGGGCAGCTGCGCGTGTCGGTGGATGACCTTC
Source organism: Gemmobacter sp. (assembly GCA_046294265.1). GTDB lineage: Bacteria > Pseudomonadota > Alphaproteobacteria > Rhodobacterales > Rhodobacteraceae > JBKBKC01. Next base: position 174,409 of record JBKBKC010000002.1, on the reverse strand, counting down.
TGTCGGTGGACAGCCTCGACAAGGACCAGAAGCAGGTGCTCGAGGCCTACCGGATGTTCGCCAACAGCCGCGGCTGGCTGCGCCGGATGGAAGAGGATATCGCGCGCGGCCTGTCGGCCGAGGCGGCGGTGGAGAAGGAACAATCGGCCACCCGCGCCCGGCTGGAACAGGTGCCCGACGCCTATCTGCGCGAACGGCTGCACGATCTGGATGACCTGTCGAACCGGCTGTTGCGCATCCTGACCGGACAGGGCGCCAATACCGGGGCCGAAATGCCCGAGAACCCGGTGCTGGTGGCGCGCAACATCGGGCCGGCCGAGTTGCTGGAATACGGGCGAAAGCTGCGCGGCGTGGTGCTGCAGGAAGGCTCAGTCGGCAGCCACGCGGCCATCGTCGCCCGCGCGCTGGCGATCCCGCTGGTGATCCACGCGCAGGGCATCACCCAGGAGGCGCTGAACGGCGATCCGATCCTGGTGGACGGCGACGGCGGCATCGTGCACCTGCGCCCCGAGGACACGGTGGCCGCGGCCTTCCGCGACAAGATGGCCATGCAGACGGCGGCGCAGCAGCGCTATGCCGGCCTGCGCCACCTGCCCGCCACAACCACCTGCGGCACCACCATCGCGCTGCAGATGAACGCAGGCCTGATGGCCGACCTGCCCAGCCTCGAGGGGTCGGGGGCCGAGGGCGTGGGCCTTTTCCGCACCGAGTTGCAGTTCCTCATCCGCAACCAGATGCCCAAACGGGATGAGCTTGCCCGCCTCTACGCCCGCGTGATGGACGCCGCGGGCGGCCGCCGCGTGGCCTTCCGCACGCTGGACATCGGCTCGGACAAGGTGCTGCCCTACATGAAACCGCAGGACGAGCCGAACCCCGCCATGGGCTGGCGGGCGATCCGCGTGGGGCTGGACAAGCCCGGTGTGCTGCGGATGCAGGCCCAGGCGCTGATCCGCGCGGCCGCCGGGCGGCCCCTGACGATCATGTTTCCCTTCATCACCGAACAGGCCGAATTCGATGCCGCCCGCGCGCATGTGCTGGCCCAGCTCGACCGCGAGATCGCCATGGGCACGCCCGCCCCCGAAACCCTCGAGATCGGCGCGATGCTGGAAACCCCCAGCCTCGCCTTCGCGCCGCGCACCTTTTTCGAGACGGTCGATTTCATCTCGGTGGGCGGCAACGACCTCAAGCAGTTCTTCTTTGCCGCCGACCGTGAGAATGAACGGGTGCGGCGGCGCTATGACGTGTTGAACACCTCGTTCCTGAACTTCCTCTTGACGGTGGTGGACCGCTGCGCCGAGACGGCCACGCCGCTGTCGTTCTGCGGCGAGGATGCGGGCCGCCCGGTCGAGGCCGCCTGTTTCGCGGCCCTGGGCTTTCGCAGCCTGTCCATGCGCCCGGCCTCGATCGGGCCGGTCAAGGCGCTCTTGCGGCGGCTGGACCTCGTGGCGCTGCGGGCGGTGATCGACAGGGCGCGGGCGGCGGGGGCCACGACGGTGCGCCCTGCCGTGCTGGCCCATCTGGCCGAGGTGCCGGGATGACGCGGCTATGAAGAAACCCCGCCGGGGTGAACCGGCGGGGCTGGGGTTGGGTGGGTCACGTGCTTTGCAAGCAGCACGCCGGTTGCCCGGCCCGGACAGGGGTAAGCCGATTCCCTTTCCAAATGGTTACCGGGAATTGACCAAGACGCGCACCGGGGCGCTGATCTCGGCAGCGTTGGGACGACGGCGCCGGCGAGCTGGGTATTTGTGCAAAGAAGAGGGGCAAGAGGTCAGGGGCGTCCTGATCTGCATGCCCAGGCTGATCTGGGTAGCCAGGCGGCCCCCGCGGCGCCCCCGAGCTTACCGCGGCGCATAATGCCGCCGCAGGATTGCGCGGTCCTGTCCGGCCAGTCGCGTCACCATATTGGAATCGTTGTCAAAGATCGAGCGGCCGGCATAGCCCGCCCCCTCCACGTCATGCCAGAGGCCCAGGCTCTGCACGATCTCCTCCAGCACGACCGACCGGATATGGTCCACGGCGATGTCCGACGAGATGAGGATCGAGGCGCGCTCCAGCACCCGGTCCCCGTTCCACCAGATCTGGAACTGTCCCACCCCCACGGCGATCCCGTCGGGGAAGCCGGGCGTGTTCCGCGTCACATCGCCCTCGTGCAGGCGGCTGCGCCAGATGCGGATGTGCGGACGTTCACCTGGCGCGACCAGCCGCATTCGCAGGCCCGCGCCGGCACCGTTCACCTCTTCCAGCGCCGAGCGCACCGCGGCCTCGACCAGCCGCGCCCTGGCGACGGGATAGCCCGGATCGGCGGGCAGCAGCGCCACGCGCAGGTCAGCGCGTGCCCGTGGCCCCCAGGCCACCCAGGCCGCGCGGCACTTGCCTCCGGGGCGGGCGGCGCAGGCCACCGCGCGGTGAAAGTCTGCATCCGAAACCGGCCGGTCCAGCCGCACCAGCGTTTCCGCCCCCGCCGCGAGGGGGGCCAGCAGCAACAGGATCAGCAACCACCGGATCACAGCAGCCGCCCCGCCACCGCATCCAGCCGCGCCACCAGCGCACCGTCCCGAGCGTCCGGAGCCGTCATCACCGCATGGTCCAGCGCGCGGTCGCACCCTTGCGGGCAAGGCCCCCGCGCCGCACCGAGCACGCCCGCCAGCCGCGCCACCAGACCCCGTGCCGCCACCGCATTCGCCTCCAGCACCGCGATCACCTGCGCCACGTCCACGGCGCCGTGCCCCTCGTGCCAGCAGTCGTAGTCGGTGACCATCGCGACGCAGGCATAGCAAAGCTCGGCCTCTCGGGCGAGCTTTGCCTCCGGCATGCCCGTCATCCCGATCACATCCGCCCCCCAGGCGCGGTAGAGCCTGCTCTCGGCCAGCGTGGAAAACTGCGGCCCCTCCATCGCCAGATACGTCGCCCCCCGGTGCAGCGTCACGCCCTCCGCTGCCGTGGCACAGGCCTCCGCCAGATGCGCGCAGACGGGATGGGCCACCGACACATGCGCCACGAAGCCGGGGCCGAAGAACGACGCCTCGCGCGCGAAGGTGCGGTCGATATACTGGTCCACCAGCACGAAATCTCCGGGAGCGAAATCCTCGCGCAGCGACCCCACAGCGGAGACGGACACGACATCGGTGCAGCCCATCCGCTTCAGCGCGTCGATGTTGGCGCGGTAGGGCACAGAGGTCGGGCTATGCACATGCCCCCGTCCGTGGCGCGGCAGGAATGCCATGGGCACGCCCGCCATCCGCCCCACCAGTACGGCATCCGAAGGTGCCCCCCAGGGCGTGTCCACCTCCACCCACGAGGCGCCTTCCAGTCCCTCGATCCGGTAAAGCCCCGAGCCGCCGATCACCCCGATCATCCGCTGCATCGCGCCCGCCTCCGCTGCCCTGCGTCAAAAGATAGAACGGGCGGGCCCCTGCGGGAAAGCCGGAATGTGCCGCGCGCCCCGGCGCGCTCGCCCCGGTTCACCCGCACGTGCAGGCGTGGCCGATTAGGGAACTTTTGACGCCAAGCCCGACATGTCTACCCGGGCATGGCCGCCGGGGACGATCGGAATGAGGGTCTGCACCGGCCGGTCAAGCGCGAAGGGGACGGCTGTCTGGCGGGTCTGCCGGGGCCAAGGGTGCGGGACAGGGAAGTGCCCATCACGACCGGACCACGGGGTGACGCGCAATCGACAGGCAGATGTCGCAGCTTCGTCCCTTGCAAGGGACGCATGAGATGCCATATACCATCCACACGGATGGCGCACGGAGGGTTCAAGATGGCAAGCACAGGGACGACATCGACCCCTCTCCGGATGCCGGAGTCCGAAAAGATCACGATCAACCTCGGCTTTGTCGATCTGGGACAGATCGAGTTGCTGGTGCGGGAAGGGTTCTATTCCAACCGCAGCGATTTCATCCGCACCGCCATCCGCAACCTGATCGAGCGCCATGCCGAGACGGTGCGCCAGATCACTCTGCGCAAGAGCGTCGATCTTGGCCTCCGGCACGTCTCGCGGGACGAGCTGACCGCGGCGCGGGAGGCCGGGCAGATGCTCGACATCCGCGCGCTGGGTCTGGTCGTGATTGCACCGGACGTGACACCGGACCTTGCCCTTGACACGATTGCCGCGCTGTCCGTCCTCGGCACGCTGCAAGCCCCGGACGCGGTCCGGGCGGCCCTTGCCGACCGCATCACCTGACCCCTTCACACCGAAAGCACCCCATGAACACTCCTCTCGCCCGCGGCATGTCCCGGGTCACCGACCTTACGCGCGCCGGCAAACTGGACGAGGCTACGGCGCTGATCCAGTCGCTGTTGCAGGGCGGGCCCGCATCGGCCATCGAGCCTGCCGGAACCGATGCCGCGCCTGCGGATGGTGACCTGATCGAAGGCAGCTTCACGCGCCTTGAGACGCCGGTTGCCGCCCGCTCCAGACCCAAGGTCCGCAGGGGCCTCTCCGACACGCTGCGCAATATCGCCGCAGGCGGGATGCCCGGACCCGGGCGGCGCGCGCCCCTGCCGGTCGATCTGCCTGAGGGTGCGCGCTTTCTGTCGCTGACACATGGCGGCGCGCAGGGCCGCCGGGACTATCGGCTGTATGTTCCGGCGAGGCGAACCGAGGGGCGTATGCCGCTGGTCGTGATGCTGCACGGATGCACCCAGTCGCCCGAGGATTTTGCCACGGGCACCGGCATGAATGCGCTTGCGGAAGAGTTCGGTTTCCTTGTCGCCTGGCCTGCACAACCCACGGGCGCAAACGCGCAGAAATGCTGGAACTGGTTCCGGCCCGAGGATCAGGGCCGCGACCGGGGCGAACCCGCCCTGCTGGCTGGGATCGTGCGCGACATCCTGCGCGACCATCCCGCCGATGCCGCCCGCGTCTATGTGGCTGGCCTGTCGGCGGGCGGGGCGGCGGCGGCGATCATGGGGGCCGCATACCCCGAGATGTTCGCGGCCGTCGGCGTCCATTCCGGCCTGCCGGTCGGCGGGGCGCGGGATGTGGCATCGGCCTTTGCCGCGATGCGCGGCGGATCGGCCGGCGCGGCCCATCCGGTGGCCGTTCCGACCATCGTGTTCCATGGGCTGGCGGATGCAACGGTGCATCCGGGCAACGGCGCAGCGGTGGTTGCGCAGGCCATGGCCCCCGGGTCGGGCCTGCGACAGGTCCGCGCCTCCGGGCGTTCGCAGGGCGGGCGCAGCTACAGCCAGACGCGCCACCTCGACGCCGCGGACAAGAGCATTGCGGAACATTGGGAGATCGCGGTCGCCGCGCATGCCTGGGCGGGCGGACATCCGGGCGGCAGCTATACCGACCCCGCAGGCCCCGATGCGTCACGCGAAATGATACGGTTCTTTATGCAGCACCGGCAGGACTAGCGAAAGCGATCGGCCCGGTTCACCGCGCGAAAGGGAACGCGACCCGGTGTTGGGTGTTGTCCATCCGACAGTTCACACAACACGGGGAATCCCTGCCATGGGTATCATCTGGACCATCGTCATCGGCTTTCTGGCTGGTGTCATCGCCAAGTTCGTCATGCCGGGCAACAACGAGCCGTCGGGGTTCGTCCTGACGACGATCCTTGGCATCGTGGGCGCGATCGTGGCGACCTACCTGGGGCAAAGTCTGGGCTGGTATGCGCCGGGACAGGGCGCCGGGATCATCGGTGCCGCCATCGGCGCCATCATCGTTCTGGCGATCTGGGGCTACACGCAGCGCCGCGCCTGAACCTGACACTGCCTTACCGGAAAGATACACATCATGCCCAAATCCACACCCTCCCTGATCGCCCTTCTGGGCCTCGTCGCCGTCGCAGGCTACCAGAATCGCGGCCGGATCAGCGAGATGCTGTCTGACGCGCGGCAGACCCCGCAGGGGGCGGGGTCTGACAGGGGTAGCGCCTCGACGCCTGCTGGCGGCGGCTTCCTGTCCGAGATCGGCACCTTGTTCGGCGCCGGGGCCGCAGGCGGCACGCTGGCCTCCGGCCTGGGCGACCTGATCAGCCGGTTCCGGGACACCGGGCGGGGCGCGCCTGCGGACAGCTGGATATCCTCTCAGGCGAACGCTCCCCTGGACGGCGCAGAGCTTGAAGCGGCCATCGGCGCGGACACGCTGGACGACCTTGGCCGAAAGACCGGGCTGACGCGGGATGAACTGCTGTCCCGCCTGACGGCGGCGCTTCCCGAGGTCGTCAACCGGTTTACCCCCAACGGACGCTTGCCGACCGATGAGGAAGCGCGCGAGTTTTCCTGAGCGGCGCCTCGCCGGCTGCGCGGATCATGGCAGCATGCGAGCCGCGCCGGTGCGACGGGCCTTGCCTGGCCGCACGACGGGCGGGGTGATTGGGGTTTGCCCGACCGGGGCGGGGCCTGACGGCGGTGGAACGCCCCCCCACCGGCGCACTAGACCTCCGGTGCCGTCTTGTCGGGCACGACCCCCGTGACCCGATCGACCCTGGTTTCATCCCAGGCAGGGTCCTGCCGCTTGATCCGGCGCGACACGAGATAGCTTGCCGGCCAACTGAGCACAAAGCCCAGAAGGGCCGCGCCACCGATGGCGGGCCAGGAATACCAGCCCAGCACGAGGACCACGATGATCAGCGTGCCCGTCACGAGGGACCCCACGATCAGGGTCAGAAAGATGCTGAGACGGTCCATGACTGTTCCTTGGTGGCATTGACCGGAAACACCCGAATCTGCGGTTTCGTTCCGTCGCGGCTCAGGACCAAGTTCAGGGCGGCACCCCTACCCCGCAGGCGCAATCGTCAGCGCCTCGGCCACGGGGCGGGTTTTCAGCATACGATGTCGCGCCGCGTCATCGGATGCGTCCGGCACTTCGTCCGTCCAGACCCGGAACGCCACGAGGTCATAGGCGCCGAAGGACGTGATCATTGCCCCGTCCGCTGCATCGCGGCCATGGACCATCAGCACCCGGCCGATCCGGGGCGTGTTGTAGCGCGCGTCGAAGGTGAACCACCGCCCGCCCAGCCAGACCTCGAACCAGGCGCAGAAATCGCCCGGCCCGCCGTAGGGCACGCCGATGTCGCCCAGATAGCCGCTGGCATAGCGGGCGGGAATGTTCATCGCGCGGCACATGGCGATGCCCAGATGCGCGAAATCGCGGCACACGCCGGTCTTTTCGCGCTGCGCATCGACCGCGGTCTTGGTGGATCGTCCAAAGCCGTAGCCGAAGGTCAGGTGGTTGTGGACATGATCGCAGATCGCCTGCACCCGTGCCCAGCCCGGCGGGGTGTCGCCAAACAGGCGCAGCGCCTCGGGCGCGATCAGGTCGCTGTCACAGTAGCGGCTGGCGGTCAGGAATTGCAGCGTCTCGGGGGGCAGATGAACCACATTCTGCTGTGTCGCGCTCCGGTCGAATTCGTCGGGCTGTCCGTCATCCTCGACGATGCAATCTGACCAGAGCGTCAGCCGACCGGGCGGCGCGCGCAGCCGTGTGAGCCGGTTGCCGAAGCCGTCGAGGAACGTGTCCATCGGCAGCGGCGGGTCAGCACGCACCTCGGACGACCCGATGATGCGGCCCGCAAAACCGGAATGCGGCGAAAGGGCGAGGATCATCACCGTCTCGGCCTTGCTGTCGATGACGATTTCGTAGCCGATGCGAATGAACATTGCCGCCCTTCCTGGATTGACATAGAGGGTTGCGCAGGCCATGCACCTTGCGCCGATCCTGCGTGGCCGTGCGGATGTTCCGCGACTTTTTTTCAGCACCGGCCAGCCGAGGGGCAACCCCATCCAAACCCTGCGCGTCCTGCATCGAACGCGCTATGCGTATGACCGTCCCGTGATTTTCGGTGAGCACCGGCTGATGATCCGACCCCGCGACGGGCATGACATGCGAATCCTCGATTCCAGCCTGTCGGTTTCACCCCGCGCCGATGTGCACTGGGCCTTCGATACCTTCGGAAACTCTGTCGCGCTGCTGTCGTTCCATGATGCGGCGGAAGAGCTGGTGATCGAAAGCGAGCTGCTGCTGCGCCGCTATGGCCTGGATGAGCCGCTGTCGCGGATCGAGCGCTATGCCGGGGCCTATCCGGTGGAGTATGACGGCGATGAGCGCACCGACCTGAGCCCCTATCTGACGCCGAACCAGCCGCAGGACCGGGACATCCTGGCCGCATGGATCGCCACGGCCCTGCCGGAGCTGCCCGCGCGCAGCCTCGAGGTGCTGCGCGGGCTTGCCGCCATCATCCACGGCGCGTTCCGCTATGCCCGCCGCGATGCCGAAGGCACCCAGTCGCCCGCGCAGACGATCAGGCTTGGCAGTGGCACCTGCCGCGATTTCGCGCTGCTGTTCATGGAAGCGGCGCGCAGCCTCGGCTTTGCCGCGAGGTTCGTGACCGGATACCTGCATGACGAGGGCGCGGCCAGCCAATCGGGCGAGGACATGACCGGGGGCGGTGCCACACATGCCTGGGCCGACGTGTTCGTTCCGGGTGCGGGATGGGTCGAGTTCGACCCCACCAACCGCATCATCGCCAGCCGCAACCTGATCCGCGTGGCGACCACCCGGACGCCCGCACAGGCCATGCCGGTCAGCGGCACGTTCATGCGAGGCGGCGGGCGGCTGGCGGGTTTGCAGGTCTCGGTCAGCGTGACCCGCATCGCCTAGCGCCAGCCGCGCGGGCGTCAGGGCAAATTCGGGTCGGGCGGTGCGGACGCGCCGAGCGGTTCGAGGCCGCCATGGCGCAAGACGGTCAGGCGGGTGACAAAGGCGCTGGCCACGATCAGCGCGGGCGTGGCGACCAGCGCCCCCACGGCCCCCCAGAGCCACGCCCCGAAGGCAATCGCAACAAAGATGCCGATGGCAGGCAACCGGATGCGCGCGCCAACGATCATGGGCGTGGCGATCTGCGCCTCGATCGAATTCAGGATGACCACGACGCCAAGCAGGAAGAAGGCGTTGATGGGATCGGCGAAGCTGACAAGGCCCACGCTGAGCGTGACAATCGCCATGATCGCCGCCCCGATGAACGGCATGAAGTTCAGCAGGGTTGCCGCTACACCCCACAGCGCCGCGTTCGGCATCCCGAACAGATAGAACGCGGCGGCCACGCCGCATCCGAGGGCGATGTTGATCAGCGTGATGGCCAGCAGGTAGCTTGCCACATCGTTCTGCACGTCCTGAATCGCGCGCCCCAGGGCACGCATCGACGATACCCTTCCGCCCAGGGCCATGACGCGACGTCCCAGCATGCCGCGGTCGCGCAGCATGAAGAACGTGAGGACCGCCCAATATACGGCGGCTGCGACGATGCCGGGCGCGCTGATCGCCCAGTCGGCAGCCATCTTCTGCCCGCCATCCACCAGCCTGCCCAGCGCGTCGCCTGCGGCCGGGTTCTCTGCGTCGGCGTCCGGCGGCGGGGATTGGCCATCGGTTTGCGGCGGGCTCGGCACCGGCGCTGCCTCCGGCGTGATGCTGATGGCGTCCGTAATGCTGATGTTGATATCACGGACCCGCTGTTCGATGTCGCGGATCACGTGCGGTGCACGCGCATTCCACGCCTCAGCCGATGGCAAGAGCGCGTAAATCGCAAAGGCCGTGGAAAAGACGATCCCGGCGACGATGACGGCCGCGGCAAGCGACGCGGGAATGCCGATGCTTTCGATGCGCCGCGCCAGCGGCGCAAGGGCGATTGCGGCCAGAATGGCCAGGACTGTGGGGACCGCGATGCCACTGGCAAGGTCCAGTGCCCCGATCCCAAGCACCCCGGCGATCACTGCCAGCAGCATGACCTGCAAGCCACCGGTCGCAATGTGCGGCAGGCCCCGGGACGGCGCACGTGTTTGGCGGGGCGGCAAGGCGGGGTCGAGTGGCATGATCACGCCCTGCTTCCATGGTCCAGTAACCTGAACCCAGCCGATCCCGGTTGCGTTCCTGTCGCCCCTTCCGGGCCGGACAGCGGTCGCCGGATAGACCGTCCGCCGACCGGATCAGTAGCGCAGGGTTGCCGCCATCGCAGTGTCGTCGGGCAAGCGGTTCTGCGCCACCACCCAAACCGCGCCGCCGTTCGCCAGGGTCATCTGTGCCGCTTGGTCAATCGCGTCCTGACCTCGTGGCGCGAGGTCTCCGCCCGGCGGTTCGGCGGGGCCGGATGACACCGCGTCCTCCGAAATGAAGAGCTGTTTCACCCGGCCGTCCCGTGCCGCCGCGATGAGCAGGTCCGGGTCGGTGCAGGCCGTCGCATCCCCCCGGCCGATCTGGGCATCGAGACCGTCCAGCGCCTCGTCCCGTGAGGTGTCGTGGATCGGTCGCATCACCGCCATGGCCGCGCCCAGCAGTTCCTGTTGATCCAGCGTGGCGGGGTTGACCTCGACAAATCCCGCAATCATCCGGGAAAGCGCCTCGTCATTGCGGACATGGCCGCCGATGGCGGCATCCGCCACGACGACAAGGCACTGCGGATTGCGCGCCAGATGCGCGGCAAGGGCCATGCTTGTGCGACGTGCGAATTCGACCAGCCGACCCTTGCGCCATTCCTCGGGGCTGTCACCATAGACCTGCGTTTTTGGCATGCTGTGCCCACCGGTGTTGGGCCGCCCGAAACCATGGGACTGCAACGAGCTTTCATGGTCAGGCACCGCATCCAGCGATTCGATGCTGGCGGGAAGGTCGGCGATGTCGGTGGCTTCCATCGTGAACCGGGTTGCCTGCCAGACGCAGGCGGCCTCGGCGGTCAGGGTCAGGATGAGGAACGCCGCATTCTGTTCCTGCAAGGACAGCAGGGGGGCGATGTGAAAGCCGGGGCCTGACACGGCAAGGTCAGGCACCGGGATCGGCAGTTTGTGCGCCTGCATGCCCGCACCGGACAGAAACAGCGCAAGACCAAGGTCTTGATGCTGCCAGAATTCATAATCTTCAACCAGCGTGTCAGCGGGCGCCAGAAGCGCGTCGGCCTCAGGCCGCGAGATGCCCTGCGCCGCGAGTTGTGCGCGGGCCTGCCCGAGCAGGTTCTTCAGCATGATCGGGTTCTGCTGGGTTTCGCGCCCCTGCGTCTGCGACGGCATGTAAAGCGACACCGCAAGCGCGGGTGCCTCCTCGATCATCGAGATCAGGTCATTGCGAGTAAACATGTTCATCCTCTGCCGTCAGAAACCGGATGGCGATCACAGCGCGTCCAGATCGCGGATCGAATGGCCGCCCTTGGCATTGTTCTGGCGACCAAAGCTGCTTTGCAGCTTGCGCTGCATCTTTTGCACGGCACCGGCGCTGGCCTCTGCAACCGTGGCACCCTGATGGGTGACGGCCATCGGCTGCTGGCCCGTGGGGCGCACTTCGAGAAGGCAGCGCTGGTCGTCGCTGCCGCCCTTTCCGGCATTCTCGTCGCTCAGATGCACCTCGACGCGGGTGATCTGATCGGCAAAGCGCGACAGACCGTCGGCGACCTCGGCCTTGATCTGCGCGATGAGGGCGTCGCTGCCATCAACGTTGTCATCGGTGTTTACCTGGATATGCATGCTGTCTTCTTTTCTGGTCGTTCATCCTGCAGCGGTTGCTCCACCCCGGGGTCAGGCATTGCGCCTTTGCCTGTGCGAAATTCACCCGCGTGTCGTCAACGCGGGCAGGACCGGATCAGTTCCGCCTTGTGGGAGTCGGCATGACGGGGCGCGGGGGCGGGAGGTCACGGCGTCCCGCCCGCCACCAGATGCCGAATGATCGGTGGGATTGCGCCTGCCATCACCCCGCTGATGGCAGTGACGCCCTGCCCTGCCGGGGTGAGGCACAGGTCCTTGAGAGGCCCCTGCACGATGGACACTGATCGCAGGCCGGTCGCGACGCAGCCACCGAAAGGAACGGCACGAGCGCGACGATCGCCGACCCTGGCGAGAAGCGCGCCAAATTCAGCGCGCGTCCGGCGAGTTCCCGGTCAGGCGGTCCGTGGCGGGCTGACCCCGAAACAGCGTGTTCCGAAGCGTGAGACGCCTGTTGTTCCGCGCCTCGGTGGCTCTCAACCGGGACAGCGTGCTGAGACGACGTTTGACCTCAAACCGGGCGCTGCGCAGGGCGGCAAAGAGCCGGAAAAAGCGAAGCGCGCTCGCGCTGCCGCCCGCGGTGCCATCTGGGCGCTTTACCCCAGCGATCGCGCTCAGCCTTGCCGCCTCGCATGCCGCGCCCAGCGCGGCCACGAGGCAGCGCAGCTCGTGATCGCTGGTCTCGCGAAGGACCGCAAGCCGCGCCGACTCCAGCAGTCCGGGGATGGCGGACCTCGCCGTGGGTTCCTGAAGGTTCCCTTGCTCCATCGCGGCCTCCTCTTGCGGCGTGTCAGCGGTTCGGTTTGGCACCCACGGCAATCGGCAACCGCATGGACGGACGCGCAGACATGGATGGCACGCGGCCCTCCGGCGCATCGCCATGACCGATCATGCGGTCAAGCGTCGCACGGCTGCGGCTGACCCTGCTCTTGATCGTGCCGACCGTGCAGCCGCAGGCATCGGCCGCCTCAAGCTGCGAGAACCCATAGACGCCCATCAGCACGAGCGGACGCCGCTGGTCCGCTGGCAACAGGGAAATGGCCGAGACAAGTTCATTCAGCGCCAGCGCATGATCCTGGTTCGGTTCTTCGAACAGCGCCTGGGCGCAGCTTCCATCGACATCCTCGATCTCGCGCCGATACTTCCGAAGCTCGGAAAAGAACGTGTTGCGCAGGATCGTGAACAGCCATGCCCGAAGGTTTGTATCATGCGCAAAGCTGTCGCGGCTCGCCCAGGCCTTCAGCAGCGTGGCCTGCACCAGATCATCGGCGCGATGCTCGCTGGATGTGAGCTTTAGCGCGCGGCGCCGCAGGGAAGGCGTCTGCTGCGGCAGAAGGGTGTGGAAGGGATGCCGTATGGTCATGGTATGTCTCGCAAACTAGTGAAGGAACGTCTGGGTGCGCCGCTGTCACGCGGCGGGCGGTGTCAGGCAAAGGGCGATTGCGGTTTCCGGGCCTGCGAGGCAGACATGCCCGCGACAGGGTGACCGGAGGCACATCGCACCCCCGGTCCGGCTGGAGGTCAGGCGGCGGCGGCCGCGTTCAGGCGCTGTTCGGCCAGTTTCGACAGGGCCTTGTCGGCGCCGTATTCCTCGTCCAGCGTCGATTTCAGCAAGGTCGCCGCCTGCGCATGACCCAATTGCTTGGCCCATGCGACCAGCGTGCCGTAGCGCGCGATCTCATAGTGCTCGACCGCCTGCGCGAGCGAGATCAGCGCCGCGTCCATCGTTTCGGCGTCGTCGATTTCGGCCATCAGTCCTTCGGCCTCCTCGATCAGGCCGACCATGGCGTCGCATTTCGCGCCGCGCGCCGGTTTGCCGAGGATTTCGAACACCTCTTCCAGGCGCACCACCTGTTGCTCGGTCTCGTCGCGGTGCGACGACAGTGCGGCCTTCAGTTTCGCGTCGGTCGCCTTGCGCTCCATTTTCGGCAGCGCCTTCAGGACCTTGCGTTCAGCGTAGAGGATATCCTTCAGGGTATGAAGGAACAGGTCATCAAGTGTTTCAATCGTCACGGGGTCACCTTTTGCGTTGATAGGAAAAGCGCGAAGGAGCGCGGAAGGGTCTCAGCCGTTGCGGCCCTTGCCGGCCATCTCGCTGTCGGCCCTCTGCAGATGCAAAGCTCCGGCAGTGGGCCACAGATCTGCGTCGAATTCCGTCCGGTAGGTCCGCATGAACCGTTCGGCATGGGCCTTGACCTGATGCCGAAGCTGCTGCGTGCGTTTCGCGCGGTGGTCTGTTAGCATTTCGGCGAGTGTCATGATGAAGACCTGGGCTTTTGAGTCTCTGGACATGGAAACCTCCTAAGCGGGCAGCGGAACGGGGGCAGTCTGGGGGGTCAGAGCAGGAAGAAAATGATCAGCACGACAAGGAAGGGTGCGCCGAGCAGCCAGGCGAACAGTGCGGGCATGGGAGTGTCCTTTCGGATTGGAGGTCTTTCAGGACCATGGGAAAGGGGCGGCGCCTCAGCGCCGCACCGTCGATATGTCAAGGCCCAGGCCTTCGTCGCGATGACGCCCACCGGCGGCGGCGGCAAAGAACGCGGCGACGGCGCCGATCAGCAGGGTGGCCGCCGCGATGAAACCGAAGACGACGGCGCCGACCCGGGCCCTTTCGACAGCGGCAACGGCTTTGGCCCGGGCCTCGTCGATCTCGGCATTGACCTCATCGACGCGGGCGCGCGCCTCCGTCTGGTCCATGTTGCTGTTGGCCGCGACAAGCTGCGCCAGATAGGCCCGATCACGTTCCACCATCTCGCCTTCGGCTGCGCTGCGCGCCAGGATGCCGACAACCTGTTGCTGAACGAACGGGTCGCTGGCCGTGGCGGTCGCCGCACGCGGCGCCGGGGGCGACGCTTGCGGCGTCAGTGCGGCGGTGCCATCGGCCGCGGCCGGGGGTGTGGCTGGTGCGGTCGCATCCGCTGCGGGCGCGGCGGACACATCGCGCAGCATCAGGTTGGCAAAGTAGTCGGAGGATGCGGCTTCGCCGACCACTTCGGCGGTCTTGGCAACCGTGGATGCCCCTGCCGAGAGCAGCCCGCCGACGCCCATGGCAGCCATGACCGTTCCTGCCAGCGCGCCCGTCGCCCAGACGAGAAGCCCATGCACGCCATCGCGCGCCTCGACCTCGGGCGCGGTGGCATCCCCGGCCCGGCGGCGCATCCGCCCGGCGATGTAGCCACCCGCGCCGAAGCCGGTGACCATCACCCACGCGAACCAGATGCCCGCGGCGATGGCGAGCCAGGCGGCGGATACGCCTTCGCCCCGATAGGGCGAGGTCATCGACAGCCCGAGGCCGGTGCCGAAGCTGATGAGAAGCAGGGACAGGGCTATGGCAAAGACGCCACCCGCCAGGATCGCGGCCCAATCCACATAGGATCCGTCCGAAGCGGACCCCGTGGTGGCCCCGACAGGGCGCGGGCGTGGCGAAAGGTTGTCAGGTATCATCTTTGGATTTCCTTGGTCTGGGGCGCGCATTCAGCGCAGGCCGACAAAGCTGAGCAGGGCCAGCACGATGACAATCGCGCCGACGATGAAAATGATCTGGTTCATGGCAGTTCCCTTCGGATGGTGCTGACGCAGGCAAGCGGATATGCTGGACAATGGGTCCAGGTATTGAAGACCGGATCGCCAAGAGCGCCTTGCACCGCGCCGCGCCGGGTTTGGCGGACATCGGCCTGTGCGACCGGAGGGCCGGGTTTTTAAGTACGACCCGTAGCAAGAGCGGATATGAGGCTATCTCCGCCCTGCCACGTCGTCGGCCCGACCCTCCGGTGCAGTGTGACACTCGTTACGAACACGCCAGTCTGCCATTTGACATGGCAGTGGCTGGTTAAGGAAAACTAGGTCCATGGCCGTGCGACGGGTAGCGCCGGAATCTACCTATTGAACGTTTTCGTGATCGGGCGTGCATCCGCCCGCGCGCAAGCCGCGCAGCGCATGGTGCTTGCGGATCGCGGCCGTCACGCCTATGCCCGAGGTATCAGGGTTGCAGGGCATGCTTCCGCCCTTTCAGGAGATGGCCATGTCGGAGTCCGGCACGCAGACAGGCCTTCCCGTCATTGCGATTGGCGCCTCGGCAGGTGGGTTGGAGGCCGGCAGGGCGCTCTTGAAGTGCATGCCGCGCGATGCGCGGGCGGCGTTCATCCTGATCCTGCACCTTGATCCGTCGCATGACAGCATGATGGTCGATCTTCTGGCCCGGCACACGGGGCTGCGGGTCGTGCAGGCCGCCGAGGGCATGGCGCTGCGGCCCGGGGTCGTTCATGTCATCCCGCCGGGACAGTTCCTGACGGTCGAAGGGCGGCAGATCCACTTGACCGAACCGGAATATGGCAAGTCCGTCCGGTTGCCCTTCGATGCCCTGCTGCGCTCATTGGCGAGGGATGCTGCGGCGGATGCGGCCTGCATCGTGCTGTCGGGCACAGGCTCCGATGGCAGTCTGGGGCTTGCCGACATCCACGCCGCGGGCGGCCTGGTCATCGCGCAGGACCCGCAGGAGGCGGGCTATCCCGGCATGCCCGAAAGTGCCATCGCGACAGGAAAGGTGGCGCAAGTCCTGCCGATCGGCCAGATGGCCGCAGCACTCGACGCCATGATGCGACAGGTCCCAGCCGAGGGGGCACCCGCCGAGCCGGGGGGCCGGAACGCTGGCGCGCGGCGCCCTGAGCCCCAGACCGGGGCCATTTTCGATACCCTGCTGTCCTATGTGGGAGAGCATGCGATGCAGGACATCACGCTTTACAAGCGGGCAACGCTGGAGCGTCGGATCGCGCGCCGCATGGCGCTTGTCGGCCTTGGCCCACGGGAAATGGAACCCTACCTCGCCATGCTTAAATCGAATCCCGAAGAGCGCGCGCAGCTTTCCGCCGACCTTTTGATCCACGTCACCGGCTTTTTCCGCGATCCGGCGGTTTTCGACCATCTGTCGGCGACGTCGATCCCATATCTTCTGGCCGGGACGCCCCCGGACCGGCCGCTGCGCATCTGGGTGGCCGGATGCAGCACCGGCGAAGAGGCCTACAGCCTCGCGATGGCCTGTCTGGAGGGGATGGAGGCCGCGGGGGCTGTGGGCCGGTTGCAGATCCTCGCCTCGGACATCGACCCCGAGGCGATCGCCAACGCGCGCGCGGGGTTCTACCCCAAGGAGATCGAGGCCTGCGTATCCCCAGAGCGCCTGGCCCGGTTCTTTGTGGCGGAGGACGGCGGATGGCGGGTCACGTCCACCCTGCGCGACGTGATCGTGTTCACCGTGGCCGACCTTCTGTCGGACCCGCCTTTTTCGCGCATCGACCTGGTGTCCTGCCGCAACGTCCTGATCTATATGGGTCCGGAGGCGCAGAAGCGGATCATCGCGCGATGCTGCTTTGCCTTGCGTCCGGGGGGGCTGTTGCTCTTGGGGGCGGCGGAGATGCCGGGGCAGGCCGATGGCTGCTTTGTGGTCGAGGACAAGGCCGCGCGGCTGTGGCGCCGGGTCGGGCAAGGCCTGCCGCGAGACCTGGAATTCGCCATCGGCAAGCGCGAGGAGGCGGCGCAGACCCCCGGCCAGACACCGATGCGGCGCAATGCACTGGCCGATCTGTGCCGCCGCATCGTGCTGGAAACCTATGCGCCCGCCGCGGTCCTGCTGAACACCCGGCTGGAAAGCCTCTACATGCTTGGCCCGACCGAAAAATACCTGAAGGTCACGCAGGGCCACCCCGATCCGGGGATCCTCGGCATGTTGCCCAAGGCGCTGCGCGCAAGGTTCCGCACGGCGGCGGCAGACTGCTCCGCTGCGAACCCGGTGGTCACCGTGTCGGGCCTGCGGATGTCGGGGATCGGCGCGTTTGACATCGCCCTGCATTCAGTGATGGCGGGGACGGAGCCTTTGCTGCTGGCCTGTTTCATCGACACCCCGCGTCCGGCGGCTGCACGGGTCTCCAAAGGATCCGACACCGGCGAAGCCGGCCGCACCCGCGACCTGGAGGCCGATCTGGAGGCCGCGCGCAACGATCTGTCGGCCGCCCTGCGCGATCTTGAACAGGAGGTCGAGGCCCATGGCGCCGATGCCGCCGAGGCGCTGTCGGTCAATGAGGAGTTCCAGTCCACCAACGAGGAGTTGCTGGCCTCGAAGGAAGAGTTGCAATCCTTGAACGAGGAACTGACCGCGCTGAACGGCCAGTTGCAGGAAACGCTGGAACGCCACCGCACCACGGCGAACGACCTGCAGAACGTGCTTTACAGCACCGATGTCGCCACGCTGTTTCTGGACCTTGACCTGAACATCCGCTTTTTCACCCCCGCCGCCCGCGCGATCTTCAACGTGATCCCCACCGATGTCGGGCGCCCGCTGGCGGACCTTGCCGCCGTGGCTGCGGATGACGACCTGTCCGAGGACGCCCGCAAGGTGCTGGCCACCGGCGCGCCCCTGGAACGCGAAACCCGAGGTGACAAGGGTGTCTGGCTGCTGCGGTCCATCCAGCCCTATCGGGCCGAGGGCGGGCGCGTCGAAGGGGTGGTGATCACCTATACCGACATCACCGAACGCAAGCGCACCAACGCGGCCCTTGTGGCCGCGCGGAACGTGGCCGACCGCGCGACACGGGCCAAATCGCGCTTTCTGGCCTCGGCCAGCCACGACCTGCGCCAGCCGCTGCAATCCATGGCGCTGCTGCACAAGCTCCTGTCGCGGCACAAGCGGTCCACCGAAGGGGCGCGGCTGGGCACGTTGCTGGACCAGACGCTGAACTCGATGACCGCGATGCTGGATTCGATGCTGGACGTGAACCGGATCGAATCGGGAACGGTGCAGCCCAAACTGCAACCCGTGCCCATCGCGCCCCTGATGCAGCGCCTTGCGGACGAGTTTGCCCCGCAATGCGGCGTGAAAGGCCTGAAACTGCGCTGGGTGCCCTGCAAGGCCTGGATCCAGACCGATCCGCAGCTTCTGGAGCAGATGCTGCGCAACCTGCTGTCCAACGCCATGAAATACACCACGAAGGGCGGCATCCTGATGGGCTGCCGCCGTCATGGCCCGTTCCTGACGGTCGTGATCTGCGACAGCGGCATTGGCGTGTCCGAGGCCGACAGCAAGGCGATTTTCGAGGATTATCATCAGGTTAAAAAGTCGCCCGCATTGTCGGGCAATGGGCTTGGGCTGGGCCTGTCGATCGTGCAGCGGCTGTCGCACCTGCTGGACCACCCGATCGCCGTCCGCTCCACCGTCGGCAAGGGATCGGCCTTCATGATCAGGCTGCCGGTTGTCGAGGCCCCGGCAGAGGGCCACACCGCCCCCGCCGTCAAGGTGAAGGGCCCGCGCCAGACGGGCAGGATCCTGCTGGTCGAGGATGAGGCCCCGCTGCGCAGCGTGCTGGAAGAGGTGCTGGTGAAAGAGGGGCACACGGTCATCGCCATGTCCGATGCGCGCGAAGCGATGGCATGGGCCGGTGGCGATGCCGAACGGCCCGATGTCCTGTTGACCGATTTCGACCTGCGCGGGAATGCGGACGGCCTGCAACTGGCGCAGGACCTGCCCGATGTTCTGGGCGGCACGGTGCCCACGATCATCCTGACCGGCGACATCAGCAGCGAGACGATGAAAAGCATCGCGGCGACTCCCCACGCCCTTGTGTCCAAGCCGGTGATGCCGGATGTGCTGCTTGACCACATCTCCGACCTGATGCGGAAGGCCCGCAGCGCACAGGTGAAATCGGCGCGCCGCAGGGATGCCGCGGACACCTCCGTTCATGTCATCGACGATGACCCGATGATCCGCGAGGCCCTGCGCCGCCTTTTCGAGGCCGAGGGGTGGGAGGTGGTCACCCATGGATCGGCCGAAGCGTTTCTGGCCCAGCCGCGGCCCGAAGGCGCGGCCTGTCTGCTGGTCGATCAGTTGCTTCCCGGCATGAACGGGGTGGCCCTGATCACCCTCTTGCGGTCGCAGGGATCGGACCTGCCTGCCGTGGTGCTGACCGGCCACGGCGACGCCGCAACGGCGGTGTCGGCGCTGAAGGCCGGCGCATCGGACCTGATCGAAAAGCCTGCAAGTGCGGCCGACCTGCTGGCCAGCGTGCGGCACGCGTTGAAAACCGCCAACGGCGGCCCGCGCAAGGCGGAAAACCGCCCGGCGGCCCTGCGGCAATTTGCGGGCCTGACGCCGCGCGAGCGCGAGGTCCTCGCACGCGTCCTGACTGGTGCGCCGAACAAGACCATAGCGGCCGATCTGGGGATCAACCAGCGCACGGTCGAAAACCACCGGGCCTCGGTCATGCGCAAGACTGGTGCGACATCGCTGCCCGCGCTGGTGCGCATGGCGCTTGCGGCCGATCTGCAGGAACCCTGACGCGCGTCAGGGACCTTTCCGGCGATCCTGTTCCGTAGCGGCACGGGCGCCCCGTTGCACTGCGGGCGCGCAACCCAAACCGCCGCAGCGCGTTCACTAGTCCGGGGAGGTCCGATCCGCCGCCTATCCGCCCGGAGCCGGGCGAAGGCCCCACCCAAGGATGACCGCATGACACGAAGCATCACCGCCGCCCTGCGCAGGGCGGGCCGGGCAAACCGGCCGGCCAAGCTGGCCAGAAAGGTCCTGTCCATGCATTCGGCGATGGCGGGCCTGATGATGGCCCCCATGGCCGCCTTCAAACAAAAGACCGCAAGGCCGCGCAAGACCGGGATGGCAAAGGCCGGTGGCAGTTTGGGGGCCGTCCTGAAACAGCTTCAGACGGTGCAGTCGATGATGCCGCGCCTGCGGCGGGCATCCTTGCCGTCCACTCCCCCGCCGGTCATCCCCAAGGGCGCGCAGTATCTGGAACGGACGCACCGCTGCGCTGCGGGATCGCGCGGCTACAAGCTTTACCTGCCGGCCAGTCATCCGAGGCGGCCCAAGGGGCTTATCCTGATGCTCCACGGCTGCAACCAGACCCCTGACGATTTCGCGGTCGGCACGCACATGAACGCGCAGGCCGAAAAGCATGGCCTCGCCATCGCCTGGCCGGCACAGACCGGGCGGCAGAACCAGGCGCATTGCTGGAACTGGTTCCAGCCAGCCCATCAGGCGCGCGGGGCGGGCGAACCCGCGATTCTGGCCGCGCTCGCGCGCAAGCTCGGCAAGGAGTTCGGCCTGTCGCGCGATATGGTCTTTGTGGCCGGGCTGTCGGCGGGGGGCGCCATGGCGGCGATCTTGGGCGATGTCTATCCCGACGTGTTTTCGGCCGCGGGCGTGCATTCCGGGCTGGCGCGGGGGGCTGCGCGCGATGTCGTCTCTGCCATGGTCGCCATGCGCAACGGGGGCGCTGGATCGCGTGCAGAGCTTGCGGACCTTGCAAAAAAGGACAGGGTTCGACGGATCGTCTTTCAGGGCGATGCGGACAAGACGGTGCATCCGTCAAACGCGGCCGCCATCGTCAGCGCGACGGTCGGTGATGATGCAGCGCCCCACAGGATGGCCAAAAGATCGGTGCGCGGGCGCGGCTATGTCCGCAGCGATTTTGTCGGACCGGACGGGGCCATTCTGCTGGAACTGTGGATGGTGGAAGGGGGCGGCCATGCCTGGTCGGGCGGTCGTGACGCAGGCTCCTACACCGATGCCACTGGTCCGGATGCCTCGGCCCAGATGGTCCGGTTCTTTCTGGCGCAAGCCTTCTGAGGGCGGACGCAGGCGGAACGCAGGCCCTGCGCAGGCGTTGTTTTCATGTGCCCGGACGCGCGACCGACACGGCCACCCTGCACCTTGGTGCCGGCCCTGTCGGCGAACCGCGCGGGTCCGGTCACAACCCTGCAGGGGGTTCCTGTTGTCAGAGATCCGTGTTTCCAGGGATCAAGGAGAAACTAATGGCACATCCAACAAGCACGCCGCATGAAACCGGTGGCTCATTCGGCTTTGTCCGCAGCGGCTATGACATGACCGATGCGCACAGCCTGACGACCGCCGATGTCGAAAACGCCTATGTCTATGGTCGTGAGGATGAAACCATCGGCTCGATCAGCTCGCTCGAGGTCGGCACCGACGGCAAGATCACCGATGCGGTCATCGACGTGGGCGGCTTCCTGGGCATGGGCGCCCATTCTGTCCTGGTGCCGTTCAGCCAGTTGAGCGTGCTGCGCGAAACCAACGGGTCGACCGTGCGCGTGCACATGGACACGACCAAGGAAAAGCTCAAGGCGATGCCGCATCACAACGGCTGATCAAGGCCTGAGGGAAAACGAAAGGGGCCGCGCAGATATCTGCGCGGCCCCTCTCTTGTGCCTGACAGGGCAGGATCAGTTGGTGGCGCGATACTGCGGCTGCGCCTGGACCTGCTCCTTGGTCGCATCGACATAGACGCGCACATTGCTGCGGCCGCTGTCGGCAAGGATCGTCAGCTCATCAAAGCCGACGCTGACCTGGCTGGTGCCGATGCCCAGAAAACCACCGAAATTGATGATGACATTCGTGATGGCACCCTTGTCGTCAAGGATCAGGTCGTCGATCGTGCCGACCGAGTTGTCGTTCACGCCATAGACCGTCTGGCCCGTCAGCATCTCTGCCGACACATCCGCAACCGTGACCCGATCGAAGCCGTCGCGCTGCATGCCGGGCGCCGTGAACGCGGTGCGGCCAGTGCCCTGTTGCGCAGTGCCTTGTTGCGCCGTGTCCTGCGTGCGGCCAGTCACCTGATCGCCAGTCATCGAGGTGCGATCATAGGCAGGCGAGTCTTTGAGCATCTCGGAGCCGGTGTTCACCACAACGTAGATTTCGTTCCGATCCTCGGTGTCCGAGGCAAAGGTAACCTGATCCATCGTCACCGCCACTTCCCGCGCGCCCATGCCGAGGAAGCCACCCACGTCGATGATAACCGCGCGGATCGTGCCGTCGCTGGACACCACGAGATCGTTGATCCGGCCGATGTCTTCCATCTGGTCGAGGTCGGCACGGTTCATCAGCCGCATGTTCTTGGTGCCATCCGAGTTCTTGGCCGCGTAGGCCTCGGTCCCCTGGCCACCTGCGGTCATGCCGCTGGCAGTCTGGCCTTCCGTGGTCTGGGTGCCCGCCGTCTGCCCGGCAGTGGTCTGCCCGGCGGTCGTCTGGCCCGCAGTTCCAGCGGTAGCGTCCATCGCGCGGCGCGCATAGACTACATGACCGATCAGATCTGACGCGAACACGTCCGACTGCCCGCGTGTGGCCAGAAAGCCTGTCATTTCGGTATGTTGCCCGGTCATCCCTGTCTGGGCGGTGGTGCCCGTCTGGGCGGTCTGCGCCAGCATGGCAGTCGGAAAGCCGAGTGCCACGACAACGGCGGTAGTTGAAAGAAGCTTCTTCATTCTGGAATCCTCCGAGGGCGAGTGACGGATCGATTGCCGACCGTTTGATCACCCATCAGGTCAAGAACGTCCGCTTGCGCCGTCCGTTCCGTGTATTCCCGAAAGCCGGGCCGACCTGCCGCACCGTCCACGGCGCGGCAACACCCGGCACCTGCCACCACCTTTCTGCCCGACGTCGCGTCAGCGGCCCAAGGGCAACCTTTGCAGGAACGGAACACCACTGAGCGCACTTCTCAGGGGTGAGGGCGCGCATCCGGCGCGCCCTGGCGATTGAGCAGGAACGGACCCCAAACATGCAGTCAGAACAGGCTATTCCGGCAACCCGAGGCGCTGGCCGCAGTGTCGTCATCCTTGTCGAGAACCTTCCCGTTCCGCTGGATCGCCGGGTCTGGCTGGAAGCGACGACGCTGCAGCGGGCGGGCTATCACGTTTCGGTCATCTCGCCCATGGGGCGGGGTTGGACGGCCCCCTACGAGGTGATCGAGGGTGTCCACATCTACCGGTTCCCCGAACCGCCCGAGGCGCACAGCGGCGCAATGGCCTATGCGCGCGAATGGGGCCATGCGCTGTGGCACATGATCCGGCTGTCGTTCCGGGTGAAGCGCGAACAGGGGTTCGATGTGCTGCATGGCTGCAACCCGCCCGATCTGATCTGGCTGGTGGCGCTCATCTGGCGTGTCCGGGGGGTTCGCTATGTCTTTGACCATCACGATGTCTGCCCGGAGTTGTTCGAGGCCAAGTTCGACCGTCGCGGCGTGCTTTACGGCATCATGCGGCTGTGGGAACGGCTGACGTTTGCCACGGCCTCCGTTTCATTGGCCACCAACGAGAGTTTCCAGCGCATCGCGGTGACACGCGGCGGCATGAGCTCGAAGGATGTGTTCGTCGTCCGCTCGGCCCCGAAGGTGGAACAGTTCCTGCCGGGACCGGGCGATATGGCGTTCCGCAAGGGTGCCGCGACGGTGATGGGCTATGTCGGCGTGATCGGCCAGCAGGAGGGGATGGACCTGTTGGTGGCCGCCGCCGATCACCTGATCCGTGTGATGGGGCGAGATGATCCGCGTCTTGCGGATGTGCATTTCGTCATCGCAGGCTTTGGCCCGGAGTTGCCGGTCGTAGAGGCGGATGTGGCCGCACGCGGGCTGAGCGCGTATTTCACGTTCACGGGCGCGCTTTATGGCGCGGACCTGCTGGCGGCGCTGAATGCGGTGGATATCGGGGTCTCGCCGGACCCGAAGAACCCGATGAACGACATTTCGACCATGAACAAGGTCATGGAATACATGACTTTGGAAAAGCCCGTTGTTCAATTCGACCTGGCCGAAGGCCGTGCGAGTGCGCAGGGCGCATCCCTCTATGCCGATGCCAACGATCCTGTCGGTTTCGCGGCGAAACTTGCCACGCTGATTGTGGATCCTGCCTTGCGCGCACGGATGGGTCGGCTGGGGCGGGACCGAGTGCTTGGAGCACTGTCCTGGGACCATTCCGCACCGCACCTGCTGGCCGCCTACGACCGCGTATTCGCAAAAGCTGGGCCGACTCACCCCAACCTGCCATACAAAAAAGCGCCACTGGCGCAAGCACTTGCACAACCCGGCCAAACCGCAGGACGCTAGGGTCAGGACCGATTGATCTGCTTGAGGTCGCGTCGGCTGCGTGGTTCAAGCTCCCGAACTGATGGGGGTGACGATGAGCAATCTCTTCTGGCTGACGGACGCACCGATAGCCGGGCTTCGGCCGTTCTTCCCGAAGAGCCACGGTATGCCGCGGGTCGATGACCGGCGTGTCCTGAGCGGTATTATCTTCGTCAATCGCAATGGCTTGCGGTGGTGCGATGCGCCCAAGGAGTATGGCCCGCCGAAGGCCCTTTACAATCGGTGGAAGCGTTGGAGCGACAGGGGCATCTTCTCTCGGATGATGGAGGGTCTGGCCTCCGAGGCGGCCCTTCCGAAGACGGTGATGATCGACGCGACCTACCTGAAGGCACATCGCACGGCGACCAGCCTGCGGGCAAAAAAGGGGGGGCCGACGACCAGCGGGGCCGTCTGATTGGTCGAGCCAAGGGCGGCATGAACACCAAGCTGCATGCCGTCACCGATGCCGATGGCCGTCCGATCCGGTTCTACATGACCGCAGGCCAGGTGAGCGACTACATCGGGGCGGCGGCTCTGCTGGGCAGTTTGCCAAAGGCGGAGTGGCTGCTGGCCGACCGGGGTTACGATGCTGACTGGTTCAGAGATGCGTTGAAAGACAAAGGGATAAAGCCCTGCATCTTAGGCCGGAAGTCGCGCGGCAAGCGCATCAAGCACGACGAGCGCCGCTGCAAACACCGCAACCGGATCGAGATCATGTTCGGCCGCCTGAAAGACTGGCGCAGGGTCGCCACCCGCTGCGACAGATGCCCGAAGGTCTTCCTCTCTGCCATCGCCCTCGCCGCAACCGTCATGTTCTGGCTAGGAAACAAGAACGAGCCCTGACCCTAACCAGCGCTGAAACACGCGGCGTTGCAGGACCGGCTCAATTTCTTACATGAACAGTTGCTTTTGTAACGCGGCGGACCGCGCATGCAAAAAGCACACATGAAACATAATCTCCTGACATCGCCCGAAATCCTGACGGTGGCCCGGACCACGCTGGTATCTGCGGACAGCAAAGCAGCTTCGGTGGCAACGGCCCTTTCCAATGCCGAAAGTTTTGCGGTGCGGGAAATCGGTATTTTCTGGAAAGTCGGCAGTTCGGCCAGTTTGGGCACTGGCACGATGTTCGCCGGCAACATCATCGCGGATCCGTCGATCACCCTTGCAACACGTGCGTCGATCCTGCGTGGACGCGCCCTCGCACTGGTGGGTGCGGTGACGATGGACACGAACACAATCTCGAGCGATTGCAACGCATTCGGCGGTTATCCTGCACGAAGCGATTTCGGCAGCGGCGGTTTCAGCGCCAGGGATGTGCCCTCGGTCGTTCCGGCGCCGGCGGGGGGTCTGCGGCCGCTTGCCGCGCTTGGTAGCTTTGCTGCCCAGCGCCGCCGCCGCAACAACGTCTGATCGCCTTATTTCTTACCAAGATCGGGCGGTCCTGCGAGGGGCCGCCCATTTGCAAACACGATGCTGGCAAGGGCAACCCCCGCCAGCGCACCGCCAAGGTGCGTCTGCCAGGCGATGCCGCCAGCAGTCAGGACGCCCATCGCAACATTGACCACGATCCCTATGAAGCCCAGCCCCGCAAGGCGCCCCCAGCGGCGAAGGCCGGGCGGGCAGGTCTGTGCGTCGAACCATGCCCATGCCCCGACAAGCGAAAAGACCGCGCCAGACGCCCCAACCATCGGTGCCGCGCTGCGCGACAGAAGGCCAAAGACCACCCCCCCCGCGACGGCCCCGGCGACCCACAGAAGGGCGAGGCCCGCCCCGCCACACCGCCGCCGGATCGCGCCGCCCACCACCCAGAGCCCCGCGAGATTGCCCAGCATGTGCCACGGCCCGGCATGCAGCTGCGGATAGAGCAGTAGCATCGCCACCGGCTGCGCGGGATAGTT
Source organism: Gemmobacter sp. (assembly GCA_046294265.1). Classification (GTDB taxonomy): domain Bacteria; phylum Pseudomonadota; class Alphaproteobacteria; order Rhodobacterales; family Rhodobacteraceae; genus JBKBKC01. The sequence continues at coordinate 148,125 of JBKBKC010000002.1, read as the reverse complement.
CGGCTGCCATCCATGCCAGAGCCCGGCCCAGAAACCGCCCCACTGATAGGCCAGCGGACGCCAGCTCGGGCTGCCCCACAGCCCCAGATCGGCACCGATCAGCAGCGCTTCGGGCAGCAAGATCAGCGCGCTCAGGAACCACAGCATGGCGAGGGCGCCCGCGCGTGCTGGCTGCCCGCTCACTCGGGAACGAAGCGCGGCAGTCTGGGCAGAAGCGCTGCCATGAACCGCTCCATGCGCGCCTCGGCCTCGGCCTCACTTTCGCGTGGCCCTATGGGGGTGACAAACCGCACCAGCGCACCGTCCGACCGCCCGCGCGTCAGGCTGTCGCGCAGCACGCTGATCTTGACCGCAAAGTCGTTGGTCATCCGGGTGCCACGCTGTTCGAACCAGTAATAGACGAGCTGCCGGGACAGGCCTTTCTGGATCACGGCACGGTTCACGATAAAATCGCCATAGACCGTGCCAGGCAGCGAGACGGCATGGGGGGTGATCGAGAAAACTTCCCACCCGCCAACGGGCAGGCAGACTTCGGGCGAATGGATCGCAGAGCCCTCGGTCTGCTTTTGATAGAAGGCAGAGAAAAAGTTGACGGGCTGCGCCTCGCCCGCAGCGGCATAGGTGGCGTCAATGTAGTCAGTGGGGCTCAGCACCGCCACCGTGGCCGGATCCAGCGTGTTGGGCACGCCCGACCAGTCGCCGATGCCGCGCGGAAAGAGGGCAAAGCCGTCCCGCTCCACATCCTCGCGCGGCGGCGGTGGCGACAGGGTGAAGGCCGCCGCAATTACGACGGACAAGAGTGCCGCCACAACCAGCCCGCGCGCGGGCGCAATGCTTTGCAGCCGGGCCAGTTGGGCGCCAAATCCGGCCGTGTCGAGGTCAATGGTCTGCGACAGAGGCAACGGGTTGGGGGTAAGGCGTTGCAGCGCGATGGCCAGCAGGAACAGAAGGCCGACACAGGCGCCGAAGATCACCCAGCCTTCGAAGAAGTGCAAAAACCCCTCGGCCTGGCCGATCCCGTAGCTGTTGACCAGGATGCCGATCATCCCGATCCGGAAAGAATTCATGAACACTGTCAAAGGGGCCGCCATCAGCAAGAGCACCGCCTTGTGCCACATCGGTCCGCGATAGAGGATCGCAAAAAGGTAAGAGAACGACAGGATCGGGAACAGGTAGCGCAGGCCCGAGCAGGCCTCGGCCACCTGTAGCTTGTAAACCCCAAGGTCGATGATGTTGCCTTCCAGAAACACCGGGATCCCGGCAAGGTCGATGAACCACACTCCAAGCTGCGACGAGATGAGCTGCAGAAAGATCGTGAGCTTCCAGTAGATGAACTGCGGCAGTGGCAGCATGAACACGAGGTGCAGCACGGGAAGCTGGTGCCGACGCCCGCGCGACCAGCCCATCGTGACAAGGACGACCCCACCCACCCACAGGATGAAGGCATAGGTCACAAGATCGGGGATCCTGACCAGATTGCCGAAGATGCCGAAGGCCAGCGCAAAACCGATCAGCGCGATGCCGGGCCAGCGGGTTACCGGCGCCATGGGGTCGGCGGCGCGCGTCTGGCGCAGTTCGCGCAGGAACAGATACAGAGAGATGACCGGGATCAGCGGGCCGTGGCTGTATTCCGGCGTGATCCAGGCCGCGCCGAGCGAGACGAATCCGAACCAGAACACCGGCACGGACGCCGCCACAAGAAGGATGAACCAGGCAAGGCCCTGATGGCTGCGCGAAAGGGCTGGGATCGGACGGCTGCGCGTCTGGCCGGTGAGGGTGGGCATGGGGCAGGCTCCATCATGACGGCACGGATGATTGATCCCTACAACCGCAACAGAGGGATTTGGCGGCGGGATATGACAGCGCCATTGGACGGCGCGAAAGGCACTGCATCGTCAACTGCTGAACCGCCCACGTCGTTCCATGCCTGCCGGGGTCGGATGTCAGTAAGTCGCCACAAACTGCCGCCGGAGCCCGATGAAGATTGCGCCGTTGGTGGCAGAGGCTTGCCCCGTCACCCTGCGCGCCCGCAGTTGATAGCCGGCATCGAGGGCCCAGTTCGTATCAAGGTCTTGCGACAGGATGACCGCGAAGGTGCCACTGCGGATGTCAGTGCCCGTGCCGCTTGCGCGGCTTTCGCCCAGCCCAAGCTCGACAAGCAGGCGCGTCCGGTCGGTCAGTTCGCGCCCAAAGCCGAGGCTGGCGCGGGTCTGGGTGACTTCGGCATCATCCTCGTTTGCCAGCACGCTGCGCGACAATGCCAAGGATATGCGGCCATCCGGCAGGTCGCGGGAATAACCAAGCTCGCCGGTCACTCCGAATTTTCCGGTGACCCCGCGTGTGACGCCGACCTTTGCCGCAATGATCCCATCAGGCAATTCCAGCCTGCGCCCGACCGACAGCGCGGTGCGCGTGCCATCGGGCGTGTCCGTCACGGCAGCGGAGATCGTGACCGGTCCGCGCGGGCGATCAATCACAAGATCGGTGGTGAACGCAGCAGTCTCGCGCGCGGCCCCTCCTGCCGGTGCGAAACCCGATCGCGATACACCAAAGGTAAGCTGCGCCACTTCGGTCAGATCAAGTCGCACATCGCCCCCGAGGTCTAACCGGCGATTGTCGGTCTGGCCGGGGGCATCCCGGTAGGTCGTATCGGCAAAGCCCGCTGACAGTCCAAAGCTCACGCGCCGATTTTCGCCCCAGCGATAGGACAGGTTGCCGCCCACGCGGCGCTGCGTGCCGACGGGGGGCAGGAAGGGGTCTATGGTTGCATCCTGCGACAGGTCGGTTTCGCGCAGAAAGGCGGAACCGGCGATCGAGGACGCAGCCGCCTCACTGCCAAAGCTGAGGGTGATGCTGGGATCGGTCAGCGCGTTGCGCTGGCCGGTTGCGCCACTTCCAACGCGCCCGACGAACCGGAGCCGGCCGGAGGCATCGAGAGCGACGAAAGAGGCCGGTGTCTCGCTGCGCAGACCAAGCGACAGCCGCGTGTTGGACTCGGCCGTCCGCACCTTGCCGCCCGGCGCAAGGTTGGCGTTTTGCTGCGCGATCAGGCGGCTGTCGATTCCAAACGTGATCTGGCGTCCGCCAGGTGCGTCCTGCGCGAAAATCGGGCCCGGAAGCGTCAGAACCACAGCCCATGTCAAGGCGCGCGGAAAACCACACGCCAAACCCGTACCTGCCGCGTCCGATGCCCGTTCCGTCATGCGATCCTGCTGCCGTCTGCCCGACCGGATTTTCCGGCCTGTTTTTCTTGGTCGTCACGCATCTCCGCCCAGCGAAAACGGCGTTGCCGATCTTGCTACACTACTCGAAAAGCGCACGCTGGGGGACCAGGATCACATCACCGGCGACCAGCACAGTGTCACCCACCGCGCTGCGCCCGGACTCGATGGCCACATAGTCCAGCGCATAAATCTTGCCCCCACGACGCAACTGCACGCGGGTCTTGGCCGCGAACTTCGTAAAGCCCCCCATCTGGGCGAAGGCCTCAAGCACCGTGCTGCCACGCCGGATCTCAAGGCGGCCGGGCTTGGCGGCCTCTCCCAGCACAAACACCTCGATCGTGGCACGGGCGGGAGCGCCGGCACCGCCTGTGCTGGCCCTGCGCTCGGCGATCCGGTCAATGGACACGAATACGGTGGGAGGGGCCGCAAAGCTTCCTGACAGTTTGGCGACCAGATCTCCCTGCACGGATTCGACCGTGCGGCCACTGGCCGCGACCGAACCGGCCAGCGGAACCGAGATGCGGCCGTCCGGGGCAACAAGTGCCGTCCGGTTCAGGCCAGTATCTTCCAGAACCTCAATGCGCAGCACGTCACCCGGTCGAAGCCGATAATCGGAGTTCTGCGCCAGCGCAGGTGCGCCGACCGACAGAAGCAGGATGAGTGATGCGAACGCTTTGAACAGACCGCCTCGCGCCGTGGATTGCAGGGTCATCGAATATATCCTCCGAGTTCTGTCTCTTGTCGCGGCCAAAAGCAGCTCGTTAATGTTTCACTACGCCGCATTTGCCCGTTCCGGAAGGCAAATCAGGCAATCGCACCCGAAAGGCCGGGTTTGTGCCGAAGGGGACACATGCTCAATTCCCAAGCGGGCCGCCAAGATCGGTCAGCCGCGTCTTTGCCTCAGCAATCTGCGGCAACGGGCTTTCGTTCCCCGCGACCTCGATCGCAAGGGCAAACCGGCGGCGCGCATCATCGGTCCGGCCGAGCGCGTCATAGGCCCGCGCAAGGTGATACTGCACGAGCGGATCATCCGGCAGCCCCTCGGCCGCAGGTTCGAGATGGCGTAGCGCCTCATCAAGATTGCCACGCCGGAACTCGATCCAGCCGTAGGTGTCGGCAAAGGCGGGTTCCTTTGACCCGCGCAGCCGGCGCGCGACTGCAAAGGCACGCTCAAGGCTTTCGGCATCATCGCGCCGCGCCGAAATCAGGCTGGCAAGGTTGTTGGCGATCACTGCATTGGTGCTGTCCTCGGCATAGAGCGCCTCATAAATGCCAATCGCGCCGTCCACGTCGCCCGCCTGTTCCAGATGCCCTGCCTTCATCCAGCGGAACAGCGCCGACCCCGGCGCGGCCACCAGCGCGGTGTCGATCAAGGCAACGGCCTCGTCATTCCGCCCGCTGGCAAGGAGCAGGCCGTAAAGCATCCGCACGGGCGCCTCGGCCCCTGGGGTTCCCGCGATCAGGGCCCGATACTGCGCCTCGGCCATCGCCGCCTGACCGCGCAGGGTATCCAGCCCGGCGGAGATCATCATCAGATCGCGGTCACCCGGCCTGCCTGCCTGCAGGCCGTCAAGATAGGTGCGCGCCTCGTCCATCCGTCCGGCCTGAGCCATCGCGCTGATCGTCGCAGCGACCGGACGCCCGTCCCCCTCCGCACCGATCTGTTCGGAAAGTGCCGCAAGCCCCTCCTCCAGCCGGTCTTGGCCGAGCAGGACCGCCGTATCCACGTCCCGTGCGGCAGATGCCGCCGCAGCCTCTGGCAACGCGCGCAACGCATCGGCCATTTCGGAAGCGCGCGACCAATCACGTTCGCCGATGTGGATACTGGCCAGCGCTGCCGCCAGCCTATAGTCGGCGCGATTGGCGCGGCGTGCCGCCATCAGCACCGCAACCGCCCCCTGCGTGCGACCGTCGCGCATCAATGCCTTCGCATAACGCAGCGATTCCTCGCTTCCGTTGTTCGACATCTCGACCGCCAGCGACAGACGCTCGGACGCAAGGTCATCCGCGCCGTCACGCTCGTGCGCTTCGGCCATCAGCGTCAGGATTGAGGCATCCCGAGGCGATTGGTTCAACGCGGCGCGCAGATCAACGATGGCACCACCCGGATCATCGGCAAGGATGCGCCAGCTCGCGCGCAGCTTCAGCGCCTCGACGTTCGTGGCGTCCTCCGCCAGCACCTCTTCGATGCGGGCGCGTGCACCGACCCGGTTTCCGGTGGCATCCAGCATCTGGGCCTGCGCGATCTTGAGCCGCAGGGTCTGATCCGAAGCAGTGGCACCCTTCAGGATCGTCTCGAGCGCCGCAATCGCCTCGGATCGCTTGCCTGCCTCGAAATCAAGACCCGCGATCATCGCTCCATAAAGATCGGCGTTGGGCGTCCCTGCATTGGCCGATAGCAGGCGTTCCATCTCGTCTCGCGCTGCCTGCGTGCCGCGCGCGGTCTGCAAGAGCTGGATGACCGCAGCATGGCCTTCGGGGTTGCCCGTCGCATCGCCCGCCTGGGCGCGCAAGAGCGCCTCGGCGCCGTCAATGTCGTCTTGGGACAGGAACCACGAGATCAGCGCGCCCCTGACCTGGGCATTGTCTGGAAACAGCGCAATCATGCGTTGCAGATGCGCGCCGGTTCCAACGTCATCCCCGGTCTGCAGGAGCAAACGAAGTTTCAGCAGATGAAAATCAATGGCACCCGGCTCGGCCGCGATGGCGGCCTCCAGATCCGGCAGGGCCGCCTCGGGCGAGGGCCCTGAAATCCGCCAGTCGATCAGGACTCGCCGCGCGATCTGGTTGTGATCGGGCAGTCCGTCCGGGCCAGGGCCAGCCGTCGCTGTCGCTTCGGCAAGCAGGGTCGCCGCGGCTTCGGCGGCCACCTTCCGCCCCGGTTCGTCGCGCGCGATGCTCGCGGCGCGATAGGCCAGCGCCACACCCAGCGCCCGGCTTGTCGGGTCCTCGGGTGCCAGGGTGATCGCCGCGCGGCCATGCCGTTCGACTTCGGCCCAGTTGCCGCGCGCCACCGCCATGCGTGCCAGATCTCGGCGCGCCGTGAAAGTATCGGGATACTGTTCGATCAGCCGCAGATACTGGCCATAGCCCTCGGTCAGCTCGCCACGCCCAACCAGAAGGGCCGCATAAGTCGCGCGCGCTTCCGCATGAAACCCGTCCAGCTGGAACACATTGCGAAACTCGACCATCGCCCGGTCCTCATCGCCCTGCCCCAGCAGGGCCAGCCCCGACTGGAAATAGGCCTCGGCCTTGTCCTCGGAGCTTTGGCATCCGGCAAGTGCGAAGGCAGCCATCAGGGAGAGGGGAAGAGTGAAAAATCGCAACGACATGTTGAACCCTTGAGACAAAAATACAGGCAGAGCTGGGTGGGCGCAGGCTGCGGCAGGCGCGGCCCGCTTTTGCGGCGTCAGTATCCGGTAGCGCGCAGCACCACACGGAATGTGCGAAGGATCAGCCCGACATCCGTGGCAAGGGACAAGTCGCGCTCGTAGGCGTCGTCATAGGCGGCGCGGTCGTCGAAACGGCCCTCGTTGCGGGCCGAAACCTGCCACGGCCCGGTTATCCCCGGCCGCAGGCGGTAGTAGGCATTCCCGGGATAGAGCGGCTGTTGGCACGGCATCATCGGGCGCGGGCCCACGATACTCATCGCGCCCGTAAGCACATTCAAAAGCTGCGGCAATTCATCGAGCGAGGATTTCCGCAAGAACCGACCGAACCTGGTAATGCGCGGGTCATCCTTCAGCTTTTGCGTGGCGTCCCATTCGGCCCTCGCCGCCGGGTTGGCGGCAAGGTGACCCGCGAACATGGCGTCCGCGTCGACGACCATAGAGCGAAGCTTCCACATCGTGTAGTCGCGCCCACCCTGCCCCACCCGGGTTTGTCTGTAGAACGCAGGCCCACCGTCGCGGCGCACCAAGATTGCCATCAGTGCCACCAGCGGAACTACGAACGGCGCGCTCAACACAACGATGAGGATGTCGAGAATGCGCTTGGCACCACCTCGGTAAGGCCCTGCCTGCGTCTTGTTGATAGCGACCCCGGCGGTCCTGCGAACCTGGCCCTTGTATGCGTAGCCGTCTATTGCCTCGTGATCACGAACAACCATTTTCGCACGCCTTCCGAACAAAGCCCCGACACTGATGCCGCAGTGCAGCGAGGCCACAACATTTAAAGATACAGGCAGTCTGCCACGTTCTTGGCGAGCACAACCAAGTGCTCTCCCACAACTGCTCTTACCACGTCAGATGACTAAAAAACAACAGCGATTGCGCAGCGAAACCGTCGAGAAAGTTCATTAAGTGGCTATTATTACATGTCAAAAACGGTTACGTTACCTGTCGAGGTCATCGGAACAACTCTCAAAATTTCGCCTGAAAAACAGGCAGACGATGAATGCTTTGTCGTTGTTTTTCGGCGACACCCCATGCCGCAAGAAATTTTGCGGCAGCGTCCGATTTACTGGAACGACCTGCTGAACGGGCGCGTTGTGCTGTCTTGCAGCATCACTTTGTCGGCCGGTTATGCCCGTCGAGCGAAGCGAGGCTGCACGCTTGGAGCGCGTGGAACCTCACCCAGACCGCCGCGCCGGGATGATTGAATACAAGGCTGATTCGCGCCCGGGCGCCGCGTCAGGAACAGGCGGCAAAGCAGAAGGCAGTGACGGGCGAATGGGAACCTCTCTGGAAATCTACACCGCGCATTTCAACCTGCGTGAACGGCCGTTCTCGCTCGTCCCTGACCCGGACTTCCTGTTCTGGTCCGCGCCGCATCGCAAGGCCTACAGCATGCTGGAATACGGCCTTTTGACCCGGGCACCGATCACGCTGGTCACGGGCGAGGTGGGCGCGGGCAAGACGACGCTCTTGCATCACATGCTGCGCAGCGTGGCCGAGGACGTGCGCATCGGTCTGGTGTCCAACGCCCACGGGGACCGTGGCGAGTTGCTGCGCTGGGTGCTTCTGGCGCTGGCGCAGCCTGCTGCCCCGACCGAAACCTATGTCGATCTGTTCGGCCGGTTCCAGGCCTATCTCATCGCCGAGTATGCCGCAGGCCGACGGGTCATCCTGATCTTTGACGAGGCGCAGAACCTGAGCCGCGAGAGCCTTGAGGAATTGCGGATGTTCACCAACATCAATTCTGGCAAGGACGAGCTCTTGCAGCTTGTCCTGGTGGGCCAGCCGGAGTTGCGCGCCATGGTCCGCCGCCCCGACCTCACGCAGTTCGCGCAGCGCGTGGCGGCGGCCGTCCACCTGCCCGCCATGGACCGCCAGATGGTGCGCGCCTACATACGGCACCGCCTGGAAGTCGCCGGGGGGAAGGGTGAACTGTTTGGCCCCTCCGCCTCCGACCTTGTGTCCGATGCGACGCGCGGCGTGCCGCGGCTGGTCAACCAGCTTTGCGACCTTGCCCTTGTCTATGCCTATACGAAGCACCAGCGACGCGTGACCCGGCACACTGTTCAGCAGGTGCTGGACGACGATGTCTTTTTCGCCGTCCACAGGGCAAAGCCGGCGCCGCTTGTGCTGACCCCCGCACTGCGCCGGGTCGAGTCTTCCTGATGCCGGGGCGTGGTGGGGCGGCATGTGCGAATTTGCGGCGATAGTGGAGTGGTAGCGATGGACCTGCGTTTTTATGTTTCGATTTTCCTGCGGCGTCTGCCGTGGTTCCTGCTGATGCTGGCCATCGGATCGGCGGCAGGCGTCACGCTGGCGCGGGTGCTGTCAACGGTCTTTGTCGCGCAGGCGCTGCTGGTCGTCGAAAGCGAGCAGATCCCCGACGCGCTTGCGGCTTCCACCGTGCAGACGCAGGCGACCGAACAGCTGCAGATCATCCAGCAGCGCATCCTGACGCGGGACCGGCTTTTGGACATGGCGAACCGGCTGCAGATCTATGCGCCACTGCCCGGCGAGGCAGCAAACCGCCCCCTGCCCGCCGACGAGATCGTGTCGGACCTGCGCGCACGCATAGGCATCGTGACCAGCGGCGGCCAGACCGCGCGCGGACCGGTGCAGGCAACGCTTGTCCGGGTCAGTTTCCAGGCCCCGACCGCGCAGCTTGCGGCCAATGTGGCCAACGAGGTGGTTGGCCTGATCCTGCGCGAGGATGTGGCCATGCGCACCGGCGTCGCGCGCCAGACGCTCGATTTCTTCGAACAGGAGGTGCGGCGTCTCGATCAGGAACTGGCGCGCCAGGGTGCGGCAGTGCTGGCCTTCAAGGCGGCCAACAAGACCGCCCTGCCCGACAGCCTCGATTTCCGGCGAAGCCAACAGGCGGCGGCGCAGGAGCGTCTGCTGCTGCTTGACCGCCAGGAGGCGGAACTGCGCGAACGACGCGCGCAGGTGGAGCGGATGAAGGCCGCGGTGGCCGATGGCGCCGCCCCGGCAGGTCCGAACGAGACCGCCGAACAGGCCCGGCTTCGCGGGTTGCGGGATGATTTGAACGGCGCCCTTGCCATCCTGTCGCCGACCCATCCGCGCATCCGGGCGCTGGAGGCGCAGATCGCGGCGCTGGATCGGATCGTGTCGGCCCAGCCTGCCGCCACAGCGGGGCCGTCGGGTGCCGTGCCGATGTCACCCTTCGACCTCCAGATGGCCGAACTGGACAGCCAGTTGCGCTTCCTTGCCGCAAATCGGGCGCAGGTCGAAAGCCAGATGACGGCGCTTGCGGCGACCATCGACGCCACGCCGCCGAATGCGATCACACTGGGCACGCTGGAGCGTGACTATGCCAACCTGCGCGCGCAGTATGACGACACGGTGGCCAAGAAAGCCCGCGCCGAGACTGGCGACGTCATCGAGGCCCTGTCCAAGGGCCAGCGCATCAGCATCATCGAACAGGCAAGCCCCCCGCGGAACCCTGACCGGCCCAACCGTCCGATGATCGCAGCGGGCGGGGTCGGTATCGGGCTTGCCCTTGGCATCGCCATTGTCCTGCTGCTGGAGCTTTTGCATCCCGGCATCCGCCGCCCCGCCGAGATCACGGCCAAGCTGGGGATCGCGCCCTTCGCGACCCTGCCCTATCTGCGCACGCGCGGCGAAATCAGGCGCAGGCGGGCCATGATCGGTGGCGCAATGGCCGTTGCTGTCGCAGGCGTGCCGTTTGGCCTGTGGCTTGTTCATACGCAATACATGCCGCTTGACCTGCTCGTGGATGGTCTCATGCGGCGGTCAGGTCTTTTGGGCATCGTCCCGGTTTCCCGTGCAGGCTGAAAGGAACGCAGACATGGAACGCATCCAATCCGCCATTGCAAAGGCGCGCGCAGAGCGCAGCAATCCGATCCCGGCGGCATCCTTGCCGATGCCCGAACAGCCAGCGGTCGAAAAGACGTTGCCGGCAGGCCCCTTTTTCGCCCAGTCGGCGACGGACTCGCACTGGGTGGCGCTTGCGCCTTTCGTCCCCGACCCCGCGCGTCTCGCGCGCCAGCGGATCGTGACCGTCGCTGGCGGCCGCGACGCGGTGCCGTTCGACGTCATGCGCACCCGGTTTTTGCAGCAGATCCGCCAGAACAAGTGGCGGCGCGTTGCGATCACCTCGCCGACTGCGGCCTGTGGCAAGACAACCATCGCGCTGAACCTCGCCTTCGGCCTTGCCAGACAGCCGACTCTGCGCACAATCCTGTGCGAACTGGACCTGCGGCGCCCGACGATATCGGCGGTGCTGGGCCTTCGTGATATGCTGTCGTTCGCGCAGGTGATCGAAGGGCAGGCACCGTTTGCCGACCATGCGCGCCGCATCGGCGGAAACCTTGCGGTGGCGCTGAACCGCAGCGCCACGCGCAACCCGTCCGAAATCCTGCAAAGCGCGACGGTTTCCGATGCCCTGGCCGGGATCGAGGAGACCTATGCCCCCGACGTGATGCTGTTCGATCTGCCGCCCATGCTGGTGTCGGATGATGCGATGGCCTTTGTCGGCCAGGTCGATGCCGTTCTTCTGGTGGCGGCCGCCGAAGCCACGTCGATCAAGCAGATCGACACCTGCGAACGTGACCTTGCCGCCCAGACCAATGTCATGGGCGTGATTTTGAACAAGTGTCGCTATACAGGCCCCGACCACGGCTACGACTATGACTGACCGGCGCGGCACGCGCGCAAGGGATCGCATGTAGCGGACGCGGCTTTCTCCGACCCTGCCGCAACGAGCAACGGGCACCCCTTTGCAAGGGTGCCCGCTTTTTTGTCAACGATCGGCCTGCAAGACCGGGCCACGCGGCCCGGACTTGACAAGACCCGTTCAGGCGGCGACTTGCGCCGACTTGCGGCGACGCCAGCCCGCGATGCCACCGGCAAGCAGGAACGGCGCCAGCAGCAGGCCGGTTGCCGGCAGCGGAACGGCCGACACTTCGGTGCCGAACGACAGCGTCAGGGAAACGTCGTTCGTGATCCCGTCTTGAAAGATCACGGCGAACATGTCGCCGGCGGAGAAGGACGCACCTTCCATGAAACCAAAGCCAGCGGCCACCGAGCCGATGGACTGGATGGTCGTGAACATGCCCGTGACAGGCTGCATGAACCCGAAGCGGATTTCGCGCACGTCCGCCTCGGCGTTGTTGCCCGTGGCCGACATCGAGAACTGCGGGATGTTCAGGTTTTCCAGCACGGTGAAGCGATACTCGATCGAGTCGCCCGGCTGGATGACGGTGGCGAAGGTGTAGTTTTCGTCAGCGACCAGCGTGTTGGTGAAGACGACGACAGCCGCATTGGCCAGGGCAGGCATCGCAACCGCAGCGGCGGTTGCGAGCAGGAACATCTTTGTTTTTGCGAACATAGCGGGACTCTTTCATAGGTATTCCGCAAACCGGGCGGGAGGGGCACAGTGCCCCACACAGGCTGAAGCGCGCACTGACCGGTTTCGTTCCGTCGCCATGGCGCCCCGATCAGGGTGACCTTGCGGAATGGCCCGATGTACGGCGGCCGGCCCGGGCGACTAAATGCGCAGAGCCTGCGCCAGCATCCAGACCAAACGGACCCCTCGCACCCGTGCAAGGGTCACCAGCGCGCGGCCCCGCTCTCCCGCGCCGTTCAGGGCGGGGTGGCGCAGAACCCTCGGGGTATGGGCCACGATGCTTGCTGGCATCAAGAGCGCCTTGCCCGCCCAGATCACGCGCCGCAAGGGGGTGCGCCCGTTCACGCCAAAGCCCTCATCGGTCATCCGCCTCCATTTGCGGGCCAGCGCGGGCCAGTCGGTCCGCGTCGGATGGCTGACCCGCAGCTCGTCGTCATAGACGAGGCGAAAGCCCTTTGCCGTGGCGCGGCGGCACCAGTCCAGGTCTTCGGACAGGCCGTGGATGAAGGGGCCTGTCGCCTCGAACACGTCACGGCGGGTGACGAGGTTGCCCGACCCGGAAAAGCCCTTGCGTTCCACATAGGTCTTGAAATCGAAGGCAAAGACCGTCTCGAACGCCTGCGCGCCACTGCGGGGGGGTGGGGTTTCGTCGAACACATCGACCCGCCCGCCGACCAGATCGCCCTTCGGTGCGGCCAGCCCTATCGCTTGCACCCAGTCGGAGGCAGGCAGGCAGTCGCTGTCGATGAAGGCAAGACGGGGCGCGGTGGTTTCGGCCACGCCACGGTTGCGGGCGTTGGCCGCGCCCTTCGCGGGCTCGGTCACGATGCGCAGACCGGGATAGACGGCGCGGACCGGGCCGAGGCTGTCGGTCGAGGCATTGTCCACCACCACGACCTCGATACCCGCCCCGACCTGCGGCATGAGCGCGGCAAGGCAGCGCAGCAGGCGGGTGACATCGTTGTAATGCGGAATGATGATTGCCGTGTCAGGCATGCAGGCCCCCGATCACCTGCGCCACAGCGGCCTCATACGCCCCGAGCTTTGCGAGGCCCCGGGCAAGCGCGCCTTTCGCCTCGGCGGCCAGCGTGGCGCGGTCCACCCAGGCGGCGGAGATCTTGTCGCGGATTGCCTCGGCTGTTTCGGAGGTGCAATCGACGGTGCGCGCATAGCCCAGCGAGCCGAACAGCCCCTCGAACTTGCGGCTGTAGGCCATCGGCACCACCGGAACGCCTGAGGAAAAGGCCGCTATACAGGCATGCATCCGCGCACCCATGAAGAAATCCATCCCCGCGATATAGGTCTTGGCCTCGGACGGACTGGCGAAGGCCGGGGCGAGGATGGTGCCCGGAAACTCGGCCGCCAGCGCCTCGGACGCGCGATAGTCGTCCTCCTTCACCATCGGGCCTGAGCGCACGATGACATGGGCGACAAGATGCACCTCGGCCCCGCGCCCTTGGAAATCGGCGATCAGGCTGCGGATCAGACCGGGATAATCCAACGCGATCCCCAGTTCGTTCTTGCCGGTGTAGCCCCCGGCCATCAACAGGCCCGACACGTTGATGCCCACGCGAGACGGCCCCTCCGTTCGGGACGGCGGCGCGGTGAACGGCAGGCGCAGGGCCACGTCCGAGGCTTCGATCACCGGCCCGCGAAAGCCAAGATCGCGCAGGGCGGCAGTCGATTTGGCATCCCGCGTGGCGACCAGCGCAGACCTGCGCAGCGAGAACAGCGCCAGCGCCTTTGACCAGCCCTTTGTGAAGGGCCCGATGGTCTGCGGCGCCACCACCAGCGGCGTGCCAGCCAGATGCGTGAGGAACTTCATCAGGAACATCAGCCGCAGGCGGCCCACGCCGTAGATATCGGCAAAGCTGTCGCCCGCGCCGATGTCGATGACCAGATCGGACCGGCGCACGGTCGCCAGAAACCCGCGCGGATCTTTCAAGAACCGCCCGTCAAGATCGATCACCCGGATATCCGGGCCGCGGACATAGGGCGCGCGGGCATCCTTCCAGTCCAGCACCGTGATCTCGAACACCCGTCCGGTTCGATCTGCGATACCGCGCAGGATCGCAACCTCGGATGCGGTCAGTGCCCCCACGCCGAGGTTGTCCGACCGGGTCGAATGCATGATGAGGCAGATGCGAAGGGGGCGCATGACATCCTTTGGGGTTACGCTGTCAGGGCGCGGCGAAGCGTGCCCAGAAAATTCTTCAGGTTGCGCCGCCACGGGTTTTGCCGTGCGGCCTCTGAAATGCGTAACCCGGAGTATTTCGGAACGTTCCGTCCGATCATGCGCAAGGCCAGAAGACGGGCGAACAGGGCGCGCCGCCGCTCCCGCTGGCCAGGCTGGATCGCGGCGAGGGTGGTGGGGTCGAAGTGCGCCGTGACAATGCCGCCCGTCGCCTCGGCCGCTGCGATCACCTCGGACCCCAGCGCCGTGCGCGCGACGATCAGGCTGGTGCCCGCCCCTTCGGTGAACAGCGGATACCCTTCGGCATCCGCCTCCCATGCATCGGCGCAGATGATGTCGGCGGCGGTGCCGGTGCCATCGGCGCAGATCTTGCAGCGGTGCTGGACGTGTTTCGACAATATCTTTCCCCAGCTGTCGTGATAGCTCATCGATCGCGTGGTGCCGTCATGCAGCGTGGCGGTGGCCTGTCCGGGCCAGCCATTGCCGCGATAGCGGAAGGCGGACACCTCAGCCTCGGTCACGCCCAAGGCCGCCAGAACCGCGCGCGCCCCGGAGCGGCTGGGCACACCCGCGCAAAAGAAGGACAGGATAACCGGAAAGGCCTCGGCCGCCTGCGCGTCGCGCTGCGTCAGCGCGCGCAGGGCTGCCGCATCGCAGGGCTTGCCGACAAACGCGAACCGGCGCCCGGTGTCTCGGTGTTCGGCCAGCCATCCCGCAAGCCCCGCCAGCGGGGCCGATGGCGCATAGCGCGACCCAGCGGCTTCGGTCACGCCCGCCGCATCTGTTGCCACCTGCGTGCGATTGGCAGCCGGAAGCACCGGGTTGGGGCCGTTCGCGACCACCGCATCGATCCGGCCCGACATCAGCAGATAGACAAGGATCGCCGACAACGCGCCACCCGACGAAGCCGCATGTCGCAGTGCCGCATCGTTTGCGTGGCCCGTCCGCATCGCGACATAGGGCCCCCACAGTGGATCATCCTGCCGCCCCCCGACCACGACCCGCTGGCCCAGACCGGGGCAGATGGCGGCGATGGCCGCCTCTTCCGCGCCGGAAATCGGTGCGGACTGGACCGGGCGCAGGAACCCCGGCGCCGCCTCAGCCATTGTCACCTTGCCGGGGGCCAGCCCGGCACAGGCCCCGCAGCCTGCACAAAGGTTGCCACGGGCAACGCGGGCGAGGGCAGGCGACAGGGGTGGGTCTGACCGATTTGGCATCGGGGCACGTCCATCAGGGGGGCGGGGCTGGGGAAGCCCGGCGCAGGCCACACTCATAGACCTTGACCACGCCGTGGCAAAGGGAAACAAGCACGGGTGCGCGCTTTGCACCTGTCCGGCAAGGGAATGCCAAGGATGCTGCGCTCTGCCCTTCTCGTCCTGTCCGGGAATACCGCGGCCGCCATCATGGGTCTGGCGCGCAATCTGGCCGTGGCAAGCCTGATCCCGGTGCCCGACTACGGCATCGCCGCCACCTTTGCCGTAGTGACGGCCATCATCGAGATGGCCACCGCCTTCGGTCTGCAACAGCAGATCATCCAGGCCAAGGACGGCGATGACCCGGCGTTGCAGGCGGGCCTGCAGGGCTTCCAACTGGTGCGCGGCGTCATTGCAAGCGTGATGCTGTTCGTGATCGCATCACCCAT
This sequence comes from Gemmobacter sp., assembly GCA_046294265.1. GTDB lineage: Bacteria > Pseudomonadota > Alphaproteobacteria > Rhodobacterales > Rhodobacteraceae > JBKBKC01. Next base: position 132,281 of record JBKBKC010000002.1, on the reverse strand, counting down.
GGCCGCCTTCCTGCGGGTCCCCGAGGTGACCTGGGCCTATCAACTGATGGCGGTGACGCCGATGCTGAACGCGCTACAGCATTTCGACATGCATCGGCTAACCCGAAAGGGTCGGTTCGGGCCGATGATCCTGTCCGGCACCCTGCCCGCAGCACTTTCGCTGGCCGCGATCTGGCCTTTGGCGGTGTGGCTGGGGGACTTTCGCGTCATGCTCTATGCGATCATCGCGCAGGCCGTGGCCACCGCGATCCTTTCGCACCTTACGGCGGAACGCCGCTACAGGGCGAGCCTTGACCGGGCGGTGATCCGGCGGGGCCTCGGGTTCGGATGGCCCCTGATGCTGAACAACATCCTTCTCTTCGGGGTGTTCAACGGCGACAAGCTGATCATCGGGCGGGAGTTGGGGCTGGAGGCGCTGGCCATCTTTGCCATGGGCCTGACGCTGACCCTGCCGCCGACGCTGGTGCTGACGCGGTCGATGCAGAACATCTTCCTACCCGCCCTTTCGCGCGCGCAGGGTGACGCGGATCGGTTCCGCCGCCTCGCCGCGGCTACCCTTCAAGCGACGGCGCTGATGGGGCTGGCGCTGGCGACAGGCATCTTTTTCGTCGGCGAATGGCTGATTGACGGGCTGTTCGCTGAAAAATACGCGGCGCTGCTGCCGCTGCTGGGCTGGCTCGCGCTGGTGCAGGCGCTGCGGATGATCAAGGCCGGGCCCGCCACCGTCGCGCTGGCCGTGGGCGAGACGCGCAACGCGATGTTCACCAACGTTCCCCGCGTTGCCCTGCTGGCCGTTGCATGGGGGGTGGCGATGACGACGGGCGATCTGCAATTGGTCATTCTCGTCGGGCTTGGTGCCGAGGCGATCGGCCTTTTGCTGGCCTTTGCGCTGCTCCATCGGTCGGTGGGGGCGGCGGCGCTGGTGGCTTGGTCCACGGTCGCAGCCGTGATCGCCGGTCTGGGCTTGCTGGCTCTCTGGGGCCTCTTGCGCCCCGATAACCCTGGCGCGGTGCCGCCACCCTGGTGGCTGACGGGGCTTTTGGCGGCGCTGGCGGGCCCGGCGATCTGGCGGGCGGCGGAACTGCGCAACTACGTACGCCAGCATCGGCGCAAAAGATAGGGAACGAACGTCGCCCTGCGGTGTTCCATGACTGCGCGTAGTCATGCCAAGGAGGGATCATGCGTCGTTTCGTTCTGGCCGCCGCTGCCCTTTTTGCCACACTTGCCCTTGTTGCCGCACCCATTCGTGCCGAGACAAGCACGAGGGCCGCGCCCGGCACGCTGGCCGCGGTCCTGTCGGATGCCGCGCCGGGCAGCGTGATCCTGCTGGATCCGGGCGACTACGGCGCCCTTGCCGCCCGGGCGCTTGGCGGCAGACCCGGCGCGCCGCTGACCCTGCGCGCCGCCGACTCCGCCCGCCCGCCGCGCTTTGCCGTCATGGACCTGCGCGATGCCCGGCATCTGATACTGGACGGGCTGGTGTTCGACTATCGCTTCGCCCCCGGCGACCCGATCCATCTGCGCCCTTTCAAGATCGTGGGCGGCACCGGCATCACCCTGCGCGGCCTGAGGTTCGAGGGCGACGATGCCCGCGGGCGGGCCAAGGGCGGCAACGGGTCACCCACTGGCTTTGGCCTTGCCCTGACCGATGTCCATGGCGTGACCCTGGAATCGTCGGACATCAGCGGGTTTTTCCGCGGGCTTGTGGTGGAGCGCTGTTCGGACATCATCGTTCGGGGCAATCTGCTGCACAGCCTGCGCATGGACGGGATGAACTTTGCCCAGGTCGACCGGGTGCTGATCGAGGGCAACACCGTCCGCGATTTCCGTCGCCTCGTGGATGCAACCGATCATGCCGACATGATCCAGTTCTGGACCAACAAGACCACGGCACCGTCACGCGACATCGTGATCCGGGGGAACCTGCTCAATTCGGGCCGGGGGGCGTATACGCAATCCATCTTCATGCGCAACGAAGAGGTGGATCGCGGCCGGGCAGGGCCAGAGATGTTCTACCGCAACGTCCTGATCGAGGGGAACTTCGTCCTGAACGCGCATCTGCACGGCATCACCGTCGGCGAGACGCAAGGCCTGGTGATCCGGGGCAACACGCTGGTGCGCAACCCGGCATCCGAGGGGAAAAAGCACAACCCCTCGCTCTGGACGCCGATGATTCGCGTGTCGCCGGGGGCGGAACGCGTGGTGATTGAGCGCAACGTGGTGGCCAAGATCGCAGGGTATGAGGGGCAGGCCGGGTGGCGCGTCACCGACAACCTGCTGGTGCAGGACCGCAGCCGGGCCGAGGCCGCGCATTACAGCCGGGTCTTTGTCGGCGGCGACGCGCGGCTGCCGGCCAGTTTCGCGCCACTTCCGGGCGGGCCGCTGGATGGGACGGGGCTTGGCGCGCGCATCGTCATGCGAGGTGGATCGAACTCGCGCGCCCTGCAGACCGAAGCGACCCGCCCATGACCCTGACAAACACCGGCTATGCCGACCGCGCGCAGGCAGCGCGGCGCCCCCTGCCGTCACGCGCCCCGTCTGCACCCCTGATCGGGCGCCTGCCGGTGCCCGTGATAATCTATCTCATCCTCGTGATCACACCCGCCCTTTTCAACATCGGCCCCCTCGTCATGTCGGCCCTGCGCGTTTTCCTTCTGATCATGATTGTTCCGCTCATGGCCCGGCTGCTTTCGGGCCGGTTGGGCAGGGTGCTGTCGGTGGACATCCTGTTCATCCTGCACATGGTCTGGGCCCTTGTCGCGCTGCAGGTCAACAACCCAGACATGGCGCTGACACAGTTCGGATCGCTGGGGGCAGAGATGCTGGGCGGTTATCTGCTGGCGCGGGCCTATATCCGGTCAAAGGCCGATTTCATCGCACTGTGCCGCTGGCTTGGGATCATCGTCTGCGCCACCCTGCCCCTTGCCATCCTCGAGGCGCGCACCGGCAACCCAATCCTGATAAACGCCTTCGATGCGATCCCCGGCCTGCGCAGCATCGGCCGGGCCGCCACCAACCCCCGCATGGGGCTGGAACGCGCGCAGGTGATGATGTCGCATCCGATCCATTATGGCCTCTTTTGCTCCACCGCCTTTGCCCTGATCCTGATGGGGATGAAGGGCATCCTGCCTACGGCGCAGCGTCTGGGGATGGCGGCCGGGATTGCGCTCGCAGTATTCCTGTCGCTGTCCAGCGGCGCCTTGCTGCCCCTGATCATGATGACCTTCATGATCGTCTGGTGGCACGCACTGCACCGCACGGGTCGCGCCTGGGCGTTGCTGCTGGCGCTTTCGGCGCTGGCCTATGTGGCGATCGACCTTTTGTCGAACCGCACGCCGATCCTCGTGTTCTTTTCCTATGCCACCTTCTCGGCGCACAACGCCTATTGGCGCGGGCAGATATTTGAATGGGGAATGAAGAACGTCTGGGGCAGCCCGGTGTTCGGCATCGGCCTGAACGACTGGATACGGCCCCACTACATGAACTCGGGCAGCATGGACAATTTCTGGCTGGTGATGGCGGTGCGCTATGGCATTCCCGGTTTCCTGCTGGTCGCCGCGGGATATGCCATCGGCGCCGCGCGGATCGCCGTTGCGCGGCTCGACTGGGACCCGCAGATGGCGCAACTTCGCCGGGCCTGGATGATCACCTTCGTCGGCCTCGCCTTCACGCTATGCACCGTGCACGTCTGGGGGAACATCTATTCCTACGTCTTTTTCATGTTCGGGTCGGGCATCTGGTTCATTGCCGCCAAGCCACCGGAAGGCGGGGACCCGGAAGACAAAACCGCCGCACCCCCCGCGCCCCGGTCGCGCTACAGCCGGTTCGCGGCCGTTGAACGCCCCCCCGCCACCTGATCCCGTTCGGAGCTTTCCTGCACATGTCCCCTCCCCTCGGCGTCGTGATCGTCGCCTATGATTCCGCCGATGTGATCCTTGATTGCCTTGAAACCCTGCTGGCGGCGGCCCTTGCCGATGGCACGCGGCTGCGCGTGGTGGTGGTCGACAACGCCTCGCCCGACAACACGCCAGAGGCGATTGCGGCCTGGGCCTCCGGCGCCGCACCCTACGGCACGCCGCAAGACATGCCCTTCGCACCCCACTCGCTGCCAAAGCCCTTGGCAGCGGATGCGGTCGCCGTGATCGCGGCAGGCACCAACGGGGGCTTTGCCGCCGGAGTGAATATCGGGCTTGCCCATCTGTTCGCCGACCCGGCAATCGGGCGCGTTTGGGTCCTGAACCCCGACAGCGTCATCCCCCCCGGCACGCCCGCAGCCTTTGCCAACCACGATCCGGGACCGTTTTCGCTCATGGGCGGGCGGGTGACCTATTACGACCGTCCAGACATGATCCAGATCGACGGCGGCACGATCAACCGCTGGACCGGGGTGACGGGAAACATCAACCTTCACGCCTCCATCCAAATCGCCGCGGCCCCCAAGGCGGCGGAGATTGATTTCATCACGGGCGCCAGTCTGGTCGTGTCGCGCGCGCATTACGACCGTGCCGGACCGATGCAGGAAGATTACTTTCTTTATTATGAAGAAGGCGACTGGGCGATGCGCAGGGGCGACCTGCCGCTGGCGATCTGCCCGGCGGCGCGGGTCTTCCACCGTGCTGGCAGCGCCATCGGCTCGCCGGTGCCGGGGCGGATCGCCTCGCCCTTTTCGCTTTATTTCAAGCATCGCGCGCGGATGCGGTTCGTGCGTCGCCACCTGCCGCGCAGCATCGCATCGGCCTGGGGCTATACACTCGCCAAGGCGCTGCAATACCGAATGAAAGGCTGGCGGGACGAGGCGCAGGCGATCCTGTCGGGCGCGCGCGAGGCGCAACCTTCGGCCGCGATAGGGGCAAGGCTGTCACGGGACGCCGCCGCGATTGCCTTTGCACCGATGCGGCCGGATCAGGTGGCTCCGGCCTCGGCCAGCGCGCTTTCGGTGGCATCGGCGGTCAGGAACCGCCCGAAATGACCGACCTCGATATCTGACCGCAGGATGCGCGCCGGGTTGCCCGCGACCACGCTGCGGGGCGGCACCGATTTCGTGACCACGGACCCCGCGCCCACTACGCAGTTGTCGCCGATCTCCACGCCCGGCAGGATCATGCTGCGGCCACCGATGAAACAGTTTCGGCCAATCCTGGTGTGAAGATAAAGGCCCCTCGTCCGGTCATGAGTTAGAATCCTCGCCTCGAACGCGATCCAGCTGTAGGCACCAATATGGACACCCGGTGGAAAGGTCCGATCAAACCGGGCAGACATCGACATCTGAACGGACGGATGAATATCCATCCCCCACAGGCGCACCAACAATAACCGCCGGATGCCGACCAGCGCATCGCGCAGCCCGCTGAGATGGTTCAAGCCGCGCCGCGTAGCCTTCCTCTGTATGGCAGCGGCTGGGTCGGACATTATACTGGCACCTTTAACCGAGAAACACCCGGGGACGGTATCAACGACCCGGGGCCGCCTCAAGGGCAAAGGGTCGCCGCCTTGACCCGGCGGCGCGGTTTCCCCCCAGGGCCGCGCATGATAACGCCGATGAATGACTCCCTCCCAGCTTCTGGCCTATCTCGGCCCTGCCATGATCTTTGCGGCCGTCGTCGCCGCAATCCTGTTCGCCGTGCTGCGCGCAACGCGGGCAAAGATGAGCGGGCAGCTTGCGCTGACCTTGTTTCTTGCGCTTTTCTTCCTCGCCCTGACGCAGCACCCGTTCCCCGACCGTGCAACGCTGGATTGTTCCACCGGGGGGGTGGCCCGGATCCTGCAGCCCTTTGCAACCTTTGACCATGTGGGCCGCCTGTGGCGCCATTGGCAGAATGTTCCCGAGATCGGGCTTTCTGCATGGCTTGGCAGCAAGATCATCCAGGCGGCGGTCATGAACCTGATCCTCTGCGCCGCAATTGGCGCGGCCTTTGCTCGGCACGCCCCGGCAAGGCACCCCTATCTCGCGGCGCTTGGCCTTGGCGTCCTGCTGAGCGGCGGGGCCGAGGTCGCGCAACTGACGGGGTTCTTCGGTCTCTACCCCTGCCCCTGGCGCACATTCGAGGTGGATGACCTGATCTTCAACATATCCGGAGTGGTCGGAGGCTTTGCGCTGATGCGGGCTGTTCTGGGCGGCGGAACTCGGCCCAGACAACCCCCGAGCACAACCTAGAGACGAAAAATCCAAAATCCTCACTGTATAGACACAGTTTCGCCCCTATAGGCCGACAGTGTTCGGTCACTGCGGCCGGCAAACACATGCCCCGTGGATGCAGGAGCCGCCCATGACATCCCTTGCCCCGTCATCCCTTGCCTCACTCCGCCCCGGCCTTTTGGCAGCGGCAGGGTTTTCGGCGGTCATCAGCGTGCTGATGCTCACCGGGTCGATCTACATGCTGCAGGTCTACGACCGGGTGCTCCTGTCGGGGTCGATCCCGACGCTGCTTGCGCTTTTCGCCATCGTGGTGGTGCTGCACATCTTCCTCGCGCTCTATGACGGGTTGCGTATGCGCCTTCTGTCGCGGCTTGCATTTCGGCTCGATGCAAACCTTGCGCCTGCCGCGTTCCGCGCCGGTCTGGGACGCCAGGGGGGGCAGGCGCTGCGCGATCTCGAGACGGTGCGCGGGTTCCTGTCCGGCCCGGTCATGCTTGCGCTGTTCGATCTGCCCTTTGTCGTGCTGTTTCTGGCGGTGCTCTTTGTCATCCACCCTCATCTTGGCTGGCTGACCGTGGGCGGCATCGCGATTGCGGCACTGCTGGCAGGGCTCAACTGGGCTGTCACCCATGGCCCGCTGCGCGCCGCGACAGGACATGAGGAAAGCGCGCGCGATTTCGGCGCGCTCGCGCAACGCGCCGGGCCGACCCTCGGCGCGCTGGGGATGGTGGGTTTTGTCACACGGCATTGGCTGGGAATGCACAACGTCGCCCAAGCCATCTCGCAGCGCGGGTCGGAGCCTTCGGTGACGATCGCCGCCGCCGCGCGCAGCCTGCGGATGCTGCTTCAATCGGCGTTGCTGACCACTGCGGCCTGGCTGGTGATCCAGGGCGAGATTTCGGCGGGCGCGATCATCGCGTCCTCCATCCTCGCGGGCCGTGCCCTGATGCCGGTGGATCAACTGATCGGCCAATGGCGCAGTCTGGCCCGGGCAAGCGAGGCGCGGCGCCGGCTGGATGTGTTGCCGCGGTCCGAAATGCCAACGCGGCGTGTCAGCCTGCCCCGCCCATCCGGCGCTGTCGTGGTGGAGGGATTGACGCGCTATGCCCCGGCCCGCGCAGGTCAGGACACGCATCCCGCAGACCGCATTCGGCTGCTCGACAATGTCGCGTTCACACTCTCACCGGGCGAGGGGCTCGGCGTGGTGGGCGCCTCGGCCAGCGGCAAATCCACGCTGGCGCGGTTGCTGGTCGGCGTGCTGGCCCCGGATGCGGGGGAAATCCGGTTTGACGGGGCGACTCGGGATCAGTGGGACCCGGACCGGCTGGGCGCCCATGTCGGCTATCTGCCCCAGCAGATCGACCTGTTGCCCGGAACCGTGCGCGACAATATCGCCCGGTTCGATCCGGACGCGACGGATGCGGCGGTCATCGCGGCGGCCGAGGCGGCGGGCATCCTTGCGATGGTTCTGTCGATGCCCGACGGGTTCGACACCAAGCTTGGGCACGCCGATCTGCCCCTGTCCGGCGGGCAGGTGCAGCGGATCGGCCTGGCGCGGGCGCTTTATGGCGACCCCGCGATCCTGGTCCTGGATGAGCCGAATGCACATCTTGACCAGGCGGGCGAGGCGGCGCTGACCCGCGCGCTTCTGGCGCGGCGGGCGGCGGGGGCGACGGTGATCGTGATGGCACATCGCGCGGGTGCGCTGGCCGCGATCGGCACGCTGATGGTGCTGCAGGCGGGTCGCGTGGTGCAAGCGGGGCCGCGCGACGAGGTGCTGACCCTCCTCGACACCACGCGACGCGGAACGGCAGTCCCGGCACAGGTCGCGGCCACGGCACAAAATGACAGCAATTCCGCAGGATTGCGCAGGCGCGCGCAGTCGTTTGGCCGGATAATCCGCACCAGCCCGCCCGCCGACCAAAGGCAGGACGTATCATGAGCATGGCCTGCACGTCACCCCGCACCGACACCGGCCGCATCATCGGCCGGGGTGCCCTGTACTTCGTCCTTCTTTTCGGCGTGTTGGCAGGGTGGGCCGGCTTCGCCATGATCGGTGGCGCGGTCGTGGCCAGTGGGCATGTCCTCGTCCGCGGCAAGGCCCAACCGGTCCAGAGCCTTGACGGCGGCCTTGTTGCGGCGGTGCTGGTGGCCAGCGGCGACCGGGTTGCGGCAGGCGACGTGATCCTGAGCCTTGATCCCACGGTCGCGGCAGTGCGGCTTGACATCACGCGGGCCAGGCTTGCCGAGGCGCTGGCGCTCCGTGCCCGGTTTACCGCCGAGGCGGAGGGAGAGTCGATGCTGACACCCGGGGCGCCCGCCCTGCCCTTTTCCCTGCCCGACCTTGAGGCGGCGATGACAAGCCAGCGCGCGATAATGTCGGCCCGCGCCGCCCGCAAACTGGATGGCCGCACCCGCTTGACCGAGACGACGGCGCAGATCGCGGCGCAGACCGCGGGCATCGCCGCGCAAGAGGATGCTGCGCGGACCGAGGCCGCGCTGGTCGCAGGCCAGATCGCGACCCAGGCCGACCTCATGGGCAAGGGGCTTGCCCGGCAGGCCCCCTTGGACGAGTTGCGGCGCCAGGAGGCGGCTCTTGCCGGGCGTCTGGCCGGATTCGCCGCCGAGCGGGACCGCCTTGCAGGGGCCGCACGCGAAGCCGCGCTCGTGCTGCGCCAGCAGGAAGGCGAGCGGGTCGAAGAGGTGGCGCAGGGGCTGCGCGACGCCTCGGCAATGGTCGCGGAACTGGTGCAGGAGGGCGTCAGCCTGCAGGCCGAACTGGCCCGCGCGCAGGTGCGCGCGCCGGTCGCGGGCGTGGTGCACGAACTCGCGGTCGTGGCGCCAGGGGCCGTGATCGCACCCGGGGCGGTGCTGGCGCAGGTCGTGCCGATCGAACGAGGGGTCGAGATCGAGGTGATGATCGATCCGCGCGCCATTGATCAGGTGTGGCAGGGCCAGTCGGCAGAGGTGATGATCGGCGCATTGGACCCCCGCGCGACCCCGAAGCTGCGGGCCGAGGTGGCCGCCGTTCCACCGGGCGCGGTGACCGACCCGGCGACGGGGCGCAGCTTTTACCGCATCGCGCTGCACCTGCCCGAAACCGAGATCGCGCGGCTTGGCGGTGTCACGCTGACGCCGGGGATGCCGGTCGAGGCTTATCTGGCCACGGGAGAGCGCAGCGCCCTTTCGTGGCTGATGGCCCCGCTTGCCGCCCCCTTCAACCGCGCGCTGCGCGAGAACTGATACCTACGGGACGGCCCAAGGTCCGGGTCGGCCATACCACAACGGCTCTGTCTGCCTTCGTTGCTTACCGAGTTGCCCTGAATGCAGCACGTGCCTGACGCCCCGGCGGCAGGTTTCCACGCAACCTTTCCTGTCCCGTTTTCGGCCGCGATGGCCGCCCGCGCGCTGAACCGCGACGGGTGAAGAGGGACGGGACACGCCAGTCAGGAAACGGAACATGACCTCGACACTAATGGTTGCAACGCAGGCCGACCTGCTTTCGGCCCTCGCGCAGGCACGGGGAGGCGAGACGATCCTGCTTGCCCCGGGCGACTACGGCGATCTGCAGCTGGCGGCTCGCACGCGGATCAACATCACCTATGCGTCAGAGGTGACGATCGCCTCGGCCGATGCCGCCAATCCGGCGGTATTCACCGGGCTGAGCATGCGCGGGGTGTCGAACCTGACCTTCGATGGCGTGACGTTCGACTATCGCGCCAGTGATGGCGCGCCAATCTGGACAAGACCTTTCCAGATGACGGAATCCGACAACATCACCATCCGAAACTCGACATTTGACGGGGATCTGGCGCGGGGCCTCGATGCCAACTCGAACGGCTATGCCACGGGCATCGCCCTCGGCGTCCGCGATTCGCACAACATCACGATCGAGAACAACACGGCCTTCGCCTTTTCGCGCGGCTTTGTCTTTGCCAGTTCGGACAACCTTGTGGTGGCGGGCAACGACCTTCACGCGCTGCGCATCGACGGGATGAACTTTTCCGGCGTGCAGGGGGTCCTGATCGCGGACAACCACATCCACGACTTCGCGCTGTCGCCGGGCGCCACCGATCATTGCGACATGATCCAGTTCTGGACCAACGGCACCACGCGGCCATCGGCGGATATCATGATCCGCAACAACACGCTGGATATCGGCACGGGCGGCGCCACACAGTCCATCTTCATGCGCAACGACCTGGTGGATCGCGGTCTCGCCGGGCCGGAGATGTTCTATCGAAACGTCACAATCACCGAAAACGTCATCGTCAACGGCCACAGCCATGGCATCACCGTTGGCGAGACACGGGGGCTGGTGATCAGCCACAATTCTGTGCTGCAGGCAGACGCGGGAAACACTGTCGGGGCGGTCCCAGAGGTGCACATCCCCAAAATCAATGTCAGCGCGGGATCGATGGACGTGGCGGTCACGGCGAACGTGACATCGGCGATTACCGGACATGCCAGCCAGCCAGACTGGACCCTTCACGGCAACGCCTATGTGCAGAACGGCAATCCGCTTGCCCCCGGGCACTACGGCGACGTCTTCGTGTCCTCGACCCGCAACGTCAGCACGGGCGCGCATGATTTCGTGGTCCTTCCCGGCGGAATGATCCACTCGCTTGGGGCCGGTGCCACCTCCATGCTGACCCCTGCCGGGGATGCGGGGCCCCTTTTCCATATCACCGGACCGCAGTTCAGCAATCACCTCAAGACCTTTGACGCCAGCATCATGGGGCCGCAGCCTGCGGGCACGACCTATCTGTGGGACTTCGGCGACGGCACGACCGCCACGGGCCCCACCGCGACACATGCCTACGCCACGGGCGGGCAATATGACGTGACCCTGAGCCTGCGTCGCGCCGATGGCAGCCTCTCTGTCACCACGCTGCCCCTGTCGGTCGCAAATGCTACATTCCTGCGGATGGAGAGCGGAGGCGGTTTTGCCGTTTTCGCAGGCGGCACGGAGCATATGCTGGCGCCCGCGCCCGCCCATGGTTCGGACGGGCTGCACCTCGGGGCGTCGGGCGTCGCCGCCACGGTCGGGCGCGCGCACGTGGCTCCGCTGCTCGGCGCGACGGACGTGACCTTCGCCATGACGCTTACGGCCGGGGCTGCGGGCGCGACTGGCGAGGTTGCGCGGCTGCATGGAAGTTTCATCATCGGCGTGAACCAGGCTGGCGAAGTCGAAGTGTCCGCGTGGTCAAGCACTGGGCAACAGGTCAAGATCGCAACGACCGGCTTTGTCATCGATGACCTGAAACCCCATGATATCGAATTGCGCCTATCGGGCGGGCAGTTGACGCTGTGGGTGGATGGCACCAGCGCGGCAGGCACCGCGTTCGTCGGCACCTTCGCGGATGTCGGAACGCATGGTCTCGTCTTCGGCAATCCGTGGGCGAAACCCAATTTCAGAGGCGATCTCAGCGCCTTCTCGATCACCCTTCTGGGGGATGCCGTTCCCGCAGAACCACCGGTCGCGGCACCCTCGCGGGGCTCCGATCTGCTGCGTCTGGACGCCTCGGGCGGTTTCGAGGTGTTCGCGGACGGCGAGCGGAACCTTCTCCACCCGTCCGGCAGCCATACGGATGACGGCCTGCAGCTTGGCGCCCCCGGCGTGTCGGCCTCGGTCGCGCGCGCGCATCTCGCGCCGCTGTTCGGGGCGACGCAGGTGACCCTCGCGCTTAGCCTTGCGGCAGATGTCGCCGGGGCGACGGGCGAGGTCGCGCGTCTGCACAACGCCTTCGTGGTCACCGTGACCGCGGATGGCAATGTGATGGTGCACGCTTCATCTGCAGCCGGGCAGACCGTGAAGCTTGCCACAAAGGGCATTGCGGTGAATGACACATCGCTGCACGACATCAAGCTGTGCCTGTCAGACGGGCGGCTGGACCTCTGGGTGGATGGAAGGCTGGCGGCAGGTTCGGCCTTTGACGGTGGTTTCGCCGATGCGGGTCGCCATGACCTGACCTTCGGAAACCCCTGGGGCAAGCCCAATTTCAACGGCGACCTCGGGGCCTTCTCGATCCAGATCCACGATCCGGCGCAGCCACCCGATGCCATGGGTCCGATGCGCATGGCCTTCGACCCGCAGCAGCTGCTCGCCATGCCGGACGGCGATCTGGCCTTGCTGGAAGATGAGGCCGCCCCTGGTCCCGGCCTCCACACCCGGGGCGGACTCCACTCCGATCACGACGACCAGCCGCAGGACATTTTTTCGATGCTCTTCAGCCTGGAGGCAGACCCACCCTTGGTTTGAAACGGACGCCGGCTGATCCGGTTGTCAGCCCGGGCGGCGGTGGACGGTGACCAGCACCACCACCGCCGTCAACGGCCAGACCATGCAGGCCAGAAAGCCGCCTGCCATCTGTGCCATCGGCCGTCCTCCGGTCTGGCGCTGCTCCTGCAGCGTCATCAGAATCGCAAACCCGGCGACAATGGCATAGGCAAAGATCGCAACCGTGAAGGATATCATCGCGTCAAACTCCTGGACATCGACACGCACCTGCCTCTGATACGGCGTGCGCGGGGTTCTTTTTGGCCGACAGGACACATGGCCCGAGCCGCCGAGGGCCGGTTTCGACCCGGTTCGTGTTCCCGCATCATCCAAGCCCGGCGCTGCGTGCCAGGCCGCGCTGATGCGCGTCGGTCGCGCCCCACAGGCCGGTCGCAGACCCCGCCGCTCAGCGGCGAGGGCTTGCGAAATACTGAGGCGCCGCCTCACGACCGGCTGCGGGCCGACCAGGGCGGGATGCGGTCGCGTTCAGGCGTTTAGACTGCGTGTTGAACGTCGACAGGCCAATCGTGCAGGCCACGAACATCGCACCGAAAACGAAGATGGCGAGAATACTTGAGCCGAGCATGGGCAGTCCTTTCAGGGCTGGGTCCTTGTCCTTCAACCTTGAAGAGGTGGTTTCGTTCCATCCACGCCCCGCGATCGCGGCTGCCGCCGACCCGCCTTCGATAGGTCTGCACCCCGCCCCGTTCCACTGAAAGCCACGCATCGGCACAGAGGGCCGCGATAGCCAAGGTCTGCGCCGGCGGTGTTCCCCGGGCCGGCGACGAAGATCAGGGCAATCAGGCCCGACAAGCGGGCGGGCGCACCGCCGCGCGCCCCCCGAAAAGGCAAAACCTTCGGGTGCGGGCGGGCGGATGTCAGGCGGCGGCGTTGCCTCGTGTCAACTCTGCCCCGGACAGCTTGCCGTGCCGCCCCATGTCGGGCTGTTGGCCGGTCACCTGGGCGCGCAGGACGTTGAATGCAAAGCTGACGCCCGACGTCGGCGTCAGCCAGATTTCCGCAGAACCGGGAACCAGCCCCAGGATGCAGACATTCGGATCGTCCTTGCCGCCGGCAAACCAACTGTCCGCAACGATCGACCACAGCGCGTCGCGCAGCGCCGCCTCCGCGTTGCGGACCAGTTCCCCCTCGATCACCGCATAAAGGCCCTTGCCGCCATCGGCGACGACATAGGTCGCCATCACGCGCCTCTGTTCGGCGGCCTCTGCCAGATCGGTATCGCGCGCGGTGATGAACCAGATCGTCGTGTCACCGTCGCGCAACTGGTGTGACATCGGAACCATGCGGGCCGCGCCGTTCTGCGTGCCCAGAATGCCCGCATTGACGGCTGAAAGCCGGTCCCAGAACGCATCGATATCATCCTTGTCCAAAGTCGCCTCTCCATTGATCATGCTGCCGTGAAAACGCATCGACGGTGTTTGCGTTCCGGCGGAACCCCGCCGACCCGGTCACCGACGGGCCAGCCGCAGGACGGAGGTGCACGTCCAACCGTTGCACGGTCAGCATCCTGCCACGGCACGGACCGGGCGGTCCGCATCAGCCACGGGCTTTGCGCGGTGTCCGGGCCGTGCCCCTGGGGCAAGGCCCCGCATCGCCCGTGCAATCCGGCAGACCGCGCGGGCGCACCCGACATCGCGAATGTCCTCCCGGTCATGAGGGGCGTCCCGGGCCCGGTCGGGGGCCTGAACGCATCTCCTGACCTCCGTGATGCGCTGACGCCCCCGATCTTGCGGGTGCCGGCCGGGTGGTCGAAACCGGCGTGTAAACCGGAACCGAGGGCCTGCAGCCCACCGGACCCCACGACCGATCGCGACGCCAACACCCGCTCGCCTGCCTGACCTCGCCCGATGGATGCCCGCGCGATCCCGCGGCCGCGCAAGCCCCCGATTCGCTGTAGCACCCGGATACCCCGCATCCCGCACCCCGCCGGAGCCAATACGACGGGCAGGACCGGCCCGCGCCCGGCGCTCGCCAGGCACAGCATCAGACACAGCCTGCCCGGCCACTCGCACATCACCTTCCCACCCCCTTTGCCCCCGCCTGCGCCACATGCTACCCGCCGCGCTGAAGCCCCGTCACAACCCACCCGACCCAACCTCCAAGGTCCCGCCCATGTATCAACTGGAAGAGGAAACCGAGGATGACTGGTGGGAGGTCGAGGCACTCTTCGACCTCTGCTTCGCGCCCGGCCGCACAGCACTCTCGTCCTACCGGCTGCGCGACGGCGTGGCGACGGTGGCGCCCCTCTGCCTTGTGCTGCGCGACGATACCGGCACCCTCGCCGCGGCCATCCGCTACTGGCCGGTCGAGGTGGGCGGGCAGGATGCGCTCCTCCTCGGCCCCATCGCCGTCCACCCGACCCGCCAGGCCGAGGGGCTGGGCGGCCTCCTCATCCTCGAAAGCCTTGCCGAGGCACGCAAACTGGGCTGGGAACGGGTGATGCTGGTGGGCGACGCGCCCTATTACGGCCGCTTCGGTTTCGCGCGGCTCGAGGGTGTGACGATGCCGCCGCCCACAAACCCCGACCGCGTGCTGGGCCTCGCGCTGAAACCGGGTGCCTGGGACGGCGTGACCGGGCCGGTGACCCGCGCTACCGCCTGACACCGGGGCATTGCACCCGCGCCGCACACCCCCATATCAAAGGCATGAATACCCGCGCCCTGCCCGTCCCCTTTGCCGACCCCGCACCCGAAATCGCACGCCTCGCCGCGCGGTTCCGCCGCGCCAACGGCCCGGTCATCGTCGTGATGACCCGGCTTGGCGGCCAGATCGAGGACCAGCTGGCCAAACTGCCCCCGCAGTTCCGCACTCGGGTCGAGGCGGCCACGATGGCCGCACTCGAACACTCCCTGACGATCTCCCGCCTCGGCCGACTCGCCCCGCGCCTCGGCCCCTCCGCGGCCCCCGCCCTGGCCGCCGTCACCGGCGCTGCGGGGGGGGTCGGGGGTCTTGCAACCTCGCTTGCCGAACTCCCGGTCACCCTCACCGTGATCTTGCACACGATCGCCCGCGAGGCCGAGGCGCAGGGCTTTGACACCGCCTCCCCCGCCATCCGCGCCGAATGCCTGCGCGTCCTCTGCCAGGGCTCGCCGCTGGCGCAGGATGACGGCGTGAACACAGCCCTGGTCGGCGCGCGCCTCACCCTCACGGGGCCTGCCGTCCATAAACTGCTCGCGACCGTGGCCCCCGGCCTCGCCGCCATCCTCACGCGCAAACTGGCCGCGCAGGCGGTGCCGGTCCTTGGCGCGCTCACCGGGGCCGCGCTCAACGCGGCCTTCCTGCGCTACTACCGCGACCTTGCCCATGTCCGCTTCGGCCTCCTGCGGCTGGCCGAAACCCACGGCCCCGACCGCATCATCGCCGACTTCGCCCGCGCCACCGAACCACCCCGCGTGCGGCGCCTCTAAGCCCCTTTCCTGATGGGAAAAAACATCCTCGGGGGAGGCGCGGCACGCGCCCGGGGGCAGACCGCCCCCGTCCCTCCCTAGCCGCGAAAGATCACGCCGGGATTGAGGATCCCCGCAGGATCCAGCGCCGCCTTGATCGCCCGCATCGCCGCCAGCTTCACCGGGTCGCCATAGCGCGCGAGGTCCTCCACCTTCAGCCGACCGATGCCGTGCTCGGCACTGACCGAGCCGCCGCGCGCCTGCACCATGTCATGCAACAGCCGCTTGACCGCGCCCCGCTGGTGTTCATGCTCTGCCCGCCGCCCGCCGGGCGGCGGAAAGACGTTGTAATGCAGGTTACCGTCGCCCAGATGGCCGAAGCAGTTGATGCGGAACGGGGAAATGGCCTGCAGGGCGGGGCCTGCGGCATCGATGAACCCCGCCACCTCGGACAGCGGCAGGCTTATGTCATGGCTCGACACGGCCCCTATCCGACGGTTCGCCTCGGGGATCGCCTCGCGCAGGCGCCACAGTGCGGCGCGCTGCGCACCCGTGGCGGCCAGCACCGCGTCCAGGGCCAGACCGCGCGCCTCGGCGGCGGCATAAAGGCCGGTCATCGCGGCCTCCGCGTCCATCCCCTCGGGCAGGCCCAGCTCGATCAGCACCGACCAGTCCGGCACCGGCACCAGCGGCGCGCGCAGCTCCGGCATCACCTCGGCCAGGAAGTCGAACCCCGCCCGCCCGATCAGCTCAAAGGCCGAGATCAGCCCCGGCAGCCGCGCCTCGGCCAGATGCAGCAGGTCCAGTGCCGCGGCGGGCGAGGGCACCGCCAGCAGCGCGGTGCCAAGGGCTGCGGGGCGGGGAAACAGGCGCAGGCTGGCCGCGGTGATCACCGCCAGCGTGCCCTCCGACCCGATGAGGAGGTTGCGCAGGTCATAGCCGGTGTTGTCCTTCCGCAGCCGCCGCAGCCCGTGCCAGACCGTGCCATCGGCCATCACCGCCTCCAGCCCCAGGCAGAGGTCGCGTGCATTGCCGTAGCGGATCACATTCACCCCGCCCGCATTTGTGGCCAGCGTCCCCCCCACCGTGGCCGAGCCTTGCGAGGCCAGCGACAGCGGATAGAGCCGGCCCACCCCCTCGGCCGCCGCCTGCACGGCCGCCAGCGTGACGCCCGCCTCGGCCAGCATCACATTTTCATCCGGCAGCACGGCCCGGATGGCCGTCATCCGCTCCAGCGACAGGATCAGGGGGGCCGGGCCGGACGGGGCCACCTGCCCGCCGACCAGCCCCGTGCCGCCACCCCAGGTGACCACCCCCACACCTGCAGCATGGGCCGCGCCAAGTATCTGCGACACTTCGTTGACATCACGCGGCAACGCCACCGCCGCCGCCTGCCCCTGCCAGCGGCCACGCGGTTCGGTCAGGTGGCGCGGTTCGGCGGCGCGCAGGCCGCCGGGCGCGAGCCGGGCGGCAAGGCCGTCGAGAAAGCCGGGGGTGGCGGGGTCGGGCATGGCGGCTCCTGCCGGGGGGGTTGGAAGCGGGGGCCAGCCCCCGCGCCCCCGGGATATTTGGACCAAGATGAAAGGGCAAGCGAGGGAAGGGTCAGTCGTTCAGCCAGGCCGGATCCAGCACCAAGATCGTGGGGCGCGCGGGCAGTTTGCCAAGGCCCAGTTCGATGTCGGGCTGGTCGAGGCGCACCACGTCGAACTCGCCCTCCATCCGCGCAAGAAAGCGGTCGAGCGAGGCGCCCGAGAACCAGTGCATCGGCACCACCACCGAGGAGCGGAACCGCTGGACGACCTGCACCATCGAGGGCAGGTCGAGCGTGTAGCCGCCATCGACCGGCACCATGACCACGTCGAGCCGTCCCACCGCGGCGAACTGCGCGTCGTCCGGGATATGGTGGAGATGGCCAAGGTGGCCGATGCAGAGGCCCGCCACCTCGAAGATGAAGATCGAATTGCCATTGGGGCGGCTGGCGCCGTCAAAGCCGCCGCGCACATCGGTCGGCACATTGCGCACCAGCATCTCGCCCAGATCGAGGCTGTGCCCGGCTGGCCCCTCGGCATCTCCCCAGCCGTGCAGCACATGGGGGATGGAAGGGTCGGGATAGGGGGTCCAGTGGGTGTGGTGGGCGTTGTTCATTGTCACCACATCGGGGATCAGGGGGCGGCGGCCGGTGTGGCCGGTGTAATCGGTGACGGCGGTCAGGCCGCCCGCCGTCTCGATCAGGAAGCTGGCGTGATCGAGAAAGCGCAAGCGCACGGTGTCGGCGGCGAGGGGTGCTCCGAAGGTCGCGGGGACGACGGTTTCGGTGCCTTGCGCCAGCGCGATGCAATGAGAGGGGATGCGATCCTGGGCCGCCGCGGGGGACAGCGACCCAAGGAGGGCGAGCATGGCAAGGGCGGTGCGGATCATCGGCGACCTCTCTGCGTATGCGGAGAAGCCTAGCGCCGGGGGTGCGCCTGTCAGCCCGCGCTCTGATCACAGGCGCGTGTGGTGGAGGCTGGCTGCGATATCAGGGGAAGGTCCGAAATGCTGTGCGCCTTGCGCAATTTTCACCCCGGGGGCCGAGGCGGGCGTGCGGTGTTCTTTCGGCGGGCAGACGTGGCTTCGCGGAAAGGTCAACGTCCTTGTCGGCACCCTGGGGCCTTGGGCCTGGTCACGCGGGCCGTCGGGGCGCGCGACGGCGCCCGTGGCCGCTCACGCCAGCCCGCGCCATTTCAGCACCACGACAAACAAAACCCCGACCACGATCAGCGTCAGCACCATCGAGGCCGTCCACCGCAGGATGATCACCTTGCGGCGGTCCCAGAGGCTGAGGCCGCCCAGATGCCGCAGGCAGGTGTCATAATCCTGCGTCACCTGTCCCATCTCGATCTGCAACAGCAGTTTCGGGTTCTGGCTTTGATGCGCGGCCTCGGCCAGGCGGGTGGCGGCGTCGAACACGCGGCGGGGCATCATCCGGCGGCCACGCCGCAGCTTTGCCTCCAGCCCGTCGCCCCGCAGCGCCAGCCGCTCTTCCAACAGCGCGGCCACCCGGTCTGCCATCTGCTGTATCGCCACCGCGCCCATGCCGTCGAAATCCCCTTGTTGCGGGGGCAACTTAGGCCCAGCGCGCCGCGGCCGCAACGGCTCTGGCAGGAAGCGCGCGCGCGCGGTATCAGGGTGACATGCTGACGACACACCGCTTTGGCCCAGACACCGAGACCGGCCTGCCGCAGGTTCTGATCGTGCACGGCCTTTACGGGTCGGCGCGCAACTGGGGGGCGATCGCGCGGCGGCTGGCCGATGCGGGCCGCGCGGTGGTGACGGTGGACCTGCGCAACCATGGCGGCAGTCCGTGGTGGCCCACGCACAGCTATGCCGACATGGCGGGCGATCTGGCAGGCGTGATCGCGGCGGCGGGCGCGCCCATGGATGTGGTCGGCCATTCGATGGGGGGCAAGGCCGCGATGATGCTTGCGCTGACCCGGCCGGATCTGGTGCGCCGGCTGGTGGTGGCCGACATCGCCCCCGTCGCCTATGCCCATGACCAGACCCGACATATCGACGCCATGCGCGGGCTTGACCTGACCGGGCTCGACAGCCGGGCCGAGGCTGACCGGCGGCTTGCGGCCTCCACCCCCGACGCGGGCCTGCGCGCGTTCCTGCTGCAATCGCTGGACCTGAAGGCGGTGCCGCCCCGCTGGCGGCTCAACCTCGACGTGCTGGCGCGCGAGATGGGGCAGATCGTGGGCTGGCCGGACGTGGCGGGGCGTTTCGAGGGGCCCGCGCTGTTCCTGACCGGGGCCGAGAGCGACTATGTCCGCCCGGAACACCGCCCGGCGATCAAGGCGCTGTTCCCGGCCGCGCGCTTTGCCAAGATCGCCGGGGCCGGGCACTGGCTGCATGCAGAGCGCCCGCGCGAATTCACCGAGACGCTGCGGGTGTTTCTGGGGGCGGAGGCGGCCGCAACCGGGGGCTGACAGGCGGCTCGGTCCCGCGTTGTGGCTGCGGCCTTCTGCGGCCTTCTGCGGCGACCGCAGGCCACGCCTGCCCCTGACAATGTGCGAGGTGCAAGATGCCTGACCTTTTCGAATTCCAAGCCGTCGCGCCTCCGTTTGCCAGGGCGGGGGGAACGGGCGGCCCTGATCCTCGCCGGGTTGTGGACCTGCGCCAGATGGCCCCGACATGACCGACGCAGTGGGGGTGGGGGCGCTGGTGGTGGGGGCGGGGCCTGCGGGGCTGATGGCCGCCGAAGAGCTGGCGCGGGCGGGCCTTGCGGTGACGGTGGCCGAGGCGAAACCCAGCCCCGCGCGGAAATTCCTGATGGCGGGCAAGTCGGGGCTGAACATAACCAAGGCCGAGGATGCGGGGGCTTTTGCTGCCGCCTATCACCCTCCCGGCTGGCTGGAGGCGATCCTGCGCGATTTCGGGCCGGATCAGGTGCAGGACTGGTGCCGCGGGTTGGGGCAGGAGGTGTTCACGGGATCGTCCGGCCGGGTGTTTCCGGTGGCGATGAAGGCATCACCGCTGTTGCGCGCATGGCTGGGGCGGCTGGGCGGGATGGGGGTGACGCTGCAAACCCGCTGGCGCTGGACCGGGGGGGAGGCGGGCGGCCAGCGGTTCGACACGCCCGAGGGGGTGCAGGTGCTGGCCCCCGCCGTCACCGTGCTGGCGCTGGGGGGGGCAAGCTGGGCGCGGCTGGGGTCGGACGGGGCCTGGGCGGGGGTGCTGGCGGCGCGGGGCGTGCCGCTGGCACCGTTCCGGCCCGCGAACATGGGGTTCGTGGTGGACTGGTCGCCGCAGATGGCGCGGCATTTCGGGCAGGCGGTGAAGGGCGCGGCGCTGGTGCTGGCAGGCGGGCGGCGCGCGCGGGGGGAGTTCGTGATCTCGGCCAGGGGGCTGGAGGGTGGCGGGATCTATGCCGTCTCGCGCGACCTGCGCGAGGGGGCGGCGCTGGCGCTGGACCTGATGCCGGATGTGGCGGCAGAGGTGGTGGCGGCGCGGCTGGCGAAGGCGCGGCACGGCGAGACGGTGGCGAACCGGCTGCGCAAGGCGGGGCTGGAACCGGTGCAGGTGGCGCTGATGCAGGAATGGGGCCGCCCCCTGCCCGCCGATCCCATGGCGCTGACCGCCCGGATCAAGGCGCTGCCCGCGCCGCTGCGGGGCCCGCGCCCGCTGGACGAGGCGATCTCGACCGCCGGAGGGATCATGCGGGACGGTCTGACGGAGGGGCTGGAACTGCGCGGCTGGCCGCAGGTGTTCGCGGCCGGAGAGATGCTGGACTGGGAGGCGCCGACGGGGGGCTATCTGCTGACCGCCTGCCTTGCCACGGGGCGTCATGCCGGGCGGGCGGCGGCGGCGCGGGTGGCGGGGCTGCCTGGGGGCGCTGCCCCCGTCCCCTGACGGGGACTCCCCCGGGGTATTTGGGCAAAAGAGAGAACAGGCGCGTCAGCCGCCCAGATGGCGGGTGGCGCGGGCATGGGCGAGGGTCATCTGGCGGTGGCGTTCGCGAAAGCGGGCGCGGTCGGTGTCGGTGTATTCGTGCAGGCAGTGGTGGCAGGCGGCACCTTCCTCATAGCACGGGTGGGTGCGGTCGGCGGGGGTGAGGGGGCGTCGGCAGGCGGCGCAGGTGGTGGCGGTGCCGGGGATCAGGCCGGGGCGCAGGGCCACGCGGCCGTCGAAGACGAAGCATTCGCCCTGCCAGAGGGTCTGTTCTGGGGGCACCTCCTCCAGATATTTCAGGATGCCGCCCTGCAGGTGGTGAACGCCCGGAACGCCCTGGGCCACCAGCCAGGCGGTGGCCTTTTCGCAGCGGATGCCCCCCGTGCAGAACATCGCCAGGCGCTTGCCCGCCAGCCGCGCGCGGTTGGCCTGCCACCAGGCGGGAAAATCGCCGAAACTGCCGGTGCCAGGGTCGAGCGCACAGGGGAAGCTGCCAAGCGCCACCTCAAAGGCGTTGCGGGTGTCGATGGCGACCGTATCAGGGTCGGCCAGCAGCGCGTTCCAGTCGGCCGGGGGAACCAGGGTGCCGGTGCCCTGCAGGGGATCGGCATCGGGGATGCCCATGGTCACGATCTCGGCCTTCAGGCGCACCTTGAAGCGGCCGAAGGGCGGGGTGGGGGCATGGCTGCGCTTGGCGTCGATGTCGGCGCAGCCGGGCAGGCCGCGCAGATGCGCCATCAGCGCGTCGATGCCGGGGGCGCGGCCCGCGACCGTGCCGTTGATGCCTTCCCGCGCCAGCAGCACCGTACCGCAGAGCCCCTGCGCCCGGCCAAGCGCGCGCAGTGGCGGGGCCAGGGCGGCGGGGTCGGGAAAGCGGGCGAAGCGGTAGAAGGCGGCAACGGTCAGCATGGCGCGCATCTGCGCGGCGGGGCGGGAAAGATCAAGGGCTTCCCTTCGTCGGGGCAGGCGGGCAAACATGGCGGCAATGACCGGCGGGAGGACCCCATGCGCCCCACAGACGAAGCCCTGATCGTGATCGACGTGCAGGTGGATTTCTGCCCGGGCGGCGCCTTGGCCGTGGCGGATGGCGATGCGGTCGTGGCCCCGGTGAATGCGATGATGCGCGATTTCGGGGCGGTGATCCTGACGCAGGACTGGCACCCCGCCGAACATGCCAGCTTTGCCGCCAACCATCCGGGGGCGGAAGCCTTTTCAGTGACCCAGATGCCCTATGGCCCGCAGGTCCTCTGGCCCGTGCATTGCGTGCAAGGGTCAGAAGGTGCGCGGTTCCACCCCGCGCTGGAAACGGACCGCGCCGATCTGGTGATCCGCAAGGGGTTCCGCCCCGCCATCGACAGCTATTCGGCGTTTTTCGAGAATGACCGGACCACGCCCACGGGCCTTGAGGGCTATCTGCGCAGCCGCCGCATCGACCGGCTGGTGCTGGCCGGGCTCGCCACCGATTTCTGCGTGGCCTATTCGGCGCTGGATGCGGCCCGGCTGGGGTTCGCGGTGACCGTGGCGATGGGGGCATCCCGCGCCATCGACCTCAACGGCTCGCTGGCCGACGCCGTGGCGCAGATGCGCGCCGCGGGCGTGGTGCTGGAGGGTTAGGGCATGGACATCGCCGCCCGCGTCTGGGGCCACCGCTGGAAGATCGACCCGATCGTGCGGTCGCTGATCGACACCGATTTCTACAAGCTTCTGATGTGCCAGTCGGTATTCCGCAACCGGCGGGAAACGCGGGTCACCTTCAGCCTGATCAACCGCTCCACCCATATCCCCCTGGCCGATCTGGTGGACGAGGGCGAATTGCGCGAGCAGTTGGACCATGTGCGGTCCCTGAAGCTCACACGGGGGGAAAGCACCTGGCTGCGCGGCAACACCTTCTACGGCAAGCGCCAGATGTTCCGCCCCGATTTCATGGAATGGTTTGAGGGGATGCGCCTGCCGCCCTACCACCTGGAGCGCCGCGACGGGCAGTATGAGCTGACCTTCGAGGGAGCCTGGCCGGAGGTGATGATGTGGGAGATCCCCGCCCTTGCCGTGCTGATGGAGCTGCGCGGCCGCGCAGTGCTGTCGCATCTGGGCCGGTTCGAACTGCAGGTTCTCTATGCCCGCGCGATGACCAAGCTGTGGGAAAAGATCGCGCGGCTGCGCGCGATTGAGGGCCTGCGCATCGCCGATTTCGGCACGCGGCGGCGGCATTCCTTTGTCTGGCAGGACTGGTGCGTGCAGGCGATGATGGAGGGGCTGGAGGACAAGTTCGCGGGCACCTCCAACTGCCTGATCGCGCAGCGCCGCGATATCGAGGCCATCGGCACCAACGCGCATGAGCTGCCCATGGTCTATTCCGCGCTGGCCGACAGCGATGAGGAACTCGCCCGCGCGCCCTATCAGGTGCTGGCCGACTGGCACGAGGAACATGACGGCAACCTGCGCATCATCCTGCCCGACACCTATGGCACCGAGGGGTTTCTGGCCCGCGCGCCGGAATGGCTGGCGGGCTGGACCGGCATCCGCGTTGATTCGGGCGATCCGGTCGCGGGCGCGGAAACCGCCATCCGCTGGTGGCAGGCGCGCGGTGAAGATCCGGCGCAGAAGCTGGTGATCTTTTCCGACGGGCTTGACGTGGACCGGATCGAGGCGCTGCATGCGCGGTTCGCGGGCCGGGTGCGCGTGTCCTTCGGCTGGGGCACGATGCTGACCAATGATTTTCGCGGGCTGGTGGCGGGTGATGCGCTGGCCCCGTTCAGCCTGGTTTGCAAGGCGGTATCGGCCGACGGGCGGCCGACTGTGAAGCTGTCGGACAATCCCAACAAGGCGCTGGGGCCGCCGGAAGAGATCGCGCGCTACAAGCGGGTGTTCGGGGTGGGGGCGCAGGCGGCGCAGGCGGTCGTCGTCTGAGGCGTCGCGCGGGCCCGGCCCCCGGGAGGGCTGACGGCCCTCCCGGACCCTCCCGCGGATACTTGTTCCGTCAGGAAAGGGGAGAGGGGTGCGGGTCAGCGCAGCCGCAGGCCGGCGGCGTCATCGGAGAAGACGAGGGCGGCCCCGGGGGTGGTGGCGAGGCCCACGCGGTCACCGGGGCGGATGCGGGGGTCTTCGCGGCTTTCCACGACCAGCTTTTCGCCGGTGGGGGCGGTGAGGTGGATGAAGCTCTGGCCGCCCAGCGCCTCGGTCACCTCGACGCGGTGGGTGTCGTCGGGGGCGAGGGCGAGGTGCTGGGGGCGGATGCCGACCACAATGCTTGCCCCCGCGCCGGGCAGGGCGGCGGCGGTGTCGAGGGTGGCGGCGAGGCCGGGGGTGGCGAGGCGGCCCGGCCCCTCGACCCTTGCCGCGAGAAAGTTCATGGCCGGTGAGCCGATGAAGCCCGCGACAAAGCGGTTGTCGGGGTCGTGGTAGAGGTGCAGGGGGGCGCCCACCTGTTCCACACGGCCCGCGCGCAGGACCACGATCTTGTCGGCCAGCGTCATCGCCTCGACCTGATCATGGGTGACATAGATCATCGTGGCGCCGATCTCCTTGTGCAGGCGGGCGATTTCCACGCGCATTTCCACCCGCAGTTCGGCATCGAGGTTGGACAGCGGCTCATCGAACAGGAACACCTCCGGCCCCCGCACGATGGCGCGTCCGATGGCCACGCGCTGGCGCTGGCCGCCCGAAAGCGCCTTTGGCTTGCGGTCCAGCAAGGGCTCCAGCTTCAGGATGCGGGCGGCCTCGGCCACCTTGGCGGTGATCTCGGGTTTCGGATGCCCGGTCATCTTCAGGCCGAAGCCCATGTTCTCGGACACCGTCATGTGGGGGTAAAGCGCATAGGTCTGGAACACCATCGCGACACCGCGTTCGGAGGGATCGGCGCGGGTGACATCGCGGGTGCCAATGCGGATGGCGCCCGCGCTGGTGTCCTCCAGCCCCGCCACCATGCGCAAGAGCGTCGATTTCCCGCATCCCGAGGGGCCGACGAAAACACAGAACTCACCATGATCCACGGTGAGGTCCACGCCGTGGATCACCGTCGCCTCGCCGAACCGCTTGACCACCCGCTCCAGTGTCACGCCCGTCATGCCGATCCCTCCTGTTCCGGAAAGCGCCAAGTTTCCGCGTCCGCCGCGATGGCCGCCGCCGTGCCGATCACCTGCGGGGCAAGCTCTGCCATCTCCTCCAGCCGCCGACGCGCGGTGGTCGAGGTGACCGAGAGCGCGCCCATCACCCGGCCCGCGCGCGACAGGATGGGGGCGGCCACGCAGATGATGCCCGGCTCATGCTCCTCGCGGTCATAGGCAAAGCCGCGCGTGCGGATCGCCGCAAGCTCGGCCAACAGCGCCGTGCGCGTGGTCAGGGTGTGGGGCGTGAAGCCGTGGAAGGACTGGCGCGCCAGCGCCGCCTCCAGCGCCTCGGGGGCCAGAAAGGCCAGCATCGCCTTGCCCACGCCGGTGCAATGGGCAGGCCCCACCTTGCCCGCCTGGGCGAACATCTCGACGGGCCGGGCCGCGTTGCGCTTGTCCACATAGAGGACCTGCCCCTGATCGAGTTGCGCCAGATGCACCGTCTCGTCCGTCGCGGCGGCCAGCGCATCGACATGCGCCCGCGCCACCGGGGCCAGCGAGGATTGCGCCCAGGCCGCATGGGCCAGCCGCACGAGCCGCACGCCGGGGGCATAGGTGCCGCGGTCGGGGTCATGCGCCAGCATCCCCTGATGCGTCAGGACCTGGAGAAAGCGGTAGAGCGTGGCCTTGGGATAGGGGGCGTCGCCCAGCAGGTCGGAAAACCGCACCGGGCGGCCTGCGCTGGCCACCATGTCCAGCACGTCCAGCGCCTTGCCCACCGTGCCGTCCCCCCGCCCCTCGGCGGGCTGGCCCTGCGCACCCATCCACGATCCTCCCTGTTGACAGGCTAGATCATCGTGGACATACTTTCAACATTCAAGAACAAGTTTCAAATAGTGGAACCTAAGGGAGGAAACCATGGTCCATGCAAGAACGGGCGCCATCGCGCTCGCGGCGGCGCTTGCGCTGTCCACCTCGGCCGTCGCGCAGCAGCGCGTGCTGAAATACAATGCCGATTATGACCCCATCCCGCTGGCCGCGATGGAGGCCCTGATCGCCGATTTCGAGGCTGCGAACCCCGATATCAAGGTCGAGTTGAACAACTTCGACCATGAGGGCTACAAGACCGCCATCCGCAACTTCCTGACCGCCGACAGCCCGGATCTGGCCAACTGGTATGCCGGCAACCGCATGGCGCCCTTCGTGGCCGCCGGGCAGTTCATGGATGTGACCGACGTGTGGGACGCCAACAACCTGCATGAGGAGTTGGCCTCGGCCGCCGCCTCGATGACCATCGACGGCAAGAAATGGGGCATTCCCTACACCTATTACCAGTGGGGCATCTACTACAACCGCGACGCCTATGCCGCCGCCGGGGTGGAGCTTCCTGGGCCCGAGGGGATGGACTGGGCGCAGTTCCTGGCCAACTGCGAAAAGTTCAAGGCGGCGGGCATCGACTGCGTGACCACGGGCACCAAGGCGCTGTGGCCGGGGGCGGGCATCTTCGACTATGTATCGCTGCGCACCAACGGCTACGACTGGCACATGGACCTGACGGCCGGCAAAGTCGCCTGGACCGACGAGTCGGTGAAAAAGGTCTTTGCCGAGCTGGGCAAGCTCGCGCCCTTTGTGACCGCCAACCACGCCGCGATCGACTGGCAGGATGCGGCGGCGCTCCTCGTGCAGGGCCGCGCTGCGAATTACGTCATGGGCAACTTCGCCGTGGGCGTGTTCAAGGAAGGGGGCATGACGAACGACAACCTGGGCTTCCTCGTGTTCCCCGAAATCACCCCCGGCCTGCCCCGTGCCGAAGAGGCGCCGACGGACACGATCCATATCCCCGCAGGGGCAAAGAACGTCGAGGATGCCAAGAAATTCCTGGCCTTCATCGCCTCGGCCGAGGCGCAGACCAAGTGGAACGCGGCGCAGGGCCAGCTTCCGGTGAACAAGAACGCATCGGTGAACACCGAAGACCCGTTCCTTGTGGCCGGGTTCGAGATGCTTTCAACCGCCACGGGCGGCATCGCGCAGTTCTTTGACCGCGACGCACCCGCCGAGATGGCCAAGGCCGGGATGGAGGGGATCCAGGAATTTCTGGTGAAACCCGACCGTCTCGATGCCATCCTCGACCGGCTCGAAAAGACCCGCGCCCGCGTCTACTGACACCGCGCAGGGGCCGGGCTGACCCGGCCGCCTGCAGCACCTGCCCCGGGGGCGCCGCTCTGCCCCCGGGGCACTTTGCGCCGACCGCGCGAAAGGGTCGTTCATGTCCTCCAAATCCGGTTTCTGGAAGCGCAACCAGCTTCGCCTGTCGCCCTGGCTGTTCCTGGCACCGGGGCTTGCGATGTTTGCGCTTTACGTCATCGGGCCGATTTTCCAGTCGATCTGGATCAGCTTTTTCAACTGGGACGGGCTGGGGACGGCCCGCTGGATCGGCACCGCCAACTACGTGGAACTGATCGACGACGATGCCTTCTACACCTCGCTGAAAAACAACGTGATCTGGCTGTTGCTCTATCTGCTGGCGGTGCCCGCGGGCCTGATGGTGGCGATCTTCCTCAACCAGACCGTCACCGGCATCCGCATCTACAAATCGCTGTTCTTCTTTCCCTTCGTGATCTCCCAGGTCGTTGTGGGCCTGATGTTCTCATGGTTCTACGCGCCCAATTTCGGCCTCTTCTACAACCTGATCGAATGGGCCACCGGGCGCGGCGTGGCGATCCTGGCCGAAGAGGATTACGTCACCTACGGCATCATCGCGGCGGGCCTCTGGCCGCAGATCGCCTATGTGATGATCCTCTACCTGACCGGCCTGAACAACGTGGCCCCCGATCAGGTCGAAGCCGCGCGGCTGGACGGCGCGCGCGGCTGGCGGATGCTGTGGTATGTGATCCTGCCGCAGCTGCGCCCGGCCACCTTCATCGCCGTGGTGGTCACGGTAATCGGCGCGCTGCGGTCCTTCGACCTCGTGTCGATCATGACCAACGGCGGGCCCTATGGCAGCTCGCGCGTGCTGTCCTTTTACATGTATGAACAGGCGCTCAGCGAATACGGCTATCGCATGGGCTATGGCGCGGCCATCGCCGTGGTGCTGTTCGCCATCATGATGGTTTTCATCTCCGGCTTCATCTGGAAGATGTGGCGCGACGAGACGGAGCGTTAGGCATGCCCCCCATGCGCCTCCTGCGCCCCCGTGTCGCCGCCATCGCCGCTGCCCTGCCGGGTGCCACGGTCGAAGATCCCTGGGGCGGTGGCCACGACGCCTGGAAGGTCGGCGGCAAGATGTTCGCCTGCATCGGCGCCGTGACGCCGGGCGTTTCGGTGAAAACCCCCGACATCGACACCGCCCAGATGCTGATCGAGGCCGGGGTGGCGCTCAAGGCCCCCTATTTCCACCGCAGCTGGGTGCTTCTGCCCGAAACGGTCGGGGATGCGGACCTCCGTCACCGGATCCACACCTCCTACCGCCTCATCCGCGCGGGCCTGCCGGCCGCGCTGCGCAAATCCCTGCCCGAACCACCAAAGGCGTGACCGATGTTCCCCCGCCCCATCCAGCAGACCTCGCCCGCCACCCAGACGCTCTACAGGATCGCGCTGCCCGTGGCGCTGTTCCTGTGGCTTTTGCCGCTGATCGGGGTGGCGCTGACCTCGGTACGCCCGGCCTCGGACCTTGCCCAGGGCAATTATTTCGGACTGCCCTCTGGCCTCGCCTTCGACAATTACGCGGCCGTGTTCCGAAACACCCCCATGGCGCAATACATCCTCAATTCCTTCTGGGTCACCATTCCCACGGTGATCGGCGCGGTGTCGCTGTCGCTGATGACGGGCTTTGCGCTGGCGATCTACCGGTTCCGCTCGAACCTGCTGGTGTTCTTCCTCTTCGTCGCGGGCAATTTCGTGCCCTTCCAGATCCTGATGGTGCCGGTGCGCGACCTCACGCTGGATCTTGGCATGTATAACACCTGGTATGGCCTCGCGCTTTTCCACATCGCCTTCCAGACCGGGTTCTGCACCCTCTTCATGCGCAATTTCATCAAGGCCCTGCCGTTCGAGCTGATCGAAGCCGCGCGGGTGGAGGGCGTGGCCGAATGGCGCATCTTCTGGTTCATCATCGTGCCCCTGATGCGCCCCGCCATCGCGGCGCTCTCGGTGCTGGTGTTCACCTTCATCTGGAACGATTTCTTCTGGGCGACCGTGCTGACCAGCAGCCCCGCCACCCAGCCCATCACCGCCGGGTTGTCGTCCCTCAACGGCCAGTGGATCGCGCAATGGCATCTGGTGTCCGCAGGCTCGATCCTGGCCGCGCTGCCCCCCGTGCTGATGTTCTTTCTCATGCAGCGCCATTTCATCGCGGGCCTGACGCTGGGGGCCGTAAAATGACCGCCCGGCAGACCTGGCGCCTCGACACCGCGAATCAGACACTGGCCTTCGCCTGCGACGGCGGCCAGCCTTTCGTCATCTACTGGGGCGCCCCCCTGCCCGTGGACGAGGATCTGGCAGACCTCGCCGCCGCCCACCGGCAGGACCTGTCGGGCGGCATGCTCGACCGCCTGCCCGCGCTCAGCCTCACCCCGCTGCCCGCCGATGCCTGGCAAGGTGCCCCCGGCCTGATGCTGTCCGCGCTCGACGGCAGCCCCCTGCACCCCCGCTTTGCCCTGACCGACGCGCAGACCACCCCCGACAGCCTCGCCTTCACCAGCACCGCCCCCGGCCTCACCCTCACCCACGCCTTCCGCGCCCTGCCCTCCGGCCTCATCGCCGCCAGCACCGCGCTTGCCTCCACCCGGCCCATCCGCCTGCACTGGCTGTCCACCCCCGCCCTGCCCGCAGATCACGCCACCCAGATCACCGACTTCGCCGGCCGCTGGAACCGCGAGTTCCAGCCCCTCACCACTCCCCTTACCCCCGGCCAGCGGGTCCGCGAGGCGCGCACCGGCAGGTCGGGCCAGGAACACCCGCCCTTCGCCCTGCTCACCACCGAGGCCACCGCCAACACCCAGGGCCAGGCCTGGGGCTTCAGCTACGCCTGGTCCGGCGGCCACCGCATGATCGCCGAGGCACTCCAGGACGGCCGCCGCCAGATCCAGTGGGGCGCGCCCCAGGGTGCCCACCCCGCCCCCCTGACCCAGGCGCAAACCGCCGACCTCCTGATCGGCCATTCCACCACCGGCCTCAACGGCATCTCGGCGCAATACCAGACCGACACCCGCGACCGCCTGATCCCCTGGCCCGACCCCGCCCGCCCCCGCCCCGTGCATTACAACTGCTGGGAGGCGATCTATTTCAATCACAACCTCGCCACCCTCGCGGACATCGCCACCCGCGCCGCAGCCCTCGGCGCCGAACGCTTCGTCCTCGACGACGGCTGGTTCGCAAAGCGCGACGATGACCGGTCCTCGCTGGGCGACTGGCAGGTGGACCGGCGCAAATGGCCCGACGGCCTCGCCCCCCTCATCGCCCATGTCCATGCCTGCGGCATGACCTTCGGCCTCTGGGTGGAACCCGAGATGGTGAACCCCGACAGCGACCTCTACCGCGCCCACCCCGACTGGGCGCTGGGGCCGCCCGACCAGACGCTGGGGCGCCACCAGATGGTGCTGGATATCGCCCGCGCCGAGGTGCGGGACTATCTGTTCGAGGCCCTCGACGCCCTCTTGCGCGAATATCCCATCGACTACCTGAAATGGGATCACAACCGCCTGCTGCCCGTGGTGGACACTGCCCAGACCCACGGCCTCTATACCCTCCTCGACCGCCTGCACGCCGCCCATCCCGGCACCGAAATCGAAAGCTGCGCCTCGGGCGGGGGGCGCATCGACGCAGGCATCCTTGCCCGCACCCACCGCCTCTGGCTTTCGGACTGCATCGACGCCAGCGAACGCCTGGCCATCCAGCACGACGCCGCCCTCTTCCTGCCCGCCGCGATCACCGGCAGCCATGTGGGGGCCGCCACCAGCCACACCACGGGGCGCAGCCTGCCCATGTCCTTCCGCGCCCGCGTCGCCGCCATGCGCCACTTCGGCTTCGAGATGGACCCCCGCCACCTCACCGAACCCGACGCCGCAACCCTCAAAAAGGTCACCGCCTGGTGGAAGGCCAACCGCCATTGGACCATGCCCGGCACGATCCACCGCCTCGACAACCCCGACCCAGCCCTGACCGCCGAGATCCAGATCGCGCCCGACGGCCACCGATTCATCCTCTTCGCGGGCGTCCCGGTCACCACCGCCCAGATCCTGCCCCGCCCCCTGCGCCTGACCGCGCTCGACCCCACCGCCCGCTACCGCGTCACGCTCCTGAACCCCGAGGATGCGCCCCCCCAGTCGCGCGGCCCCAACGCGCTCAAATCCGGCCCCCTCACCCTCACCGGCGCCGCCCTCATGCAACACGGTCTCCACCTGCCCCTCGCCTGGCCCGCGACCATGTGGATGGTCGAAGGCCACCGCCCCTAGCCCTTTCATCTTGGTTCAAATATCCCCGCCGGAGGCGCAGGCCTCCACCCGACCGGACCCCTGACATGCAAGACCTGCCCATCTTCCCCGACCTGCGCGACGCCGCGGTGTTCATCACCGGCGGCGGCTCCGGCATCGGGGCCGCGCTGACCGAAGGCTTCCTGCGCCAGGGCGCGCGCGTGGCCTTCTGCCAGCGCCGCGACCCCGCACCGTTCTGCGACACCATGGCCGCAACCACCGGCACCCGCCCGCTGGGCCTTGCCTGCGACATCACCGACACGGATGCCCTGCGCGCCGCCCTCGCCCGCGCCGCCGGCGCCCAGGGCACGACAACCGTGCTGGTGAACAACGCGGCCGACGATCTGCGCATGGACACGCTCGCGATCACGCCCGACCAGTGGGACGCGAGCCAGGCCATCAACCTGCGCGCCTATTTCTTTGCCGCCCAGGCGGTGATCGCGGGCATGATCGCGGCAGGCGGCGGGCGGATCGTGAACTTTTCCTCGATCAGCTACATGATGGCCGATGCGGGCTACCTGCCCTACATCGCCGCCAATGCCGCAATCACCGGCCTGACCCGCAGCCTCGCGCGCGAATTCGGGCCCAGGGGGATTGCGGTGAACGCACTGGCCCCCGGCTGGGTGCTGACCGAGCGGCAGCGCGAGACCTGGGCGACGCCGCAGGCCGTCGCGGCCTTCCTGCCCCGCCAGTGCATCCCTGAAAGCCTGGGTCCCGAGGATATGGTCGGCGGCTGCCTCTTCCTCGCCTCGCGCGCCAGCCGGATGATGACGGGCCAGTGCCTGGTGATCGACGGCGGCGTGGTGGTGACCGGATGAGGGCAAAATTCTTGAAGGAAGAATTTTGCAGGGGGGCTTTCCGCCCCCCTCTGGCGCGTGCCGCGCCATTCACCCCCCGAGGATATTTGGGGACAGAAGAAGGGGCGCGCGGTGATGGCTGATATCCGGCCCGACTGGATCGCGGTGGACTGGGGGACCTCGCGGTTGCGGGTGTTTGCGATGGATGGGATGGTCGTTCTGGCCGAAAGGTCGAGCGATCTTGGCATGGGCTGCCTTGCGCGCGAGGGGTTCGAGCCTGCGCTGATGGCGCTTGCCGCACCCTGGATGGGGGCGGGGGCGATCGAGGTGCGCGCCTGCGGGATGGTGGGCAGCCGCCAGGGCTGGTTCGAGGCGCCCTATCGCGCGGTGCCCTGCGCGCCCGTCGAGGCGGGGGCGGCGGTCGCCGTGCCCGTGGCGGATGCGCGGCTGAGGGTCACGATCGTGCCCGGGCTGAAGCAGGCGGCGCCGGCGGATGTGATGCGCGGCGAGGAGACGCAGATCGCGGGCGTGCTGGCGCTGCATCCCGGCTTTGACGGGGTGATCGCGCTGCCCGGCACGCATTGCAAATGGGCGCATGTCTCGGCCGGCGAGGTGGTGAGCTTCCTGACCGTGATGACCGGCGAGCTTTATGCCCTGCTGTCCGGCCAGTCGGTGCTGCGCCACGGGATGGTGGGGGAGGGCTGGGACGAGGCGGCCTTCGATGCGGCGGTGGCCGAGGCGATGTCGCATCCCGCGCGCTTGACGGCGCGGCTCTTCGGGTTGCGGGCCGAGGCGCTCTTGACCGGGCTTGACCCGGGCGTGGCACGGGCGCGGCTGTCGGGGATGCTGATCGGGATGGACCTTGCGGCCAGCCGGGCCTGGTGGCTGGGCCGCGAGGTGGCGGTGCTTGGCGATGGCGCGCTTGCGGGGCTCTATGCTCGCGCCCTGGCGGCGCAGGGGGTGGCCCCGATGCGCATCGCGGGGCGGGCGGCCACGCTGGCGGGGCTTGCCCAAAGCCGGGGTGCCGGGGCAGGATCGCGGCCATGACGCATCGCCCCCTCATCGCCATCCTGCGCGGCCTGACCCCGGCCGAGGCCCTGCCCGTGGCCGAGGCCCTGATCGCCGCCGGGATCAACCGCATCGAGGTGCCGCTGAATTCGCCGGGCCCCCTGGCCTCGATCGCCGCCATGGTGCGGGACTTCGGGGCGGTGGCGCAGATCGGGGCGGGCACGGTCCTGACCGTGGCGCAAGTGGCCGAGGTGGCGGCGGCCGGGGGCACCCTCGTCGTCTCGCCCAACACCGATCCGGCGGTGATCGCGGCCACGCGGGCGGCGGGGATGGACAGCTGGCCCGGCATGATGACACCCAGCGAAGCCTTTGCCGCGCTGGCGGCCGGGGCGACGGGGCTGAAGCTCTTTCCAGCCTCCATCCCAGGCCCCGCGGGCCTTGCCGCGATGCGGGCGGTGCTGCCCCCCGGCGTGCCGGTCTATGCCGTGGGCGGTGCCGGGCCCGACAGCTTTGCACAGTGGCGCGCGGCCGGGGCGGCCGGGTTCGGCATCGGCACCGCGCTTTACACCCCCGGCCTGGGCCCCGACGAGGTGGGCGCGCGCGCCCGCAAGGTCGTGGCGGCCTGGGACGCGCTGCCATGATCTTTGACGACCGCATCTGCGCGCTGGGCGAGGGGCCGCTCTGGCACCCCATCCGCGAACAGCTGTTCTGGTTCGATGTCACAGGCCGCCGCCTGCTGACCCGCAAGGGCGAGGCGGCACAGGAATGGCATTTCCCCGACATGGTGTCGGCGGCCGGTTGGACCGGGCCGGATGGCCTCTTGATCGCCTCCGAACGGGGCCTGTTCCATTTCGACCTGGAGACCGGCACCCGCGCGCCGGTCTGCGCGCTGGAGGCCCAAAACCCCGTCACACGGTCCAACGACGGGCGGGCAGATCCGCAGGGCGGGTTCTGGATCAGCACCATGGGCAAGGGGGCCGAACATGGGGCAGGCGCGATCTGGCGCTGGAATCGAGGGGAATTGCGGCGTCTTTACAATGGCATCACCATCCCCAACGCGATCTGTTTTCCCCCCGGCGGGCACAGCGCGCAGTTCACCGACACCGCCACCGCCCGCGTCATGCGCGTGGCCCTGGACGCCGATGGCTGGCCGAAGGGTGAGCCCGAGGTTTTCCTCGACCTCGCGGCAGAGGGCCTCTCGCCCGACGGCGCGGTGGTGGACGCGACCGGCGTCACCTGGCTGGCCGAATGGGGGGCGGCCCGGGTCGCGGCCTATGCGCCCGATGGCGCGCGCCTGCGGGTGGTGGCGTTCGATGCGCCGCACACCTCCTGCCCCGCCTTCGGGGGCACCACGCTTTACTGCACCACCGCGACGCAGGGGATGGATGCCCGCGCCATGGCCCGCCACCCCCGGGCGGGCATGACCTTTGCCGCCCCCGACATCGCAAAGGGACAACCCGAACACATGGTCATCTTGTGAAACGCGGCCTTGGCGTCTGCTACTATCCCGAGCACTGGCCCGAGGCGCAATGGCCCGAGGATGCCGCCCGCATGGCCGACATCGGCCTGACCTGGGTGCGCATCGGCGAATTCGCCTGGAGCCGAATGGAGCCCGAACCCGGCCGCCTCACGCTCGACTGGCTGGACCGGGCCATCGCCACGCTGGGTGGCCATGGCCTGAAGGTCGTGCTGGGCACGCCCACCGCCACGCCGCCCCGCTGGATGCTCGACCGCCACCCCGACATGCTGGCGGTGGACCGCGACGGGCGCCCCCGGGGATTCGGCTCGCGCCGGCACTACGATTTCAGCCACCCCGGCTATCTGCACGATTGTGAACGCATCGTCACCATTCTGGCCGAACGCTATGGCGCGAACCCCCATGTCGCCGCCTGGCAGACCGACAACGAATATGCCTGCCATGACACGGTGCTGTCCTACTCCGCCGCCGCCCTGACCGCCTTCCGCCTCTGGCTGGCCCAACGGTATCAAAGCCCGCAGGCCCTCAACCGCGCCTGGGGCAACGTGTTCTGGTCGATGGACTACGCCGATTTCGACGACATCGGCCTGCCCAACCTGACGGTGACCGAGGCCAACCCCGCGCATTGGATGGATTTTCGTCGCTTCTCCTCGGATCAGGTGGTGGCCTTCAACCGCGCGCAGACCGCCATCATCCGCCGCCACTCCGACGCCCCCATCGCCCACAACTACATGGGCCGCATCACCGATTTCGACCATTTCGCCACCGGCGCCGATCTCGACATCGCATCATGGGACAGCTACCCCTTGGGCTTTCTCTCCGACCGGCTCGAGGTCACGCCCGAACACAAACGCGCGTTCGCCCGTCAGGGCGATCCCGATTTCCAGGCCTTCCACCATGACCTCTACCGCGCCGTGGGCCGGGGCCGCTGGTGGGTGATGGAACAGCAGCCCGGCCCGGTGAACTGGGCCCCCTACAACCCCGATCCGCTGCCCGGCATGGCCCGCCTCTGGGCCTGGGAGGCCTTTGCCCACGGGGCCGAGGCGGTGTGCTATTTCCGCTGGCGTCAGGCCCCTTTCGCGCAGGAACAGCAGCACGCCGGCCTTTTGCGCCCCGACAGCGCCCCCGCCCCTGCCTATCACGAGGCGGCCGAGGTCGCGCGCGAACTGGCCCAGGCGCCAGAGGTGCAGCACACACCCGCCCCGGTGGCGATCCTGTTCGACTATGCCTCTGCCTGGGCCTGGGCGATCCAGCCGCAGGGGGCCGATTTCGACTATTTCCGGCTGGTCTTTGCCGTCTATCGGGGCCTGCGGCGGCTGGGCCTGTCCATCGACATCCTGCCCCCCGATACCGCCGACCTCACGGCCTATCCGCTGGTGCTGGCCCCCGGTGCGGCCACCCTGTCAGAGCCGTTCAAGGCAGCACTGGCCGCCCATCCCGGCATCGCCATCCTCGGCCCCCGCACCCATGCGAAAACGCCGAACCTCTCGATCCCCGTGCCACTTCCCCCCGCCCTCCCCGGCCTCGATGCCACCGTGGCGCGGGTGGAAAGCCTGCCGCCCGACCTGCCCGTGCCGCTGGCCCTTGGCGGCGCCTTCCTCCACTGGCGCGAGAAACTGGAGGGCGGCCCGGTGATCGAGGCCACCGCAGATGGCTGGCCCGCCCTTGTCGGCACCCGCCTGCGCTACCTCGCCGGATGGCCGGACGACACGGCGATGGACCGCATCCTGACCGCCGCCTGCGCCGAGGCGGGGATCGCGACCGACCCCCTGCCCCTGGGGCTGCGCTGCCGCATGTCGGGCAGCACGCGGTTCTGGTTCAACTACGGTGCCGATCCTGTCACCCATGATGGCCGCACGATCCCTGCGGCCGGGGTGTTGCGCGAAATGGCGTGAGGCCGCGCGCAGCCCGCCGCACCGGGCACCTCCCATTCCTCTCGTGGGGGAGGGATGGGGAGGGGGGGGGCCGGGTCAGGATCAAAGGGGGAGATGCCCCGAAATTTCACCCGTCACAATTCCGCATTTGACGCAGCCCCCACGCCGCGCGATACCCGCACTCCATCCGGAGCAACGCCATGTCCAAGGCCCCCCTCCTCACCCCCGTCCTGATCGCGGGCAGCCTGATCCTGATGCTGGGCTTTGCGATCCGCGCGAGCTTTGGCGTCTTCCAGATCCCCATCGCCACCGAATTCGGCTGGCTGCGCGCCGACTTCAGCCTGGCCATCGCCATCCAGAACCTGGCCTGGGGCATCGGCCAGCCGATCTTCGGCGCGCTGGCCGAGCGGTTCGGCGACCGCCGCGCCATCGTGCTGGGCGCGCTGATGTATGCGGCGGGGCTGGTGCTGTCGTCCTATGCGGTTACGCCTGGGCAGCATCACCTCCTTGAAATCCTGATCGGTTTCGGCATCGCGGGCACCGGCTTCGGCGTCATCCTTGCCATCGTGGGCCGCGCGGCGGCGCCCGAGCATCGCTCGATGACCCTTGGCATCGCCACAGCCATCGGCTCGGCCGGGCAGATCATCGGGGCCCCGGCGGCCGAGTTCCTGCTGGCCTACATGCCCTGGCAATCGGTGTTCGTGATCTTTGCGGGCGTGATGCTGGCCTCGCTCCTTCTCCTCCCGTTCCTGCGCGGCACCTCGCTTGCCCCGCGCAGCGAACTTGACGAATCGTTGGGCACCGTCCTTGCCCGCGCGCTGCGGGATCCGTCCTATACCCTCATCTTTGTTGGTTTTTTTTCCTGCGGATATCAGCTTGGCTTTCTGACCGCGCATTTCCCGGCCTTCATCACCGAAAGCTGCGCGGTCCCCGATCCGGGCGGGATGCTCGCGGGATTGGGGATCACCACCACCTCCGCCGTGGGCGCGATGGCGATTGCGGTGATCGGGCTTGCCAACATCGGCGGCACCCTTCTGGCCGGATACCTTGGCCGGACCATGACGCGGAAATATCTGCTCGCGGGCATCTATGCCGCCCGCACGCTCGCCTCTGCCGCCTTCATCCTGGTGCCGATGACCCCCGCCACCGTGTTCCTGTTCTCGGCCGTGATGGGCTCGCTCTGGCTGGCCACGGTGCCGCTGACCAGCGGCCTTGTGGCGCATATATGGGGTATCCGCTACATGGGCACCCTCTATGGGCTGGTGTTCTTCAGCCACCAGCTTGGCAGCTTCCTGGGCGTCTGGCTGGGCGGGCGGATGTATGACCTGACGGGCGACTACACGCTGGTCTGGTGGGTGGGCGTGGGGGTGGGCGCGTTCTCGGCCATCGTGCACCTGCCGGTGCGCGAACACCGGTCCGAAGCCTTGCCGGCATGATCCCCGGCATCGCCGCCCTGATCGCTGCCTATGTGCTGTCGCAGTTCTACCGCGCCTTCCTCGCGGTCATGGCGCCCGCCCTCACGGCCGAGCTCGGGGCCACGGCGGAACACCTCGCTTCCGCCTCCGGCGTGTGGTTCCTGACCTTCGCGCTGATGCAGATCCCCGTGGGCGTTGCGCTCGACCGGTTCGGGCCGCGCCGCACCGCATCAATCATCTTTGCCGCAGGTGGCGCCGGCGGCGCGCTGGCGATGGCGCTGGCCACATCCCCCCTTGGCATCACCCTCGCCCTCGGCCTGATCGGCGTCGGCTGCGCGCCCGTGCTGATGGCCAGCTACTATGTCTTTGCCCGCATCTACCCCGCCGCCGTCTTCGGCACGCTGGCCGGTGCGATGATCGGCATCGGGTCCATGGGCAATATCGCCGCCTCGCTGCCCCTGGCCTGGGCGATGCAGGCCATCGGCTGGCGCGGAACGATGCTGGCGCTGGCGGGCGTCTCGCTGGCCATCGCCCTGGCCGTGGCCCTGCTGCTGCGCGATCCGCCCCGGGTGCCGGGCGGGCAAAGAGGTTCGCTCCTCGACCTCCTCCGCATCCCCGCGATCTGGCTGATCCTGCCGATGATGGCCGTCAACTATGTGCCCGCCGCTGCCCTGCGCGGCCTCTGGGCCGGGCCCTACATGGCCGATGTGTTCGGGGCGGATGCCGCGGGGATCGGGCAGGCGACGCTGGTGATGGGGCTGGCGATGGTGGTGGGCAACTTTGCCTATGGGCCCCTGGACCGCGTGCTGGGCACCCGAAAATGGCTGATCGTGGGGGGCAACCTGTGCATGGTCGCGGCCCTCCTCGCCCTCTGGGCCCTGCCCCCCGGTCAGGCGCAGTCGGTGGCGCTGCTGTCGGCCGTGGGCCTTTTCGGGGCGTCCTTCCCGATGATGATGGCGCATGGCCGGGCCTTCCTGCCGCCGCATCTGGTGGGGCGCGGCGTCACCCTCTTCAACTTTTTCGCGCTTGGCACCGTGGGCGCGGCCCAGATCGTCACCGGCCGCCTGCACGCGGCCGTCACCGGCCCGCCCGAGGCGCCCTATGCGGCTCTGTTCCTCTTCTTCGCGCTGGCCACCCTTGCGGGCCTTGCCGTCTATCTTTTCGCCCCGGACCGCACCGACTGAACGCCCCTTCCCCCCGCCCCCCCCATGCGATAAGGCAGCGCGGCATCCGAAGGAGGGCCGCATGGGCTATCGTGTCGTTGTCGTCGGGGCCACCGGGAACGTGGGCCGCGAAATGCTGAACATCCTCGCCGAACGGGAATTCCCGGTGGACGAGATCGTGGCGCTGGCCTCGCGCAAGAGCCTTGGCACCGAGATCAGCTTTGGCGACCGCACGCTGAAAACCCGCGACCTTGACACCTTCGACTTCACCGGCTGGGACATCGCCCTGTTCGCCATCGGCTCGGACGCGACCAAGATCTACGCACCCCGCGCCGCCGCGCAGGGCTGCGTCGTGATCGACAACTCGTCGCTCTACCGCTACGACCGCGACGTGCCGCT
Organism: Gemmobacter sp.; assembly: GCA_046294265.1. Lineage (GTDB taxonomy): Bacteria > Pseudomonadota > Alphaproteobacteria > Rhodobacterales > Rhodobacteraceae > JBKBKC01. The sequence goes on along the minus strand of JBKBKC010000002.1, from coordinate 92,379 downwards.
GGTGGTGCCCGAGGTGAATGCCGACGCCGTGCTGGGCTACCAGAAGCGGATGATCATCGCCAACCCCAACTGCTCCACCGCGCAGATGGTCGTGGCCCTGAAACCCCTGCACGACCGCGCGCGGATCAAGCGGGTGGTGGTGGCCACCTACCAGTCCGTCTCGGGCGCGGGCAAGGACGGGATGGATGAGCTCTGGGACCAGACCAAGGCCATCTACAACCCTACCGACAACGTGCCGCCCTCCAAGTTCCAGAAACAGATCGCCTTCAACGTGATCCCCCAGATCGACGTGTTCCTTGATAGTGGCGAAACCAAGGAAGAATGGAAGATGGTGGCCGAGACCAAGAAAATCCTCGACCCCGCCATCAAGGTCACCGCCACCTGCGTCCGCGTCCCGGTGTTCGTGGGCCATTCCGAGGCCATCAACATCGAATTCGAGGAATTTCTCGACTGGCAAGAGGCGCAGGACATCCTGCGCGAGGCGCCCGGCGTGATGCTGATCGACAAGCGCGAGCCGGGCGGCTACGTCACCCCCATCGAATGCGTGGGCGATTATGCCACCTTCGTCAGCCGCGTGCGCCAGGACAGCACCATCGACAACGGGTTGTCGCTCTGGTGCGTCAGCGACAACCTGCGCAAGGGGGCGGCGCTGAACGCGGTGCAGATCGCCGAGGTTCTGGGGAACAGGTGCCTCAAGAAGGGCTGAGGCCGGGGGCGCCAGGGCCCCCGCACCATGACCCTTGCCACAGGAATGCGCCGCCTTGGCAGGCCCAGATCGCGGCAGGTTCCAAAAATTGCGTGCGCGACCCGTTGGCAACCGCGCGGTCTATCTAATTTTTGATATATAATTCAAAGGATTAGCGTGATCTTCCTTCTCGCCGCGCCTGCATCGGAACAAAGTTGAAGAAAATCGGGAAAAAAATCATACCCCCTGAAACTCCGTCCGGAAACCGCCCGTTCTTGCTGTCGGGTGGGCTGAACAAGACAAGATGGAGTGACCGATGACGACCCTTGCAATCTTTCGCCCTGCCCCTGCTTCGGCCGCCGTTTTCGCTTTCCGCGCCGGCCCTGCTTTCTGCGCCAGCCTCGTTGCCGCCAACAGCGCGCCGCGCCGCCCCACCGGGCCCGCCCGCCGCGCCGAGGGCCGCCCCGACCGCGTGACCCGTTCCGAGATCGCGGCGCTTTTCGCCGACGACCTCTACGCCACCGCCTGACCACAGAACGGCAGAAAACCGCAGAAAACCAAGAGCCCGAGCCACAGGAAAGCACACGCCATGACCCTTCTCGCCAAAGCCCGCCAGAACCGCCTGACCGCCCTCGCCGTCGCCGCCAAGCTCCGCCAGCGCCGCAACGCCGAAGTGATCCCGGTGTTCAAATCCCGCCGCGAGGCCGCCAACCTGAACCACGCGCCCCGCGCGCTGGTCCGCGTCGCCTGAGCCCGGAGGAACCCCCAATGACCCTTCTCGCCAAAGCCCGCCAGAACCGCCTGACCGCCATCGCCGTCGCGGCCAAACTCCGCCAGCGCCGCAACGCCGAAGTCATCCCGGTGTTCAAATCCCGCCGCGAGGCCGCCAACCTGAACCACGCGCCCCGCGCGCTGGTCCGCGTCGCCTGAGCCCGGAGGAACCCCCAATGACCCTTCTCGCCAAAGCCCGCCAGAACCGCCTCGCGGCCCTGGCCGCCCGCAGCGGGACCACCCCGCACAGCGACTGACCCCTGCCGCATCCCCGGCCCGCCACGGGCCGGGGCGACACCCGAGCACGGCGTCAGAACCGCTCGGCCCGCAGCACCTGCGCGGGCGTCACGCTGACCACGCCGATATGCCGCTCGACCACGGCAAAGGCGGCCTCCAGCAGCGCGTCCAGCCGCTCGGGCCGGATCAGGCAGACCACGGCCACCATCCCGGCCCGGCCCACCTGCCCCTCGCGCGTCCACTGCCCCGACCGGCCCGACCCGCCCAGCACCGGCAGCACGGTGAAGCCCGTCACCCCCGCCGCCATCAGCGCCTCGGTCAGCCGCCGCTCCATCGGCGCCTCGATGATGATCTCCACGCGCTTGGCGTCATGCGTCTGCATCCTATCCCCCCACCACGGTCCCGGCGACCGCCACCCAGACCGGGATCCCCACCACCAGATTGAACGGAAACGTCACCCCCAGCGCGAGTGTCAGATAGACCGACGGATTGGCCTCGGGCAGCGCCACCCGCATCGCGGCGGGCACGGCGATGTAGCTCGCACTGGCGCACAGCGTCATCAGCATCGCCACGCCCCCTTCCGACAGCCCCAGCGCCAGCCCCGTGGCCAGCCCCGCCGCCGCGCCCACGACCGGCATGACCACCCCGAAGGCCAGCACCCCGCCGCCCAGCACCCCGCGTGCGCCCCGCAAGCCGCGCCCCGCAACCAGCCCCATGTCCAACAGGAACAGGCACAAAACCCCCTGAAAGGGTGCCGTGATAAAGGCGTCGATGCGCGCCTTGCCCGCCTCGCCCGTCGCCATCCCGATCAGGAACGACCCCACCAGCAGCACGATCGACCCGTTCAGCAAGATCTCGCGCCACAGCCCCGCATCCATCCGCGCCCCGCCCCCCGCCCGCGACACCAGCCACAGCGCCGAGACGATGGCGGGGGCCTCCATCGCCGCGGCCACCGCGACCATGTAACCCTCGAACGCCACGCCCTGTCCGTCCAGCACGCTGGAGGCCGTCACAAAGGTCACGATGCTGATCGAGCCGTAATGCGCCGCCACCGCCGCCGCATCCGTCACCCCCAGCCGCGTGATGCTGCGCAAGATGCCAAAGGCCACCAGCGGCAGCACCGCCGACAGCACGATCCCCGCACCCAAAGCCGCGCCCAGCCGCAACTCCGCCCCATGGCCCGCCACCGCCACGCCGCCCTTGAACCCGATGGCGAACAGCAGATACAGCGACATGCCCTTGGCCACCGCCTCGGGCACCGACAGGTCCGACCGCGCAAGGGCCGCGACCAGTCCCAACGCGAAACACAGGATCATCGGCGTCAGCAGGTTGGCCTGCGCCAGCGCGAACATGTCCTGCAAGATGCCCCCCCGGAAACGGTTCCCGGTCATATGCGCAATGCGGCGCAACGCGGCAAGCCCTCTGGGCAAGACCCGGCGGCGAAAGTCGCAGGCGCAGGCCGGGCCTCACGCAACCGGCCGACATCAACGCCAGCGACACACCCCCTGCCACCGCCCCTGGGGCAGCCGATCACCTCTGCGCCGGCAGACGTCAGGACGGCAACGCACGCCATGGTCCGCTGCACACATTTGCAGGTATGAATACCGCACAGTCGGTGTTAGCCTTCTTCAACCTAGGGAGGAGAACAAGACATGACACGGCTATTGGCTATCCTGAGTGCGGCAATCCTGCTGGTTGCGGGCCCGCTTGCGGCGCAAGAGGCCCGCTATGACGCGCAGAAAGTGGTCTATCACATGAACACTGACGGCACGTCGGGCACATCCTACAGCGCCGCCATGGGCAACATCCAGAACCACATCAACGCGGTCGGTGCCGACAACATCCTTGTCGAGGTTGTCATGCATGGTGACGGTCTCGGCTTGCTCATGGCAGCCAAGGCGGATGACGCTCTGCAAACCCGGATCAGCGGCCTGAAAAGCCAGAATGTCCGGTTCACGATCTGCGCCAACACGCTGACAGGGCGCAAGATTGCTCTCGACGACCTTTACGACGCCTGGGACGAGGATGTGGTGCCGTCCGGGGTGGCCGAACTGAGCAAACTGCAGCAGGCAGGCTACACATACATCAAGCCCTGACCTGACGCAGAGCGCAACGCGCGGGTTGCCGACGTTGCGCAAACGGCACCGATGCCACAGTCTGAAACCGTAGGGCTTCAGATCCGTGGTTGGGTGCGGGCACTTGACTGCCAAGGCCTGCACCCCCCGTCCGGCGGCAGCATCTCCACCGGTGGCACCAGCGCCCTGCCAGACCGAGGGGGGCAGCTTTTCGCATGCGCCTTGACCGGTTCGGCTGCGCTGACCGGAAAGGGCACGCGGGGGCGCTGGCGCAGACGTCGCGCAAACAGGCACCCGACGCCAAATCCCTAACAAATCCCGAACGCCCTACCCCTAACCCTTGAAACCCCACACCAGGCCAAGCGTCCCACCGTGGGACACGCCGCACCCTCACACCGCCACGAACCCGCCCCGGCCCGGATCGTACTGCTCCAGCCCGCCCTCGCCCGTATCGGTCCAGAGCCCGTGCAGCGTCAGGTTGCCCGCCTCCACCTCGGCCGCCACGAAGGGAAAGCTCATCAGGTTTTCCAGGCTCACCAGCACCGCCTGCCGCTCCAGCGCCCGCATCCGCTCAGCCTCGGGCAGGTCCTTCACGCGGGCGAATCCGGGGCGCAGGATGTCCATCCAGCGGCCCACGAAACTCGACTGCTCCTCAAGCTCCGGCGCCAGCCCCGAGCACATGTCGTGGCAGCCCTTCACGCCGCCGCAGCTCGAATGCCCCAGCACGATCAGGTGTGCCACCCCCAGCGCCATCACCGCGTATTCCACCGCCGCAGAGGTGCCGTGATAGGTGCCGTCGGGCGTGTAGGGCGGCACCAGGTTCGCGACATTGCGGTGGATGAAGAACTCGCCCTCGTCCGCCCCGAAGATGCTGGTCACATGCACCCGGCTGTCGCAGCACGAGATCACCATCGCGCGCGGATGCTGCCCCCCCGTCGCCAGCCGCCGATACCAGGCGCGGTTCTCCTGATAGGTGGTCGCGCGCCACCCCTGGAACCGGGCGACCAGATAGGCGGGAAGGGGGCGGGCCTTGTCCATCTTGCGATCCTGTGCTGCACCCGGCCCCGATACGCCGGAATTGACGCAAGTTCGAGCCGTTTCGCCCGCACCGCGCAACCATTTCTTCAGCACGGCGGGCGCAGGATGTCTCCCGGGGCGTGACGATCAAGGTGTGGGCAGATGAATACGGAAATCGTGGCCTTTCGGCCAAAGGAACGCGTGCGCCAGGACAGCGAGCCGATCGCACTGATGTATCGCAACATGGGCACGGCGGCGGCGGAAGAGGTGGTGACCCGCGCGCTGGCCGAGCTTGCGATGACCATGGCAGGCCTCGCCGACTTGGTGCGCAGCTCCGACCGGCAGGACCTCGCGCGGCAGTTGCGCCGGTTGCAGCGGATGGCCGAACAGCTGGGCATGGTCAGCATGGGCCAGGTCGCGGCCGACATCCGCATCTGCCTCGACCAGGGCGACTCCACCGCCTTTGCCGCCGTCTGGGCGCGCCTGCTGCGGGTGGCCGAGGGCTCGCTTTCCGCCGACAAGGGCTGGCTGGACCAGCGGCCCTGAGGCAAACCGCCCCCACCGCAAACCGCCCCCACCGCAAACCGCCCCCACCGCAAACCGCACAGACGGCGCACCGCCTGCGGTTGCGGGCCCGGGCGCCCCGGCGTCCTCCAGGGGGCCCGGGCAGGCGATGCGCCGCCCCGGTCACAGGATGATACCCTTGCGGCCCGCTCAGGAATGGCTAGGCTCGCCGCCAACCCTGCACGACCGCCGGATGACCCCGCCCATGTCCCCCGCCCTGCCATCCTTCGCCGACCCCGCGGCCCCCGCACGGCCGCTTCATGCCGTCACCCCCGATGCCGCGCAGGCCTTCCTCGCCACCCTGCCCGCTGCGCAATCGGGCTGGCTTGCCGCCACCGGCTGGACCGCCGCACCGGGCAGCCTTGCCCTTTTGCCCGGCGCCGACGGCATCCCCGCAGGCGCGGTGATCGGCCTGGGCACCCTGGCGGCCCGCCCCCGCCACCGCTTCCTCATGGCCCGTGCCGCCGCGGCCCTGCCCGCCGGAGCCTGGCGTCTCGAGGGCGTCACCGACCCCGACGACCTGGCCGAGGCCGCCCTTGCCTGGCTGCTCGCGGGCTATGACTTCGCCCATTACCGCGCGCCCCGCCCCGCGCCGGGGGCCCTCCTCCTCCCCCCGCCCGGCCTCGACGCCGCGCGCATCCTCGCCATCGCGGCGGGCGAGTGCCTGACGCGCGACCTCATCAACACCCCCGCCGCCGACATGGGGCCGGATGAGCTTGAAACCGCGCTCTGCACCCTGGCCCACGCGCAGGGCGCCACCGTCACCGCCATCCGGGGCGATGACCTGCTGGCCCAGAATCTGCCGATGATCCATGCCGTGGGCCGCGCCAGCCCTCGTGCGCCCCGCCTTCTGGACCTGCGCTGGGGCGACAGCGGCCCCAGCCTGACGCTGGTGGGCAAGGGCGTGTGCTTTGACACCGGCGGGCTCGACCTCAAGCCCTCCGCCGGCATGGCCCTGATGAAAAAGGACATGGGCGGGGCCGCCACCGTCATGGGCCTTGCCCAGATGATCATGGCGACCGGCATGGCCCTGCGCCTGCGCGTGCTGATCCCGGCGGTGGAAAATGCGGTGGCGGGCAATGCCATGCGCCCCGGCGACATCCTGACCTCGCGCCGCGGCCTGACGGTCGAGATCAACAACACCGATGCCGAGGGGCGGCTGGTGCTGGCCGACGCGCTGGCGCTGGCGTCCGAGGATACCCCGGATCTGATCGTCTCCATGGCCACGCTGACGGGGGCGGCACGCACCGCCCTCGGCCCCGACCTGGCGCCGTTCTATGCCACCGACGACCTGCTGGCGCTGGCCCTGCAACAGGCGGCGGCGCAGGTGCGCGATCCGGTCTGGCGGATGCCCTTCTGGGATGCCTATGAATCCCTCATCGAACCCGGCATCGCGGACCTCGACAATGCGCCATCGGGCGGCATGGCAGGCTCGATCACCGCCGCGCTGTTCCTGCGCCGCTTCGTCACCGTCCCGCACTACCTGCATTTCGACATCTACGCCCACCAGCCCGCCGATGCCCCCGCGCGGCCCAAAGGGGGCCTGGGCCAGGGCGCACGGGCGCTGTTCCAGGCCCTGCCGCGCCTTCTGGCCCCGTGACCGACCGCCGCCTGACCCCCGCCACGCCCCGCATTGCCCACACCTCGTTGCGCGGCGTGATCGACGCCCCCGCCTGGACCGAGGGCGAGGCGGCCGAGGTGGCGGTGCCGCTGGCCGACCTGCTGGCCAGCCCCGGCGGCGCGCTGGACCGGCAGCTGGTGCTGGGTGACGCCGTGACCGTGATCGACCGGCAGGATGGCCAGGCCTTCGCGCGATCCCACAAGGATGGCTATTGCGGCTGGCTGGCCGAGGGTGCGCTGGCCCCCCCCACCGGGCCGGGGCACTGGGTGGCCGTGCTGGGCAGCCACCTCTACCCCGAACCCCGCGTGCAGGCCCGCGCGGCCGCCAGCCTGACGCTGGGCACCCGCCTGCGCGTCACCGGCCATACAGGCGCCTTTGCCGAAACGCCGCATGGCCATGTGCCCGTGGCGCACCTGCGCCCTCTGGGCACCTGGCACGACGATCCCGCGCAGGTCGCGGGCCTCTTTCTCGGCGTGCCCTATCTCTGGGGCGGCAACAGCCGCGACGGGCTGGATTGCTCGGGGTTGGTGCAGGCGGCGATGCTGGCCTGCGGCCGGCCCTGCCCCGCCGACAGCGACCTGCAGCGCGCGGCCTTCGCCCCGGCGGCGGGGGCGATGCGGCGCGGGGACCTCCTGTTCTGGCCCGGCCATGTCGCCATGGCGCTGGACGCGGCCACGATCATCCACGCCAACGGCCACCACATGGCCGTGGTCGCCGAACCCCTGGCCGAGGCGCAGGCCCGCATCGGCCCGCCCACCGACCACCGCCGCCCCCCGGAAACCTGAACCTTTCCGCCCCACCCGCGCGCGTTGCGTTAACCGCAGACGCCGCGCGCCCCGTGTCGGGACGGAAAACCGACGCGAACCCGACGCGGACGGGACGGATGCCAGACGCCCGCCTTCCAGCCCTGCCAACGGGTTAACCCGATTCGCCGACGGCGCTCAGATGCAGCGCCCGCCATCCACCTCCAACGCCACGCCGGTGATCATCGACGCCTCGTCCGAACACAGGAACAGCGCCGCATTCCCCATGTCCTCGGGCGTCGAAAACCGCCCCAGCGGGATCGTGGCCAGAAACCGCCCCCGCATCTCGGGCGTATCCTCGCCCATGAACCGCGCCAGAAGCGGCGTCTCCCCCGCGACCGGGTTCAGCGCATTGACCCGGATGCCGAACGGCGCCAGTTCCACCGCCATCGCCCGGGTGGCCGTGATCATCCAACCCTTTGACGCATTGTACCAATTCAGCCTGGGCCGGGGCGACACACCGGCCGTGGAGGCGATGTTCAGGATGCAACCCCGCCCCGTCGCCTTCATCGCGGGCACGAATGCGCGGGCGGTCAGATAGACAGACTTGGCATTCACCGCCAGCACCCGGTCAAACTCCGCCTCGCCCACCTCCTCCATCGGCTGCGGCAGATGGGTGATGCCTGCGTTGTTCACCAGAATGTCCAGCGGCCCCTCCGCCAGCACACGCGCCGCCATCGCCGCCACGCTGCTGCCAAGGGCGACATCCGCTTCAACCGCCAACCCCCCGATTTCGCGCGCGATTCCCTCCGCGGCGCCGATGTCGATATCCGCCACAACCACCCGCGCGCCCTCCTGCGCGAACCGCCGCGCGATGCCCGCGCCAAAGCCCGACCCGCCCCCCGTCACCAGTGCCCGCCTGCCCGCCAACCGCATCGCCGCCCCCCTGCCTGCTGCCGCATCCGTCCTATCCGGCTTTCATCTTGGCGGAAATATCCCGGGGTGAGGCGCCGCCTGGCGCCGAGGGGCAGCGCCCCTCCCGCCCCCTTGACCACGCAGGCAACGGCGGCGCATCCTGCCCTCGGGCCGCGGCGATGGCGTCGCCGCAGAACCGGCCCCTTCCGTCCTGAACGCCGGGACCTTTCGGGGTCTCGCCATGTCGTGCAGGCCCCCTGCACAAGGTCTGCCATGAACACTCCCCGCCCGGAATCCTATCGCCTGCACAATGGCTTGAAGGCTCCGCTGCCCTTCGCCCCCGACGAATACGACGACCGCCTGGGCGGCCTGCGCGACCTGATGGACCTGCACAGCCTCGATGCCGTGGTCCTCACCTCAATGCACAACGTCGCCTATTATTCCGGGTTTCTTTATTGCAGCTTTGGCCGTCCCTATGCCTGCGTGGTCACACCCACCGACTGCGTGGTGGTCGCCGCGGGCATCGACGCGGGCCAGCCCTGGCGGCGCAGCCATGGCGATGCGGTGACCTATACCGACTGGACGCGCGACAATTTCTGGCGGGTCGTGGCGGGCCTCACCGGCACCGGCAAGGCGGTCGGCGTCGAGGCGGATCACCTGACGATGGTGCAGGCCGAAAAGCTCAACACTTTCGTAAAACCCAAGCGGGGCATGGACATAGCGCCCGGCACCATGGCGCAGCGCATGGTGAAGAGCCCGGCCGAGATCGACCTGATCCGCCACGGCGCCCAGGTGGCCGACCTCGGCGGCGCCGCCATCCGCGACGCCATCCGCGAGGGCGTGCGCGAGATCGACGTGGCCATGGCAGGCCGTGACGCGATGGAACTCGAGATCGCCAAACGCTTTCCCGATGCCGAATACCGCGATACCTGGGTCTGGTTCCAATCCGGCCTGAACACCGACGGCGCGCACAACCCGGTCACCGCGCGGCGGCTGCAACCGGGCGATATCCTGTCGCTCAACTGCTTTCCGATGATCCACGGCTACTATACCGCGCTGGAACGCACGCTGTTCCTGGGCCAGCCCGACCCCGCCAGCCTGGCCATCTGGCAGGCGAACGTGGACACGCATGAGATGGGCGTTGGGCTTCTGAAACCCGGGGCCACCTGCGCAGGCGTCACTGCCGCTCTGAATGCCTTTCTGGAAGAGCGCAACCTGTTGAAATACCGCACCTTCGGCTATGGTCATTCCTTCGGCCTGCTGTCGCATTACTATGGCCGCGAGGCCGGGCTTGAATTGCGCGAGGATATCGACACGGTGCTGGAACCCGGCATGGTGATCAGCATGGAACCCATGCTGACCCTGCCCGAAGGCGCATCCGGTGCAGGCGGCTACCGCGAGCACGACATCCTTGTGATCACCGAAGACGGGGCCGAGAACATCACCGGCTTTCCCTACGGCCCCGCCCACAACATCCTGTAGCCTGGCATCACCAAAAGGTCACAGCCGCATCACGCCGCCGTTACCTGCCGCCTCCATCCCTCGTGCAGAGCCCCTGCACGAGGATCCCGCCCATGTCCATCCGCCTCACCTGCCTGACCTCCGCGCTCGCCCTGGCCACCGCCCTGCCCGCGCTGGCCGAGATGACCTTCAACCGCATCGCGAGCTTTCCCGTCCCCGACAACATGGCCGCAGGCGAGGACCGGGCACGCGAGACATCGGCCGAGATCATCTCGGCCTCCGAGGACGGCATGACGCTGGTCTATACCGACAGCCCGTTGGGCGTGGTGGGCCTGATCGACATCGCCGACCCGCGCAGCCCCAAGGCGCTTGGAAACATCGACGTGGGCGGTGAGCCAACGACAGCAGTGTTCATCGGCGCCAACATCCATGTGGGCGTCAACACCTCGGAAAACTTCACCAATCCCTCAGGCAAGCTGGTCACCATCGACCCCGCGACCCGCGCCGTCACCGCGGAATGCGACCTGGGCGGCCAGCCCGATGCGGTGGCCAAGGCCCCCGATGGCAGCTTTGTCGCCATCGCCATCGAGAACGAGCGGGATGAGGGGCTGAACAAGGGCGACATGCCGCAACTGCCTGCGGGCTTTGTGGTCAAGGTTCCGGTCGTGGCCGGTGTCGCTGATTGCGAAGGCCAGGTGCGTATCGAGTTGACCGGCCTGGCCGAGATCGTGCCAGAGGACCCGGAGCCCGAATATGTGGATGTGAACGCGGCGGGCGAAATCGTCGTGACGCTTCAGGAAAACAACCACATCGTTGTGATCGGGGCCGACAACAGCATCGTCAGCCATTTCAGCGCCGGCAGCGTCGAACTGTCGGGCATCGACACCAAGCGAGACGGCCGGATCAACCCTGTGGACACCAAGCCCGCAGTGCCGCGCGAACCTGATGCCGTGAAGTGGATCGACAACGACCATTTCGCCATGGCGAACGAGGGCGACTGGAAAGGCGGCAGCCGCACCTGGTCGATCTTTCGCAAGGACGGCGCCCTCGTCTATGATTCGGGCAACACGCTGGAGCGCGCGATCATCGCCATTGGCCACTACCCGGACCACCGCAGCCACACCAAGGGTGCGGAACTGGAATCGGTGGAGATTGCCACCTTCGGCGGCAAGCGCATGGCCTTTGTCGCCTCCGAGCGTGGCTCGGTCATCGGGGTCTATGACCTGACAGACCCGGCCAATCCGGTGCTCAAGCAACTGCTGCCCTCGGGGATCAGCCCCGAAGGCATGGCGGCGATCCCCGCGCGCAACCTCCTCGTCAGCGCCAACGAGGTGGACCTGCGCAAGGATGGCGGCGCGCCCGCGCATGTGATGATCTATGCGTGGACCGAGGCACCCGCCGCCTATCCGATGATCACCTCCGAAGGGTCCGACCCGCTGATCGGCTGGGGTGCGCTGTCGGGCCTGGCGGCCGACCCCGAGGCGCCGGGCAAGCTTTATGCCGTGTCGGACTCGGTCTATGGCATGGCGCCTGCGATCTACACCATCGACGCCACGCAGACCCCGGCGCGGATCACCGAAAAGCTGGTGGTCAACCGCTTTGGCGAGGCCGCGCAAAAGCTGGACATCGAGGGGATCGCGCCGGATGGCAAGGGCGGCTTCTGGCTCGCCTCCGAGGGACGCAGCGACCGGCTGATACCGCATGCGGTCTATCTGGTGGATTCCAAGGGTCTGATCCGGCAAGAGATTGCCCTGCCGCCCGAGGTTCTGGCGCATGAGATCCGCTTTGGGTTCGAGGGGATCACGGTGGCCGGTGACTGGCTGTGGATGGCCGTGCAGCGCGAGTGGAAGGACGATCCCAAGGGGATGGCAAAGCTGATGGCCTACAACACCAAGGACAAGACCTGGGGGGCTGTGCACTATCCGCTCGACACCCCGGCGGAAGGCGCCTGGATGGGCCTGTCGGAGATCACCCTGCACGGCGACTGGGTGTATGTCGTGGAGCGTGACAATCAGATCGCGGGCAATGCCGCCACCAAAAAGCTCTACCGCGTGCCTGCGGCCCAGATGGTTGCGGCGCCCATGGGTGGTCCGCTGCCGGTGGTGACCAAGGAACTGGTGCGCGACTTCCTCCCCGACCTCGCGGTGCTGAACGGATACATCCAGGACAAGGTGGAAGGCTTTGCCATCGACGCTGCCGGCGAGGCCTGGGTGGTCACCGACAATGACGGGGTGGACGGCGCCTCGGGCGAGACGCTGTTCTGGTCCATCGGCAAGGTCGATTAAGCGAAAGGCCGCGCGCGGCCACGCAAACGTCAGAAAGGGCCCCGCGCCGAATATGGCGCGCGGGCCTTTTCGCTTGGGCGGACACCTGTTACGGACACCGTGAAGCTGACTGTGGAGTGCCCATGCGTCCTGTTGATCCGATGTCCCGCCGCCTGTTCCTGTCGCTCTCCGGCACTGCCGCGCTGACGGCCTGCGCGGCCCCAGCGCCAGTGACGGTCGATGGCATCGGCCAGACGGGGTATCTGCAGGCCTATGGGCCGATCTATGACAGCGGCTATGCGCTGCCCCCGATCCCGCTGCAGTTCACCGAAAGCCCGAACCGCCGCATTACCGGCACCTATCTGGGCGAACAGGGGCCGGGCACCATCGACGTCGATCCCTATGCCAAGTTCCTGTATTTCGTGCGCGAGGGCGCGGATTCGGTGCGCTATCCCATCGGCGTGGGCCGGGCGGGGCGCGCCTTTTCCGGCAACGGCACGATCCAGGTCAAGCGCAAGTGGCCTGGCTGGACCCCCACCCGCAACATGCTGCGCACCGAGCCTGCCGTCTATGGCCCCTTCTCGCGCGGCATCCCGGGCGGCAAGCGCAGCCCGCTGGGGGCGCGCGCGCTCTATCTCTACAAGGGCGGGCGCGATACCTACTACCGCATCCACGGAACCAACGACATGGAATCCATCGGCAATTCCGGGTCGGCGGGCTGCATCCGCATGTTCAACCAGGACATCATCCACCTTTTCGACATCGTGCCACTCGGCACGCCGGTCCATGTGCGGTCCGAGGCGGAGTCGCTGCGGGTGGACCCCGAGAACTTCGGGCGCGGGATCGAGCTTCCGGCGCGCACCGTCGATCCGGCGGCAATCTACGGGCCCGAGGCGCTGGCGAACGACAGCCCCCCGGTGTTTGATGATCCGCGCGACGGTCTGCCGGTGACGGGCGGGGACAACGTGCCGCTGTAAGGTCTTTCAGGCGCGGATGACGTATTCTTTCAGCGTCGTCTCCACCACCTCCCAGATGCCCGCATAACCGGGGCGGATGATCCAGCCGTCCCCGGCTTTCAGCGTGACGGTGCTGCCGTCATCGCCATGCAGGACCGTGACCCCTTCCAGGATATGCACGTATTCCCACTCCGCATAGCTCACGCGCCACTGGCCAGGGGTGGATTGCCACATCCCGCACCAGAGGCCGTCCACCTCCTCGATGTTCCAGGTGGTGTGTTCGGGATCGCCCGCGACCACAAGGGCCGGGTCGGGTCGGGTGACCTCGGGTGCTATGCCGTCACGCGCGACGCGCAGGAGGAGGGGATGGGCGGTCATGGCTGGAACCTTTCGGATGTGAGGCGCAGGCCTGGATTGAGGCCCGCCCGCCGCAGGTCGTCAAGCCCCGGCAGCGAAGGGGGAATGCGGCTGGTGCCCCCGCGGGAGGGCCGGTATAACCACCGGAAAGCAACGCCCGAGGGAGACCCGGCCCATGAGCGCCACCGCCCCCCAGCGCCCCGTCCTGCCCCCCGACATCCGCGCCCGCAAGGGCCAGGCTCCGATGGTGGTGCTGACCGCCTATACCACGCCGATGGCGCGGCTGGTGGACGCGCATTGCGATGTGGCGCTGGTAGGCGACAGCCTGGGGATGGTGGTGCATGGGCTGCCCTCCACCATCGGCGTGACGATGGAGATGATGATCCTGCATGGCCGGGCGGTCACGCGCGGCCTCAACCGCGCCATGGCAGTGATCGACATGCCCTTTGGCAGCTATGAGGAAAGCCCCGCACATGCCTTTCGCAACGCCGCCCGCCTGATGGCCGAGACGGGCGCGCCCGCGGTCAAGCTGGAGGGGGGGCGGGCAATGGCCGAGACCATCGCCTTTCTGACCGCGCGCGGCGTGCCGGTGATGGCGCATATCGGGCTGACCCCGCAGGCAGTGAACACCCTGGGCGGCTACCGCGTGGTGGGGCGTGGGGCCGAGGCCGAGACGATGGTGGAGGATGCGCGGGCGGTCGAGGCGGCGGGGGCCTTTGCCGTTGTGCTGGAGAAAATCCCCACGGGGCTCGCCGCGCGGATCACCCAGGGCATCGCCATCCCCACCATCGGCATCGGGGCGGGGGCGGCCTGCGACGGGCAGGTGCTGGTGGTCGACGACATGCTGGGCATGTTCACCGATTTCCGCCCCAAGTTCGTGAAACGCTACGCCGATCTTGGCACGCTGGCGGGCGAGGCCATTGCCGACTATGCGGCAGAGGTGCGGGCGGGCCGCTTTCCCGGCCCCGAGCACGGTTTTGCCGACGAGGCGCCAAAGCCGAAAGGGGCTGGCGGTTGACGCCCCCGGTCTTTCGCCATGTCGCCGCCCTGCGCGCAGAGGTGGCGGGGTGGAAGTCGGAGGGCCAGACGGTGGGCGTGGTGCCCACGATGGGCGCGCTCCATGCGGGGCATCTGAGCCTGGTTGCAGCGGCGCGGGGCGGGTGCGACCGGGTGATCGTGACGATCTTCGTCAACCCCGCACAGTTCAACAACCCCGATGACCTGGCACTTTACCCCCGCACCGAGGCCGCCGATCTGGCCTTGCTGGCGCCGCAGGGCGTGGATGCCGTGTTCGCGCCGGGGCCGGAGGAGGTGTATCCCCCCGGCTTTGCCAGCACCGTGACCGTGGCGGGCCTGTCAGTGCCGCTGGAAGGGGCGCATCGGCCCGGGCATTTTGCGGGCGTGGCGACGGTGGTGGCCAAGCTTTTCGGCATGACACAGGCCGACAGTGCCTATTTCGGCGAAAAGGACTGGCAGCAGTTGCAGGTGATCCGCCGCATGGCCGCCGACCTGAACATGGCCGTCGAGGTAAAAGGCTGCCCCACGCTGCGCGACCCGGACGGCCTTGCCATGTCATCGCGCAACGCGCGGCTGGGGGGCGCGGCGCGTGCGGCGGCCCCGGCGCTTTACCGCGCCATGCAGGCGGCGGCGGCGGCGATCCGGGCGGGGGGGGATGCGGGCGTGTCGCTGGCCACCGCGCGGTCGGAGGTGATGCAGGCGGGCTTTGACGGGGTGGATTACCTCGACCTTTGCGATGCCGAAACGCTGGGGCCTGCCGCCGGCGGCCCGCGCCGGTTGCTTGCGGCGGCAACGCTGGACGGGGTGCGGCTGATCGACAACATCGCGGTCTAGGCGGAGCTGTCCACACCGAGAAGATCCGCCAGCACCAGCGCCATCACCCGCGCGCTGTCCATCATGTCCTCCACCCCCACCCATTCGTCGGGCTGATGCGCGAGGTGCAAAAGCCCCGGGCCATAGGCGATGCAGTTCGACAGCCGCCCGATCCGGTCGATGTGTTTCTGGTCGTAGGTGCCGGGCGAGGCCACCATCTCCGGCGCCCGCCCCAGCACCCGCGCGATGGCCGCCGCCGTGGAGCGCACCACCGGCGCGTCGGCGGGGGCCATCACCGGCGCCACCTCGAACAACTCGCGGATCTGATAGGAAAAGCCGGGGCGGCGGGCCTGCACATCGTCCAGCAGGCCCCGCATCTCGGCCTTCACCTCTGCGGCCTCCTCCTCGATCAGCCAGCGGCGGTCGATCACGATGCGGCAGCGGTCGGCCACGCAAGGCGCGGGCAGCGCGTCGCCCTCCGGTTCCGCCTGCCCGCCGTGGATCGAGTTGATGTTCAGCGTGGCGACCTGCGCGCCCTCGGGCACCACCGGCATGGCCGTGCGGCGCGCGGCAAGGCGAGGCAGCAGGCGATGCTCGATCTCGTGCAGCACCTCGCCCATATGCGCGACGGCGCTGTCGCCCTGAAAGGGCATGGAGCCATGGGCGATCCGCCCCCGCGTCTCGATCTCGGCCCACCAGACGCCGCGATGGCCCAGGCAGATGCGGTCCTTGTGCAAGGGTTCGGGGATGATGACGTGATCCACACGCCCCGGCGCGAACCAGCCCTGCGCCGCCAGATGCGCCACGCCGCCGTAGCCGCCGGACTCCTCATCCGCCGTGGCGCTGATCTCCACCGCGCCGGGATGGTTGGGCCAGACCGCGCGGAATGCCTCGGCGGCGATGATGCTGGCCGCCAGACCGCCCTTCATGTCGCAGGCGCCCCGGCCATAGATGCGCCCCCCCTCCAGCGCCCCGACAAAGGGGTCGTGCGTCCAGCCGTGGCCCACCTCGACCACATCGGTATGGCTGTTGAAGTGCACGCAAGGCCCCTCGCCTCCGGCACGGGCCACCAGATTCCAGCGCGGAAAGGCATCGCTGTCGCCCGGCGCACCGAACGCGCGGATGTAGTCCACCTCGAACCCCTGCGGCGCCAGCCGGGCCGCCAGAAACTCGCAGATCTCGCGATACCGCGCGCCCGGCGGGTTCAGCGTGGGAATGCGGATCAGATCCTGGGTCAGCCGGATCAGGTCGGCACGGCGGGCGTCGATTTCGGCCATCAGGCGGGCATTTGACATTGCGCCAGTCTGGCCCCCATCCCCCATCGCGGCAAACGAATTTCTGGTGACGGACGGGATGCAATTTGCGATACCGTCCCCCAAGTCGATTTCATCAGCAACCCGGGGGTTGGCCATGGCCGATTTTGACAAGATGATCCGTGACAGCCAGGCGCAGGTGTCCGAGGCGCAGGCGAAAATCTCTACCATCACCAGCCGGATCGAAACCGCCCGCGCCAAGGTCCTTGCGGGCGAGGCCGCCATCGACGTGGAGAACGCGAGCCTCGAGGACGTGCACAAGCACACCGACCTGATGAACGCCAACATCGCCGAGCTGATCATGGGCCTTGACGATGTGACGGCCGGATTCTCCAAGGATTTCGACCAGATGCGGTCGAAGACCGGGATGGAAAGCTTCATCGGCATCTTTGCCCGCGGCAAGGCGGAATCGATGCGCCAGGAACGCCTGCGCACGGCCTCGATCGACGCCAAGCTGCAGGACCTGATCGGCAAGTCGGACGTGATCGTGAAGCTGCTGCAAAGCCAGCTCGACACGCTGAACCGCCACAAGGCGACGGTGGAGGCGAATCTGACCGGCACCCTGGAGGAACGCGAAACCACGGTGGGCGAACTGGAGGCGCTGCGCGTCGATATCCAGAAGATGGACCCCCGGATCATCGAGCTTGAGGGCCGCATCAGCGTGGAACAGGATGCCGCCGCCCGCACCAAGCTGGAAACCGAGCTTGCGGAGTTGAACAAGCAATACAACGCCATGGTGCAGGACGAGCAGGTGAAGCTCGCGAAGTCCCAGACGCTGGAGCGCTATATCGAAAAGGGCAAGACCTGGGTGGACAGCCTGCAAAACCAGGCCGCCACGCAGATGGTGCTGATCAACAAGCTGCAGACGGATACCAAGCAGCGCGTGGTCCTCTATGACGCCCTCACCGCGTCCCTCAAGACCGCGCAGCAGCAGGACGTGGCGCACCGGATCAACGAGATCGGCGTCAAGACCGATCAGGAGGCGCAATCGGCCATGGCCGCCATTGGCAGCGCCACCAACACCCGCATGGCCGAGATGATGGAGGCGCATGAGGATCACATGGTCTTTGCCCGCAAGATCCTGGAGCAAAAGGCCAAGGCCGACGAACGCTTCGCCCGCCGATTTGCCAGCATCGTCGAGAAACACGACAAGAACCTGTATGGCGAGTAAGTGACCGCGACGGATGCCAAGAAGGTCCTGACCGACGACCATGCGGAGCTTTATGACACGCTGGTCGCGCGGCGGTATTTCGACAAGTTTGCGCGCATCAGCACGCATTTGCCTCGCGTGGCTGCCGAACTGGAAACCGACGGGCGGCTGAGCCGCGTGGAGGCGCGCCTGATCGGCCAGTATGTCATGGCCATCAGCCGCACGTTCCGGGCGCTGTCGCTGAAATACCTGATGACGGGGCGCATCGACGGCCCCCTGCCCGGTCGGCTGACCTTTGACCGGCACGAAAGCGGGTTCCCGGTGGCGCAGGAACTGATGGTCATGGCCAATGACGCGCTGCAGGCCGAACGTCACCTGTCCGGGATGGCATCGGAGGCCGAGTTGAAGGACCGGATGATCCGCACCATCGTCGGTGACCTCATCATCCCGACCCAGTTGCAATTCGCCCTGTCGCAGCGGCTTTACTATGAGGCGCTGCGGCAGGGGGGCCTTTTCTGGCCCCGCAACGATCCGCAGGCGCAATGGGTGTCCGAGGCGAACGGGCGCCGGTTCTGGCGGCTCAACTGGGCCGTCTATGACACGCAGGTCAACCTGCCCGTCGTCTATCTGATGGAGCTGCACGATTCGGGCCGCACCGCCCTGCCCAAGGATGACCGCCGCTGGCCCGCCGTTCAGGCGCATCTGATGGCGCAGTCGCTGGCGGGCCTGAAACTGCTGACCATCGCGCAGGGGTTCGACACCGATTTCGACACGTTGCACCCGCATCGGCTGCGCCGCGTCCATCTGGGCCCGATGTATTCCCACGCCTTCACGCTGCAATCGGGCCCCATCTCGGACGTGCTGGCCGAAGCGCAGGCCGCGCAGGGCGACGACTGGGCGCTGGTCTGGACGCTGGAGGATCTGATCGCGGAACGCAGCGAGACGGTGAAGACCGGCTGGTTCAGCACCGCCGAGCGGCAGGTCTTTGCGCTCGACCCCTTCACGGGGCGCGGGGTGGAAACCGGCGCCACGCGGACCGAGCGCATGGTGATCCTGCCCGAGCGCCCGTTCCAGGTATTGGCCGAACGCAACCCGCCGGGGTTCCGCGATGTCCGCAAGTTTGTCGTGGCCGCCAACGGCCGCGTGATCCCGCAGAGGTGACGCCATGACCCCCCGCGACACGATGGAACTACCCGAGGTGAAGGTGCGCGGTCATTACGAGGCCGCCCTTGGCCTGCTCACCGGGTTCGACCACGCGCCCCGGCTGGCGCGCGCGATGACGCCGGTCACGGCGGAAGAGCGGTCCCCCGGCATCCCCGGCCGCCCGCGCTTCCGCTCCACCACGCCCGGCCTTGTCACCCGCCCGACCGCGCGCCCCGGCGGGGTACGGCTGGTCGAACGGATCGAGGGCACCGGCGACGGCCTGATCTCGCCCGTGCAGGCGCAGGTGCTGCACGCGCTGCGCCGGGCGCTGGCGATCAGCCTGGCGATGGCCGAGACGTTTTCCGAGGCCACGGGCCTTGTCGAACTCAAGAAGGCCAATCTCGAATCCCGCCTGCCCGACCCCCGCCGCGCCGAATTCACCGAGCTTCTGGCGGCGGAGGCGCTGGTGACCCTGCATGTGCTGGCCAATGCCACGGCCTTCCTTCTCGCCCCGCATCTGACCGAGGCCACGGTCGAGATCGGCGCGGTCGAGGAGGTGCTGACCGACAACGCCCCCCTCGCCCTCCAGGGTGCGCTGTGGGAACTGGACCAGGACATCGCCCTCCACGCCGCCGACGACACGCGGCTGGTGGCCACCGTCGCGGGCTTTGCCGAGGCACTGATGACCCGCGTGGCGTCCCGCGCAGAAACCGCGCCCCGCGTTGCCGCCTACACCGGCGGATCGTGGCGCGTGGAGGCCGACAGCCTGACCCTTGCCGGTTTCAAGCCCGCGCGCGCGGCAAAGGGCACCACTCTCACCATGCAGTTCAAGAAACCGCATGAGGTGGTGGGCAACCACATCGCCAAATATCAGAGCCTGCGTCTGGCCAAGATGCTGATGGCTTATGACTTCAACCGCCGCCTCAACCCCTTTGCCGAGATGGGCGGGTTCATCTTCACCTTCATGGGCGACGGGGCACCGGGCACCGGCAAGACCACGCTGATCCAGATGATGGCGGGGCTTCTGCATGACTATTGCCAGGTGGCGGGATACCCCTTCCGCTACCAGAATTTCAGCATCGACCAGATCGACAGCTATCAGGGCAAATCCGGCCAGAACGCGCGTGCCTTTGTGGACAATGTGCTCGACCCCGCCGTGATCGGCTTCGGCACCATCGACGACATCGACCAGGTGGCGGGCAAGCGCGGCGACCGGCAGTCCTCGGCAGGCCAGCAAGAGGTGACGGCGGTGTTCATGGGCGCCTTTGCCGGGGCGAATACCGTGGTGCGCGGCAACTGCACCTTCGGGATGTTCAGTAACTACCCCGAGAACGTGGACGACGCGCTGCGCCAGCGGGCGGGTGCGCGGTTCCTCGTGGACGGGCCGCAGACGCGGGAGGATTACATCGACATCCTGTCGCTGCTTCTGGGCAAGAACCACAGGATCCCCCTCGGCGACCATGAGCTGTTCGCCGCGCAAGAGATCAGGAAGGCGGTCGCCGCCAGCTTCGAGAGCCATTCGCGCCCGCATGAGGAGGGGTTGATCCGCGTCTGGGAGACGGTGGCGCGCGAGGTCGGCCCGCTGGACACCATCGCCAAGATCGGCCGCTACCTCAAGGCGATCCAGGAGGCCGACCCCCGCTTTACCGGCCGGGCGATCAAGAACATCACTGACGCGGTCAAGGTGCGGGCGATGGATTTCGAACTGCCCGACGAATGGATGGAAAACCCCGAACTGTTCCTGTTCAAGGGCTATGACGAGAAACTTGCGATGATCCGGGGCCTGACCACACCGATGACAGTGGAGATGGTGATGCAGGAGATCAACCGCTATGCGGATTCGGAATTCCGCTATGCCGACAAGTCGGACGAGGTGGCCATCCAGGGCATGGTGCGCGACTTCGGGCGGCAGGAAGAGGCAAAGCGGCGGTGGCTGGAGGGGAAGGGGTGAGGGTCACGGGACACGCCGACCGACCTGCCCCCCCTCCCCATCCCTCCCCCACAAGGGGGGAGGGAGGCGCGCGACGACTTGGTGCAAGGCCTGTGACCGGCGCGGCTCCCCTCCCCCTCGTGGGGAGGGGATGGGGGTGGAGGGCGTCATGACAGGCATCACCCCCACCACCCGCGCGGCGGCGCGCCGCCTGCGCCAAAAGATGACGCTGCCCGAGCGCAGGCTCTGGCAGCAGTTGCGCGACCTCAATCGCAGGCTGGGCCTGCATTTCCGCCGCCAGGCTCCGATCGGCCCCTATATCGCGGATTTTGCCGACCTCGGTCGGCGCATCGTGATCGAGGTGGATGGCGGCCAGCATGGCCAACCGGACGGCGCGGCGCATGATGGCGTCCGCGATGCCTGGCTCCGCGCGCAAGGCTTTGCGGTGCTGCGGTTCTGGAACATTGATGTTGGTGGCAATGTGGAGGGCGTGATGCAACGCATCCTGGACGCGCTGGAGATCCCCCCCCCTCCCCATCCCTCCCCCACAAGGGGGGAGGGAGGTGCCTTCAGGGCCCGGTCGGCGCGACCGGCTGGACCTGTCGCCTCCCCTCCCCCTCGTGGGGAGGGGATGGGGGCGGGGGGCCATGGAGGGACCCCATGAAACGCCTCATCCAGAAGGGCCTGATGTTCGGCAACCTGGTGGAGGTCACCTCCCCGGCCCTCGTCGAACGCTACAACCGCGCGCTGAGACACCTCACCGGCAAGATCACCACCCAGACCGATTTCCACATCGACATCTCCGGCTATTCCCCCGAGATCGGCGAGGAACTGGGCGATGACCTCTACATCAATCCCAACGGCTGCAACCGCCAGTTCATCCTCTTGACCACGGCGCAGAAATCCGCCCCGCTCCTCAATGCCAAATTCTCCACCTCCCGCGGCATCCTGCGGCAGTTCTACGAGGCGAATGACTCGCAGCTTTTCGCCCTGACCGCCCGCGATGCCGTGGCGGGCGAGTTGCAGAACTCGGTCTATGAGGTCAACACCCCCGCCCGCCTTCTGGACATCCGCCAGATCACCATCGAGGCCGACACCATCGGCGGGCATGTGGCGGATGCCACCAAACTCGCGGCCCTGATCGACCGCTTCCGCACTGAACCCGACGGCTGGCGCGACGATGTGCTGATTGCCCAGATGATCGGGCTTGCGAAACGCACCGGCGATGTGACGCGGGTGCCGATCCACCTGCCCCGCATGACCTTCGAGCAGCCGAATTTCTGGACCTCGCATTTCGGCGGGCTTTATGTGTTCCGCCGCTCGAGGGCCCCTGCGGTGATCACGGTGGCGCCGCGCGCGGGCCTTGGGCCGATCCCGGTGCCGATGGTGATGGACCTTGGCCAAAGAAACCAGATCGCCGACTGGCTGGTGAAGAACGGCCTTGTGGAATCCATCGTCGAGGCGAAGGGCATGGATACCGCCGCCCTGCTGCGCCAGAAGATGGATTTCATCCTGGTCGATGCCGCCGACCGCCTGAACCTTGACCTCGGGAACGCCACCCGCACCGACCTGAGGAAGATCGCGCATCAGCTGGGCTCGGCCCTGCCGCCCGAATTCCAAGGCATCGCGGCCCTCCTGCGCTGGGTTGAGGGAGGCGGTGCTTGGCCCGAAATCACGTCCATTCACCCGGCCTATTTCTACACCCTGCGCGCCAAACCCCATGCCGACCGCGATCTGGTGAACATGCTCCTGGCCGAACTGGCGCCGCTGGACGTGCGCCAGCTCTACATCACCCACAAGGAGCTGTTCTACGCCAGCTACGCCCGCTGGTCCGACCGCAAGCGCCAGTATGTAGCCGACTTCCTGGAGCGGGAATATGTGGTGGACAAGCAGGGCGCACGCGCCGCCCTGTTCGGCCCCGAGCCGGGGATGGACGAGGCCGCGCGCCCCGAACCCAAACCCGCCGCCCCGAACCTGATCGATGTGGTCGGCCCCTGGGGTGCCGTGCGGAGGGCGCGATGATCGCCTTCGTGCAGCTCCTGGTCTTCGGCTTTGTCGGCCTCAGCATCGTCTATGTGCTGGTGTCGATCTATTCCCGCTCGGTCCGGCGCGAACGGCTGGAAAAACAGTGGGATGCAGCGCAGGGTCCGGGGAACCGCGCGGACTTCATCGCGGCAGGAATGCAGGCCTACCAGAACGGATTGCGCCGCCGCCTGATCGTGCTGGTGTATATCGTGCCCGGCATGATTATCTCTGCCCTCGTGTATCTCCTGAACTTTTACTGAAGGGCCGACCACATGCGCTATGTGAAATGGACGCTGATCCTGACCATCCTGACGCTGGTCGCCTCGGTCCTGCACTACACCCTGCCGCAGACCGACATCGTGCGGATCGTCGGCACCGACACGCGGCGCATCGACTTTGGCGAGAACGCGTTCTTCTGGGCCTCACCGGATGTGGGCACCAATACCGGCAGCAACCGTGACATCAAGTTCATCGAGGCCGTGCGCCCAAACGAACGCATCATCGTCTATCGCAACGAGGATACCGGCTGGGGCTGGCCGCCCTATTACAAGCTCAACAGCTTCAACCTGCAGGCCGAGGCATCGAACCTCATCTCCACCCGCGAGGCCCCGAAATGGGTTGCGATCAAGCACTACGGCTGGCGCAATGAATTCTTCACCATCTTTCCGAACGCGATCAGCCTGCGCGAGGTCGAAGGGCCTGATGTGACCTTCATCCCCTGGGTCAACATGGTCATCCTCACCACGCTGCTCCTTCTGGTCGTCATGGCATGGCGGATGCTGGCGCAGTTCCGCGAACGGGTGATCGACCCCGCGACCGACCGCGTGAACGAAACGCTGGACGCGGTGGATGCGCGGCGCAGGGGATTCCGGGCGCGGGTCTCGGCCTGGCTGGACAGCTGGCGCGGCAAGCCACGCCGGTAGTCGCCATCACCCCCGGCTGCGCAGGACCACCCGCGCAAGCCCTTTCCTGATGGCGGAAATATCCCGGGGGTGCGGGGGCTGGCCCGCGCTCTGATCCTACGCCCGCAACGCGCCGTTGGTGGCCTTGACCACCTTGTCCACGATCTTTGCCCCGACCGCCTCGATCTCGGCCTCGGTCAGGGTGCCCGTGGTGGGTTGCAGGCGCACGGTGAGGGCGATGGACTTGCGGCCCGGCCCCATCGTCGCCTCGGCCCGCTCGCCCGTGAACTGGTCGAACACCCGCACCCATTCGATCAGCGCCTTGTCGGCCCCCAGGGCGGCGTTGACGGCCGTCGCCGCCTCCACCCCTGCATCCACCACAAAGGCGAAATCGCGCTCGACCGCCTGATACTCCGACAGGGCCAGCGGCGGCCTGGTCGTGCTGCGGGCCTTGGGCTGGGGCACGGCATTGGGGATCACAGTAAAGGCCACAGCGGGCCCCTTGATATCAAAGGCCGCCAGAAGGCGCGGATGCACCTCACCGAACACCGCGATCCGAACGGGGCCAAGGCCGAACACCCCCGACCGGCCCGGGTGCCACCAGCCCTCGGCGCGCCGGGTGATCTGCACGCGCTGCGGCGCCCCGAGCGCCGCCAGCACCGCCTCGGCATCCGCGCGGGCGTCGAACACATCCACCGGTCGGCGGCTGCCGTGCGGGTCGCGGGGCGCTGTGTGGCCTACCATCAGGCCCGTGGCCATCACCGCCTGCTCGCCCGGCTCGCCCCCGGAAAACACTGGCCCCACCTCGAACAGCGCCAGATCCATCATCCCGCGCGCCTGGTTGCGCGCCGCTGCCCGCAACAGTCCCGGAAGCAGGTCGGGCCGCAGATGCGACATCTCGGACGAAATCGGGTTGTCCACCCGCACCGCATCCGTGCCCCCGCCAAACGCCGCCGCCGCCGCCTGGTCGATAAAGCTGTAGGTCACGCATTCGTTGTATCCCAGCGACGCAAGCCGCCGCCGCGCCGCCCCCTCGCGCCGCTGTGCAGGCGTCAGGATCGGGCGCGGCACGCCCGCCGTCGCGCGCGGCAAGGGCTTGCCCACCAGCCGCGACAGCGAGGCCACGCGCGCCACCTCCTCCACCAGATCGGCCGCGCCCTGCACATCGGGCCGCCAGGTCGGCGGGGTCGCCTGGTCGCCTGACAGGGTGAACCCCAGCGCGGTCAGCGTGGCGCGCTGGTCGGCCTCGGAAATCTCCATCCCCACCAGACGGCTGGCGCGGGCGGGATCAAAGCGGTAGCTGCGCGTGGTGTCGGGCACCGCCCCATCCTGCACCAGCGACGACGCCTGCCCGCCGCACAGCTCAAGCACCATCGCCGTGGCCAAATCCAGCGCCGGCAGGGTGAAGGCCGGGTCCACCCCCCGCTCGAACCGGTAGCGTGCGTCCGAATTGATGCGCAGCGCGCGGCCTGTGGCAGCGATGGTGATCGGGTCCCACCAGGCGCTTTCCAGGAACACATCCACCGTGTCCCCGATCACCCCCGACGCCTCGCCCCCCATGATCCCCGCCAGCGATTCCGGCCCTTGATCGTCCGAGATCAGCATCATCCCTGGCGCCATCGTGTAGGTCTTGCCGTCCAGCGCCAGCAGCGTCTCGCCCCCCCGCGCGGGATGGATGCGCACCATCCCCCGCACCCGGCCGGCATCGAACACATGCAGCGGGCGGTTCAGGCCGAAGGTGAAATAGTTGGTGATGTCCACCAGCGCCGAGATCGGCCGCAGCCCGATCGCCCGCAGCCGCGCCGCCAGCCAGGCGGGCGAGGGCCCATTCGTCACCCCCCGGATCAGGCGCCCCGCAAAGAGGGGGCAGCCCTTCGCCTTCAGGCCCGGGTCGATCTCCACCCGGATCGGGCAGGGAAAGGCCCCCTCGATCACCGGCACAGCCAGGGGCTTCAACCGCCCCAGCCCCCGCGCCGCCAGATCCCGCGCAAGGCCCCTCACCCCCAGGGCATCGGGCCGGTTCGGCGTGACTTTGATGTGGATCATCGGATCGACCGTCCCGGGCCGGTGCACCGCCAGCCAATCGACGAACCGCTGCCCCACCTCGCCCGAGGGCAGCTCGATGATCCCGTCATGTTCCTCCGACAGCTCCAGCTCCCGCTCGGAGGCCATCATGCCCTGGCTTTCCACGCCGCGGATCTTGCCCACCCCCAGCGTCACGTCGATCCCCGGCACATAGTCGCCGGGCTTGCACAGCACCACCGTGATCCCCGCCCGCGCATTCGGCGCGCCGCAGACGATCTGCTTTTCGCCCTCGTCGGTCAGCACCCGGCAGACGCGCAGCCGGTCGGCATCGGGGTGCTGCTCGGCCTGCAGCACCTTGGCCAGCGTAAAGGCCCCCAGCCTTGCCGCAGGGTCCACCACCCCCTCGACCTCATGGCCAAGGTCGGTCAGGGCATCGGTGATCGTGGCAAGATCGGCCTCGGTCTCAAGGTGATCGCGCAGCCAGGAGAGGGTGAATTTCATCGGATCAGCCTTGCAACTGCGTCAAAGGGAAAGCCCGCCCGCCAGATCGGGCACATCCAGCGCCGAAAACCCGTAGTGGCGCAGCCACCGCAGGTCGCTCTCGAAAAACGCGCGCAGGTCGGGGATGCCGTATTTCAGCATGGCGATGCGGTCGATCCCCATGCCGAAGGCAAAGCCCTGCCAGCGGTCCGGGTCCACCCCCGCCGCCTGCAACACCTTGGGATGCACCATGCCCGAGCCGAGGATCTCCATCCACTTGTCACCCTCGCCCAGCCGCAACTGGCCTCCCACCACCGAATAGCGGATGTCCACCTCGGCCGAGGGTTCGGTGAAGGGGAAGTGGCTGGCGCGGAACCGCAGTTCCACCTGGTCCACCTCGAAAAAGGCGCGGCAGAATTCCTCCAGGCACCATTTCAGGTTGGCCATGCTGATGTCGCGGTCGATGGCCAGCCCCTCGACCTGGTGGAACATCGGGGTATGGGTCTGGTCCATGTCCATGCGATAGACACGGCCCGGCGCGATCACGCGAATCGGCGCGCCCTGCGCCATCATCGCGCGGATCTGCACGGGGCTGGTGTGGGTGCGCAGAACATGCGGCGGGCGGGCGTCGCCGGGGGAGCGGTGCAGGAAAAACGTGTCATGCTCTTGCCGCGCCGGGTGTTCGGGCGGAATGTTGAGGGCATCGAAATTGTGCCAGTCATCCTCGACCTGCGGGCCGGTCGCGACGCTGAACCCCATGTCGGCGAAGATCGCGGTCAGTTCGTCCATCACCTGGCTGACGGGGTGGATCGTGCCCATGGGGCGCGGGCGGGCGGGCAGCGTCACGTCGAGCCATTCTGCGGCCAGCCGGGCATCCAGCGCAGCATCGGCCAGACCCGCCTTTTTTGCCCGCAAGGCGGCGTCGATTTCATCCTTCAGGGCATTCAGCGCGGCCCCTGCGGATTTCCTTGCTTCCGGGTTCATCTTGCCCAACGTGGCCATCTGCGCGGAAATCTCACCCTTCTTTCCAAGCGCGGCAACCCGCACCTCCTCAAGTGCCGCCTCGTTGGCAGCCTCGGCGGCGGCGGTCAGGTATTTGGCGCGCAGGTCGTTCAGGTCCATCGTCCAAGGCCCTCATGTTACGCGCTCGGTGCTAGCGGGGCGTGGCGGGCTTGGCAAGGGTGAGGGGTGTCAGCACCCCGCCGAACAGGCCACCGCCCGGTCGAACCGGCCCGCTGCAAGGTCCTGCGCCCCGATCCAGAACTCGATCACGCCCGCGTCGCAGAACATCGCGTCGATGTCCGGGCCGCTGTCGGGGCACAGCAGGCGAACCTCGCCCGCGCGGGTCTGGTTCGTCACCCGCTGTGCGGCACCCAGCATCATGCGCAGGGAACCCCGAGCCTGCGGCCACACCTGTTTCAGCGCGCCGCGCAAGGCGGGGTCGGTCACCGCGCGCTGCGCCATGGCCTTGAACGCCCTGTGCAAGGATCGTCCCACAAGTTGCGGCCAGCCGGGCGCCGCCGCGTGGAGCCAGTCGTCCATGGCGTTGGTGATCGTCTCGGGCGGTCGCGCTGCCGGGTTCTGTAGCGCATCCAACCCCTGAAAGACCGCCACCTCGTCGGCAAGGGCCTGTGCACGGATCACGGCGCGGCGGGTCTTTTCGCGCGCGGCATCATTCGTGGCGCAGCGAAGTTGTTCCTCTGCAAGACCCAACTGGTGACGCACATCATCCGCCACGGCCCGCGCCAGTTCCGCCACCACCGCCCAGGACCGCAGGTAATCCGCCCCCAGCACCTGCGCCTGAAACGCATGGCGGGTCTCGACCACGCGGCCATCGGGGCCGCGCTCATGCGTCGCCTGCACGACGTCGTGGCTGCGCCCCTTGCGAAGGGAGCGCATGAGCACCGCGTCCATCTGCGCCTTCAGCCGCGCATGCGACGCCGCGACCACATCGCGCCGCAGGGTCAGCGCGTCGGAGCCGACGTGGTAAACGGTGACGGCATGCGCCACGACCGGCCAGCGGGGATATTCCTGCCGGAGTGGGGGATAGCGCTTCGATGTGGTGTCCTTTGCGCCATGGTCGATCTCAGGCAGATCATCGGGGGTCATGCGCAGCGCATCCGTGGCCTGATCGGCGGGCGCATGGATCACCGCCCAGCCCTGCTGTCCTCGAGGATCATCTCCTCGTCGATATCGGCAAAAAACATCAGCCGCCCTTCGCGAAGCAAGGCCGAAGGCGCCGGCAATTCCGCGCAGTCGATCCACGCGAGGAAATGCAGCGGCAGCCGCCTGACGGGCTGGTGCGGCCAGTCGATTTATCAGGCAGGCAGGGGCGGCCGCCCGGCCAGCTCTGGCCCCGATGCTCCCGGCCCATCGGCCAGACCCGGCGCAGGTGGATGGCGGGCAGGGCGGTGCGGTCCAGGATCGCGTCGATGTCCTCTGGCGTCAGGTCCGCCGCCTGCGCTACTTTGCGCGCGGCCTCCGACACGGCCCGGTCGCGGGCCGCCGCCGCAGCCGCCGCAGGCGAACGCCGCTTTGCCGCCAGATCGTCCCACAGCGCCCTGTCCGACGGGTTCAGCCTGCCCGCCCAGGCCGCCGCTCGCACATCCCCGGTCAGCACCCGATGCGCCGCCACCAGCCTGCGCTGCCAGGCCAGCGGCTGGTCGCGCAGATGTCCAGGGGCATCAGGCAGGCCCGCCCG
Source organism: Gemmobacter sp. (assembly GCA_046294265.1). Taxonomy (GTDB): domain Bacteria; phylum Pseudomonadota; class Alphaproteobacteria; order Rhodobacterales; family Rhodobacteraceae; genus JBKBKC01. The sequence continues at coordinate 63,214 of JBKBKC010000002.1, read as the reverse complement.
AGCCGGCAACTCCTTGGCCATCTAGGCCAGCAGAACGGCGGGGTAGAACGGCTCGGCCTCGCTCAGCGTGTTGCGCAGGACCAGCGGCAGAGGCTTTTCCCACCGGGGCCGCATCGCGGCCTCGGCTTCGGCGAGGCCCCGCCCGAAACAGGTCGCCACCAACAGCGACGCCCCAGCCGCACAGGAACTGCTGGCACCTCTGCCTTTCGCCAGTTCCAAAGGATCAACGTGACAAAGGCATCCTTGCGTTTGGCATCCGGCATCTCGCCGCACAAGACCAACACCATATCAACCCGCCCCAACTCGGACCGCATGAAGCTGGGTACATCAAGATTCAGCCCGGCAAGGCGATGCTCCATCACCGCTAGCCGCCGCGATCAGTTTCCGCACTTGTTTCCGTGCCCTGGCCTTTTGCGCCCAATCCGCGCGGTTGCCCGACCGGGGCCATCGCAGCATCACCAATGCCCGCGTCGGCCGCGACCCCGCAATCTGCCAGAACGCCTCGCGCAAGAGCATCGGCAACACCACGAGAAACAGCGACAGCGGGCTGACCAGCACGAACGGATCGGCCAGATCGGTGATCCGCCGCGCTACCACGGCCAGCACAACCACAAGGGCCAAACACCCCAACCAAATCCGCCGATCCGGCATCCCGCACGCCGTTTCCAAATCCGGCACAATCGGCCACAATCGCAGCAATGATCTTTGATTTCGGCACAGCCGGGCGAATGGAGTGAAAACGCCGGTCCAAATGCGAAAGGCCCCGCCAACTGGCAGGGCCCCTCTCATCATCTCAAAAGATTCAGGCTGTCACTAGCGCGCCGCGGGCCTGTTCGGCGATCGCGTTGAACGCCTCGGGCTCATGCACGGCCAGATCGGCCAGCACCTTGCGGTCCACCTCGATACCGGCTTTCGACAGCCCGTCGATGAAGCGCGAGTAGGTAAAGGCCGGATCGAACATCCGCACCGCGGCGTTGATCCGCTGGATCCACAGCGCGCGGAACTGGCGCTTGCGCACCTTGCGGTCGCGCGTCGCATATTGCTGGGCCTTGTCCACCGCCTGCGTGGCGGTGCGGAAGTTGGTGCTGCGCGCGGCGTAATAGCCCTTGGCAGCCTTGATCACCTTGCGGTGGCGTGCGTGCGTGACGACGCCGGATTTGACGCGGGACATTGAGCTCTCCTTACCGGTCGTAGGGCATGTATTTCTTGACGATCTTCGTGTCCGCAGGCGACAGCAGCATCGTGCCGGTCGCGTCGCGGATGAATTTCGTCGAGCGTTTTATCATGCCGTGGCGCTTGCCTGCCACGCCGGCCTTGGCCCGGCCGGTTGCGGTAAAGGTGAACCGCTTCTTGGCTGCCGATTTGGTCTTCATCTTGGGCATTTCGATCTCCAGTCGTTACAGGCGCGACTCGGCATGCCACCTTGGCCGGCCGCGCGGGGTATTCCGAAGATGGGGCGTATAGGGGCGGGCGCCCGGCAGCGCAAGGGAAAACTGCCGCCCCGTCAGCGCAGATAGCGCGCAAAGACCCGGTAGAACGCATCGGGAATATCAGCAATAGCATATCCGCCGGGCCGCTCGCTCACCGCGACCGCGATCAGCACGCCCGCGATCAGCGCAAGGATGGCACCTGCGCGCGGGGCCCGTCCATCCATGAAGGCGGAGAACAAAGACGGTAGAGTGAGCACCGCTACCACCACGCCGACGACCAGCATCAGATCGGTATCCAAGGCCTGCCCCTCTGCCCCACGGAGTGCGCAAGGTTATTCGGGATCCGCCCGATAAATCAATCGCTCATCACAAGGGGCCACGCGCAGGATATTCGTCGTGCCCTGCACGTTGAAGGGCACACCGGCAGTCACCACGATCTGTTCCTTTTCGGTGGCAAAGCCGTATTTCCGCGCTGCCCGCGCCGCCTCGATCACCGCGCCCTTGAATCGGTCTTGCGGCTCTACGATGCTGCAATGCGTGCCCCAGGTCAGCGCCATCCGCCGCGCCGTGCCGATCAGCGGCGTCAGCGCCATGATGGGCACCCGCGGACGCTCCCGCGCCACGAGGCTCACGGTGGTGCCGGTCTGGCTGAAGCAGCAGATGGCCTTGATGGGCGTCGTCTCGGCGATCTCGCGCGCGGCGGCGACGATGGCATCGGCCACCGTCTCGCGCTTGGCGGTGCGGCTGGCCTCGATGATCTGGCGGTAGGTCGGGTCACGCTCCACCGATTGGGCCACGTTGTCCATCGTGGTCACGGCCTCTATCGGCCAGCTTCCCGCGGCCGACTCCGCCGAGAGCATGATGGCATCCGCCCCCTCATAAATCGCGGTCGCCACGTCCGATACCTCGGCCCGCGTGGGCACCGGGCTTTCGATCATCGATTCCAGCATCTGGGTTGCCACGATCACCGGCTTGGCCGCGGCCCGCGCCAGACGCACCAGCCGCTTCTGGATCGGCGGCACCGAATAGACCGGCAGCTCCACCCCCAGATCGCCCCGCGCAACCATGATCCCATCGCTGACGGCCAGGATCGCCTCATAGGCCTTCACCGCTGCCGGTTTCTCGATCTTCGACAGGATCGCCGCGCGGTCATTGGCGAGGGCCCGCGCCTCGATCACATCCTCGGGTCGCTGCACGAAACTGAGCGCGAGCCAGTCCACCCCCAACTGGCACACGAATTCCAGGTCCTTGCGGTCCTTGGCCGACAGCGCCTTCAGGGGCAGCACCACATCGGGCACGTTCACCCCCTTGCGGTTCGAGATCGTGCCCCCCACCGCCACGCGGCAATCGGCGAAATCCGCGCCGCAGGTCTCTACCGTCAGGCGGATCTTGCCGTCGTTGACCAGCAGCGTCGATCCCGGCTCCAGTGCGGCAAAGATCTCGGGATGCGGCAGACAGACGCGCGCGGCGTCGCCGGGTGCCGCGTCCAGATCCATGCGGAACGCGGCGCCCTCGGCCAGTTCATGCGCCAGGTCATCGGCAAACACGCCCACCCGCAGCTTCGGCCCCTGCAGGTCGGCCAGGATCGCGATGGGCCGCCCGGTATCGGCCTCGACCTGCCGGATGATCGCATGGCGGCGCGCGATGTCGTCATGCGTGCCGTGGCTCATGTTCAGCCGGAACACATCCGCCCCCGCCTCCGACAGCGCCCGGATCATCTCGTAGGTATCCGACGCAGGCCCCAGCGTGGCCACGATCTTGACATTGCGCAGGCGTCTCATGGGGCGGTTTCCTTCGGGTCATGTTAGCGGTCACAGCAATCACCGGGCTTATTGCGGAAATCCGCCGCCAGAGCAACGAAAGACCGCCAGCATCCGGGGCGTCTGCCCGAAAAACGGGCGGTCCCGCCCACGAACCGGCATTCCCCCGGACCTTGCACCCGGCTACACAGCCTTGACCCAACCGCATGACAGGCCGATGACCACCCCCCCCTTCCGCATCTTTGGCGAAACCCGCCCCGCCCGCTGGCTGGTTACCTGCGACCATGCCAGCAACCGCGTGCCCGGCTGGGTGGCGGGCGGCGACCTTGGCATCGCGCACGAGGACATGCAGCGCCACATTGCCTGGGACCCGGGTGCCGCGGGCCTCGCCACCGCGCTTGCCGAAGCGCTGGATGCCCCCTGCATCTTGTCCGATTTTTCGCGCCTCTTGATCGACCCGAACCGGGGTGAGGAGGATCCGACGCTGGTGATGCGCCTCTATGACGGCACGATCATCCCCGCCAACCGGCACATCACACCGGCAGCGGTGGAGGAACGGCTTGAGCGTCTGTATCGCCCCTATCACGCGGCGCTGGCGGAACTGGCGGCGCGGCAGCCCGATACCGTGATCCTCGCCATCCATTCCTTCACCCCCTGCCTGCGCGGGCGGGCGCCCCGGCCCTGGCATGTGGGCATCCTCTATTCCCACCTGGATGCCCGCCTGTCGCGCGCCCTGATCGCACGCCTGGGCATCGAGCCCGACCTATGCATCGGCGACAACGAACCCTATGAAGGCCATCTGCCGGGCGACGCCATCGACCGCCACGCCTTGCAACCGGGCCGCCACAACACGCTGGTCGAACTGCGCAATGACCTGATCACCGATGGCGGATCGCAGACGGCGTGGGCCAAGCGGCTGGCCCCATCCCTCGAGACTGCGCTTGCCGTGGCGGACTGTCCCGAAACCGGAAACGACTAGCGGTTTCTTGCATTATTCCAAAAGGTTGGGAAACCTCACGGGGCGAATCCTTGACAGGATTAAGGCAGCTTCACCATAGATTGCGGTGTGCGACGGGGTGCAGTGCCGTCAGTCTGATCCTTGCCCTTTTCCCGGAGAACCCGTCATGGAATTGCTGTTGTTGCTGTTGCCTCTTGCGCTGCTCGGGCTCGCGTTCGGGGGCGGCTCGGACGATGACGGTTCGGACGCGGAGCCGCAGCCGGACACCCGCATCCAGACGGGTACCGACGCGCGCGAAACCCTGCGCGGCGGTCCCGCGGATGATCTGATCTTCGGCGCGCGCGGTGCCGATACCCTCCTCGGCCGCGGCGGTTTCGACATCCTTGTGGGCGAGGCAGGCGACGACAGCCTGAACGGCGGGGACGACGGCGACATCCTGCTGGGCGGTGGCGGCAATGACACGCTGATCGGCGGGCCGGATGGCGATGCGCTGATCGGCGGGGCGGGCGATGACCTGCTCTACGGCGGCGCGGGCGATGACGACATCTGGGGCGGTTCGGGAGAGGATGTGATCTATGGCGGACCGTGCGACGACCTGATCTCGTCGCTCGACCCGCGCGGCACCCTGACGCCAGAGTTCAACACCGCGCGGGTCGGCAATGTCATCGGCGACATCCTGACCGAACGCTATGGCCCCGAGGCGGCCGAGCGTTTCCTGCCCCGGGTGCAGAATGCGATCTACTCCGCCACACCCGGCGATACCGAATCCGATCTTGTCTATGGCGGGCCGGGCGATGACGACATCTTTGCCGACCTCGGCGACCGGATTGTCGGTGGCGCGGGCGTAGATCTTTATGTGGTGTTCCATGCCGCCGGAGAAGAGCCCGTCTCGGTCGTGGATTACGAGGTGGGCGAACCGATCCGTCTGGTCACCAACGCCCTCGAAACCGGACAGATCGCGATTGCCGAGGATGGCGGTGGCAACCTGCGCATAAGCTTTGGCGGCTCGATCTTCCTGATCCTTGAAAACACCGCGCTGGCCACCCTGAACCCGGCCGACATTGTGGTCCGGTTCGACGGTGTTCCCTTCGCGCGCGCCGCCTGACCTGTGCGCGTGGGGGTGACTTGGGTGCGGAGTTGCCCCATCTAGAGGGTATGTCCGCAGAACATGAGGCCTTGTCATGACCACCCCCATCGACCCTGCCACCCGCACCGAACTGGAGGCTGCTGCCTTTCGCGCCCTGGTTCATCACCTGATGGACAAGCGCCCGGATGTGCAGAACATCGACCTGATGACCCTGGGCGGGTTCTGCCGCAACTGCCTGTCGCGCTGGTATCAGGAGGCCGCGGCAGAGCGGGGCCTCACATTGGACAAGGACGCCGCGCGCGAGATTGTGTATGGCATGCCCTACGCTGACTGGGTGGCGCAGAACCAGACCGTGGCAGATGACACCAAGAATGCAGCGTTCGAGACGGCGTTCCGCGAGAATGTAAGTGACAAGGCATAGGACGGAAACAATCCCGGCCTCTTGCCCCGGCCGGTTTCCAGAGCGGCCCGGAAACCGCGTGCATTTTTGACACGTCGGCGCGATTGGTCTTTGATGCGCAAAGGGGGTCGATGATCGGAGGCACACCATGGAATTCCTGGTCTTTCTCGCGCTGCCCCTGATGCTGATGGGCGGCCTCTTTCTCGACGCGGCGACACATGATGATGAGGACGGCGAGGACTGACGCGCGGCGTCAGAGGCCCTCAAGCGCCCCTGACGGCACACGGAAACTGACCAGCCGCACATCGAGGCCACTGTTTTCGAACATGTCGACCGAACGGGCGATGGCATCGACGATCCACGCCCGCCGGTTGCCAAAGGCGCCGCCCCCCAGCAGTGTCAGGAACAGGGGCGCGTCAGGGGCGGCATGGCGGAGGGCGGCGCGGAACGTGGCCTCATAGGCCGCCTCCAGCACCAGACGTGCGAAGGGTTCCCAGTCTTGGGCGGGATCATCGCCGTAAAGCACCGGCAGCGCGCTGCAATAGATTTGCGTCACGCGGTGGCCTGCATGGCGCAGCGTGACCTCGGTATCGGCCTGGATTCCCACACGCACCATTCCACGCAGGGCGTCGCGGCCCGCCACGTCCAGCGCCGCAAGCCGGTGCGCCACCGCAGCCAGCCCGCCGGGGCGCGGCAGGGCATACCCATTGCGCATCTCCCAGAGCCGCCCCTCGCCATTGCCAAGCGCCGCCCCCAGATCGGCGAGACAGTCGATCTGGCGCGTCTCGGTCTGACCCGTGCCCCCAGAGAGGGGCACGAAATCGTTGCGCCACAGCGTTCCCGCCCCGCAGGCCACCGCGCAGGCGGGGCCTTGCGTCTTGTCGTGGATGTAGCGGTCAATGCCGTCGTCGGGGGTGACCTCGGGGCTGACCATCTCCAGCAGGTTGAACTGCGAGGCGACCTGGAACACCGCGCCAGCATGGGCCGGGTCGAGGTGCAGCGCCTGCACATCCGCCACCACCTCAGACAGCCGCAACGGCCCGCGCGCCGGGATGGGATCGCGGCGCAGGTCGCGGAGCGCGGGCATGTGCAACTGGCCGGGCCAGAGTAGCCTGCCATTGGCGAGGCAGCGCAGGCCATGGCCTTCGGGCACGACCTGGGCCCGAACCGCCGCACGGTCATGGGCGGGCAAACCGGTCAGCTCATGGAACCAGCGGGGCATGGGTCAAACCGCGTGACGCCGCATCTCTTCCAGATAAATCTCTCTCAGGCGGGTCGCCACCGGGCCGGGCATCCCTGTCCCGAGGTCCCGCCCGTCAATCTGCACCACCGGCATCACGAAGGCCGAAGCCGAGGTAAAGAACGCCTCATCCGCAGATTTCGCTTCGTCGATGGTAAAGGGCCGCTCCTCCACCTCCATCTGCGCTTCTGCCGCCATGCGCAACACGGCGGCGCGGGTGATCCCATGCAGGATCTCGTGGCCGAGGTGCCGGGTAACGATCCGGTTGCCCTTGACGATATAGGTGTTGTTCGATGTGCCCTCGGTGACGAACCCGTCCTCGATCATCCAGGCGTCATCGACCCCGGCCTTCTTCGCCATCATCTTGCCCATGGAGGGATACAAAAGCTGCGTCGTCTTGATGTCGCGCCGCGCCCAGCGGGCATCGGGGATCGAGATCACCTTGGCCCCCCGCCGGGCCGCCGGGCTGTCGGCCAGCCCCGGCTTTGACTGCGTGAACATCACCAGCGTCGGCGGCGTCACGTCATCCCAGACGAAATCGCGGTCGCCCGGATTGCCACGCGTGACCTGCAGATAGACCATCCCCTCCACGACCCCGTTGCGCGCCACCAACTCGCGGTGGATCGCCAGCAGGTCCTCGTCCGAACAGGGCGAGGCCATCTCCAGCTCACCCAAACTGCGCGCCAGCCGTGCGGCATGCCCCGCAAAGTCGATCAACTTGCCATCCAGCACGCTCGTCACCTCATAGACCGCATCGGCCATCAGGAACCCGCGGTCAAAGACCGAGATGCGGGCCTCGGCCTCGGGCAGATAGTCCCCGTTCACATAGACGATGCGGCTCATGGCTACCCCCAGAGGTCGGATTGCGGCGGATGGACCCCTGCCGTGTCATAGCGCAGGGGGTGCGAACGGTCTTGGGCCAGCAGGAGCGGGCCGTCAAGATCGACGAAGGCCGCGCCCTGCGCGGGCAGGATCGCCGGCGCCATTCCCAGCGAGGTGCCGACCATGCAGCCCACCATCACCCCGAACCCCATGCCCCGCGCGGCCTCCACCATCGCAAGCGCCTCGGTCAGCCCGCCGGTCTTGTCCAGCTTAATGTTCACCACATCATAGCGGCCTTGCAGGGAGGCGAGGGTAGCCCGGTCATGGCAGCTTTCATCGGCGCAGACGGGCACCGGGCGCGGCAGGCCCTCCAGCGCCTCGTCGGCACCGGCAGGCAAGGGCTGTTCAACCAACACCACGCCCAGGCGAGCCAGATGCGGGGCGAGGTCTGAATAAATGTCGGCGCTCCACCCCTCGTTGGCATCGACGATGATGCGGGCGGCAGGGGCGCCAAGGCGCACGGCCTCCAGCCGGGGCATGTCGTCGGGGGTGCCCAGCTTGATCTTCAGGAGGGGACGATGCGCATGGCGCGCGGCGGCGGCCTGCATCGCCCCGGGCGTGTCAAGCGAGAGGGTAAAGGCCGTGATCCGCGGCCCCGGTTCAGGCAGGCCCGCAAGGGCCCAGGCGCGACTGCCTGTCGCCTTCGCCTCCCAGTCCCACAGTGCGCAATCGACGGCGTTGCGCGCGGCACCGGGCGGAAGGGCCTGTTGAAGGGCGGCTCGGGTGATACCGTGCGGCAGCCCGGCGATGGCGGCCAGCACGCCCTCCACCGTCTCGCCGTAGCGGGCATAGGGCACCGCCTCGCCCCGGCCGGTGACCCCGCCGCGCGTTACGGTGGCGGTGATCACTCGCGCCTCAGTCTTGGATCCGCGGGCGATGGTGAAGGCGGCCGCGAGGGGAAATGTTTCGGGGGTGGCGGTGATCATGGCATGCTCATCTGTCCTTGCGGATGTCTTCGCCGGGCGTGAGGGACAGCGCAAGCCGCGATGCGCTATGCTGCGTCGCAGCAAGATGCTGCGACTGCAAAACATCTCTTGCCATCACCTGCGCAGCAATCTACCCCGGCGGGGATCGTATCCGACATTTCCTTGCCAAAGGTCCGCCCATGTCCTTCCGCGTGCAACCCCCCGCCCCGGCCCGCCCCAACCGCTGCCAGCTTTTCGCCCCCGGATCGCGCCCTGCCCTGTTCGCCAAGATGGCGGCCAGTGCCGCCGATGTGGTGAACCTCGACCTGGAGGATTCAGTGGCCCCCTCGGACAAGGACAGTGCCCGCGCGCAGGTGATCGCCGCCACGCGTGGGGTGGACTGGGGGCAGAAGGTGCTGTCGGTGCGGATCAACAGCCTCGATACGCCGTGGTGGTATCGCGATGTGGTGGACCTTCTGGAACAGGCGGGTGATCGGCTGGACTTGATCATGATCCCCAAGGTGGGCTGCGCCGCAGATGTCTATGCGGTGGACGCGCTGGTGACGGCTGTTGAGCGGGCGAAGGGGCGCGCAAAACCAATCGGATTCGAGGTCATCATCGAATCCGCTGCGGGCATCGCCCATGTTGAGGAGATCGCCGCCGCCAGCCCCCGATTGCAGGCGATGAGCTTCGGTTCCGCGGATTTTGCCGCGAGCATGGGAATGCAGACCACAGGCATCGGCGGCACGCAGGAAAATTACTACATGCACCGGGATGGAACAAATTATTGGTCCGATCCCTGGCACTGGGCGCAGGCGGCGATCGTGGCGGCCTGCCGCACGCATGGCGTGCTGCCGGTCGATGGGCCCTTTGGCGATTTCGGCGATGACGAGGGGTTCCGCGCGCAGGCGCGCCGGTCGGCCACGCTGGGGATGGTGGGCAAATGGGCGATCCACCCCAAGCAGGTGGCACTTGCCAATGAGGTGTTCACCCCCTCCGACGCCGCCGTGGCCGAGGCGCGCGAGATCCTTGCCGCCATGGAGGCCGCCAAGGCGCGCGGCGAGGGCGCGACGGTTTTCAAGGGCCGTCTGGTGGACATCGCCTCGATCAAGCAGGCCGAGGTGATCGTGCGGCAGGCCGAGATGATCGCCACCGGATGAGTTCGCAAATCGCCCCGAGAAACATCACAATTTGATGACAACCGCCCGCGACTCGGGCATAGTATGAACATCCCTGCGCTGGCCCCGGGAGAGGAGGCCCGCCCGGCGCACTAGGGGAGGATGCACGCCCCGGGGGCCCGGCCCTCCGGGGCTGTGCTGTTTTTCGTTCAACCGATCATGATTCGCCCCAAGCCCTTGAAAAGGAGGGCTGAAGTCGGTGATACTTGCGACGCGGACGAAGGGGGAGAAGATATCCGCAACCGTTGGGGTTTTTGGAGGATGCGTTGGCGCAGCCGGTCTTGTTTGTGGCGGCTGTGATCGCCACTGCCTGCCTCACTTTCCTTGGCAGTCCTGTCAGTCCCGCTGCGCACCGATCGCAGGCAGGGAGGCTGTGACTGGCGCAATCGGTTCGCCGCAGCCAAGGCCCCGCATGTCGTGATGCTTCCCAGCGATTTCGCGGATGTGAAGGCGGGCAGCCGCATGCTCATCTCATCGCCCGCCGAGATTGCGACCTATCTGGCGCGCGTCCCGCGCGGCGAGACGCGCACCATGGATCGTTTCCGCACCGAAATGGCCCGCAAGGCCGGTGCACAGGCGATGTGCCGGTGACAGCCGCGATTTATCTGCGGGTGGCGGCCGAGGTGGCGCTGCGCGATCTGGCCGATGGGCGAGGCCTGGACGAAGTGCTGCCCTTCTGACGGCTGGTCTGGCCTCGCGACAGGATCGCGGCGAAACTGTCTTGCGGGCCGGAAGGGGTGGCGCATCCGATCGCGCTGGACGGGAGCTAGCCATCGGGCTGACGGGTTGGTTGCAATCGCCTCATGCGCGCCGCATATACCCGGGGACCGCAGGGGGGTGCGCCATGAACTACCTTGACTTCGAGAAACCGCTGGCCGAGATCGAAGGCAAGGCCGAGGAACTGCGCGCCATGGCGCGGGGCAACAAGGACATGGACGTGACGAAAGAGGCCGAGGCGCTGGACCGCAAGGCGGAGTCGGCGCTGCGCGACCTCTACAAGGGGCTGACGCCGTGGCAGAAATGCCAAGTGGCGCGGCATCCCGACCGGCCGCATTGCAAGGACTATATCGAGGCGCTGTTCACTGAATGGACGCCGCTGGCGGGCGACCGCAACTTTGCCGACGATCACGCGGTGATGGGGGGACTTGCGCGGTTCAACGATACGCCCGTCATGGTGATCGGGCATGAAAAGGGCCATGACACCAAGACCCGGATCGAGCGCAATTTCGGGATGGCGCGGCCCGAGGGATACCGCAAGGCAATCCGGTTGATGGAGATGGCGCACCGCTTTGGCTTGGCCGTCATCACGCTGGTCGATACCCCCGGCGCTTATCCCGGCAAGGGCGCCGAAGAGCGGGGCCAGGCCGAGGCCATCGCACGGGCCACTCAGACATGCCTGGAAATCGGCGTACCGCTGATCAGCGTGGTGATCGGCGAAGGCGGGTCGGGCGGGGCGGTGGCCTTTGCCACGGCAAACCGCGTGGCGATGCTGGAGCATTCGATCTATTCCGTCATCAGCCCCGAAGGCTGCGCCAGCATTTTGTGGAAAGATGCCGAAAAGATGCGCGAGGCGGCCGAGGCCCTTCGCCTGACCGCGCAAGATCTGCAAAAGCTGGGCGTGGTGGACAGGATCATCAAGGAACCGCTGGGCGGCGCGCAGCGTGCCCCGCGCGACGCGGTGGAGGCCGTGGGCAAGGCGCTGGACATCATGCTGCGGGAGCTGTCGGGCAAGAAACCCGACACGCTGATCCGCGACCGCCGCGCCAAGTTCCGCGACATGGGGTCCAAGGGCCTCGCTGCATGAGCCGTTGGGCACTGGCTATCCTTGCGGGATTGCCGGAACCAGGCTGGGCCGTCAGCCTTTAGCAAGCCTACGGCTTCACACGGCTTGTGCCCTTTGTCCTCACCATCGCCGGGGCCATTGCGTCGTTTTGGTTGTTGAGCCTTGCGATGAGGGGCCGGCCCGTCGGAACGACTTATTCCATCTAAGTGGGCATCAGCGCCGTGGGAGTCGCCATTGAGCGTGTGATCCGGTTCGTCGAACCAGTGAACACTGTGCGGATTCTGGGGATTTGGCTGATCCTCGCAGGGATCGCCGCGGTCAAAATTTGCCTGAGACCCCGCTAGCCATTCCATCAACCATCGAAGGCCATCCTTTGACCACCTTTACCGCCAACCGGTCGCATGCTCCGAAGGATCGCTGCGACGGATCGGAGGCAGACAGGTGCTCACCCACGAAATCATCGTGATCGGCACGTTTTCGCAGGGAAATCTGGGCTGGTCGGGAACCGCCCTGGAAACGAACTTCACGCAAAATGCCTATCTGGGCAACGGATCAACCAACCGTGTGGCCGAAAATGGACGGCAACGCCAGGCAGATCACTGTGGGGGCCAGCGTCACCACCGCATTCACCATTCGGACTGCGCTGCGCACCGCATCGCTGGGGAACGCGGGCCGCAGAGGGTTCCGCGAGGAAATCCTAGATGCGCAGGGCAACCATCTTCTTGACGAGACGGTCAGCCCACCACGTCCGCCTGGACGGCCTATTCCTTTCCGGTGACATTTCCGGCCGGTGGCACCCGCACGGTGCGCTTTGCCGCGGTGAGCCCGGACGACAGCCTAGGCGCCATAATCGACGATGTGTCGATGCTGGTATGTTTCGGTGCGGGCAGCCGGATCGACACAGAGGCGGGGCTTGTCGCCGCTGGGCGGCTGCGGCCGGGAGACCGGGTCTGGACGCTGGACGCTGGACGCGGGGTTTCAGCCGATCCGCTGGATCGCCAGCCGCACGGTCACGGTGGACGCGATGCGGACCGATCCGGCGCTGTGCCCGATCTGCCTTGCCGCCGGCGCGCTTTGCTCGGGGCGCCCCGTCCGACCGCTGATCCTGTCGCCGCAGCACCGGGTCTGCCTCGCGGCCTGGAAGCGCGAGCTGCATTTCGGCGCACCGGAGGTTCTGGTGCCTGCCGTGGCCCTGCTGAACGGAACCGGCGTGCGCCGCATGGCGCCGCGCAGTGCGGTCAACTATGTGCATTTCCTGCTGGACGACCATCACATCGTGCAGTCGAAAGGGGTTCTGTCGGAAAGCTTTTTCCCCTCGCCCTTGGCGATGCGCGGCGTCCCTGACGTGGCCCGGGCCGAACTGCTGCGGCTGTTCCCCTCAACCGATGCAATGTTCGGGCGCTTTGCCGCCACCGCACGGCCCGTGGTGCAGGGACCAAGGACGATGCTGGCTGCGTGACGTGATTTGTCGCAAGACAGACCGGGGGGCCGCAGGACAGGATGTGCGCATGTTCGCATCCCGCCCGAATCGCCCTGCCATCGCCGCCCTTTCCGCCTGCATTGCCGCGTGCCTTACCGCCCCAACCGGCGCGGGCACACTTGAAGGGCGTATCGTCACCCTTCATGTGCTGACCTATGACGACCCTGCCAACCCGATCCTGGAAGGTCGGGGCCGCACGGTGAAGGTGGATTCAGAGGTAGAGTTTGGTCTGGGCCCCGAATACCGGACGCCCGGCTTTGACATCGTGCCCGTCGAAATCGAGATCGACCCAGCCCGCATTACATTCGCCTATCCCGCAGTCGGCACCGGCGCCTTCTTTTCCGCCGCATTCAACGGCTATGTCCTGCGGTTCGAGACGGATTGCGCCTTGTTTGAGCGCGTGACCATCGACCCCGCCGCCACGACCATGGCCGTGACCGAGGCCGACATCTTCACCGACCGCGGGCAGCTTTTCATCAACGTTGCCGGACGGAGCTATGGACCGGATGTGACTCTGGCGCTGGACCTTGTGGTGGCCGACTGCCCTTTGAGTTGATCGCGGGATCGGGGTCTTTTGCCGCATCCGGGGCCGCCTTGCCCCAAGGAACGAAAACGGATTTGAGCGGCTCACGAAACCTGGCGCCCACGGCCACCGCGTGGTCGTCGGACGCGACCGGGGGGAAGCCGCGCAGGCGGGGCGGGATCCGGCAACCACAGGGCGGCGGGGTCGTCGCAAACGGGACGAGGCCGGTTCCGACCACCTTACCCGGCGCGGTCGGCACAACGCGGCCCACTCACCACATCGTCTGCGCGGCCCGGCTTGGCCAGTCGGCATCATAGGCGGCCCCGTCGATGCAGCCTGCGGTAGCATCGCACAGCATCGCGCCCACTGAGGGCAGGCCGGCCGACTGGTCACCGGCCCAGAGGCCCGCGCGGATCAGGGCTCGGGCGCATTGCGAATAGACCTCGGCCACCGCGATCACGATGACGGAGCGCGGGCGCTTGCCGTTCCGGTCGAACCGCGCGCGCAAGGCGTCGTCCGCCGTGAGCCGGGCTGAGCCATTCACGCGCAGGGCGGTGTTCGATCCGGGGATCAGGAACAACAGGCTGATCCGCCCGTCACGCACGATGTTGCGCAGGGTGTCGATCCGGTCGTTTCCACGCCAGTCGGGCAGCGCCAGCGTCCGGTCGTCCAGGATCGCCACCACCGGGCCATCGTCCCCGCGCGGGCTGCCGTCGGTGCCCTCAGGCCCGACGGTGGAGACTATGCAGAACCGCGACCGGGCGATCCATGCGCGGTAGGCACCGTTCAGATGCGGAGTCACCTTGGCGGTCGCGGCAGGCCCGGGCCTGCCGTAATGGGCATGCAGCGCATCGAGATCGGCGATCCAGTCCACGGCGCCCCCCCCTTCAGCCGCCCCGCAGCGGTTGCCATCCCGCCAGCTTGGGGATCACCGTCAAAGTGCGAAACCCGAAACGGCGCACCTCCTTCACCGCCGTATCGGGATGGTGCTCCTTTACCCCTTTCAGAATCGCCGCCAGGTAGATCTCGTGCCAGGAGACCGAGCACAGAAAGAGCTTGTTCATCGAGTAGCAAAGCGGAACGAAGGGATAGTTGTGCATCAGATACATCTTGGCCACGGCCTCGTTCACACCGGGCCAATTTGGATTCAGGTAGTCGTCCACTGCGATAAGGCCCTCGGGCGCGGTGACCGACATGGCGAATTCGATGTCGCAAAGGGTGTGGGTCACCTCGTGGCAGCCGTCCACGCTGAAGAACTTGAACTTGTCGTGGCGGGCGATCAGATCGGCGGCATCGGCGGCGCGCAGGGTCATGCTGTCGGCACGCAGCTTTTCCACCCGATGCCGTGACAGTCCCTGCGCGGCAAGGTTGGCATCCAGAACGGCGGCTTTGCCCACGCCTGCACCGTCGAGGTTGAACTGCTGCAGGTCATAGACGTCGATGGCCGCATGGCTGTACTTGGCGTCGGGATCGAAGGACTTGATCAGGCCGATCAGAAACTTGCCCTCGAACACCCCGATCTCGGCCACCGGCCCTGCGCCGACCATGCGGACCACGGGCCAAATGGCCTGCCAGAGATGGGGGATGCACCAGCCCTTGACCTGATTGATCCCGGTGCCGAGGTAGCCGTTCAGGTCGGACAGGTGGGCGGCATCGGCAAAGGGCATGGCGGGTGCTCCGGGGTGTGGTTGGTGGCGCATGTGTCGCCCGGCCCGTGGCCAGGGTCAATCTGCGGTCAGTCCCGCCTCGGCCATCAACCGGTCGGAGGCCTGCTCCACAGTGGCCTCAAGCTCCGCCATGAAGGCCGCGACAGGTTTGCCGGGGGGGATGGGCGGCAGGAACTCCACCACGGCAAGGCCAGGACGGCGCAGGATCCCGTGGCGGGGCCAGAACACGCCGACATTGGTGGCGACGGGGATGCAGGGCTGGCCGAGCTGTTCATACAAAAGGCCGGTGCCCACCTTGTAGGGACGACTCACCCCCGGTGCGACGCGGGTGCCCTGCGGGTAGATGATGAGCTGGCCGGGAAGCACCGCGCCGCGCGCGACGTCAGCCTTCATCTTGTCGATTGCGGCACCCCGCTTGCCCCGGTCCACCGGCACGCAGCCGATGCGCAGCGCATACTGACCCAGGATCGGGGCCCAGATCAGCTCACGCTTCATGATGAATTTAGCGCGGGGCAGCGCGCCAAAGATCAGCAGGATGTCAAAGAAACTCTGGTGCTTGGCCGCTACCAGAACCTCGCCCTGAGGCACCTCTCCCCGCACTTCGGACCGCAGGCCCACCAGCCAGCGGGCCGAAAAGGCCACCCAGCGACAATAGCTGTGCATCGCCATGTAGGCAGCGTTGCGGCTGAAGATCGCAAAGGGAGTGAAAACCACCGCGAGCACCACCATCGCCAGATACATCTGGACAATGAACACCACGGACATGAGCCATTGGAGCGGCATGGGCATCAGCGAAGCTCCCGTAATTTGTGCAGGGCGGCGAGGCGGGTGGCAACAAAGGCGACCACGGCGGCGAGGGGCGGCAGGGCCAGCGGCCAGACCCAGGCCCAGCCCGCAAATCCAAGGCCCGTCAGGAACCCGCCCGCGGCATCGGCGGCGGGCAGCGCCGCTACCGCCAGCATACCCGCCGCCGCCCCCGCCGCCGCCCCGGCCATGGCGCGCAGCGTGAACCTTCGGACAAAGGCGCGGGCGATCCAGGCATCCCGCGCCCCGATCAGGCGCAAGACGCCGATGACTTGCGCATTCGCCGCCAGCGCCGCCCCCGCCGCCAGCGTGATCATCGCCGCGAAGGCCGCCCCGATCAGCACCAGCGAGAGCCCCGCCAGCAGGCGCAACCGGCCCGCCGCCTGCGCCAGCGGACGGCGCCAGCGGGTATGGTCGTCCAGCACCGCACCCGGCGCCTCGGCGGCCAGGCGCAGGCGCAGGCCGGGGCCGTCATAGCCGGGCTCGCCCTCGGTCAGCTCGATCAAGCGCGGGATCGGCAAGCCCTCCAAGGGCAGATCGGGGCCGAACCACGGCTCAAGCAGGGCGCGCGCCTCGTCCTCGGGGATGGCGCGCGCCGTGGCGACGCCGGGGGTGGTGGTGAGCACGTCGATCACGATGGCCGTTTGCGCCGCGATCTGGTCGGGGGCCGCCGAGAGGCGCACCGTGGCGGTGCGCGCCAGCGCCTGACTCCAGCGGTCGGCAAGCCGGTCGGCCGCCAGCGACAGCGCGAGCGCAAAGACCGCGAGGAAGGCCATCGCGGCGGCTGTGAAGCTGGTGATCCAAGCGGTAGGCCCCGAAGGCGGGACCACCCTGTCCGCCTGGCGAAGGGCCGCCATCAGGCGCGCCAGGCGCGAGGATGGCAGCGCGGGCTGCGTCACAGATCGGCCCCCGCAAGCTGCACCCGCCGCTGCGCGATCCGCAACACGCGGGTCTGGGTCTGAGCCTTTGCACTGCGGATCAGGTTCAGGTCATGCGTGGCCACCAGCACCGTCTTTCCCATCCGGTTCAGCTCTACCAGCAGCGTCAGCAGACGCAGCGACATCTCCCAGTCCAGGTTGCCCGTGGGCTCATCCGCAAGGATCACGTCAGGGCCCATGATCACCGCCCGCGCGAGGGCGGCCCGCTGCCGCTCTCCCCCCGACAACTGCGGCGGCAGCGCACCCGCCACCGCGCCCAGCCCCACCCAGCCCAAGAGCGCGGTCAGATCGTCATGGTCTGCCTCTTTCCCCGCCACGGCCAAGGGCAATGTGACATTTGCCGCCACAGGAAGGTGGTCGATGAACTGGCAATCCTGATGCACGACGCCGATGCGGCGGCGCAGGCGGGCGATGTCGTCGCGCGACATGCCGCGCACCTCGTGGTCAAACAGGGTGACGCGGCCGGCCGTGGGCAACAGCTCGGCATAGCAAAGCTTCAAGAGCGTGGTCTTGCCTGCGCCGGATGGCCCGGTCAGGAAATGGAACGATCCGGGTGCCAGCGACAGGCTGACATCGGACAGCAACTCTCCTCCGCCATAGCTGTAGGCGACATTGTCGAACGCGATCACCGGGGCCCCGCTGGATGCGCCGGTGCGGGCACCGGCACGCGCAGCATTGCCCATGGCGGCACGGGTTTCAATCACCCGCGCAACAGCTGTGCCGCAATGTTAACTACTAGGGCTTGGAGAACGCCCATAACAGAGTTACAACATGGAGCGGGCGTAAGGTTTGAGCGGGGATATTGGCATGCGTCTGGTTTGCCCGAATTGCGATGCGCAGTATGAGGTAAGCGATAGCGCCATCCCGGACGGTGGACGTGATGTCCAGTGCTCGAACTGTGGGCACTCCTGGTATCAGCTTCCCTCCGGCGCCGCTGATGCGGCGGACGAAGCCGATGAGGCGCAGCTTTACGGCCAGACCGATCCGGCACCGAACCCGGCGACGGCCGAGATCGGCGACAACCGTGAACCCGCCCATGCCGAACCCGCTGAACACGTCGAAACCTTCGAACCGGCCCCGCAGGCAGCGACGGCTGCGGGGCCTGCCGCGGTGACGCTTCCGGAGGCCCCTCCCAAACGGGCGCTCGATGCAGCCGTGCTGGCTGTTCTACGCGAGGAGGCCGAGCGCGAGACCGCCGCGCGCCGGGCAGAAGCCGCGCGCGGGGTCGAGGTGCAACCGGATCTGGGTCTTGCCGCCGCAGCCCCCGCCGCGTCGCATCGAGGTTCGCCCGAGGCCACTCAACCACCCCATGCGCAGCGGTCCGGTGCGCGGCGCGACCTGTTGCCGGATATCGAGGAAATCAACTCCACCCTGCGCGCGGGGAGCGAGGCGCGGGCTGGAGTGGAAGTTGCCGAGGCCATCACCCCCCGCGCCAGCGGGTTCGGTGCCGGGTTCGTGACCGTCCTGCTCGTCGCGGCCGCATTGGTGCTGGCCTATGTCATGGCACCGCGGATCGCGGAGTATCTTCCCGGAAGCGCCGCCGCGATGGAGCGTTATGTGGCGGTGATCGACGGAGCGCGGCTTTGGCTGGACGGGGCGCTTCAGGTGGCGGTCCGGCAGTTGCGCGGGCTTTCGGGGCAAGACATCTGACGGCGCGACCGGGCCTTGCTGACGCTGGGGAAGGCACTGCGGAAATTACATCTTATCAGTCGTGTATCCGGTGCTACAGAGGGTGCGGCAAAAACATCCACACCATTGGGCCTGCCGGAAGGGCGGGCGCACAGAAGAGGGAACCCTGATCATGATAAACGAGTTCAAGACCTTCATCGCCCGCGGAAATGTCATGGACATGGCTGTGGGCATCATCATGGGGGCGGCGTTCACCGCCATCGTCACCTCTCTGGTGGATGATCTGGTGAACCCGCTGATCGGGATCCTGATCGGCGGGATCGACTTTTCGGACGTGAAGTTCGGCTTTGGCGACGCGCAGTTCATGCTGGGCAATTTCATAAATGCGATCATCAAGTTCCTGATCATTGCCTGGGTCGTTTTCCTGCTGGTCAAGGGCCTGAACCGGGTCAAGGATTCGATGATTCGCAAAGAGACCGCGGCGACGGTGTCCGAGGCACCGAAGGGCCCCACCGCCGAGGAACTGCTGACCGAAATCCGCGACGCGCTGCGCGCGCGGGCCTGAGGCGTGGGCTGGGGCACCCGGCCGCGTGCCCCTTTCAGTTTTACCCCGCGATCACGTCCTCTGCCGCCCGCAACGGCAGCGCAAGCGCATCGGCCACCGCCGGATGCGTGACGTGGCCCGCATGCACGTTCAACCCGGCGCGCAGATGTGCATCCTCGGCGCAAGCGCGCTGCCAGCCCTTGTTCGCCAGCGCCATCAGGAACGGCAGGGTGGCATTGCCAAGGCCAAGGGTCGAGGTGCGTGCCACGGCACCCGGCATATTGGCCACGCAATAGTGCACGATCCCGTCCACGACATAGATCGGGTCCTGATGCGTTGTGGCGCGGCTCGTCTCGAAACAGCCGCCCTGGTCGATGGCCACGTCCACCACCACCGCCCCCGGCTTCATCGTCGCCAGTTGCGCCCGCGTCACCAGCTTTGGCGCAGCGGCGCCGGGGATCAGCACCGCCCCGATCACCAGATCGGCCTCGGCCACCGCGGCGGCGGTCGCGGCGGCGCTGGCAAAAGCGGTGCGGAAATCGCGGCCGAAGACGTCATCGAGATAGCGCAGTCGCGGCAGCGACCGGTCCAGCACCGTCACCTCCGCCCCCATCCCTGCGGCCACTCGCGCGGCCTGGGTGCCTACCACCCCGCCGCCGATCACCGCCACCCGCGCCGGAGCCACGCCCGGAATGCCGCCCATCAGCACCCCGCGCCCGCCATTGGCCTTTTGCAGCGCCCAGGCCCCCACCTGCGGTGCGAGTCGCCCCGCAACCTCGGACATCGGCGCGAGAAGGGGCAGCCCGCCCGCCCGGTCGGTCACCGTCTCATAGGCGACGGCAGTCACGCCCGAGGCCAGAAGGTCGCGGGCCTGGTCGGGGTCGGGGGCAAGATGCAGATAAGTGAACAGCACCTGCCCCTCGCGCAGTTGCGCGCGTTCCTCAGGCTGGGGTTCCTTGACCTTGATGACAAGCTGGGCATTGGCAAAGATCTCGGTCGCCGTCTCCACCACCCGCGCCCCCGCCGTCAGATAGTCGGCATCGGCGAACCCCGCCCCGAGGCCGGCGCCCACCTCGACCACCACATCATGGCCCTGCCCCACCGCCTCGCGCGCGGCATCGGGTGTCAGCCCGACGCGGAATTCCTGCGGCTTGATCTCCTTGACGCATCCTATGAGCATCTCGATCCTCCATCCTGTCAGGGAAATGATGCAGCGATGCGGCTGGAGATGTCTTGGATTCTGCGTGACGCAACGCTTGGTTGGCGGTAGGTTCCACGGCAAAACCCCCCGATGCCGAAAGAATCCGCCGCGATGTCTGATCTGGACGCAACCGACCGCCGCATCCTGTCCGTGCTGCAGAAAGAGGGGCGGATCACGAATGCCGAGCTTTCGGAACGCATCAACCTGTCTCCCTCGGCCTGTCACCGCCGGGTACAGAGGCTGGAGGACGAAGGGTTTATCGCAGGGTATGTCGCCCTTTTGGACGCGCGGCGGATGGGACGGCCCACCACCGTCTATGTTGAGATTACCCTGCAGGGTCAGACCGACGACTTGCTGGATGCGTTCGAGCGCGAGGTGGCGCGCGTGCCCGATGTTCTCGAATGCCACTTGATGGCGGGAACGGCGGATTACCTGTTGAAGATCATGGCACAGGACACCGAGGATTTCGCGCGCATCCACCGCCAGTATCTGACCCGCCTGCCGGGCGTGGCACAAATGCAGTCGTCGTTCGCGCTTCGCACGGTGGTCAAGACCACGGCCCTGGCTGTCTGATCCCGCATGACAAATCCCGTCGCGCTATGCAGGCGGGGTTGCCTCCGCGTCACGCAGCCGTATCCTGTTTGATGAGGATCGCATGCACCGGCCCAACTCCATGACCCGACTTCTGGTCTTGCTTGCCGCGCTGGTCCTGCTGGCGATGCCGTTGCGTGCCGCCGACGATCCGCTGGCGTCGATCGACCCCACCCTTTTGTCCGCCGCCCGCAAGGGCGATCCCCAGGCAGCGATGGATGTCGGCTATGCGCTGACGACGGAATGGGTCGAGCCGCGTCTGCGGGCCGCCCTGCCATTTTACCGCGACGCGCAGAGCGGTTTCCTGCGTCGCGACGGGGCGACGACCAATGCCGCTGTAGCGGCCATCATGGCGGGCCGCGTGATGAACGGTCTCAGCGATTATCAGGGTGCGCTGCGCCAGGCCGACATCGCGGGCGGGATCGCGCGGGGGGTGGCGGATGACCCCTTCGCGCGCCAGCTGGCGGCCGTGGCGCTGGATGACCGTGCAGTGGCCCTGCAGAACCTGTCGCGCTATCCCGAAAGCCTGCGCGCGATCGAGGCGGCCCGCGCGATCTATGCCGGGATGTCGCCGCCCGATGAGGCGGGCATGGCCGGCACCTTCTGGGCCGAGGGGATGAGCCGGGAAAGCATGTCCGAATTCGGCCCAGCCCTGCGCGCCTATGCCGTGGCGCTGGACCATCACACCCGGACGGCGGGGCCGGACAGCCTGTCGGTGGGATACCTCTCGACCAACATCGGCTGGGTCTATACCCGGATGAAGGATTACCCCCGTGCCCGCGCGTGGCAGAAGCGCGCCCTCGCGATCATCGAGCCGCAGCACGGGAGTTTCCATGAGAACACGACAAAGCTGCGCATCAACATGGGGCTGGTCGCGGTCGAGGAGGGCAAGGCCGACGAGGCGATCCTCTGGGCGATGCGGGCGCTGCCCTACATTGCGGCCAACCGCCAACAGATGCTGTCGGACCAGCGATGGAACTTCGAGCTTCTGAGCCGCGCCTTTGCCATGAAGGGGCAGGTCGAGCGGGCGATCTTCTTTGGCAAGATGGCGGTGAACGCGCAGCAGGAGATCCGGGCGGCCAACACGATCACCGGCGCGCAGGATGTGGCGGCCAGTCAGAAAGAGTGGCGCAGGCTGTATCAGAGCCTTGCCGACCTTCTGATCGCGCAAGGCAGGATATCCGAGGCGCAGGCCGTGCTGAACATGGAAAAGGAGGAGGAGGTCTTTGAATTCCTGCGCCGCGACGGGGGCGGCCTAAGCCAGACCCGCGCCATCCTGACCGATGTTGAGCTGTCAGAGGAGGCGCGGCTGGACGCGCTGTCGGTGCAGCCGGTGGCGGCGGAACGCGAATTGCGCGCGATGCTGGCGCGGATCGAGGCCGGCGAGGCGACCGAGGCCGAGGAGGACCAGGCCTTTGTGCTGCAAGAGGCGCTACAGGCCGCCGCCGACCGCTTTGACGCCGAGGTGGCGGCCTTTCTGGCGCAGGCGCCAGACACCGCGCGGCCCGCGATGCAGGTGCAATTCGATGCCGTGGGCAGTTATCAGGCCGTGCTGGCGACACTGGACCGGCCCGCGGCAATCCTGCAGATCGCGGCCCTCGACCAGTCCACGCATCTGTTCCTGACCCTGCCCGGCCTGACCCTGCACCGCGAGGTGCAACTGCCCCGCGCCGATCTGGCGCGCCGGGTGCTGGAGGCCTTGCAAGCGCTGGAGGAAGTGTCGCCCGAGGCCGACAATCATCTGCAGGGGCTCTATCAGGTGCTGTTCGCCCCCGTCGCACAGGACCTGGCCGATAGCGGCACCGAGGTCGTGATGCTGAACCTCGACGGATTTCTACGATACGTGCCCTTTGCCGCCCTGCATGACGGGCAGGGCTATCTGGTCGAACGCTTCGCGCTGGCGATCTATACGCCTGCGGTGCCCACGCAATTCCTCGCGGCGGCACGCACGCCCGAGGCCACCGCAGGTTTCGGCGTGACCGCCGCCCATCCGGGATTTTCGGCCTTGCCGGGGGTGCGGGCCGAACTGGATGCGATCTTTGGCGGGGTGCTGGCGGGCGAGACGGTGCTGGACGCGGGCTTTGACGAACGGTCGCTGCGCCGCAGCCTGCTGCGCAAACCCAGCGTGCTGCATATCGCGAGCCATTTCAACCTGATGCCCGGGCGCGAGGATGACAGTTTCCTGCTGCTGGGCGATGGCAGCCACCTGCCGCTGTCGCGCATCCGGTCCACGCGCGCGCTGCGGTTCCAGGGGGTGGACCTGCTCACGCTCTCGGCCTGCCAGACGGCGCGGGGCGGCGACGGGTCCGAGATCGACGGCTTTGCCGCGACGGCGCAGCTGAACGGGGCGGGGGCGGTCATGGCCTCGCTCTGGCCGGTGTCGGATGCGGCGACGCCCGCGCTGATGCGCGATTTCTACGCCGGGATGATGGCGGAGGGGCTGGACAAGGCCGAGGCGCTGCGCCGCGCGCAGATCGCGATGCTGCGCGGCGATGGGGCGGGGACGGGCGGGACGCGCGCCGCGCGGGCGCTGGACGCACCCGAGGCGCCGCAGGGATATGCGCACCCCTATTACTGGTCGGCCTTTGTGCTGATGGGAAACTGGCTCTGACCGCGCATCGGGTCAGCGCAGCCGCGCCACCACGTAATCCGCCAGTTCGTCCAGCATGGCCCGGATCGGGTCGTCGGGCAGCACGGCCAGGGACGTGCGCGCCCGATCCGCCCAGATCACCGCCTCGGCCCGCGCGCCTTCCATGGCCCCATGCCGCGCCATGATCGCACGCGCCCAGTCCAGATCGCCCTCGGCCTGGTCGCCCTTTTCGATCACCCGCACCCAGAAGGCGCGCTCTTCGGCATCGGCCCGTGCCACCGCCTTGATCACCGGCAGCGTCACCTTGCGTTCGCGGAAATCGTCGCCGGTGTTCTTGCCGATGGCCGCATCCGCACCGCCATAGTCCAGAAGGTCATCCGCGATCTGGAACGCGATCCCCAGCGCATCGCCGTAGTCGAAAAGCGCGCGCACCTGCGCCTCGGGCGCCCCGGCGATCACGCCGCCTACCTCGGTCGCCGCCGCGAACAGCGCGGCCGTCTTGCCGCGCACCACCTGCAGATAGACGCCCTCGTCGGTGGCCAGGTTCTGCGCGGCCGTCAGTTGCAGCACCTCGCCCTCGGCGATCGTGGCGCTGGCATTGGCGAGGATGTCGAGCACGCGCAGGCTGCCCGTCTCGGTCATCAGCTGGAACGCCCGCGCAAAAAGGTAGTCGCCCACCAGCACCGAGGATTTGTTGTCCCACAACAGGTTGGCCGTGGGCCGCCCGCGCCTGCGCGTGCTTTCGTCCACCACATCGTCGTGCAGAAGGGTGGCCGTGTGGATGAATTCCACCGTCGCCGCCAGCCGGATGTGATGGTCGCCGCGATAGCCGCACAGGCGGGCGGCGGCCAGCGTCAGCAGCGGGCGTAGCCGCTTGCCCCCCGCTTCGACCAGATGCGCCGTCACCTCGGGGATGCGCGGCGCGTGGCGGCTTTCCATCCGCGCGCGGATCAGCGCGTTGACCGCCGCCATGTCCGCCTCCAGATGCGCGGCCAGACGGTCGTGCGGTTTCTCGGCGCGGTGATCCAGACCCATGACGCCCCCCAGGCAGGCTCGACAGGCCGCATCGGGCCCATTATCTCGATGGCATGAAAGAGCTTCTGCGCACAACCGATCCGACCGTCATCGCCTGGGCAACCGCACTCCTGTCCGGCGAGGATATAGAGACCTATCCGCTGGACGTCCACATGAGCGTGCTGGAAGGGTCCATCGGCGCCTTTCCGCGCCGCCTGATGGTGCGCGATGAGGATCTGTTCCTCGCCCGCGTGGTGCTGGCCGACAACGGCATTCCCACGGGGCTATGACCACGACGCCCGAGGATCACGCACCACCCGAAGGCCATGGCCTTGGGGCGCTGACCGACGATGCCTTTCTGTGCGGCCGCCTGCGGATGTGGCAGCCCGCGCGCGGATACCGCGCGGCCACCGATCCGATCCTGCTGGCCGCCGCCTGCCCGGCCGTTTCGGGACAGGCGGTGCTGGACCTCGGATGCGGCGCAGGGGCGGCGATGCTGTCCCTCGGTCTGCGGGTGCCAGGGCTTCGGCTGTCGGGGGTGGAGGTGCAGCCCGGCTATGCCATGCTGGCGCGCGCAAATGCCGCGCGCAACGGCCTGCAGGTGGAGGTTGAGATCGGCGATGTCGCCGACATGCCTCGTGCACTCCGCCGTGATTTCGACCATGTGATCGCCAATCCCCCTTATTATCCGCCCGGCGCTGGCTCGCCCGCATGGGATGCGGGCCGCGAGGTCGCATTGCGCGAGGCGACACCGCTGGCCGCCTGGGTGGCGACCGCGGCGCAACGCCTGCGGTCGGGCGGATGGCTCACCCTGATCGTGGGGGCGGATCGGCTTGCCCCGGTGCTGGCGGCAGCGGAGGGCCGCCTTGGCTCCGTCGCGATCCTGCCGCTTGCCCCGCGCGAGGGGCGCGCCGCGGTGCGAGTGGTCCTGCGGGCGCGAAAGGGCGGGCGGGGGCCGCTGCGCCTTTTGGCGCCGCTGGTGTTGCACGCTGGGGCCACACATCAGGGCGACCACGAAGACGACACCGATGAAGCCCGCGTCATTCTGCGCAACGGGGCGGCAATCGACCGTTTTGGATGAATGCTGTGGATATCGGGGCGGGATTGGCGTGACACGACTCGGGTCTTGTGATCCACTCGTCACATGAGCTTCACATCACAGGAGGTATCGCATGACCATCGCTTCGCATCTGCAGGAACTGCGCCGCAAACATGAAAACCTGTCCGAGATGGTGGAGAAGGAGCAGCGGCATCCGGGGTCGGATGACCTCAAGATCTCGGATCTGAAAAAGCAGAAGCTGAAGCTGAAAGAGGAAATCTCGCGCCTGTCACAACATTGAGCACGGGCGCCGTCAAAGCCCGGCGCGTGCGGCGATCACGGCACCGCCTGTGATCATCAGGGCGGCAACCATCAGGGTGGGGGTGGCGGGGGCAATCCCCGCTGCAACCAGCGCAAGTGTGGACAGCAGCGGCGCGGCATAGGACGCGACGCCCAGCATCTGGATGTTTCCCTGCTTCATCCCGATGTCCCAGGTGAAGAAGGCCAGTCCTACCGGACCGAGCCCAAGCCCTAGAACCGCCAGCCAACCCAACGCGCCCTGCGGCCAGGCCGGTGTTTCTACCAGCCAATGTGCCAACGCCGACAGGATGGCCGTCGCGAGGCAGAACACCGCAACGCTTTCCGTCGGCACCCGCCCGAGAGATCGCGAGGCCACCGAATAGGCCGCCCAGGTCACCGCGCACAGGAATGCCAGAACCAGGCCCGGCACGGCGCCCGCAGCGAAATCCACGCCGCCCCGCAATACCAGGAGCGCCGCACCGGCAAAGGCCAGCCCCGCCCCGGCGATGTGCAGGGCCCGCAACCGCTCACCCGGCAATAGGCCCGAAAACAGTACAATCAGCAGTGGCCAGAGATAGGCGATCAGCCCCGCTTCGGCCGCCGGGGCCAGACGCAGCGCCGAGAAATACAGCGCATGATACCCGAACAGCCCCGCCGTGCCGAAGGCATAGACCAGCCAAGGCACCGCGCGCAGCGACCCGAACCCCGCCCCGAACGCCACCCAGACCAGGCCAATTGCGCCCCCCACGGCAAATGTCAGCGCGTTCAGCAGGAACGGCGGCACGGGTGCGGTGGCCACGGTGAAAACTGCCAGCAGTGACCACATCAGCACGGCGGTGAATCCGATCAGCGTGGCGCGGGGGCGGGTCAGCGGCATCATGTTCTCCGCTCGTCGTGATGCCATCCGGCGGCGGCGGCGGCAAGGTCGATGCCGTTCGCCCCGCCGCAGCGCTTCGCCCTACCGCCGCGTGCACCGCAAGCCACACCCCGAAACCGCCATTAACCGGCGCGCGGCTGCGTGGACCGCACCTCACGCATCCGGTCTCAATTCCCGTGCGCCGACCCAAGCAGCGCCACTTCATCATGCCGGTGGCAACTGGTCAGATGGTCGTTCACCATCCCCGCCGCCTGCATGAACGCGTAGGTCACCGTAGGTCCACAAAAACCAAAGCCGCGCGACTTCAGAGCCCGCGACAGGGCTTCGGCGGCGGCTGTTGTCGCCGGCACCTCGGCCATCGCGGCGCGGTGGCCCTGCACCGGACGGTCACCGACGAAAGCCCACACGAAGGGAGCAAAGCCACCCTCGCCCTTGACGCGCAGAAAGGCGCGCGCAGATGCGATAGTGCCCGAGATCTTGCCCCGATGACGCACGATCGCGGGGTCTGACAGGAGCCGGGCGATGTCATCCTCGCCCCACGTCGCCACAATGGCGGGGTCGAACCCGGCAAAGGCGCGGCGAAACCCCTCGCGCTTGCGCAGGATGGTGATCCAGGACAGGCCTGCCTGGAACGTCTCCAACGTCAAAAGCTCCCACAGCGCCCGCGGGTCATGTTGCGGCACGCCCCATTCGCGGTCGTGATATGCTGTGTAAAGCGGGTCAGTGCCGCACCAGGGGCATCTTGACGTGGGGGCGGGCATGGCGGCGGGCTCCTTCGGGCGTTTTGCCTAAAACTGGAACGAACCGGGAAAATTTACCAGCCATTTACGCCTGTGGCGCAATCCTGACGACGTTGAGGGGAACGCGACAGGTCGGAGGGCGGCAGATGCAGGGCAACAGGCGCAGACCATTGGCGGACATCACGCGCGATGAGGTCAGCCCGCTGGCCGCCGCCATCGCCGAACAGGACCGCCGCACGATCGACATGGTGCGGCTGGCGCTGGACCAGGGGCGGCTGCGGCTGGCCTATCAGCCAGTGGTGCTCGGGTCCGACCCGCTCCGCGTGGCGTTCCACGAGGGGCTGATCCGGGTGCTGGACCCGACCGGCCGGGCGATCCCTGCGCGCGACTTCATCGGCGCTGTCGAGGTGACTGAAATTGGCCGGCAGATCGACTGCGCCGCCCTCGAGATCGGTCTGGCGGCGCTCGCCGCGCATCCGATGCTGCGCCTTGCGGTGAACATGTCGGCCCGTTCCATCGGCTATCCGCGCTGGCGGCGGGTGCTCAAGCGCGGCCTTGGGGCACATCCCACGGTGGGTGAACGGCTGATCCTGGAGATCACCGAAAGTTCGGCCATGCTGGTACCCGAGATCGTGACCACGTTCATGGATGAATTGCAGGCCGAAGGCGTGGCATTCGCGCTGGACGATTTCGGGTCGGGCTATACCTCATTTCGGCATCTGCGCGATTTCTGCTTCGATATCCTCAAGATCGACGGCCAGTTCATCCGAGGCATCGCGCGGGATTCCGACAACCAGGCGTTGACGCAGGCGTTGATGTCAGTGGGGCGGCATTTCGACATGGTGACGGTGGCCGAATCAGTCGAGACGCCCGAGGATGCTGCGTGGCTGCAGATGGCGGGCATCGGGGCGATGCAGGGCTATCTGTTTGGCTCGCCCACAGTTCGCCCGGCCTGGATGGAGGAACCAGCGCGTCGCCTTGCCTAACCCGGCCTTTCCTGCGGTCACCCGTCGGCTGGACACTCGGCGGCTGCCCCTCCAACAGAATTTTGAAACGTGCCTAGTGTCACCCCGCCTCGCGGCAAGCCCCTGCGGCATCCACGCCGCCGCTCTGCGATTGCTTTTTGGACCCTGCCGCCTTAAGCCCGAACCCGGAGGAGGCGGAGGCGATCTCTGCCTGGAACCGGCAACGGAAAGGACCAGCAGATGACCAATGTGGTGATCGTCTCGGCGGCGCGCACAGCCGTCGGCAGCTTCAACGGCGCTTTCGCCAACACCCCCGCCCATGACCTTGGTGCCGCCGTGATCGAGGCGGTCGTGGCCCGCGCAGGGGTGGACAAGGCCGAGGTGGAGGAGACGATCCTCGGTCAGGTGCTGACCGCAGGACAGGGGCAAAACCCGGCACGCCAGGCGCATATCAAGGCGGGGCTTCCCAAGGAGGCAAGCGCATGGAGCCTCAACCAGGTCTGCGGATCGGGCCTGCGGGCAGTGGCACTGGGCGCACAGCATGTGCAGCTGGGCGACGCGGCGATCCTGATCGCAGGTGGTCAGGAAAGCATGAGCCTGAGCCCCCATGTCGCGCATCTGCGCGCGGGTCAGAAGATGGGCGACCTGAACTTCGTCGACTCGATGATCAAGGACGGTCTGTGGGATGCCTTCAACGGCTACCACATGGGCCAGACGGCCGAAAACGTGGCCAACCAATGGCAGATCAGCCGCGACATGCAGGACCAGTTCGCGCTGGAAAGCCAGAACAAGGCCGAAGCCGCGCAGAAAGCCGGCCGGTTCAAGGACGAGATCACGCCCTTTACCGTCAAGACCCGCAAGGGCGATGTGGTCGTGGACCAAGATGAATACATCCGCCACGGCGCGACGCTGGACAGCATGCAGAAATTGCGCCCCGCCTTCGTCAAGGACGGCTCGGTGACCGCCGCCAATGCCAGCGGCCTCAATGACGGCGCCGCCGCCGTGATGCTGATGTCCGAGGCCGAGGCTGCCAAACGCGGACTGACGCCGCTGGTGCGCATCGCGGGCTATGCCACGGCGGGGCTGGACCCTTCGATCATGGGCGTGGGTCCGATCCATGCCAGCCGCAAGGCGCTGGCCAAATGCGGCTGGAAGGTTGGCGACCTCGACCTGGTCGAGGCGAACGAGGCCTTCGCCGCACAGGCTTGCGCGGTGAACAAGGACATGGGCTGGGACCCGGCCATCGTCAACGTGAACGGCGGCGCCATCGCCATCGGCCACCCGATCGGGGCCTCGGGCGCGCGCATCCTGAACACGCTGATCCACGAGATGATCCGGCGTGACGCGAAAAAGGGCCTCGCAACCCTGTGCATCGGCGGCGGGATGGGTGTCGCGCTCTGCATCGAGCGCTGATCGCCTTCGCTACAACCACCAAGCGGGCGCAATGATCTTGCGCCCGCGCTTCTTGAAAGATAACGATATTACCGAAGCCATTCTCGGGGAGGAGAATACATGTCGAAAGTTGCCCTTGTCACCGGAGGCTCGCGTGGGATCGGCGCGGCCATTTCCGTTGCGTTGAAGGCTGCCGGTTATACGGTCGCCGCAAACTATGCCGGCAACGAGGCGGCCGCGGCGGCCTTTACCGCCGAAACGGGTATCCCGACCTACAAATGGTCGGTCGCCGACTATGACGCCTGCGCCGAGGGCATCGTGCAGGTCGAGGCCGATCTGGGCCCGGTGGCCGTGCTGGTGAACAACGCGGGCATCACCCGCGACGCCATGTTCCACAAGATGACGCCTGGGATGTGGAAAGAGGTGATCGACACCAACCTGACCGGCCTGTTCAACATGACCCACCCGCTCTGGACCGGCATGCGCGACCGCAAATTCGGGCGGGTGATCAACATCAGCTCGATCAACGGCCAGAAAGGTCAAGCTGGACAGGCCAACTATTCGGCCGCCAAATCGGGGGACCTGGGCTTCACCAAGGCCCTTGCGCAGGAAGGTGCCCGCGCGGGCATCACCGTCAACGCGATCTGCCCTGGCTACATCGGCACCGAGATGGTGCGTGCCATCGACGAGAAGGTCCTGAACGAACGCATCATCCCGCAGATCCCTGTGGGCCGCCTGGGCGAGCCCGAGGAAATCGCGCGGATCGTCGTGTTCCTGGCATCGGAAGACGCCGGCTTCATCACAGGCTCGACTATCAGCGCCAACGGCGGCCAGTTCTTCGTCTGATCCGTCGGCAGCGGGGGGTTTCACACCCCCCGCACCCCCCGTGGGATATTTGGGGACAGAAGAAGTCAGGGTTTCTTCTGTCCCCATATATCCTGGGGGTGAGGCGCGGCACGCGCCGAGGGGGCAAAGCCCCCTATTCTTTCAGCGCCGATATGACGGCACGCGCTTCGGGCGAAGACCAGTCGGCATCACCGGTCAGACGCGCGACCTCTTGCCCAGCGGGATCAAGGATCACCGTCACCGGCAGGCCGAAAATGCCCATCTGCCGCGCCATAGCGGATTTAGGGTCGCGCAGGGCGGGCAGGTGGGTGATGCCCGTCTCGGCCCAGAAGCGTTCGATGGCGGGAACCGGGTTGCGCCCGGTGGCCACCGTGATCACCGGCAGGCCGATGGCGGCGAGCGCGTCGAGCGTGGGCATCTCCTTGCGGCAGGGGGCGCACCAGGTTGCCCAGAAGTTCACCACGATCCATTGCCCGCGCCATTCGTCGAGGTCGCGCGGCTCATCGGTCAGACCCGCGAGCGGGACCTGCGGCATCGGCTGGGGTTCGGCATGCAGCACCAGCCTGCGCATATCGCCTGCCTGTGCGGCCACAGCCGCCGCGCGGTCGGCCGCCGCCGGGGTGGCGGCAAGCACCGCCAACGTGTAGAGAGCCGCAAACCAGTTCCGCATGACACCTCCAGGGGCCGACCATGACCGACACGACCCAGACAAATGCCATGTGGGGGGGGCGTTTCGCCGCCGGGCCAGACGCGATCATGCAGGCCATCAATGCCTCGATCGGGTTCGACCAGCGGCTTGCCCCGCACGACATTGCAGGAAGCCGGGCGCATGCGGCGATGCTCGCCGCATGCAACATCCTGCAGGATAGCGATGCCGTGGCCATCGGGGAAGGGCTGCTCACCGTCTTGTCAGAGATCGAGGGGGGCAGTTTCCCGTTCAGGGTGGAATATGAGGACATTCACATGAACGTGGAGGCCCGACTGCGCGAGATCATCGGCGCGCCTGCCGGACGGCTGCACACCGCGCGCAGCCGCAATGACCAGGTGGCGGTGGATTTCCGGCTGTGGGTGCGTGAGCAGTGCGATGCGGCCATTGCCGGGACTACCGCGTTGATGCGCGCATTTCTGGCGCAGGCCGGGGCGGGGGCCGACTGGCCGATGCCCGGCTTCACGCACCTCCAGACCGCGCAGCCCGTGACCTGGGGCCATCACATGCTGGCCTATGTGGAGATGCTGGCGCGTGATCGCGGGCGGTTCGCGGATGCCCGCGCGCGGATGAACGAATGCCCGCTGGGGGCGGCGGCGCTGGCGGGCACGTCCTTTCCCATCGACCGCGACATGACGGCGGCGGCGCTGCGGTTCGACCGGCCCACGGCCAACAGCCTTGACTCCGTGAGTGACCGGGATTTCGCGCTGGAGTTTCTGGGGGCCGCCAGCATCTGCGCCATGCACCTGAGCCGCTTTGCCGAAGAGCTTGTGATCTGGTCCTCCGCGCAGTTCCGCTTTGTGCGCCTGTCGGACCGCTGGACCACGGGGTCCAGCATCATGCCGCAGAAGAAGAACCCCGATGCGGCTGAGCTGTTGCGCGCCAAGCTCGGGCGGATCATGGGGGCAAACGTGGCTCTGATGACGGTGATGAAGGGCCTGGCGCTGACCTATTCCAAGGACATGCAGGAGGACAAGGAACAGGTGTTCGACGCCGCCGACAGCCTGATGCTGGGCCTTGCCGCGATGACCGGCATGGTGGGCGACATGACCGCCAACCGCGACACCCTGCGCGCCGCTGCCGCATCGGGTTTCTCTACCGCGACCGATCTCGCCGACTGGCTGGTGCGGGAACTGGGCCTGCCGTTCCGCGAGGCGCATCATGTGACCGGCACGCTGGTGGCGCGGGCGGAAGCCCTTGGCTGCGACCTGCCCGACCTCGCGCTGGCCGAGATGCAGGGCGTGCATCCGGCGATTACGGCAGGGGTTTTCGACGTGCTTGGGGTGGAAAACTCGATCCGCTCGCGCACATCCTACGGTGGGACGGCGCCGGTCAGGGTGCGTGAGCAGGTGGCGCGCTGGCAGGCGCTGCTGGGTTAAGGTAGTGTCGGGATAACGTAAGGGGACATCATGCCGAAACTCCTGATCGCTCTGCTGCTGTTGGCTGCCTGCGGGGCCGATGGCCCGCCCGAGGCGCCTGCCCCGACGAAGGATGGCATCACTGTTTCGGGTCAGGCCCGCGCCGGCGTGGTCTATCGCAAATGACGCCGCTGCGCTGGGTCTGGTTGGGGCTGGCGGTCTGGGGGGCCGTGCATCCGATGTACTGGTTCGTCCGCTACTTGAGCGAGACGGGCACAGGGCTCGGCGGCCTGATCGACGCATGGTACGTGAATGCCTCGACCACCGGCCTGACATGGGACCTGACAATTGCGGCCATAGCCCTTACCGTCTGGGTGGTGGCCGAGGCGCGGTCCCGGCGCGACTGGGTTCTGATCCTGGCGATCCCTGCGACATTCTGCATCGGGGTCAGCTGCGGATTGCCGCTGATGCTGTTTCTGCGGTCGCGTCCGCGCGCCTGACTTGCGCGCAAGGCCTTACCGGCGCAGGATCATAACAGACGGAGGTTCCCATGAACGCCCTTACGCCGCCCCCCAACCTCACCCACCGCGCCGAGCGGGAACAGCTCGCCGCCGCCTTTCGCTGGTGCGCGCGGCTGGGGATGAACGAGGCTGTGGCCAACCATTTCTCGCTGGACCTTGGGCAGGGGCGGTTCCTGATCAACCCGAACCAGCGTCATTTCGAACTGATCCGCGCGTCGGACCTGTTGCTGCTGGATGCGAATGATCCCGCGACGATGGACGGCCCCGATGCGCCCGATCCCACCGCCTGGGGCCTGCACGGGGCCATCCACCGTGCATGCCCCCATGCGACCTGCGTGATGCACGTGCATTCGATCCACGCCACCGTGCTGGCCAGCCTTGCCGACAGCCGCCTGCCCGCCATTGACCAGAACACCGCGATCTTTCACGACCGGGTGGTGGTGGATGATCATTACGGCGGCATGGCCTTTGAGGCGGAGGGCACGCGCTGCGCTGCCCTTCTGGCCGATCCGCGCCACAAGGTGATGGTGATGGGCAACCACGGCGTCCTCGTGCTGGGGACGGACGTGGCGGATGCCTGGAACAGGCTTTATTATTTCGAGCGCGCGGCCGAGACCTATATCCGGGCGTTGCAGACCGGCCACCCGCTGCGCCACCTTCCCGACCCGGTGGCCGAAAAGGTAGCACAGGAGGCCGAGAATTACCCCGGCCAGGCCGCGCGCCATCTTGCCGACGTGATGGAGATTCTTGACCGCGCAGGGTCGGATTTCCGGCACTGACCACGCAAGCGCCCCCACCCCCATCCCCTCCCCACGAGGGGGAGGGGAGGCGCCCCTGGTGTCGGTATCACGGGGCTTTGCCTTGGCGCGGGTTTTGGCCTAGGTGGTGACGGCACGGTCAACGCGGGCGCATCATGGACCATTTCCTCTATTGTGACGGTATCCTGCATGCCGAGGACGTGTCGCTCACCGACATCGCGGCCGCGGTCGGCACGCCTTTCTATTGCTATTCTGCGGCCACCCTGACCCGCCATTACCGCCTGTTCACCGAGGCGCTGTCGCCCATGCCGCATCTGGTGTGCTTTGCGGTCAAATCGCTGTCCAACATCGCTGTGCTGAAACTGCTCGGCGATCTGGGCGCCGGGATGGATGTGGTGTCGGGCGGCGAATACCTGCGGGCCAAGGCCGCCGGAGTGCCGGGCGAGCGCATCGTGTTCTCGGGCGTGGGCAAGACGCGCGAGGAGATGCGGCTGGCCATCGCAGGCGGCATCCGCCAGATGAACCTGGAAAGCGAGCCAGAGATGCGCGCGCTGTCCGAGGTGGCCGCCAGCATGGGCGCCACGGTGCCCGTCACCATCCGGGTGAACCCCGATGTGGATGCAAAGACGCATGAAAAGATCGCCACCGGCAAGAAGGACAACAAGTTCGGCATCCCCATCACGCGCGCCCGCGAGGTCTATGCCGAGGCTTCACGCCTCCCGGGTCTGCGGGTCATCGGCATCGACGTGCATATCGGCAGCCAGTTGACCGAACTGGAGCCCTTTGCCCTGGCCTATGCCAAGGTGGCCGAGTTGACGGCCATCCTGCGCGCTGACGGTCATTCCATCGAGCGGCTGGACCTCGGTGGCGGCCTTGGCATCCCCTACACGCGCGGAAATGACGCGCCGCCCCTGCCGATGGACTATGGCGACCTTATCAAGCGCAGCGTGGGTCATCTTGGCTGCGAGATCGAAATCGAGCCTGGCCGGCTGATTTCGGGCAATGCCGGGGTGCTGGTGTCGCGGGTGATTTGGGTCAAGGCGGGCGAGGGGCGCGATTTCCTGATCCTCGATGCCGCGATGAACGATCTGGTGCGCCCGGCGATGTATGCGGCGCACCATGACATCGTGCCGGTGATCGAACCCGCACCTGCTATCGAACCGCGTGTCTTTGATGTGGTTGGCCCGGTCTGCGAGACGGGCGACACCTTCGCCAAGGGCCGGTCCCTGCCAAACCTCGCCGAGGGCGATCTGGTGGCCTTCCGGTCGGCGGGGGCCTATGGCGCGGTGATGGCATCGGAATACAACTCGCGCCCGCTGGTGCCCGAGGTTTTGGTTCAGGGGGATCACTTTGCGGTCATTCGCGCGCGTCCGACATTTGACGAGATGCTGAAACGCGATACCATCCCCGAATGGCTGTGAACGTGGCATTCCCCGCGGGCCGCCCCAACGGACCAGAGGCATGACCGACAGCCTGAACACCGCCACCCTCTCGCGCCTGAAACTGCCGCTTGCCGCCACGCTGGCGGGACTTTGGGCCGAGCGCCTGACGCGGGCGTTTTGGCCTCTCTGGTGCATCCTAATCGCCGCGCTGTCGGCGCTGGCCTTCGGTCTGCATGACATGCTGCCGGTGGAGGCAGTGTGGATCGGGATGGTGTCGACCCTTGGCGGGGCGGGATGGGCGCTGTGGTCGGGCCTGCGCGCCTTTCGCGCGCCCGACCGCGCCGAGGCCGTGGCGCGCATTGACGCCACCCTGCCCGGCCAGCCGCTGGCCACACTGGCCGACACGCAGGCCATCGGGTCCGCAGATCCGGCGTCGGCCGCCGTCTGGGCCGTGCACCGCCGCCGCATGGCCGACCGCGCCGCCACCGCCCGCCCCGTGGCCCCCGACCTGCGGCTGGCGCGGCGCGATCCCTATGGCCTGCGCTACATGGCGCTGACGGCCTTTGTGATGGCCCTGTTGTTCGGCTCGCTCTGGCGCGCGGCCTCGGTCACCGGCCTTGGCCCCGGCACCGCCGAGGCGCTGGCGGCCGGGCCGACGTGGGAGGGTTGGGTGCAGCCCCCGCCCTATACCGGCAAGCCCGCGCTTTACCTCAACGACATCGACCGCGCGTCCTTCGAGGCCCCGGTGGGCTCGCGCGTGCAGGTGCGGCTCTATGGCGAGGTGGGGCAGCTTGTGCTGGCCGAAACCGTATCGGGCCGCGCGGGAACGGATGTGCCCCCGGCCTCCGACCCGGCGCAGGACTTCCTGCTGCAACAGTCAGGGCAGATCGAGGTGCAGGGCCCGGGCGGCCGGGTCTGGCGGGTCATCGCCCTGCCCGACACCGCCCCCGTCATCGCCCCCACCGGCGAGGCCACGCGCGAGGGCAACGGCCAGATGCGCCTGCCATTCAAGGCCGAGGATGACCACGGCGTTACGGCCGCCCGCGCCGAAATCACGCTGAATGTGCCGGCGATCCCGCGCCGCTTCGGCCTCGCGGTCGAGCCGGAACCACGCGAGGCGCTTGTTCTTGACCTGCCCCTGCCCATTCGCGGCAACCGCGCCAGTTTCGAGGAGGCGCTGCTGGAGGACGTGTCAAAGCATCCCTTCGCCAACCTGCCCGTGCAGGTGCGCCTGTCGGCCACCGACGCGCCCGGGCAGATCGGCTTGTCCGAGCCGATCCAGATGGAGTTGCCCGCCAAGCGCTTCTTTGATCCGCTGGCCGCCGCCATCATCGAGATGCGCCGCGACCTTCTGTGGACGCGCGAGAACGCGCCCCGGTCGGCGCAGATGCTGAAGGCCGTGACGAACCGGCCCGACGGCTTCATGCGCAATGAACGTGCATGGCTGCAGCTGCGCGTGGTGATGCGGCGGCTGGACCTGGAAAAGGCAAGCCTGACACCCGAGGCCCGCGACGAGATCGCGGAGGCGTTGTGGGAGATTGCTCTGATGGTCGAGGAGGGTGACCTTGCCTCGGCCCTCGAACGGCTTCGCCGCGCGCAGGACCGTCTGGACGAGGCGATGCGCAACGGCGCCGACCAGTCCGAGATCGACCGCCTGATGCAGGAGATGCGCGAGGCGCTGGACGAATACATGCGCCGTCTGGCCGAGGAGTCCCAGGCCAACCCCGAGGACCAGATGTCGGGCGACCAGCAGGGCATGGAGTTTTCCGGCAACCAGTTGCAGGAGATGCTGAATGAGTTGCAGCGCCTGATGGAAGAGGGCCGGATGGCCGAGGCGCAGGAGCTGATGGAGATGATGCGCCAGCTCATGGAAAACATGCAGGTGACACAGGGACAGGGCGGGCAAGGCGGACAGGGCAACCCGGCGATGCGCGGCCTTGCCGAAACCCTGCGCGACCAGCAGGGGCTGAGCGACGAGGCTTTCCGCGAGCTGCAGGAAGGGTTCAACGGTCAGCAGGGCCGGAATCAGCCCGGCCAACAAGGCGAGGGGCAAGAGGGCGAAGGCCAGGGGCAAGAGGGTGACGGCCAGCAGGGTGACGGCCAGCACGGCCAGGATCAGCCCGGCGGGGGCGGCGGCGGGCTGGCCGACCGGCAGCGCGGTCTGCGCGACCGGCTAGGGCAGCTGGGTCAAGGCCCGTTGCCCGGTGAGGGCAGCGAACAGGGCGAGGCGGGGCGCCGCGCGCTGGACGAGGCGAACCGCGCGATGCGCGAGGCCGAGGAGGCGCTGCGCGGCGGCGACCTGCCCGGCGCGCTGGACCGTCAGGCCGAGGCGATGCAGGCCATGCGCGACGGGATGCGCGCCCTGGGTGAGGCCATGGCCGAAGAGCAGCGCCAGCAGGGCAACGGCCAGCAGGGCGAGGCATTTGGCCGCGCCGACCCGCGCGCCCCGCGCGATCCCCTTGGCCGCGAACCCGGGGACGGCGCGCGCATCGGATCGGACCGCAACATGCTGCAGGGCGAGGATGTCTATCGCCGGGCCGAGGAGCTTTTGGGTGAAATCCGCCGCCGTCAGGGGGAACAGGCCCGCCCCGAGGCCGAGCGTGACTATCTGCGCCGCTTGCTGGACATGTTCTAGCGCGGGGCGGCGGCGCGGCGCAGCCGGTCGTTGACCGCGCGGCCCAGACCGGTTTCCGGAATCGGGGCAAAGGCGATGGTGCCCTCGGGGCCCGCCACCCTATCGGCGTCGCGCAGCGTCTGGAACAGGCGCGCCGCGGCCTCGGTCGTGTCGCCTTGCGCGGACAGGGACAGGGCAGACCCCATGCAGTCGGGACCGAAGCCCACCCAGACCTCCCCCGGCCGTGGCTGCGTCACCTGAAGTCGAACCCGGGCCAGGGGCGCGTAATGCGATGCGAGCTGCCCCGGGGCCGTGATGTTGCCGGCATCAGCCATCAGCAGCGGCGCGCCCAGAACGGCCTCCAGCGCCTCGGAGGCGATGCCCCCCGGTCGCAGCAGGCGCGCGGG
The DNA here is from genome assembly GCA_046294265.1 of Gemmobacter sp. Lineage (GTDB taxonomy): Bacteria > Pseudomonadota > Alphaproteobacteria > Rhodobacterales > Rhodobacteraceae > JBKBKC01. Next base: position 24,705 of record JBKBKC010000002.1, on the reverse strand, counting down.
GCCGTCGAGCCCCAGTATCGTCGATTCCACCCCCACCGAGCAGTCCCCGCCATCGACCACCGCCGCGATGCGGTCCGCCAGACCTTCGATCACATGGGCGGCCCGCGTGGGCGACACCCGGCCCGAAGGATTGGCCGAAGGTGCGGCCACCGGACCACCAAAGGCCGCCAGCAGATCACGCGCCGCCGGATGTGCGGGCAGCCGGATGGCCACCGTGGGCAGGTCGGCCGTCACCAGCAGCGACAGACCCGCATCTGCGCGCAATCGCAACACCAGCGTCAGAGGTCCGGGCCAGAAGGCCTCTGCCAACCGCTCGGCCCGGGCGTCGAACACCGCGACCGCACGCGCCGCCGCCATATCCGCCAGATGCACGATCAGCGGGTTGAACCGGGGCCGCCCCTTGGCCGCAAAGATCGCCGCCATCGCCGCATCCGACCGCGCATCACCGCCAAGGCCGTAAACCGTCTCGGTCGGAAAGGCGACCAGATCACCCCGGCGCAGCAGGTCGGCCGCGGCGGCGATCCCTTCGGCACTGGGTAAGATGGTCTGGATCATGCTCATCCCGTGACGCAGCGTTGGTGTTGCCGGTTGCTGCCCTTGGGTTACTCTGTTGGCAGGCATCGGGCCTTAGCCCGGCGTCGTCCGCTTGCCAAGGCACCACGAGGTTCCCATGCCCTATCGCGCTCCGCTTGACGATTTCCGTTTCCTGCTGGGGCATGTGCTGGGCTTCGACCGGGTCACCGCCACCCCCCTTTTCGCCGAGGCCACGCCGGACACGGTGGAGGCGGTGCTGGCCGAGGCGGGCAAGCTGTGTGAAACGGTATTGGCCCCCCTGAATCGCATGGGCGACAAACATCCCGCAAGGCTGGAAAACGGCGTGGTGCGCACCTCGCCGGGCTTTGCAGAGGGGTATCGCGCGATTGTCGAGGGAGGCTGGAACGCCATCGCCGCCAGTGCCGAGCATGGCGGGATGGGCCTGCCGATGGCCGTCACCTCGGCAGTGAACGAGATGATCGGGTCGGCCTGCCTGTCGCTGCAACTGAACCCCCTGATGACGCAGGGCCAGATCGAGGCGTTGGAGCATCATGCCAGCGACGCGATCAAGGCGCTGTATATCCCCAAGCTGGTCAGCGGCGAATGGTGCGGCACGATGAACCTTACCGAACCGCAGGCCGGGTCGGACGTGGGTGCGCTGCGCAGCCGGGCGGAGCCGCTGGATGACGGCAGCTATGCGATCAGCGGGCAGAAGATCTATATCTCCTGGGGCGACAACGATTTCACCGCGAATGTCTGCCATCTGGTGCTGGCGCGCCTGCCCGATGCGCCGGCGGGCACGCGCGGTATCAGCCTGTTCATGGTGCCGAAACTGATCCCCGATGGGGATGGCAACCCGGGGAAGCGCAACACCCTGTCCGTGGTCAGCCTGGAGCACAAGCTGGGCCTGCACGGCAGCCCGACCTGCGTGATGCAGTATGACGGCGCCAAGGGCTGGTTGGTGGGCGAGCCGCACAAGGGCATGGCCGCGATGTTCACGATGATGAACAACGCGCGTCTCGGCGTGGCGGTCCAGGGCGTCAGCGTGGCCGAGGCCGCATATCAGCACGCCCGCGCCTATGCCGCCGACCGCAAGCAGGGGCAGACGCCGGTGGCAGGGTCGGGCGCGATCATCGACCATGCCGATGTGCGCCGGATGCTGGCCGAGATGAAGGCCGAAACCCATTCCGCCCGCGCCATCGCCCTGATGTGCGCCGTCGCCATCGACATGGCCCGCGCGACGGGCTCCGCCGACTGGCAGGCCCGCGCGGCGCTTCTGACCCCCATCGCCAAGGCGTTCTGCACCGATACCGGCATCTGGGTCGCAAGCGAGGGCGTTCAGGTGCATGGCGGCATGGGGTTCATCGAGGAGACCGGCGCCGCGCAATTCCTGCGCGATGTCCGCGTAACGGCCATCTATGAAGGCACCAACGGCATCCAGGCGATGGACCTTGTAGCCCGCAAGATGATGGACGGGGGCGAGGCGGCTTTCCGCCTGATCGACGAGGTGCAGGCAGGGGCCGAGGCCGCGCGCGCCAGCCTGCCCGATCTGGCCACTCCCGTCTGGAATGCTTCCGAAGCATTGCGCGAGGCGACCGAGGTGCTGGTGGCGCAGGACATGAACGACCGCTTCGCCGGGGCCGTGCCCTATTGCCGCGCCTTCGCGCGGGTGTTGTCGGCGCATGTGCACCTGGCCTCTGCCATGGCCGAGGGGGGTGAGGGAGCGCGCGCAGCACTTGCGCGGGTGGCGATCCTGCGGCTCTTGCCGGAACATGCGGCGCTTCTGGCGCAGGTGCGTGAAGGGGCTGCGGGGCTTTATGCGCTGACGGACGCGGATCTGGCGGCGTGAACGCCGAACCCGGCATCCGGCATCCCTTTGCCGAACCGCCGGAGCCCGGGCAGGCCGTCGAGGTGGCGCCGGGCATCCTGTGGATGCGTCTGCCGCTGCCGATCGCGCTGGACCATGTGAACGTCTATGCGCTGGCCGATGCCGATGGCTGGACGCTGGTGGATACCGGCATGGCCTCGAACCGCAGTCGCGCGGTGTGGCAGGCGCTGCGGGACGGCCCGCTGGCCGGACGACCGGTAGCGCGGGTGCTGGCGACGCATCACCACCCCGATCACATCGGCCTTGCCGGTTGGTTCCAGGCAGAGGGGGCCGAACTGATCACCACGCGCACCGCCTGGCTTTACGCGCGGATGCTTGTGCTTGATGTGCAGGATCGGCCCGCGCCCGAATCGGTCGCCTTCTGGCGGTGGGCGGGGATGGCCCCCGACATCCTGGCCGCGCGCATGAACGAACGGCCGTTCAACTTTGCCGATGTGGTGGCGCCCTTGCCGCTTGGCTACAGCCGGATCGTCGAGGGGCAACGGCTGCGCCTTGGCGATCGGGACTGGGTGGTGCGCACGGGCGGGGGACATGCGCCGGAACATGCCACGCTTTGGTCCCACGACGGCATCATCCTGGGCGGTGACCAGATCCTGCCCAGAATCTCGCCCAATATCGGGGTTTATCCGACAGAGCCCCAAGCCGATCCGTTGGCCGACTGGCTGGAGGCGTGCCGCAGGTTCCTGCCGCTGGCGGAGCATGGCCAGCTTGTCCTGCCCGGCCACAAGCTGCCTTTTAATGGCCTGCCACACCGGCTGGCCCAGATGATCGACAACCATGAGGCGGCCCTTGTCCGCCTGCGCGAGGGCCTGCGCGAGACCCCGCGCAGCGCCTGCGACTGTTTTGCGCTGCTTTACCGCCGGGCCATCGGGACGAGCGAATATGGGCTGGCGATGGCCGAGGCAGTGGCGCATCTGAATCATCTTGCTGCGCGCGGCGAGGCGGCTCGTGTCGAAGGCCCAGACGGAGCTTGGCTCTGGCGCACCGACTGACCCACTCGCGACACCCGCACCGCTTCACAGTCAGGGCTGAATGGGCTAAGGCCACAGTGGAACCAAACGGACAAGGGAGCGGATCACATGGCCGGGCAAGATCACCAGGAAGAATATAAATCGGGCAGCATGGACGTGTCCGGGCATGAAAAGACCTTTGCCGGTTTCATCCGCATCACGATGTGGGGTATCGGCATCTCGGTGGGTGTGCTGATCTTCATGGCGCTTGCCAACGCCTGAGCCTGCTTTTGCTGCGCGCCCGCCTGTGCTGATCGGTCGCCCGCCCTGAACCGGAGTTAACCGATGCGTCGAATCCTGCTCTGCCTTGCCGCAGTGCTGACCCTTGCCGCATGCGGTGGTGCCGAACCCAAATGGGCATCGGACGATCAGGTGCGGGCCGCGCGCTATGTGCATCCCGGGCCGCCCGCGATCACCCTGTTCACCGTGCTGGCCACCAGCAACGGATCGGGTGCCCATGCTGGCATGATGATCAATGGGTCGGAGCGGATCATGTTCGATCCCGCGGGCACATGGTATCACCCCGCCCTGCCCGAGCGGAATGACGTGCATTTCGGCGTTACGCCGAAAATGGTCACCTACTACATCGACTACCACGCCCGCGAAACCTACGATGTGGTGGAACAGACCATCGTCGTATCGCCCGAGGTGGCCGAAATCGCCATGGCCCGCGCCAAGGCTTATGGCGCGGTGCCCAAGGCGCAGTGCACGGTGGCGGTATCGTCGATCCTGCGCGGTGTGCCGGGGTTTGAAGCGATGCCTTCCACCTGGTTTCCCAAGAAACTGATGGAGGCTTTCGGCACCCTGCCGGGGGTCACCACGCGGGTGATCACCGATGATGATGCCGACCAGAACCACGGGGTTCTTTTGGTTCAGGCGCAGGATGCGGCCCTCTAGTCCGGCAGGATCTTCGGCGGGCGTGTATATCGCCTTTGGCCTGCCGGGGCCGCTGCGCCATGCCGCCGCCGAGCTCTACTGGCAGGCCTTCGGATCGAAACTGGGCCGCGTGATGGGCCCCGATGCGCGGGCCATCGCCTATCTGGACGCGACGATCATGCCCGATCACGCAGTGGTGGCGCTGGATGCGGCTGGCAGCCTGCTGGGACTGGCCGGGTTCAAGACGCATCAGGGCGCCTTTGCCGGAGGCGGGCTGCGCGACCTCATGCGGGCCTATGGCGTGATCGGCGGGCTGTTGCGCGGTGCGGCGCTGTGGTGCCTGTCGCGCGAGGTGGACAATGAGCGGTTCCTGTTCGACGGCATATGCGTTGCCCCTGCCGCGCGCGGGCAGGGCGTGGGGTCAGGCCTGATCGAGGCCACGGCGCGGCTGGCCGCGACGCGCGGCTACCATGAAATGCGGCTGGATGTGATTGACACCAACATCCGGGCCCGCGCCCTTTATGAACGGCTGGGCTTTCGGGCGGCGGGGGTGCATCGTCTGGGCCTGCTGCGGCACCTTTTCGGGTTCGAAGCGTCGGTGACGATGGTGCGCGCGGTCTAGGCTGGGCGTGGGATGGGGCGGCGGCCGCCCCCCCTGTCCATCGGTGTCATGAACCCATTGGCTACTCGGGGATATTTGGGGACACAAGAAGGGATCAGTCGAACGTGCCGGTTACGCGACCGAACAGCATGAAGGCGCGCGCGGTGCGGGTATCGGCAAGATCGGTCAGTTCGGCGTCGGTGGCGGTGGTTTCGAAATCCTGGAACGTGCGGTCGAAGCAGCGCAGGAAATGGTGGGCGACGTCGCGGAACACCGGATCTTCGCGCATCCGGGCCGCGGTCAGCGTCAGGGACGAACGGTCGCGGATGCCGCCAAGGGCCGCCACGGCCCGGCCTCGCTCCCCGGCGGCAAAGCGCCGCCAAACCTCGGGGCGGCAGCGTTCGGGTTTCAGGTCATCCATGTAGATGCCTTCCTGCGCGAGCAGTGTCAGGACGTCCTGAGCCGCCCGGATGAGTTTAGAGGCGCGGCGATCCTCGAGCGCGATGCGCAGGGCGCGAAATCCGTCCTTGTCCTCGGCATTTTCGGGGAAATGCAGGGCGCGCACAAAATCGGCCACCGACAAAGGCGCGCGCATGTCTTCTGCGGGGGTGCCAAGCGCCAGTGCGGGCTGCTCGGCACCGAGATCGGGGCTGGGCAGCGCCAGCGCCGCCTTGCGGTCGGCCGAGGGCACCGAGAGGGCCGTGTCGCGGCGCGAGACAAACATCGACAGCGCCGCCTCGGTCTGTTTCTGTGCCGCCGCGATCTCGTCGAGCCGCTTTTCGACCGTGCCGCGGCTGCCGGTCTGCTGGGCCATGACATAGGCGTGGCGCAGCGCGTCCACGGTCACCTGCAACCGCTGCGCTTCATCCCGAAGGGTGCGGACCTGACGCGCGGTGGTGAAGGCCACCCACAGGAGCGCCAGTGGCAAAAAAAGAATCAGCATGGCCATTAGACCATCGGGTCGCGCCTCATCCGGTGCCAGCATCAGCCAAGCGACCACGCCCGCCACCCAGATCACGGCCAGCAGACCCGCCACCAGATCGGACAGGTTGCGCGAGATTGGCAAGGGGCGGCCATAAACCCCCAGGTCAAGCGGTTTGTCGGAAGGATCGGCCACGGGCGTATCCCCCTTGTCAGACGTAGCGGACGCTCACCACGTCATAGCTTTTGGTGCCACCGGGGGTGCGCACCTCAACGGTGTCGCCCTCTTCCTTGCCGATCAGCGCGCGCGCGAGCGGGGCGCGCATGTTCAACAGGCCCGCTTCCAGGTTGGCCTCGGCCTCGCCCACGATCTGATAGGTGCGCTCCTCGCCCGTCTCTTCTTCCGACAGGGTGACGGTGGCGCCGAACTTGATGGCGCCCGACAGCCGCGCGGGGTCGATCACCTCGGCGCGGCTCAGGATCGCCTCAAGCTCCTTGATCCGGCCCTCGATGAAGCTCTGCTTCTCGCGCGCGGCGTGATACTCGGCGTTCTCGGACAGGTCGCCATGTTCGCGCGCCTCCGCAATCGCGCGGATGACCGCCGGCCGTTCCACCGATTTCAGCTGCTTGAGCTCGTCATCCAGCACGGCATGGCCGGTGCGGGTCATCGGGATCTTTTCCATCGCTCTTCCGCTTCGTGAAAATGACAAGGCCATGGCCCTCGCAAGCCATGTCCCCGTTCAGCGTCCAGTGATCCAACTGACCCCAGCGGGGGCCGATTTGCAAGGGGCAGCGAAGGGGGGGCGGGACGCCTCGTCGCAATTGACGTGGGGGCGGGCATGGGGCATTGCCGATCGGACCGTAGCAAATTGCCCACGCAGGAGAGCCGCATGACCGAGATCACCCGCGAACAGATGGAATATGACGTCGTGATCGTCGGTGCTGGCCCGGCGGGCCTGTCGGCGGCGATCCGCCTCAAGCAGCTGGATGCCGACCTCAATGTGGTTGTGATCGAGAAAGGGTCTGAGGTCGGCGCGCATATCCTGTCGGGCGCGGTGCTGGATACCTCGGGCCTCGATGCCCTGCTGCCCGACTGGCGCAGCATGGGCGCGCCGATCCATACGCCGGTGACCGAGGACAATTTCTACTTACTGGGGCCTGCCGGGCAGATCCGTATCCCCAACTGGCCGATGCCGCCGCTGATGTCGAACCACGGTGCCTACATCGTCAGCATGGCGAATGTCTGCCGCTGGATGGCGGAGCAGGCCGAGGCGCTTGGAGTGGAGATTTTCCCCGGCATGGCCTGTTCCGCGCTGGTCTATGACGGCAATCGCGTTGCGGGCGTGGTGGCGGGCGAGTTCGGCCTGAACCCGGACGGCACACAGGGGCCGGGGTATGAGCCCGGGCTGGAACTGCTGGGCAAATATGTGTTCCTGTCCGAGGGAGTGCGCGGCAGCCTCGCGAAAGAGGTCATCGCAAAATACGACCTGTCGGCGGGCAAGGACCCGCAGAAGTTCGGCCTTGGCATGAAGGAGATCTGGGAGATCGCCCCCGAGAAGCACCGCCCCGGCACGGTGACACACACGATGGGCTGGCCTCTGGGCAAGAACGCCGGCGGCGGGTCGTTCATCTATCACCTTGAGAACAATCAGGTCTATGTGGGTTTCGTGGTGCATCTGAACTACGCCAATCCGCACCTCTACCCCTACATGGAGTTTCAGCGGTTCAAGCATCATCCCATGGTGGCCGAGCTGTTGAAGGGTGGAAAGCGCATCGCCTATGGGGCGCGGGCGATATCGGAGGGGGGCTGGCAGTCGATCCCCAAGTTGGTGGCACCCGGCGTGGCGCTGCTGGGCTGCACCGCAGGCCTGGTGAACGTCCCGCGCATCAAGGGCAACCACAACGCCATGCTGTCGGGCAAGGCCGCGGCCGAGGCCGCGCACACGGCGATCAAGGCCGGGCGGGCGGGCGACGAACTGACGAGCTATGAGACCGAAGTGCGCTTGGGCCCTATCGGGCAGGACCTGAAGAAAGTGCGCAACGTCAAGCCCCTGTGGTCGAAATACGGGCTGATGGCCAGTCTGATGGGCGGCGGCATCGACATGTGGACCAACACCGTCGGGTTCTCGCTGTTCGGCACTCTCAAGCATGGCAAGTCGGATGCCGAGGCGACCGGAAAGGCGGCGGATCACAAGACCATCGACTATCCCAAACCGGATGGCAAACTGTCCTTTGACCGGCTGACCAACGTGGCCTTCAGCTTTACTAACCATGAGGAAAGCCAGCCTGCGCACCTCACGCTGAAAGACGCCTCCGTGCCGATCCGGGTGAACCTGCCCGAATATGCCGAACCTGCGCAGCGCTATTGCCCGGCGGGGGTCTATGAGGTGATCGGCGAGGGGCAGGCCGCGCGGTTCCAGATCAATTTCCAGAACTGCGTTCACTGCAAGACCTGCGACATCAAGGACCCCAGCCAGAACATCGTCTGGAAAACCCCGCAGGGCGGCGGCGGGCCGAACTATCCCAACATGTGACAAATGCGCGAGGGGGGCCTGCCATCGCCCCCCCACGCTTCCGTGTCGATTGCCCTTGTCAGCAGGCCGTCCTAGGTTGCTACGATGTCGGTTTGGAGGGGCAAGATGCCAGTGACCCGTTTCACCTTCGCTTCGGTCCTATATGGCGCGATGTTGCTGGTATGGGCGGCACCCCCGGTGGTGGCCCAATCCGACCCCGGTGCCTATCTCGCAGCCCGCATCGCGGGCAGCCGAGACGACCACCGTCAGGCCGCGCAGTGGTATACGCGCGCGCTGATCGCGGACGGGTCCAACGCTTTTTTGATGGAGGGGGCAATCACCGCCCATGTCAGCGCGGGCAACCTTGACAGCGCCGTGGCCGTGGCCCGCCGAATGGGGCAGCAAGCGGCCAATCCGGCGCAGGTGGCGCATCTGGTGCTGATCGCAGATCAGGCCCGCCGCGGTGACTATCGGGCGCTGCTGGCCGACATGGCCGCAGGGCGCAGCGTCGGCATGCTGATGGATGGCCTTACGAGGGCGTGGGGTCAGGTCGGGGCGGGCAATATGTCGGCTGCCCTTGGCGAGTTCGATACCATCGCCAAGGCGCCGGGGTTGGAATCCTTTGGCCTCTACCACAAGGCGCTGGCCCTTGCCTCGGTGGGCGATTTCGAGGGGGCGGACGACATCCTGTCGGGCCGTGCGGCGGGCGAGGTGCGGGTGATGCGGCGCGGCGTGATCGCGCAGGCGCAGATACTCAGCCAGATCGACAAGGCACCGGAGGCGCTTGCGCTCCTCCTGCGCAGCTTTCCCGGTGAGGTCGATCCCGACATTGCGGCGATGAAGAAGGCCCTCGCGGCAGGCGAGGCGCTGCCCTACACCGCTGTCCGAAGCGCGACCGACGGCATGGCGGAGGTGTTTTTCAGTCTTGCCGCCGCACTGAGCGGCGAAGCTTCCTCGGGCTATACCCTGCTCTACGCGCGCCTTGCCGCCTGGCTGCGCCCCGACCATTCCGAAGCGGTGCTGTTGGCTGCAAGCCTGCTTGAAAACCAGCGTCAGCACGACCTGGCGGTGGAAACCTACGCCGGGATCGCCGCCACTGACGGGGCTCATTTCGCGGCCCAGATCGGGCGCGCGCGGGCGCTGCAGGCCTCGGGGAAGACCGATCCGGCAATCGAGGTGCTGCGCGATCTCGCGGTGCTTCACCCAGATCGGCTGTCGGTGCATGTGGCACTCGGCGATGCCTTGCGCCGCGCCGAACGCTGGGACGAAGCCGCCGAGGCGATGACGCAGGCAATCGTGGTGGCAGGTGCGCCGCAAGCGGACCATTGGTCCATCTATTATGGCCGCGGCATCGCAAACGAGCGCCGCAAGGCATGGGACAAGGCCGAACCCGATTTCCTCAAGGCTCTGGAACTGAACCCCGATCAGCCGCAGGTGCTCAATTATCTCGGCTATTCCTGGATCGACCGAGGCGAACGGCTGACCGAGGCCCTGGGGATGATCGAGCGCGCCGTCGCAGCAAGCCCAAATTCGGGCTATATCATCGACAGCCTGGCTTGGGGTCTGTTCCGCCTTGGCCGTTACGATGAGGCCGTGGAGCCGATGGAGCGCGCCTCGCTCCTCGAACCCGTCGATCCGGTGGTGACCGACCATCTGGGCGATGTCTATTGGGCCGTGGGCAGGATGATGGAAGCGCGGTTCCAGTGGCGGCGCGCACTGTCGTTCAACCCCGAGGAAAAGGAGGCCATACGCATCCGCCGCAAGCTTGAGATCGGGCTGGACCGCGTGCTGGCCGAAGACGGCGAAAGGCCGCTGCATGCTGCCGCAGGCACCGGCAACTGAATTCGCGCCCGCCAAGATCAACCTGACGCTGCACGTCACCGGGCAGCGGGGTGACGGGTATCACCTGCTGGACAGTCTTGTGGTGTTCGCGGGCGTCGGCGACCGGATAGGGGCGGTTGCGGCCTCGGGCCCGACGCTTATGTGCGACGGGCCTTTTTCCGGTGACATCCCGATGGGCAACGACAACCTTGTCCTGCGCGCCGCGCGGCATCTGGGGGTGACGGGCGCGGCGATCACGCTGACGAAGAACCTGCCGCCCGCGTCGGGCATCGGCGGCGGGTCGGCGGATGCGGCTGCCACGATCCGTGCATTGATGCGCGTGGCGGGGTGCGACCCCGCGACCATAGGCGCTGCCACGCTGGCCTGCCTCGGGGCGGACGTGCCCGCCTGTTTCCTTTCACGTCCGCTGCGCCTGCGCGGGATCGGCGAGGCGCTGACCCCCCTGCCCGCCGATGCCCTTCCACCTGCCTGGCTCGTGCTGGTCAACCCGCGCGTCGAGGTGCCCACCCCGCGCGTCTTTGCCGCCCTCACCCGCCGCGAAAGCCCGGCCATGCCCGACCCGCTGCCAACCCGATGGGACGATGCCGCGGCGCTGGCCAGCTGGCTGACGGATCAGCGAAATGACCTGCAGCCGGCTGCTCAGGCACTGCAGCCCGTCATCGGACCCGTTCTCGCGGCCCTGACCGGCAGCCGGGATTGCCTCATCGCGCGCATGTCTGGTTCAGGTGCCACGTGCTTTGGCCTTTTCGCCGGTCCCGAGCACGCAGATGCAGCCGCCTCCGCCATCCGCCACGATCACCCCGACTGGTGGATCGCCGCCGCGCCGATGCTGGGCACCCGCTAACTGGCCCGCCGCTGGACATACCGCAACAGCGCCCAGACCGTCGCGGCCCAATAGGCTGCGGTCAGGATCACCAGCATCATCCAGGGCCGCGTCACCACAAGCCCCGCCACCACCACACCGCCGATCAGCACCCCCACCGCCCATTCGCGCCGCACCCGCACCGCCTTGGACGACAGCGTTGGCACCCGGCTGACCATCAGCACCCCCACCCCCGCGAGATAGAGGCCATAGAACTCGGGCAGCGCGCGGGCATCCACCAGTCCCTCCAGATGCAGGAACAGCGGAAACAGCGCCAGCATCGCGCCGCCCGGTGCCGGAACCCCGATGAAATGCGGGCGCCCCGCCGGGGGCGGATCATCCTTGGTCACATTGAAGCGCGCCAGACGCAGGCAGGTGCAGGCGGAATAGATCAGCACGAACACCCAGCCTGTTGCAAAATCCTGCCGCAACGCGAACTGGAACACGATGATGCCCGGCGCAACGCCGAAATTCACAAAATCCGACAGGCTGTCCAATTCGCCTCCGATCTCGGACGCTGCGTTCAGCTTGCGCGCCAAAAGCCCGTCCAGCCCGTCGATGACGGCCGCAAACACGATCAGCGCCGCCGCCAGATCGAACCGCCCCGCCAGCACGAACCGGATGGCGGTCAGCCCCGCGCAGAGGCCGAGGATCGTGACCATGTTGGGAAGGAGCGACAGAAGGGCCAGCCGCTCACGCCTCGGGGGACGGACCACGCGCCTAGATCTCGCGTCCGATGCGGGCAGGCTCGGTGCTCGACAGATCGGCGATCACCGTCTCGCCCGCGACCATCGTCTGACCCAGACACACCATCGGCACTGCCCCATCGGGCAAATAGACATCCACCCGGCTGCCGAAGCGGATCAGGCCGAACCGCTCGCCCGCGTTCATCCGCGCGCCCTCGGGCACCTCGCACAGGATGCGCCGGGCCACCAGCCCGGCGATCTGCACCAATGCGATGTCGCGCCCGTCGTCAAGCCGGATCGCCAGCGCATTGCGCTCGTTGTCCACGCTTGCCTTGTCCAGCGAAGCGTTCAGGAACTTGCCCGGCCGATACGCGATGCGGCTTATGACGCCCGACACCGGCACCCGGTTCACATGCACATTGAACACATTCATGAATATCGCCACGCGGGGACGCACCGCGTCGCCAAGGCCAAGCTCCGCCGGCGGGGCGCCCCGGTCGATCAGCGACACGATGCCGTCCGCGGGGCTGACCACGAGGCCTGCGCGCTGCGGGGTCACCCGCACCGGATCACGGAAAAAGTAGTAGCACCAGACAGTCAGGCCCAACCCCAACCACCCCAGCGGCACCCAGAGGAGAAACAGCACCAGCGTCACCGCGGCGAAGATGCCCACAAACCGCCACCCCTCACGGTGCATCGGTTTGATGACAGTCGAGATCATGCTGACGGCCATATGCTTTCCCCTGGCGCAAGGCTGCGGTAATGGCATGGAACGGGGTGCGGATCAACCAAGCCACCCGTCACAGGGCCACGAGCAACGCGTCCGCCGCAACCAGCGCCACGCCCAGCCAGTTCACCGTCGTCAGACACTCGCCCGGGGACAGCGCGGCAAAAACGGCCATGATCACCACGCCCGGCTTGTCGTTGGGTTCAAGCGCGATGCCTCGCTCAGCTTCATCGCCCGGAAATAGCACGGCCGGGATGCCACCGTGATCGGCCCCGACAGCGCCAGAAAGCCCCATGTCCCCGGCGGGATCGCGTCCAGTGGCACTGCCTCCCGTGTCACCGCCAACGGGGAGGCCTGCCAACACGAGGACGACCACCGTCCTCATCACCATCGCCTGATCGGACGGCACCCCCGCCACACTGATCTCGGCCAGATGCGCAGTCATGACGCAAACTCCGACGATCCCACAGTCCACGGCAGCCACGATCCGGTTGATCCCGCCCGCTTGCCGATCACACAATCCTGTGTCCCATCCCGTTTCATGGCAACGAAAAACCCCCGGCCATAGGCGCGGGGGTCATTCATCAGGCGGGTTGCCCCGCCTCAAGGGGCCGGCTTTTCGCCTTACAGTCCGCCTTCCCGCTGCGCTTTCTTCCGCGCGAGCTTGCGCGCGCGGCGAATCGCCTCGGCCTGTTCACGAGCCCGCTTGACGGACGGCTTCTCGAAATGCTGTTTGAGCTTCATTTCGCGGAAAACGCCTTCACGCTGCAGCTTTTTCTTCAGGGCGCGGAGCGCCTGTTCGACGTTGTTGTCACGAACGCTGACCTGCATGTGGTTGTCACCACCTTCCTAAGCTAGAGTTGCACTGTATTTGTGCAGGCTGCGCGCTACTATCACCGGTGCGGGGGCTTGTCCATCGCCGCGATCACAAGGGGAGACACCATGCCGACCGAAGGACCGACCGCCGGAGAAGGACCGACCGCCGGACCCGAAACCGCCCGCGCCGCGATCCTTGCGGCAGCCTTGCCGCATGTGCCCTTCGACGGCTGGTCCGACACCACGCTACGTGCGGCGGCGACGGATTCGGGCGAACCGCTTGCGCTTGCGCGCGCGTTGTTCCCGCGCGGCGGCGTTGATCTGGCCTTGGCGTATCACCGGGCGGGCGATGCCGCAATGCTGCGGCAGCTTGCCGCAATGGACCTGAACGTGCTGCGCTTTCGGGATCGAATTGCGCAGGCAGTGCGCATCCGGCTGGAACTGGTCGAGGACAAGGAACTTGTGCGCCGGGGCGCCACACTTTTTGCGCTGCCGAACCATGCAGCGGACGGGGCAAAAGCCCTCTGGGCAACCTCGGACGCGATCTGGACCGCGCTTGGCGACACCGAGCGCAACTTTTCCTGGTTCACCAAGCGCGCAACCCTGTCGGGCGTGCATTCGGCCACGGTGCTGTTCTGGCTGGGCGACGACAGCCCCAGCCACGACGCCACCTGGGATTTCCTCGACCGCCGCATCCAGGATGTGATGCAGTTTGAAAAGGCCAAGGCGGCCCTGCGCGACAACCCGCTGTCGAAGGCGGTGCTTGCCGGGCCGATGCGCATCATGGAAAAGATCAGGATGCCCAAGATGCCCGACGTGCCGGATGACCTTCCCGGCCGGATGCGCCCCTGAACCGGAAAGCCCGCGATGACCCTGCCCACGATCCCCCATGTGATGACTGCCATCTCAATCGCCGTGCCGGGTGACCCAGATGTTCTGACGCCCATTGACGCGCCGGTGCCGGTGCCGGGCCATGGCCAGATCGTCATCCGGCTTGCCTATGCCGGGGTGAACCGCCCCGACGTTCTGCAACGCGCTGGCAGCTACGCGCCGCCCGCGGGCGCATCCCCCCTGCCTGGGCTGGAAGGGTCGGGCCACGTCGCGGCCCTTGGCCCCGGCGTGACCCGATGGAAAGAGGGCGATGCCGTCTGCGCCCTCTTGCCCGGCGGCGGCTATGCCGAATATGCCTTGACGCAGGCCGACCATGCCCTGCCCATCCCCGCGGGCCTGACCCTGCGCGAGGCGGCGGCCCTGCCGGAAACCGTCTTCACGGTCTGGTCCAACGCGGTCATGCGCGGCAGCCTCACGGCGGGCCAGCGGTTCCTGGTGCATGGCGGAGCCTCCGGCATCGGCACGACCGCCATTCAGATTGCCGCCGCCCTGGGCGCGCGCGTGTTCACCACCGCAGGCAGCGATGACAAATGCAAGGCCCTCCACGCTCTCGGGGCCGAAAGCGCCATGAACTACCATCACGAGGACTGGACCGCCGCCCTGCGCAAGGAAGGCGGGGCGAATGTCATCCTCGACATGGTCGGCGGCCCCTACCTGCCGCGCAACATCAAGGCGCTGGCCGATGACGGGCGGCTGGTGCAGATCGCGTTCCTTCAGGGCGCCAAGGTGGAGTTGAACTTTGCCGAGGTGATGATGCGCCGCCTTACCATCACCGGATCGACGCTGCGCCCGCAGTCCGACCTTGCAAAGGCCCGCATAGCCGCAGAGGTGGAACTCCACGTCTGGCCGATGATTGAGGGCGGCCGCCTCCGCCCCGTGATGGACAGCGAATACGCCCTGACCGACGCGCCCAAGGCGCATTGGCGGATGGAGAGTTCGGCCCATATCGGAAAGATCGTGCTGCGCGTTGGCGCGTAGCGGCGGCGGGCCACCGCGCACGAATCGCCGTCACCCGGCTCCGTGATTGCGTCGTGCTCTGTGGGAAATGTGGCCCGGCCGGCGACCGGGACGCCTGATCGCCGCTCGAATGTCACCGAAGGTCATCGCCGCCCGGCTGCCTTCGGGTGCGGGCGAGGCGTGGTGCTCTCGTTGGAGGGAGTTTGGAGATCGCCGTGGGCGAGGTCGCATTTCGGCGGCGCCGCCAAGACGCGCACCCCTGCATGTGTCGGGGCGCGTATTGCCTCCGGACCCCTGCCCTGGCCGCCCACAACCACATCTGCCGCCATCATGCAGGGGGTGGTTTTCCAGTGCGTCCGGGAGGTCTGCAGCGGCGAACATGTCAACGTTTCGGGATGCGCGCGGTCAAGCGCGTAACGGTGCGCGCATGGCGACAAGCGGATTGCCACTCCACCGGCACAGGACAGGAGAAACACTCGCATCCTACCTAACCGGTGGCAGGCCCGCATCGCGCGACCGACAATCGCGGATCGCATCCGCTCCGCAACGCCGCGGCACAAGGTCGGTAGTAAGGCAAACCCGAACCTCCTGGATCAGACCGGCCTTGCAGGTCACCGTCACCATGTCGCGCGTCAGGCCAGGGTTGCGCTCCAGAAACGCGCGCTCGATCACCTCGGCGGGGACCTTCAGCATCTTCTTCACATCGCGCAGCACCGGGGGCGTCACCACCGCCGCCCGCGCCCGCAACGCCAGAGCGTAATAATCGGGCGCAGGCAGCCCCGAACACCGCCCGTGCTTCTTCCACTGGTAAAACGACGCCCCCGCGCCCCCGAACAGGTCCGCCACAGCCGCCGTCTCTCCCCGTGTTGGGTCACGCTGTGCCGTCCTGCAATAGGAGGGCCAGCCGGTTTCATACTGCGGCCACAGCCCGTGCAGCACGAAATCGCGCCCTGCCCCGCGCGCACATTGAGGCTCTGAGCGCATGTCGCCTTCGACCGCGCAAAAGCTGGGCGACCAGGAGAGCGCCATAACATAATAGTCGAAACTGCCTGCCCGCTCACCCTCGGCCCGGGCGGCGCCTGCTGCCAAGAGCAGCGCCAACACCAACTGGATTCGCATTTTCCCTTCCCCCCGGCGCGGTTTCCGCCTATATCCGCCGGAATTCCCCGACATCGAGGAACCGCGGGTCCCGCCCGCAGCCGTTTCCCGGCCCGGGGAAGATGTGTAAAGGAGCCGCCACGATGAACAAGCCCCTGATGGCCAAGGCCACCGCCGTCTGGCTGGTGGACAACACCACGCTCAGCTTCCACCAGATCGCCGCATTCTGTGGCCTGCACGAGTTGGAGGTACAGGGTATCGCCGACGGTGACGTGGCAGGCGGCGTCAAGGGCTTTGACCCCGTCGCCAACAACCAGCTCGACCCCATCGAGATCGAGCGCGGCGAAAAAGACCCGCTCTACCGGCTCAAGCTGAAATACAACTCCGCTGCCCAGGGCGAGGAAAAACGCCGCGGCCCGCGCTACACCCCCCTGTCCAAGCGGCAGGATCGCCCGGCGGCCATCCTGTGGCTGGTGAAGTTCCATCCCGAGCTGTCGGATGGCGCGATCGGCAAGCTGGTCGGTACCACAAAGCCGACGATCCAGTCCATCCGGGAGCGCAGCCACTGGAACATTGGCCAGATCACCCCGATCGATCCCGTGGCCCTTGGTCTGTGCAAGCAGACCGAACTCGATGGCGCCGTGCAGGCCGCCGCGCGCAAGAAGGCCGCCGAGGGGGCGGTCATGTCGGATGACGAACGGCGCAAGCTTGTATCGACCGAGCAAAGCCTCGGCATGGCCCCCGAGCCGCGCATCCCCTCGGCCATCGAAAGCTTTGTGCTGACCGAGGTCGAAAAGAAACCGGCCGACTATTCGGACGCGGACAGCTTTTTCAACCTGCCGGACGCGGATGACGACGAGGACGAGGACCAGCGCTGAGACCGCTCGTGAGACGCGGGCCATCCACACGTGGCCTCTGTACGTGTCGCGGGAAGGGCTGAATTGAAGGAGGTCTAGTCTGCGCGCTCATTGATCAGCATGCCGGACACCCTGTTGATCGGTTCCTAGAGCATGTCTGCATCTGATTGAATCGGAATGCGGATTCCCTGCTGCGTCGTTTCGTTACTCACTGTGCCCACCGGATGATGGGGGCGATGATGGTTTGACCAACTTCGATAGACCTTCGGATGCGGGTCGCAGCCGCCTTGGAGCAAGGTGCGACGATTCGTGCGGCGGCGATACGGTTCGGGGTTTCGGTGGCGTCGGCCGTGCGGATCGGCCAGCGGCAGCGCGCGGGGCGCGGTCAGGCACCTGGAAAAATCGGCGGACACCGCCGCCCGGTGTTGGCAGGCGATCCCGGGGAATGGCTGTTGGCCCGGCTGGCCGATTAGCCCGACCTGACGATGCGCGCCCTGACGACGGAACCGGCGGAGCGTGGCGTGCTTGTCGCCCATGAGACGGTCTGGCGGTTCGTGAAGCGCGCGGGGCAGAGCGTCAAGAAAAACACTGATGGCCAGCGAGCAGATGCGCCCGACGGTGGCGCGGTTTCGGTCACGCTGGCGGGCGCATCACCACCGACCTGACCCCAAGCGTCTGATCTTCATCGACGAAACCCGGATCAAGGCCAACATGACCCGCACCTGCGGCTGGGCCGCACGGGGCAAGAGACTAACTGCGCATGTCCCGCATGGGCACTGGAAGACGCTCACCTTCCTGGCCGGTCTGCGCCACGACCGCATCCTTGCGCCTTTCGTGCTGGACGGGCCAATCAACGGGGGCGCCTTTCCCGCCTGGGTCGGCCAGTGCCTTGCCCCCACACTGGCACGCGGGGATATGGTCATCGCAGATAACCTTGGCAGTCACAAACGCCGACCCGCCCGCCGGTTGATCCGCGATGCCGGAGCGCATCTGCTGTTCCTGCCGCCCTATAGCCCGGACCTGAATCCCAGCGAGATGGTTTTCGCCAAGCTCAAGACACTGCTCCGAAAGGCAGATGAACGCAGCGTCGAAACCTCATGGCAAAGGGACGGAACCTTGCTCGATGCCTTCACCTCAACCGAGTGCCAGAACTACCTTCGCCATGCAGGTCATATGCTTCAAACTGAATCGGACAGGCTCTAGCGCCGCGCGCGAGAAGGCTCCAAGTGTTTTCTACCTTCAGCTGCGCCTCGCCACCGGTTTCCGTTTGGAGGAAATGACGCAGTCTTGCGGCCGGATCATACGACTTGCGACCATAGCCGAAAGTTTGGGCGCGACGACGTGATTATGGCCCTTGCAAGAGCGAAGTGGGACGGATAATGCGACCTCGACTGTTCTCCTCGAAACGGAGAGGTGCCGGAGTGGTCGATCGGGGCGGTCTCGAAAACCGTTGTGGGTTTGCGCCCACCGTGGGTTCGAATCCCACCCTCTCCGCCACTTGCCCCTGCGAAAGCGTTCTCCCGAACCGGCTGTGGCCGGATTTTTCCGTTGTTTTCGGGGGTTGTGCGGGAAAAGCTGTTCACCGGCCCACGCCCCGAGGGGCACACATGCATTCTCTCCGGGCCGATATTCTCCGGACCTGTTAACCGCCTCCGTTCCGGTGAACAGCCTCAAGTCTTTGCTTTCAGGTTATCTTTTGAAATCCGTGATGCAGGCGATTTGGTAAATCCATCTGGATGGCGGATGGAACAGAGATCGAACGCTGTCCGCTGCGCCGCAGTTCGGCTGCAGCTGGCAACCAAACCCGGCACAGCGGCCGTTCGTGCTTTGTGCTGAATCAACCGCGTGTTAGCATCGCGAAAAAGCGGTGAGGCGAGCAGTTGGCCCAGAAGTCAGACATCGAGTGGACGGACGCGACGTGGAACCCGGTGACGGGCTGCACCAAGGTCGGTCCCGGTTGTGACAACTGCTATGCCGAGCGGTTCGCAGAGCGCTGGCGTGGAATCCCTGGACACCCCTACGAGCAGGGCTTTGACCTGACACTCTGGCCGTCGAGGCTGAAGCAGCCCGTGCTCTGGAAAAAGCCGCGGATGATCTTCGTGAACTCGATGAGCGACCTGTTCCACAAGGACATCGAGCGCACGTTCGTCGACGCGGTATTCGACGCCATGGAGCAAGCGGACTGGCACGTCTACCAGGTGCTGACCAAGCGCAGCTCGCTCATGCGCAACTACGTGAGGAAGCGGTATGATGGGGGGGCGGTGCCTCGGCACATCTGGCTCGGCGTTTCTGTCGAGGACGCCGCGCACACGAGCCGGATCGAGCACCTGAAGCAGATCAATTCTGACGCGCGCTTCATCTCGTTCGAGCCGCTGCTCGGACCGATCGGGGATGTTGATCTGCTGGGCGTCGCTTGGGCCATCGTCGGGGGGGAGAGCGGCCCTCGGGCTCGGCCCATGGACGAAAGCTGGGCCCGCCAGATCCGGGACATCTGCGAACGTGACGACGTAGCTTTCTTCTTCAAACAATGGGGTGGCGCCCGTCCGAAGTCGGGCGGGCGTCTGCTCGATGGTGAGGAATGGAACGGCTTTCCGTGGCAAATCGTCCCGAAGCCGATCCTCGATCAGATTTCAGCGTGAACCATTTTGTACGGAGTACCACCATCATTGAAGAAATCGCATGTTGAGAACACGGTTGGCCCATGGGCTCGGCAAAAGCTCGATGGCCTCGAGGCATATCTTCACGCTTACACAATTGCGCTGAAGAAACAGTCCTTTGAACTGGTCTACATCGACGCATTCGCCGGCGCGGGACGGTCAAGAATCCGCGACGCCTGGGCCGGCGCTGATGACGAAGACCTTCAGCTTCTTGATGACGAGTTCGTTCGGTCCGAGGAGCAGTTCATCGAAGGCTCCCCGCATCGAGCCCTCGCCCTCGAACATCCCTTCACCCAATACCATTTCTTTGACGCAGATGCAGGGCGCGCGGCCCTTCTCGAGGGCCTGAGGGCCGAGTACCCGGCTCGAAAGATCATTGTTCAGGTTGGCGACGCGAACGAACTGATCCAGAAGCTGGTCCCGCGGATTGTGGGGCGGAACACGAGGGGTGTTGCTTTCCTCGATCCTTATGGCCCCCACCTGGACTGGCGAACCGTCGCAGCTCTGGGGTCAACCAAGAAGTTTGAGGTGATCATCAATTTCCCGCTTGGAATGGCCATCAACAGATTGATCACGCGCTCAGGCGACATTCCCGAAAGCTGGCGCGCGGGGCTGAACGGCTGCTTCGGCGGTGCGGACTGGGAGAGCCTCGTCTATGCAGAGCGCACGGATCTCTTCGGGGATACGACCCGCCACAAGGTTGACGATGCGGCCAAGCGGCTTCTTGACCACTACGTCGGCCGCTTGAAGTCCCTGTTCGGCCACGCCGCCACACCGAGTGTCGTCAGGAACACGCGAGGCGTCCCGATCTACTACATGCTTTGGGCGGGGCCCCATCCCCTCGGGCACAAGATCGCTGACTACATCTTGGCGAAGGGTGATCGGATCACGCCACCTAAGCCTCGGTCCATTCGACGATGACCAGCTGGCGGCCCCGATTACTAGCCGAGCCGGAACGCGGGTCTTGAAAGCATCCGAACGGCGAGACCGATCGAAAAGATCGCGTCGTGGCGCAGCAGGTCGTCCGCCGATCTGCTCTCATCGATGCTGCGACGATCAAGATTGCTGCCATCATCTACATGCCGGAAATGCGACAGCGGATTTCGCAGCGCCATCATGCGTCGGAGGTCGGTGACGTCTTCATCAGAGATTACCTCGCGCTCTCGGCAGCGGCGGAGGGTGTCGGCGAACGGGATGCGATCCGGAATGTCATCGACCAGAAGCGCGGCGTGAAGATATGCCGCCAGCAAATGCTCCACGAGCCCCTGACACAGCAGGATCGTCGCCATATAATTGCCGTGCACGAACGACGAGCGCGCTTCGACCCAAGCGTGATAGGCCGCATGTCCACCGAAAATCATCGTCCCGGATCGCCCCATCTGGCCGCCCAGATCGGTCAGCATGCGGAAACGGCCGACCTTCCCTGGCAGGTCGTCATGAAGGTCGGCCAGCAGATGACGGACGAAGTCCAGATCCGAAAGGTCCGATAGCAGATCGGGCTGATCCTCCCGGCTCACAGTCACGCGGCATTCGCTCCACCGTCGAAGATCTCGTGCAGCATGGCCGGTATCAGGGCCTCCACATCCTGCGCGGTGCTGGCGCGGATGGCGCGGGCTTCGCGGGCCTTCGCGTGCAGACGGTCGAACCATTCCTGGCGGCTGATCGGTGGCGTCGGAACAGTGATTGCCTCCAGCGCTCCTTGCCCCAGAGTGCGGTTCCTGTCGGCACTTCCGGGCGATGCGGATTGGACCTTGCCGAGACCTTCAGAGGTCTGGAGGTAGAACCAGATGAAATCGGCCGTCGCGAGCCCTTCAGTGAGAACGCATGTCAGGTAACGGTGCGAGCCAACCCGCCCATGGTCATCGGGGCCGGCCACCGCGAACGCCCCCTCCCAAGCCTTGATGTTGCTGAACACGAGGTCGCCTTGCTGAACAAGGAAGAGCTTTTGCCAGCTCAGGTCCGCGCCCAGCAGATCAGGTTTGTGAAAGGTACCGCGGCCGAAGGACCGGACGCCGAGCTCGGGGTAGCTGGCATCAAGATCGATTTCGACTGGCCTGCGCACCAAGGGCGCAACCTCGGCCATGGGGCGCAGGGTGGCGCCGTCGATGGCGCGCTGGAAAGCTTTCAGCAGCAGCGCCTGCGTTTCGCGCTCGGCCGCCTCGATGGCGTTGCGGCGTTCGTCCACTAGCGCCGCGATCCGGTCGAGCTTTTCGACGATGCGGCGCTGGTCGCCAAGGGACGGAAGGTCGATCCGGTAGCTCAGCACCTTGTCGGGGTGCACACGTTGCCTGCGGTCGCCCATTCCCTTGGCGCCGACCGCGACCTGCCGCCACACGTCACGGCGTTGGAACAACCAGTACAGGTATCGAGGCAGCAGATGGTCCTGATCGACATCGAAGGTGGGATATTCGTTCGAGACGAAGACGCCATCCATTTCCTCGGGAACGATGGCGTAAGCTCCCTCAAATGCAAAAAGCCGACTGTAAATGAACTGGCCTCTCCGCACGCGATAGAGCGTGGTGGCGCTTGTCTGGGCACCATCGATCGGTGGCTTGCCGAAGACGCCGCGGGCAAAGCTGTAGATCCCAAGGTTTGGGTAGCTGCCGCGTGGATCGACGCGGCATGGATCAGAAACGAGGGACAACAGGTCTGAGAGCGGAACTTTCGCGGTGACCATCACACCCGCTCCGCCAGCACGGCCTTTATCTCGTCCATGATGCCGAGGATCCGCTGTTCCTGTGCGATGATCGCGTCCACGATCTCGGCCGGCGCGCGATGATCGGCGATCGCGCCGGAATGCGGGTTCTTGATGTCCAGGTTACAGGCGACAACGCGATCCTGCTCGTCGCGCTGGATCAGATCAGTCGCGGATATCTTCCAGGCGCGCTCGCTCGGCTCGCGCTTCTTCCACCAGGCGAGGCAGTCCGCAAACTCCTCATAGGCCATGGGCGCGGTCTTCGAGTACTTCTTGCGGCCCTCCGGCAGCGGCATCTCATAGTACCAGATGTCCTTCGTCGGCCCGGTCGTGTCGAAGAAGATGAGGTTTGCCGGGATGTCCGTATAGGGCGCGAACACCCCTTCACGCAGCCGGACCACCGTATGCAGGTTGAACTTCTCGAGCAGGTCCGCCTTGATCCGCGCCGAGATGCCATCGCCGAACAGAGTGCCGTGCGGAACGACGACCGCGGCCCGCCCGCGCCCGGCGCGCTTCAGCCGCCGCATGATCAGTTGCAGGAACAGCAGTGCCGTCTCGGCCGTGCGCCGGTCCTCAGGGAAGTTGTTGAGGATGCCTGCCTCCTCCTCGCCGCCGAACGGCGGATTGGTTAGGATGACGTTGACCCGCTGATCCTCGCCGATCTCGGCCAAGCGGAAGCGAAGGGCATTGCCGGGGTCAATGCGCGGGGCATGCAGGCCGTGCAGCAGGAGGTTGAGCTGGGACAGCAGGAACGGCAGCGACTTGGCCTCGCCGCCGAAGAAACTGTCTTCCTGGAGGATGCGCCGCTTCTCGACCGTATCGGCCTGGCCCTCAAGATGCAGGAACGCCTCGGTCAGAAATCCCCCGGTGCCGCATGCCGGGTCGAGGATGGTTTCGCCCAGCTTGGGGTCGCTCACTTCGACCATGAACCGCACGACCGGCCGGGGCGTGTAGAACTCGCCCGAGTCCCCAGCCGCGTCGCGCATCTCGCGGAGCAGCGTTTCGTACAGGCGGCCGAGGGTGTGAACTTCTTCCGAGGAATCGAAATGGATGCCGTCGATCAGGTTGACCACGTCGCGCAGCAGGTAGCCGCTCTCCATCCGGTTGGCGAAGCCCTGGAAGACGGTCGCGATCACGTCGCGCCGCTCGCGCCGCCCGTTGTCGCCGCGCAAGCCCCGAAGATAGGCGAAGAGTCCCGGGCCGCGGGTGCCGTCCGGACGCTCCGTCATCTCGGAAACGAGGAAGGACAGGAGGTCGGGGCCGGTGATTCCATCGGCATCCGCCGCCCAATCGCGCCAGCGATAAGGGGCCTCGATGATCGAGCGATAATCCTTGCCCGCGAGTTCGGCGCGTCCCTCCTCGATCCGCTCCATGTCGTCCAGGAACTTCAGGAACATGATCCAGGTGAGCATCGGCAACCGATCAAGGTCGCCGTTTAGCCCCTTGTCCTTCCGCATGATCTTGCGGGCAGACTTGATGATGCTGTCGAGACGCTGGGCAGTGGTCAGTTGCTTCGGCGCAGCCTTCTTGCGGGCGGTTGTAGCCAAGATAGAGCTCCTTCAATTCAAGCGGTGTAGAGCAGACGCTGCAGCTCGGTGACGGCGCTGCGCAGCTCCTTGCCCCCGCCGAAGCGGGCGGCGATTTCAATGACGTTGCCCCACTCGTTGAACGGGGGCACTTCCAGGATGTCGGGCAGCTTGAACTGGGCACTGCCATGTTCGGCATACTTTTCAAGCACGGCATCCAGAACTTCGCGGGCATCCGGCCCAAAGCGGTCCAGAAACTCGTCCTGCTCCCTCACCAGACGGTCAGCGCGCTCGCGCCGGGTGCGCAGCGGCGCGTTATAGGCGAGATGGCAAAGGAGATCGAACGGGTCTGCCTCCGGCTTTCCGACTGCATCAGCCAGGGAATCGAGGTCGATGCCCTTTTCCTCGAGCCGCTCGACGATTTCCGCCCGGCGTTCGGGGTCGAGCCAGTCCGTGCGCAGTTCCGAAGCATTGGGGTAGAGTGTGCGGACCTTGTCGCCAGTGTAGTCGGTGAGCTGGCGGCAGGCGAGCTGCCGCCCGTCGGAATCGAGTTCGTACACGAGGTGCCGGACGATCGCGACCTCGCCGCCGTCGACATAGAACTTGCGGGGCCCGTTCTCGCCCTCGTCCCCCAGCTCGACCGGTCCATCCGGGATATCGGGCCCTTCAGGAAAATCGTCCGGATTCGGCGCCACGTCTTCGATCTCGCGCTCTTCCACGATGTCGCCGTCCGCATTGATCACCGCTT
>JBKBKC010000014.1:40207-105088 GCA_046294265.1 Gemmobacter sp. | reverse complement strand
CAGCTCGTCCAGCGAAGAGCGTCGCAGGAAACGACCGAAGGGGGTGACCCGGGGATCGTCCTTCATCTTGAAGCAGACGCCCGCCCGGTCGGACCCGGACAGCAGTGCGGCGCGCCGCACCTCGGCATCTTGATGCATCGAGCGAAACTTGATCATCCCGAACCGCTGGCCACCAAGGCCCACACGCTCTTGCACAAAGAACGCCGGGCCCGGTGTGCCCAGCCGGACGATGGCGGCAATGGCGAGGAACAGCGGCCAGAGCGCCAGCATCGCCAGCCCCGCCAGAACCAGGTCCAGCGGGCGCTTCCACGCGGGCACGCGGAACACGATGCGGCGCCGCGCGGGTGCGGCGTGAAGGGCGGGCATAAAAATCATTGCAGCCTCCGAAGCGTCCGCCTGTCGCAGGTGTCCCCGCACTGGATGACGACTGCCAGCTACATGAGCGAAAACTGGTGCAATCTAAAGGGGAAAGCGCGGCCTTTGCTCCTCCCCGCCATGGTCTGACGCAGCGTCATCTGGCCACGGCTTCATCATCGGACAGCATGCCGCAGGTGGCACCGCGGTCACCGCCAAGATGGACCTGTCCGAAAGGACAGGTGCGCGGGAACGGAGCCAGAAACGGTCAGCCGCCCTTTTTCCGGGGCGTTGCGGCAGGGGCCGGGGCCGCCGCCGATTCGAGCGCCGCGATGCGCGCGGCCAGCGCCGCATTCTCGTCCCGCGCCTTTTGCGCCATCACGCGAACGGCGTCGAATTCCTCGCGCGTCACGAAATCGCGGTCGGCCATCCAGCGGTCCACAAAGCCGCGCATGGCGGTTTCGGCCTCGGTCCGCGCGCCCTGGGCCACGCCCATGGCATTGGTCATCAGCTGCGACAGGTCATCGAGGATCTTGTTGCGGCTTTGCATCGGCGGGCCTCCCGGCTTGTGTTCCACTGCCTATATGCGCAAGGGCGGTCGTCACGACAAGGGCGGGCGCCGGTTGACTTCGCCGCAGGGGCACCGGACAACCCCGCCAACCGCAGGAGTTCGCATGTCAGGCCCGCTGCCCTTTCCCGACATTTCACCCGACCTTTTTTCAATCACGCTGTTCGGCGTCACCTTTGCGCTGCGCTGGTATGCGCTGGCCTATATCGTAGGCATCGTGATCGCCTGGCGGCTGGCCATCGGCGCCATCACCACCCCCCGGCTCTGGCCCGACGCAGCACCCCTGAACCGCGACCAGTTGGAACGGCTGCTGACCTGGATCATCGTCGGCGTCATCATCGGCGGGCGGCTGGGGTTCGTGCTGTTCTACCAGCCGGGCTATTACCTGGCGCATCCGTGGGAGATCCCGATGGTCTGGCAGGGCGGCATGGCCTTTCACGGCGGGTTTCTGGGTGTGGTCGCGGCGGGCATGCTGTTCTGCCGGGCCGAGCGCATCCCGGTTCTCCCGATGGGTGACATCATGGCGCTGTGCACCCCGCCGGGCCTGTTGCTGGGCCGCATCGCCAACTTCATCAATGCCGAGCTTTGGGGGCGGCAGACGGACCTGCCCTGGGGCGTGGCATTCCCCGGCTTTGCCGCGCAGGACTGTCCGGGCATCGAGGGTCTGTGCGGTCGCCATCCGTCACAACTCTACGAGGCGGCGCTGGAGGGGGCGGTGCTGGGGGCGGTGCTGATCTGGATGGTCTGGCGGCGGGGCGCGTTCCGGGCACCGGGGCGGATCATGGGGGTGTTCCTGACCGGCTACGGCCTTGCGCGGTTCGCGGTGGAATTCGTGCGCCAGCCGGATGCGCAGTTCGTCTCGCCGGGCAATCCCCTGGGCCTGGCCTTTCACCTTGGCGGCTATGGGCTGACGATGGGGCAGGTGCTGTCGCTGCCGATGATCGCGGTGGGGCTGTGGTTCGTGTGGCGCGCCGGGGCGACGTTGCGGCCCGCATGACGGCGCTGGCCGCCCATCTGATCCGCCGAATCGCGGCCACCGGGCCCATCAGCGTGGCCGATTACATGGCCGATTGCCTGCTGCACCCTGACCACGGCTACTACGCCACCCGCGACCCCTTTGGCGCGGCGGGCGATTTCACCACCGCGCCCGAGATCAGCCAGATGTTCGGTGAGCTTGTGGGCCTCGCGCTGGCGCAAGGCTGGCTGGATCAAGGATCCCCCGCGCCCTTTGTGCTGGCCGAACCCGGCCCCGGCCGGGGCACGCTGATGGCCGACGCGCTGCGCGCGACGCGGGGCGTGCCCGGCTTTCACGCCGCCGCGCGCGTGGTGCTGGTCGAGGCGTCGCCCACCCTGCGCGCCATCCAGCGCCGCACCCTTGGCGACCATCCGGTGACATGGGCCGATACGGTCGAAGCACTGCCCGAGGCGCCGCTGTTCCTGATCGCCAACGAATTCTTCGACGCCCTGCCCATCCGCCAATTCCAGCGCGGCCCTGATGGCTGGCATGAGCGCGTCGTGGGCCTGAAAGGGGGCCGTCTGGCCTTCGGCCTCTCCGCACCCCTGCCGCTGCCCGACCCGCGCTTTGCCGCCGATCCGCCCGGCACCGTGACGGAAACCTGCGCCCCCGCCGCCGCCATCATGGCGGGCATCGCCGCACGCATCGCGCGCCATGGCGGGGCGGCCATCGTAATCGACTATGGCGGCTGGCGGTCGAAGGGCGACACGCTGCAGGCCGTCCGCGCCCATGCCCCCGAACATCCGCTGGCCAACCCCGGCGAGGCCGACCTGACCGCGCATGTGGATTTCGAGGGACTCGCGCGCGCCACCGCCCTGCCCCACAGCGGGCTGACCGATCAGGGCCTTCTGCTGCAACGCCTCGGGATTGATCAGCGGGCGGCGCGTCTGGCGGCAGGCTTGCGCGGTCCGGCATTGCAGAGCCACCTCGCGGCGCATCGCCGCTTGACCCACCCCGCCGAAATGGGTTCGGTGTTCAAGGCCATCGCCTTTCACGCCAAGGGCACCCCCGCCCCCCCCGGTTTCGATCCGACGCATGCTTGAGATCATCACCTCGCCCGCCCTGCCCGCCCGGCACGGGTTCTTCACCCGCAAGGGCGGGGCCTCCTCGGGGATATTCGCGGGGCTGAACTGCGGCTCCGGATCGTCGGACCTTGCGGAAATCGTGGCGATCAACCGCGCGCGGGTGGCCGAGGCGATGGGAGTGGGGGCCCCGCATCTGCTGACCGTCCACCAGGTGCATTCGGCCGAGGCCGTCACCGTCACCGCCCCGCTGCCTGAGCGCCCCCGCGCCGATGCGATGGTCACGGCCACACCGGGCGTGGCGCTGGCGGTGCTGACCGCCGATTGCGCGCCCGTCCTCTTGTCGGATGCTGGCGCGCATGTGGTGGGGGCCGCGCATGCCGGCTGGCGCGGGGCGCAGGGCGGGGTGCTGGAGGCGACGGTGGCGGCGATGGAGGCTCTGGGCGCGCGGCGCGACCGTATCCACGCGGTGATCGGCCCCACGATCAGCCAGGCCGTCTATGAGGTCGGCCCGGAATTTGCCGATGGATTTCTGGACGACGACCCCGCGAATGCTCGCTTCTTCGCCCAGGGCCCGGGTGATCGGGCGCTGTTCGACCTGCCCGGCTATGCGCTGGCGCGGTTGCGCGCGGCGGGGGTGGGGCAGGCGGAATGGACGCGCCATTGCACCTATCTCGACGAGGCGCGATTCTTTTCCTTCCGACGCACCACGCACCGGGGCGAGGCCGATTACGGGCGGCTGATCTCGGCCATCCGGCTGTAATCGGGGCGGAAACGCGGCGTGGCAGTTGTTTACGGTTTTTGAGCACACAAGGCAAGTTTCTGATCCGGAACGGTTTTGCAGTCCGCGGGTCAAGCACCTGACAGGCAGGCACCGCGCCCCGAAAATGCCCCGCATGGCCGCGAACCTGCCCGATACCCGCCCCATTGCACGGCGATACAGTCATTGCGCCGGAAGAGCGCGTTGCAGAAAGCAAGGGATCACGCCGATGTCCGCACCGATCAAGCACCCGACCCAAGGCCGCGCCGTGCCGAAACCCCGCCGCTGGCTGGCCTCGGTCATCGCGGCCACCGCATCGCCCGACGCCTTGCCTCCCATGCCGTTCCAGCGCGGCCACCGCCGCCGCCCGGCTGCCCTTGCCGCCGCGCCCCGCCCAAAAGCCATCGCCGAGCGCTGATCCGCGCACGCATGCGGGCGACGAATCATTTTGGCCCCGCAACTGCCCCGATCCGGCCATGACCTCGGCCTTGCTGGCAACAATCGCGCCTGAACGGATGAACTGTCGCCGTGCCGGATCGAATTAAGGATAAGCTTTGACAGCCTGCCGCCAGTCGGCCATCTTTCCCTCGCACGCAGGAAACTGCGGGTCCCCGGGTCGCAGCTACGGATCGGCGCCAGATGTCGATCAGCCCCGGGTTCGGTGCACGGAAGGCGGCCCCGGCATGTAACCTCTGACATGCCACCGAAACGGGGCCGCCTTTCCCGTTCCGGCGTTCCCCCTGTTGACGCGAACCCCCTCAGGCCGTCCGCTTCAGGCGGTCCTCCAGCACATCAAAGGGCACGCCGGGTTCGTCCTTGGCGCAGCGGATCACCAGGCTCGTCTTGACGCTGGACACGTTGTCGGCCTTGAGCAATTCCCCCGTCAGGAAGGACTGGAACGACGACAGGTCCGGCGAGACGCATTTCAGGATAAAGTCGATCTCGCCGTTCAGCATGTGGCATTCGCGCACCAGGGGCCATGCGCGGCAGCGCGCCTCGAACGCGGCAAGGTCGGCCTCGGCCTGGCTGGTGAGCCGCACCATGGCAAAGACAGCCACCTCGAAGCCCAGTTCGCGCGCGTCAATATCGGCGTGGAACCCCTTGATGAACCCCGCCTCTTCCAGCGCGCGCACGCGGCGCAGGCAGGGCGGCGCCGAGATGCCCACGCGGCGCGCAAGCTCCACATTGGTCATCCGCCCGTCAGCCTGCAACTCGGCCAGGATCTGGCGGTCGATGGGGTCGAGTTTCGATCCGGCCATGGCGCGTCTCCGCTGTCGTCTGGCGCGAGAGATAGGCCCCGCCCCCGCCAGACGCAACATTGTTTCGCGGGCGCGCAAGATTTTTTCGCAGACTTTCGCGGGGGCCCCTGCCCGGCGCAACGCCGCCGCACCCCCTTCCGGCCTCCGCGCGGCCCGCATATATCCAAGGCGCAAGCCAAGGGGACACGCCATGACCGACACCCGCCACACCCGCCTTCTGATCATCGGATCGGGCCCGGCGGGCTATACCGCCGCCGTTTATGGTGCGCGCGCGATGCTGGAGCCTATCCTGGTGCAGGGGCTGCAGCCCGGCGGCCAGCTGACCATCACCACCGAGGTCGAGAACTGGCCCGGCGACAGCCATGTGATGGGCCCCGACCTGATGGTGCGGATGGAGGAGCACGCCCGCGCCATGGGGGCTGAGGTGATCTCTGACTACATCGCGTCGCTCGACCTCTCCGCGCGCCCCTTCACCGCCCGCGCCGACAGCGGCACGACCTACACCGCCGACGCGGTGATCCTGGCCACGGGCGCGCAGGCGCGCTGGCTGGGCCTGCCGTCGGAAGAGCGGTTCAAGGGCTTTGGCGTCAGCGCCTGCGCCACCTGCGACGGGTTCTTCTACCGCGGCCGCGAGGTGGTGGTGATCGGCGGCGGCAACACGGCGGTGGAAGAGGCGCTGTTTCTCACCAACTTCGCCACGAAGGTCACGCTGATCCACCGCCGCGACAGCCTGCGGGCCGAAAGGATCATGCAGGACCGTCTGTTCAAGAACCCCAAGGTCAGTGTGTTGTGGAACCACGAGGTGACCGAGGTTCTGGGCACCGAGGCGCCGCTTGGCGTGACCGCCGTGCGCGCCCGCAACGTGCAGACGGGCGCGGAAACCGACATCCCCTGCGCGGGCTTTTTTGTGGCCATCGGCCATTCGCCTGCCTCCGAACTGGTGAAGGATCAGTTGGAACTGCACAACGGCGGCTATGTGAAGGTGGTGCCGGGCGGCACGGCCACCAGCATTCCAGGCGTCTTTGCGGCGGGCGACCTGACCGACCACATCTATCGCCAGGCGGTGACCAGCGCCGGAATGGGCTGCATGGCGGCACTGGATGCCGAGCGGTTCCTGTCTGGGCACTGACCTCAGGGGTGTGGAACACATGCCACACCCCGGCACGGGTCTTGAGGGGATGGGCGAAAAGGTGGCTTGACCTGTGCGGAACGGGCAGGCTGGATTGTGCCAACATCCCGATTGCACAGGTTCGATGCCCCGATACACCTCTATCGCCGCAGGCGACCCCGCCCCCACGTTCCACCAGCGCAGCCCCACGAACCCGCGCTACGCCTTCGACACGGCAGCGGGTCGCTACATCGTGCTGTGTTTCCTTGCCTCCGCCGGACAACCAAAGGGCGCACAGGCCATCGCCGCAGCCCTCGCGCGGCGCGATTTCGACGATGATCGCGCCTGCTGCTTTGCCGTCTCGAACGACCCCGCCGATGAGGCCGAGGCGCGACTGACCAACCGCCCGCCGGGGTTCCGGGTGTTCTGGGACCATGACCTGCGCATCGCGCGCGCCTATGGCGTGGCCCCGCTCGCGCCAGACACCGGGGCCGTCCTGCCCCGCTGGGTGGTGATCGACCCCACGCTGCGGGTGATCGACGTCATTCCCTTCGCCAGGGATGGCGGCGACATCGCGCGCCTGTCTGCGCTGCTCGATGCCCTGCCCCCGGTGGACCGGTTCGCGGGCATCCCCCTGCAGGCCCCCGTCCTGTTCCTGCCCCGCGTGTTCGAACCCGATCTCTGCCACCGCCTGATCACGCTTTACGACGCGCAAGGTGGCCGCCTGTCTGGCTTCATGCGCGAGGTGGGCGGGCGCACGGTCGGATTGAACGACCCTCGCCACAAGGCGCGCCGCGATGTGATGGTCGAGGATGCGGATCTGATCGCCGCCCTGCAGGACCGCATCCGCCGCCGCGTGGTCCCCGAGATCGCCAAGGTGCACCAGTTCCACGCCACGCGCATGGAGCGCTACCTGGTGGGCTGCTACACCGCCGAGGATGGCGGCCATTTCGCCCCCCACCGCGACAATACCACCACCGGCACCGCGCACCGCCGCTTTGCCGTCTCGGTCAACCTCAACGACGATTTCGCGGGGGGCGAGGTGTCGTTTCCCGAATATGCGCGCCAGGGGTTCAAGGCCCCGCCGGGCGGGGCGGTGGTGTTTTCCTGCGCGCTGCTGCACGCGGTCAGCAAGGTCACGGCGGGCCGGCGCTATGCATTCCTGCCGTTTCTCTACGACGACGCGGCCGCACGCATCCGCGATGCCAACCGCCATCTGGTGGACAGCGGCGGAGACAGCAACCTCGGGGCGGCCGCGCCGCCCGGCTGACGCCCGCACCGGGCGCGCCGCAGCGCGGCATTTCCGTCTCACTCGCGACCAATCGTCCCGGTTTGCCTTGCAAGCCGCGGGGAAACGGGGGTAAGCGCGACGCGCAACGTCCTGGCCCGACGCCTGGACCCGAACCCAGCCGAGGCCCCATGTCCACCGCCCTGTCCAACCTTGCGCCCGTCCCCGAGCTTTATGTGTCCTACGACTCGGCCCAGAAACTCAAGATCGAGGCGGGGAACCTGCCGTCCTGGGACCTGACCGCGCGCCAGGTCTGCGATCTGGAACTGCTGATGAACGGCGGTTTCGCGCCGCTGAAGGGCTTTCTGACCGAGGCCGACTATGACGGCGTGGTCGAGAACATGCGCACGGCGGATGGCAAGCTCTGGCCCATGCCCATCACGCTGGATGTCTCCGAAAACTTCGCCGAAGGCATCGAACCCGGTCAGGACATCGCGCTGCGCGATGCCGAGGGTGTGATCCTTGCGATCATGTCG
This sequence comes from Gemmobacter sp., assembly GCA_046294265.1. GTDB lineage: Bacteria > Pseudomonadota > Alphaproteobacteria > Rhodobacterales > Rhodobacteraceae > JBKBKC01. Next base: position 97,238 of record JBKBKC010000014.1, on the reverse strand, counting down.
GTCAGCGACAAATGGGTGCCCAACAAGGACCGCGAGGCCGAGAGGGTGTATGGTGCCAACGACCTTGCACATCCGGCGGTCAACTACCTGCACCACACCGCCGGCAAGGTTTATCTTGGCGGGCCGGTCACAGGCATCCAGCAACCCATCCACTATGATTTCCGCGCCCGCCGCGACACGCCGAACGAGTTGCGCGCGCTCTTCCGCAAGCTTGGCTGGCGCAAGGTCGTGGCCTTCCAGACGCGCAACCCCCTGCACCGCGCGCACCAGGAACTCACCTTCCGCGCCGCGCGCGAGGTGCAGGCGAACCTCTTGATCCACCCCGTCGTGGGCATGACGAAACCCGGCGATGTGGACCATTTCACCCGCGTCCGGTGCTACGAGGCGGTGCTGGACAAATACCCCGCCGCCACCACCACGATGAGCCTCCTGAACCTCGCCATGCGCATGGCAGGGCCCCGCGAGGCGGTCTGGCACGGCCTGATCCGCAGGAACCACGGCTGCACCCACATGATCGTGGGCCGCGACCACGCAGGCCCCGGCAAGAACTCGGCGGGCCAGGATTTCTACGGCCCCTATGACGCGCAGACCCTGTTCAAGACCCACGAGGCCGAGATCGGGATCGAGATGGTGGACTTCAAGCACATGGTCTATGTGCAGGAAAAGGCGCAGTATTACCCTGCGAACGAGGTGCCCGAGGGTTCCACCGTGCTCGACATTTCCGGCACCGAACTGCGCCGCCGCCTGCGCGAGGGGATCGAGATCCCCGACTGGTTCAGCTTCCCCGAGGTCGTGACCGAACTGCGCCGCACCTCGCCCGCGCGGTCCAAACAGGGCTTTACCGTGTTCTTCACCGGCCTTTCGGGGTCGGGCAAGTCCACCATCGCCAACGCGCTGATGGTGAAACTGATGGAGATGGGCGGGCGTCCGGTGACGATCCTTGACGGCGACGTGGTGCGCAAGCACCTGTCGTCGGAGCTTGGCTTTTCCAAGGAGCACCGCGACATCAACATCCGCCGCATCGGCTATGTCGCCTCCGAGATCACCAAGAACGGCGGCATCGCCATCTGCGCCCCCATCGCCCCCTACACCGCCACCCGCCGCGCCGTGCGCGAGATGGTCGAGGCCTTCGGTGCCTTCATCGAGGTGCATGTGGCCACCACGGTCGAGGAATGCGAAAAGCGAGACCGCAAGGGCCTTTACAAACTGGCCCGCGAAGGCAAGATCAAGGAGTTCACCGGCATCTCGGACCCCTACGAGGTGCCCGACAATCCCGAACTCCGGCTGGATACAGAAGGAACGGATGTGGACTATTGCGCCCAGCAGGTGCTGTTGAAGCTGGAAAGCATGGGCCTGATCGCCAAGTAAGCCACGGACAGACGCAGTCAGGCCGCGCGGGCACCCCTGCGCGGCCGTTTCTATTGCATCAGTGGACGCTTACCGGCGCCATGTCGTTCTGCAGCGCCAGCATGAAGGCCATGCCCTTGTCGCGCACCAGCGCCACGCGCTCTCCGTTCGCGCGGTGCACGGCATAGATCGTGTCCAGCCCCTCGGCCTGCTCGCGCACCTCGTCGGGCAGGTCGGCCACCGCCACCGGCCGCACATAGACGATATGCGCATCGCCGCCGGGCAGATTGTCGAACCTTGTGTTCATCCTGTTCCCCTTGCCTGCGTTGGCGTGTTATTTTCCGGCGCCCGACCGGATGCGGATCGTCTGCACCACCGGTTCGGGCACCGCGCGGTGCAGGTCGACATGCAGCAGTCCATGCTCCATCGACGCCCCCGCCACCTCGACCCCGTCGGCCAGCACGAAGGATCGCTGGAACGCCCGCGCCGCGATCCCGCGATGCAGGAACACCCGCGCCCCCTCATCCTCGCCCTGCCGCCCACGCACCACCAGCGCCCGGTCCTCGACCGTGATCGCCAGATCGGCATCGCGGAACCCCGCGACGGCCAGCGTGATGCGATAGGCGTTTTCCGCCACCGCCTCGATGTTGAACGGGGGATAGCCGTCACCTGATCCCTTGGCGGTGCGTTCGACCAGCCGTTCCAGCTGCTCGAACCCCAGAAGGTGCGGGTGCGACCCAAAGCTCAGTTTCGTCATCGGCGATGCCCTTCGGAAAGCGACATGAGTGGCGCGGGGCCCCGTGCCGGGCACCCCTTGCCACGACGATATGGGGCGCGAGACAGCCCGCCACAAGGCCCGCCCGACCCGGCGCCGACCCTTGAAATCCGGCCCGGCCATGCAGATTTGCTGCTTGTGCCGTAACTCTTCGGTATAATCGGGGGTAACGGGACGCGGCGACTCACCCCAACGGCAGGCCCATGAACGCACCGACCGAGCTTGATTTCGACGAGATGCTGCGCATCAAGCTGGAGGTGCTGCGCCGCGAGCATCGCGATCTGGACGAAGCGGTGCGCGCGCTCGAGGGCACCGTGATGCCCGACCAGCTGATGTTGCGCCGGCTCAAGCGGCAGAAGCTGGTGCTGAAGGACCAGATCGTGCGGATCGAGAACCAGCTGATCCCCGACATCATCGCCTGACGTCCTTGCTCTGCCTGCGCGACAAGCGTCTGACAGCATGACATTGCGGCATGATCGCATCCGCTGCGGGTAGGGTGATCCCCCCGCTGCTCGGGTCCTGGGACGGCTTGTCCGCCGACCCTCCGGTCACCTCGGCCCGCGTTCCGGGCACCCTTTGCGCCGTCCTGTGCGCCGCCGCCACCATCACCCCCCGGCTGTGCAGACGCTCCGACCCGACCGGCGCCAACCGGGTCGCCCGCTACCATGCCCGGCACGGCCGCTGACTTGCCCCCGCCCCGCGCCCCGGTATAGTGCGCGCCGCACGGGCGGGGGGCAGGCATGGCAATCGTAGGCGTCATCATGGGGTCGCAATCGGACTGGCCCACCATGAAGGATGCCACCGACATCCTGACCGAGCTGGATATCCCCCATGAGCGGCGCATCGTCTCGGCGCATCGCACGCCCGATCGGTTGTGGGACTATGGCCGGACCGCCGCGGCGCGCGGGCTGAAGGTGATCATCGCGGGTGCGGGCGGCGCGGCGCATCTGCCGGGCATGATGGCGTCAAAAACCGCCCTGCCGGTGATCGGCGTGCCGATCCAGACGCGGGCGCTGGCCGGGGTGGACAGCCTTTATTCCATCGTCCAGATGCCGAGCGGCTATCCGGTCGCCACCATGGCCATCGGAGGCGCGGCCAATGCCGCGCTGATGGCGGCGGCGATCCTGGCGCTGTCCGACCCCGCACTGGCGGCCCGGCTGGACGCCTGGCGCGCCGCCCTCTCGGCCGCGATCCCCGAGGAGCCGCGGGATGTTTGAGGCCCTGCCAACGGGCAGCACCATCGGCATCCTCGGCGGCGGCCAGTTGGGCCGGATGCTGGCCGTTGCCGCCAGCCGCCTCGGCCTTCTGACGCATGTCTATGACCCGGCCCCGGATGCCCCGGCGGCACAGGTCGCCGCCCGCCATACCTGCGCGCCCTATGACGATGCGGCGGCGCTGGCGGCCTTTGCGGCCGCCGTCGATGTGGTGACCTATGAATTCGAGAACATCCCCACCGCGGCGCTGGACCTGATCGAGGCCGCGCGGCCCATCCGGCCCGGCCGACGCGCCCTTGCCGTGTCGCAGGACCGGTGTGCCGAGAAATCCTTTCTCAACAGCCTGGGCCTTGCCACAGCGCCCTGGGCCCCCGTCACCGACATGGCTAGCCTTGAGGCCGCCCTTGCCACCATCGGCACGCCTGCCATCCTCAAGACCGCGCGGCTGGGCTATGACGGCAAGGGCCAGGCGCGCCTTGCCACCCCCGCCGATGCGCCCTCGGCGCTGGCCGCCATGCAGGGGGCGCAAGCGGTGCTGGAGGGGTTCGTGACCTTCCAGCGCGAGATCTCGGTCATCGCCGCGCGGGGTCTTTCGGGCGAGGTCGCAGCCTACGACCCCGGCGAGAACGTGCATGAGGCGGGCATCCTGCGCACCACCACCATCCCCGCGCGCCTGTCGCCCGGCCTGCGCACCGATGCGGTGCTGATCGCCGCGCGCATCCTGAACGCACTGGAGTATGTCGGCGTGATGGGGGTGGAATTGTTCGTCACGCCGCAGGGCCTGATCGTCAACGAAATTGCGCCGCGCGTGCACAACTCGGGCCACTGGACGCAGAACGGCGCGGCGATCGACCAGTTCGAACAGCATGTCCGCGCGGTGGCGGGCTGGCCCCTGGGCGACGGGTCGCGCCATTCGGATGTGACGATGCAGAACCTGATCGGCGATGACATCGCCCGCCTGCCCGACCTTGCCCGCGCGCCCGGCACCGCGATCCACCTTTACGGCAAGGCCGAGGCGCGGCCGGGGCGCAAGATGGGGCATGTGAACCGCATCGCCCCGCGCCGCGACGGCTGATCCCGCACCCTCCACCGGTCGCCACCGGAAACCTGCAAGTTTCCGGCACGGTTTCTTGCAGGAAACCGTCGCCCGGCGCCACTCGCGGTCCCGCCTCCGGCCCGACGCTATCGGCAGACAATCGCAGCGCCCACGAACTGGCACGTGGGCTCACGCCGCGCCGGGGCCGAGCCGGAGGGCTGTGTCTGCCCTGTGGCGGGCGCGGTCTTGCGGGGTGCCACGGGCGCGCGTGCTGGCACAGGCGCCGGGCACAGACCTGGCGCTTCATCCAGCAGCACCCGCCAGACCGCCTCGGTCGGGTCCGGTGGATCGGGTGGTTGCGTTCCCTTGACCTCGAAATACCGCAACAGGGCGCGGCGCGACCCCGGCCCCCAGTCTCCATCAACCATCTGGCGATAGCAGCCAAGGCGCGCCAGTTCCGCCTGCACGGCGCGCGGCAGATCGTCGGGGGCCGTGGGTTCCTCACCGGCCGACGCCACGGCGTTTACCCCGATGGCGGCGCGGGCGCGGGCAAGATCCTCGGCGGGGTAGCGCGAGGCCTCCAGCAGGTCGAGGAACGCCGCGCGTTGGTCGGGAGGCATGGCGACGAGGCGATTTATGTCCGCCTCGGTCAGGCGCGGTGCCACGGGTGGCGGTTCCCGCGCAGGCGCGGGCGATGCGGGTTCCGCCACCGTCACATCGGGCACGGCACCGGACACGGCACCGGACACGGCACCGGGCACAGGCGCGGGGGGCGGAACCGCCTCGGGCACGAACAGGAACGGCGCGCGCAGGCCCGACTGCATCCACGGCACCTGCCGCCCCACCGTCGCCACCTCCACATCGCTGGCCACGCGCAGCATCACCTCCGACAGCGTGAGGCCCGGCCGCCCCAGATGTGCGGTGAGTGCGGTGGCAAAGGCCCCCATCGCCGCCCCCGGACGCTGGTAGGCCAGCGCCCCCGGAGCCGCCGACATCACCACCGCTCCCCCGCGCGGCGCGTCCATCGGGGCCAGTCCCCCGCCCCCCAACCCGAGGCGTCGCGCCTGCGGGGCCACGGGCGATGCCGTCGCGGCCTCCAGCAGCACGATCAGCGGCCCCGCGGCCGGGGTCAGCCGCGCGATGACCTCCGACAGGGGAACCGTCTCGGCCACCAGGCGCGCGGGATCGTCCAGCCGCGCCTCCACCGGCACCAGCCGATTCTCGCCCCCCAGTTGCACCGACTGGCCCGCGTAGAACAGCACCACCGCCTCGGCCACCGCCGCACGGCCTGACATCCCGTCCAGCGCCGCCTGCATCTGCCCGGAACCGGCGTCGATGATCCGCGTCACCTCGAATCCCGCGCCTGCCAGCGCATTGGCGACGGCTTCGGCATCGGCCACCGCCGTGGGGGCCGGGGCGACATGGATATAGCCGCCGTTCCCCACAACCAGCGCCAGCCGCTGCGCCCGCACCTCTGCCGCCCCCAGCAGCGCAAGGGCCAGCACCGCGAGCCGTAGCGCGCCCTGTCCCCAGGCTGCATGACCAGACCCCATCGGCACCGTCCACCCCTGACCCACCGCTGCATGATAGGGCCGACGGGCGCGGCAGGCCAGCCGGGATATCCCGGCGGATGCCCGGTTCACCGCTGGATCACCTCCAGCGGATCATATCCCATCGCCATCCCCGCGCCGCCCCCCCAGGCGGCGGCGGCCAGACTGTCCGGCTTGACCCGCAGACGCGCCATCTCGCCCCGCGCGACAAGGCGACGTCGCACCACCACGCCCTCGGGATCGCGCACCGCGGGCAGGTCATCCCCCACCAGCCCCGACAGGATGGTGGCGCGAAAGAACACCTCGACCTGATGGAACCCGGTGGCCGGATCGTGGAATTCGTTCACGAGGCGCGGCGGACCGACCGCCACCTCCAGCCCGCATTCCTCGGCCACCTCGCGCGCGAGGTTCTCGGGCAGCGATTGCCCCGCCCGCACCCCGCCCCCCGGCGCGCACCACAGGTCCGACCCCGCCGCCTCGGGCCACGCATTGACGAGAAGGAGCCTGTCGCGGTGCAGGATCAGCGCGCGGACGGCCAGACGGGGCGATGCTTGCGGCATGGCCGGAACCGTGACGCCGCGTCGCCCCTTTGTCCAGCGCCCGGCCATCGCTATCTGACGGGGATGAAACGCCTGCTTCCCCGACCTGCGGCGCTGGCCCTTGCGGCAGCAACGGCACTGCTCGCCCTTCCGGCACAGCCCGCAGCACCGGGCGATTGCGTCGTGATCCTGCATGGCCTCGCGCGCGGGAAAGGTTCCATGATGCTGATGGAACACGCGCTGGCGCATCAGGGCTACCGGGTCATCAATCGCGGCTATCCCTCCACCACCGCCAGCATCGCGGATCTCGCGCGCGATCACGTCGGCCCCGCCATCGCGGCCTGCGGCACAGCACGGGTGCATCTGGTCACGCATTCGATGGGCGGCATCCTCGCCCGCGCGTGGCTGGCCGACCATCGCCCCCCCAACATGGGGCGCGTGGTCATGCTGGCCCCGCCCAACGGCGGCTCGGAGCTGGTGGATCGGCTGGGCGATCTGGCCCCTTTCGGCTGGGTCAACGGCCCGGCGGGGCTGGAGCTTGGCACCGGCCCCGGGGCCACTCCGCGCCGCCTGCCGCCGCCCGACTATCCGGTGGGCGTGATCGCGGGCACAAGGTCGCTGAACCCCGCCTATTCGGCGATGATCGAGGGGCCGGACGATGGCAAGGTCTCGGTCGCCTCCACCCGGCTTTCGGGGATGGCCGACCATCTGGCGCTGCCAGTGACGCATACCTTCATGATGCTGAACCCCGTGGTGATCGGCGAAACCATCACCTTCCTGCGCACGGGCCGCTTCGACCCCGCCATGAACACCGCCGCCGCGCTGCGCATGGCCACGGGCGGCTGACCCCGCTCAGGCGCGCGGCGTGACCCGGGCGCGCGGCGCGAGACTGGCCCAGAGCACGCCCCCCAGCACCAGCGCACCCCCCGCAACCAGCCGCATCCCCACCGGCTCGGCCAGGATCAGCGCGCCCCCCGCCGCCGCGATCACCGGCACCGTCAGTTGCGCCACGCCTGCGCGCGAGGCGCCCAGCGCGGGCAGGATCGCATACCACAGCGCATAGCCAAGGCCGGAGGTCACCGCCCCCGACACCACCGCCAGCCCAAGGCCGCGTGGACTGGCCGTCGCGATGTCCATGGGCAGCACCACCGCCCCCAACACCATCACCGGCACCGCCAGCACGAAATTCGCCGCCGTCGCCGACAGCGCGTCCCGCGCGCCCCGTCCCGCCAGCGAAAAGATCCCAAACCCCACCCCCGCCGCCGCCATCTGCGCGGTGTGCACCGGGTCCGGCCCCGCCCCGCCCCCGGGCCAGAGCAGCACCACAAGCCCCAGCACCGCCACCCCCGCCCCCGCCCAGCGCCGCGCAGGCACCACATCGCGCGACACCAGCGCGCCCGCGAACATCGTGACCTGCACCGCCCCGAACAGGATCAGCGCCCCGGTTCCGGCATCGAGGCCGCCATAGGCCAGCGAAAAGCCGAAGAGATAGAGGACCAGCCCCGCCACCCCCGCCGCGCGCCCCCGCCAGCCGGGCCAGACCACGCCGCCGCGCCACGCCACCAGCGCGGCCAGCACCACCGCCCCCGCCACCACCCGCACGACGGCAAACCCCGCCGCATCCATCTCGCCCCCCGCCACCGCCATCCGGTTCAGGATGGAGTTCGCGGCAAAGGCGGTCATGGTCAGGGCGGTCAGCAGGAACAGGCGCATGGCATTTGGTATCGCGCCGTTCCGGGGCTGTCTTGCGCAAAGCGCTGGCAACAAGCCGGACGCGTCACCCCTTGAACCGGTGGGTCCGGTGCCAGTCCAGATAGCTGCGATGGGGCGCGTCCTCGGGCCGGGAGGGCAGGATCAGCCGCCCCTCGGGCCGGATCAGCCGCCGCGCCACGTCGTCGGCGATGCTGCCCTGCGCCAGCAGGACCGTGCCGTCACCCTCCACCGACACCAGCCCACGGTCGAACATCCAGTGCAGCGTGCCCGACAGCGCGAGGCCATTGCGAACCACATCCGGCCCCTCCGCCTCGACCGGCACGATATGCGCGGCCTCCACCTCGGGCCGCCCGCCGCCATTTCGCAGTGCGAGGCCCGAGATCGCACAGCGCCCGCCATAGGCACGCTTCACCTGACGCGCAAATGCCGCGTCCCGAAAAGCCCGGTTTGAGAGCACCATCGCCCGCGCCCCGCCCAGCGGCACGAATGGCTCCGGCGGATCATCCATATCACGCGGCAACGGCCCCACTCTTGGCAGCGCATCGGGCACATCTTCTGCCCGTAGCCCCTCATCCAAAATCGCCGCGAAATCCACCTCCGATACCAGCCGGACAGCAGACGTATTCGCCCCCCGCGACAGGGGCAGCCCCGTCTCCCAAGGCGTGCCATCGCCTCGCAGGCGCGGCACCCGCCGTTCGAACCCCAGTTCCGACGCGCGGTCCAGAATCGCAAAATGCCGCGTGCCATCGGCGGGATCGGGCACGATCCGCGCCACCCGCTGCACGCCGTAATACCCCGCCTCACCGCCACGCCGCCCCTGATAGAAGATCACCCAGTCGCCCACCGTCTGCGCCACGCGGGACAGATACATGGCCGGGAAATGATAGGCCTCGCCCGGACGGTCGAGGTAATCCGAATGCGCCGACTGGATGAACACCGCCTTGGCCATGCCGCGCAGCCTGCCCGCACGCGCCCCAAATGAAAAGGGGCGGCCCTGCGGCCGCCCCTTCCCGATAGCTTGTGCAGCAGCGATCAGAAATCGCCCATGCCGCCCATGCCGCCCATGCCACCGCCGCCGCCACCGGCGCCGGCACCGGCCTTGTCGGCCGGACGGTCGGCGATCATCGCCTCGGTGGTGATCAGGAGCGAGGCGACCGAGGCCGCATCCTCCAGCGCGGTGCGCACGACCTTGGCCGGGTCGATCACACCGAAGGCGAACATGTCGCCATATTCTTCGGTCTGCGCGTTGAAGCCAAAGGTCACGTCGCTCGACTCGCGCACCTTGCCGGCGACAACAGCGCCGTCAACGCCCGCGTTTTCCGCGATCTGGCGCAGCGGAGCCTCCAGCGCGCGGCGCACGATGGCGATACCCGCGTTCTGGTCGCTGTTGATCCCGGTCAGACCTTCCAGCAGTTTCGCCGCCTGCACCAGCGCCACGCCTCCGCCGACCACGATGCCCTCTTGCACGGCAGCACGGGTGGCGTTCAGCGCGTCGTCCACGCGGTCCTTGCGCTCTTTCACCTCGACCTCGGTCATGCCGCCAACGCGGATCACGGCAACACCGCCTGCCAGCTTGGCCACGCGCTCTTGCAGCTTTTCCTTGTCGTAGTCGCTGGTGGTTTCCTCGATCTGGGCGCGGATCTGGGACACGCGCGCCTGGATCTCGGCCTTGTCGCCCGCACCATCGACAACGGTGGTGTTGTCCTTGGTGATCGACACCTTCTTGGCGCGACCCAGCATGTCGATGGTCACGTTCTCCAGCTTCATGCCCAGATCATCGCTGATCACCTGACCGCCGGTCAGGATGGCGATGTCCTGCAGCATCGCCTTGCGGCGATCACCAAAGCCGGGGGCCTTGACGGCCGCGATCTTCAGACCGCCGCGCAGCTTGTTCACCACGAGCGTGGCCAGAGCCTCGCCTTCGACGTCCTCGGAGATGATCAAGAGCGGCTTTTGCGACTGGATCACCGCCTCCAGCAGCGGCACCATCGGCTGCAGCGACGACAGTTTCTTTTCGTGCAGCAGGATCAGAACATCATCAAGCTCGGCCACCATCTTGTCGGCGTTGGTGACAAAGTAGGGCGACAGATACCCGCGGTCGAACTGCATCCCCTCGACCACTTCGGTCTCGGTCTCCAGGCCCTTGTTCTCTTCGACGGTGATCACACCCTCGTTGCCGACCTTCTGCATCGCATCCGCGATCTGGCGGCCGATCTCGGCCTCGCCATTGGCGGAAATCGTGCCGACCTGCGCCACTTCGGCGCTGTCCTTGACGGGGCGCGAGGCGGCCTTGATGGCGGCCACGACCTTGGTCACGGCAAGGTCGATCCCGCGCTTGAGGTCCATCGGGTTCATGCCGGCGGCCACGGCCTTCAGGCCGTCCTTGATGATCGCCTGCGCCAGAACGGTCGCGGTGGTGGTGCCGTCGCCAGCCTCGTCATTGGTGCGGGAAGCGACTTCCTTCACCATCTGCGCGCCCATGTTCTCGAACTTGTCCTGCAGCTCGATTTCCTTGGCGACGGTCACGCCGTCCTTGGTGATCCGGGGCGAGCCGAAGGACTTTTCGATGACCACGTTGCGGCCCTTGGGGCCCAGGGTCACCTTCACCGCATCGGCCAGGATGTTCACGCCGCGCAGCATGCGGTCGCGGGCGTCGGTGTCGAAACGTACGTCTTTAGCAGCCATGTGATTAGCTCCTCGAATGGGTTAGGGGATCGGACAAGCTCAGGCGATGATGCCGAGGATGTCGCTTTCCTTCATGATCAGCAGCTCTTCGCCTTCCAGCGTCACTTCGGTGCCCGACCATTTGCCGAACAGGATGCGGTCGCCCGCCTTCACCGACGGCGCGATCAGCTCGCCCGAATCCTTGCGCGCGCCCTCGCCGACCGAGACGATCTCGCCCTCGGCGGGTTTTTCCTTGGCGGTATCGGGGATGATCAGACCGCCCTTGGTCTTGTCTTCGCCAACGATGCGGCGGACCAGCACGCGGTCATGCAGCGGTTTGAATGCCATCTGAGAACACTCCCTAGGTTCCAGGTTGAATTTAATTGGCACTCGCACCGGGCGAGTGCCAATGGCGTCTAGATAGGGGAGCCCGGCGCGACTGTCAACAGGTGGGGGTCAGAGCTTGACGCCCCGCTTCTTGAGGCTTTTCTCGACCTCTGCATCAATGATCTTCTGGATATCGGCGCCTTTGTCCAACTCGGCTTCGGCGCTCTTGAGGGCCTGGCTTTCACTCGACCCAGAGGACAACTGCTCGAACCCGACGCCAAGGCCTTTCTTCATCGACTCGCCGAATGCCGCCTCGGCGGCCTCGCGGCAGATCCCGTCGAACTCGGCGCCCTTCGGGGTGGGTTTGCAGAGGTCGGCCAACTTGGGCGATTTCTTGGCCGCCTCCGCGATCTGATCCTTGTGCTTCTTGGCGGCGACCTTGACCCGCTCGGGCGCCTTATCGTCCTTCAGGAAGGACAGCGCGCGGCGCGCAAAGGCACTGTCGAAATGCTCCATCTGCTTCATGCCGCTGCCCAGAAAGAACGCGAGCATGATGTCAACCAGCATCGTCTGCAAGTCGGACTCGGTCGGCGCCCGACCCTTGCTCACCGCCTCGGCCACGAACTTTGCCACCGAATTCATCGCCTGCTTGCCCGCTTCCACACCGGGTCCGACGACCCAGTTGTGGGCGATCTTGTAGGCTCTGTCTCCGCCCAGAGACCGAAACCGCAACGCGATCTTCCAGGCCACCTTGTCGGCCACCTTGTCCACGACGGCCTTTGGCAGCTTGTTCGCCAGTCCGGCCGAAAAAACGGCCAGCAAAGTATCCCGCGTCACATTCATGACTGCGTCGCCAAGACCCTTGCTGGTACCGTCCAGCACTTTGCTGACCTCGTTGGTCGCACTCTGTATCGCGGCGGCAAACCCGTTGCCCGCCAGGGCGGCTTGCGCCTGCCCCATGCCCATATGGACCGCGGCACCGCGCGTCGCATAGACCGCCAGGACGGCAAAAGACGCCGCTGCCACAAGGATACTGACATATCCCGCCGCCTGCACCTTGGCGCCCTTGCGTTCCGATATCTGGGTGTCGATCTCGTTCTGAAGCGCGTTGAAAGTGTCGTTCACGCGCCGCAGGGCAGGATAGAACTTCTCCCCGAGGCGCCGCTCCACGACAAAGGAATAGCCTTTCAACGCGTTCTGGGCGCTGCTGGCCAGCCGTGTGTCCACCGGCTTGATCTTGCTGTTGACCGCGCGCACCATAAGGAATGAGAGGGAGTCGAACGCCGACCCCATTACGCCCTCATCCTTCTGCAACCGCTCGATCAGATAGGTGTTCTGGTCCACGACCATCTGGAGCTTCCGGTGCAGCTTTTCGGCCCGCGACCAGAACTCCTTTTCGCTGCGGTCCATCAGATCGACGGGAACATGGGTTTCCTTCCCGTTCAAGTAGATGGGATAGACCATGACCTGGCGCTCAGACATGCCCGGCACCCCCCTTGGTGACCGGGGTCATGCCGAACCGGACGCAGATCGTGCAGTCCGTCCCTTCGACCACGCTCTGCGCCGCGCTCACCGTCATCGCAGAAAATGGATTGATGAAAATTGCTTGGGTTGAATTCCGTTGCCTGATCATGGATCCTCCCTGCTGCGCGACAGTCCCGCGTCATGCTCAGGCTAGACGCACCCCGCCGCGCTCCGCCTCCCCCAAATGGGTGAGGGGCCCTTGTCAGGGGCGCCAGCGGGACGCACATCCCGGGTATCCCGGAACGGAGCCTCCATGACCCTGCGCCACCTTCTCCTCGCCCTGACCGCCAGCCTCGCCCTTCCCGTCGCCGCATCCGCCCTGCCCCCCGCCTGCGCGGGCGCGGACATGATCGCGGCCCTGCCCGCCCCCGACCGCGCGGCACTGGAAACCGCCGCCCGCGCCGTGCCCTATCCGCAGGGCAACTTCTGGCGCGCCAGCCGGGACGGACGGACCGCCACCCTGATCGGCACCTACCACCTGGATGACCCGCGCCACGACACCACCATGGCAGCCATCGCCCCCGACCTCGCCCGCGCCACCCGCCTCCTGGTCGAGGCGGGCCCGGACGAAGAGGCGCAACTGGTGGCGATGATGGCGCGCGACCCCTCGCTGGTCCTGCTGCCCGACGGCCAGTCCCTGCCCGACCTCCTGCCCCCCGCCGACTGGACCAGCCTTTCGGACGCTATGCGCACGCGCGGGATGCCCGGCTTCATGGCCGCGCGGTTCCGGCCCTGGTATGTGTCGGTGCTGCTGGCGGTGCCCCCCTGCGCCATGCCTGCCGCCGCCGAAGGCCACGGCCTCGACAAGCGCCTGATCGACGCGGCAACGGAACAGGGCCTGCCCGTGCAGGCGCTCGAACCCTTCGACACGGCCTTTCGCATCTTCGACACGATGCCGATGGAGGCGCAAATCGGCATGATCCGATCCGCCCTCGCGCTGGAGGCGCAGGCCGAAGACCAGATGGCCACCCTCGCCGCCGCCTATTTCCGGCAGGACAGCCGCATCATCTGGGAATTCCTGCGCCGCGTGACGCTTGGCCTGCCCGGCATGCCCCCCGAACAGGTCGAGGCCGAATTCGCGCTGATGGAAGAGGCCCTGATGAACGCGCGCAACCGCGCCTGGATCCCGGTGATCGAGGGCGCGGCGGCCACAGGCCCGGTGTTGGTCGCCTTCGGCGCGCTGCATCTGTCGGGCGAGGAGGGCGTGCTGAACCTGCTGGAACAGGCAGGCTGGCGGCTGGAACGGCTGCCGCTCTAGCCGCCGCCGGGCCGCCCGCACCACCCGCGCCGAACGCCGGACCCTTGCAAGAAATCGGCGCGCGGCACCCGCGTGACAATGCGGCGCCAGTCGCCTACAAGGCGGCAAAACCCGCCACCCCGGAGCATGCCCCCATGACGATCAAGGTTTTCGGCCACAAATCCCCCGACACCGACAGCACCGGCTCGCCCATCATCTGGGCCTGGTATCTGTCCGACGTGCGGGGCACGCCGGCCACGCCCTACCTTCTGGGCGAGCCCAACACCGAAGCTGCCTTCGTCCTGCGCCACTGGGACCTGCCGAAGCCCGAGATCATCGCCGACGTGGCCCCCGGCGACGCCGTGGTGATCGTGGACACCAACAACCCCGCCGAACTGCCGCCCTCGATCAACGCGGCCGCCATCCAGGGCATCATCGACCACCACATGCTGGCGGGCGGGCTCAAGACCAACGCCCCCATCGACATCACCATCCGCCCGCTGGCCTGCACCGCCACGATCCTGCACGATCTGATGGGGGCCGACCTTGCCCGCGCGCCGCGCGGCATCAAGGGCGCGATGCTCTCCTGCATCCTGTCGGACACGCTGGAATTCCGCTCGCCCACCACCACGCCCCATGACCGCGCGGTGGCCGAGGCGCTGGCTGCTGACCTTGGCGTGGCCATCCCCGACCTCGCGGCCCAGCTTTTCGCCGCCAAGTCCGACGTCTCGGCCTTCTCCGAGGCCGAACTGCTGCGCATGGACAGCAAGGAATACACCATCGCGGGCAAGGAGCTGCGCATCTCGGTGCTGGAAACCACCTCGCCCGGCGTGATCCTCGCGCGCAAGGACGCGCTGATGGCCGCCATGCCCGGCGTGGCGGCGGCGGACGGGGCCGATCAGGTGCTGCTGTTCATCATCGACATCCTGCGCGAAGAGGCGACGCTGCTGGTGCCCGATGACCTGGTAAAGGCGATCGCCGAGGCATCCTTTGGCGTCACCGTCACCGGCGATACCGTGGTGATCCCCGGCCTGATGAGCCGCAAGAAGCAGATCATCCCGGCGCTGAAACTGTAAACGCGGCGCGCGCCCTGTCGGGACGGAAAACCGACGCAAACCCGACGCCCGCGGGACGGATGCGGGCACCATGCCATCTGGCCAGCGGAGGCCCCGAATGACCCCGATCATCCCCTCGCTGGCCGATCTTGCCCCCCGCTATGGCGCGCTGTTTTGCGACCTCTGGGGCTGCCTGCACAACGGCATCGCCCCCTTCCCCGCCGCCGTGTCCGCCCTGCAGGCGTTCCGCGCGGGCGGGGGGCGGGTGATCCTCGTGACCAACGCCCCCCGCCCAAAACCCAGCGTTATCAGACAGTTGGACCGCATGGGCCTGCCCCGCGACACCTGGGACGACATCGCGAGTTCGGGCGATGCGGCGCAGTATGGCCTGTTGGCCGGGGCGGTGGGGCGGCGCATCCACCACATCGGGCCCCCCGAAAAGGACAAGGCTTTCTTTACCGATTTCGCCGATGATCTGGCGGACATGGCCGCCCGCACCCCCCCCTTCGAATTCGTCCCCCTCGCGCAGGCCGAGGGGATCGTGTGCACCGGCCCCACGCATGACGACACCGAAACGCCCGAGGATTACCGCGCAAGGTTCCTGATGGCCAAGACGATGGGCCTGAAACTGCTCTGCGCCAACCCAGATCTTGTGGTCGATTACGGAGACAAGCGCATATATTGTGCAGGTGCCCTCGCCGCCCTTTATGACCAGATGGGCGGGACCAGCCTTTATTTCGGCAAACCGCACCCCCCCATCTACGACATCGCCCGCCGCAGGCTTTCGGCCTTCGGCGACGGGCTGTCGGATGCCGAGGTCCTCTGCGTCGGCGATGGAATCGCGACGGATGTCCAGGGTGGCATCGCCGAAGGGCTCGACACGCTCTTCATCACCGGCGGGTTGGCAGCCGAGGCTTTCGGCCCAGACAGCGACCACCCCGATCCGGCCCTGCTGGCCGCCTGGCTGGAGCGTGACGGACGCCACCCCACCTGGGCCATGGGCCACCTGCGCTGAGGTGTCGCGGCAACATTCGTGCGCCTTGCCGATCAATCGCGAACGAAAATTACCCTGCCGTCTTGCTCTGCACTGCGGCATCGCCTAAGGTGTGCAGACCTTGGCCCCGGAGATTCGATTGATGCTGGACAACACGCCCCGCGGAACCATCTGCATCGAAGACCTCGAAATTGGCATGACCCGCTCATTGCAGAAGGTCATAACCGACCGGGATATCGAGCTTTTTGCCGAAGTCAGCACCGACCGGAACCCGGTTCACCTCGATGATGCCTATGCCCAGGACACGATCTTTCAGGGCCGCATCGCGCATGGGATGCTGACGGCAGGCCTGATCTCGGCGGTCATCGGCGAGCAGCTTCCGGGGCACGGCACCGTCTATCTGGGCCAGAGCCTGAAATTCATGGCGCCCGTCCGCCCGGGCGATTGCGTGGTGGCGCTGGTCAAGGTGACCGCCATCGACCACGCGCGCCGCCGTGTCACCCTTGAAACCCACTGCGCCGTGGGCGATACCATCGTGCTGAAGGGCGAGGCGCTGGTTCTTGCGCCCAGCCGCAAGTTCGATTGACGGAACGCGGGCGTCGCCCGCCGGGGGCGAATGCAGCTTTTCAAGCACTGGCAAGGGCTTGGGCCAGAGGCGCGCGGCGCTTCGGTGGCCTTGGGCAACTTCGATGGTGTCCATCTGGGCCACGCCTCGGTCATTGAGGCCGCCCGCGGGGACGCGCCCTTGGGCGTGGTAACCTTTGAACCACACCCCCGACAGCACTTCGCCCCCGACACCGCCCCCTTCCGACTGATGAACGCCGAGGCGCGCGCGAACCGGCTGGCCAAGCTGGGGGTCGAACGGCTCTATGAGCTGCCCTTCGGCCCCGACCTTGCCCGCCTGACACCCGAAGGCTTCGTCGAGGAGGTGCTGCACTATGGCCTCGGTGTGCGCCACGTCGTCGTGGGCGCCGACTTTTGCTTCGGCAAGGGCCGGGCAGGCACGGCCAGCGACCTGCAAACCCTTGCCAGACCACACGGAATCGACGTGACCATCGCCCCCCTCCTGTCCCCCGGTGGCCTGCCCATCTCTTCCACCGCCATCCGCGACGCGCTGACCCGGGGCGAGCCCCGCGCCGCCGCAGCCATGCTTGGCCATTGGCACCGGATCGAGGGCGAGGTGATCCATGGCGAAAAACGAGGCCGCGAGTTGGGCTATCCCACCGCCAACATGTCGCTGGCCGGGCTGCACCTTCCGCGGCTGGGGGTTTATGCCGTCTGGGTCGACGTGCTGACCGGGCCACAGACGGGCACCTGGAAAGGGGCGGCCTCGCTGGGCGTGCGCCCGATGTTTGGGCAGAACACCCCGAACCTTGAGACCTATCTCTTTGATTTCAAGGGTGACCTTTACGGCCAGCACCTGTCGGTCGCGCTGGTGGAGTTCCTGCGGCCCGAGCTGACATTCGACGGCCTGCCCGCGCTCATCACCCAGATGGCCGCCGATTGCGACCGCGCGCGGACGATCCTGGATGCGTGAGCGGTTTTGGGAAACCGTCCCCCTGTCGCAGATGACGCCCGAGGAATGGGAGGCGCTCTGCGATGGCTGCGGCAAATGCTGCCTGAACAAGCTGGAATATGACGACACCGGCGAGGTGGATTTCACCCGCCTCGCCTGCCGCCTTCTGGATGGCGACACCTGCCGCTGCAAACACTACGAAACCCGCCGCGACTATGTGCCCGACTGCGTGAGCCTGACCCCCGCAAGCCTGCCAAAGGTCGCCTACTGGCTGCCGCGCACCTGCGCTTACCGCCTGCTGCACCAGGGCGAGCCCCTGCACGACTGGCATCCCCTGATCTCGGGCGACCCGCAGTCGGTGCATGATGCGGGCGTCTCGGTGCAGGGCTGGACCATCCCAGAAACCGACGTGCCCGAAGATGACTGGGACCAATATGTAATCGAGGAGCGGCCCTGATGTTCTTTGCCTCCGACAACGGCGCCCCGGTCCATCCGGCGGTGATGGCGGCGCTGGCCGGGCTGGACGGCGGTGCTGTTGGCTATGGCAACGATGCCGTCACCCACGCCGCACAGGACCGCATCCGCGAGATCTTCGAGGCGCCAGAGGCGGTTGTTCACTTTGTCAGCACCGGCACCGCGGCCAATTCGCTGGCGCTTGCCTGCCTGTGTCCGCCCTGGGGAGCAGTGTTCTGCCATGAACACGCCCATGTCCAGATCGACGAATGCGGCGCTCCCGAGTTCTTTACCGCCGGGGCAAAACTGGTGGGAGTGCCGGGCGATCACGGCCGGATCGCGCCCGAGGCGCTGGCGCGGGTTCTGGATACGACGGGCGTTCATGGCGTCCACGGGGTGCAGAAAGGCGCGCTGACCCTGACCAACGTCACCGAAGCGGGAACCACCTATACCTGCAGCCAGATCGCCGCTCTGGCAGAGGTTGCGCATGCAAGGGGCGTGCCGGTGCATCTGGACGGTGCGCGATTTGCCAACACGCTGGCGGCGACCAACGCCACCCCGGCCGACATGACCTGGCGCGCAGGGGTGGATGTGCTGTCGCTCGGGGGCACCAAGAACGGCCTGATGGGGGCCGAGGCGGTGGTGCTGTTCGACCCCGCCAAGGGGTGGGAGCTGGAGCTGCGGCGCAAGCGGGCGGGGCACCTCGCCTCCAAGATGCGATACCTGTCGGGCCAATTCCTGCCGTGGCTGGAGGGTGGGCTGTGGCTGCAGACAGCGGCCCATGCCAATGCAATGGCGACGCGTCTGGCCGAGGGGCTGGCGCGGTTGCCGGGGGTGGAACTGATGCATCCCGTGCAGGCGAACATCCTCTTCGCGCGCTGGCCGGTGGGGGGGCACGCACGGCTGAAGGCGGCGGGGGCGGTCTATTACGACTGGGATGCCCCGCCGGGGCAGGAGGCCGCGAGGCTCGTATGCCATTGGGCGACCACGGCGGACGAGGTGGACGGGGTGCTGGCGGCGCTGGCCTGAGGGGGGCCTTGCCCCCCGGCGCGTGCCGCGTCTCCCCCCCGGATATTTGTCATCGGGCAAGATCAGCCGAAGCTGTCAAGGGCCGCCGCGGTTTCGGCGGGATGCGTGACCGGCAACATGTGCCCGGCCCCGGGGATGCGCGCGCGCAGTGCTTGCGGCAGGCGGGCGGCGAGGCGGTCGTGGATCGTGGCGATCACGGCGGGGCTTTCTGCGCCTTCGATCAGCAGGACAGGCAGCCGCAGCGCTTCCATCCGACCCGGGGCCAGAAGGCCCGCGCGGTCGTTGTTCAGCATGGGTCCAGCGGCGGCCACAAGATGGATGCGGTCCGCGAGGCCCGCACGCACCGTCTCCGGCAGGCTGTCCCAGGGGCGGCCCTCGCCCCAGACAGCGGTGAAGGCGCGGGCGGCGCGGTCGCGGTTGCCGGCCTCCATGGCGGCGGCGAAGGGGGCGGAGGCCCGGCCATGGCGGAGGGCGTCGGGGGTGCCACGGGCGGCCGCAAAAAGGACGGGTTCGATCAGGACAAGCCGACCGATGCGGCCCGGATGCTCCAGCGCCAGCCGCAGCGCCACGACTGCGCCGAAGGAGTGGCCGACCAGCACGTCCGTCCTTTCTCCCAGGGCAAGGGCGGCGCGGCCCGTGGCGGCATCGCCGTAATCGGCGATCCCGTCCCAGTCGGGGGCCCCGCCGTGGCCCGGAAGATCGACACAATCGGCCTGCCAGTCGGGCAGATGCGCCAGCATCCCGCGCCATTGGCGCGCGTAGGACAGCGAGGCATGGATGAGGACGGCGGTGGTCAGAGTTTGCCTGCCAGATGCAGGTCCAGATCACCCAGACGGTCCTGACCCCAGAACCGCTCATCCCCCACGACGTAGAAGGGCGCGCCGAACACGCCGCGCTCCACTGCCTCATCGAGGTTGCGGGCGTATTGCTCGGCCCCCGCGAGCATGCCGCGGTCGGCCAGGCCCGGATCGAAGCCATGGGCGGCGAGGATGTCACGCACCACACTGTCATCGGCGATGTTGCGATCCTCGGCCCAGACGGCACGGCAGAAGGCGTGCACGAAATCGCCCACCGGGGCGCCGGTCGCCGCCGCCGCGATAATCGCATAGGACGATGGCGCGGGGTTCGCAGGCCAGAAGGCGGGCTGGATGTTCAGGGGCTTGCCCGTCCTGATCGACTGGCGGCGCAGTTCCTGCAGGCGGTAGCTCTTGCGGTTTTCGTGCCGCTGCGCCGGGCGGATGCCACCGGTGCGGTCAAACAGGGTCAGGATATCCAGCGGTTTGTAGGCGATGGTGGCGCCGTGACGCGCTGCGATCTCTTCCAGCCTGGTGCCCGCCAGATAGGTGAAGGGTGAAATGGTCGCGAAGAAATAGTCGATATGCGCCATGACGGCCCCCGATGGTTTGGCAAGACCCTAGCCGGGTGGTAAGCGGTGTCAACGTCACGAATCCGTCACCCGACGCCTTGCCGAGGACACCCCACATGGCCGCCATCACCGAGCCGAAACTGATCTCCGGCAACGCGAACATGTCGCTTGCGCGGGCCATCGCGCGGCGCATGTCGATGCATCGGGGGATGAGCGTGAACCTGGTGGATGCGCGGATCGAGCGGTTCAACGACCAGGAGATTTTCGTCGAGGTGTTCGAGAATGTGCGGGGCGAGGACATGTACATGATCCAGTCCACCTCGAACCCCGCCAACGACAACCTGATGGAATTGCTTATCATGACCGACGCGCTGCGCCGGTCCAGCGCCAACCGCATCACCGCCGTCATCCCCTATTTCGGCTACGCCCGTCAGGACCGCCGCGCCAAGGCGCGCACGCCGATCAGCGCCAAGCTGGTGGCGAACCTGATCACCCAGGCGGGGGTGGACCGGGTGCTGACGCTCGACCTGCACGCGGCCCAGATCCAGGGGTTCTTCGACATTCCGGTGGACAACCTTTACGCCTCGCCGATCTTTGCATTGGATATCGAGCACAATTTCCGGGGCCGGATGGACAGCCTGATGGTGGTGTCGCCTGATGTGGGGGGCGTGGCACGGGCACGCGAGTTGGCCAAGCGGATCAATGCGCCACTGGCCATCGTGGACAAGCGCCGCGAGAAGGCGGGCGAAGTGGCCGAGATGACCGTGATCGGCGAGGTGACGGGCAAGACCTGCATCATCGTCGATGACATCTGCGATACGGCGGGCACCCTGTGCAAGGCGGCGCAGGTGCTGATGGAGAACGGGGCCACCGAGGTGCACAGCTATATCAGCCACGGCGTCCTGTCCGGCCCGGCGGTGGAGCGGATCGGGAATTCGGTGATGAAATCGCTGGTGATCACCGACAGCATCGAACAGGGCGACAAGGTGCGCGGCGCACCGAACATCCGGGTGGTGCCCACGGCCCCGGTGTTCGCGCAGGCGATCCTGAACATCTGGAACGGCACGAGCGTGTCGTCGCTGTTCGAGACGGAGACGCTGGTGCCGATCTATGAGGGCATGTATTCGCGGTGAGGTTGAGGGGCGGCGTTTATCCCACGTCCCAGTCATCCTCGTCTCGCACCGGGCCTATGGCCATCCAGTCGGCGCGGATGCGGGCCACGCGGGTGTCGCCCCAGGTCTTGAACACAATGTGAAATCCCGTCTCGGTCACCTTGTCGGCCACGATATCGGCGCGGACGTTGGTTTTCTGGTCGAGGTCCCACATCGAGATGCCCACAGTCACCGCCGGGGCCTCCAGAAACGGCTCCTTGAAGGCGATCACGTGGCGGCTTTCGCGGGGGCCCTGACCCGTCCACATAGGGCCGCCGTCGGCAAAGTCAGAGAACAGCACGCGGCTGCCTTGCACCACGCCGACCGAGGATGCCGAAAACCGCTTCATGTCTGACTTGCCTTTGGCCAATGCCGCCCCGTCCCATGAACGCGCGAAACCGTGAAATGTTTCCTTAGCATGACAAAAGGGCTCCGCCCAGACGGAGCCCCCCGTGACCTTCTTCCTGCGCCGTCAGTGCCCGGTGGCGGCCTTGATCGCCAGAATGTCGCCCACCAGCTTGTCAGCGGCATCGCGCGCGTCGGGCGCGGCGGCCGCCGCGGCCTCGCGCGCCTCGGCCACCATGGCATCGACCATGGGGCCTGTCACCTCTTCCACCGGCACGGCACGCTCGGCCAGCACCGTGACACCCTTGGCGGTGATCTCGGCAAAGCCGCCGGTCACGACAAAGGCCTTGGTCCCCTCGGCCGCCACGGCCCGCAGGATGCCGGGGCGCAGCGTGGTGATGGTGGGCGTGTGCCCCTCCATCGCCGTCAGGTCGCCATCGGCCCCGGGAAGCTGCACTTCGGTCGCGGTGACCGACGCCAGGCGCCGTTCGGGGCTGACCAGATCGAATTGCACCGGCATGTCGCCCCCTTACGCCGCTGCCGCGGCCATCTTCTGCGCCTTGGCCACTGCCTCGTCAATGTCTCCCACCATGTAGAAGGCGGCCTCTGGCAGATGGTCATACTCGCCCGCCACCACGGCCTTGAAGCTCGCGATGGTCTTTTCCAGCGGCACCTGCACGCCGGGCGAGCCGGTGAACACCTGAGCCACGTCGAAGGGCTGCGACAGGAAGCGCTGGATCTTCCGGGCACGGGCCACGGTCAGCTTGTCCTCTTCGCTCAACTCGTCCATGCCGAGGATGGCGATGATGTCCTGCAGCGACTTGTAGCGTTGCAGGATCCCCTGCACCGACCGGGCGACGTTGTAGTGCTCTTCGCCCAGGATCTGCGGGTCCATCAGGCGGCTGGTCGAGTCCAGCGGGTCCACGGCCGGGTAGATGCCAAGCTCCGAGATCGCACGGTTCAGCGTGGTGGTGGCGTCGAGGTGCGCAAACGACGTTGCGGGCGCGGGGTCGGTCAGGTCATCGGCGGGCACATAGATCGCCTGCACCGAGGTGATGGAGCCCGACTTGGTAGAGGTGATCCGCTCTTGCAGCTGCCCCATGTCAGTCGCCAGCGTCGGCTGATAGCCCACGGCGGAGGGGATGCGGCCCAGAAGCGCGGACACCTCGGAACCCGCTTGGGTAAAGCGGAAGATGTTGTCCACGAAGAACAGCACGTCCGAGCCCGACTGGTCGCGGAACTGTTCGGCCAGCGTCAGGCCGGTCAGCGCCACGCGGGCGCGCGCACCCGGCGGTTCGTTCATCTGGCCATAGACGAGGGCCACCTTGGATTTCGACAGGTCCTCGATGTTGATGACGCCAGAGTCGATGAATTCGTGATAGAGGTCGTTCCCTTCGCGCGTGCGTTCCCCCACGCCCGCGAAGACCGAATAGCCCGAGTGCACCTTGGCGATGTTGTTGATCAGCTCCTGGATCAGCACGGTCTTGCCCACGCCCGCACCACCGAAGAGGCCGATCTTGCCGCCCTTGGAATAGGGGGCCAGCAGGTCGATCACCTTGATGCCGGTCACGAGGATGGTTGCCTCGGTCGATTGGCTGGCGAAATCGGGGGCGGGCTGGTGGATCGCGCGGCGCGGCGCGTCCTCGATGTTGCCCTTCTCGTCGATGGCGTCGCCCACCACGTTCAGGATGCGGCCGAGCGTCAGGTCACCCACGGGCACCGAGATCGGGCCGCCCATGTCGGTGACGGGGGCGCCGCGCACCAACCCCTCGGTGGCGTCCATGGCGATGCAGCGGACGGTATTCTCGCCCAGATGCTGCGCAACCTCCAGCACCAGCCGCTTGCCGTTGTTGGTGGTTTCGATGGCGTTCAGGATGGCCGGCAGATCGCCCTCGAACTGCACGTCCACCACGGCGCCGATCACCTGCGTTACCTTGCCCGTTGCCTTGGGCGTGGATGCCTTGGGCGTGGATGCCTTTGCCATGTCGTTTCTCCGCTGAACTCAGAGCGCCTCGGCGCCCGAGATGATTTCGATAAGCTCTTTGGTGATCGCGGCCTGGCGGCTGCGGTTATACTGGATCGTCAGTCGGTTGATCATGTCGCCCGCGTTGCGCGTGGCGTTGTCCATCGCCGACATCCGCGCGCCCTGTTCGGAGGCCGCGTTTTCCAGCAAGGCCGTGAAGATCTGCGTGGCCACCCCGCGCGGCAAGAGGTCGGTCAGGATCTCTTCCTCGCCCGGCTCGTAGTCGTAAAGCGAGGTCACCCCGGTTTCCGCGAAATCGGCGGGAATGATGCGCTGCGCCGTCGGGACCTGGCTGATGACCGACTGGAAGCGGCTGAAGAACAGCGTTGCCACATCGTATTCGCCCGCGTCGAAGCGCCCGAGCACGTCCTTGGCGATCCCCGCCGCCTGGGCATAGCCCACGCGCTTGATCTCCGTCAGGTCAACGTGCCCCACGAAATAGGCGCCAAGATCGCGCTTGAGCGCCTCGCGGCCCTTCTTGCCCACGGTCAGGATCTTGACCGTCTTGCCCTGCGCGAGCAGTTCATTTGCCCGCAGTCGTGCCAGGCGCGAGATCGAGGAGTTGAAGCCGCCGCAAAGACCCCGCTCGGCCGTCATGACCACCAGCAGATGCACCTTGTCGGCCCCAGTGCCCGCCAGCAGGCGCGGCGCCGTGGGCGAACCGTTCTGCCCCGCCGCGAGCCCCGCGATCACGCCGGTCATGCGCTCGGCATAGGGTCGCGCGGCCTCGGCCGCATCCTGCGCGCGGCGCAGTTTGGCGGCGGCGACCATTTGCATGGCCTTGGTGATCTTGCGCGTGTTCTTGACGCTGCCGATCCGGTTCTTGAGTGCCTTGAGGCTGGGCATACCCTATCCCCCGGCCGCTCAGGCGAAGTCTTTGGCGAAGGCCTCGATGGCCGCGCGGATCGCCTTTTCCAGATCGCCCGCCACCTTGCGGTCGTTCTGGGTGATGTCGTCCAGAAGGGCGCGGCCCGTCGAGCGCATGTATTTCAACAGCCCCGCCTCGAACCGGCCCACATCCTTGACCGCGACCTTGTCGAGGAACCCGAGCGTGCCCGCGCAGATCACCACCACCTGCTCGGCATTGGTCAGCGGCGCGTATTGCGCCTGCTTCATCAGCTCGGTCAGGCGCGCGCCGCGGTTGAGCAGCGCCTGGGTCGAGGCGTCAAGGTCCGAGCCGAACTGCGCGAATGCCGCCATCTCGCGGTATTGCGCCAGCTCCAGCTTGATCTTGCCCGCCACCGACTTCATCGCGCTGGTCTGCGCGGCGGAACCCACGCGGCTGACCGACAGGCCGGTGTTCACCGCCGGGCGCACGCCCTGATAGAACAGCTCGCTTTCCAGGAAGATCTGACCGTCGGTGATCGAGATCACGTTCGTGGGGATATAGGCCGAAATGTCCCCGGCCTGCGTCTCGATGATCGGCAGCGCGGTCAGCGAGCCCGAGCCGAAATCCTCGTTCAGTTTTGCCGACCGCTCCAGCAGACGCGAGTGCAGGTAGAACACGTCGCCCGGATAGGCCTCGCGCCCCGGCGGGCGGCGCAGCAAGAGCGACATCTGGCGGTAGGCCACGGCCTGTTTCGAGAGGTCATCATAGATGATCAGCGCGTGGCGGCCGTTGTCGCGGAAAAACTCGGCCATGGCGGTTGCAGAATAAGGGGCGAGGAACTGCATCGGCGCAGGGTCCGACGCGGTGGCCGCCACGACGATGGTGTAGGCGATGGCCCCCGTCTCTTCCAGCTTCTTCACCAGCTGGGCGACGGTTGACCGCTTTTGCCCGATGGCGACATAGACGCAATACAGCTTCTTGTATTCGTCGTCGCCCGCCGCGTCGTTATAGACCTTCTGGTTCAGGATCGTGTCCAGCGCCACGGCGGTCTTGCCGGTCTGGCGGTCGCCGATGATCAACTCGCGCTGGCCGCGGCCCACCGGCGTCATCGCGTCGATGGATTTCAGCCCCGTGGCCATCGGCTCATGCACCGATTTCCGGGGAATGATCCCCGGCGCCTTGACATCCGCCACGCGGCGCTCGGTCGTCGCGATGGGCCCCTTTCCGTCGATCGGGTTGCCCAGGCCATCGACCACGCGGCCCAAGAGGCCATCGCCCACCGGCACGTCCACGATGGACTTGGTGCGCTTGACAACGTCGCCTTCCTTGATCGAGCGGTCGTCGCCGAAGATCACGATTCCGACGTTGTCCACCTCAAGGTTCAGCGCCATGCCCCGGATGCCGCCCGGAAACTCGACCATCTCGCCAGCCTGCACATTGTCGAGGCCATGAACACGGGCGATCCCGTCACCGACGCTCAGCACGCGGCCAATCTCGGCCACCTCGGCGTCCATGCCGAAATTCTTGATCTGCTCTTTCAGGATCGCGGAGATCTCGGCAGCCTGGATTCCCATGTTATCCGACCTCTTTCATGGCGTTCTGGAGGGAGGCGAGCTTGGCACGGATCGAGCTGTCGATCATCGTGGAGCCGACCTTGACGACAAGACCACCGATGAGCGTGTCATCGACGGCCGTTTTCAGTTTCACGTCGCGGCCCACGCGGGCCTTGATCGTATCGGAGAGCGCCTGCATCTGCGCCTCTGTCAGCGCGATCGCGGATGTCACCTCGGCGGTGATCTGGCCCTTTTCGGTGGCGATCAGATCGCGCAGGCGCGCCACCAGTTGCGGCAGCACGAACAGCCGCCGCTTCTGCGCCATCAGCGCGATGGTGTTGGCAAACAGCGGCGACAGGCCCATTTTGGCCGCCACCGCCGACATCGCGGCGCCCTGGTCCTCGCGCGAATAGAGCGGGCTGGAGATGAGGTCGCGCAAGTCGGCGCTTTCGGTCAGCACGGCGTCAAGCGCATCCGTATCGGTATCCAGCACCGGCAGGGCCTGCGCGTCTTTGGCCAGTTCGAACAGGGCCTGCGCGTAGCGGGAGGCAATTCCGGAAGAGATCGAAAGAGAGTCCGACACGACGTTCCTTCCGTTGTCTGGCCCCGCGTCGCCCACAAGGGACGCGGCGCACAAGAGCATTTCGTAGCACCCGAAGTCCCTTCCGGCGCTGCATTTCGGCCCCGCGTGTAGCAGAGGGCTTCACACCCCGCAACCGTGAAGGTCGCGGCCTCGTGACCGCAAAACCGCATACGCGGGCACCCTGCCCTGCGCATGTGACAGCCCTGCGACGCTTTGGCGCTGCATCTGCAGCGCAACCATTCGCCGCAGCGCCGCATCCCCGCCCGCAACGGCAGAATCAGGGGCGGCGCGCCGGGCCCGCCATCCGCATCGCCACGTCCAGCATCCGGTTGGAAAAACCCCATTCGTTGTCATACCAGCCGAACACTCGCAGCAGGCCTTGCGGCGTCATGCGGGTTTCGGGTGTGGCCATCACGATGCTCTCGGGCCGCGCGCGCAGGTCGCTGGACACCAGCACCCGGTCGGTTGCCCCGATCACCCCGCCTGCGGCGCGAATGGCCGCATTCACGGCCTGAACCGTCGCGGGCCGCGCGGTCATCACCGTCAGGTCCACGCACGAGACGCTCGCCACCGGTACCCGCACCGCCGAGCCCATGATCCGCCCCGCCACCCCCGGCAACACCGTATCCAGGAGGCGCGAGGCCGAGGTGGTGGTGGGCACCATCGACAGCGCCGCTGCCCGCGACCGCGCGAGATCGGCGGCCGGCATGTCCACCGTGGGCTGGCTGCCGGTATAGCAATGCACCGTGGTCATCGACCCGCTGACCACGCCCCAGTCCCGCTCAAGCAGCGCCACGAGCGGGGCAAGCGCGTTGGTGGTGCAGGACGCGTTGGACACGATGCGCTGACGGGAAAGGTCACCGTCGTTGGCACCCAGAACCACGGTCAACTCCGCCGCCTTCGACGGCCCCGACACCAGCACCCGCGCCGCCCCTGCGGCAAGGCCCCGGCCCGCCACCTCGGCGCTGTCGGCGCGCCCGGTGCATTCCATCACCAGATCGACCCCCGCGAGGTCAAGCTCCGACAGGTCGGACAGGCGCGAGAGCGGGATCGCCCGCCCATCCACCACCAGCGCACCCCCGGAGAAGGCAACAGTGCCGCGCCATGGGCCGAACACGCTGTCATATTCAAAAAGATGCGCGCAAATGTCCGGGGCCGCGATGTCGTTGATCCCGACCACCTCCAACCCAGGCCAGCGCGCCGGGTGCTGCGCCCAGGCCCGCAGCACCGACCGCCCGATCCGCCCAAACCCGTTGATGAAGACCCGCATCGCATCCCCCCGGCACGCGCCGTCACACAACACCTGCCCGGGCCGACGGGCAAGGCCGCAGCGGCGGAAATCTTGTGATGGTCACAGGTCACTCCACCTGCCTTGACCGCGAATGGGGGGCCGTCTGCCCCCCTCGCCCGTTCCGGGCTCACCCCCCGAGGATATTTCCGTCCATCAGGAAAAGGCGATCAGACGCCGACCTCATGGCCCAATCCGCGCTCACGCGCGCGCCGCAGCGCCACATCGGCAACCGCGATGTCCTGCAGGCCCACACCGGTGCCGTCGAACAGCGTGATCTCGTCATCGGTCCTGCGACCGGGGTGTGCGCCGGTCAGAACCGCCCCCAGCGGCGTGATCGAACCGGGCGCGATCAGCCCCGCCGCCACCGCGTGCTGCGCCTCGCCGATGGTGGTGCTTTGCGCGACCTCGTCGCAAAAGACCGTCGCGCGGGCCAGGAGGGTCGGCTCCACCTCCTGCTTGCCGATCGTATCGGTGCCCATGCAGGCCAGATGTGTGCCAGGCGCGACATGGGCTGCCATCAGACTCGCGGCAGGAGAGGAGGTGATGGTGACAATCGCATCGGCCTCGGTCATCCGCTCCAGCGGGACGCCCTCGAAGGGCAGGCCCAGTTCGGCGGCAACCGCGGCCAGACGGTCCAGCATCTCGGGGTGGTAGTTCCAGCCGATCACCCGCTCGAACGCGCGCACCCTTACCGCAGCGCGCAATTGGAACGCGGCCTGATGGCCCGCGCCCACCATGCCGAGCACGCGCGCATCCCGCCGGGCCAGTCGATCTATGGAAATGGCACTCGCCGCCGCCGTGCGCAGCGCGGTCAAGAGGTTGCCCCCCACCATCGCCACCGGGCGGCCGGTCTCGGGATCGAACAGGAACACGCTGGACTGGTGGTTGATCATGCCCCGCGCGGCATTGCCCGGGAAATACCCCCCAGCCTTGACGCCCAGCATCGCGCCTGCCCGGTCCAGCCCCGACTTGAATCCGTATTGCCGACCCTCCCCCAAAGCTTCGCGCACCACGGGGAAGTTGTAAGCATCCCCGCGCGCCATGGCCGCAAAGGTCGCCTCGACGGCGACAAAAGCGTCCTCTGGCGACACGAGATCGGCAATCAGCGCCTCGGGCACGATCAGCATCGCCGTCACTCCTGCTTCTTCTGTCTTAAAATATCCCGGGGGGAGCGCAAAGCGCGGGGGGCAGCGCCCCCCACCCCGCCCTCAATAGGCCTTGCCGCGCGCCGAGACGGGCCAGACCACCTCGACCACCCCATTCCGCACGCCGACATACCAGTCGTGCACGTTGCAGGTCGGGTCGCAATGGCCGGGCACTAGGCGCAGCTTGTCATTGACCTTCAGCACACCTTCGGGGTCCTCGATCACCCCATGCTCGTCGGAGCATTTTACGTATTTCACATCCGTGCGGCCAAAAATTACCGGCAAGCCGCTGTCCACCGACTGCGCCTTCAGCCCCGCGTCGCAGATCGCCTTGTCGGCCTTGGCGTGGCTCATCACACTCGTCAGGATGAACAGCGCATTCTCCCACTCGCTCTGATCGATGCGCTTGCCGTCCTTGTCGAGGATGCGGCCATAGTCGGCATCCATGAAGGCATAGCTGCCGCACTGCAACTCGTTGTAAACGCCCGAGTTGCTCTCGAAGTAATAGCTGCCCGTGCCGCCGCCGCCCACGATGTCGCAGGCGATGCCCTCGGCCGCCAGCGTGTCCACGGCGTCCTTCACCTGAGCCACGGCGAGGTCGATCTTGGCCTTGCGGTCCTCATACTTGTCCATGTGCTGCATGGCGCCCTGATAGGCTTGGATGCCCGCAAACTTAAGCCCCGGCGCCGCCTCGATGGCCTTGGCCAAGGCCACCACTTCCGGCGTCGTCTTGACCCCGCAGCGCCCCGCGCCGCAGTCGATCTCCACCAGACACTCGATCTGCGTGCCATGCTTCACCGCCGCCGCCGACAGGTCCGCCACGTTGTCCAACATGTCCACGCAGCAGATCGTGCGCGCGCCCAGCTTCGGCATACGCGCCAGACGGTCGATCTTGGCCGGGTCACGCACCTGATTGCTGACCAGCACATCCTTGATGCCGCCCCGCGCGAACACCTCGGCCTCGCTCACCTTCTGGCAGCACACACCGACCGACCCGCCCAGCCGCTCCTGCAGCAGCGCCACATCCACCGACTTGTGCATCTTGCCATGCACCCGGTGGCGCATGCCCTTTGAGCGGGCGTAATCCCCCATCTTCTTGATGTTGCGCTCTAGCGCGTCCAGGTCCAGCACAAGGCAGGGCGTCTGGATATCGGCCTCGGCCATGCCAGGCAGCGCCGGGATGTCATAACCCACTTCCATGCCGGCAAATTTCGGTTCCACGTTCATCGCGTCATCTCCTCATGTCATCCAGGGCAGGGTATCAAGGTCCACGTTCCCGCCGGTGATGATCACACCGACCCGCTTGCCCCGGAACGCCTCGGGGTTCTTCAGGATCACCGCCAGCGGCACCGAACAGCTGGCCTCGATCACGATCTTCATCCGCTTCCAGGTCAGCTTCATCGCCTCGACGATTTCGCCTTCGGTGGCGGTGAACACGTCGGTCACATGGTTGCTCACGAAATGCCAGGTGAGGTCCTTCAGCGGCACCTTCAACCCATCCGCAACCGTATCTGGCGCATCATCGGCAATGATGTGACCGGCCCGGAAGGACCGCGCCGCATCGTCGGCATTCAGCGGCTCGGCGGCATAAATCTTCACCCCCGGAGCAACCGACGACAGCGTGAGACAGGTGCCCGAGATCATCCCGCCCCCCCCGATCGGCGCCACCACCGCCTCCAACCCCTCGACCTGCTCCATCAACTCGCGCGAACAGGTTCCCTGCCCCGCGATCACCCGGGGGTCGTTGTAGGGATGCACGAAATCCGCCCCCGTCGCCGCCTGCACGTCGGCGAACACCGCCTCGCGACTGGTGGTCGAGGGCTCGCATTCCGTGATGATCCCGCCATAGCCGCGCACGGCGTCCTTCTTGGCCTGCGGCGCGGTGCGCGGCATCACCACGTGACAGGGGATACCCCGCCGCCCCGCCGCATAGCTCAAGGACAGCGCGTGGTTTCCGCTCGAATGCGTGGCCACTCCCCGCTCCAGCTGATCCTCCCGCAACCCGAACACCGCGTTGGACGCCCCCCGCACCTTGAACGCCCCCGCCTTCTGGAAGTTCTCGCATTTGAAGAACAGCTCCGCCCCCGTCAGCCCGTTCAGATAGGACGAGGTGAGCACAGGCGTGCGGTGGATATAGGGGCGGATGCGATCATGCGCCTCCACCACGTCTTGATACGTCGGCACGATCA
This sequence comes from Gemmobacter sp., assembly GCA_046294265.1. GTDB lineage: Bacteria > Pseudomonadota > Alphaproteobacteria > Rhodobacterales > Rhodobacteraceae > JBKBKC01. Next base: position 65,790 of record JBKBKC010000014.1, on the reverse strand, counting down.
GCCCGCCCATGTCCTTCATTTGTGTCCCCGTTTCTTCTGTCTGAAAATATCCCGGGGGTGCGGGGGCTGGCCCCCGCTCCGCCCGCGCCACTCATGCCGCCGCCCGGGCCTCGCCCGCGACCGACCCGCGATAGAACTCCTGCGCTGCGGCCACGCCCGACCCAAGCCGCACCGGCCAGCCCAGATCGGCCATGCACATCTCCACCGTGGCAAGCCCCCCCAGCACCATCACATCCGTCAGCATGCCCAGATGGCCGATGCGGAACACCTTGCCCGCAACCTCACCCAGACCCACGCCGAAGGCGACATCGTACTTCTCCGCCGCCAGCTTGACCAGCGCGGTGCCGTCGCAACCCTCCGGCACGACCACCGCCGTCACCGTTTCGGAGTAAAGCTCGGGCGAGGCCGCGCAGGGCTTCAACCCCCAGGCCGCCACGGCGCGGCGCACGCCCTCGGCCAGTCGCGCGTGGCGGGCATAGACCGCGTCCAACCCCTCTTCCTCCAGCATCTCGATGGCGCAGGCCAGCCCCGCGATCAGGCCCACGGCAGGGGTGTAGGGATAGCCTCCGGCCGCATTGGTGCGGATCATGTCGCGGAAATCGAAAAAGCAGCGCTGCAGGCCCGCCGTCTCCATCGCCGCAAGCGCGCGATCCGACACGCCGAGGATGGCCAGACCCGCAGGCAGCATGAACCCCTTCTGGCTGCCTGCCACGGCAATATCCACGCCCCAGGCGGCCATGCGGAACGGCATGCAGCCGATCGAGGACACGCCATCGACGAACAGCATGGCCGGATGCCCTGCCCGGTCCAGCGCGCGGCGGATGCCCGCGATGTCGGAGCGCACGCCGGTCGCCGTCTCGTTGTGCGTGGCAAGGACCGCGCGAATCGTGTGACCGGTGTCTGCGCGCAGCGCGGCCTCGATCTCGGCAAGGGGCGCGCCCTGACCCCAGGGCGTCTCGATCACCTGAACGTCCAGCGCATGGCGCTGGCACAGGTCGATCCAGCGGTGGCTGAACATGCCAAAGCGCGCGGCCAGCACCCTGTCGCCCGCCGACAGGGTATTCGAGATCGCAGCCTCCCACCCGGCGGTTCCGGTGGCGGGGAACAGAAACACCTGTCCGCCCTCGCCCATCTCCAAAACCCGGCGCACACCGGCAATTGCGGGCCTGAACATCTTGCCAAAGGCCGCCGAGCGGTGGTCCATGGTGGGAATGTCGCAGGCCTTGCGGATGCGTTCGGGGATATTGGTCGGACCTGGGATGAAGACGGGGTTCTGGCTGGACACGGACGATACCTCCCTGCGCGTTTCCTTCTTCTAGGCCGGCTGGACCTTCGCCGCAATTTTTTCGAAATTGTTTTTCACGATTTGAAAAATGCTGTATTCTGGTTTCATCACGGTATCTTGCTGGTTTTTCACGCTGCCGGTCAACGACGAAAGGCTGCAAAAAATGTCTCTGCCCCCCGTCAAGAAACCTCGTGGGCGCCCGCGCGCATTTCATGACAAGACCGACCAGAACACCGTGCAGGCGCTGGACCGCGCCCTGGGCCTGCTGGACCATCTGGCCGCCCACCCCGGCCTCACGCTGACCGAACTGGCCGAGGCCAGCGGTCAGGCGGTGGCCACGGTCTATCGCGCGCTGATCACGCTGCAGGGCCATGCCATGGTGGAACTTGAAGAGCCGGGCCAGGTCTGGCACATCGGCGGCGGGGCCTTCCGGGTGGGATCAGCCTTTCTGCGGCGCACCAAGATCGCGGAACGCTCGCGCCAGCCGATGGACGCGCTGATGCGCGCGAGCGGCGAGACCGCGAACCTTGGCGTCGAATGGAAGGACGAGGTGCTGTTCCTCGCCCAGGTCGAAACCTACGAGGCGATCCGCGCCTTCTTTCCGCCTGGGACGCGCGGGGCGATGCATTGCTCGGGCATCGGCAAAGCCCTCCTGGCCTGGTTCCCCGAGGACCGCGTGCGCGGAATTGTGGCGCGGCAGGGCCTGGCGCGGTTCACCTCGCTGTCGATCACGTCCGAAGCGCTGTTGGCGCGCGACCTCGCGCGGACGCGCGAGCGCGGCTACTCCATCGACGACCAGGAGCGCGCGGAAGGCATGCGCTGCATCGGCGCGCCGGTGTTCAACGCCTTTGGGGAACCGGTGGCGGGCCTTTCGGTGTCGGGCCCGGCCTTCCGTGTGGGCCTCGCGGACGGGGTGCGGCTGGGCGCGCTGGTGCGCGCGGCAGCCGATCAGGTGACCGAGGCGACGGGGGGCCAGCGGCCCTGAGGGGGGAGGGGCGAAAGGCACAGTAAATGCATCAGTATTTGCGCAAGCACGGTTGTGCGCCATGCCGCCCCCAGCCAAGCCGGCCCCTGCGGTAAGCCCGGACCGCCTCGACAGGAGCCTGACCATGACCGATTCGACCCTCCCCGCCCTGACCCCGAACGACACCGGCGCGGACGCTGCCGCCGGTTTCTGGTCCGACCTCCTCGACCTGCCGGCAATGGCCCTGCAGGCGCTGGCCGAACCGGGCCTCGGCCTGCAGCGCTGGTTCGACCGGCTGGTGGGCGCGCGATGATCCTGGCCCTGGGCGGACATGACCGGGAGCGCATGGCGGACCTGCTGTGCCCCCCAGAGGCCCCCCCGCCGCAGCGCGATGCCCGCAATCTGACCGGGCCGGACGGCACCGCACGAGTCGGGCTGGATAGCCAGACCTACATCCTGCGCATCACCTGGGCGGGCAAGCTGATCCTGACCAAATGACCGGGCTCGGCCCGCAGCCACCGCATGGCTTTGCCGGGTGACAAGGCGGCGGCGGCGGTGCAGCATGTCTGGCATGAGCCGCACCTTCCTCGCCCCCGTCATCGCCGCCGCCTTGAGCCTGCTTCTTGCCGCCTGTGGCCCCTCGCCCGCCCCGCGCGCACCGGCGGGACCAGTGGCAGAAAGTGCGGTGACGCCGCCGAACTTCGGCGATGCCAAGCCGCACCCTTGGGCAGGCCGCGCGCCGCAGAGCTATCCGGTCCACGGCATCGACATCTCGCGCTGGCAGGGCGCGGTGGACTGGCCAACCGCCCGCGCCAATGGCGTGAACTTCGCCTTCCTCAAGGCAACCGAGGGCGGCGACCTGGTGGATCCGCTCTACGACACCAACCGCCGCGCTGCACGGGCGGCGGGGGTGCCGGTGGGGGCCTATCATTTCTGGTATCACTGCCGCCCGGCGGCGGAACAGGCACGCTGGTTCATCCGCCATGTGCCGCGTGGCGGGCTGCCGCCCGTCCTCGACATGGAATGGACGCCATTCTCGCCCACCTGCCGCACCCGCCCCCCCGCCGAGCAGGTGCGGGCCGAAGCGCGCATCTTCCTCGACATCCTCGAACGCCACTACGGCCAGCGGCCGCTGATCTATTCCCCGGTCGATTTTTACCGCGACAACGAGATGTGGAAACTCGGGGCCTATGAATTCTGGCTGCGCTCGGTGGCGGGCCATCCGCAGGACGTGTTCGCCGGGCGACACTGGACGTTCTGGCAATATTCCGGCACCGGCCTTGTGCCGGGCATCGCGGGCAAGGTGGACCTGAACGTGTTCGAGGGGTCACCCGCCGAATGGCGCGATTGGCTGGCGCGGCGGGCGCGCTGATGGTCGCGCCCGTCTGCTGACCTTGTGCCCGCGTCAGGCGTCGCATGGGTATTTTTGCAAAGAAGAGAACCCATGACGGTCCGCCTGTTCTCTTCTTTGCAAAAATACCCCGGGGGGTGCGGGGGGCTGGCCCCCCGCTTCAGCCGTCCGCCCGGATGCGCGCGTTGGCCGGATCGTAGGGGCTGTCCTCGGTCACCACCGCGTCCCACAGATCGCGCAGGATGCGGACCTTCAGCCGGGTGCCGGGCACGGCGAGGTCGGGGCGCACATAGCCCATGCCGATCTGGCGGCCGCACGCCACCGACCAGCCGCCCGAGGTGAGGCGGCCCACCTTGGCGCCGTCATGCAGCAGCGCCTCCTTGCCCCAGGGGTCGGTATCGGCGGGGCCGTCGATCAGCATCGTCACGCATTTTGAACGGATGCCCGTGGCCTGCATTGCGGCCTTGCCGCGAAAGTCCTTGGACAGGTCCACGAACCGGTCGAGCCCCCCCTCCAGCGGGGTCGCGTCGCGGCCAAGCTCGTTGCCGAAGGCGCGATAGGATTTTTCCTGCCGCAGCCAGTTCTGCGCCCGCGCGCCCGCCAGCCGCATACCGTGCTTTTCGCCCGCCGGGATCAGGAGGTCCCACAGGTAACGGCCCATCTCGATGGGGTGGTGCAGCTCCCACCCCAGCTCTCCCGTATAGGCCACGCGCAGCGCGCGCACCGGGCACATGCCAAGCTCGATGTTGCGGCAGGAGAGCCAGGGAAAGCGCTTGTTGCCGAGGACGGTGGACGGGTCAGCATCCTTGACGATCTCGCGCAGGATGTCGCGTGAGTTGGGGCCTGCCAAAGCGAACACGCCCCATTGCGTGGTCACGTCATGCACATCCACCCAAGCGCCGCCACCCGCGCGGAAATCTTCGACCGATTTCACCAGGTAATCCGCGTCATAGGCCGTCCATGCCCCGGCGCTGACGAGGTAGAATTCCTGTTCGGCCAGCCGGACGATGGTGTATTCGGTGCGCACCGTGCCGTGGTCGGTCAGGGCATAGGTCAGGTTGATCCGGCCCACTTTGGGTAACGCGTTGCAGGTGAAATGATCGAGGAAGGCCGTCGCCCCCCGCCCGCGCACCAGATGCTTGGTAAAGGCGCTGGCGTCGATCAGGCCCGCCGTCTGCCGGACCGCCTGCGCCTCGGCCACCGCATGGGGCCACCAGGCGGCGCGGCGGAAGCTGCGGGCGTGGTGGTCGAAATCCGGGGCTGCGTCCTTCGGGCCATAGTAATTCGGCCGTTCCCATCCGTTCACCTGGCCGAACTGCGCACCGGCGGCCTTTTGTCGGTCATAGTTGGGGGCGGTGCGCAGGGGGCGGCAGCCAGGGCGCTCCTCATCGGGATGGTGCAGGATGAAGACGTGCTCATAGCACTCTTCATTCTTGCGCGCCGCGTAGTCGGTGGTCATCCAGGACCCGTAGCGTTTGGGATCGAGGCTGGCCATGTCGATCTCGGCCTCGCCCGCCGTCATCAGCTGCGCAAGGTAGTGCCCGGTGCCCCCCGCCGCCGTGATGCCAAAGCTGAACCCCTCGGCCAGCCACATGTTGCGCAGGCCCGGCGCAGGGCCGACCAGCGGGTTGCCGTCGGGGGTATAGCAGATGGGACCGTTGAAATCGTCCTTCAGGCCCACGTTTTCCGAGGACGGCAGACGGTGGATCATTGACAGGTATTCCGCTTCGATCCGCTCCAGGTCGAGGGGGAAGAGGTCGGCGCGGAAACTGTCGGGCACCTCGTAGGGAAAGCGCGCTGGCGCGCCCTTCTCATAGGGGCCAAGGATCCAGCCGCCGCGCTCCTCGCGCACATACCATTTGGCATCGGCGTCGCGCAGGACCGGGTGCTGTGGGTTGGTCCTGCGCCACGCGACCAGCGCGGGGTCGGGTTCGGTGACGATATACTGATGCTCCACCGGGATCGCGGGGATGCGGATGCCCAACAGCCGCGCGGTGCGCTGCGCGTGGTTGCCGGTGGCGGTGACGACATGTTCGGCCGTGATCTCGAACGTCTCGCCCGAGGGCACGAGGCGTCCACCCTGCTCGACCATCCGCTCGCAGGAGACGACCCATTCGGCGCCCGTCCAGCGGTAGGCGTTCACCTGCACCTTGCGCTCGAACGTGGCGCCGAACTGGCGGGCCCCCTTGGCCATGGCCTGGGTCACGTCGGCCGGGTTGATATAGCCGTCCTGGGGGTGGAACAGCGCGCCCATCAGGTCATCGCTGCGCACCAGCGGCCAGCGGTCGGCAATCTCCTTCGGCGTCAGGAATTCGTGATAAACCCCCGCGGTTTCGGCGACCGAGGAATAGAGCATGTATTCGTCCATCCGGTCCTGGGTCTGGGCCATGCGCAGGTTGCCCACGACATAAAAGCCGGGGTTGAGGCCAGTCTCGGCTTCCAGCCCCTTGTAGAAATCCACCGAATACTTGTGGATATGGGTGGTGGCATAGCCCATGTTGAAAAGCGGCAAGAGGCCCGCCGCGTGCCAGGTGGAGCCGGAGGTCAGTTCGTCCCGCTCGACCAGCATCGTGTCCCAGCCTTCGCGGGCCAGATGATAGGCGATGCCCGTGCCCACGGCCCCGCCGCCCACGACCAGCGCCCGAACATGGCTTTTCATCCTGCATACTCCCCGTTTTGCTCCGTCCTTATGTGCCGCAGGAGGGGCGGAGCGGGCAAGGTGGGGCGACCCTTCGCGGCGGAATGCGACATGGGCGGTGGTGGTGGGTGGAGCGATGGCGCCTTCGTGAACTGGTGTAAGCGGGGGGTTTCACACCCCCCGCACCCCCCGTGGGATACTTGAGGACAGAAGAAGGCGGGGGAGTATCAGCGCAGGAGGCGGCCCGCCACGGCGGACAGGGTAAAGGTGCAGGCGGCGACGGCGACGATCGAGGGGCCTGCGGGCGTGTCAAGGGTGAGCGACAGGGCAAGGCCCCCCATCGTGGCGAGGATACCCGCGACGACGGCGAGGGTAGCCATGGATTCGGGGCTGCGGGCAAGGCCGCGGGCGGCGGCGGCCGGGATGATCAGCATGGCGGCGATCAGGAGGGCGCCCACCACCTTGATCGCCACAGCGACGACAAGGGCGAGGGCGAGGGTCAGCACCAGCCGCTCGCGGTCGGGGTTCAGGCCCGAGGCATGGGCCAGATCCTCGCTGAGGGTGGAGGTGAGGAGCGCCTGCCAGCGCCAGACCAGCAGCGCCGCGACGAGGAGGGAGCCCGACCAGATGAAGGTCAGATCGGCACGGCTGACGGCGAGAATGTCGCCGAAGAGAAGCGCCGAGAGGTCGGTGCGCACGCCGGGCAGGAAGGACACGGCGACCAGGCCGAAGGCGAGCGCAGAATGTGCGAGCACCCCCAGCGTGGTGTCCATCGCCCATCCTCGTGCGGCGAGGGTTGAGACGGTGGCGGCCATCGCCAGCGCCACGATGAGTGTGCCCGCGCCCAGAGGCAACCCGGTGGCCAGCGCCAGCGCCACGCCCAGGATCGCGGCATGGGCCGTCGCATCGCCGAAATAGGCCATGCGGCGCCAGACGACCATGGCGCCCAAGGGGCCGGTCGCCAGCGACAGGCCGATGCCCGCCAGCGCCGCGCGGATCAGGAAATCATCAGGCATGGCTGTGGTCGTGGGGATGCGGATGGTCGTGGCCATGGTCGTGGTCGTGCCGGTAAAGCGCCAGCGCCCCCCCGGTCCCGAGCCCGAACAGCGCCCGGTATTCCGGGGCCGCCGACACCACCTGCGGCGTGCCCTCGCAGCAGACATGGCCGTTGAGGCAGACCACCCGGTCCGAGGCCGCCATCACCACATGCAGGTCATGGCTGATGAGGAGGACCGCCGCCCCGGTATCGCGGCGCACCTCTTCCAGCAGCCGGTAGAAGGCGGCCTCGCCCGGCTGGTCCAACCCTTGCGTCGGCTCATCCAGCGCCAGGAGCTGTGGCGCGCCCAGCAGCGCGCGGGCCAGCAGCACGCGCTGCAACTGGCCCCCCGACAGCGCCGACAACTGCTGGCCCCAGGCATCGACGACGCCAGCGCGCGCCAGCGCTTCGCGCGCCAGCGCATCCGTCACCGGAGCGGGCAGCGACAGGAACCGCCGCGCCGTCATCGGCAGCGCCCGGTCCAGCGCCAGCCGCTGCGGCACATAGCCGATGCGCAACCCCGGCTGGCGCGCGACGCGGCCAGATGTGGGCGGCAGGATGCCCAGAAGCGCGCGCAACAGCGTGGTCTTGCCCGATCCGTTGGGGCCGACAAGCGTGACGATCTCGCCCGGGCCGATGCGGAAGGTCACATCGCGCAGCACCTCGCGCCCCGACAGGTGCAGGCTCAGATGGTCGGCGGTGATGAGGCTCACGCACCGGCCTCCGGCGGGGCGGCGCAGGCGGGGCAGAGGCCCAGCGCCTCGACCGTGCTGCGTTCGATGCGGAACCCGAGGGCGGCGGCGGCGGCGTCGAGGGCCGCGCGCACCGGGGCGGCCGGCGCCTCGGCCACGATGTTGCAGGTGCCGCAGATAAGGAAGGCGGGGGCATGCGCCTCGCCCGGATGCATGCAGGCGGTAAAGGCGTTCAGGCGTTGGATGCGGTGCGCGAGACCATGTTCCACGAGGAAATCCAGCGCGCGGTAGGCGACGGGGGGTTGGTGGCCAAAGCCTTCGGACGCCAGGCGGGCCAGCACGTCATAGGCCCCCATGGCGCGATGCGCCTCCAGCAGGATCTCCAGCACCCGGCGGCGCACCGGCGTCAGCCGCAGCCCGCGGGCCTGCATGAGGGCTGTGGCCTGCGCCAGCGCGGTGCCTGCGCAGGCGTCGTGGTCGTGACGATGGAACGCAACTTCCGTCATGGGGGGTTGACCTGTTATGCTATAACATTCAAAACATGGCCTGACCCAAATGGAGACCCGTTTGATGCGTTATACCATATCCTATTCCCGTGCCAGATGCCTTGCCGCCGCCGCGATGGTGGCCGCCCTGCCGGGCCTTGCCCGCGCCGAGGTGCCGCGCGTGGTGACCGACATTCCTCCTGTGCATTCGCTGGTGGCGCAGGTGATGGGCGACCTAGGCGCGCCCGTGCTGCTGTTGGACCGGGGGGCCGATGCGCATGATTTCCAGTTGCGCCCCAGCCAGATGCAGGCGCTGTCGGGGGCCGGGCTGGTGGTCTGGACCGGTCCGGGGATGACACCCTGGCTCGCGCGGGTGATCGATACCGCCGGGGTGGGGTCGTCGCTGGCGCTGCTGGAGGCAGAGGGGACGCATCTGCAGGATTTCGGCGCGGGCGCGGACGATCACGACCATGGCGACGATCATGGGCATGACCATGGGCAGAAGGCCGAGGCGACCGGGCACGCGCATGACCATGGCCAGAAGGCCGCCGAGGCCGCGCATGACCACGATCATTCGGGCACCGACCCCCATGCGTGGCTCGACCCGCACAATGCCGAAGGCTGGCTGGGCCTGATCGCGGCCGAGTTGTCGCGGCTAGACCCGGCCAATGCCGCCACCTATTCCGCCAATGCCGCGGCCGCAGCCGAGGCGGTCGAGGCGCTGGAAGACGAGATCACCGCCATGCTGGCCCCGGTCAAGGATCGCCCCTTCGTGACCTTCCATGACGCCTATGGCTATTTCACCGGCCATTTCGGGCTGCGGCAGGTGGGCTCGATCACCCTGGGCGATGCTGCGTCGCCGGGGGCGCAGCGGCTGTCGGCGCTGCGGGCCGAGCTTGCGGGGCAAAGCGCGCTCTGCGTGTTCCCCGAGGCCAACCACGATGCCCGGCTGGCGGTGCAGTTAACGGATGCGACGGGCACCAAGCTGGGCCCGGTGCTTGACCCCGAAGGATCGGGGTTTGAGCCCGGCCCGGCCCTCTATGGGGATCTGTTGCGCGGGCTGGCGCAGGGCCTCGTGGACTGCCTCGGCGACAGCTGATCCTGGCTTGACCCCGCGCGCGCGCCCCGACACGCAGAGTGGGCAGCGGCAGGGGGGCGGCGATGGCGCAGGACTACGGGCGGACGGCGGCGGGCGAGGCGGTGCAGGCGGTGACGCTGGCGGCGGGCGATCTGGAAGTGCGTCTGCTCACGCTGGGGGCCATCCTGCAGTCTGTGCGGCTGGCGGGGGTGGCGCATGAGCTGACGCTGGGATCAGTGCGGATCGTGGATTACGAAGGCCCGATGCGATATCATGGTGCCATCGTCGGCCCGGTGGCCAACCGGATCACCGGTGCACGGGCAGTGATCGCGGGGGTGGAGCATCGGTTTCAGGGCATGGGCGATCCCCCCGTCACGCTGCATTCGGGCGATGCGGGCATTCACGCAAAGGTATGGGCGCTGGCCGGGGCGGATGCGGGATCGGCCGTCCTGACGCTGGACCTGCCCGCGGGCGAGGGCGGGTTTCCCGGCAACCGCCGGATAGAGGCGCGGTTCGCGGTTCTGCCCCCGGCCACGCTGCGCCTGACGCTCACCGCGCGCACGGATGCGCCCACGCTGATGAACCTTGCCAACCACAGCTATTGGAACCTTGACGGCACGCCCGACTGGGGCGGGCACCGCCTGCGCGTACTGGCCGACCGGGTGTTGGCGCATCATGCCGACGGGCGGGTGGCGGGGCCCGTGCTGGCGGTGGCGGGCACGGGCTTCGATCTGCGGGAGGGGGCCGTCATGCAGCCGGATGCGCCGCCGCTGGACCACAATTTCTGCCTGGCCGATACCCGCCGCCCTCTGACGGAGGCGCTGGTGCTGACAGGCACCTCGGGTCTGTCGATGACGGTGGCCACCACCGAACCGGGCATCCAGGTCTATGACGGCCGCGCCGCGATCCGGCCGGGGCATGGCCATTACGAGGGCCTGGCCATCGAGCCGCAGTTCTGGCCCGACGCCCCCGCGCACGGGGGCTATCCCTCGATCACGCTGGCGCCGGGGCAGGACTGGCAGCAGGTCAGCGAATGGCGGTTTGCGCAGGCTCCCGCCGCCTGAGCCCGCGCGGCGCGGCCATTTCTGCTTGACCTCGCCCGCCCGGCTGGCATGTAGGGCGCCATGGCGACAGGCACCCTTTCCATCGATCTCGACGCGGTTGCGGCCAACTGGCGCGCGCTGGACCGTCTTTCCAATTCCGGCACCCAGACGGGCGCTGTGGTGAAGGCCGATGCCTATGGCCTTGGCGTGACCCGTGTGGCCCGCGCGCTGGCACAGGCGGGCGCGCGGCGGTTCTTCGTCGCCGTGGCGGAGGAGGGCGCGGCCCTGCGGCAGGCATTGGGGCAAGGCCCGCAGGTCTGTGTCTTTTCGGGCCACATGCCGGGCGACACCGAGATGATCGGTGACCTCGACCTGACGCCGATGCTCAATTCCATCGACCAGGTGACCCGGCACCTGGAGGCGCTGCCGGGCCATCCGTTTGGCATCCAGCTTGACACCGGCATGAACCGGCTGGGCATGGAAGCGGCGGAATGGGAGGCGGTGGCGGCCTTCGTGCTGGATGCCGGGCCCGAAATGCTGATGTCGCACCTCGCCTGCGCGGATGAACCCGACCACCCGATGAACGAGGACCAGCTTGCCCAGTTCCATGCCATGACCGACGGCACCGACCTGCCCCGGTCGCTGGCGGCGACGGGGGGTATCCTCTTGGGCGCGCGCTATCATTTCGACCTGACCCGGCCGGGGATCGGCCTTTACGGCGGCCTGCCCTTCGAGGGTGCGGCCCCGGTGGCGGGGCTGGCACTGCCGGTGGTGCAGGTGCGCGACCTCGCGCCGGGCGAGGCGGTCGGCTATGGCTGCACCTTCATCGCCGAAACCGAGACGCGCATCGCCACCGTCTCTGGCGGCTATGCCGACGGACTGCAGCGGGCGCTTTCGGGGCGTGCGGTCCTTTGGGCCGGCGACACGCCCTGCCCCGTCGCAGGCCGCGTCTCGATGGACCTGATCGCGGTGGATGTGACCCATCTGCCCGACGTGCCCCGCGCGCTGGACATCCTGGGGCCGCAGCAATCGGTGGATGACCTTGCGGCGGCGGCGGATACCATCGGATACGAGATTCTCACCGCGCTCGGCCCCCGGTACGCGAGGCGCTACATCGAGGGGGCGGCGTGATCCTGACGCGGCCCCTCGCCGCCCTCGGGCGGGCGGTGCTGGCAGGTCTGGCGGGCACGGGGCGCGTCACGATCTTCGCCGGGCAGGTGCTGGGCCACATGGTTCGGCCGCCCTTCTACCCCCGCGAGTTTGCGCAGGCGCTCTTGCACATCGGCTGGCTGTCGCTGCCGGTGGTCGGACTGACGGCTCTGTTTACCGGCGGCGCGCTGGCATTGCAGATCTATTCGGGCGGCGCACGGTTCAATGCCGAAAGCGTGGTGCCCTCGATTGTCGCCATCGGCATGGTGCGCGAACTCGGCCCGGTGCTGGGCGGGCTGATGGTGGCGGCGCGCGTCGCCTCTTCGATCGCGGCCGAAATCGGCACGATGAAGGTGACCGAGCAGATCGACGCCCTGACCACCCTCTCCACCGATCCGATGAAATACCTGGCCGTGCCGCGGGTGCTTGCGGCCACGCTGTCGGTGCCCGTCCTGGTGGCGGTGGGCGATGCCATCGGGATCATGGGCGGCTGGCTGGTGGGGATCACGCGGCTCGACTTCAACTCTTCGACCTACATCAAGAACACGGTGGATTTCCTCGAACCCTGGGACATCGGCTCTGGCCTGGTGAAGGGGGCGGTGTTCGGGTTTCTGGTGGCGCTGATGGGCTGCTACCACGGCATGACCTCGGGACGCGGCGCGCAGGGCGTGGGGGCGGCCACCAAATCGGCGGTGGTCACGGCCTCGGTGCTGATCCTCGCTGCCAACTACATCCTGACAGAACTGTTCTTCACCTCATGATCACGCTCACCGGGGTGCACAAGGCCTTCGGGGCCAACCGTGTGTTGCAGGGCGTGGACCTCACCATCGCCTCCGGCACCTCGATGGTGATCATCGGCGGATCGGGAACCGGCAAATCGGTTCTGCTGAAAAGCGTCCTTGGCCTCGTGCGCCCCGATGCCGGAACCATCACCCTAGACGGGCGAAATGTGACGCAAGGTGACCGCGATGATTTCCTGGCCCGCTTCGGAATGCTTTTCCAGGGTGGCGCGCTGTTCGACAGCCTGCGCGTCTGGGAAAACGTGGCCTTCCGCCTGATGCGCGGACCCAACCGTCGGCCCAAGGCGGAAGCCCGCGCCATCGCGCTGGAGAAATTGGGCCGCGTTGGACTTGGCCCGCAGGTGGCTGACCTTTTTCCGGCCGAACTGTCCGGCGGCATGCAAAAGCGGGTAAGCCTCGCCCGTGCCATCGCCGCCGAGCCCGAGATCATCTTTTTCGACGAACCCACCACCGGCCTCGATCCGATCATGTCGGGCGTCATCAACGCCCTGATCCGCGAGATCGTCACCGAAATGGGCGCGACCGCCATGACCATAACGCATGACATGTCCTCGGTCCGCGCCATCGCGGACACCGTGGCGATGCTGCACGGCGGGGTGATCCGATGGACCGGCCCGGTGGCCGAAATGGATGCAACCCCCGACCCCTATGTGCAGCAGTTCATCCACGGCCGCGCCAGCGGCCCCATCGAGACCCTGCGCTAGGGCGATGCTGCCGGGGGGCATCCTTGCCGGAGCGGCGGTGCTGTCCGGAGGGGCCGCGATCCTGTGCATGGCGCTGGTGGTGCTGGCGGGTCTGTCGGCCGAGGGCGCGCGCGGCCGCGCGCTGGCCCTGCTGGCCGCCACCTGCGCGGTGGCCTCTGCCCCGATGGCGCTGGACGCCGCGCGCGCCCGCGCGATGGCGCCGGGCGCGGGTATGGTCTTTGCCGGGGCCACCCTTCTGCTTGCCGCCGCCATCTGGTGCCTGTGGCGGCTGCGCGGGGTGCCGGGGGCGGGCCTGCCTGCGCGGACGGGAATGGTGGCCTCGGCGGCGGCCTGGACGGTGCTGTTCCTGCTCTGGTCGGAGATCGCCTGAGGGCCGGGATGCCCGGATGCTGCATCCCTTCCGCGCGACCGCCTGCCACGGCGCATGTCCGTGCCGCCCGGACCCCGACGCTCCCTTTTCCGGGACCCTGTCCCACCGGCGCGGGACCACGCGGCACCAGACCGGCCCGTGCCAACCCGAATGCCCTCCGCCCCGGGGATTGACGAACGCGCCCCACGCCCGCACACCCGGAGCATGATCCCGCAGCCGATCCCCCGCGCCCCGCTGATCGCCCTGACGGGGGCCCTCGCCGTGCTGTTCCCGGTCGCCTGGTTCGCGCCCCTGATGACGGTCAAGGTTCGGATGGCCTTCTGGGCAGAGGGCACCGACCTCACGCTCGTCTCCACCCTGCAGGCGGTCTGGGCCGAGGATGCGGCGCTCGGCCTCCTCCTCACCTTCGCAGCCGTGGTCGCCCCCACGGTCAAGGTGCTGGGCACAGGGCTGATCCTGATGCGCCTCCTGTCGCCCCGCGTCGCCCGCATCCTGTGGCACGTCGGACGCTTCGCCATGGCCGACGTGTTCCTGATCGCCATTTATGTGTCCCTCTTCAAGGGGATTGGCGGCGGCACCATCAGCTTCGGCTGGGGCCTCCACCTTTTCACCGCCTGCGTGATCGCCTCGCTGGTGCTGTCCCTGCTGGCCGAGCGCCCGCGCTGACCCGTCAACTTCATCTTGGCCCAAATATCCCGGGGCCCGGGGCAGCGCCCCGGACGCCCCCACCCGCCCCACGCATCCGGTTGCGCCCATCCCCGCCGCCATGCATGAAAGGCGCATGGCCAAATCCCCCAGCCCCGCCTTCACCTGCACCGCCTGCGGCGCCGCCTATGCGAAATGGACCGGCCGCTGCGATGCCTGCGGCGGCTGGAACACCATCGTCGAAGAGGCCCCCCTCTCGGTCGGTCCCCGCGCCATCAAGACCAAGGGCCGCGGCATCGCACTCTCCGACCTCGCCACCGCCGAGCCACCGCCACCCCGCGCCCAATCCGGCATCGCCGAATTCGACCGCGTTCTGGGCGGAGGCCTCGTGCCCGCCTCGGCGATCCTGGTGGGCGGAGATCCCGGCATCGGCAAGTCAACTCTCCTGTTGCAGGCCGCCGCCGCCTTCGCCCGGCAGGGCCTTTCCTGCCTCTACATCTCGGGCGAAGAGGCGGCGGCGCAGGTGCGGATGCGTGCGGGCCGTCTGGGCCTGACCGACGCGCCGGTGCGCCTTGGGGCCGAGACCAGCCTGCGCGATATCCTGACCACGCTCGACGCCGAACGCCCCGGCCTTGCGGTGATCGATTCGATCCAGACCATGTGGCTCGACAGCATCGAGGCCGCCCCCGGCTCGGTCGCGCAGGTCCGTGCCGCGGCGCATGAGCTGGTCAGCTTTGCCAAGCGGCGCGGGGTGGCGGTGGTGCTGGTGGGCCATGTCACCAAGGACGGCCAGATCGCGGGCCCCCGCGTGGTCGAGCACATGGTCGATTGCGTCCTGTATTTCGAGGGCGAGCGTGGCCACCAGTTCCGCATCCTGCGCGCGGTCAAGAACCGCTTTGGCCCGGCCGATGAGATCGGCGTGTTCGAGATGACGGGCGCGGGGCTGGCCGAGGTGGCCAACCCCTCGGCCCTGTTCCTGTCGGAGCGCGGCACCCCGGTCGCCGGTTCGGCGGTGTTCGCGGGGATCGAGGGCACGCGGCCCGTGCTGACCGAGATCCAGGCGCTGGTGGCGCCCTCCACCCTCGGGACCCCCCGGCGCACGGTCGTGGGGCTGGATTCCGGACGGCTCTCCACCATCCTCGCGGTGCTCGAGGCGCGCTGCGCCATTCCCTTTGCCGGGCTCGACGTGTTCCTGAACGTGGCGGGCGGGCTGCGCGTGACCGAACCTGCGGCCGACCTCGCGGTGGCCGCCGCACTCCTGTCGGCACGCGAGGATGTGGCGCTGCCGCCCGACATGGTGTTTTTCGGGGAAATCAGCCTGTCGGGTGCACTGCGTCCGGTGGGCCAGACCGAAAACAGGTTGAAAGAGGCTGCGAAACTTGGTTTCTCACATGCCGTGGCCCCGGCGCGGCCACGCGGCGATGCCTCGGGGATCAGCCTGCGGATCATGCCGGACCTGACCGCCTTTGTGGGCCAGATGTTCGGTGCCGGGTGACGTTGGGGCAGACGGAAGGGGCGCGCGCAGTTGCCCCGGTAAAGGAGCGAGGGAATGGAAGGCTTTACGCTGGTCGATGGCGTCGTGGCGCTGGTCATTGTGCTGTCGGCAGTGCTGGCCTATTCGCGCGGGTTCGTGCGCGAGTCGCTGGCGATCCTCGGCTGGATCGGGGCGGCGGTGCTGGCCTATGTATTCGCGGCCTCGGTGCAGCCGCTGATCAAGGAACTGCCCGTGGTGGGCGACTTCCTGTCCGACAGTTGCGAGTTGTCGATCATCGCCGCCTTCGCGGCGGTCTTTGCCGTGGGCCTTGTGATCGCCTCGCTGCTGGCGCCCCTGATGTCGTCGGTGGTGCAGCGGTCGATCCTGGGGGGGCTGGACCAAGGGCTGGGGTTCCTGTTCGGGGTGCTGCGGGGCCTGGTGCTCGTAGCCGTGGCGCTGATCGTCTATGACCGCGCGGTGGCCGCGAATTCCATCCCGATGGTGGACAACTCGCGCACCGCAAAGGTCTTTGCCAGCTTTCAGACCAACATCGACCAGAACATCCCCGACGATGCACCCGGCTGGATCGTCGCGCGCTACGAGGACCTGACGCGCGTCTGCAGCGGCCCGGCCGCGGCACCGACAACGCCCCCCTCGGGCGGCTGACGGTCGCGCGGAATGACGCAAGGCAACGACACCGCGCGGAGGGCCGCCGACCTGCTGCACCACCGTGCGGCAGGGCTGGCCAAGGGCGAGGCCCTTTCCCCCCCCATCCTCCCTGCCGTGACCTTTCACCTGCCCGAGGTGGAGGGCGCGGCGCATATCTATGGCCGCAACGGCCAGCCCGGCTGGGATGCGGTCGAGGCGCAGCTTGCGCTTCTGGAGGATGCGCCCTGCGTCGCCTTTCCCAGCGGCATGGCCGCGATCTCGGCGGCACTGGTCGCGACGCTGCGCGCCGGTGACCGCGTGGTGCTGCCCTCGGACGGGTATTATGTGACCCGTGTGCTTGCGCGCGAGTTTCTGGCGGGTTTCGGCGTCACGGTGACCGAACTGCCAACGCTGGACTACGCGGGGTCCGATTTTGCGGGTGCGGCGGTGGTCTATCTGGAAAGCCCGTCGAACCCCGGGCTCGACCTCCTGGACATCCGGGCCGTCGCGGCGCGGGCAAAGGCGGCGGGGGCGGTGGTGATTGCCGACAACACCACGATGACGCCGCTGTTGCAGCGCCCTCTGGATATGGGCTGCGATATGGTGGTCGCCGCCGATACCAAGGCCCCTGCGGGCCATTCGGACGTTCTCTTTGGCCATGTCGCCAGCCGCGATGCCGCGATCCTGGGCCGCGTGCGCGACTGGCGGCGCCTGTCCGGCGCGGTGCCGGGGCCGTTCGAGGCCTGGCAGGTCGCGCGGGGGCTGGAGACGCTTGAGGTGCGGCTGGCGCGCATGTGTGCGAGTGCGCAGGTGATCGCCGAACGGTTGGCGGCACATCCGCGCGTTCGGGGGCTGCGCTATCCGGGCCTGCCTACCGACCCGGGCCATGCACTTGCACGGGCGCAGATGGAGGGGTTCGGGTTCCTGATCGGCTTTGCGCTGGAGGACGCGGACCGTGCCGAGGCGTTCCTGGCCGCCTGCCCGCATCTGGCGCGCACGACAAGTTTCGGCGGCACCCATTCCTCGGGCGAACGCCGCGCGCGATGGGGCGATCCGGTGGCGCCGGGCTATATCCGCCTGTCGGTGGGGCTGGAGCCGGTCGAGGTGCTGTGGTCGGGGTTTGCCGCGGCGCTGGGGTAGCGGCCGAAATCTGGCAAGATTTCGGGCAAATTCCTTTGAAGGAATTTGTGTTGCCTCCTCCCGCGCATGTCGCGCAGGGGGAGAGACCCGGGGTTTCACCCCGGACCCCAGGGTATTTGATCAAGGAGAAGACGGGGCAGGTTCACGGGGTAGGCGTATCGCCCCCGACCCGGTCGAAATCGCTGGCCTCGTGGCGTTCGGCCAGCTGGCCTTCCTCTGGCCCCCAGGTGCGGTTGACCATGCGGCCGCGTTTCACCGCGGGGCGGGCCTCGATCCCGTTGGCCCAGGCCAGGACATGGCGGTAGCTGCCCACGTCGAGGAATTCGGCCGCGTCATAGGCCTGCCCCAGCACGACCGCGCCATACCAGGGAAAGATCGCGATGTCGGCGATGCTGTAGGCTTCGCCTGCCATGAAGGGGTGGTCGGCCAGATGGCGGTCCAGCACGTCAAGCTGGCGCTTCACCTCCATGGCGAAGCGGTTGATGGGGTATTCCATCTTGGTGGGCGCGTATTTGTAGAAATGCCCGAAGCCGCCGCCCAGATAGGGGGCCGAGCCCATCTGCCAGAAGAGCCAGTTCAGGCATTCGGTGCGCGCGGCATGGTCTGTTGGCAGGAAGTCCCCGAACTTTTCGGCAAGGTAAAGGAGGATCGAGGCGCTTTCGAATACCCGCGTGGGCGGGGTGGTGGCATGATCGAGGAGCGCGGGGATCTTGGAGTTGGGATTGACCCCGACAAAGCCCGATCCGAACTGGTCGCCCTTGCCGATCTCGATCAGCCAGGCGTCATAGTCGGCGGCATGGCCCTTTTCCAGCAACTCCTCCAAGAGTATCGTGACCTTCTGTCCGTTGGGCGTGGCCAGCGAATAAAGCTGCAGCGGGTGGCGGCCCCGCGGCAGGTCGCGGTCATGTGTCGCGCCTGCGATGGGGCGGTTGATGTTGGCGAACTGGCCGCCGTTCTCGGCGTCCCAGGTCCAGACTTTCGGGGGCGTGTAAGCGTCGGTCACGGAGGCTCCTGCGGTCAGAGGGTGTCAAGGATGCGGGCGGCCTCGGCGCGGGGGTCGGCGAGCGGGTTGCGATCCTCGCCGGGGAAAAAGCGGGCTCGGGTGGCGGTGGGCATGGGCGCGGGTGTTGCGATGACCACGCGGGGACCGGTGCGCACCGTCTCGGCCGCCCAGGAGCGGGCGAGTGCGATCTGTGCTGCCTTGGAGGCCCCATAGGCCCCGAAGAATTTCTGCCCCGCGCGGGGGTCGTCAAGAAACAGGGCCGTGCCTGCATGGGCGCGCAGCAGCGGCTCCACCATCGGGATCAGCATCCCCGTCGCGCGGGTGTTCGTGGCGATGGATTTGTCCCAGTCCTTGACATCCATCGCGCTTGCGGGTGCCAGGGGTGCCGCGTGCACCGCGGCATGCACCCAGAGGCCCGCCCCGCCCCAGCGGTCATGCACCGATCGGCAAAGGTGGCGCATCGCGTCGTCGTTCGTCACATCCATCGGCGCGAGGGTCAGCGCACCCGCACCGGGCAGGCCCGCCGCCTTCACACGGTCGTCAAGATCCTCGAGCCCGCCCGCGGTGCGCGCCACCGCCACCACATGCCAGCCGCGCAGTGCCAACTGTTCGGCCATGGCGGCGCCGAGACCGCGCGAGGCGCCGGTGACAAGGGCGATGCGGGGGGTCATGGGACCTCATGGGCTGACAGGCACAGCATGGCATGGGGATATGGGTGCCACGGCGAAAGCGCAAGGGCGGCCGGCATCGGCGGGGCTTGACCCGACAGGGGGCAGCGGTCATCAAGACGGTGTCATTTTCATTGCGGAGGTATGCGCCGATGACCCTGTCCCATGCAATTCTGTCCAACCGGTCGCTGCCCGTCCAGGCGCTCATGGTGCTGGCGGGCTCGGCGGCGATCGCGCTCGCTGCGCAGGTCAGTGTGCCGATGTATCCGGTGCCGATGACGCTGCAGACGCTTGCGATCTCGATCATCGGGCTCACCTATGGCTCGCGACTGGCGGCGGCGACCGTGCTGGCCTATCTGGCCGAGGGGGCGATGGGCCTTCCGGTGTTCTCGGGTGGGAACGGCGGCATCGGTTGGCTTCTGGGCGGGCCTACGGCGGGGTTCCTGTGGGGCTTTGTCGCCATGGCCTGGCTTACCGGCTGGCTGGCAGAGCGGTTTGCGGCGCGGGGCGTGATGGCGCTGTTCGCGGTGGCCGTGGTGCCCGCGTCTCTGCTCTTCGTGGCGGGTGGGGGCTGGCCGTTGCTGGCGGGTGCTCTGGGATATGACGCGCCTTGGGCGGGTGCCACGCTGGCCTCGGTCTGGGCCGGGTGGGTGGCGCCCTTCCTGCTCGGGACAGTGGTGAAATCCGCTTTGGCGGCAGTGGCGGTGGCCGGTGGCTGGAAGGCCGTGACCAAAGGCTGATCCGCAGTGCGGGCGTGGGACGGAGCGCCGCCTTCGGGCGGCGTTCTGCATTGCGGCCTATTCCGCCGCCTTCATCTCGAACCCCTTCTCGATCATGTCCGAGGGCGCGACGGGATACTCGCCCGAGAAGCAGGCATCGCAATAGGCCGGTGCGGCCGGATCGCGCCCAGCCGCCTGTCCTGCAGCGCGATAGAGCCCGTCGAGCGAGACAAACCGCAGCGAGTCCACCCCGATCCAGTCGCGCATCTCGTCCTCGGACATGTTCGCGGCTAGGAGTTTCGAGCGTTCCGGCGTGTCCACACCATAAAAGCAGGGCCAGGCCGTGGGCGGCGAGGCGATGCGGAAATGCACCTCCGCTGCGCCCGCCTCCAGGATCATCTCCTTGATCTTGCGGCTGGTCGTGCCGCGCACGACGGAATCATCCACCAGGATCACCCGTTTGCCCTTCACCAGCGCGCGGTTGACATTCAGCTTCAGCCGCACGCCCATGTTGCGGATCTGCTCGGTGGGCTCGATGAAGGTGCGCCCCACATACTGGTTTCGCACGATGCCAAAGGCGAAGGGGATGCCAGACTGCTGGCTGTAGCCGATGGCGGCGGGGGTGCCGCTGTCGGGCACCGGGCAGACCAGATCGCCCTCGACCGGGGCCTCGCGTGCCAGTTCGACCCCGATCAGGCGGCGCGTCTCATAGATCGACCGCCCCCCAAGCACTGAGTCAGGACGGCTGAAATACACATGCTCAAAGATGCAGGGCCGCGCGGCGGCCTGGGCAAAGGGGCGCGACGTCGCAACCTTTCCGTCCTCGATGATCACCATCTCGCCCGGGTCGATCTCGCGCACGAAATCGGCGCCGATGATGTCGAGTCCGCAGGTTTCGGACGACAGCACCCACCCCTCGTCCCCCAGCCGCCCCAGCACCAGCGGGCGCACGCCCAGGGGATCGCGCACGCCGATCAGCTTGGTCCGCGTCATGGCGACGATGGAGAACGCCCCCTCAACCCGGCGCAGTGCATCCTTGATGCGCTCCGCAATGCTTTTCTGGATCGAGCGGGCCATCAGGTGGATGATGCATTCGGTGTCGGAGGAGGACTGGAAGATCGAGCCGCGCTCGATAAGCTCCTGGCGCAGGGCGGCGGCATTGGTCAGATTGCCGTTGTGCGCGATGGCTGCCCCGCCCATCGAGAACTCGCCGAAGAAGGGTTGCACGTCGCGAATTTGCGCGGCCCCCTTTGACCCGGCGGTGGAATAGCGCACATGCCCGATGGCCAGCGAGCCCGGCAGGGTCTGCATCAGCGAGACATTGGTGAAATTGTCGCGCACGTAGCCGAAGCGGCGGACCGAATTGAACCCCTGAACCGGGTCATGGCTGACGATGCCCCCCGCCTCCTGCCCGCGGTGCTGAAGGGCGTGCAGGCCAAGGGCCACGAAGTTCGCGGCCTCCGGCACGCCGATCACGCCGAACACCCCGCATTCCTCGCGCAGCTTGTCGCCGTCTTCCGGCAGGGCATCGAAGGGGTGGCTGCGGAAGGGTTCCATGGCGGGCTCCGAATCCTCCGGGTCACGTTAAGGGTGATGTAGAGCGAAGGGGCGGCGCTGTCACGCCTCCGTCACGGAGCTTGGTGCCCAACCCGGACGGGGTACCGAATTCTTGCAAGAGTTCGGCACGCATCCTTGAAAGGATGCAAGTGTCACGTCAGACGTGCGGGAAACCCCTCGGCACGCAGCTCGGTCTGCAGCGCATCCTCCAGCAGCCTCACGATGGCCGTCGATTGTGCCCCCCCGCCATAGGCCGCCCTTCCTTGCAGGAATGTCTGCATCGTCTGCGCCGCAAGCCCCAGTGGCACCCCGAATTCGCGGCCGTAATCCATCGCAAAGCCGAGGTCCTTGACCGCGAGATCCATTGTGAAGCCCACATCATAGCTGCCGTTCAGGATGAGCTGCCCCTCGGTCTCATGCACGAAACTGCTGCCCGATGAGGCGGCGATCGCCTCCCAGGCCGTTTTCAGGTCCAGCCCCCCCCGCGCCGCCAGCATCAGTGCCTCGCCATCCGCCACCAGATGCACGAATGCCAGCATGTTGGTGATGACCTTGATCACCGCCGCCGACCCCAGCGGCCCCATGTGGAACATCCGTTCCCCCATCGCGGCAAGTGCCGCGCGGTGCGTCTCGATCAGCGCCTCCGGGCCGCCCGCCAGAATGGTGATCTGCCCCCGCGCGGCCAGATGCACCCCCCCGGTCACCGGCGCCTCCAGCATATGGACGCCCGCCCCCTCGGCCAGCCCGCCAAGTCGCAGCACATCCGCCCGCCCCAGCGTGGAGTTCTCGATCCAGGTCGCTCCCGCAGGCAGGTGCGGCAGCATCGCCGCCAGCACCGCCTCCGACGCCGCAGGCGAGGGCAGGCAGGTCACCACATGATCGACCCGACCCGCCAGTTCCTCCAGCGTGGCGGCGCGTTCCGCGCCTGCGGGGGCCTCTCGCCCTGGATCGCGGTCATAGACCACCACTTGGAACCCTGCACGCACCAGACCCGCGGCAAGGTGGAACCCCAGGTTCCCCAGTCCGACATATCCGTATCTCATGCCCCGTGCCCCACGATGCCCTTGACCTCGCAGAAATCATGGATGCCCCAGTCGGCATATTCGCGCCCGTTGCCAGACTGCTTGTAGCCACCAAACGGCGCAAAGGTGTCCCACGCCGGATAATTCAGGTTCACCGTCCCCGCCCGCAGGTGCCGCGCCACGGCCCGCGCCTCTGTGATCTCGCCGCTGATGAAGGCGGCCAGACCATAGGGCGTGTCATTGGCCTGCACGATGGCCTCGTCCACGTCGTCGTAGGGCAGGATCGACAGCACGGGGCCAAAGATCTCCTCGCGCGCGATGGTCATGTCGTTGGTCACCCCGCCGAACACCGTGGGGCGCACATACCAGCCGCGGCTCACCCCCGCAGGCCGCCCGAGGCCGCCCGTCACCAGCGCCGCGCCCTCTTCGATCCCCTTGGCGATCAGGCCCTGCACCTTGTCGAAATGCACCTTGCTGACCAGCGGCCCCATCGTCGTGCCTTCATCCCTCGTGTCGCCGATCACCGCGGCCTCGGCGGTGGCCTTCGCCACCTCCAGCGCCTCGGCGTGCAATTCGCGCGGCACGAACATCCGTGTGGGCGCGTCGCAGGATTGCCCGGTATTGCCGAAACAGCCCTCGACCCCGCCCGCCACCGCCGCCGCCAGATCGGCCGACCGCAGGATGATGTTGGGCGACTTCCCCCCCAGTTCCTGCGCCACCCGTTTCACCGTGGGCGCCGCCGCCGCCGCAATCGCCGTGCCCGCGCGGGTGGAGCCGGTAAAGCTCACCATGTCCACCTCCGGGTGGCTCGACATCCGCGCGCCGACCACCGGCCCCGCGCCGTTGACGAGGTTGAACACGCCCGCAGGCACGCCCGCCGCGTGGCAGATTTCCGCGAACAGGATACCCGACAGCGGCGCAATCTCGGACGGCTTCAGCACCATCGTGCAGCCCGCAATCAGCGCCGGGGCCACCTTGCAGGCGATCTGGTTCATCGGCCAGTTCCAGGGCGTGATCAGCGAACAGACCCCGATCCCCTCGCGCACCAACAGCGTGTCGCCCCGCATCTGCTCCCAATGGAACGCGCGCCCCGCCTCGATGGTTGCCTCCAGATGCACGCGGCCCGCCCAGACCTGTGCCTCGCGCGCCCAGGTGATGGGCGCCCCCATCTCGGTGGACATGGCGACCGCAAAATCCTCGGCCCGGGCGTTGTATTCCGCAAGGATGCGCTCGACCAGCGCGATGCGCTCGGCCACCGGCACCGCCGTCCAGCCCAGGAACGCCGCGCGCGCCGCCATGATCGCCCGGTCGGCATCCGCCTCCGACCCCATCGCCACATTCGCCACGATCTCTTCGGTGGCGGGATTTTCCACGCCCATCTGTTCCGCGGACAGGGGGGCTATCCATTCCCCGTTGATGTAGAACTTCAGGAGATTATCATAAGCCATTCTATCCTCACCGAAAATGGATGTTGAACTTCGCGCGCACCGCGGCGTCGATCTCGGGTGAGACCTGACAGCCCGCCCGCGCCAGAATCGCATTCTTGCGCGCAATCGCCGCGCTCAGCAACAGGGGCCGCCCCGCCTCGTTCCACTCCTTGGGGCTCATCCGATTGCCGACGGCAGGATAGATGTATTCCGTCTGCATCAGGCTCAGCGTCTGGCCCGCGCCGAGATAATGGCCCGGCCCCCCCAGACAGGCCTCCTTCATCGCGTCGATGCTCACCTTGTCCTCGGTCACCTCGATCCCCCGCACGCAACGCAGCACCTGCCCCAGGATGTCATCCCCAAGCACCAGGCTTTCCAGACAAAATCCCAGAAGCGAGGCATGCATCCCCACCGCCTCGTAACACATGTTCAGCCCCGAGAGGCCCGCAAGCACATTGGTGATCCCCTGCTCCCACCCGGCCTGCATGTCGGGCAGCTTGGCATCCGAAATGCCGCTCGCCGCCCCGCCGGGCAGGCCATAAAACCGGTGCATCTGCGCGCAACCGGCGGTCAGCAGCGCCTGCTCAGCGCTTCCCCCGCTCATCGCCCCCGTGCGCAGGTCGCTGACAAAGGGCCAGGTGCCAAAGATCGCCGGATGCCCCGGCGCCATGGCATTCACATAGACCACCCCTGCCAGACACTCCGCCACCGCCTGCACGATGGCCAGTGCGATCGGCGCGGGCGCCGTCGCCCCCGCCTGCCCCGCGCTGAGCAACAGCACCTGCATCCCCGCCCGGATGCAGGCCTCCATCGTGGTGCAGCTTTCCTCGGCAAACTTCATCGGCGGCACGACGAAACAGTTGGAATTGCTGACAAAGGGCCGCGCCCGCCAGGCCGCCTCACCCCCCGCCACCATATGCAGCAACTCAAAGCACCCCGCGACATGCGACGGGTCCGAGAACGATGTGCCCACATGCTTGGTCGTGCCCGCAAGACAGGCATAGAGCGTGTTGATATCCATGTCGAAATTGTCGAGCACGTCGCGGCAGACCATGGCGCGCTGGAAGAAATGCACATTGTCCAGATGCTGCGTCAGCCGCGCCGCGTCATACAGATCCTGCGCTGTGCTATCGCGATACGCGCCGCGCTCCACATCCACCACATGCACCGCCGCCCCCGCCGTTCCGAAATGCACGCGCGACCCCGACAGATGCAGGTCATGCCGGTCCTCGCGCGCAAACAGCGTGATGTCGCGCGCCGCCACCGCCAGCATGTCCTCGACCAGCGCGCGCGGGAACCGGATGCGCCCGTCCTCGCCCAAGATCGCCCCCGCCCCGGTCAGGATCGCCACGCCCGAGGGCGGCGCATTCGCCAGCCCGATCACCTCCAGCGCCTCGAGCGCCGCCGCATGGATGCGCGCGACCCCCTCCTCCGTCAGTGGGCGATACTGCCCGCCCGACAGACCCGCCCGCACCGGACGCATCGCCTCGCTCAGGGGCGCCGCACGCGCCGCCACCCGCGCCGCCCGCCCGCCCCGCGCCCGCCCCTCGCGCGCCGCCACCGGGGCGCAAACCTCGTCACTCATGTCCCTGACCCCTGCTTTCTTCTGTCCTCAAATATCCCGGGGGTGGGGGGGGGGGGGCCCCCCCCCCCCGCCGCCCGCCCCCCCCCCCCCCCCCCAACCC
>JBKBKC010000014.1:0-40197 GCA_046294265.1 Gemmobacter sp. | reverse complement strand
CTTTGCCCCCGCCCCCGTTTTTTTTTGTCCAAAATATCCGGGGGGGGGGGGGGGGCCCCCCCCCCGCTCCCGAAGGCTCAGCCCGCGCCACGTCCCAGCATCGCATCGATCTCGTCCCCGTCTGCCGCCCCCCGCAGGGGAATGAACGACCCCGGACCCAGCATCGCCGCCATGGAGTCCCGGATCGCCGCATGGGTCACCCGCGCGACCTGGCTGCCCGTCGAGATCCGCCGCACCCCGAAGGTGGCAAGCTCTGCCACGCTCATCGCCCGCACGAAGCCCGCCGCGAGCACATTCACCGGGGCGCGTACCGCCCCCATCACCTGCTGCAAAGCCGCCAGGTCGGGTGGCACCGGCAGATAAAGGCAATCCGCACCCGCCGCCTCATAGGCCTGCAACCGCGCGATCCCCTCTTCCATCCCGTAACTGCCGTTCATCACCCCGTCCGCCCGCGCGCAAAAGACGAAGGGCCGCCCCAGCCTCCGCGCCGCCGCCACACCCGCGCGCACCCGCTCCACCGCCAGATCGCGCCCGTAGGCGGGGTTGCCCGGCACCATCGCAGTATCCTCGATGGAACAGCCCGACAGCCCGACCTCTGCCGCCAGCCGCACCGTCTCGGCCACGCCCTCCGGGTCATCGGCAAAGCCGTTCTCGAAATCGCCCGACACCGGCAGTGCGGTCGCCGCGACCAAGCTCTCGGCATGGGCCAAGGCCTCGTCCCGGCTCACCCCGCCCATATCCGGCCGCCCCAGCGTGAAGGCATGCGCGGCCGAACTCGACGCCAAGGCCACCGCCCCCATCGCCGCCATCATCCGCGCCGATCCCGCATCCCAGGGGTTCGGCAACACGAAACAGCCCGATGCGTGCAGGTCGGCAAAGACCTCGTGACGCCCGCTCATGCCCGCATCCTTTCGCCCTTGGGATCATACATCGGGGCCAGGCTGACCTCGCAGCCATGGCGCACCCCCGCCACCTCGACCTCATAGGCCGACGCCAGCACTTCCTCCGCGCCCTCGCCTTCGCAGGGCACATAGCCCATGCCGATGGACCCGCCGAGGAAATGCCCGTAGGCCGCGCTCGTCACCGGCCCGACGATCCGCCCGTCGCGCACCAGCCCCTCGTTGTGGTAAAGCATCACCTCCGGGTCCCGCACGCGCAGCTGCACCATCCGCCGCGCGAGGCCCGCCTCGCGCCGCGCGATCACCGCCTCGCGCCCGATGAAATCGCCCTTCCTGGTGGCCACCGCATGGCCCAGCCCCGCCTCCAGCGCGTGATCCTCGTCGGTGATGTCATGGCCCCAGTGGCGGAACGCCTTTTCGATCCGGCAGGTATCCAGCGCATGCAGGCCGGCCAGCCGCATCCCCGCAGGCGCCCCCGCCTCCAGTAGCGCCTCGAACACATGGGCGGCCTGATCGGCGGGCACATACAGTTCCCACCCCAACTCGCCCACATAAGACACCCGATGCGCCCGCGCGAGGCCCAGCCCTGCCTCGATCTCGCGCGCCGTGCCGAAGGGAAAGGCGTCATTGCCGAAATCATCCGGGCTGATCCCCGCCATCACCTCGCGGGTCCGCGGCCCCATGACCACGAAACAGGCCTCGCCCGCCGTCACATCCGTGACCACGGCGAAATCCGCGCCGACATGGCCGCGCAGCCAGGCCAGGCACCGCGTCAGCATCGCCCCCGCCACCACCAGCAGATAGGCCGTCTCGGACAGCCTTGTGACTGTCAGATCCGCCTCGATCCCGCCCCGCTCGTTCAGCATCAGGGTATAGACGATGCGCCCCGGCGCCACATCCATCCGCGCCGAACACACCCGGTCGAGGAACCGGCAGGCATCCCGCCCCTCCACCCGGATCTTGCCGAAGCTCGTCATGTCGAAACAGGCGACACCTTCCCGCACCGCCATGTGCTCGGCCCGCACGTTCGCGAACCAGGGCTGCCGATCCCAGCCGAAGGAATAGGCCTCTTCCCCGGCCCCGGCGAACCAGTTCGCCCGCTCCCACCCCGCCACCTCGCCGAACCGCGCGCCGCGCTCCGCCAGCAGGTGATGCACCGGCGACCGGCGCACGCCCCGCGCGGTCGCCATCTGGCGGTAAGGCCAGTGGTCCGCGTAAAGCAGCCCCAGCGTCTCGGTCACCCGTTCCCGCAGATAGCGCCGGTTGCGCTGGAACGGCATGGCGCGGCGGATATCCACCTCCCACAGATCGAAGGGGGGGGCGCCATCGACGATCCAGCGCGCCAGCGCCATCCCCGCCCCGCCCGAGGACACGATGCCGACCGAATTATACCCCGCCGCGACCCAGTATCCGCCCAGCTCCGGCACCTCGCCCAGATAGTAGCGGTCATCGGGCGTGAAACTTTCCGGCCCGTTGAAGAAGGTATGGATGCCCGAGGTCTGGAACAGCGGCATCCGCTCGGCCGCCAGCGCCAGCACGTCCGACACATGGTCCCAATCCTCGGGCAGCGTGTCGAACTCGAAATCGGGGCGGATGCCGCCCATTCCCCAGGGCTTGGCCTTCGGTTCAAAGAACCCGACCATCATCTTGCCGGCGTCCGACTTGTAATAGGCGCATTCGTCCGGCACCCGCAGCACCGGCAGATGGCCCAGCCCCTCGACAGGTTCGGTGAGCAGATAGAAATGCTCCGCCGCATGCAGGGGCAGCGTCACGCCGCTGGCCGCCGCCAGATCGCGCCCCCACATGCCGCCGCAGTTCACCACCACCTCGGCCGCGATATGACCCGCCTCGCCGCCCGCCTCCCAATCCACCCCGGTCACCCGGCCCGCCGCCGTGGTCACGCGGGCCACCCGCACCCCCTCATGGATCGCCACGCCCCGCATCCGGGCACCCTTGGCCAATGCCATCGCGATGTTGGCCGGATCGCACTGGCCATCCAGCGGCAGATGCACGCCCCCCACCACGCCCGCCACATTCAGATGCGGATACATCGCCTTGACCTGCGCGGTGGAAACCTCCTCCACATCCACTCCGAAGATGCGCGCGACCGTGGCCTGACGCCGCAACTCCTCCATCCGGCCCTCCGTCAGCGCGACCGAGATCGACCCGACCTGCCGCATCCCCGTGGCCACGCCCGTCTCCGCCTCCAGCCGCCGATACAGGTCCGCCGAATAGCGCGCCAGCCGGGTCATGTTGGCCGACCCGCGCAACTGCCCGATCAGACCCGCGGCATGCCAGGTCGTGCCGCTGGTCAGGCGCTTTCGTTCCAGCAGGACCACATCCGTCCACCCGGCCTCGGCCAGATGCCAGGCGACCGAGGCCCCCGAAATGCCGCCGCCGACGATCACCACACGCGCGCGATCCGGCAGGGTCATGCTGCAACCTCCGGCGGGATCAGGACAAGCTTGCCGGGATGCACCCCTGCCGCAAGATCGGCCTGCGCCGCCGCGATGTCGCGCAAGGGATAGGTGCGCGACACCAGCGGGCGCAGCGACCCCGCGTTGACCGCCGCCACCAGCCCGGCAAAAACCGCGCGCGGCTGATGCGTTGCGCCAAAAATCGTCAGGTCGTTCAGATAGACCAAGCGCAGGTCCGCCGTCACCTCCGGCCCCCCCACGGCGCCCGAGGTCGCATAGCGCCCCCCGGGCCGAAGTGCTGCCAGCCGCGCGGCAAAGCCCGCGCCACCCACCACGTCGATCACCACATCGAACCCCTGCACCGACAGCACCTCTCCCCGGTCGATCACCCCCGCCCCCAACGCCCGCACCGCGCCCGCCTTGGCCGCCGAACATTGCCCCGTCACCTTTGCCCCCCGCGCCACCGCAATCTGCACCGCCGCCAGCCCCACGCCGCCCGAGGCCCCCGTCACCAGCACCCGCTCCCCCGCTGCCACCCCCGCCCGGTGCATCAGGTTCCAGGCCGTGCCAAAGGCACAGGGCATCGCGCCGATCTCAACATCGGACAGGGGCGATGGCGACACATCATGCAGATGCCGCGCCGGCACACGGACGAACTGCGCGAAGGCCCCGTCATACTCCGACCCGATGGCGACAAAGCCCAACGGGTTCTTGTCCGAAGGCTCCGGCTGGTTGGTGGCACAGATCACCCGCGCGCCCATCAGCCCCTTCACCCCCGGCCCGACCGCCACGACCCGCCCGCACAGGTCACTGCCCTGGATGCGCGGAAATGCCATCGCCCCCGCCCATCCGGCCGCCTCGCCGCTGCCATACCAGCCGACGCGCGTGTTGATGTCGGTCGCGTTCACCCCGGCGGCCAGAACCTGCACCAAAGCCTCCCCCGGCCCGGGCACCGGCACCGGCAGGTCATCGCGCCAGTGCAGCACCTCCGGCCCGCCATGCCCGGTCAGCACCACCCCCGACATCGTGGCGGGCAGGCTCATGCGCGGATCCTTGCGTTGGCCGGGTCCCAGATGGCCCCATCGCCGCACACCACCGCCGCGCGCCGGGCTCCGAACACCTCGACCTCCAGCGCCTGCCCCGGAACCGCAAGGTCCGCCCGAACCACGCCCAGCGCCACGCAGGCCCCCACCCGGTGCCCCCATGCGGCCGAAGTCACCTCGCCCACCACCGCGTCCGCCTGCCAGATCGTGGACATGTAGGGCGGATCGCTGTCGCCCGGCTCAACCTCCATCGCCACGAATCGCTTCGCCGCCCCTGCCTGCCGCTCAACCTCCAACGCCGCGCGGCCGCGGAAATCCCCCTTGCCCCAATCGACAAATCGTTCCAGGCCCCCCTGCAACACCGTGTAATCGGTGGAAAGGTCGCCCTTCCACGCGCGATAGCCCTTCTCGATCCGCAGGGCATCCAGCGCGAACATGCCAAAGGGGCGCAAGCCGTGGGGCGCGCCCGCCGCCTCGATCGCGTCACGCACCGCCGCCATGTCGTCCAGCCGCGCATGCACCTCCCAGCCCAGCTCGCCCGCGAAGGACACGCGCAGCAGCATGACCTCTGCCCCGGCGATCCGCGCCGCCTGCCAGGTCAGCCAGGGCCGCGTGAGGTCCGCGCCGCAGAAGGCCAACACATCGCGCGCCCGCGGCCCCGTGACGATCTGGCAGGACCAGGCATCCGTCTCGTCCACCAGGGTCACCCCCGCGGGCAGCGTCGCCTCCAGCCATTCCCGGTCATGCATCTGCGCCACCGAGGCGGTGATGAGCAAAAGCTCCTCCTCGCCCAGCCGCGCCACCGACATCTCGGTGACGATCCGCCCCCGGTCATCCGCGAAATACCCCAGGCCCAGCCGCCCCACGCCCGGCACCCGGCCCGTGATCTGCCCCGCAAGCCACTCCGCAACCCCCGGCCCCGTCACCCGGAAGCGCGAGAACCCCGGCAGGTCCAGGATGCCGCAGCCATCGCGCACGGCCGCGCATTCCTCGGCCACCGCCCCCGCCCAGGGACCGTCCCGGTTCCAGGTCCGCTGCGCCGCCTCGCGCGTGTCATCTCCGGGCCGCGCGAACCACAGTGCGCGCTCCCACCCGTTGAAGGCGCCGAACTGCGCCCCAGCCGCCGCCAGCCGCGCATGCACCGGCGACAGCTTCTTGCCGCGCCCCGCAGGCCAGGCATGATGCGGGAAATGGATGGCATATTCATGCCCGTACACCTCCATCCCCTTGGCCACGCAGTAATCGTGATCCTCGAACCCGGTGAAGCGGCGCGGATCGCAGGACCACATGTCCCATTCCGTGCCGCCTTCTGTCACCCATTCCGCCAGCACCTTCCCCGCACCCCCGGCCTGACAGATGCCAAAGGTGAACACGCAGGCCTCGAACGCATTGGGCACCCCCGGCATCGGCCCGATCAGGGGGTTGCCATCGGGCGTGTAGGGGATCGGCCCGTTGATCACCTTCGTCAGCCGCGCCTCGGCCAACAGGGGCACCCGCCGCGCCGCATCCTCGATCCACCATTCCAGCCGGTCGAGGTCATCCGGGAACAACTGGAACGCGAAATCGGCGGGCATCGGATCGTCGGGCGTCGCCCAATGCGCCCGGCAGGGGTTCTCATAGGGGCCCA
Organism: Gemmobacter sp.; assembly: GCA_046294265.1. Classification (GTDB taxonomy): domain Bacteria; phylum Pseudomonadota; class Alphaproteobacteria; order Rhodobacterales; family Rhodobacteraceae; genus JBKBKC01. The sequence continues at coordinate 34,211 of JBKBKC010000014.1, read as the reverse complement.
GGTTGAACCCCATCTTCTCCTGCCGCAGGTAATAGCTCGAATCCACATCGCGCAGCAGCGGCAGCTTCCTGCCCTCGCCCTTGGACCAGGCCTCCAACTCGGGGATCGTGTCGAACAGCAGATACTGATGGCTCATCACCATCATCGGCACCCGGCGGCCGAACATCGCCCCCACCTCGGCCGCGCGGAACCCGGCCGCATTGACCACCACCTCGGCCCGCACCTCGCCCTTGGGCGTCTCCAGCACCCACAGGTCGCCCTCGCGCCGCACGCCCGGCACCGGACAGAACCGCTCGATCCGCGCCCCCATCCCCCGCGCGCCCTTGGCCAGGGCCTGCGTCAACTGCGCGGGGTCGATATCCCCGTCATAGGGATCGTAAAGCGCCGCACTCAGGTCATGCGTCTCCAGAAACGGATAGCGCCCGCGCACCTCGGAAGGATCGAGAAGCTCCAGATCCATCCCCTGATAGCGTCCCATCCCCACGACCCGCGCAAACTCCCGCCGCCGCTCCCCCGTATGCCCCAGCCGCACCGACCCGGTGACATGATAATTCATCGGATAATCGACAGCCTCGCCCAGCCCCCGATACAACCCCGCCGAATAGCGCTGCATGTTCATGATGGACCAGGACGCGCTGAACGTCGGCACATTCCCCGCCGCATGCCAGGTGGACCCGCTCGTCAGCTCATTGGCCTCCAAGAGCAGCGCATCCGTCCATCCCGCCTTCGCCAGATGGTAAAGACACGAGGCCCCCACGGCCCCGCCCCCGATCACCGCCACCCGCACATGCCCCGGCAAATCCGCCATCTCGCCCCCCGATCACCTGCCCCATCATCGGCCCGCCGCGGCCCGCTGGCAATTCGCCGCAAACCCGCCTATTGATCGAAACATCCGATCACGCTTCTTCTGTCCCCAAATATCCTCCGGGGGTCCGGGGGTGGAAAACCCCCGGAGGCCGCCACCCGTGCACCCCGACCAGATCGCCACCTTCCTCGACCTCTGCGACAGCGGCAGCTTCCACCGCACCGCCGACCGCCAGGGCCTCACGCAGTCCACCGTCTCGGCCCGCATCGCGGCGCTGGAATCCCACCTCGGCGCGCGGCTTTTCACCCGTTCGCGCGCAGGCGCCCATCTCACCACCGAAGGGCTGAAATTCGCCCCCCACGCGCGCGCCCTACGCCACGCCATGGCCGAGGCGCGCCGCGCCGTTACCCCCACGGGCGAGGCCGCCCTGCAACTGCGCATCGGCATCCAGTCCGACCTCGCGTCTCAAGGCTTGGGCGACTGGGTGCAGGGCTTCCGCCGCGCCCTGCCCGATGTGGCGCTGTATATCGAGCCCGACTATTCCGCCCAGATGTGCCGCGACCTGGCCGAGGGGCGGCTCGATTTCGCGATCCTCTTCACCCCCCACCCGGGCCCCGACCTGCATTTCACCACGCTGGGCGAAGCGCGATATGTCCTCGTCTCGACGGAAGGTGATCGCCTGGCCGACATCGCCCCCGTCCGGCTCATCCGCGCCAACTACGCCCCCGCCTTCGCCACCGCCCAGACCGCCGCCCTGCCCGGCATCGCCGATGCGCCCCTCGCCTCCGGCCAGTCGGCGGCGGTGGCAGCCCTCCTCGCCACGCTGGGCGGCACCGCCTATCTGCTGGAGGCCACGGCGCGCGCCCTTGCCCCCGCGCTGCGCCGCGTCACGGATGCGCCGGTCATCGGCCAGCCGGTCCATGCCGCCACCCACCTGCGCCACCGCACGGCCCCCATGCACCGCGCCCTCCTGCGGATCCTGCAGCGCCAGTTCACCCGCTCCTGACAACAGCCCGCCAACGCGGCCAAACCGTTCAAGTTTGCCTAAAACTTGCGCCTCTCCTTGGAAAAATACCCTCAGGGGGTGAATGCGGCGCAGCCGCAGAGGGGGCGGAACGCCCCCTTCCTACCCCGCAAAATCGCTGATGACCGCGACGCCCGGCGGCGTCGGCCCGTCAAAGGCGCGCAGTTCGGCAGACGTATCCGACAGCCGCACCTCCCGCGCCACCAGCGGGGTCACATCCACCGCCCCCCGCTCGATCAGGTCCAGAAGCGACGGATAGCGCCAGGCGGGCATCCCCCGCGTGCCGAACAGCGCAAGGTTTTTCATGTAGACCGCGTTCATGTTGATCTCCATCCGCGCGGTATGGCCCACGGGCATCCCCACCTGCACATGCCGCGCCAGGGGCCGCAGGCACTCGATGGACCCGTTGGTGGTGGCCGTAATCCCCAGCGCCTCGACCGAGACATGCGCGCCGCCGCGCGTGATCTCGACGATCCGCGCCGCCACGTCGCCTGCACGCGCATCAATCGCGGCCTCCGCCCCAAGGGCCAGCGCATGGTCCAGCTTTTCGGGCACCACATCCACCACGATCACCCGCGCCCCCAGCGCCCGGCCCAGGATCAGGCACGAAAGGCCGATCCCCCCGGTGCCATGCACCGCCAGCCACTCCCCCGCCCGCAGGCCCGCGCGCCCCGTCAGCGCGTGCCAAGCGGTCGTCACCCGGCACCCCAGCCCCGCCGCCACCACCGGCGACAGGCTTTCGGGCAGACGTGCGAGGTTGTGGGCAAAGGGCACATGCACATATTCGGCGAATGCGCCGGGCTCCACAAACCCCGGCAGGCGCTGGCTGCGGCAGATGTGCCCCTCGCCCGACTGGCAATCGGGGCAGGCCCCGCAGGCCAGGATAAACGGTGCCACCACCCGGTCGCCCGGCCGCCATCTGGCCAGCGGCCCCGCCTCCACAACCTCGCCGCAATATTCATGCCCGCCGATCTGGCCCGGCTTCACCCGCGGATGCTCGCCCGCCCAGCCGTGCCAGTCCGACCGGCAGATGCCGCAGGCAAGCACGCGCAGCACTACGCCGTCCGGGTCACACCCCGGTTCCGGCACATCCTCGATTGAAAGATCGCCCCGATAGACCCGCAAGACCGCTGCGCGCATCACATTCCCCCCATGCCCCGCAGGCATCGGGCGCGAAATCGCCCGAAGGGTCAAGCGGATCGGGCGTGATGCTCAGACAATCTCGACCGCGAACTGCTCGATCACGGTATTGGCCAGCAGACGCTCGCACATCGCGCGCACCTCGGCCTCGGCCGCCGCGCGGTCAGTGGCGGCCAGGTCCAGCTCGATCACCTTGCCCTGCCGCACCGCCTGCACGCCATCAAACCCCAGCGTCCCAAGCGCATGACGCACCGCCTCGCCCTGCGGGTCCAGCACGCCGTCCTTCAGCATCACATGCACGCGGGCCTTGAGCATCGGGGCGTCCCTTCAGTTGATCAGCGTCGGCTTTGTGGTGTGGGTGACATTCGACGGCATCACCCCCAGCCGCCGCGCAAGCTCGGAATAGATGTCGCCGGGCATGCTCAGCGGGATGGTCGCCCCCTCCGGCAGCAACTGCCCATCCGGGCCGCGCAGATCCCACAACCGGCACGAGTCGGGGCTGATCTCATCGGCCACGATCAGGCGCATGAAATCGCCCTCCCATATCCGCCCCACCTCGATGCGGAAATCGGCCAGCCTTATGCCCGCCCCCAGCATCACGCCCGACAGAAAGTCATTGACCCGCAGCGCAAGGGCGATCACGTCGTCGAGGTCCTGCTGGCTGGCCCAGCCGAAGGCCACGATATGCTCCTCCGCAACCAGCGGCGAACCCAGCTTTTCGTCCTTGAAGTAATATTCCACGATGGGCCGCGGCAGCGCCGTGCCCTCGGGGATGCCCAGCCGGTTCGACAGGTCGCCGGCGGCAAAGTTGCGCACCACCACTTCCAGCGGGATGATCTCGACCATCCGCACCAGCTGTTCGCGCATGTTCAGGCGGCGAATGAAATGCGTGGGCACGCCGATCGCGTTCAGCCCCGACATGAAGAATTCCGACAGGCGGTTGTTCAGGACCCCCTTGCCCTCCAGCGCCGCGCGCAGCGGCGTGGCGGCGCTGCCCGACGCCTCGTCCTTAAAATACTGGATCAGCGTGCCGGGCTCGGGCCCCTCATAAAGGATCTTCGCCTGGCCTTCGTAGATCTTCTTGCGGCGTGCCATCTGTGCTCCAACCGGCGCAGACCCATCCGGCCGCCCCTGAGGTCTTGGCATATAGTCCAAGCCCGGGATCGCCGCAAGAACGGGGGTTGCCCCCGGGGCCTGCGGGTGACAAATGCGCGCGGCGTCAGTCGGGCCTGCGGTCAAGGATTTCCAGCACTTCGACCATGGCGGCAAATCGGTCCACCTCGACGCCCAGACGCATCGACAGCGCCCCCAGCCGATCCATCGCGCCGGGCGGCATCGCGCCCTCGTTGCGCGCCGCGCGGATCGCCAGGCACAGCGCGGTTTCCACCAGACGTTGCGGCAGGTGGCCCTGCACATCGGCCATCACCGGCCCCGGCCCGCGCGCGGACAGGCCGCGCAGCACGACCCGCCCAAGGTCGCGCAGGGCCACCGCATCCAGCCCGTCGAACACCGCGCTGTCGATGCAGACCGCCGCCGCCCGCGACAGCGCCCGTGCCTCGGCCGCGCCCTGCGGCGCCACCGCGATCAGCACGACCGACAGCACCGCGCGCGCCGCCTCGGCCTGTGCGCGGCCTATGGGCGGCGCGACCCCTGCCGCCGCTCCCTGATCCGCCTGCATGGTCGTGTGGTGACCCATTCGCGCGCCGTCCCTCTGCCCTGGAAATATTGACGTCATCCAAGCGTGGCTGCGAATCGCGGCTGCATTAAGGCGCGGCTGCGGCAAAGCACTCCACGCCCCGCATCATGGCGCAGCCCGGCCTTGCGGGACAGGGGGCAGGCGGGCATATAGGGGCCGAACCCAGGGCAGAGGGAGATGCGCCATGACCAGCTTCGACGAACGCGAACGGGCCTTCGAGACGAAATTCGCCCATGACGCCGAGATGCAGTTCAAGGCCGAGGCGCGCTGCAACAAACTGCTGGGCCTCTGGGCCGCAGGCCTGATGGGGATCTCGGGTGAAGAGGCCGAAGCCTATGCCCGCACCGTCGTCATGGCCGATTTCGAGGAAGCCGGGCATGAGGATGTGGTGCGCAAGGTGGCCGCAGACCTGGGCGACAAGGCCTCGCCAGACGATATCCGCGCCAAGCTGGCCGAGCTTCTGCCGGTGGCCAAGGCGCAGTTGATGTCGGAATTCTGACGCGGGGTCCGGCTGGCGCTCCGATGCCCCGGCATTCGGCCGCGCGTCATGCGCCGCGGCTCACGACTGGATGAAGCCTTTGCATTTGCCCCGGGCACATCTGCGTGCCAAAGGGGCGAATGTCGTTGAAAACCTGAGGGTCCGATGTCCGATCTCCTGTCACGCCTGTTGTCCGAACGCGATGTCCTGCTCCTGGACGGGGCCACGGGGACCAACCTGTTCAACATGGGCCTCGCCTCCGGCGAACCCCCGGAATTCTGGAGCGTCGATCACCCCGACCGCATCCGCGCCCTCTATCGCGGCGCGGTCGAGGCGGGGTCGGATTTGTTCCTTACCAACACCTTCGGCGGCAACGCCAGCCGCCTGAAGCTGCACAACGCCGAAGGCCGGGTGCGCGAGCTGAACCGGGTGGCGGCGGAACTGGGGCGCGAGGTGGCCGATGCGGCGGGCCGCCCCGTGGTGGTGGCCGGGTCGGTGGGCCCCACGGGCGACATCTTCGAGCCGATGGGCACCATGACCCATGCCGTCGCCGTCGAGATGTTCCATGAACAGGCGGAGGGCCTGAAAGAGGGCGGCGTCGATGTCCTCTGGGTCGAGACGATCTCGGCCCCCGAGGAATACAAGGCCGCCGCCGAGGCCGCGCGGCTGGCCGGAATGCCCTGGTGCGGTACCATGAGTTTCGACACCGCCGGGCGCACGATGATGGGCGTCACCTCCGCCCAGATGGCCGAGATGGTGGAGAAACTGCCCAACCCGCCCATCGCCTTTGGCGCCAACTGCGGGGTGGGCGCGTCGGACCTGATGCGCACCGTGCTGGGCTTTGCAGCACAGGGCACCGAACGCCCCCTGATCGCCAAGGGGAATGCGGGGATCCCGAAATATCAGGACGGCCACATCCACTATGACGGCACGCCCGAACTGATGGCGGAATATGCGGTGCTGGCGCGCGATGCGGGCGTGCGGCTGATCGGCGGCTGCTGCGGCACCATGCCCGACCACCTGCGCGCGATGCGGGCGGCCCTCGACAGCCGCCCGCGCGGGCCGCGCCCCGCGCTCGAGGATATCGCGGCCAGGCTGGGCGGGTTCTCTTCCGCCTCGGACGGCACGGGCGATGATGCGGACGCGCCGAAACGGGTGCGGCGGCGCGGGTAGTGGCGCCGAGGCTGTCGCAGGCCGGACACATGGCGCGGGCATACACATGGCGCGGGCACAAGGCAGGCTGACCCCATCCGAGGTGCCCCCCGTGCCGCGTGCCCTCTTTCTTTCCCTGCTCCTGTCCACCACCGCCGCCCCGGCGCTGGCCGAGACGACCCTGCGCGTGATGTCCTTCAACATCTGGGGCGGCGGCGGCAACGCGGGCAAGCCCATCGACGAGACGCTGGCCGCGATCCGCGCCGCCGCCCCCGACATCATCGGCCTGCAGGAAACCCGGCTGGAGGGTGCGACCTGCGACGCCGACTATTGCCCGCCCGAAGGCCCCTCGGTGGCCACGGCCCTCGCCGCCGCACTCGGCTTTCACCATGACGAACAGACGGCGGTGAATGAGGCGCTCTGGGCCAATGCGGTGCTCTCGCGCCACCCGATCGAGGGCGCCTCAGGCAACGGCCTGGGCGTCGAGATCGACGTGAAGGGGCGCTCGGTCTGGATCTTCAACATCCATCTGGATGATGAACCCTGCCAACCCCGTCAGCTTCTGGGCATCGAATACGGCCCCGCCCCCGTCATCACCACCGAGGCGGAGGCGATCGACTATGCCCGCCAGACGCGCGGTCCGGCGCTTGACCTGCTGATGGCCGACATGGCGGCGGCGGAAGAGGCGGCGGCGGAAGGGGCGGCGGCGGAAGGGGCGGCGGCGGAAGGGGCGGCGGCGGAAGGGGCGGCGGCGGAAGGGGCGGCGGCGGAAGGGGCGGCGGCGGAAGGGGCGGCGGCGGAAGGGGCGGCGGCGGTGTTCGTGACGGGCGATTTCAACGAACCCTCGCATCTGGACTGGACCCCGGCTGCCGTGGTGGCGGGCCTGCACCCCGTTGCCGTCACCTGGCCCACCACCGCCCGGCTGGCCGAGGCAGGCTTCATCGACGCCTACCGCGCGGTCCATCCCGATCCGGTGGCCAAACCCGCCTTCACCTGGACCCCGACCGGCGACGAGGCCGACCCCGACGGCCATCATGGCCGCATCGACCTTGTGCTGGTGCGGGGGGCGGGTGTCACCGTGACCGAGGCTGCAATTGTCGGCGAGGACGGACCGCGCAGCGACATCAAGATGTCGCCCTGGCCTTCGGACCACCGGGCGGTGATGGCCGAGGTCCGGTTCTAGGGCCGCGGGCGGCCCGGGCATCCTGCGCGCGGGGGGGGGCCCCCCCACCCCCATCCCCTCCCCACAAGGGGGAGGGGAGGCGACAGGGTGCGCAGGCCAGCCCACCGTGGCGAACGCACGCCGATGGCCCCCGCGCGCCCATCAAAATCGGAGGAGCCCGTGGCGCCCTGTCACCACGCCGACCAACCGCCGCTTCCCTTCCCCCCTCGTGGGCGAAGGATGGGGAAGGGGGGGACAGCCGGACAAACGCCGGGCAGCCCGCACCTGCCGTCCTTGCGAACCCCGATGCCCCTCAGGAGTGATTGCGCGGATGGCCTGTAAGCCGGATTCTGTCCGGGGTGTCGCCACCCCTGCGATGACCATTCCTCTGCCGCACCTGTTGCCAGGGCGGTCAAGCTGCCAACCCGGGCCCGCGGGCTGAGACATCCCTGCGGCGGTCTCCTTGCGGACCAGTCCCGCGCCGGGCCCCTATTCGGCATTGCTCCGGGTGGGGCTTGCCGTGCCGTCCCGGTTGCCCGGTCCGCGGTGGGCTCTTACCCCACCGTTTCACCCTGACCCTGCATGCAGGGCAGACTCTTCTCTGTGGCGCTTTCCCTGGGGTTGCCCCCGCCGGGCATTACCCGGCACCCTTGTCTCATGGAGTCCGGACTTTCCTCGGGGTCGCCCCCGCGGTCATCCCGCCATCCGCGCAGCACAGCAGGTAAGGGCAGCCGCGCCCGGGGTCAAGGCGCCATGACCGGCGCCACCCCGCCGCCGACCGCACAAGCACCGCGGGCGCCGCAACCCGGTTTCTGACCAGAAACCGGACCGGAAGCTTCAAAGTTTCCGGTCTGCGGCGCCCGCCGGGCCGTCCCGCCGGGCCGCATCACTCCCGGCGGTCGCATGCCAGACCCGCAACCCCGCCGCCACCGCGCGGTCGGCATCGTCCAGCCCCCCCGCGCCCCAGGGCCGGAACCGCAGCCGGAACGCGCGCAACAGCAGGTCATCCGCAACATCGGGATACCCGAATCCCCGGCAATCTGCCCGGAAATCCCCCGGCTCCCCCGCCTCGGGCCAGACCGACAGCCCCCCCCGCGCAAGCCGCTTCCAATCAAAGCGCGGCCCCGGATCGACCTTGCGCGCAGGCGCCATGTCGCTGTGCCCGATCACACCCGCAGGCCCGATCCCCCACCGGCCCATGACCCCGGCCAGCAGCGCCTCAAGCGCGGCCATCTGGCGCGCCGGAAACGGGCTCTTGCCGTCATTGGCCAGTTCGATCCCGATCGAGGCAGAGTTGACATCGCGCGCCGCCCCCCAGGCCCCGGCCCCGGCATGCCAGGCGCGCAGCGCTTCGGGCACCAGCGCCTCAACTATACCCGCCCCGTCGATCAGCCAATGCGCCGACACCTCCGCCGCGGGATCGCACAGCCGCGCCCGCGCCGCCTCGGCACTCGCCATGGCAGTATAGTGGATGACCACCAGCGAGGGCCGCACCCCGCCCCGCCGCGGCCCGCAGTTGGGCGACGGCCCCATGCCTGGCCTACCGGCGCGCCGCGCGGAACGGGCGCGGGTCCCAGCCGCAGACAAATCCGTCGCCGTCCGGGTCCAGCCGCTGCGGATCGCGCTCGGGGCCACCTGCCGCAAGGAACGCCTCCTGCGCGAGATCGGCCGAGGCATAGCGCCCGCAGTTGGCAAAAGGATCGCGGCTGCCAAAGCCCGACCGGCGATAGACCGGCGTGCCCGGCGCGTGGCTGGTGGCCAGCGCAAAGGCCACGATGCTGGGCCCCGATGCCCCCGTGCGCGTGGGCAGCGCCCCCGGCTGGATCACCTGATACTGATCGCGCGCGCGCGCGATACGCTCGGCATCGCTCTGGATCGTCTCACGCGACGCCACGGCGTCGAAATCCTGCTCGTCCGAGATGCCCGTCCCCCGGCGAACTTCACCGGCCTCGGTGCGGATGGTGGCGGGCGCATCGCCGCGAGGCCGGTTCGCCTCGCCGATCAGCGCGCCCGGCAGGGTCTGTCCCGTGACCGGCTGGCCGAGCACCGGCCCGCCCGCCGCCACGCCCCGCCCGTCCGCCGCGTCGATCGCGGCCCCCACACGCTCGGTCGAAAATCCGCCCGGTGACGGCGGCGCGCCGATCACCACCGGCCCGCCCGCCACCGGCTGCCCCGTCGCCAGCGCCCGCTCGCGCTCGCGCATATATGTGGCGTAGTTGCCAAAGCCCACACCGCTGTCGGGCACCGGGGGGGCGCAGGCCACAAGGCCCGCCATCGCCACAATCACGCAAACCGCTCGCATCGCACTCGCTCCGGTGCCGTATCGCGGGCTTTTCCGGTGATCCGGCCCCCGTCTGGCCGAGCGGATTACCACCATTTCGACGGTTTGGCCACGAACCCCGCCGCAGATTCCAGCACATAGGCGTGATTGAGCAACGCCCCCTCCTCCCACGGCCGCCCGATCAGTTGCAACCCCAGGGGCAGCCCCCGCGCATCCAGCCCCACCGGCACCGCCACCCCCGGCAGCCCCGCAAGGTTCACCGTCACCGTGAACACATCGTTCAGATACATCTCGACCGGCGAGGCATTGGCCATCTCGCCCAGCCCGAACGCAGCCGACGGCGTGGCGGGCGTCAGGATCGCGTCCACCCCTTCGGCGAACACCGCCTCGAAGTCGCGCTTGATCAGCGCCCGCACCTTGCGCGCGCGGTTGTAATAGGCGTCATAGAACCCGGCCGACAGGACATAGGCCCCCACCATCACCCGCCGCTGCACCTCGCGCCCGAACCCCTCGGCGCGGGTCTTTTCATACATGTCGGTGATCCCGTCGCCCGCCGCCAGCGCCGCACGGTGCCCATAGCGCACCCCGTCATACCGCGCGAGGTTCGACGACGCCTCGGCCGGCGCGATGACGTAATAGGCGGGCAGCGCGTATTTCGTGTGCGGCAGGCTGATGTCGCGCGTCACGGCGCCTGCATCGCGCAGCATCTCCGCCCCCCGCGACCACAGCGCCTCGATCTCGGCGGGCATCCCCTCCATCCGGTATTCGCGCGGAATACCAATGACCTTCCCCCGGATATCACCTGTCAGGGCCGCCTCGAAATCCGGCACGGGCAGGTCCGCGCAGGTCGAATCCATCGGATCATGCCCCGCCATCGCCCCCAGCAGGATCGCCGCATCGCGCACCGATTTCGTCATCGGCCCGGCCTGATCCAACGACGACGCAAAGGCCACGATGCCCCAGCGGCTCACCCGGCCGTAGGTCGGCTTGATCCCCACGATGCCGGTAAAGGCCGCAGGCTGGCGGATCGACCCGCCCGTATCGGTGCCCAAGGCCCCCAGGCACAGATCCCCTGCCACCGCCGCCGCCGATCCGCCCGAACTGCCCCCCGGCGTCAGCAGCCGGTCATCCACCCGCCAGGGGTTCACTGCCGGCCCGTAGCAAGAGCTCTCGTTGGACGACCCCATCGCGAACTCATCCATGTTCAGCTTGCCCAGCATCACCGCACCCGCCCCGAACAGCCGCGCCGTCACGCTCGATTCGTATTCGGGCCGGAACCCGCGCAGGATCTTCGACCCCGCCTGAGACGGAACGCCTTTCGTGCAGAACAAATCCTTGATGCCCAGCGGAATGCCGCAGACCCCCGGCGCGTCGCCGCCCGCGATCCGCGCATCCGCCGCCCGCGCCTGGTCCAGCGCGATCTCGGGCGTCTTGTGCACGAACGCATTCAGCCCGTCGCCCGCATCCATCGCCGTCAGGCAAGCCAAGGCCAGATCGACCGCCGACACCTCGCCCGCCCGCAGCGCATCCCGCGCCGCGGCGATGGTCAACTCGTTCCCGTTCATTCCACCACCTTCGGCACGGCAAAGAACCCCTCGCGCGCCTCGGGCGCATTGGCGAGGACACGGGCGGGATATCCCCCGTCCGTCACTGCATCCTCGCGCAGGCGCAAACGCATGGGCGTGACCGATGTCATCGGCGCCACGCCCTCCACATCCACCGCGTTCAGCTCTTCCATGAAGCCAAGGATGCCCGACAGCTCTGCCGCCACCCGCGGCAGGTCCTCCTCCGCCACCCGGATGCGTGCCAGATGCGCCACCTTGCGCGCGGTGTCGATGTCGATGGCCATGACGCCCTCCTGTCCGAACCGCCCCCGTTTACGGCGCACCCGTGCCGCGCGCAAGCCAGCCGGGGCTCAGGCCGCGGCCACCCGATGCCGCCGCCACACCTCGATCATCCAGCCCAGCATCACGCCGTTCAGCACATGCCACATGAAATGCGTGCCCAGGGGGAAACTGTCACAGACGACCTGATCCACCGACCGGAATGTCAGCGACACCATCAGAACCCCCGCCCCAAAGGCCAGCCCTGTCGAGGTCTCCGGCGCGCGGCGCCGCAAGGCAACGGCATAGCCGAGGATCAGCACCGGCACCGGCCAGTAGAAGGCCGAGACCTCAAAGAACGGCAGCGCCCGGAACGCGGGGGTCAGCAGGATCGCATAGGGAACGAACGCCACGGCCGCGACGCCCGCCACCCACGGCTTTTGCCCCAGGAAATCCCGCGTCGCAACAAACACATAGGCCAGGATGAACGCGACGATGGGCAGCACGTCCATCAGCCCCGTCAGCCGGTTCGCGTGGGTGTGGAACAGCCACGACCCCACGCCGATGACGCCCAGGATCACGCACAGCACCTGCCCCGTCACCATCCCCCGCACGCGCGGCCACATGATCCCCGCCGCGATCAGAAAGGCCAGGTTGGTCAGCGCATTGACGGGCTCGGACCAATACTCCGGCCCCGTCCGCTCGCAATATCCGTCCACCTGCTGCAGCCAGTCCATGCTTGCCTCCGTGCCCGTCCCGCATCAGATAGGGGGGGCATGCGTGGAGGGCAAAATGAAAATCACCTGGCTTGGTCATTCGGGGTTCCGCATCGAGATCGAAGAGGCCGTCCTCCTCGTCGATCCATGGCTCACCGGAAACCCAATGTTCCCTGCAGATCGCCGCGCCGAGGCCATCGCCGGGGCCACGCATGTCCTGCTGACGCATGGCCACGGCGACCACAGCGCGGATGCGGCGGCCATCTGCCGCGAGACGGGTGCGGTGCTCGTGGGCACCTATGACCTTGTAACCTGGTGGGCGGGGGCCGAAGGGATCGAGGCGCTCGGTTTCAACAAGGGCGGCACCGTCGATCTGGGCGGCGCCAAGGTGACGCTGGTGAACGCATGCCACTCCTCCTCCGTGGCGGGCGCGGGCGGCGCCCCGGTCTATGCCGGGCACGAGGCGGGCTTCATGATCGCGGGCGAGGGCGAGGTGATCTACGTCTCCGGCGACACGGACCTGATGGCAGACATGGAATGGATGGGCGACTACCACAAACCCACCATCGGCATCCTGTCCTGCGGCGGGCACTACACCATGGACATGGCGCGCGCCGCCTATGCCTGCCGCCGCTGGTTCAAGTTCCGCACGGTCATCCCCTGCCATTACCGCACCTTCCCGGCCCTCGCGCAGGATGCGCAGGACCTCGCGCGCGGCGTGTTCCCCATCACCCGGGTCATCGAGCCGCAGGTGATGGAACCGATCACCCCCTGAGCAGCCAATTCTTGACAAAGGATGAACAGGTCAGGGTCAAGTCCTTGAAATGATTGTGTCCGAAACCTGTCCCACCGTGGGACGGATCCCACCCTCATCCCCGCCGCCCGGAAAAGAAATCCCGCAACAGCGCCGCCGCGGCTGCCGCCCCGATCCCGTCATAGACATCTGGCACGTGATGGCATTGCGGATGGCTGAACACCCGCGCCCCCGTGGCCACCCCCCCCGACTTGGGATCCGGCGCCCCGTAATACAGCCGCCCGATCCGCGCCGCCGCGATCGCCCCCGCACACATCGCGCAGGGCTCCAGCGTCACCCACAGCGCCGCCCCCCCCAGCCGCTCCGACCCCACCACCCCGCAGGCCGCCCGGATCGCCAGCATCTCGGCATGGGCCGTGGGATCGCCCGCTTCGCGCATCCGGTTCCCCGCCCGCGCCAGCACCCGGCCATCCTGCACGACCACCGCACCCACGGGAACCTCGCCCCGCGCGCCCGCCGCCCGCGCCTCCTCCAGCGCCAGCTCCATGAAGGACTTGAACCCGCTCATCCCTCCCTGATGCCCGTCCACAGCCGCACCGGCAAGCCTTGCCCCTTCTTCTGTCTCCAAATATCCTCGGGGGTCCGGGGGCAGATAGCCCCCGGGGGTTGCCGCCCCGGGATGCGGTCCAAAGGTCCGCGCCCCATGCCCCCCCCGAAAAAGCCCGCCCCCAAAACCCCCGCACCCCCCGGCGAGCGCATCGCCAAGGTCCTCTCCCGCGCCGGCGTCGCCTCGCGCCGCGAGGCCGAGCGGCTGATCCAGCTGGGTGAGGTTGCGGTGAACGGCACCGTCATCGACAGCCCCGCCCTCAACGTCACCCCCGCCGACCGCATCACCGTGGGCGGCCGGCCCGTCGCCGCCCCCGAAGCCTCGCGCCTCTGGCTCTACCACAAACCCCAGGGCCTCGTGACCTCGGCCTCCGATGAAAAGGGCCGCCCCACCATCTTCGACGCCCTGCCCGAAGACCTGCCCCGCGTCATGTCCATCGGCCGGCTCGACCTCAACTCCGAGGGGCTCCTCCTCCTGACCAACGACGGCGAGATCAAGCGGCGGCTGGAACTGCCCTCCACCGGCTGGCTGCGCAAGTACCGGGTTCGGGTCAAGGGAAACCCCACCGACCCCGATCTGGAGCCCCTGCGCCAAGGCATCACGGTTGATCGCGAGGCATTCCAGCCGATGACCGTGACGCTCGACCGCCACCAGGGGGCCAATGCCTGGCTGACGGTGGGCATCCGCGAGGGCAAGAACCGCGAGATCCGACGCGCGATGGAGGCGATCGGGCTGACGGTGAACCGGCTGATCCGCACCGGATATGGCCCCTTCCGCCTGGGCGATCTGGAACCGGGGGCCGTGGAGGAGGTGCGCGCCAAGGTGCTGCGCGACCAGCTGGGCCTTGCGGGCGCGGCCAGCGACACGGCCGAAGCGCCCCCCAAACCCGCGATCAAAGCCGCGCCCAAACCGGGCCTGCGCCCCCACTCCACGTCGCCCGCTGCAGCCGCCCCCGCAAATCCCGGCCTCAAACCCGGCCCCAAACCCGGCCGGCGCCCCGGCGCCCAAGACCCCGCCGCCTCCCCTGCCCCGAAACCGACCACCCGGCCCCGCAAGCCCGCAGCCCCGCGCCCCGCATCCACCCGCAACCGCCCGCCACCCAGGGGATAAGAACCGCCATTGGCAGCGCCCCCGCGCCTGGGGTATGGTGCATGTCGTGAATGGTTGGGGGTGTGGCGATGACGGGCAAGGGATTACGGACCACGGCCTATGTCCTGCTGGTCGGGCTGGTCCTCTATGTGGCTTTCCTGGGGGCCACCTGACATGGCCCAGAAGTTCGGCGGAAGATACAGCCCCGACGGGCGCGCGCCAGACAGCGCCCCAGACGGCCCCGCAGGCCGCTCGGGCGGCCCCGATGACCGGGCCCTCGCCCGCCCCGGCCCGCACCCCTTCGACGGCCAGCGGCCTTCGGGCGTGGGCCTGCGCGCAAACCTCCTGTTCGTTCTGCCCTTCCTCTTCGTCTGGAAGGCCTTTACCGGCACCCCTGCCACGCTGATCCTCTCGCTTGCGGTCTTTGCCCTCCTCACCCTCTCCGCCTGGCTCACCCGCGACGGCATCCGTGCGCAAGAGGCCTATGACATCCGCCGCGTCGCCCGCCGCCCCGCCATCCCGCGCAAGATCTTCGGGGCCGGTCTGATGGGGGCGGGGCTGGCGACCGCCACCGTGATGGCCGGGCAGAACCCGGTCATCGCCGCCATCCTGGGCGCCATCGGCGCGGGCCTGCACCTCGCTGCCTTCGGCCCGGACCCGCTGCGCGACAAGGGGGCCGAGGGCATCGACGCCTTCCAGACCAACCGCGTCGCCAGCGCGGTGGAAGAGGCCGAGCGGCATCTGGCAGGCATAAAGGACGCGCTCGCGCGCACCGGCGACCGCCGGATCGAGGCCCGCGCCGAGCGTCTCGCCACCACCGCCCGCGCGATGTTCCGCACGGTGGAGGCCGATCCGCGCGACCTGACGGCGGCGCGCAGATACCTTGGCGTCTATCTGATGGGGGCACGCGATGCGTCCGTGAAATTCGCCGATCTCTATGCCCGCACCCGCGATCCCAAGGCCCGCTCCGACTATGAGGCCTTGCTGGACGATCTGGAACGCAACTTTACCGCGGCCACCACCAAGCTGCAGGTCAACGACCATCAAAGCCTGAACGTGGAAATCGACGTCCTGCGCGAAAGGCTGGCGCGCGAAGCCTGACACCGGGCGGGCGGGATTCCCCCCTCGGCCGTCACAAAACCGTGCTGGCAATCGCCCATCACCTGTCGCAGTCTGTCACCCGTCCCGGCGGCACCGCCCGTCGCAGTATCCAGGGAATACCCGTCATGCCCGCATCCGTCCGCTCCGAAGCCCAGGCCGCCCTTGCCGAGGTCGAAAAGGTAACTGCCGTGATCCTGCCCGAACCGGGCCGCGAGATCGTGGCGCTGGAGGCGGCCCCCGCCCCGCAGGCCGAGGCCATCCGCAGCCGCATGGCCGAGATCGACATGGCCAATACCCAGTCGATCATCTCCTTCGGTTCCAAGTCTCAGGCGGAACTCCAGGTCATCAGCCAGGCGATGCTGCAGGACGTCAAGAACAAGGATGTCGGCCCCGCGGGCGACAGCTTGCGCGATATGGTCAGCACGATCCGCGGCTTTTCGGTGTCGGAACTCGATGTCCGCCGCAAGGCCAGCTGGTGGGAGCGCCTCTTGGGCCGCGCCGCCCCCTTTGCCAATTTCGTGGCGCGGTTCGAGACGGTGCAGGGCCAGATCGACAAGATCACCGAGAACCTGCTCAGGCACGAGCACACGCTGCTCAAGGACATCAAGTCGCTGGATATCCTCTATGCCAGGACGCTTGATTTCTATGACGAACTGGCCCTCTACATCGCGGCCGGCGAGGCCAAGCTCAAAGACCTCGATGCCACCACCATCCCTGCGAAAGAGGCCGCTGTCGCCGCCGCCCCCGAGGGCGACCAGGTGAAGGTGGCGCAGGAGTTGCGCGACCTGCGCTCGGCCCGCGACGATCTGGAACGCCGCATCTATGACCTGAAGCTGACGCGGCAGGTCACCATGCAGTCGCTGCCCTCGATCCGGCTGGTGCAGGAAAACGACAAGAGCCTGGTGACCAAGATCAACTCGACCCTCGTCAATACCGTGCCGCTGTGGGAAACCCAGCTGGCGCAGGCCGTGACCATCCAGCGCTCGCGCGAGGCGGCCGAGGCGATCCGGGGCGCCAACGACCTGACGAACGAGCTTCTCACCGCGAACGCCGAGAACCTGCAACAGGCCAACCGCGTGGTCCGGCAGGAGATGGAGCGCGGCGTGTTCGACATCGAGGCGGTGAAAAAGGCCAATGCCACGCTGATCGCCACCATCCAGGAATCGCTCCAGATCGCGGACGAGGGCAAGGCCAAGCGCGCCGCCGCCGAGAAAGACCTGCAGAAAATGGAAGCCGACCTGCGCGACACGCTGGCCTCGGCCCGGGCCAAGGCCACGGGCCTCGGTGCCGCTGTCGGCGAAGCCGCGTCCTGACCACCGCGATGCCCCGACCCTTCGCGCGCCTCGTTGTGGCCCTTTTGCTCGGGGGGGGGCTCATGGGGTGCGACATGCCCGGCGGGGGTCCGCAGGCCACGCCGCTGCCGCGCCCGGCGGTGCCTGCCGCCTATCAGCCATCTGCGGAAAGCCAATCCCTGCGCGCCTATTACGCACAGGTGCAGGCCACGTTCCTGTCACGCGGGCTGATGCGCACCGACGGCGGGCGCGGCGACGCGCCCGTCACCGCACGGATGCTGACCGAGAATTTCGTGCGCATAGCACTTTACGATGAATTCGTCCTCACATCCGCCGGATATGTTCAGCGCGAGACCCCCAGTATCCTGCGCCGCTGGGTCACCCCCGTGCGTGTCGGCCTGCGCTTCGGGGCCAGCGTGCCCGAGGCCCGCCGTGCCACCGAACGTGCCCGCGTCGCCGCCTATCTGGACCGCCTCTCGCGCGTCACCGGCCACCCGATCCGGCTGAGCGACGGCGCGCCCAACTTCTTTGTTTTTTTCCTCGATGAGGATGAGCGCCGCGCCGCAGGCCCCGCGATCATGGCCGCGATGCCCGGCTATGCCGCCTCGGAGGTTGCGGCGTTCACCGGCATGCCGATCTCGACCTATTGCCAGGTCTCGGTGGTCTCGGACCGCGATTCGGGCGTATATTCCCGCGCGTTGGCGGTGATCCGCGCCGAACACCCCGACCTTCTGACCCTCGCCTGCCTGCACGAGGAGATTGCCCAGGGGCTCGGCCTGCCCAACGACAGCCCCCGCGCCCGTCCCTCCATCTTCAACGACGACCAGGAATTCGCGCTGCTTACACCGCATGACGAACTCCTGCTGCGCATCCTCTATAACCCCGCGCTGCGCCCCGGCATGGGCATCGACGAGGCGCGGCCCATCGTCGAATCCCTTGCCAGAACCTTTCTCGGCGGCGAAAGCTGATCCCGCCAAGCCAAAAGGAGGCCCGCCATGGTGTTCGATTTCCTCAGGGGCGAATTCGTCGATGTCATCGCCTGGCTCGACGACACGCGCGACACGATGGTCTGGCGGTTCGAACGTCGCGGCCAGGCGATCAAATACGGCGCCAAGCTGACGGTGCGCGAGGGGCAGGCGGCGGTGTTCGTGCATGAGGGGCAGCTGGCCGATGTGTTCGGCCCCGGCCTTTACATGCTGGAAACCAACAACATGCCCCTGATGACCACGCTCCAGCACTGGGACCACGGCTTTGCCTCGCCGTTCAAGTCCGAGGTCTATTTCGTCAACACCACCCGCTTCAACAACCAGAAATGGGGAACCAAGAACCCCATCATGTGCCGCGACCCCGAATTCGGCCCCGTCCGCATCCGTGCCTTCGGCACTTATTCGATGCGTGTGGCCGACCCTGCAAAGTTCATGCAAGAAATCGTCGGCACCGACGGCGAATTCACCACCACCGAGATCAGCCTGCAAATCCGCAACGTCATCGTGCAAGAGGTTGCCCGCGTTCTCGCAGGCTCGGGCATCCCCGTCCTCGACATGGCGGCGAATACCGGCGATCTGGGCGGGATCATCACCACGGCCATCGCGCCCACCATCGCCAACTACGGCCTCGCCCTGCCCGAATTCTACATCGAGAACGTCAGCCTGCCCGAAGAGGTGGAAAAAGTGCTCGACAAGCGCACCTCGGTCGGTATCGCGGGGGATCTGTCGAAATACATGCAGTTCAACGCCGCCGAGGCGATGGGCAATCCCGCCACCGCCGCCGGATCGGCCATGGGGATGGGCATGGGTGCGGGCATGGGCATGCAGATGGGCGCGCAACTGGGCCAGCCTGGCCCGTGGGGCGCCTCGCCACCTGCTGCTGCGGCGCCGCCGCCCCCTCCGCCTGCCACCCGCACCTGGCACGTCGCGGCCAACGGGGCCACCACCGGCCCCTTTTCCGAGGCCGACCTTGCCACAATGGCGCAAAACGGCACACTCTCCCGCGCCTCGGTCGTCTGGTCCGCCGGCATGGATGACTGGAAACCGGCGGCCGAGACCGAGCTTGCGCGGCTCTTTTCCCATATCCCCCCGCCGCCACCGCCCGGCGTGTGACCGATGGCCGGGGTCTGACCCATGGACGACACCGCGCAACGCTGGCCCTGCGAGGCTTGCGGATCAGACCTGCGCTTTGCCCCCGGTGCCACGCAACTCGTCTGCGACCATTGCGGACATGTGCAGGCGATCCCCGAGGCCAGCCCGCGCGACCGCAGGTCCGCGCTGGGAGAGCTTGACCTCGATGCCGCCCTGCGCGACCAGTTGCCAAAGGCCGCGATGGAGGAACCCCGCACAACCCGCTGCCAAAGCTGCGGCGCGCTGGTCGAATTCCAGGGGGCCCAGCACGCCACCGAATGCCCCTTCTGCGCCAGCCCCGTCGTCATCGGCACCGGCACCAACCGCCAGATCAAGCCGCAGGCGGTGCTGCCCTTCCGTCTGACCGAGGCGCAGGCACGCGAGGCGATGACGAAATGGCTGGGCCGGTTGTGGTTCGCGCCGGGCGGCCTGGTGGAATATGCCCGCAAGGGGCGTGCATTGAACGGCGTCTATTCGCCCTACTGGACCTTCGACGCGGCCTCCCGCAGCCGCTATTCGGGCCAGCGTGGCACCTACTACTATGAGACCCGCACCGTCACCGTGCAGGTCAACGGCAAGCCAGAGCGGCGGCAGGAACAGGTGCGCAAGACCCGTTGGCAGAACGTTTCCGGCTGGGTCACCCGCGATTTCGACGATGTGCTGGTGCTGGCCTCCACCTCGCTGCCCAAGGGCTATACCGAGGCGCTGGAGCCCTGGGACCTGTCGGCGCTGGAACCCTTTCGCGCCGACTACCTCGCAGGGTTCACCGCCGAGGGCTACACCGTTGCCCTGCCCGACGGCCATGCCCGCGCGCGCGCCATCATGGAAGGGGTGATCCGCGGCGATGTGGCCCGCGCCATCGGCGGCGATGAACAGCAGATTGCCCGCATCGACAGCCAGTTCAGCCTGGAGACGTTCAAGCACATCCTCCTTCCGGTCTGGATGGCCGCCTACAGATACGACGGCCGCACCTTCCGCTTTGTGGTGAACGGCCAGACCGGCAAGGTGCGGGGCGAGCGACCCTGGTCCAAATGGAAGATCGCACTGGCGGTGGTGGCGGCAGCGGTGGTGGCGGGCGCGGTGGTCTGGTTCACGCAAAGCCAGTAAGACCAGACAGGAGACCACCCTTCGCGGTCAGCCAATAGTCTTTGCCAGGTTGCGAAAATTGCCTTCCACTTTCTGGGCGTCTACGAGAAGCTTGTCGATGTCCTTGACGGCACCCCCCTTTCCAACGGCAACCTTGATCTCGAACATGCCTTTTCGTGCGACTTCAAATGCCTGACTGGCGGCTGCTACATGTTTGCTGGCATCTTCGGGCAAATCCTTTTCAAGTTGAGAAAGGCGCGATGCGAGTTTCATCGCGTCGGTGAGGATCGTATCCACGTCCTTCGCCGTGTCACCCTTGCCAACGGCAACCTTGATCTCAAACATCGCCTTGCGGGCGTTTTCGAGCGCCTTGCTCACCTGAGCCACGTGTTTCTTCGCGTCGGCCATCTGTCGCTTCCTTTTGATATGAACTTTTGCTTTCTATGCGGAAAATGTCGCAGAAAGTTCGCTTTGGAGCAACGATGGCTTTTTGCTGACCGGCCGATCCGGCTGCAGTCAGCCCGACCGCCCCGCCCGGAACCACCGCACGATGGCCGCACGCTCTTCCGGCTCCATCCAGCTCAGGTTGCCGGGGGGCATCGCATGGCTGATCCCCGATTGCAGATAGATGCGCCGCGCCTCGGTGGCGATCTGTTCAGGCGTCTCCAGCACCACGCCCTTGGGCGGCCAGCGCATCCCTTCCCAGTTCGGCTCGGCCGCGTGGCACATGGAGCAGCGGCCCAGAACGATGTCGGCAACGTGTTCAAATCCCTCGGCTTTCGCCATCCTTAAGGCCTCAGGCGACAGCCGCGCCTCGGCCTCGTGCCCCCGCATCGGGGCCGTGGACAGCCAGGCGATCACCAGAAACAGCACCGCCGTCACCGCCCATGTCCAATGCGGGTTGCCCTTGCGTGCATGGCGGGTGTTGAACCAGTGGCGGATCGTGACCCCCATCAAGAACACCAGGCTTGCGATGATCCAGTTATGTTGTGTTGCGAATACAAGTGGATAGTGGTTCGACAGCATCAGGAACACCACCGGCAGCGTCAGGTAGTTGTTGTGCGTGCTGCGCTGCTTGGCGATCTTGCCATACTTGGCATCGGGCACCCGCCCCGCCTTCAGGTCCGCCACCACGATCCGCTGGTTCGGCATGATCACCATGAACACATTGGCCGACATGATCGTGGCCGTGAACGCCCCCAGATGCAGCAACGCCGCGCGGCCCGAAAACACCTGCGTATAGCCCCAAGCCATCGCCACCAGCACCGCGAACAGCACGACCATCAGCACCGTCTGATCCGCCTTCACGAACACACGGCAGAGCGTGTCGTAAACCGCCCAGCCGAACGCCAGTGACGCCAGCGAGATCGCCACCGCTTGCCACACGGCAAGGTCCATCACATTGGGATCAATCAGGAAAAGCTCGGCCCCCAGATAATAGACCAGCACCAAGAGCGCGAAACCCGAAAGCCACGTCGCATAGCTTTCCCATTTGAACCAGGTCAGATGCTCAGGCATCATCTGAGGCGCCACCAGGTATTTCTGGATGTGATAAAAGCCCCCCCCATGCACCTGCCATTCCTCGCCATGCGCCAAGGGGGGCAGGCTGGGTGTCTGCCGCAGGCCGAGGTCCAGGGCGATGAAATAAAACGAGGATCCGATCCAGGCGATGGCCGTGATCACATGCAGCCAGCGCACCCCGATCTCGACCCATTCCCACATCACAGCCCAGTCATACATCGCGGCCTCCATCCGGTTTGCGACAGGCTATACCGGCGCGCACTTTCGCGGTAATCCTTGAAATGCCGCAGCACTTTCAAACCACGCGGGAAAATCTCCGAAGGCTCCGATGTCCTACGTCAATACCCTGCGCATGTTCGTCCGTGTCTATGATTTGGGCAGCATGAGTGCGGCCGCGCGCGACCAGCGCACCTCGGCCGCCGTCGCCTCGGCGCGAATCTCGGAACTGGAGAAACACCTCGGTGTGCGGCTCTTCAACCGCACCACACGCAGCCTGCAACCCACGGAGAATGGGCGGCTTTTCTATGACGGTGCGCTCAAGGTGCTGGACGCGATAGAAGAAGCCGAAGCGGCAGTGATGCATGGCGCCCAATCCCCGCGCGGGACGATCTTTGTGGCGGCGCCTTTGGGAGTAGGGCGGCGTTTCATCGCCCCCCATGTGCCCGCGTTCAAGGACCTCTATCCCCAGATCGACACCCGCCTGCGCCTGTCCGACCGCAATGTCGATGTGACGGCCGAAGGCTTGGACATGGCGTTCCACCTTGGTTTTCTTGAGGATTCCACGCTCAAGATGCGTGTTGTCGCCGATTGCCCGCGCCTGTTGTGCGCCGCCCCCGCCTATGTCGCGGCGCGCGGAATGCCCGGCGATGGCGCGGCCCTCGTGGCCGACCGGCACGACTGCCTGAACCTGCGCTTTCCGGGCGCGCGCGAATTCCAGTGGACGCTGGTCACCCCCGAGGGTCCCCGCCGGTTCGAGATCACCGGCCCGTTCGAATCGGATGACGGCGACGTGCTGACCGCCTGGGCGCTGGACGGGCGGGGGATCATCCTTAAGCCGGTGTTCGAGGTGGCCGACCACCTGAGGTCGGGCGCGCTGATCCCCGTGGCCACCGCCAGCCCGCCGCTGCCCGCGCAACTGACCTGCCTGACCCAGCACCGCCGCTTGCAGGACCCGAAGATCCGGCTGTTCTCGGACTACATCATCGCCCGGATGCGCGCCGACCTGACCGGACAGGTAGCGGGGCTGGACCTGGCCGAACATGGCCAAGCGCCTGCGATCTGAGCGGCATCGCGTTGAGAGTTACCGACCCGTCGACCTTCGCCTCGATCTCGGAAGTCAGGCTGTCACCGCCAGTGCCGGGGCGCATGAACATCCCCATCATCATCCGCGTGCCGCGCACGTCAGCAGCCGTGGCGATGCCCGCCGACACCGCCCTGTCCAGCAGCGCGTTGGCCCTGGTCATCGCAAAACCGGCGCGGCCGTCGGGCACCGGGACGCCGTCGGCGCCGGTGGCAAAGGTAAAGGCCCCCTCCCCAGAAAGCGTCGCCCCGGCCACCGCAACCGGAAGGCTCCGTAAGGCCCGGGAGACGATCTCGCGCCAGCGCGCCGGGTCGCGCCTGCGCCCCGCCGGATCATCCTCTGCCAGCCCCAGCAAATCGAACCACGCCTTGCCCGCCACATCGAGGTCCAGCGATGCGGCATTTCGCGGGAACACGCGGCCCGCGTCGAAAAGGTCCCAGACACCATCCGCGACGTCGATGTCCTTGATCCCCAGTCGCAACGCGAAATCATCGGGGGC
The DNA here is from genome assembly GCA_046294265.1 of Gemmobacter sp. Taxonomy (GTDB): domain Bacteria; phylum Pseudomonadota; class Alphaproteobacteria; order Rhodobacterales; family Rhodobacteraceae; genus JBKBKC01. The sequence continues at coordinate 10,568 of JBKBKC010000014.1, read as the reverse complement.
GGCATCGCGGACCAGAGGCAACCGGAACGCCATGACCGAGGCGCCGACTTTGGCAAGAACGCCAGCGTCGGGAAAAGGCCCCACAACAGCCCAGATCCCGGCTGACGAAATCTCGCCCTCCATCGACAATCCCGTGCGATCAAGTGACAGGGCCATCGTGCCGGACGAGGTGGTGAGCCCCCCAATCGCGGTCGCCGAAAATGCCGCTGGTGCGATCCGTCTGTTCGGTCGCCCCATGCGTCATGTGCATGCGCCACGCCATTCCGTCGCGCAGCGCCTGAGCGAAATCGGCGGGTCCCGTCATGGCCAGAATCGGCATCGACGAAGGGACCGCAAGATCCAGCGTGATCGCGGCATCCTCGATCCTGTTGGTCTGCAACGAGCAGATGTTCAGGGACTAAAATCAAAGGCGAGGCGGCAACGTAGCGTTCGGGCCTTCCGGTCCAGCACCGTCCGCGCCACGGCCCCGGCGTGGTCCATGCGGTAAACGCCGCCTCGTGAAAGCGCCATCTGAAGTCGATGATGGACAGGGTGCCCCGAGCGGAATCGCCGCCCATTCCGAGGTGGACGCCCTCAAGCAAGTCTGCCGAAACGTCATACAAGATCTCGCCCTGGGCGTCCCCTTTGCGCAGGATGACCGTCAGCCCCTCCTGCACCAGTTCCAAGTGCCGCCATGCTGTCACCGGGCTCGAAGGTGATCGCGACCCGGTCGGGAAAGGCGGCGGCCACGCTGCCGTCCGCCGCTTCGGTCAGGACGGTCTGCGCGATGTCGAACTGAGTGCCGCCAAGGGGCGCGACCGATACGCCGGCCAACCGCAGCACAGACCCGTCGCGCGCCGCCGTCTCTGCCGCCGGCGTCAGCCCTTGGCCCGCTGCCCGCTCCTGCCAGCATTGCCAGACCTGATCGGCGGTCAGGTCAGCCAACGAAGCCCAGTGCCACCGCAGGGTCAGAGATACGCACAGGGGCGTGTCATGGCCTGCATCGCGACACTCCTGCCCATGGCATCGGCCTAAGCAAACCCGATCAGCTTTCGTGGGTCAAGCCTGATGGTCAACTTCCGCGATAGGTCGAATAAGCGAAGGGTGAGATCAGCAGCGGCACGTGGTAATGCGCCCCCGCGTCGGGCACCCCAAAGCGGATCGGGATCGAGTCCAGAAACAGCACGCCAGCGGCCGCCTGCCCCGTCGCGCGCAGGTAGTCGCCTGCACAGAATACCAGCTCATAGCAGCCGGTCGTGAACGCCTTGCCCGCCAGCATCGGCGCATCGGTGCGGCCGTCGGCATTGGTCACCCCCTCGCCGATTTTGCGGTGGCTGTTGCCTGAAACCCGGTAGAGCATGATCTTCACCCCCGCCGCAGGCTTTCCCTGCGCGGTGTCCAGCACATGCGTCGTCAATCGCCCTTCGCCCATCATCCAGCCTCCGTGTTCATCCTGCCCAGATTACCCGCATTCCGCCCCGCCGCGCGACCAGCCCTTTGCCGATAATCACCTTCGCGGAAATTTTGAAACCGCGCCCGCATTTTCTGCCCTAACGTCATGCCAACGACAGGAGCCTCCCTTGAACCGCTATCCCCGCGATTTCCACGGCCACGGTGCCACCCCGCCCGATCCGCAGTGGCCCGGCGGCGCACGGGTCGCGGTCAGCCTGGTGCTGAACTACGAGGAGGGCGGCGAAAACAGCGTGCTGCACGGCGATGCCGGGTCCGAAGCCTTCCTCTCCGACATCGCAGGCGCCCAATCCTGGGCGGGGATGCGGCACTGGAACATGGAATCCCTTTATGACTATGGCGCGCGCGCGGGGTTCTGGCGGCTGCACCGGCTGTTCACTGGGCGCGGCCTGCCCGTCACGATCTATGGCGTGGCCACCGCCCTTGCCCGCGCCCCCGGGCAGGTCGCGGCGATGCAGGCCGCAGGCTGGGAAATCGCCAGCCACGGCCTGAAATGGGTCGATCACCGGGACATGCCCGAAGATCAGGAACGCGCCGCCATCGCCGAGGCGGTGCGCCTGCATGCCGAGGTGACGGGTAGCCCACCCCGAGGCTGGTACACCGGTCGTTGCTCGGCCAACACCCTGCGGCTGACGGCGGAAACTAGGCTGTTCGACTGGATTTCCGACACCTACGACGACGATCTGCCCTACTGGTCCGATATCGGGGGCCGCGACCAGTTGGTGATCCCCTACACGCTGGAAGCCAATGACATGCGCTTCGCCACCGCGCCGGGCTATATCACGGGGCGGCAGTTCGGCGACTACCTCTGCGACACCCTCGACGTGCTGCATGCCGAGGGTGGGCGGATGTTCTCGGTGGGCCTGCATTGCCGCCTGATCGGGCGACCGGGCAAGATCGCGGGGCTGATGCGGTTTCTCGACCACGCGGCGCAGAAGGGCGGCGCATGGTTCGCCACGCGCGGCCAGATTGCGGCGCATTGGGCCGCGACCCACCCACCCCTGCCGCGCGAGCGTCCCTCGCGGATGGGCCGCGACACCTTCGTCGCCCGCTTCGGCGGCGTGTTCGAACATTCCCCCTGGATCGCAGAGCGCGCCTGGGGCCTCGAGCTTGGCCCAGCCCATGACAGCGCGACCGGCATCAGCAACGCGATGGCCCGCATCTTCCGCAGCGCCGCACCCGAGGAACGGATGCGCGTCCTGCGCGCCCACCCCGACCTTGCGGGAAAGCTGGCCCAGGCCCGCCGCCTGACCCCGGAGTCGACCCATGAGCAGGCCAGCGCCGCCCTCGACGCCCTGACCGATGACGAACGGGCAACCTTCCAGCGGCTCAACACCGACTATGTCGCGCGCCACGGCTTTCCCTTCATCATCGCGGTGCGCGACAACAGCAAGGACACGATCCTTGCCGCCTTCCACACCCGCATCGCCAACGACACCGCCACCGAATTCGCCACCGCCTGCGCACAGGTGGAGCGCATCGCCGAACTGCGGCTGAAGGACATGCTCCCGTGACCAGATACGCCACCCCCCGCGATGGCCTGCCGCCGCAATCCGACCTGCACACCGGCCGCGCGGTGTTCACCGAAGCCTATTGCGTGATCCCGCGCGGCGTGATGACCGACATCGTCACCTCAAACCTGCCGGGGTGGGAGGGCACGCGCGCCTGGATCATCGCCCGGCCGATGACAGGGTTCTCCGAAACATTCTCGCAATACATCTTGGAAGTGGCGCCCGGAGGCGGGTCGGAGGCCCCGGAACCGGAACCGGGGGCCGAGGGGGTGCTTTTTGTCACCACGGGCACACTGACGCTGACCCTGCCGAACGGCGCGCAGGCCTTGGCCCCGGGCGGCTATGCCTATCTTCCGCCCGGCACCCCCTGGACGCTGCGGAACACCGGCACCACACCGGCAGTCTTTCACTGGATCCGCAAGCTCTACCAACCCGCCCCCTGCCTGCCCGCACCCGAGGCCTTTGTCACCAACGAACAGCACCACACCCCTGCCGCAATGCCCGGCACCAAGGGAACCTGGGCCACCACCCGCTTCGTGCGCCATGACGACCTGCGCCACGACATGCATGTGAACATCGTGACCTTCCTCCCGGGCGGCCTCATCCCCTTCGAGGAAACCCATGTCATGGAGCACGGTCTCTATGTGCTGGAGGGGAAAGCGGTCTACAAACTCAACCGCGACTGGGTCGAGGTCGAGGCGGGCGATTTCATGTGGCTGCGCGCCTTCTGCCCGCAGGCCTGCTACGCGGCGGGGCGAGGCCCCTTCCGGTATCTCCTCTACAAGGACGTGAACCGCCACGCAGCCCTTCGCGGCCCCGGCGGCTTTGGTGCGGCCCGATGACCCATCCGACCCATGTCGCGTCTTTCATCTTGGCCCAAATATCCCACGGGGAGCGCGAGGGGTGTGAAACCCCTCGCTCCCGCCGCGCACCATTGGCGACCGGCCCGGCACGGCGGGCAGGACCATGACCGTGATCCACCCCGAACCCCTGACCGCCGCCGCCTTCGCCCCTTTCGGTCAGGTGCTGGAGGCGACGGGAGATTTCCGCCTCATCAACGCAGGGCTTTGCCGCCGCCACCATGACCTCGCTCAGTTCGATTTCACGGATGGCCGCGCGGGCCTCTCGGTCTTTCTCGCCGAACCGCGCGCCCTGCCCTATGCCTTCGACCTGATTGAACGCCACCCCGAAGGCAGCCAGGCCTTTGTTCCCATGACGGCGCATCCCTTTCTGGTCATCGTCGCGCCCGATCTAAGGGCACCTCCGCGCGCCTTTGTCACCAGCGGGGCACAGGCCATCAATCTTGCGCGGGGGACCTGGCACGGCGTCCTCACCCCCCTTGCGGCCCCCGGACTGTTTGCCGTGATCGACCGGATCGGCACCGGCGCGAACCTGGAGGAACACCGCTACCCCGTCCCCTGGACGGTGACCCATCCCTGAACCTGCCACCAAGAGCAGACCATCCCCGACAGTGAAGGAGGCCACGGCCATGGCGGACACCGCCCTTGGAACCCCTGCGCAGATGCGCGATCCCGATTTCATGCCACCCCTGATGCAGGCGGTCCCGCTGGGCATCCAGCATGTGCTGGCGATGTTCGTGTCGAACGTCACCCCAGCAATCATCGTCTGCGGCGCCGCAGGCATCGGATTTGGCTCGGATCAGGCGGCACTCGGCTTTCCCGACATGACCTACATGATCCAGATGTCGATGCTCTTTGCCGGCATCGCCACGCTCTTTCAGACCATCGGCATGGGCCGCGTGGGTGCGCGGCTGCCCATCGTGCAGGGCACCTCGTTCGCCTTTGTGCCGGTGATGATCCCGGCGGTGGCGGGGCTGGGTACGGCGGGCCTCGCCGGGCTGATGACCGGGGTGATGATCGGCGGCGTCTTCCACTTCTTTCTCGGTTTCGTGGTGGGGCGCATCCGCCATGCGCTGCCGCCGCTGGTGACCGGGCTGATCGTGCTGATGATCGGGCTCGCGCTCGTGAAGGTGGGCATCCAGTACGCCGCAGGCGGCGTGCCCGCGTTCGAGGCCGGACAGCGCGCCATCGCCGAGGCGCGCTCCGCGGGCACGCCGGTGGACTGGTCACAGATCCGCTTTGGCAGCCTTGCGATGTGGTTGCCCGCGCTCGTGGTGGTTCTGGTGACGCTGGCGGTCAAGTTCTTCACCCGCGGCTTCATCGCCATCGCGGCCGTCCTCATCGGACTGGTCGTGGGCTATATCGTCGCCTTCGCGATGGGCCAGGTGAATCTGGCCCCCGTCGCCCGGGCAGGAGTCTTTGCCCTGCCGATGCCGTTCCGCTGGGGGGTGGAGTTCAATGCCGCCGTGATCCTGGGCATGTGCTTCATGGCCGTCATTTCGGCCATCGAGACGGTGGGGGACACGAGCGGCATCACCAAGGGCGGTGCCGGGCGCGAGGCCACCGACCGCGAGGTCGAGGGCGCCACCTTCGCCGACGGCGCGGGCACCGCCATCGCGGGCGCCTTCGGCGGGCTGCCCAACACGTCCTTCAGCCAGAACGTGGGCCTGATCGCCATGACGGGACTGATGAGCCGCCATGTGGTGACCATCGGCGCCCTGTTCCTGATCGTCTGCGGGCTGATCCCCAAGATCGGCGCGGCCATCAACACGGTGCCGATCAACGTGCTGGGGGGCGGCGTGATCGTGATGTTCGGGATGGTCTGCGCGAGCGGCGTGAACATGCTGTCCGACGTGCGCTGGAACCGGCGCAACATGGTGATCTTTGCCACCGCGTTGTCGGTGGGGCTGGGGTTGCAGCTGGAACCCGCGGCGCTGCAGCATCTGGGGCGCACGGCGCAGATCCTGCTGACCTCGGGGCTCCTGCCGGCCGCGGGGATCGCCATTGTGCTGAACCTCGCACTTCCCGAGGATCTTGGCGACTGACCGTAGGCAGGGGCCGTCGCCGGGGGCATCGAACCCCCGCCGACGGCGCTGCCGCCGCGTCCGCCCAGCCTGGCACGGGCGGTGGCTGCGGGAGCCTCCGGCGGGGGTATTTGGTCAAGGAGAGGATCAGCGGTCAGTCAAGACTGCGGGCCGGTTGCGCGCCGGGCTGGGCAACGCCTTCGAAGGCCCTGAGCGGCTGGCGCACGGTGGCGGCCAGCCCGCCGCGGGTGGGTTGCCAGACCTGCTTGGTCGCCTCCACCATCAGCACGCCGCCGGCCCGCCAGGGCATTGCGCGGCGGCCCCAGCGTTCCCAGAACTCGGAGGTGCGCAGCCAGAACCGTCCCTGCGAGGGTGGCGCGAAAAGGGCCGAAAGGCTGCGCTCGGGCGTGAAGCCGTGGCGCACCAGCTGCGTTTCGAGCTGGCGAGCCGAATAAGGGCGACCAAACCCGAAAGGCGTGCCATCGCGCCGCGCCCAGAGACCCGCGCGTGAGGGCACGACAAAGAGCGCCCGCCCGCCCGGCGCGAGCACGCGCACCGCTTCGGACAGCACCGCAGAAGGGTGTTCGGAGGTTTCCAGCCCGTGCAGCATCACCAGTTTTTCGACCGATCCGGTGGCGAGTGGCCATTGCGTCTCTTCGGCAAGGACCGAGACATTCTCCATCCCCGCGGGCCAGGGCATCACCCCCTGTGGGGCAGGCATGAGCGCCACGACGCGGCGCGCCTCGGGCAGGAAGGGGCGCAGGAGCGGGACGGCAAAGCCGAAGCCCGCGACCGTCTGCCCCCTGTGGTCGGGCCAAAGCGCCACGACCTGGTCGCGGATCGCGCGCTGCGCCACGCGGCCAAGCTGCGTGCGGTAGTAGAAGGTGCGCAGGTCGAGCACATCAAGATGCATTGCGGGCGGCGGTTTCCTGGGCGAGACTGGAGGACAGGATAGCAGGGAGGGTGCGGAAGACCATGACAATCGATCTGGTGACGGTGCCATGCCTTGCGGACAACTATGCCTTTTTGCTGCACGATCTAGCAAGCGGCGCGACGGCGCTGGTCGATGCGCCTGAGGCGGAGCCAGTGCTGGCGGCGCTGGCTGCACGCGGCTGGGGCCTGGACGAGGTGTGGCTGACGCATCACCACCACGACCATGTGGGTGGGTTGGCCGCTATCTTGGCCGCGACCGGCGCGCGGGTGACCGGGGCCGCGGCGGATGCCGCACGCCTGCCCGCGCTGGACCGGGCGGTGGTCCCGGGCGAGGTCTTTCGCTTTGCGGACCAGCCGGTGGAGGTGATCGACGTCTCAGGCCACACTGTGGGCCATGTGGCCTTTTACCTTGCAGGGGCGGAACTGGTGTTCACCGGCGACAGTCTGATGGCGGCAGGCTGCGGACGCATGTTCGAAGGCAACGCTATGGACTATTGGGCCGCGCTGTCGCGGCTCTCAGACCTGCCCGGGGATCCTCTGGTCTGTTCGGGGCATGAATACACCACCGCCAACCTGCGCTTTGCGCTCTCCCTTGAACCCGCGCAGCCTGACCTTATATCGCGGTCCAAGAGGGTGGCGCAGGTGCGCGCGGCGCAGCGCCCTTCAGTTCCATCGCGCCTGTCCGAGGAGCGGCTCACCAATCCGTTCCTGCGTGCCGCTGACCCGGCGTTGAAGGCAGCAATGGGCCTATCCGAGGCACCGGCGGCGGACGTGTTCGCGGCAATCCGCGCCGCGAAGGACAAATTCTGACCGCCGATCAACAGGTGGAGCACCTCATGTGTCACATTTTCCGGCGCCCGCCCGATAATGTAGCCGCCACCGAAAATACCACTTGAAGCGTTGCGAAAAGAACCGAAGTTTAATCTTCATGAGGCCAGGGTTTGACGGGGTGCCACGGCCCCCCGGACCCGCAGGACAGGAGCACCGGAAGTGCCGTCATTTTCCCAGACCCTTGAGCAGGCCATCCACGGCGCCCTGGCGCTCGCCAATGCGCGCCGCCATGAACTCGCGACGCTGGAGCATCTATTGCTGTCGCTGATCGACGAACCCGACGCCGCCCGGGTGATGAAGGCGTGTTCGGTCAACCTCGACACCCTGCGCAAGACGCTGCAGGATTTCATCGATGACGACCTCTCGACGCTGGTGACCGATGTCGAAGGCTCCGAAGCGGTGCCCACGGCGGCCTTCCAGCGTGTGATCCAGCGCGCGGCGATCCATGTGCAGTCGTCCGGCCGAACCGAGGTGACGGGCGCGAACGTGCTGGTGGCGATCTTTGCCGAGCGCGAGTCGAATGCCGCCTATTTCCTGCAAGAACAGGACATGACGCGCTATGACGCGGTGAATTTCATCGCGCATGGCGTGGCCAAGGACCCGTCCTATGGTGAAAGCCGCCCGGTGACGGGCGCCGAAGAGCATCAGGAGACGCCCAAGGCCGAGGCCGGGGAGGCCAAGGAATCCGCACTGTCGAAATACTGCGTGGACCTCAACACCAAGGCCCGCAAGGGTGATGTCGACCCCCTGATCGGACGCGACATGGAGGTTGAGCGCTGCATCCAGGTGCTGTGCCGCCGCCGCAAGAACAACCCGCTGCTGGTGGGCGATCCGGGCGTCGGCAAGACGGCGATCGCGGAGGGGCTCGCGTGGAAGATCGTCAAAGGCGAGACGCCTGAAATCCTTGCGCATGCCACGATATACAGCCTGGACATGGGCGCGCTGCTGGCAGGCACACGCTACCGCGGCGATTTCGAGGAGCGGCTGAAAGCCGTGGTCAAGGAGATGGAGGATCACCCCGACGCGATCCTGTTCATCGACGAGATCCACACGGTGATCGGTGCCGGGGCCACGAGCGGTGGGGCGATGGATGCCTCGAACCTGCTGAAACCCGCGCTGCAGGGCGGCAAGTTGCGCTGCATGGGATCGACCACCTACAAGGAATTCCGCCAGCACTTCGAAAAGGACCGCGCGCTGAGCCGCCGGTTCCAGAAGATCGACGTGAACGAGCCTTCGGTGGAGGACAGCATCAAGATCCTGATGGGGCTGAAACCCTATTTCGAGGAACACCACGACCTGCGCTACACGGCCGATGCGATCAAGACCGCGGTGGAACTCGCTGCGCGCTACATCCATGACCGGAAACTGCCCGACAAGGCCATCGACGTGATCGACGAGGCGGGCGCGGCGCAGCACCTGTTGTCCGACAGCAAGCGGCGCAAGACCATCGGGACCAAGGAAATCGAGGCCGTGGTTGCCAAGATCGCCCGCATCCCTCCGAAAACCGTATCCAAGGACGATGCAGAAACGCTGCGCGATCTCGAAAAGACGCTCAAGCGCGTGGTGTTCGGCCAGGACAAGGCGGTGGAGGCGCTGTGCTCGGCCATCAAGCTGGCCCGCGCCGGTCTGCGCGAGCCGGAAAAGCCCATCGGCAACTATCTCTTTGCGGGGCCGACGGGTGTGGGCAAAACCGAGGTGGCCAAACAGCTTGCCTCCTCGCTGGGTGTGGAACTGATCCGGTTCGACATGTCGGAATACATGGAGAAGCACGCGGTCAGCCGTCTGATCGGCGCGCCCCCCGGCTATGTCGGCTTCGACCAAGGGGGCATGTTGACCGATGGCGTGGACCAGCATCCGCATTGCGTGCTGCTGCTGGACGAGATGGAAAAGGCGCATCCGGATGTCTACAACATCCTCCTGCAGGTGATGGACCACGGCAAGCTGACCGACCACAACGGCCGGCAGGTGGATTTCCGCAACGTGATCCTGATCATGACATCGAATGCCGGGGCCTCGGACATGGCACGCGCCGCCATCGGGTTCGGCCGTGACAAGCGGACGGGCGAGGATACCGCGGCGCTGGAGCGGATCTTCACGCCCGAATTCCGCAACCGTCTGGACGCCGTGATCTCCTTCGCCGCCCTCGGCAAGGACACGATCATGCAGGTCGTCGAAAAGTTCGTGCTGCAGCTTGAGGCGCAACTCATGGACCGCGGCGTGCATATCGAGCTGACCCCCGAGGCGGCGGCCTGGCTGGGCGAAAAGGGCTATGACGACAAGATGGGCGCGCGGCCGCTCGCCCGGGTGATCCAGGAGCATGTGAAAAAGCCGCTGGCCGAGGAACTGCTGTTCGGCAAGCTGCAGAAGGGCGGCGTGGTTCTGGTGACTGTGAAGGACGATGCCATAGTCCTGCAGGTCGAAGGACCGCAGAAACCGCGCCTGACCGGGCAGAAACCACCACTTTTGACGGCGGAATGATCCGCCGAATTCCCCCGGAAGGCCCTCGCGCAAGCGGGGGCCTTTTGGGTGTGGCATGCGCACCGTGGCCCTGACGCCCGCCCAAAAGGCCATCCTCGACCTTGCCGCCGCGCGGGGTGAGGTCGCGCTGGCGGGGAAAAAGGAACATTTCGCCTGTATTCGCTATCAGACGAACAGCCCATGGCTGCGCATCGACGGCGACCCCTTGACCCAAGAGGAAGAGGTGTCGCACCTGACAGACGCGGAGGTGCTGCGCGCGATCTTCTGGCGTGCGCGGGAACGCCTGGAGCTTTACGGCCCTGACGATGGCTCGACCAGCTGGGAGGATGTGCTGGCCTGGCTGCAGGGCAGCCACATCTGACCTAGGCTCCAGACTCATTGAGTTTCATAGCCAGAACAACACGGTTGCGGCGAGGACGATGGCGGAGAAGAAGGTTTCCGGGCATCGGTCGTATCGGGTGGCGACCCTCCGCCAGTCCTTG
>JBKBKC010000031.1:0-2327 GCA_046294265.1 Gemmobacter sp. | reverse complement strand
CGAATCCTGCGCGGCACATGCCCGACGATCTTGCCCGGTGCGGCGCTCCCCGTCGTCCGCCGCCGCTCCGACCACTTCACAACGCTTGACGGTGCAATGCTCAGCGCATCCGCCACCGCGCGCACCATCCCGCCCGCATCACGCCGCGCCATCGCGCGCGCTCGAATATCCATCGACAGGGGTTTGGTCATCCAGGCTGGCCTCCAGACCCAGCCTCCATGGTGACTCAGAAATCCAAACCCGGGGGAATCCCCGGCGATTCACTCAAACGTCATCCCGCTCTAGCCCTCGAAACAGGCCGCCCGCCCGTCCACGCGGATCGTCTCGGCCCCGCCTGCGATGGCCTGCGCGCGCCGCTGCACAAAGGCCGAGGGCCGCGCGGGGTTGCGGCCCTTGGGGTCGGGCAGGGTGGCGGCCAGGCGCGCGGCCTGCTGCGCGGTCAGCTTGCCTGCCTCCACCTTGAAGTAATGCCGCGCCGCCGCCCCCACCCCGAACACGCCCTCGTCGAACTCGGCCACGTTCAGATAGACCTCGATGATCCGCCGCTTGGACCACAGCGTTTCAACCACCGGGGTCAGCACCGCCTCCATCCCCTTTCTCAGCCAGTTTCGCCCGTGCCAGAGGAACACGTTCTTGACCACCTGCTGGCTGATGGTCGAGGCCCCGCGCCCGCCCCCCGCATCCAGCGCCGCACGGATGGCGCCCATGTCGAACCCCCAATGCAGACAGAAATTCGCATCCTCCGCCGCAACCGCCGACCGCGCCATCACCGGGGCGATCTGGTCCAGCGTCACCCAGTCCCGGCTGATCCCGCCCAGGCGGCGGGCCTCCTGCCACTGGTAGATGTTTGTTGGCGGGTTCACGAAGCCGAATAGCGTCACCACCGCCAGCATCAGCGCCATCACCGCCAGCCCCCCCCGGAGGCTCCAGCGCAGAAGGACGCGCAGCGGGCGGCGACGCCGGGCGGGCGCTGGCGAGGTGGAACTGGGCGCGGATTTGCGGGTGCGGCTGGCCATGGCCCCGCCTCTCACAGCCCCATCGACCGGTCAAGCGGAAGGGTCATTCCGCGATCAGCCGGTCATGCACCGCATGCGCGGCGCGGTAGCCCACCCGGAGCCGCAGGCTTCCCGCCGAATCGCGCCGCGCCAGCACGCGGGCGGCTTCGCGGGCGGTCTCGGACAGTCGCCAGATCCATGCCGCAGAACTTCAGAAACTGGCGGTGATGATGGAAGCGGCTCAGGTCACCTGTCTCGGCCAGGATGGTCAGGGCGTTGATCGGCCCGATGCCGGGAATGGTGCGCAGCAGTTGGAAATCGGGTCGCTCGCCCAACAGCTCGACCGCCCGGTCTTCGATGGCATTGCGCTGCCTGATCAGGCTCCGCCCTTCGGCCAGAATCATACCGAACATCCGGATGGCGTCTGAATCCGGCGCGACAGGCAAACCGGCAGATGCCTTTGCTGTCTCGTAAATATCTGACAACATGAGCGACTTCGCGACTTTGCGGCCGACCACCTCCCATGCGGCCTTGATGAACGCATCCCTGGTCATCGCCGAAATCATGTGGGGCGACGGGAACATCTCAAGAAAGGCCAGAATCCAATCGGTGCGCGAGCTGCGATGGAAACGGTCGGCTTCCGGAAAGTAGAGCGGCAGGTAGTGGGCCAGGATGCGGTGCCACAACTCGGTCTTGGCCCGCGACACGGCATCATGAGTTTTGGACAATTCCTGAATGTCGTTGGTGCCGGCAACCATCGGGTCCAGGAAGATCTGCACCGCGCCAATTTGCAGCATGTGCAGGATGACCTGAGCATCCTTCGGATCGTTCCTGTCCCAGCTGTTGTGCAGGGCTTCCCGTGTGCGGGCCAAGGCGACCGAAGATACCAGCTTCAGGTCGAACCCGGCCACACCCAGATGATACGTCAGCACGCGGTGATAGTTGCCGGTGGCCTCAAAGCCGATCCGAACCGGCAGGCCATAGTCCCGCAAGATTGCAACCAGCCGCATGAAGTCATCGGTGCTGTTGGTGATCGTCAGGCGCCGCCGGCGTGTCTTGCCGGGAACGGCGATCAGCACCTCATGCCGATGTTTGGAAATGTCGATGCCTACCTGAACACGGGCATCCGAAGTGTGCTCAACCTTGGCCATGGCCGGCCTCCTCTGTGGTGTGGTTCGCAAAACCACCAGAGAGATCCGACACCCGGTTATGGCCGAGGCTGTGTGGAAACACCCGTCCGTGGTAGACTTCCGCAGGTCGGTGGGAGGTGCGGATGGCGGGTTTCATCGAGGGTGTGGACCGGGGTCAGACGGTGCTTTTCCCTGACCGGCT
>JBKBKC010000025.1:0-16191 GCA_046294265.1 Gemmobacter sp. | reverse complement strand
ATAGGTCGCGTCGATCATCACTGTCTTCGGAACCGTTGCTTCGGAGGCCAGCCCCTCCATCACCCGAGAGAAGATGCCCCTGTCGCTCCAACGCTTCCACCGATTGTAAAGGGCCTTCGGCAAGCCATACTCCTTGGGCGCATCGCACCACCGCAAGCCATTGCGATTGAAGAAGATAATACCGCTCAGGACACGCCGGTCATCGACCCGCGGCATACCGTGGCTCTTCGGGAAGAACGGCCGAAGCCCGGCTATCGGTGCGTCCGTCAGCCAGAAGAGATTGCTCATCGTCACCCCCATCAGTTCGGGAGCTTGAACCACGCAGCTGACGCGACCTCAAGCAGATCAATCGGTCCTGACCCCAAGGCGCGCGCGAAACAGATCGTCTTGCTCTGGCCCCTTCGGCTTCGCCTTCATCGTCCACCCCGAAACTGCAAGGTTGCGGCTGGTATCATACAAAACCCTGCAATCAAAGGCGACAGAAAACGTCCAATTACCACATAAAATCAGCGCGTTGTGCGTTGCCCAGGGCGAACTGCTTACGCAGCCCCTTACTTTGGGGCGGATTACCGATCGTAGGTACGTTTTCCATGGACATCCTGTCGTTCAGGGTTGCTTCGAGGGTTAGCTCTGCTAATAGGTATCGAAAATACCTATTGGAAAGACCTGCGACCATGCGCCTGACCTCGTTCACCGACTACGGCTTGCGAATGCTGATGCGGATGGCCAGCGCGCCGGGCCGTGCGTTTTCCACGGCCGAACTGGCAGGTGAATTTGGCCTGTCACGGCATCATCTGACCAAGATCATGCAGCGGCTGGCGCAGGGCGGGATCGTCGCCACCCGTCGGGGCGGCGGGGGAGGGGCTGTGCTCGCCTGTCCGCCGCAGGAGGTGACTGTGGGGTCGGTGGTGCGCCTCCTGGAGGACGGACAGGCGCTGGTGGAATGTTTTTCGACAGGGGGAGGTGACTGCACGATTGCCGGCTGCTGTCGCCTCAAGGCGCGGCTTCGCAACGCCGAGGCGGTGTTTCTGGCCGATCTCGACCGCTCCACGCTCGCAGATGTCGCGCTTCCGGTCGGGTCCGCGCCCCTCGCATTTGCAGATGCCGTCCTGTGACGCGGGCGCATCCTGATTTGCAGCAACGAAAACCGCAACCCGGAGGTTGCGTTAAGACCAACCCCGCCGATCCAATTCAGGATTGCACAATGATCGCCCAACTGACCCGCAGGGAACGCCAGGTGGCGATGACGCTTGCCGCGTTGCTTGCCCTACTCGGCCTGACGATGGCGGCTGTGGGCAACCATGACCCGATGGCCGTCCACGGGTTCATGGCGATGGCGTTGGGGATTGTCCTGGTGTTCGCTGTGGGCGGCGTGCTGGAAGAGCCTCTGCCAAACCCCGCGCGACGCCTGCAATACTATGACGATCCTATCAAGGTGGGCATCGTCCTGGCGATGGTCTGGGGCGTGTTCGCCATGGCCATCGGTCTGTGGGTGGCCGCCCTGATGGTCTGGCCGGACGCGACATTCGGGCAGGCGTGGTCGAGCTATGGCCGCCTGCGGCCGGTGCATACGACGGGGGTGATCTTTGCCTTTGGCGGCAATGCGCTGATCGCGACCTCGTTTCATGTCATGCAGCGCACCTGCCGCGCGCGGCTGGCGGATCAGCTGAGCCCATGGTTCGTGCTGATCGGCTACAACCTGTTCTGCCTCTGGGCGGTCAGCGGCTATTTCTTGGGGATCACCCAATCCAAGGAATACGCCGAACCGGAATGGTATGCAGACATCTGGCTGGTGATCGTCTGGGTCACCTATCTTGTGCTGTATCTGCGCACGCTGAAGCGGCGGGCCGAGCCGCATATCTACGTCGCCAACTGGTATTTCCTCGCCTTCATCGTCGTGGTGGCGATGCTGCATATCGTGAACGCGGCCGCGCTGCCGGTCAGTTGGACCGGCGCGAAAAGCTATCCAGCGTTTTCGGGTGTGCAGGATGCGATGGTGCAATGGTGGTACGGCCACAATGCGGTGGCGTTCTTCATGACCTCGGGCTTTCTGGGGATGCTGTATTACTACCTGCCGGTGCGGGCGCAGCGGCCGATCTTTTCCTACCGGCTGTCGATCCTGTCGTTCTGGGGGATCGTGTTCTTCTACCTGTGGGTCGGGTCGCACCACCTGCATTACACGGCGCTGCCGCACTGGGTGCAGACGCTGGGCATGACGTTTTCGGTGATGCTGCTGGTGCCAAGCTGGGCCTCGGCGGGAAATGCGCTGCTGACGTTGAACGGCGCGTGGCACCGGGTGCGCGACGACGCGACGCTGCGGTTCATGTTCGTGGCGGCGGTGTTTTACGGGCTTTCCACGTTCGAGGGGTCGTTCCTGGCGATCCGCCCGGTCAACGCGCTGTCCCACTACACCGACTGGACAGTTGGCCATGTCCATTCCGGCGCCCTAGGGTGGCTTGCGATGGTCACCTTCGGCGCGTTCTATTCGGTCGTCCCACAAATCTGGGGGCGGCCTGCGATGTATTCGCCCAAGCTCGTGGAGTGGCACTTCTGGCTCGCGCTGGCAGGGTTGCTGACCTACGTTTTCGCGCTGTGGAACGCGGGCATCACCCAGGGGCTGATGTGGCGGACCTACAATGATGCAGGGACGCTGAATTATTCCTTCATCGAAAGCATGGAGGCGATGCGCCCCTACTACATCGCCCGCGTCCTGGGCGGGTCACTGTTCCTTGCGGGCATCTGCGTGGGTGCGGTGAACATCTGGCTGACGGTGCGGGGCGCGCCTGACGCGGCCCCCGACCGCCCCCTTGCCCCCCAAGCAGCGGAGTAGACCGATGGCCCTGTTCAAGATCCATTACAACGTAGAGAAGAACTCGATCGCGCTTGTGATCGGGATCATCCTTGCCGCCAGCGTCGGCGGTCTGGTGGAAATCGCGCCGCTGTTCACCATCGACGAGACCGTGGAAACCCTTGACGACATGCGGGTCTATACTCCGCTGGAGCTTGCGGGCCGCAACATCTACATCCGCGAAGGCTGCTACGCCTGCCACAGCCAGATGATCCGCACCCTGCGCGACGAGGTGGAACGTTACGGCCCCTATTCGCTGGCCGCCGAAAGCCAGTATGACCACCCGATGCTGTGGGGGTCCAAGCGCACCGGGCCGGACATCGCGCGGCTGGGCGGCAAGTATTCCGACGACTGGCATGTGGCGCATCTGATCTATCCGCGCGCGGTGGTGCCGACATCGATCATGCCCGCCTATCCCTGGCTTGCGACGGCACCGCTGGCGGTGGCCGATCTGGGCGACCACCTGGCCGCCCTGCGCAGGCTGGGCGTGCCCTATACCGATGACATGATCGCCAACGCCTCGCGCGATGCCGCAGCACAGGCCAACCCCGATGGCGACACCACCGGTATCACCGAACGCTATGGCGAGGCGACCACCGTGCGGCAGTTTTCCGGCACCGCCCGCCTGACGGAAATGGACGCGCTGGTCGCCTATCTTCAGGTGCTGGGCCAGTTGACCCAGGCGCCCTATGCCCCCGGTCCGCAGGTGCAGCCATGACCCATGAAACCTTCGTCCTGATCGCCAAGACCTACGGGCTGTTATACCTGATGGGCTTTTTCCTGATCGTGGTGTTTCAGACCTACCGCCCGTCGCGCCGCGCCAAGGCTGATCATGCGGCACGGTCCATCCTGACCGACGAGGACCGCCCATGTCCGTAGAGGAACGCGACCCCGTCTCGGGATATCTGACCACCGGGCATGACTGGAACGGAATCAAGGAGTTGAACTCGCCCATTCCGCTCATCGTGTTCTTCTTCATCGCGGTGACGCACATCTATGCGCTGGTCGCGTGGTTTCTGTTGCCGACGTGGCCCTTGGGCCAGACCTATACCAAGGGCCTTTTGGGCATTGACCAGAAAACCGCCGTGGCGGCCGATCTTGCCACCGCGAACGCGGCCCGCGCGGGGTGGACCGAAGCCTTGGCCATTGCAGAGTTCGACACCATCCGCGCCGATCCTGATCTGATGGCCCGCGCCCTTGCGACCGCAGGGCCGCTCTACGGGCAGAACTGCCAGGTGTGTCACGGTGCGGGCGGCATCGGCGGGCCGGGCTATCCGCGTCTGAACGACGATATCTGGATATGGGGCGGCACGGCGGACGAGATTGCCACCACCCTGCGGGTCGGCATCAATTCCGACCATCCCAACACGCATGTCGCGCAGATGCCCGCCTTTGGGCGCGACGAAATCCTCAGCCGCGTCGAAATCGCCGTGTTGACCGACTACGTTCTGACCTTGGGCAACGGGGTCATCCCCGATGATCCCTCCGAAGGTGCGGGATTGTTCCAGGCCAACTGCGCGGGCTGTCACGGTGAGGATGCACGCGGGATTGAGGGCAGCGGTGCGCCAAATCTGACCGATGACGACTGGATTTATGGCGGCGATGCGGCAAGCCTGCGTCATGGCCTGATCGCCGGTCGGCAGGGGCGCATGCCCAGCTGGCAATCACGCCTGACCGAGGCCGAAATTCGCGGGCTGGCGCTTTATGTGGAAGGTCTGTCGGGGGCAGGCCGATGATCGCGCCGCGCGATTGGGCGATCCTTGCCGCGCTTGCCGGACTTGCTTTGGTCATCGCTGCAAACTGGCAATTCGTGCGGCTCGCGTTCGATACCGCCCCCGGCTGCGTGCCGGTGGACGCCGCCCGCCCCGCCGCCAAACCCGCCTGCTGAGGTCGCATCATGCTGGAACCCCTTCCCGTGCTCGCCCCACCGCTTCGCCCCGACCATAGCTATGCGCGCAACCTGCCGCCAATGGTGGCGCTGGACTGGCTCGCCGCCGGATGGGCCGACCTGCGCGCCAGCCCGGTGCAAAGCCTCGCCTATGGTGTCGCGGTCTGGGCCCTTTCGATGCTGGTGATCGGCGGGCTGATTGCCGTGGGCCTGCCGTCGCTGATCCTGCCTGCGCTGTCCGGCTTTCTGGTGGTCGGCCCGCTTCTGGCCCTCGGCCTCTACGAAAAAAGTCGCCGCCTTCAGGCCGGGGAGGCTGTCACGCTGACCGGCATGATCCTGTCGCATCCCCGTTCACGCGGGCAACTGGTGTTCGCGGGGCTGCTCTTGTGCCTCTTGGTCATGCTGTGGCTGCGCGCGGCGGACCTGCTTTATGCGCTGTTCTTCGGGCTGCTGCCGTTTCCGGGGTATGATCAGGTGCTCGGCCAGTTGCTGACCACCCCGCGCGGCTGGGCGCTGATCCTGACCGGATCGGCCGTTGGCGGGCTCTTCGCCGCCTTTGCCATGGCGATCAGCCTGTTCTCGATCCCGATGCTGCTGGAGCGCCGCGTCGATGCGCTGACCGCCCTCGGCACCAGCTTTGCGCTGACCACCCAGAACCTGCGCACCGTTCTGCCGTGGGGGGGCATCGTGGTGGCGGGATTTGCCCTGTCGGCTGCAACGGGCCTGCTGGGCCTGATCGTGATCTTTCCGCTGCTCGGCCATGGCACCTGGCATGCATGGGTGGCAATGCGACCGGCAGTTCCGGAGACGGAGACATGAGCTATCTGTTCCTCATCCCGGTCTCGATCGCCCTCGGCCTGACGGGGCTCGCCGCCTTCTTCTGGTCCATGCGCCACGATCAGTATGAAGACATGGACGGTGCGGCGGCGCGCATTTTGGTCACGCCAGACCACCCCCTGTCGCCGCGGGAACCTTTGCGGCACACCGATGAACACCCCGAAGAAGCTGAACCATGACCAAGGTCACCATCACCGCAGATGGCTTCGAGGTGGATGCCGCGCTGATCGCCGCCGCCTTTGGCCTTGACCCCGCGACGTTGCAGGACCGGATGCGCGCCGGAGAGGTCACCAGCCTGTGCGAGACCGGCGTGGACGCCGACCTTGGCAAGTTCCGGCTGACCTTCCGCCATGCTGGACGGGCGTTGCGCCTTACCGTCAACGCCGAGGGCAGGGTGTTGGCGCGGTCCATATTTCCCGCAGGTGGCGCCAGGGCCGTTCACACTCCGCCAGCGGACTGACCACAAAGGTCCAAACCCGTGACGATCCGGCCAAAGCGCTGCGCCGGGGTGGACTTGTCTCGGGGCAGCGATGTTCACCCGTCAGCCTTCCGCATCAAACGCTTGATATGTCCTGCGAAGGCCCATGTCGCGGGCACCCCCAGCACCGCGCCGCCGATCACCGACTGCACGGGCGTCAGCACCGGCCAGCCGATCCATGACCAGATCAACGAGGCGAAGAACAGGTTGACCGCCATGGCCCCGGCCCCGAACGGGTAAAGGATCAGGGTCAGCCGGACCTGGCTCATCTGCGGCTGACCAGCCATTGAACCAGAACCAGCGCCAGCAGCAGCATCAGCGCCGCTGTGAAATAGGCGAGTTCGGCCTGGGCGGTCTGGGGCTGCGGGATCGGGCGCTGGAACGCCTCGGCCGCCGCAACGGCGGGGGTCAATAGGGCGAAGGCAAGAACGGTTCGGCGCATGTCAGGTCTCCTGCGTGAGCGAGCGGTAGATGTCGGGAAGGGCGCGGCCAAGGCGCGCGGGGTCAGGCAGCAGGGTGAACCCCGCCCGACCGAAGATGCGGCCGAACCAGTCCTGTCCGTCGGCATCGACGATAACGCCATGCACGGCATGGCCCGTCCGGCGGGCCTCGCACACGGCCATGTGGCTGTCCTCGATGCCATGCGTGCCTTCGTAATGGTCAAGATCGTTGGGCTTGCCGTCGGTCAGCACCAGCAGGAGCTTGCGGGCCGAAGGTTCAGCGGCGAGTTGTGCCGTGGCATGGCGGATCGCCGCCCCGAGCCGGGTGTAGTGGCCGGGGCTCAGGCCGCCGATGCGCGCGGTGATGTCGGGCGTGACGTGGCCGTCAAAACCCTTGCAGCGGGTCAGGAACACCCGGTCACGCCGCAGCGACGAGAAACCCCAGATCGCCAGCCGGTCCCCCGCCGCGTCGATGCCGCCCGCAAGCGCCGCCAGCGCCTCGCGCATGGTGTCGATGATGCTGCGGGTGCCCACGACGGATTCGGTCGAGCGGGAACAGTCCATCAGGATGGCCACCGACAGATCGCGCTCCACATTGCGCAAGGCACGGAAGATGCGGTCGCTGCCTTGCCCCGTGGCCCGGATGGCGACCTGCGCCGCAATCAGCGCGTCAAGGTCAAGCTCGGCGCCGTCCACCTGCCGGGGCAAGAGGACGCGGCGGGGGTGAAGCGCCTGAAATTGACTTCGGACGCGGGCCATTAGGCGGGGGTCGGGGGCAAAAGTCTCGCCCGGTTTGGCCTCTGCCTCCAGCACGATGCAGTGGTTGGGCATGTAGGCGCGGGCGCGGTGGTTCCATTCGGGGTAGGTGAAGCGCGCCGAGAGCCGTTCATGGTCGGCATCCTGCGGGGCGAGGTCGAGGTGCAGGCGCAGCCGGGTGGCGGCGCGTTTGTGGTGCTTCGACAGGGTGATGTGGTCCTGATCCTCGGCGGCCTTTCGGGCGTTTTCCAGATCGTCATCGTCGGTGGCGCGGTTCAGGCCCATGCTTTCGACCCATGACAGGATCGACTCGAAGCGGTGCATGATGAAGCTGTCGGCGCGATTGGCCTCAGCATTGTCCTCGCGCTTGCCCTGCTTGCGCGTGGGGCCGGCAAGGCCCGGTGGCGCGCTGATGGCATCTTCCGCAGGGGCGGCGGCCTTTCCTTTCGGCTTGCGATGAAGACATAGCCAGACGGGCTGGGGCGCGAGGGGGGCGTATCCGCGCGGCGCGGTTCCGGGCTGGGTGCGGGGCGGCAGTGTTCCGCCTGACAGAAGGGCGCGGGCGCGGTCGGCAACGTCGCGTTCGGCGGGGCTGGTGGCGAGGTTGGCCAAGCTTCCAGCCAGATGCGCACAGAGGGCGGCAAGGGGCGCGCGCAGGCCGGGGCAAAGGGCAAGGGCGCGGGCGGTGGTGGCTGCCATGGTGTCCAGATGCAGCAGGTCAGCCGCGAGGGCGTCCTCTGGCCCGGCGTAAGGCTGCGATGCTGCGGCTAGGGCTGCAAGCCACAGATAGGCGACGCGGTTCATCCCGGCGGTCGGAAATGTCGCCATCACCGGCGGCAGGCGCAGGGTTTCGCCGTCGAAGGACGCCACATGCTCCAGCACCCGCGCGTCGGCAAGGTGCGCGCCAACGCCCCGCCTGTGTCGCGAGGCCGTGGCAGGGCTGGTGGCGATCTCCACCCCCGGCTTTCCACCAAGTGCCCGAAACAGCAGCGTCACGCTGGGGCGCACGGTCTCCAGCGCCACCGCGCTGGCCGCGTGGCCGGTGACGGGGGCCAGCCGCTGGGCAAGCCCGTGCCACAGGTTGCCCATCGTCTCTTCGGGCTCGATCAGGTCCATCGGGCGCAGGGCCATGGCTTACCCGTAAACGCTGGCGATCACGTCGCGGAGGGCCTGTGCCACGTCCGGCGCATCCGTCAGCGGTTCGACCACCGCCGCCTGCAAGGCGCGCTCGATCGGCATTCCCCCGGCGATCAGGGTCGCGGCATAGATCAAGAGGCGGGTGGAAACGCCCTCTTCCAGATCCATCCCCGACAGCGCGCGGATATGCCCGGCCAGACTGACCAGCGGGGCCACCCGCGCCGCATCCAGCCCGCTTTCGCGCGACACCACGGCGGTTTCGGTGGCGGCATCCGGAAAGCCGAAGGTGATCGACAGAAACCGCTGCCGGGTCGAAGGTTTCAGGCGTTTCAGGATGTTCTGGTAGCCGGGGTTGTAGCTGGCCACCAGCATGAAGCCGGGCGGGGCCAACAGTTCCTCGCCCGTGCGGTCGATCATCAGGGTGCGGCGGTTGTCGGTCAGCGGATGCAGAACCACCGTCACATCCTTGCGCGCCTCGATCACCTCATCCAGATAGCAGATCGCCCCTTCCCGCACCGCGCGGGTCAGCGGGCCGTCGACCCATTCCGTCGCCCCGCCGCGCAGAAGGTAGCGCCCGATCAGGTCCGCCGCCGACAGATCGTCATGGCAGGCGACGGTGTAGAGGGGTCGGCCCAGACGGGCCGCCATATGTTCGACAAAGCGCGTCTTGCCGCAGCCGGTCGGCCCCTTCAGAAGAAGGGGCAGACCGTTCGCATGGGCCGCCTCGAACAGCGCGACTTCCTGCGCGACAGGGCGGTAGAAAGGAACCGACAGGTCCGTGGAAAGCGCGTTCATGGCGCTTCGCCAACCATCGGCGCGGCAGGCTCGATGATTTCGCGCCGCACCACGATCTGGCTGTAAATGAACAGCAGGGCCCCCAGCACCACGGCAACGCCCGCGCCGAACCGCATCAGGTAGAACAGCCCGAGTTGGTCCTGCACGTCCATGTAGTAGTCTCCCACGATCCGCTGCATGTGGGTCTGGATCGTTCCGGCAAAGGTCAGCACGAAGGTCATGAACGCCATGCCCCCGGTCATCAGCCAGAAGGAGATCATGTTCAGCACCTGATTGTAGGGCGCCCGTCCGCGCAAAAGCGGCATCGCATAGCTGATGATCGCGAGGTTCATCGCCACATAGGCGCCGTAAAAGGCGAGGTGGCCGTGGGCTGCGGTGATCTGCGTGCCGTGGGTGAAGAAGTTCACGCCATGGAAGGTATGGAGGAAGCCCCAGACACCCGCCCCGAAGAAGGCCACCGTGGCCGAACCAAGCGCCCACAAAAGCGCCGCCTTGTTCGGGTGATTGCGCCGCCCCTTCCAGACCATGATGAAGGCAAAGGACATCATCGCAAAGAACGGCACCACCTCGAAGGCCGAGAAGATGGAACCCGTCCACTGCCAGTAGGCGGGCAGGCCGATCCAGTAGAAATGGTGGCCGGTGCCGAGGATGCCGGAAAACAGCGCGGTGGCGACGATGACATAGAGCCATTTCTCGACCACCTCGCGGTCCACCCCGGTCAGCTTCAGCATCAGGAAGGCGAGGATCGCGGCCATCACCAGCTCCCACGTGCCCTCGACCCAAAGGTGAACGACGAACCACCAGTACATCTTGTCGAGGCTGAGGTTGCTGGGGTTGATGAAGGCGAAGATCCACAAAAGCGACAAAAGCCACAGCCCGGTCAACAAGACGCCGGTGATCGCGGTCTTGCGCCCGGCCAGCACGGTCATCGAGACGTTGACCAGAAAGATCACGGCCGCGACGAGGATGCCGAACTTGACCCAAAGCGGTTGTTCCAGAAACTCCCGCCCGCCGTGGATGCCGACAAGGTAGCTGCCGACTGCCCCCAGCGTGCCGACGACGAGGATGATCAGTTGCAGGTAGGCCAGCTTGACCGACCAGATTTCGCGTTCGGACTCTTCCGGCACGAGGAAATAGGCAGCGCCAAAGAACCCCAAGAGCAGCCAGACGATCAGCGCATTGGTGTGGATCATCCGGATGATGTTGAAGGGCAGCAATTCCGACAGCGTGTTCGGCGAGACATAGATCCAGCCTGCCAGCAGACCGCCCAGCACCTGAATGCCGAACAGGCCCATCGCCACGAGGAAATAGGCGTAAGCCACTTTCTGAGATTGATATTTCATGGTTTTCTCCTAGCCCGCGTCCGTGGGCGGCCAGCCTTGGGTGTCAGTCTGGTCGGCCCAGCGCAGGAATTCGGCCAGACCGCGCATTTCTTCGGGGGTGATCTTGAACAGCGGCATCTGGCGCCGTCCTTCGATGCCGCTGGGTTGGGCGGCCATCCAGGCGTCGAGCACCTCATGGGCGCCCTCGGGGTCGTCCAGCACGCCCCAGCGGGTCATCACATTGCCCAGTTCGGGCGCGAAATAGGCGCCCTCGCCGTGCAGCGTGTGACAGTTGATGCAGCTGTGGCGTTCCCAGACATGCTTGCCCAGGATCACCTCGGGCGACAGCGGCATCCCGGCGGTGGAGACCTTCACGACATAGCGGTGGGAATGGACGGTCATCGCGATGAACACGACGACAAAGAACAGCGATCCACCGTAAAAGATGTTCCTGGCCCGTGACTTCGTGAGGATCTCTGACATGGGGCGGTCCTTGGAATCGTTGCGGATTGCCCCGTGTTACGCGCTGCGGCGGGGCAGAACGTTGTGCCAGCACAACGACCCGTGGCGTTGGCGGGGGCAACCTCCTCAAACGGCAAGCGGCCGAAGCGGAGGCACGATGCGAGGCCCCAGACTGGACGATCCCGACCTGCCGCTGAGCCTGCTGTTCGCGCACTGGCCCGAGACGGCCGAGGTATTCCTGTCCCGCCACATGCTCTGCTTTGGCTGCCCTATCGCGCCGTTTCACACGGTGATCGACGCCTGCGCCGAATACGGGCTGGAGGAGGCGGCCTTTCGCCTTGCGCTGCAAGCGGCGGTAGACGGGTAATGCGCACGCATGCCGGCACGGGGGTGGCCGCTTTTGGCGCTGGCGGGCGTGTTCGGGACCGGGCCGCTTGCGACGCTTGCGGGGGACGGCACGTTCATGGCGGCAATGGCGGCGACCGGAATTGTGGCGGGGCGGAACTGGGGCAACCTTGAAGTGATCGCCGCGGTCCCGGTCTATCTGGCGGCCAACGTCACCTTCCCTGTCGAAACGATGACGACCTGCGTCGCCAAGGTCGGGCGCCTTGGCCTTGCAAGGGTGGTCATGCTGATCTGGGGCGGGTCATTCCCAGCTTTGCCCGCAACGGGCTGGCCAGACGTGGGCCCGATCCCGTGGTGTCAGCCCAAGGGTGTCCCTGATCGCCCTGTTGGCCTGGGTGATCTGGCCGTTTTCCATGCTGGCGGGGATCTGGATGGTTCTCGCCGGAGTGGCGCAGGGCCTTCGCCTTGCACGGTGGCGCCGGTGGCGGGTCTGGTCATCACCTTTGGTCGTGATGCTGCATGTGGGCTTTGCCTTCATCCCGGTGGGTCTGGTTGCGGTCAGGCCGTCGCACCGCTGAGCACAACCAGTCGGTGCGGCGCGGTCACGGTGATCTTTCGGCGTTCGGACGCCACGATCCCGTCGCGTTCCCACGCGCTCAGCAAGCGGCTGACGGTATGCAGAGTGGTGCCGGTCATGTCCGAGATGTTCTGGCGCGTGATCGGCAGGCCGATCTCGATCCCGCCCTCGACCTTGCGCCCGGTTTGGGTGACCAGGCGCAGGATGGCGCAGGCAACGCGCTGTTCCACCTGCTGCGTTGCCATTTCAAGGATGCGGTCGTTCATCTCCCCCAGCCGGTCACCGACGGATCTGTAGGTTTCGGTCGCAAAGCCGTCGTAGCGATCCGTGAAGGCTGGCCAAAGCCGGTTGGGCCATGCCAGCGCCAGACATTCATCCGCCGTCATCGCCGTGGCCGGATAGGTCGTGCGCCCGAGTGCCGCCCCGATGCCGAACAACTGCCCCGGCGCGATATGCAGCGCGATGATCTGGTCGCCGCCCGGCGTGGTGCGGACGACGCGGATATGGCCATCCAGCAGCAGAAAGAACCGTTCCACCAGCATGCCTTCGCTGAACACCGCAACCCCGGGTTCGAACCGCAGCGGTGTTGCGGCATCGAGGATTTCGCGGATCTGTGGACGTGTCAGTTTGCGAAAGGGCGGCAGGTCGGTCAGCAGGCTTTCGTCAAGTTTCTTCAACGATCCCCTCCGATGTTGTGGCAGCGCAACGAGCCGCAGGCGAGCTTAGCCTAGAACTGCGGCAGGACCAAATCTTCCCGTTCCCCGAAAGGACGCCCATGTTCGCCAAACTGATCGCCGCCAGCCTTGCCGCCCTGCTTCTGGCACCCGCTGCGCTTGCAGAGAATTTCGATGTGAAGATGCTGAACAAGGGTGCCGAAGGCGGCATGGTGTTCGAGCCCGCCTTCATCAAGGCCGCCGTGGGTGACACGGTCACGTTCCTGTCGACCGACAAGGGCCACAACGTCGAAGACATCGAGGGCATGCTGCCGGAGGGTGTCGAAAAGTTCAAAAGCAAGCTGGGCGCCGACTATGTCCTGACGCTGACCGCCGAGGGCCTGTATGGCGTCAAATGCACGCCCCACTACACCATGGGGATGGTCGCGCTCATCCAGGCCGGTGCGCCGGTCAATCAGGATGCCGTGACGGCCGTGGTCCTGAAGGGCAAGGCCAAGACCCGGTTCGAGCCGCTGATCGCGCAGATCGCCGAGTAGGCAGACCGCGCATCCCGAGAAAAGGGGCGGACCCGGCAACGGGTCCGCCCCTTTTTTCAGGGCGTCAGTCCGACCGATCCCGCACCAGCCGGAACCCCAGGTAATCCGGTGGCACGCCGGCAGCACAGCCGCCCGACCGGGCATCCCGGATGAAGCTGATGACAAAGGCCCGGTGCTTGCCCTGCACCGCCCGCACCCCGCAATAGTCGGACCGTGTGGCTATGCCCGCGCCGTCCGGGGTCAGGGTTCCGTTCTGGAAACAGGTCTCGGTCCATTCCCAGACATTGCCCGCCATGTCGGCAACCCCCATCGCGTTCACCCCGAAATGCCCCTGCGGGCGCGCCACGAGATCGGCCTCGCCGCGCAGGTCCACTTCGCGCCGATAGCTCGCAATCCAGCGGCGCGACGGGTCGGCCCCGTTGGCCGCGTCGTCAAAGCCGTCGTCGCTGCCCCGCTCTGCCGCGGCGCGCAGCCATTCGGCATCGGTCGGCAGCCGCCAGCGGTGCCCGGTGCGTGCCGAAAGCCAGGCCGCATAGGCCGTGGCATCGGTATGGTTGATCCCCGTCCGGGCAAAGTCTGGCCGCCCGCCGGACGGCACCGGCGGGCAGGCGCTGTCCGTCACGCAGAGCGCATAGTCGGCCTCGCTGACGTGGTGCTTCATGATGTCGATGTCGTCAAAGGCCAGCCGCTGCTTTGGCGCATCGACCACCCGCGTCCCCTGCCGGAACTCGCCCGCCGGGCGGTAATCCTGCGGCCCGGCCGCGATCCTGACCGTTTCAGGCTGCGCCACGCCCGAAGGCGTCGCGGGCCAGAACAGCGCCATGGCCCCGAGGGCCACCACGGCGGCCGTCGCAAGCAAGACCCCACGCGTCATCCCAACGCCCCCAAAATGACGGGGCGGCCCCATACCCGGCGCCGCCCCCTGCGTCCTGCCCGCCAGATCATGGCAGCGCGGTGCGGCCCTCATGCGCCACGTTGTATTCAACCGGGGCCACCACCTGTTCCATCAGGTCGTTGTTCCAGTCGCCGCCGACGATCACATGCGCCGTGGCCCCCAGATTGACCGCCTCGATCAGGTTGTGGTTGACGTAGGCATAGACGCCCGGTTGCAGGAAGGTGTACAGCGCCGCCCCCGCAGACCCGCCCCGGATGAACCAGGTTTCCAGATCGCGCTCGGGGGCGTTGTTGAACTTGCCGGTTTCCCAGACCAGATCGCCGTGTCCGCCGATCAGATGCGGGCGGGTGTCGCGGTTGGCCTGGCTGTGAATGAAGAGCACCGTTTCGCCCTGTTCGGCCACCAGCGCCTTGTCGCCCGTCAATGCCCCCACCCGGCCGTTGAACACCACATGCGACGGGATCAGGCCGTTCATCACCCGCAGCATGTCGGAATAGCCCTCGCCGACATCGGCAAAGCGCATGTATTCGCCATCGTCCCCGCGCGGGATGTAAAAATCATTCTCGCCGATGTAGTAAACGCGGTCATAGGACACCGGCGCACCCAGATGGTCCTTCAGCCCGTCGCGCGGCAGCACCATGATCGCTCCCGACATGCCGGACACCACATGCCAGGGGATCATCGGCCCCCCCGGGGCACAGTGATAGACGAACACGCCCGGCCGCGTGGCCTTGAAGCGCAGCACCGCCTTCTCGCCCGGATTGACCAGCGTCAGCGACCCGCCTCCCAGCGCGCCGGTGGCGGCATGGAAGTCGATGTTGTGCTGCATCATGTTCTCCGGCGGGTTGAACAGCGTCAACTCGACGTAATCCCCCTCATGCACCACCATCAGCGGACCGGGGACCGAGCCGTTGAAGGTCATCGCCTGGATCCAGGCGTCCTCATCGACCTGCATCTCCTTCTCGATGATCTTCATCTCGAACTCGACGATCTGCGGGCCGACCGTCGGCACCTGTTCATGCGCGTGGACGAAGGGGGGTGCCACCAGCTTAACCTTGCGGCGCGTCATGTGGGCCAGATCGACCGGGGCCGCCCCCGAGGTGTCCATCACCTCTTCAGCCGCAGCCGACGTCTTCAGGACATAGGGAGAGGCGGCCACAAGGGCGGCCCCCATGAGTGCAGCGCGTCGGGTCAGCATGTCGATTTCCTTTCGGGACTGTATCGTTTCCCGAACTATGCCCGCCGGGCGGCTCGCCCTCGTTGTGATGCCGCAACGTTCTGTGCAGTTGATTGATCAACTTCGACTCGCCTGCACTTTTGAAGCGCCGCCGTTGGCCGCAGGAAAATGCTGCAACGTGCAGGAATGGCCGCTTCAGAAAGCTGCATCGCGGCACTCCAAGCTCACTGAACGACCGCGGTGGGCCGACCACGTCGACGCTGCATCGCCCTCGCAACGGGCGGGAAGAGGACGGTCACAGGGGCCATGGCAGCAGACGTTCGCAGCGGGGGCGTCACCCCAGCTTGCGACGCAGCTCATCAGGTTGCATGCTCGTCAGCAGCTCAATCCCTCACATCGCGCTGAAACAGTCGGCTGCCAGGAACGTTGTTCTTGTCAGGCGACAAAGGGCGTGGTCCGAGCCCGGATCTCAGGGCGCATTTTGCGGATCTTGCTCTTTGTCCCTGGTCATGTTGCCCGCAACTTCGGCAGCCTCGCCAGATTGCAGGCGGCCATGGTCATCGTGAACTGCGCGCCGAGCCTTTCGGTGCCGCGCAGCATTGTCTGGGCGATCGGGCCCACGGTTTTGGCCCGCCCGAAGGGCCCTTCGATTTCCTTGCGCCGTTCCAGCGACACGGCGTAGCCTGAACGACAGGCCGTTCGCCCGTCGATTGCGGAACGGCGCGGGTCATCCCCCCGGAAAGTATGGGGCTGCATAAGTAGAATTTTCTCGGCAAGATGCATGAGGAGATTCTGAATGAAGACAAGCAGATACACCGAGGCGCAGATCATCGCGATCCTGCGGCAATGAGGCGGGTCAGGAATTGATCCAGTGGATCAATTCCCCGCCGAATGAATGCGGTTTGCCCGTGGCCGAGTTGTGCCGCGAGCATGGGATGAGCAACGCATCGTGCTACACGTGGCGGGCGAGACGAGCCATTGTGGCGCCATTGGTTCGCGCCCAATGGCGAGTGCGGGATGGATG
>JBKBKC010000024.1:0-17043 GCA_046294265.1 Gemmobacter sp. | reverse complement strand
CATCCATCCCGCACTCGCCATTGGGCGCGAACCAATGGCGCCACAATGGCTCGTCTCGCCCGCCACGTGTAGCACGATGCGTTGCTCATCCCATGCTCGCGGCACAACTCGGCCACGGGCACACCGCCTTCATTCGGCGGGGAATTGATCCACTGGATCAATTCCTGACCCGCCTCATTGCCGCAAGATCGCGATGATCTGCGCCTCGGTGTATCTGCTTGTCTTCATTCAGAATCTCCTCATCCATCTTGCCGAGAAAATTCTACTTACGCAGCCCCATACTTTCCGGGGGGATGATCCGCGCCTTCGAGCAGCAGCAGAAACTGAAGCTCCAAGGCGTCCAGGAAACTGGGGGCTACTCACCTCCCGTCCATCGCACGTCGGTGTGGCGAACGGAAAAACCATCTTATCCGATCACCACGCGCGTCCCCCATTCAACACAGCGCCTTGCCAGATCGTCCGGCAACTGCGCATCGGTGAACAACGTCGCGACCTCCTGCAATGAGGCGAGCCGCACCGGCGCCGACCGCCCAAGTTTGGAGCGGTCACAGACGAGGAACACCTGCTTGGCCTGCCGGATGATCTTCTTGGACACGCGCACCTCGGCCAGGTCAAAATCGAGCAGATCGCCCTCCGCATCCATGGCGGAGGCGCCGATCACCGCATAGTCCACCTTGAACAGGTCGAAGAACTGGGTGGTCAGCTCGCCCACCAGACCGCCATCCGACCGGCGAAGCGCACCGCCCGCCACGATGATCTCGCATCCCTCGTTGGCGACAAGGATGTTGGCGACGTTCATGTTGTTGGTGATGACGGTGATGTTGCGATGCCCCAGCATCTCCCGCGCGACCGCCTCGGTTGTGGTCCCCAGATTCATGATGATCGAGCTGTTCTCGGGAATCGCTGCGGCGCACGCGCGCGCAATCGCTGCCTTCGCATCCTCGTTCATCCGCCGCCGCTGCACATAGCCGAGGTTTGCCACCCCGGTGCGCGGTCGCGCGCCACCATGCACGCGGTCCAGATGTCCGGCGTCGGCCAGTTCGGTCAGGTCGCGACGGATCGTCTGGAGCGTCACATCGAACCGCTGCGCCAGGTCCTCGACCACCACACGGCCCTCGGCCCGTGCAATCTCCAGAATCTCGGTCTGCCGAAAGCTCAACGCCATTTCGGTGTTCCTTTCCGTTCGGCCTTTCCTTTCGAACATTCGATCAAGCCGCCCGGTGTATCAAGCCGAAATGCAGGGCGCAGAGTTGCCACGCTCCATGCCGCATCGCGGCGCGATAATGCGCGTTTGTGTAGTTTTTGGTTTGAGATCAAGCTGCTATTCCCCCTCTGCGTGCGCGAAGATCGGCGTTTATAGAAAAAACGCGCAAAAGCGAACTTTTTCGGTTGACCCAAGAACAGAATCCAGCCACCCTTTCGACTGCGTGAAGGGGGGGGATTTCCGCGTGACCAACGGGCAAAGGCCGGCAATGGCCGACCTCTTCGTGATCGGCGGTGGCATCAACGGATGCGGCATAGCCCGTGACGCCACCGGACGCGGTTTGTCCGTTGTTCTGGCCGAGCAGGGCGACCTGGCACAAGCGACATCCTCGGCATCCACAAAGCTTTTTCACGGCGGCCTGCGCTATCTCGAATATTTCGAGTTCCGGCTGGTCCGCGAGGCGCTGGAGGAACGCGAAACCTTGCTGGTCGCCATGCCCCATATCTCCTGGCCCATGCGCTTCGTGCTGCCAATGCATCCCGACATGCGCTTTGACAATGATACGCCCACCTCGCGCCTTCTATCCCGCGTCATGCCGTGGATGAAGGGGCGGCGCCCGGCCTGGCTGATCCGCCTCGGCCTGTTCCTGTACGACAATCTGGGTGGACGGAAGATCCTGCCCGGCACCCGCGGCCTTGATTTGTCCTTTGACCCGGCGGGTCGCCCCCTGAGGCCAGAGTTCCACAGGGCTTATGAATACTCCGACTGCTGGATCGAGGATTCGCGCCTTGTGGCGCTGAACGCCCGGGACGCGGCCGACCGGGGTGCCCGCGTGATGACCCGCACCCGCGTCACCGGGGCGGAACGCGTCGGCGACCATTGGCAGGTCACGACCGAAGGCCCCGATGGTGCGGTCACCCATCACGCCCGCGTGCTTGTGAACGCGGGTGGGCCATGGGTCGAGGATATCATCCGCAACGTGGTCCGCATCAACTCGTCGGAGGGCGTGCGCCTCGTGCGCGGCAGCCACATCGTGACGCGCAAGCTTTATGACCATGACCGCTGCTATTTCTTCCAGGGCACCGACGGGCGCATCATCTTTGCCATTCCGTATGAGCAGGACTTCACCCTGATCGGCACGACCGACCACGACCATCTCGGCCCGCCTTCGCAAGCCCACTGCACCGACGAGGAACGTGATTACCTTCTTGCTTTCGCCAGTCGGTATTTCGCCCGGCCCGTGACGCGGGAGGATGTCGTATGGTCCTATTCGGGGGTGCGCCCGCTCTATGCGGACGGTGCCAAATCCGCCACCGCCGCCACCCGCGACTATGTGCTGTCGCTTGACCAGAACGGCCCGCCGATGCTCAACGTGTTTGGTGGCAAGATCACCACCTACCGCCGCCTCGCCGAGGCTGCGCTGACAAAAATTCTGCCGTTTTTTCCAAGTGGGAAAGGAGCATGGACCGCCCGCGCGCCCCTGCCTGGCGGTGACTTTCCCCATGACGGCGTGGCGTCCCTGCGCGGTGTCCTGATGGGCAGCTATCCGTTCCTGACCGATGCATGGGCTGCCCGTCTGGTCCGGGCCTACGGGACCGAGGCGCGCGACATCCTGGGCCCAGCCACCAGCGCGGCTGACCTTGGCCGCGATTTCGGCGCAACGTTGACCGAGGCAGAGGTGCGGTGGCTCATGACGCGCGAATGGGCGCAGCGGGCCGAGGATGTGGTCTGGCGGCGCACGAAGCTGGGCTTGCGCCTGTCGGCTGACCAGATCGCGGCGCTTGATGCCTGGATGACCGGGGCCGACACCATCGAATTGCGCGAGGGCACGCATGGCGCTTGAACTCGACAGCGTAAGTCGCGTGGTGAAGGGGGAGGTTTATATCCAGCCGACCAGCCTGACGCTCGACAAGGGCACGATGAACGTGCTTCTCGGCCCTACGCTGTCGGGCAAGACCTCGCTGATGCGGCTGATGGCGGGGCTGGATGCGCCCTCAACCGGGCGCATCCTGTGGAACGGGCAGGACGTAACCGGCATGCGCGTGCAGGACCGCAAGGTGGCGATGGTCTACCAGCAGTTCATCAACTACCCGGCGATGTCGGTCTATGACAACATCGCTTCTCCGATGCGCCTGATGGGCAAGTCGCGGGCCGAGATCGACCGCGCCGTGCGCGACACCGCCGAAATGCTGAAGCTGACCCCGATGCTCGACCGTCGCCCGCTGGAACTGTCGGGAGGCCAGCAGCAGCGCTGTGCGCTGGCCCGGGCGCTGGTCAAGGGCGCGGGGCTGGTGCTTCTGGACGAACCGCTGGCCAACCTCGACTACAAACTGCGCGAGGAATTGCGGGCCGAGATCCCGCGCATCTTCGAGGAGTCCGGCGCGATCTTCGTCTATGCGACGACCGAGCCCGAGGAGGCGCTGCTGCTGGGCGGGCGCACGGCGACGCTCTGGCAGGGCCGCGTCACGCAGTTTGGCCCGACCACGCAGGTCTACCGCCACCCCGCCGATGCGACCACGGCGCGGGTGTTCAGCGATCCGCCGATGAACTTCCTGCCGTGCCGGAAGGCGGGCGGGCGGATCAGCTTTGCCGACGGCGCGGCAATCCCCGCCACTGGCCCCCTTGGTGCGCTGCCCGATGGCGACTTTTCCGCGGGCTTTCGCGCCAACCATCTGGCGCTGCACGAAACCCCCGCCGCCATTGCCTTCGACTGCCGCCTTGGCGTGTCCGAGATCACCGGGTCGGAAACCTTCCTGCATGTCACGCACGGCCCCGACCGCTGGGTGGCGCTTGTGCACGGCATCCATGACCTGACCGACGGCGCCCAGATCCGGCTGTGGCTTGACCCCACCCATATCTACCTGTTCGGCGCGGGCGGGCAGCTTGCCGCGCCTGCCCCCTATGCGATGGTGGCCTGAGCGATGGCGCGCATCACCCTGTCCAGGCTTGCCCACAGCTACCTGCCAAGGCCGACCGGCCCGGCCGATTATGCGCTCAAGGAAATGGATCACGTCTGGCAGGACGGCGGGGCCTATGCCCTGCTGGGGTCTTCTGGCTGCGGCAAGACCACCCTTTTGAACATCATCTCGGGACTTGTGCGCCCGTCCCAGGGGCGCGTCCTGTTCGGCGACCGTGATGTGACGGGGGCAGAGACGGCGGCCCGCAACATCGCGCAGGTGTTCCAGTTTCCTGTCGTCTACGACACGATGACCGTGCGCCAGAACCTGGCCTTTCCCCTGCGCAACCGGGGCAAGGATGCGGACTATATCAAGGCCCGCGTCGATCAGATCGCCGCCATGATCGGGATGGAGGGCATGCTTGACCACCGCGCGCAGGGCCTGACGGCGGATGCCAAGCAAAAGATCAGCCTGGGCCGCGGCATGGTGCGCGAGGATGTGAACGCGATCCTCTTTGACGAACCGCTGACCGTGATCGACCCCCACATGAAATGGGAGCTGCGCACGCAGCTGAAATCGCTGCACCGCGAATTCGGCCATACGATGATCTACGTCACCCACGACCAGACCGAAGCGCTGACCTTCGCCGACAAGGTGGTGGTGATGTCCGAGGGGCAGGTGGTGCAGCTTGGCACGCCGGAGGAGCTGTTCGAGGCCCCGGCCCATACCTTTGTCGGCTATTTCATCGGCTCGCCCGGCATGAACCTGCTGGATGCCACCGTTTCGGGCAACATCGCGCATCTCGGCCCGGAGGCGGTGATGTTGGGCCATGGCTACGGCGCGCCGAAGGGCCGCGTGCAGATCGGCATCCGGCCGGAATATGTGACGCTGACGGCGGGCGATGGCCTGCCCTTTACCGTCACCCGCATCGAGGATGTGGGCCGCCATCGCGTCGTGCGGGGCATGGTGATGGGGCAGCCCCTGAACGTCGTGGCGCCCGAAGGGTTGGCGCTGGGCGCGCATCTGACCCATGTGCGCTTCGCCCCCGAGCGGATCAACGTCTATGCCGACGACTGGCGCATCGAAGGGGGGCCCGCCTGACATGGACAAGACCCAGAACAACCGTGCGTGGTTCCTCGTGCTGCCGGTGCTGGTGGTGGTGGCATTTTCCGCCGTCCTGCCGCTGATGACGGTCGTCAACTATGCGATGAACGATACCTTTGGGAACAATCGCTTTTTCTGGACGGGGCTGGAATGGTTTGAACAGATGGTCACCTCCAGCCGCCTGCACGACGCGCTGGGTCGCCAGATCATCTTTTCCGCCATCATCCTGGCGATCGAGGTGCCGCTGGGCATCTACATCGCGCTGAACATGCCGAAAAAGGGGGCCTGGGCCTCGCTCTGCCTCGTGCTGATGGCGCTGCCGCTCTTGATCCCCTTCAACGTGGTGGGCACAATCTGGCAGATCTTCGGGCGCGTCGATATCGGCCTTCTGGGTCGCACGCTGAACAGCCTCGGCATCAGCTACAACTACACCAACAACCCCATCGACGCCTGGGCCACGGTGATCGTGATGGACGTGTGGCACTGGACATCGCTGGTGGCCCTGCTGTGCTATGCGGGCCTGCAATCCATCCCGCAGGCCTATTATCAGGCCGCCCGCATCGACCAGGCCAGCCGCTGGGCCGTGTTCCGCTATATCGAGCTCCCCAAGATGAAGGGCGTCCTGCTGATCGCGGTCCTGCTGCGGTTCATGGACAGCTTCATGATCTACACGGAGCCTTTCGTGGTCACCGGCGGCGGTCCCGGCAATGCCACCACCTTCCTGTCCATCGACTTGGTGAAAATGGCCATCGGGCAGTTCGACCTCGGCCCCGCCGCCGCGTTCAGCCTCATGTATTTCGTCGTCATCCTGCTGGTGTCATGGGTGTTCTACACCGTGATGACCGGCCTTGACCGGCAGGAGGGCCGCTGATGCGCCTGCGCTTTTCCCCCTTGGTGATGACACTTTACCTCTTGTTCCTGCTGATCCCGATCTACTGGCTGATCAACATGAGCCTGAAGACGAATACCGAGATCACCTCGTCCTTCTCACTCTTCCCGCGCGACCTGACGTTCCGCAACTACGTCGTCATCCTGACCGATCCGGCCTGGTACATGGGCTATGTCAACTCGATCATCTACGTCACGATGAACGTGGTGATTTCGCTGACCGTTGCGCTGCCAGCGGCCTATGCGTTCAGCCGATACAATTTCATGGGCGACAAGCACCTGTTCTTCTGGCTTCTGACCAACCGCATGGCGCCGCCCGCCGTGTTCGCCCTGCCCTTTTTCCAGCTTTACTCCAGCGTGGGCCTGTTCGACACCCACATCGCCGTGGCGCTGGCGCATTGCCTGTTCAACGTGCCGCTGGCCGTCTGGATCCTGGAAGGCTTCATGCGCGGCGTCCCGAAGGAAATCGACGAGACGGCCTATATAGACGGCTACAGCTTCCCCCGGTTCTTCGTGAAGATCTTCATGCCGCTGATCGCAAGCGGGATCGGCGTGGCCGCCTTTTTCTGCTTCATGTTCTCCTGGGTGGAACTGCTGCTGTCGCGCACGCTGACCTCCGTCAACGCCAAACCCATCGCCGCCACGATGACCCGCACCGTGTCGGCATCGGGCATGGACTGGGGTGTTCTGGCCGCCGCCGGGGTGCTGACCATCGTGCCGGGTGCGCTCGTGATCTACTTCGTGCGCAACTACATCGCCAAGGGCTTTGCCCTGGGGAGGGTGTGATGACCCGCGCTACCCCCACCCCCGGCACCACGTCCCGCGTCAACTGGCCCGCGATCATCGGAGGCGCCGCCGCCGTCATGCTCGCGGCCCTCGCCGTGATCCTCTGGATCGCCCCGCGCAAGAACGGCGCCATCGACTGGACCGGCCAGTTCGTGCCTGGCGGCTGGATGGCCTGGACGCTGCCGGTCGCGCTGTTCTTCTGGTTCATCGCCAGCCTTTTGGTCACCTTCACGATCCTCGCCATCCGCTATCCCGAAACTCCGCGCGTGGGCGTGTTGCGCATCGAGACCACGCGGGGCGACCGGCTGTTCATTTCGCTTCTGGGGTCGGCCTTCATCAACCTTGGCTGGCTCTTCTTCTTCGGCGCACCCCTCTGGGGGGCGCTGATCCTGTGCCTTGTCTATGCCGTGGCGGTGTTCCGCTGGGTCTGATTCAAGGCCAAAGTTGCCGGAGGTCGGGGATGCGACCCCCTCCCCCCGGCGTGAACGAGAAACTGAGACGTCTCAACATTCGGGAGGATATCTAATGAGACTTCGCCACACGACAACCGCCATGGCGCTCGCGCTGATGGCAACGGGGGCGGCACCCGCATGGGCAGACATGTCCGCCGCCCGCGCCTTTCTCGATGCCGAGATCGGCGACCTTTCGACACTGAGCCGGGCCGACCAAGAGGCCGAGATGCAGTGGTTCATCGACGCCGCCAAGCCTTTTGCCGGTATGGATATCAAGGTGGTCAGCGAAACCATCACCACGCATGAGTATGAGGCCAAGGTGCTGGCCCCGGCCTTCACCGCGATGACCGGCATCAAGATCACCCATGATCTGATCGGAGAGGGCGACGTGGTCGAAAAGCTGCAGACCCAGATGCAGACCGGCGAGAATATCTATGACGCCTACATCAACGACTCCGATCTGATCGGCACCCACTGGCGCTATCAGCAGGTGCGCATCCTCGACGACTGGATGAAGGAAGAGGGGGCATCCGTCACCAATCCGGGCCTCGACGTGGCCGATTTCATCGGCACGTCCTTCACCACCGCCCCGGATGGCAAGCTCTACCAGCTTCCCACCCAGCAGTTCGCCAACCTCTACTGGTTTCGCGCCGACTGGTTCGACCACCCCAAGTCGCAAGAGGATTTCAAGGCCAAGTATGGCTATGATCTGGGCGTTCCGCTGAACTGGTCGGCCTATGAGGACATCGCCGAGTTCTTCACCGGGCGCGACATGGCCTATGCGGGCGGCCCGTCCTCGGGCGTGTTCGGCAACATGGATTATGGCAAGAAGGACCCCAGCCTTGGCTGGCGCTACACCGATGCCTGGATGTCCATGGCCGGGATGGGCGACGTGGGCTATCCCAACGGCAAGCCCGTGGATGAATGGGGTATCCGGGTCGACGAAAACGACCGTCCCGTGGGTTCCTGCACCTCGCGCGGGGGGGCGACCAATGATGCCGCCGCCGTCTATGCGGTCACCAAGGCCATCGACTGGTTGCAGAAATACACCCCGCCCGAGGCGCAGGGCATGACCTTTGGCGAAGCCGGTCCCGTCCCCGCCCAGGGCCAGATCGCGCAGCAGATGTTCTGGTATACCGCCTTCACCGCCGATATGGTGAAAGAGGGCCTGCCCGTGATGAACGAGGACGGCACGCCGAAATGGCGCATGGCCCCCTCACCCCATGGCGCCTACTGGAAGGAAGGCACCAAGGTCGGCTATCAGGACGCTGGGTCGTGGACGCTGATGAAATCCACACCCGTCGATCGTGCGCAAGCCGCCTGGCTCTATGCCCAGTTCGTGGTGTCCAAGACCGTGGACGTGAAGAAAAGCCACGTCGGGCTGACCTTCATCCGCGACTCCACCGTCAACCACGAAAGCTTTACCGAACGCGCGCCGCGTCTTGGGGGGCTGGTGGAGTTCTACCGCTCGCCCGCGCGTGAGGCCTGGACACCGACGGGAACCAACGTGCCGGACTATCCGCGTCTCGCGCAGCTGTGGTGGCAGAACATCGGTGACGCCATGTCGGGGGCAAAGACCCCACAGGCGGCCCTCGATGCGCTCTGCGCCGATCAGGAGGCGGTGATGGAGCGTCTGGAACGCGCAGGCGTGCAGGGCGACATCGGACCCAAGATGAACGAGGTCCGCGATCCGCAATACTGGATCGACCAGCCCGGCGCCCCGGTGGGCAAGCTGGCGAACGAAAAGCCGGCCGGCGAGACGATCAGCTATTCCGAGTTGATCAAATCCTGGCAAAACTGAAGCCGAAGGGGGGCGGGCGCCGCCGCGCGCGCCCCCTTTTTTCCCTTGCGTGTTTACCCACCGGGCCGCGCCTGTGCATTTTGACGCCTTCAATAACTTTGAATAATTGCGGTGAACCTCGTCAGCCGGGGATCATGGTTGTGCAGGGGCTCTGATGATGTGACCGCCCCCCGACGGCGTCGGCATGCCAAGGCGGGTCTGCGATGATTGACGAAGGAGGACGGCCACGTCGGAGATTGCCACGGTCGGGCTCTACCTGGCGAAGAATGTGGTTCAGGCGCACGGGGGTGATGCGACGGGTAGTGCCTTAATGTGCAAGAAGCTGACACGGGATCAGGGACGGCATTTGTCGGCCAGTTGCCGCGCGGCGCTGTAGGCATGCAAGCCATTGGGGGCGCCCATTTCTGGGGCCGGGAGGTCAGGGAGCTGGGCCATGAGCTGCGCCTCATCCCGCCCGCCGAGGTCAACCAGTTCGTGAAGCGGCAGAAGAATGACCTGGCCGATGCCGAAGCGATTTGCGAGGTGGCGACGCGTCCGACGATGGGCTTCGTACCTGTGACTTCGGCGGAGAGCTATCGCCGAAAGTTGGTGACGGCCTGATCAGGCGGCTTGGATTTCGTGCCTGATCCCGTCGCGGAATTCAACCCCCTGGACGAGCTCGAGCATCGGCCGCATCGCCGTCGGGATCGTCAGGCCCGGCATTCAGCATCGCAACGCCGTTGGCCACAAGTTCGACATGCGCAAGCTCTTCTGCGGTGATCGAGGCAACAGGGCTGTAGAACGGCCGAAGCTTGGCCTTGCTGCGGAAATTGAAGCTCTGGAACATGTAGTTGCCCAATGTGGACATCTCGCCGTACTTTCCGCCCAGCAGTTCCTGCAAGGCAGCGGCGGCATAGGGATCCTGCGCCTTCGGGGGGGGAAGTTCCGTGATCAGACGGTCGCCTCGCATGAACATGGGAAAGCCCCTCATCGGACATGAAGCACGCTGCGAACCACTTGCTGGTGCCCGATCGCGCGTGATTTCCAAACTCGGCGGGACAAGGCCCGCTTCCTGCCGTCGGCGACCCGGACGGCGCGAACCAGTTGGAAGAAATGCCCGGGCTTGCGGTTCCTGTCGCAAAACTCCCCGAAAAAGAGACCAGCAATGTTCTCCGCTCTATCCCGGGAATCGGCCCGGTTGTCAGCACGATGCCGATCGCAGAAATGCCCGAGATACGCGTCGCCATAATCCACCACTTCTCTGCCCTCGGCACTGCCAAGATCGTGGCATGACGCCAGAGGGGAAAGGGGCAATCATGCCTCACGCGTGAGTTACGCAACACCGCCCTGCCGCAGGACCCATTGTCCGGACGGCGGCAATCCAATTCGCTCGAGGGTAGATTAAAAGGAAGGGGTGGTGCTGGTGGGCGGGTCAGTCGGCGCGGTGCGGATTGCTTTGGGGCGCTTGCATTGCCACGGCGGGCATCGGACTATGCGTTATGGATGAACACGCCAAACGCCCTGTCCTGCGCATCCGCATCGTCTTTGGCGATGCAGAGATGATCGGGCCGGGCAAGGCCGAACTGCTGGAGCGCATCGGCCGTTGTGGCTCGATCGCGGCGGCAGGGCGCGAAATGGGTATGAGCTACAAGCGCGCGTGGCAGTTGGTCGGCATGTTGAACGCCATGTTCAGGGAACCGCTGGTGGACAGCACGCGCGGGGGGCCGGGCGGGGGCGGGGCCGTGTTGACCGAGACGGGGAAGACCGTTCTGGGCCTCTATCGCGCCTTCGAGGCGGATGCGGCCGTGGCGGGCCTGCCGCACCTCGATGCCCTGCAGGCTCTGCTAAGCGATATTCCCCGCGAAAAATAGCGCTTGCCAGGCTTGCAAACTTCTGGCGATATGGTTTGCGAACCATAGCCAGGGGAAGAACGTCATGCCTGCATCCTTCGTCCGCCGTTCCGTCCTTGCCGCCATAACGGCCCTTGCCCTTGGCGCGGGGCCTGCCGTTGCCCAGGCCGACGCGCCCGTTGTCGCTGCAGCTGCGGACCTGCAATTCGCGGTCGAGGAGATCGCCGTCGCCTTCAAGGCCGAGACGGGAATGGAGGTGCGGCTGTCCTTTGGCTCCACCGGCAACTTCGCCCGCCAGATCCGCGAAGGCGCGCCGTTCCAGATCTTCATGGCGGCGGATGAGAAGTTCATCTTCGACCTGCACAAGGACGGCTTTGCCCCGACCGAGGGCGATCTTTATGCGCTGGGGCGGATCGTGGTGAAGGTTCCGCCGGGGTCCACGCTGCCAGCCGACGGCACGCTGGAAAGCCTTCGCGTGGCGCTCGCCGAAGGCAGGATCACCCGCTTTGCCATCGCCAACCCCGATCACGCGCCCTATGGCAAGCGCGCCCGCGAGGCGTTGCAGCATGCGGGGCTGTGGGAGGATATCCAGCCCTTCCTCGTCCTGGGCGAGAACGTGAGTCAAGCGGCGCAATTCGCGCTGTCGGGCAATGCTGAGGGCGGAATCATCGCGCTGTCGCTGGCGCTGGCGCCGCAGTTGCGCGACCTGGGCACTTCGGACCTTGTGCCCGAAGATTTCCACGAACCGCTGCGCCAGCGCATGGTCCTGTTGAACAACTCGGGCGAGGTGGCGCAGGCGTTCTATGCCTATATGAACGCGCCCGCCGCGCGCGAGATCATGGAACGCTACGGCTTCGTTCTGCCGGACGAATGACCGATGGACTGGACGGCGCTATGGCTCTCGATGCGGCTTGCGGGCTGGACGGTGGCGATCCTGCTGCCCGTCTCGATCCTCATGGGGCGATTCCTGGCGTTCCGGCAGTTCCGCGCCAAAGGGCTGGTGGAAGCGCTGGTGATGCTGCCCCTCGTGCTGCCGCCCACGGTGTTCGGGTTCTACCTGCTGGTGGCCTTCGGGCGGAACTCTCCAGTGGGGGCGTTCTGGCAGCAGACATTTGGCCATCAGCTGGTGTTCAGCTTTGAAGGTCTGGTGGTGGCGAGCGTGATCTTCAACCTGCCCTTCGCCATCCAGCCCGCGCAACGCGGGTTCGAGGCCATCGCGGTCGAGGTGCGCGAGGCCGCGCGGTGCTGTGGAATGTCGCCCACGGCCTCGCTCTGGAAGGTCGAATTGCCGCTGGCCTGGCCGGGGCTGATGACGGCGATGGTGCTGACCTTTGCCCATACGCTGGGCGAATTCGGCATCGTGCTGATGGTGGGCGGGTCCATCCCGGGCGAGACCAAGACCATCGCCATTTCCATCTATGACAAGGTGCAGGGGTTCGATGACCGGGGGGCCGCGATCATGTCGGCCACGCTGGTGGCGATCTCACTTTTCACCATCGCGCTGACCTACTGGCTGTCCGCCCGCGTGGGCAGGAGGTTGTCCTGATGGCGCTGGAAGTGATGGCACGGGCCACGGCGCCCATTCCGCTGGACGTTGCCTTCCGGGTGGAACCGGGGGAGCTTATGGCGCTGGTCGGCCATTCAGGATCGGGCAAGACGACCATCCTGCGCAGCATCGCAGGGCTGTGGCGACCCACGGCGGCGCGGGTTGCGGTGGATGGCACGCCCTGGCTCGATACCGGCACGGGCGTTGATCTGCCCACACACCGGCGCCGCGTCGGGGTGGTGTTCCAAAATTACGCCCTTTTTCCGCACATGACGGCGGGGCAGAACGTCATGGCCGCGATGGATGCCCCCGACGCGGCCGAGGCCGCGCGCATCCTTGACCTCGTGAACCTGCACGGCCTTGCCGCGCGCAAGCCCGCGCAGCTGTCGGGCGGCCAGCAGCAGCGCGTGGCGGTGGCCCGGGCACTGGCGCGCAAGCCGCAGGCGCTGTTGCTGGACGAACCGTTCTCGGCGGTGGACCGCGCCACGCGCGAGAAACTCTATGCCGAGATCATCGACCTGCGCCGCCATCTGGCCATGCCCGTGGTGCTGGTGACGCATGACATGAACGAGGCGCAGCTTTTGGCCGACCGGATGGTGGTGATCGAGGCGGGCCGCGTGGTGCGCGAAGGCACCACCGCGCAGGTCATGGCCGATACGGAGGCATTGCGCGCCATGGGCATCCGCGAGGTTGCGGTGATGCTGCCCGCCGCCATTGCCGAGCATGGCCCCGATGGGCTGACCCGGCTGGAGGCCGAGGCGGGCCCGCTGTTCCTGCCCGGCGTCGAGGGCGCGCCCGGCACGAAGGTCCGGGTGCGGATCATGGCGCATGAGGTGATCCTGTCACGCGCCCGGCCCGAGGGGCTGTCGGCGCAGAACATCCTGGCAGGCGTGGTGGCACAGGTCGTTCCCGGCAAGGGGCCCGCCGTGACCGTGCATGTGCGGGTCGGCGCGCAGGAGATCCTGGCCCGCATCACCCGACGCGCCGCCGACCAGATGGCCCTGCAACCGGGTGATGCCGTCCACGCCATCCTGAAATCCATGTCGGTGGCCCGTGACCACGTCGCGCGCGTGCCCGAGGCCGGACGGGCCGCCGAATGACCCGCCCCGACCGCCCCGGCCTGTCCTTCGGGATCGGCGCGGCTGTCGGCACAGCGGGCGGGCTGATCGGCCTTGGCGGGGCCGAGTTCCGCCTTCCCGCCCTGGTCGGCGCCC
This sequence comes from Gemmobacter sp., assembly GCA_046294265.1. GTDB lineage: Bacteria > Pseudomonadota > Alphaproteobacteria > Rhodobacterales > Rhodobacteraceae > JBKBKC01. The sequence continues at coordinate 3,322 of JBKBKC010000024.1, read as the reverse complement.
TGCGGTTTTCGGCGCGCGAGGCGGTGGCGGTGAACCTTGTGGCCAGCTTCATCGTGCTGGCGGCCGCCTTTCCGTTCCGTGCCGCCTCGGTGCCCATGGCCGCAATCGGGCAGCATCTTCCGGCCGTGCTGGGGATGCTGGCGGGGTCGATGTCGGCGGCCTGGATCGGCGCGGGCTGGCTGCGCAGCGCATCCGACAGGCTTTTGGGCCGGTTGATCCTGATCCTGCTCGTGGGGCTCGGCTTCGTGCTGATTGCCGAAGGACTGCTCGTGGCGAAGCCTGTGCGGCTGGTCGGGGAAGGGTTGATTGCAACGGTCGTGATGGCCGCCGCCTGTGGGGTGGTGATCGGTCTTGTGTCCTCGCTTCTCGGTGTCGCGGGAGGCGAGTTGATCATCCCCGTGTTCATCCTGCTGTTTGGCGTGGACGTGAAACTGGCGGGTTCAATGTCGATGCTGGTGGGGATGCCGACCATAGCTGTCGGATTGACGCGCCATTTCGGGGCGGGATCGGTGCTGCTTGAAAGGCCGGTCTGGCGCGCAACCATCCTGCCGCTCGGGGCAGGGTCGATCGCGGGGGCCATCCTCGGCGCACTGGCGCTTGGCCACGTGCCGGGCCAGGCGCTCAAGATCGGGCTGGGCTTCATCCTGATCTGGTCGGCCTGGGGCGTGTTCCGCCACCTGCCGCAGGAGGCGCGACGATGACCCGCGCCGGTGTCATGGGACCGATCCTGGTCTTTGGCCTGTCCGAGGTGGCCTCGGCCGTGGCACACCGCCTGCATCGGGATGGGCACTTCGTGGTGCTGGTGGCGGATGCCCCTCCCAAGGTGCATCGGCGCGCCATGTCCTTTGCGGATGTCTGGTGGGATGGATCAGCTGTGCTGGCCGGGGCCGCCCGCGTCCGGATCACGCTTGAGCAGGTCCTGCGGAACGGTTGCCCTGTCGGCGCGGTCCCGTTTCTGGCCCTGGACACGGACGCGGCGCTGGACCTTCTGCCCTGGGCCGTTGCTGCCGATGCAAGGCTGGCCAAGCGCGGGCAGCCGTTGAGCCTGCTCGGGCGGGCGGGTCTGTCTATCGGCTGCGGGCCCGGGCATGTCGCGGGCGAAACCTGCACCCTGGCCATCGAGACGCGCTGGGGCCCGGACCTGGGCGCGGTCATTTCCCGTGGCCCGACCGCCGCTTTGGCCGGTGAGCCGCGCGCCATCGACGGCGTGGGACGCGCGCGGATCGTCTATGCGCAGGTTGCAGGCCCGCTGACGGTTCTGCGCGACATCGGCGATCCGGTCGCCGCGGGCGAAGCCGTTGCACGCATTGCGGATCATTCCGTCGTGGCCCCGATCTCGGGCACCCTGCGTGGGATGCTGCGGGACCGGATCGCGATCTTGACGCGCGACAAGATTTGCGAAGTTGATCCGCGCCCGCCGCATCTGGCCCTCTTCACCGGACTTGGCCAGCGTCCGGCCGCCAGCGCCGAGGGCGTCGCGTGCGCCATCCACCGGACGCGTCTGCGCGTGCCCGACTTTGCTCCCCAAAAGACCGCCTCTCCCGACAAGCCATCCCTTTTCACCTCCAGAACGGAGTTTCCATCATGAAACTCAGCGCCCGAAACGTCCTGAAAGTGTTGATTTCCACCCGGAAGTGATCCGGGTTTTTCATCGAGGATTGACCCCCCTGAAGATCATGTTCCGCGGATTATGCTGGGGTCACGGCATGCGTGTTCTTCCTTTTCGTTTTGGCTACTGCCGAGCTGGCCTTGAAGCGGAAGCGGTCGTTTCCGGTCTCGAGGATGTGACAGCGGCGGGTGAGACGGTCGAGCAAGGCGACGGTCATCCTTGCGTCACCAAAGACCGTTACCCATGCGCTGAACCTGAGATTGGTGGTGATGATGATACTGGTGCGCTCATGGAGCTTGCTCAGCAGGTGGAACAGCAGTGCCCCGCCTGATGCGCTGAATGGCAGGTATGCCAACTCGTCCAGGATCACGAGGTCGAGCTTGGTCAAGCCTTCGGCGATCTGGCCGGCCTTGCCCTTGGCCTTTTCCTGTTCGAGGGCATTGACGGGTTCGATCATGGAGAAGAGGCGGACCTTGCGGCGATGAAGGCCACAACCGCCGCCAGATCGTCAGCGCGGCGGATGCCGTAGGCGACATCATGGCGGCGTCGGCTGTTGGCCCAGCTGGCGTTGCGTTCCTCATCGCCGGAGGCCAGTTCGACCACTTGCGTGCGCCGTTCCGGCCCCCCGCGCGCCCCGCGTTGCAGGATCGCTGGAACCTCGCCCGGCTTGATCCCGGCCCATCCGCCCCCGTGCATGCGCGGGGCATTGGAAAAGGCCAGCGCAGGAACTATACGACCGGGGCCCGGCGATCCGACCATGCCACCGGCGTGCAGGATGTTGGCGAAGATACCGCCCGCACCGCCAAGCGCTCCGGAAAGGGCGTTGGCGATCGGCCCGAGGATGAAGCGCCGGGCAGCCAGTTTGGCCAGATCGGCGATCATCGACGTGACCAGATCGCGGAAGTCGAGCTTCCCGGTCTTGACGAATTCGCCCACCGCGTTCTTGGCCGAGGTGAAGGCCCCGACCAGCCCCTGGCCGATATCACCGCCGATGTCGCGCGCCTTGGCGGCATAGTCGGTGAGTGCTGCAGTCACCGCACCCCAGCCCGTCGCGGCCTGATCAGCCCCTTCAGTCGCCGCCGCCCCGGCGTCGCGCGCGGCGGCACCTTCACTTCCGGCAGCGGCTGCGGTGTCGTCCGGTTCGGTGTTCAGGGCATCCGCCGAACCGGCGGCATCTGCCAACGCGGCTTCCGCCTCCGTCCCGGTGCCGGTCACCGCGTCGCGCAGCGCCTGCCAACTGGCCGGCGGCGGCCTGCGGCATCGGCCAGCACGCCTGCGGCCTCGCGATAGCCGTCGGCCCGGCCACGCGCATCGTCGGCCATCGCGCCAAGCCCGAGGTCGGGAGGCTCTAGGGTCAGGACCGATTGATCTGCTTGGGGTCGCGTCAGCTGCGTGGTTCAAGCTCCCGAACTGATGGGGGTGACGATGAGCAATCTCTTCTGGCTGACGGACGCACAGATAGCCCGGCTTCGGCCGTTCTTCCCGAAGAGCCACGGTATGCCGCGGGTCGATGACCGGCGTGTCCTGAGCGGTATTATCTTCCTCAATCGCAATGGCTTGCGGTGGTGCGATGCGCCCAAGGAGTATGGCCCGCCGAAGGCCCTTTACAATCGGTGGAAGCGTTGGAGCGACAGGGGCATCTTCTCTCGGGTGATGGAGGGGCTGGCCTCCGAAGCAACGGTTCCGAAGACAGTGATGATCGACGCGACCTAT
>JBKBKC010000023.1:0-17922 GCA_046294265.1 Gemmobacter sp. | reverse complement strand
GGTGCGGCGCGCCGCACTGCTGTCCGGGTCCGACCGGGCGGGCGTCTGCTTCAAGATGAAGGACGATCCCCGGGTCACCCCCTTCGGTCGTTTCCTGCGACGCTCTTCGCTGGACGAGCTGCCGCAGCTGCTGAACGTGCTGCGCGGCGATATGAGCCTGGTGGGCCCCCGCCCGGCGCTGCCTTCCGAGGTGGCCGATTATCCTGCCGTGGCGCTCGAACGGCTGCAGGGGCTGCCAGGGATCACTGGCGTCTGGCAGGTGTCGGGGCGTGCGGATGTGGCATTCAACGACATGGTGCGCATGGACGTGTCCTATCTGCGCGCGCCCAGCCTGCGGGGCGATCTGGCGATCCTGTGGCGCACCTTTGCCGTGGTGCTGACCGGGCGAGGGGCCTACTAGGGCACTACCGCTGGACGCCACCGCACCCCCTGCGCTAGAGGGTGTTGGCCGCGGATGCAGGGGAGCCACGCCATGAGTTTTGACCGCCGCATCAGGATAGCGCCGTCGATCCTGGCCGCAGACTTCGCCAATTTCGGTGCCGAGTGCCGCGCGGTCGAGGGGCAGGGGGCCGACTGGGTGCATGTCGATGTGATGGACGGCCATTTCGTGCCCAACATCACCTTCGGCCCCGCAACCTGCGCCGCCATCCGCCCGCATATCAAGGGGGTGATGGACGTGCATCTGATGATCGCGCCGGTCGATCCCTACATCGACGCCTTCGCCCGCGCGGGGGCCGACGTCCTGACCGCGCATCTTGAGGCCGGCCCCCACATCCACCGCACCTTGCAGGCGATCCGGGGGGCGGGCTGCAAGGCTGGCCTTGCCATCAATCCGGGGACGGATGTGGCGGCGGTGGACTGTCTGCTGGACATGGTGGATCTGGTCTGCGTGATGACGGTCAACCCCGGCTTTGGTGGGCAGGGCTTCATCCACAGCCAGATCGACAAGGTGCGCCGACTGCGCGCCATGATCGGCGACCGCCCCGTGCATATCGAGATCGACGGCGGCGTGACCGTGGACACGGCGCCGCTGGTGGCGGCAGCGGGGGCGGATGTGCTGGTGGCGGGCTCGGCGGTGTTCAAGGGTGGCTCGGTCGCCGATCCTGCCCCTTACGGCGTGAACATCCGGGCGATCCGGACGGCGGCGGAGGCGGCGAGCGGTGCGATGGCGTGACCCCGGCCTGAGGCCCCGCGCATGACGGCGGTGATCTTCGATCTGGACGGGACGCTGATCGACAGCGCGCCGGACATCCATGCCGCTGCCAATCGCGTGCTGGCAGAAGAGGGGCTTGCCCCGATGACGCATGAACAGGTGCGCAGCTTCATCGGCAGGGGTGTGCCGCATCTGGTGGCGCGCCTGCTGGAGGCCAGCGGTGACAACCCCACCGGCCCCCGCCACGCCCGCATGATGGCCAGCTTTACCGCCGGATATGACGATGCGGTGGGGCTGACCCGGCTTTATCCCGGTGTGGTGGCGGCACTGGACGTGCTCGCGGCCATGGGCTGCACCTTCGGCATCTGCACCAACAAGCCGCACGCGCCCACCCTCTCGGTCCTGCGCCACTTCGGGATGCTGGACCGTTTTGCCGTGGTGGTCGGTGGCGACAGCCTGCCCCTGCGCAAGCCCGATCCCGCAGCCCTGCTGGCGGCGGTGGCAGCGCTGGGGACATCGCCGGTCATCTATGTGGGCGACAGCGAGGTGGATGCCGAAACCGCCGCCCGCGCGGGCCTGCCGTTCCTGATCTTCACAGAAGGCTACCGGCAGACCCCGCTGGACCGACTGCCCCATCACGCGGCCTTTTCCGACTGGGCCGAACTTCCTGCCCTCGTGCAGGGCCTGACAGCGCAGGGGTGATCTCGACTCCGGCCCCGCGCCGGGGCTATCACGGCAGGATCACCGGAGGGGCCGATGCCGAAAAGCCATGACTTCACCCATGCCATCACCCGCCGCCCGGCGGCCACGGTCACCGGCGGCCTGCGTGCGGTGGACACCGGCACGCCGGACCTCGATCTGATGCTGGCCCACCACGCCGCCTATGTGTCCACCCTGCGCGACCTCGGGGCGACGGTGATCGAGCTTGACGCGCTGGAGGCCTTCCCCGACGCCCTCTTTGTCGAGGATACCGCGCTGTGCCTGCCCGAAGGCGCCGTGATCATGCGCCCCGGCGCGCCCTCGCGTCTGGGCGAGGCGGCAGAGATGGCCCCGCATCTGTCGGCGCTTTACGGCGATCTCGCGCGCATCACGGGCGAGGGCAGCTTTATCGAGGGCGGCGATGTCCTGATGTGCGAGACGGAAATCCTCGTGGGCCGCTCGGCCCGCACCAATGCCGCCGGGATCGGCGAACTGGCGGGGATCGTGGCCGCATGGGGCTGGCGGCTGCGCGAGGTGGAAATGCCGCCGGGGGTGCTGCACTTCAAGACGGATTGTTCGCTGCTGGATGCCGAGACAATCCTCGCCACCCCGCGCCTTGCCGCCACCGGCTGTTTCGCGGGCTACCGCGTCATCCACACTGCCGAAGGCGAGGAGGCCGCAGCCAACGCCATCCGGTTCAACGCGGCCGTGCTGATGGCCGCAGGCTTTCCCCGCACCGCCGAGGCGCTGGACCGCGCCGGATACGCCCTGCGCGAGATCGGCAATTCGGAATGCGCCAAGCTTGATGGCGGCATGTCCTGCCTCTCGCTGCGCTTCACCCCGCCGGGGTGACGTCAGGGGAGCAGGATCTGCGCCCGCTCATAGGTCGCGGGCAGGAAGCTGCCGTCGTCCAGTTCGACCACCACCACCACGCTGCCCACCGATCCCAGCGGGAGGGCGGTGAAGGGCAGATGGGTTTCGGCCTTGATCGCGTTGGGGGATTCGGTGCCTTCATAGCAGGGCTCCAGCGGCCACTCGTGATCCACATTCGCGGTGTTGACCGAGAACCGCACCGCGTTCATCCCGCAGCGCCACGCCAGAAGATGCGTGAAATACAGCAGGTCCTGCCCGTCATATTCGCGCACCGCCACCCAGTTGGCCTTTGTCATCTCCAGGATGGGGCGCACCTCGGCCGCCGTGGTGAACTGCTGGCCGGTGGCCGTGCCTGCTCCGCCCGACACCATCGCCGCCAGCAACAGACCAGTCCGCATGGCTTTTCCCTTCCGCATCCCGGATCCGCGCGCCATAGTCGAACGGCCCGACCGGGGGCCGCGATGAGGACAGCATGACGGAAACCCAGTCACAGGCGCAACCCTTTACGCTGACGGCGGTGGTTCAGGCCGGGCGGTTGACCTATGAGGCGGTGCTGCTGGTGGCTTCGCTGCGCGCCCAGGACCCCGCCTTCGCGGGCCGCGTGATCCTGATGGAGCCGCAGCCCGGCCCCCTCTGGCCCGAGGACCCGCGCATAGAGGACCCGGCCGCGCGGGACCTGCTGCTGCAGATGGGGGCCGAGATCCTGCCCTTCGAGAACCGCCATTTCGGCGCGCGCTATCCTTACGGGAACAAGATCGAGGGGCTGGCCGCGCTGCCCCCCGGCCCGTTCCTGTTCCTCGACACCGACACCCTGGTGACCGGCGCTCTCTCCGGCGTTCCGTTCGACTTTTCCCGCCCTGCCGCCTCGATGCGCCGCGAGGGCACCTGGCCCCAGCCCGAGCTTTACGGCCCCGGCTATACCGCCATCTGGCGCGCGCTGTTCGACCGCTTCGGCCTCGATTTTGCCAGCAGCCTCGACCTTTCGCAGCCCGACGAATACTGGCAGCGCTACCTCTACTTCAACGCGGGCTGGTTCCTCGGGGCTGACCCGCAAGCCTTCGGGGCGCGCTTTCTGGACACCGCGCTGTCGATCCTGCACAATCCTCTGCCGGAACTGGTGTGCCAGTCGCTCGATCCCTGGCTGGACCAGGTGGCGCTGCCGCTTGTCATTCACGCCTTCGGCGGCGGGCGGCCCGGGCCGGAGCTTGCGGGGATGGATGGCGACGTGACCTGCCACTGGCGTGTCCTGCCGCTGTTCTTTGCCCGCGAATCCGACCACGCGGTGGAGGTGATGATGCGGGTCGCCGCAGAGCCGCGGGTGCAGAAGGTGCTTCGCGCCTATGGCCCGATGAAGCGGATGCTGGAAAAGGCGCAGGGGGCCGCGGTGCGCGCCCTCTTTGACCGCGCCGATCTTCCGCGCCGCGAACAGGCCATCCGCAACCGGATCAAGCGTGAGGGGCTCTGGGTGCGATAACCACGATCCTCGCGATTTTCCCCTTGCGGCCTTCCGCGCCTGTTTGTAAATCAGCGCTCACCGAAACGGAGTGCGGGCGTAGCTCAGGGGTAGAGCATAACCTTGCCAAGGTTAGGGTCGTGAGTTCGAATCTCATCGCCCGCTCCAGTTTGGTTCCCGCCAGAGGATGCAGAACGGGCGGCCACAGGGCCGCCCTTTTGCATCATTCCCCCAGCTTGGCGTGCACTTCGGCCAGATCGACCTCGCCCCGTGGCATCTTGTTGGCGGGGTTGTCAAAATCATAGCGGAACAGTTGGAAGTCGCGCTTGTAGATCTCCCACATGAGATGGCGCGACAGGTCGTCAAAGTAATCCTCGACCGGATGCAGGCGCTTGGGGCCGTGCCCCTCGCTTTCGTTGAACCGGGGGATTTTCTTCAGGTCGATCCTGTGCCTCGGCTTCATCGCATCCAGCACGTCCTGCATGCCCGCGTTGAAATCCTCGGTGAAGAATATCCGGTCATAGCGCCCGCCGTTCACGATGAAGGTCGAGATGTGGCCCGCCATGGCCGACCAGTGGATGTCAGGCTCCATCGGCTTCTTCCAGCGGATCGTGTCGCGCACGAACAGCAGGAACCGGCGGAAACTCGCGATCTGGTCAAACGCCTCCGTGCCGTCCGGCCCGCCCACCTCAACCCCGTATTTCTGTGTCAGCAGGGGCACGAGGTTGCCGCGATAGCGCTTGCCGTTCCGCTGGATGCCGCAGATCTTGTCAAAGAACGACGACAGCACACGGGTATAGGGGTTGCGCACGCAGGTGAAGGCATAGGTCTTGCGCGCCTTCACCGCCTTCTCGATCACGCGCTGGCTGTCCTCGCGGGCCCATTTGTGCAGTCCTTCCGTCGCATCATGGATGTCGCCGTCGAAAAACCGCCCATGATCGGCGTAGAACATGATCTGCCCGATGGTGGAGCAGGCGCATTTGGGCACCACGCGGTAGATGACGCTGCCGCTCTCGGTCATCCAGGTGCCGGGAAACCCCATGAACGCAATCCTTCCGTCCGCCACTTGCCCGTCCTGCGGGCGCAATCGCCACCCCAGGCGCGTCGGCACACAAGGAAGCAAACAAACTCTGTCTTTTCAATGACCGATAACGCTATTTAGTGGAAACAACCACACGGCAGAGGCAGCGACGTTTCCGGCATGGCAAGAATCGCCTACATCCTTCTGTGCCACAAGGACCCCGAGGGGATCATCGCGCAGGCCCGCAGGCTGACGGCGGCGGGTGACTACGTGGCCATCCACTTCGATGGCCGCGCCAAGCCCGCCGACTTTGACCGCATCCGCACCGCGCTGGAGGTGAACCCCGGCGTGATCTTCGCGCGGCGGCGGCACAAATGCGGCTGGGGGGAATGGAGCCTCGTCGCCGCCACGCTGGAGGCCGTGCGCGCCGCCGTCGAGGCCTTCCCCCGCGCCACGCATTTCTACATGCTGTCGGGCGACTGCATGCCGATCAAATCGGCCGAATACGCGCATGATTTCCTTGACCGCGACGATGTGGACTATGTCGAGAGCTTTGACTTCTTTCGCTCCGACTGGATCAAGACCGGCATCAAGGAAGAGCGGCTGATCTACCGCCACTGGTTCAACGAGCGCAACCGCAAGACGCTGTTCTACGCCTCGATGGAATGGCAAAGACGCCTGGGCCTTGCGCGCAAAGTGCCCGCCGACATCCAGATGATGATCGGCAGCCAATGGTGGTGCCTGCGCCGACGCACCATCGAGGCGATCCTTGAATTCTGCCGCCGCCGCCGCGACGTGATGCGGTTTTTTGCCACCACCTGGATACCGGACGAGACGTTCTTCCAGACCCTCGTGCGCCACCTGGTGGCCGAGGCCGACATCCGCACCCGCACGCTCACCTTCCTGATGTTCACCGACTACGGGATGCCGGTCACCTTCTACAACGACCAGTATGACCTCCTGATCTCGCAGGATTATCTTTTCGCCCGCAAGATCAGCCCAGACGCGATGGACCTCAAGCAGCGCCTGGGCCAGCTCTACACCGCCACCGGCCTGCGCTTTCCCATCTCGAACGAGGGGCGGATGCTGTTCCAGTTCCTCTCGGGCCGCGGCCGCATCGGGCGCCGCTTTGCCCCGCGGTTCTGGGAAACCGAATCGAGCCTGGGGCGCGAGCGCACCCTCCTCATGGTGATCTGCAAGAAATGGCATGTGGCCAAGCGGCTGGTGGAACGGGTGCGGCAGGAAACCAACTATCCGGCGGTCGATTACCTGTTCAACGAGGCCTCGACCCCGCTGCCCGACCTCGGCGGGATCGAGACGACGCTGGAAAAGCGCACCCGCCACCGCCGCGCCCTGGTGCGGATGCTCTTCGACTACTGGCAGTCCGATCATCTGGTGATGTGCATCGACCCCGCCAATGTGGACCTGATGCGCGACTTCGCCTCCGACAAGGCCCGCACGCGGTTCCTGGAGATCGAGTGCGACTTTACCGACGACTATCTCCTCGGCCATGCCCGCCGCGTGGGCCTCGCGGGCGACCGCACCCCCGACGAGGTGATCGACCGCCTGATGCCCACCATCCGCTATGACCTGCGGTTCGAAAGTGACCGCATCCGCGACGCCGATCTTGCAGGCCTCTACCGGATGCGCCAGTCGGCGGGGCCCGAGGAAAACACGCTGGCCCTGTCGGCCTTCCTCGGGATACCGGGCGACAGGGCGAAGAAGATCGCTGAAACCGAATACCTTTTCGTGGATTGACAACATGCCCCATGCCTATGACCCCGCCAACATCTTCGCCCGCATCCTGCGGGGCGAGATCCCGAACAGGACCGTGCTGGAAACGCCCCACACGCTCGCGTTCCACGACATCCACCCCCAGGCTCCGGTGCATGTGCTGGTGATCCCCAAGGGCGCCTATGTCGATTTCGCCGATTTCGCCGCCCATGCCTCCGAGGCCGAGATCGCCGATTTCCACCGCGCGGCGGCCGAGGTCTGCACGCTGCTGGGCGTGAATCCCGGTGCCGGTGGCGCGGGCTTCCGCGCCATCGCGAATGCCGGCGAGGCGGGCCTGCAGGAGGTGCCGCACTACCATCTCCACATCCTCGGCGGCCGCAGCCTCGGCCGGATGCTGGACCCGGCAATCTGACCTCGCGCGAGGCTGCGGCGGGGCAGGGGGGCCTTCTGCCCCCCTCGCGGCTTTGCCGCTCACCCCCCGAGGATATTTGAAGACGGAAGAAGGAGAGAGGCGGCACCTACCTCTGTTCCCGACGAACCGGCCTTGTGTCGCGAAAGGACCGCGCTGTTCAGGGCGCAGGAAGACGTCGTGCTGGTCCGAAGCCTCGTGCGCGTGTACAACGCGCTCACGCCGGGTGATTACCACGCGACAGACCCTTCCGGCCGGGTTTTGTCCGCTGCGGATCGGAGCGTCCGCCGGTTTCGGGGGCACGCGGAGAAGAACATGCCCGCGCGAACGGAAGGAGGCTGCTCCAAGGGGCCGGGGCCACGACCGCGCGCGCACAGCTTGCACCTTGCCGCCCCCCGCCCTGCCCGGCTAGGGTGCGCTGCAACATCACGGAGAACGCCGATGCCCACAGATGCCCCCGAAACCGAGGTTGTGACGGCCTGGAAGGTCGCCTGCGACGGGGGCGAGGGCGCGCTGGGCCATCCCCGCGTCTGGCTGGTGATCCCCGAGGATACCGGCTGGGTCGAGTGCGGCTATTGCGACAAGCGGTTCGTGCATCACAGCCACGCCAACCCGACGCGATGACCGCCCCTCCTCGTGCCCTTGCGGGCGCTCCTCGGTGCGCGGCGATGAGCGACCGGAGGGAAGCGAAGAGCGCCCGAAAGGAAGCCCCATGACCTTCGGCCCCGGCCACCACCTGCATCTGATCGACGGTTCGGCCTATATCTTCCGCGCCTATCACGCGCTTCCCCCCCTCACGCGCAAATCCGACGGCCTGCCGGTGGGCGCGGTCGCGGGGTTCTGCAACATCCTGTGGAACGAGCTTACGCGCAACGGATCGGGCGACGCGCCCACCCATATCGCGGTGGTGTTCGACCATTCCTCCAGGACCTTCCGCAATGACCTTTACGCCCCCTACAAGGCCAACCGCCCCGAACCGCCCGAGGATCTGCGCCCGCAGTTCCCGCTGACCCGCGATGCCACGCGCGCCTTCAACGTAGCCTGCCTGGAGACGCCCAACTTTGAGGCCGACGACATCATCGCCACCCTTGCCCGCCTTGCCAACGAGGCGGGCGGGCGCTGCACCATCATCTCGTCCGACAAGGACCTGATGCAGCTGGTGGGCGGCGGCACCATCATGCGCGACCCGATGAAGGACCGCGTGATCGGCCCCGACGAGGTGGCCGAGAAATTCGGGGTGGGCCCCGACCGCGTGACCGATGTGCAGGCGCTGTCGGGCGATTCGGTGGACAACATCCCCGGCGCCCCCGGCATCGGGATCAAGACCGCCGCCATGCTGATCCAGGAATACGGCGACCTCGAAACGCTTCTTGCCCGCGCCTCCGAGATCAAGCAGCCCAAGCGGCGCGAGGCGCTTGTGGACAATGCCGACCTGATCCGCATCTCGAAGCAACTCGTCACGCTGGACCGCAACGCCCCCCTCGACGTGACGCTGGATGACCTTGAGGTGCGCCTGCCCGACCCCGATCAGGTGATGGCCTTCCTTGCGCTCATGGAGTTCCGCACCCTCACCCGCCGCGTGGCCGAACGGCTCAAGGTGGCCCCGCCGCCCGTGTCCGAGGCCCCCACCGAGGCGCCACCGGCGCAAGGCCACGGCGCGGCCGGGACGCCCTTCGACGCGGCCGCCTACGAGGCCGTCACCGACCGCGCGGCGCTGGACCGCTGGATCGACCGCATCCGCGCGCGCGGCTGGGTGGCGGTGGACACCGAAACCACCAGCCTCGACGAGATGCGCGCCGATCTCGTGGGTATTTCGCTGGCGGTGGAGCCGGGGGCGGCGGCCTATATCCCGCTGGGCCACCGCGCGGGCGGGGGCGACCTGTTCGCCGACAATGCGCTGACCCCCGGCCAGGTGCCGATGGACGAGGTGCTGGCGGCGCTGAAGCCGGTGCTGGAGGATCCGGGCATCCTCAAGATCGGCCAGAACATGAAATACGACTGGAAGATCCTGGCCCGCCACGGCATCCGGCTGGCCCCCATCGAGGACACGATGCTGATGTCCTATGCCATGCATGCGGGCCTGCACGGACACGGGATGGACGGGCTGTCGGAAACCTACCTCGGCCATGTGCCCATTCCGATCAAATCCCTTCTGGGGTCGGGCAAGGCGCAGATCACATTCGACCGCGTGCCCCTGGCCGATGCCGTGCCCTATGCCGCCGAGGATGCCGATGTGACCCTGCGCCTGTGGCGCACGTTCAAGCCGCAGCTGCATCGCGCCCGCGTCACCACGGTCTATGAGACGCTGGAACGCCCGCTGGTGCCGGTTCTGGCCGGGATGGAGATGGCGGGGATCGCGGTGGACCGCGACACGCTCAGCCGCATGTCCAACGCCTTCGCGCAAAAGATGGCGGGGCTGGAGGACGAGATCCAGGGCCTCGCGGGCCGCCCTTTCAACGTGGGCAGCCCAAAGCAACTGGGCGAGATCCTGTTCGACGAGATGGGCCTGCCCGGCGGCGAAAAGGGCAAGACCGGCGCCTATGCCACCGGCGCGGATGTGCTTGAGGATATCACCACGCTGCAGGATGCCCACCCCCAGGGCGCGCAGCTTGCCGCAAGGGTGCTGGACTGGCGGCAGCTGTCGAAACTCAAAAGCACCTACACCGACGCGCTGCAGGACCATATCAACCCCGAAACGGGCCGCGTCCACACCAGCTATTCCATCGCAGGGGCCAGCACCGGGCGGCTGGCCTCGACCGATCCGAACCTGCAGAACATCCCCGTGCGCACCGAGGAAGGCCGCCGCATCCGCGAGGCCTTCGTGGCCCCGAAGGGCCGCGTGCTGGTCAGCCTCGACTACAGCCAGATCGAGTTGCGCATCCTCGCGCAGATGGCCGACATCCCCGCCCTGCGCCAGGCCTTCAAGGACGGCATCGACATCCACGCCATGACCGCCTCCGAAATGTTCGGCGTGCCGCTGGACCAGATGACGGCAGACGTGCGCCGCCGTGCAAAAGCGATCAATTTCGGCGTGATCTACGGCATTTCCGGCTTTGGACTTGCACGAAACCTGCGTATCCCCAGGGCCGAGGCGCAGGCCTTCATCGACCGCTACTTTGAACGCTTCCCCGGCATCCGCGCCTACATGGATGACACCGTGGCCTTCGCCCGCGCGCATGGCCATGTTCAGACGATGTTCGGCCGCCGCATCCACACGCCCGAGATCAACGCCAAGGGGCCCGGAGCGGGGTTCGCCAAACGCGCGGCCATCAACGCCCCCATCCAGGGCACCGCGGCCGACGTGATCCGCCGCGCGATGATCCGCATGCCGGGGGCCATCGCGGCGCTGGACGCGAAAATGCTCTTGCAGGTCCATGACGAATTGCTGTTCGAGGTGGCCGAGGATGACGCCGACCGCCTGACCGCCGCCGCCCGCGACGTGATGGAGGGGGCCGCCGCCCCCGCTGTCCACCTGACCGTGCCCTTGGTGGTGGAGGCGGGCCGGGGGGCGAACTGGGCCGAGGCGCATTGATGATCGCCACCGACCCCGACACCTTCGTGCTGCACCCCCACTACGCCGCCCACCCCTATGTGCGGGTCGCGGCGGACCGGATCCACCCTGACTTGATGCGCGCCCGCCTGCGGGCGGGCTGGCGTGCGGCGGCGCCCAAGCGGTGGCTGCGGGACTGGGACGCGGCGCAGGGGCGCGGCCGATGGCGCGCGCCGCCGAAGAAGCGCCGGTGCTGACAGCTCAAGGCCGGACCGACTTGCGCGATTTGCTGCTGGCGCACCACCAACAGCGTGGCCCCGTTCGGCTGGCCAGTTTCAAGCGGCCCCTCTCCGACGATCCGGCCTGTGACGTGCAGATCGAGGAACGCCTGTGCCGGGGCTGGATCGACAGCGTGACAAGCGCGATGGACGCCGACCGCAGCATGATCCTGATCGACCCGCCCGACCTGACGGCGGCGCTTGGCGTGGCGGGGGTGGCCGCGTTCTGGGCCGCGATGCCCCCCTTGGCCCGGCGCGGAACGCTGGAATGGATCAAGACCGCCCGCAGGCCGAGACCCGCACGCCCCGGATCGCCGTTGTGGTGGAGAGCGCGCAGGCCGGGCGGCGGCCGTCGATCTGTGCCCGCGGCAAACGTTCAGATGTTAACAAACCCTGAATTTCTGGCGCCAAGTCTCTGAATTCAATAAGGCTGGATGGTGTCCCACCGTGGGACACCTGCGTTGCGCCGCCATCATCCGCGCTCGATCCGGCACTGAAAGCAGGTGTTCCGCGCCGAGCGGACATGCACATAGGCGACCCCCGGATCGGCCAGCAGCACCATCGCGCGGGCAGGGATGTCCGGCGTCGTCACGACCCCGCCTGTCCCATAGACGATCCGGTCATCCACCCCATAGCCCCGCAGGATATAGTCGGGCGAGGCGAGCATCGCCGGCAGCCCCGCACCGCCCCCGGCAGCGCAGTCATCGGCACAGACAAAGATCGGCCCGACCTCCGCATAGGGCTGCGGCGTCGGAAAAGGTCGATGCGCCAGCACCAGCATCGCGGCGCCTTCGGGGATCAGGCCAAGGCAGTGCCGGCAGGGGTTGCCCGAACCCATGGCACGATGCCGCTCTGGAGGCTGGCCGTTGGCGTCGGGTGCTCCCGCGCGCCAAGCGCGCGCGAGATCGGTGGGGACGGGAGAGAAACGGATGGACATGTAACACCTCTGCTGCCTGCCCGGACCATGCAACCCTTGCCCTGACGGTGCGACCCGATCCTTGCGGTTTTGCCCTGCCCCTGCCCCGGAAGGGCGGTCTCCTCCCGGTGGCACAGGGGGAACTCTTCGCCCTGATGCAGCGCACCGATGGAAACCTGCCTTGGCGCCGCAGGGCTTGCCAGGCCGTATTGACCTGAGGAACCCGCCGGGCGCACTGACCGAAAGCGCGATCGTGCCGGATGCGGCCCAGATGATCGACATCGCGCCGGTGGTCGCCGCCCCTTTGCGCAAACCGGCGAGGTTGGTCCGCGCCAATCGTCGGGCGGCGGGCGCAGAAGTGGGCTGAACCATCACGCGCCACCGGTTCTCGCCCCATGGCAAAGGTGACGGACTGTCGGTCGTTGCGGAGGTGGTTTCACGAACGGCATGCACCTCCGTGCCAACGTCACGGGTCAGCCGATGAGGTCGACCATCACAGCTCCACAGACGCCGGACCGTCCGGGTTTCGATCCTGTCATGGGCAACGGCCGGCCCGAGCCCTTCATCCCGCGGGCGGATCGCGCCTTTGGCAATGTTCGCAAATCCATGTAGGCGCGCAAGGTCGTCCCATAATTCCAATGCGGAAATCCTGCAGATAGCGCATGGCTTTCGATCGTTCGCTCTCTGGTCGGCGACCCTTGGCGAGCGGCGCTATCATAAACCCAGAAAACGCCCGCCGCGTCGCCAGCCGCGACGCAAGACCGCCGAGAATTACCTCGACGTCATCGATATCACCCTCATCGGTCTCCGGACTTGCCATGTGTGACCATGACCCAGGCTTTCCCTCGCGCGCCGCCGCGGACTAGAACACGGCAGGAATCGCAGGGAAAGGACAGGACGATGGGCACAGCCGTGCAATGGGGCATCCTCGGTGCCGCGAAATTCGCACGCGAGCACATGGCGCCCGCGATCCACGCGGCGCGCGGCGCGCAACTGGCCGCCCTCGCCACCTCCGATCCCGCCCGCGCAGCGCCCTTCGCGGCCCTCGCCCCGGGTCTGCGGGTGCATGACAGCTATGACGACCTTCTGGCCGATCCCGCCATCGAGGCGGTCTATGTGCCGCTGCCAAACCACCTGCATGTGGAATGGACGCTGCGGGCCCTCGCTTCGGGCAAGCATGTGCTGACCGAAAAGCCGCTGGCGCTGACCGCCACCGACTTCGACGCCGTGATCGCCGCGCGCGATGCCACCGGTCTGCTTGCGGCCGAGGCCTACATGATCGTGCACCACCCGCAATGGCAGCGTGCCCGCGCCCTCATTGCCGAAGGCGCCATCGGCCCGCTGCGCCATGTGGACGGGGCTTTCAGCTACGACAACCGCCACGATCCCGCCAATATCCGCAACCGCCCCGAAACCGGCGGCGGCGGCATCCGCGACATCGGCGTCTATACTTACGGCGCCGCCCGCTTTGCCACCGGCGCCGAACCCGAGGTGCTGGACGCCCGGATGACCCTCGAGAACGGCGTGGACACCTGGGCGCAAGTCACCGGCACCTTTGCCGGAAATGGTCACCGCTTCACCTATTCGGCGATGACCTCCATGCGCCTCTTTCCCCGGCAGGAGATGGTGTTCCAGGGCGACGCGGGTATGATCCGCCTGACCTGCCCCTTCAACGCCAATGTCTTTGGAGAGGCGCGGCTGGAACTGCACCGCCCAGGGATGAGCGTGACGACCGAGCGGTTTCCGGGCGTCAACCATTACGTCCTGCAGGTCGAGGCCTTCGGCGAGAGCCTGCGCCACGGCACGGCCTATCCCTGCCCCCTGGAGTTCAGCCGCGGCACCCAGGTGATGATCGACCGGGTTTTTGCCCGCGCCACTGCGCCGTGATGGCCCTTGCAGACGCGCGGCCCCGCAGCATCTGTCAACCAAAGTGGACACATTTCCCTGAATAATCGACGTCTCAGAAAATCTGCCGCATGAACTGTCAGGCTTGCTCGACACTCCCATCCTGCTAGGATCAGTCATGCAGGGGGATTCGCCGCCAAGCGCTGCGAAGAGGCAAGACAATGGCAACACACGATAACGACGCCGTTCTGGACGCGAACGCTTTCGCACGCGCCAAGGACCTTTTCTCCACGACGCAGCGTCTTCCGTCGAATGCGGTCGAGGCGCTGGCTTCCGAGGTGCTGGCGCGGCTCTCCGGCCGGGTGGTAGTGACACCGGCGGCACCCGTGGTCACCTGTGACGACCGGCAAAGCTGCATCGAGGCGCTGACCCGCGCGCTCATCTCCGCCGACGACCGCGAGGCGACCGAGATCCTCATGCAGGTCCGCGCCCGCGGTGTCCCGGTCGAGGCACTCTACGACCTCTATCTCGCTGGCGCTGCCTGCCGCCTGGGCCAGCTGTGGGACGACGATCAGATCGCCTCGGTCGAGGTGGTGCTGGCGGCGGGGCGAATCTACGCCATCATGCGCGGGCTGCGAAGGATGTTCGCCCCCGCCCGCCCGCGCGCCGACAGTTTCCGCGCGGTATTCGCCTCGGTCCCGGGCGAAACCCATGTTCTTGGTGTGGCGATGGCGGCCGACATCCTGACGCTTCACGGCTGGGAAATCGACCTGCGCGCCGGCCTGGACCATGACCGCCTCGTGGCCGAGATCGGCCAGTCGAGCTATCCCATCATCGGACTCTCGGCCTCGTCGGGGCGCATGCTGTTCCCGCTGGCGCGCCTGATCGTGGCGCTGCGGCTCTCGAACCCCTCGGCCTGGATCATGGTGTGCGGCGGCATCGTGCAGATCGAACCCGACATCGCCTCGCTGGTGGACGCGGATGCAGCAACCGCCGACCTTCCCTCGGCCGAGACATTGATGGAAGATCACATGACCGCCTACCGCGGCGAAGCGCACGGCTAACGCCCCTCACCGACCACGCGGATAGGATCGAGCCGTCGCTCTCCCAGTCCCGGCTTCTGCTGTCCTGAAATATCCCGAGGGGCTGGCCCCCCTCGCGCCTCTCCACCGGGCCGTTGGTTCCGATCATCCGCGCAGGTCCGGTGGATCGACCTGCACCTTCCGAACCGCGAAACCCGGCCCCGATTTGGGGCAGGCGCAGTGCGCGCAAACGGTAAGCACCCGATTGGAACCGCCCTTGCGTGTTGGGCAGGGATCTGTGGTGGCCGAAACGACATCGTTACTGACGGCAGTAGCGACGTCGAGAAGATTTGCGCAGATCAGGCGGCGATCTTCTTGTCGCCTTTGGCAGGCAGCGGCTTCCAGTTCGGGGGGAGGAGTTCGCGGAGCCGCGGGTTGATGTGGTCGTTGATGCGCGTGAGCACCTCGGCCAGATAGGCTTGCGGATCGAGGCCGTTCATCTTGGCGCATTCGATCAGCGTCATCGCGCGGGCCAGCGGTTCGCCGCCAGCGTCGCTACCGGCGAATTGCCAGTTTTTTCTTACGATTCCAATTGGCTGCATCGCGCGTTCGGCCGGATTGTTGTGATTGCCACGCGGCCGTCGTCGAGGAACAGGCAGAAGGAGGACCAGCGGTTCAGGGCCTAGCGGAAGGCCTTTGAAAGGTCGCTCTTTCCCAAGATGTGTGCCAGCCGCTCCTCGGCCCTCGCTTTGTGAGCTGCCGCCGGTTCCGTGGACACGAAGATAAGATCGTGACCAAGGAAACGGAGATCGGACATGGTAAGACGGAAGATTACGAAGGAGTTCAAATTTGAGGCCGTGAAGCTGGTGACCGAGCGGGGCGTGTCGGTCGCTCAGGCCTGCCGGGATCTGGATCTGGCCGAGAACGTGCTGCGGCGCTGGATGCGTGAAGTGACGGTGGCGCCAGCCACGGCGTTCCCCGGCAATGGCCAGCAACGCTCGGAACTGGCCGAGATCGCGGCCCTGAAGAAAGAGGTCGCCAAGCTCAAGGCGGAGCGTGACATCCTAAAAAAGGCCGCGGCCTACTTCGCGCGGGAAGCGACATGACGTTCGCGTTCGCTGCGAAGCATCGGCATATCTGGCCAGTCAGCTGGATGTGCGTCGTGCTGGGCGTCTCTCGGTCGGGCTTCCACGCCTGGCTCAGGCGACCGATCAGCGCCCGGGCGAGATACGACGCGAAGCTCGTCGTGGAGATCGACAAGAGCTTCAAGGCCAGCGATCGCACCTATGGCGACCGCCAGGTCTGGCGCGGGGTGCTCGGGGACGGGCTGGCCTGCGGGCTGCACCGGATCGAGCGCCTGATGCGGCAGAACGCCAGCGGTCAGACCGGACGTGTGTGGACGCCCCCTTGGATGCAAGCGGAATCTTGGGCACGGTCGGGCAGGTGATCAGGTGCGGTCGTGTGTCCGGCCTCGAAGATGCGGCCTGTCATGCGCCGCGGGCCTGTATGGAGATATGCAGGTCAGGACCAGTTCGCTTACCCGCGCTCGATTGCGCTCCGTCCGGAATGCTGGTTCGCCCGACCCGGTCTCTCGACCGTCTGCCCTTACGTTCCCTCGCCCCCTCTCACATCCAGCGACAAACCGACGACTCTGGCCTATGCGGCCGCCATCGCCGGATCCCTGTAATCCTCACCCTTGCGCAGCAGCGCCCAGGCTGTGCGCGCCATTCGGTTGGCCAGCGCCACTGCGACCAGCATCTTCGGCTTGCGCGCCATCATCCGTGTCAGCCAGGAGCCTTCGAGCGCGCCCTTGCGTGCTGCCCATCGCACCACGGCAACAGCACCGACGATCAGCAACCGCCGAATGTCGCGCTGGCCCCTCTTCGATGTCCGACCCAGCCGGTCCTTGCCGCCGCTCGGGTGTTGTCGCGGCGTGAGGCCAACCCAGGCGGCGAAGTCTCGCCCCTTTGAGAAGGTCTCCATCGGCGGTGCGAAGGTGGTGATCGCCGCCGCAGTCACCGCCCCCACTCCCGGGATCGTCGTCAGCCGTCGCGCCGTTTCGTCGGTGGTCACGCGCTTGCGAAGCTCAGAATCAAGGCCCGCGATCTTCTCGGCCAGCCCGGCAATCTGGTCCAGCAAGAGGCGGGCGAGGTCGCGCACCGCGGCCGGCAACATGCCATCGTCGCCGTCGATGACTGCCGCCAGGCGCCCGACATGAGCCGGGCCGGTGGGGGCCACGATGCCCTGCTCGGCCAGATGTGCCCGCAGCGCGTTGATCGTCTGTGTGCGCTGACGAACCAGAAGGTCGCGGGTCCGATAGGCCATTGCCGCCGCCTGCTGGGCCTCGCTCTTCACGGCCACGAACCGCATGGTCGGCCGCGAAGCAGCTTCTGCAATTGCCCCGGCATCCGCCATGTCATTCTTCTGGCGCTTCACGAACGGCTTCACATAGGCGGGTGGGATCAGCCGCACCTCGTGGCCAAGGTCGCCGATCGCCCGGCCCCAGTGATGCGCGCTGGCGCAGGCTTCCATCGCCACTACGCAAGGCTTCGCGTCTCGGCAGGTCGCGCTGCAGCACCTTCCAAGCTGCGGCATATTCGGTCCGGGGGAACAGGCTGTCGCGGTAGATCGAGCTCCACAGCGCCTGCGGTTTGCGCCGCAGGGCATGGATGACGTGGTGGTAGTTGATGACATGCACGCGGTGACCATCGCCACGGCCACGGGCCCGGGGATGGCTGACCACCAAGGTGCTGCCGAGAAACGCCTCGATGCGATCATCGTAGAGGTGGACGCGCAGACGCTGCCCGATCAGCTGCGATGGCGCGCTGTAGAAGATGCTCTTGACCAGGAAGCCACCCGTTCTCGTGACCGGCACCACGATCTCGGTGAAGTCTGTCGTGCGCCGCTGCGGCAGGGACTTCAGGTGCGGCTGTTCCGCTTGAACGGCCGTTGCCCGCTGCCGGTTGCGCCGGGCCACCAGCATGTCGACAAACCGCCGGTAGTCTTCGATGCAGGCAAAATCACGGCTG
>JBKBKC010000013.1:0-137166 GCA_046294265.1 Gemmobacter sp. | reverse complement strand
GCTGGATGAGCTGTCGTCCGGGGCCCTGGTCGAGGCGGCACGGCTCGACGGGATCACCGAGACCTTCTTCGCCGTCACCCAGGCGCGCCGCTTCCCCAACCCGCTGCTGGCGGATGTCCTGCATCGGTAATGCACTCCGGCTTTCGGTGTCAGGTCTCTGGTCGCACCGCCGCAGACCCGTTCCCTCGCTTGCCGGCGATCAGCCGGGCCGCATCGGCAAGGGTCAGAAGCGGCGGCAGGGCCGAGGGTGCGGCAAGGTAGCGGGGGCGCCAGTCGGGATGGAACTTGTCCTTGAACGCCCGCAGGCCCTCGAAATTGTAGAAGTTGCGGCCGTGGCTGTAGATCAGCGCGCCGAAGCGGTCCCACAGCCGTCGGCTGCGTTCGGGCGCAAGACCCGAGAGCGGCGCCATGCCGAGCGAGAAGGCGCGATAGCCCTCGGCCTTCAGGCGCAACATCAGGTCGGTGAACAGGAAATCCATCGTGCCGGCAGGCGCGCCTTCGGCATGGCGCATCAGGTCGATGGTGGCCATGGCCCGGCTGTCGGTTTGCAGGATGTTGGCGAAGGCCACGATCCGCCCCTGATGCCGCACCAGCGCCAGCGGCCAGCGGCCCAACCAGACAGGATCGAAGCGGCCGACAGAAAACCCCTTTTCGCGCGCGCCCTTGGCCTGCAACCAGTCGTCCGAGATGGCGCGCAGCGCCTCGATCAGCGCCGGGGCATGGGGCGGCCGGACGATCTCCATCGTCAGCCCGTCGCGGGCGGCGCGAGCATGGGCGGCGCGCAGCTTCTTGCGCTCCGGCCCGTCGAGCGCGAAACGGGTCAGGTCTACCACCGCCTCTTCGCCCATCTTGTGCAGGGCCAGACCGAGTTCGAGCATCAGCGGCACGTCCTCGCCCCCGTCCGTCATCATCGTTTCTTCATTCTGGATTTGGAAACTCGGTGTCTTTTTCTTATGTCCACCATGTCAAATTCCCGCAACATCGACAAAAACGAGCGACGTTGGATTTCTGAAACGCCTTTGGCGAAGCGGCGTGATCGGCACGTTCCTGACCGGTCTTGCGGTCCTGGCGCCGCTCATCCTGACGCTGGCGATCCTGCAATGGATCATGGCGCGGCTGGCGGGCGCGTTCGGCCCGGGCACCCGGACGGGTGATCTTCTGGCAGGCGCCGGCGCGGCGGTCGTCGGGCCGAACCATGGCGCTCTCGCCTTTCTCCTTGGCCTTGCTGCGGTGCTGGCGGGGATCCGGGCGCTTGGCGTTCTGGTGCGCGGGCGGTTGCGCAAGGGCTTTGAGGGCTGGCTTGACGGCATCTTCTCGCGCATTCCCTTGGTGCGGGTCATCTATCGGCCGGTCGCGCAGGTCGCGCGACGGCTGCCGCAAGATCCGGCAAGGGTCTGACCCGCAACCTATCGCCTGACGCATCCCGACCGTCAAAACAACGCCGCGCCCCGAAGTCCGGGGCGCGGCGCATGGTGGCGTTGCGGGATCAGCCTTCCTGTTCCTCGCCGCCTTCGTCCCCCTCGTCGCTCTCGTCATTCGAGCTGTCCTGGTCGGCGGGCATCACCGCGCCGGTTGCCGCGTCCACCATCACCTCGGTGACCTTGCCGGAGGCACCGGCGACCTTCAGTTCGACGCCGAGCGTGCCGTCCTCGTGCCCGTATTCGGCCGACAGCACCTTGTTGCCCTGCGCCTCGGCGCCGGAGATGGCCTGCAGCAGCGTCACCTTCGCAGCCGCGACAGCGGCGCGTTCCTGCGGGCTCTCGTCACTGGCCTCGGTCTTGGTGGCGAGGATGGCGCCGGTCCTGGGGTCGATCCGCAGTTCGATCTCCGTCGTGCCGTCAAGCAGCGTCACCTCGAAGCGCGCGCCGTCCTTCTTTACCTTGAACTCGGCCTCGACCACCTGTCCGGAGCTGTGCGCCTCGGCCGCCCGGATTGCATCGGCGAGCGACAGGGTGGTCGTCGCCATCGCCTGAACAGCCGCCGCTTCCTTGCGCCCGCTCTCGGCCTGCGCCATCGTGCCGGCGACACCGCCGAGCGCAATGGTCCCGGCAAGGGTGGCCATCATCAGTTTCGCAAAGCGGGATTTCGGTTTCGTTTCCATGGGTCTTTCCTTTTGGCGTTCGGCAGCGACCGCCGCTGCCATGACCCCAGTCTGGACACCTCGCCTCGCACCCGGCTGTCACCCGTGTTGAAAGTTTGTTATCTGCAAAGCACCCTTCAACTGGACAATCACGATGCGGATTTCCGCCTATACCAAGCGCCACCTCTTGCACCGGATCGGCTGGCTGCACGCGGCGGTGCCGAACGCCAACCGCAGGCCCGCCACCCAATGAGCCTGCCGCACCCGAGGTTCCTTGCCTTTCTAACCGTGGCCATCGTCACGACGGTGGTCGCAGCCCTGCGGATGCCGATCGAGGAGGCCGCGATCCTTGGCTTCGATCTGGCGGCGGTCGCCTTCATCGGGCTTGCCCTGCCGCTCTGGTCGGCGGACAGCCCGGCAGATGCCCGCGCCCGCGCCGCGCGCGACGATGGCGGGCGGGTCCTGCTGCTGCTGACGGCGGTGGCGGTTCTGGCGGCGATCCTGCTGGCGCTCGGGCGGATGGTGGAGGGGCGCAACCATCTGACGACGAACGATTTCGCCATCGTCGCGGGCATGCTGGTGCTGGCCTGGCTGTTCTCGAACCTGCTTTATGCGTTCCACTACGCACACATGTTCTATGATGCCGAAAGTTTCGGCGATGCGGGCGGCATCCTCTTTTCCGAAGGTGGCGCGCCCGTGTTCGCCGATTTCGTCTATTTCGCCTTTGTCATCGGCATGACCTGCCAGACGGCCGACCTTGACATTTCGTCCCGCCGCATCCGGCGTGCCGTCACCCTGCAGGGGCTCTTTGCCTTTTTCTTCAATCTTGGCGTGCTGGCGATGACAGTCAACGTGCTCTCGGGCGTCCTGTGACGCCCGAGAGTGAACCTGCCCCGGAGTTTCCCGCGAGGGATTTCAGGCAGGTTGTTCCGCGCGCTGGCTCAAGGTCACGGCGATATCCGTCGGCTGGCCAGCCCGAAGAATGGCAATCGTGACCTCGGTGCCGGGTTTGGCGGTCGCCACCAGGCGGGTCAGATCGCGCGGGCTGTCCACCGCCGTGCCATTCACGGCCGTCACGATATCGCCGCGCTTCAGCCCGGCCCTGGCGGCGGGCGTGTCGGCGGTGACATCGGCAATCAGCGCGCCCCTGGCGGCGTCGATCCCGATGGCGGCGGCGATGTCATCCGTGATCGGCTGGATCGAGACGCCAAGCCAGCCGCGCTCCACCTTGCCGTCATCGGCCAGATCGGCGATCACGGTCCTCGCCGTCTCGGCGGGCACGGCAAAGCCGATCCCGACCGATCCGCCCGTGGGCGAGAAGATCGCGGTGTTGATCCCCACCACCCGGCCTTCGGCATCGAACAGCGGGCCGCCGGAATTGCCGCGGTTGATGGCGGCGTCGGTCTGGATGTAGTTGTCGAAGGGGCCGGAATTGATGTCGCGCCCGAGCGCCGAGACGATGCCGGCGGTCACCGTATTGCCCAGGCCGAAGGGGTTGCCGATCGCCACCACGTCCTGACCCACGCGCAAGGCGGCGCTGTCGCCCCATTCGACGAAGGGCAGATCATGCCCCGCCTCGACCCGGATCAGCGCCAGATCGGTGGCGGGGTCGGTGCCGATCACCCTGGCCTGCAACTTTGTGCCATCGGCCAGCGTCACCGACACCTTGTCGGCGCCTTCGACCACGTGGTTGTTGGTCACGATGTCGCCACTGGCCGAGATGACAAAGCCGGTGCCGACGCCGGTCTGCTGCGGCCTTTGGCCCTCGGAACCGCCGGGCTGACCGGGCAAGGGCATGCCGAAGCGTCGGGCGAATTCCTCGAACCCCGGCGGCATGTCGGCCGGGTTGAAGTCGGCCGCCTGCGCCTTCTGGGTGACTTCGATATACACCACCGCAGGGGCCACGCGCGCCACAAGATCGGCATAGCCGCCGGGCTGAACGGCATAGGCCTGGGCGGGGGAAATGGCCGGGGCCAGCGCGGTGACTGCGGTGGCCCCCATCAACGCCCCCAGCACAAGCGCGGGAAAAGCACGGGTTCTGGTCTTGGTCTGCATGTCGATCTCTCCTGGTCCAGCGCCCCGGCGCATCCAGTGGCGGGGGCGCGATGGCACCAAGATCGGGGGCGTTCATTGCAGCCACGCTGCGGCAAGATTGCAAATCTGCAAGCTTTCTCGCGGCATGCTCACCGCCGATCACGGCGCCGGGATTGCAGATTTGTAACCTTGCGGTCAGCGGCCTGTCGGAACGGGGGGGCATATCGGCGTCATCGAAACCGGCAAGCCAAGGAGAAACAGCATGATCCGGAAATTGAAGAATGTGGTGGCCCGCGGCCTGTTCCTGCTGGTCGTGGCGGCTGGTCTGGGGTTTGGCGTGATCGCCGCAGCCATGGGCGCGGTGATCGGCGGGCTCTTGATCCTGGGCGTTCGCCTGACCGCAGACAGCGCCCGGACCGTGCAGCCCGAGCCTGAAGCTGCGGCAACCGCCCCGAAAGACGCGCAGCCCGCCTGAGGCCAGCCGAAACACTTGCCCGCCGCGCCCAACGCGGCGGGTTTCGCGCGCAAGGCATTCACGCTAAACAGGAAAGGCGCGCCGGGAGGCGTGTGCAGCCATGGATCGCAGCATGAAGCTTCTCGTCATCGAGGATGACCGCACCACCGCCGATTACATCGTCGGCGGCCTTCGCCAGGAAGGCCATGTCGTCGATCACATCGCCGACGGGCGCGAGGCGATGGCACAGGCGATGGCGGGTGGCTATGACGTGATGGTGGTGGACCGGATGCTGCCGGGCCTTGACGGGCTGTCGCTGGTCAGGGCGCTGCGGGCGGCCAAGGTGACGACACCGGCGATCTTCCTGACCGCCGTGGGCGGAGTGGACGACCGTATCGAGGGCTTGCAGGCCGGGGGCGACGATTATCTGGTGAAACCCTTCGTCTTTGGCGAACTGTCGGCGCGCATCCAGGCGCTGGCCCGCCGCCCCAAGACCGCGCCGCAGGAAACCGTGCTGACGGCGGGCGATCTGACGCTGGACCTGATCCGCCGCAAGGTGACGCGCGCGGGTGTCGAGATCGACCTGCTGCCGCGCGAATTCGCGCTGCTGGAGCATCTCATGCGCCGCAAGGGACGGGTGCAGACCCGCACCATGCTGCTGGAGGCGGTCTGGGACATCAGCTTCGATCCGCAGACCAATGTGGTGGAAACCCACATCAGCCGCCTGCGCGCCAAGATCGACAAGCCTTTCGCGCGCGAGTTGCTCAGGACCGTGCGCGGCGCCGGCTACAGGATCGAGGGCTGAGCCTTGCGCCCGGCTCGGGATCTCCTGCGCCGTCTCGGCCGTCTGACCCGTTCGACGCCGGTGCGCCTGGCACTCGGGCTGGTGACGCTGTTCTCGCTCGTCAGTGTCGCGACGCTGGGGGCGGCCTTCGTGCAGATCCGCGGCAACCTGTCCGAACAGATCGCCGCCAGTCTCGACCAGCATGTGGCCGGGTTCCGGGTCACGGACGATGCGGCAACCCTTGCCGCCCTTGTCGCCGCCGAGGCCGCCGCCGCAGACCCGGAAAACCGCATCTT
The DNA here is from genome assembly GCA_046294265.1 of Gemmobacter sp. Lineage (GTDB taxonomy): Bacteria > Pseudomonadota > Alphaproteobacteria > Rhodobacterales > Rhodobacteraceae > JBKBKC01. The sequence goes on along the minus strand of JBKBKC010000013.1, from coordinate 131,518 downwards.
CGCTTTCATCGCGCCGGGCGGGGCCCGTGTCGGCAATGCCCGCGCCGAGATCCGGGGGGCCGAAGTGCGGCTGTCGCGGATGGAGGGCGGGCGAAAGCTCGGGTCGGACGGATACGAGACCCGCGTGGTTCCCATGGCAGGCGGGATCCTGGTCGTCGGCGAAAGCCTTGAGCCGCTGAAGGATCTGCAGGATACCTTCCTCGATCTGATCGCGCTGAACCTGATCCCGACGATCCTTGTGTCTCTCGCCGCGGGCGTCTGGCTGGCCGCCGCCTCGGCCCGGCGGGTCAGGCGGATCGAGGCCGCACTTGACCGCATGGCCGGAGGCGACCTGTCGGCGCGGATTGCTGATCGGGGCCGCGAGGACGACCTTGGCCGGATCGCGGCAGGCATCGACCGGATGGCGGATGCGCAGGAAACCGCGACCGCGTCGCTGCGTCAGGTTTCGGTGGACATCGCCCATGACCTCAAGACGCCGGTGCAGCGCATGGCGGTGCTGCTGTCGGACCTGCGCGACCGCCTGCCCGAAGATGGCGCGGAGGCCGATCTGGCCGCCCGCGCCGCCGAGGAAGCCGACCGCGCCACCACCGTGTTCCAGTCGCTGTTGCAGATCGCCCAGATCGAGGGCGGCAGCCCGAAGGCGCGCTTTGCCCCGGTCGATCTGGGCGCGGTCCTGCGCACCTTCGTGGAAATCTACGAACCCTCCGCCGAGGATTCCGGCCACACCCTCCGTCCTGCCCCGATGCCAGAGGGCCCGGTTCTGGTGTCGGGTGACCGCACCTTGCTGGGTCAGGCGGTGGCGAACCTGATCGAGAACGGGTTGCGCCACGCGCCCGGCGGCGCGCGGATCGAGATCGGCCTTGCGCGCGAGGACGGACATGTCGTGCTGACGGTGGCGGACGACGGCCCCGGCATCCCCGAGGCCGAGCGCGACAAGGTGCTGCGCCGCCTCTACCGGCTCGAACGGTCGCGCACCACGCCCGGTAACGGGCTGGGCCTGTCGCTGGTCGCCGCCATTGCCCAGCTTCACGGGGCCGAACTCACCCTGGACGACAACAATCCCGGTCTGCGGGTGCGCCTCTCATTCCCCGAAACCACCGCCTGAGCGGAATACCGAAGGACCCATGTGATGCATCGTTTTCGTCCCCTGATGCGTGTCGTTGCGCTTGCTCTGGTCGCTCTCCTTGCCTTCGGCGGGTATCTCGGCTGGCGGCAATGGACCGGCAACTTCGCGACAGTCGTCGTGGGCGAGGTTTACCGGTCCAATCAGCCCACGCCCGAACGGCTTGCAGCCTATGCCCGCGATCACGGCATCCGCACCGTGCTCAACCTGCGCGGTGCCGATCCCGGTGCCGACTGGTATGAAGCGGAACGCAAGGCGGCGGCCGATCTGGGCCTCGCCCTGATCGACTTTCCGCTGTCGGCCAACCGCGAACTGTCCCGCGAACGGGCCGACGCTTTGGTGACCATCCTGAAAGATGCGCCGAAGCCCCTGTTGATCCACTGCCGTTCAGGCGCCGACCGCACCGGCCTGGCTTCGGTGGTCTATCAGGCGATGGTGGCAGGCGTCGACGAGGACGCAGCCGAACGCCAGTTGTCGATCCGTTTCGGCCATTTCTCGGTGCCCGTCCTTTCCGCCGCCTGGCCGATGGACACGACATGGGAACGGATGGAAGATTGGTGGGGGGATCGAAATGTCGCGATCACCCTCTGACGGGGCTGATCCGCCCGCTTGATGTACCACCATCGATTCATTGACGTTGTGCCGCCAAGACCCGAAACCGTATTCATGGTCACTGCCGGGCGCCACCCGCTCCGGCAGCAAGGTGCTTGGTGCGCAGGCGCAACTTGATGGGAACAGTGTCACTGGTCCGCGCCACTCAGTCAGTCACGGTGTTGCGCCTGTCCAGTCTGCCGTGCAGCGGGATCAGCCCGCCAATGGTCGCGACTGCGAAGGCCGCTCCGGCAAGAAAGGTCCACTGGGCGCCGAACGCATCCCACAGGACCCCGGCGATGACGCTCGCCGCCAGAAGTGCGGCGCCGGTCACAAGGTTGAACATGCCGAAGGCCGTGCCGCGCAGTTCCGGCGGCGCGCTGTCGGCGACCAGCGTGGCAAGGATCCCTTGCGTGAAGCCCATGTGCAGGCCCCAGAGCACCACGCCCGTCAGAACGCCCCAGAGCCCCGGCGCAAACGCCAGCGTCAGATCGGCGGCGATCAGCAATACGAGGCCGACAATCAACAGCCCGATGCGATTGATTCCGTCCGACAAGGCGCCGACCGGATAGGCCGACAGCGCATAGGCGACGTTCAGCACCACCAGCACCAGCGGCACGAACATCAGCGACAGCCCCATGCCTTCGGCGCGCAGGATCAGGAAGGCCTCGCTGAACCGCGCCAGCGTGAACACTGCCGCCACTGCGACCACGAACCAATATATGCCGCCCAGCCCGGCCAATTCGCGGTGGCTCAAGGGGTTTTTGACCTTGCGCAGCCCGGCCGGACGCGCGGGTTCGTGCACCACGAACAGGATCAGGGCGAGCGCTGCGAAGGCTGGAACCACGGCGACCCAGAACACCGAAGCGAAGTCGTCGGCAAAGAGCCACATCAGCCCGATCGCCAGGAGCGGGCCGATGAAGGCCCCCGCCGTATCCAGCGACTGCCGCAGCCCGAAGGCCGCGCCCCGCAATTCCGGCGGCGCGATGTCGGCGACCAGCGCATCGCGCGGTGCGCCGCGAATCCCCTTGCCCACCCGGTCGATGAACCGTGCGGCAACCAGCCAGCCGATCGACGGCGCCAGCGGAAAGATAGGCTTGGTCAGCGCCGCGAGGCCGTAGCCGATCGCGGCCAGTTCCTTGCGCCGGCCGATCCGGTCGCTCAGCGCCCCGGAAAAGACCTTGGTGATCGCCGCCGTCGCCTCGGCGATGCCCTCGATGATGCCCACCGTCAGCGCCGTCGCGCCCAGCCCCACCACCAGATAGACCGGCAGCAGCGCGTGGATCATCTCGGACGAGACATCCATCAGCAGCGACACGAACCCCAGCGCCCAGATCCCCGCAGGCAGGCGGCGCCACACACGTCGCGTGTCGGGCGCAGTGGCTGCCGCCGGTTCTGCCGGACCCTCAGTCATGGCGCAGGCCTTCGCGCTCCGCCTGGTCGCGGGTCAGTCCGACATCGCGCAGCAGACGCGCGTCGAGGTCAAGAAGCGCTGCGCGCTGCCTCTGACGGTCCTGCCAGCGCAGAAAGCGATTCAGGAGACGCGCCGCGCTTGGGTGTCCGCCCGCAAAGGCGATCGCACCGGCGCCGGCGACACCGAACAGGAAGGACAGCGGAACGACAGGTGCAATGGCCATGGGACCCTCATCTGTTCTCGTCATGGGCGTCGAAAACGCGCCGGGCATAATCGTCGAGCACATCCGCGCAGCCCTTCAGCCGCGCTTCCGCCTCGACCGCGCGTGCGGCGCCGTAGAAGTCGATCTTCCGGATCTTGGCCAGCCAGCCCTGCAGCTTCTTCAGATCGACGTCGTTCTCTTCCAGTTCGGCATAAGTGAAGTGGCTGGCGGCGATCTCCTTGGCGACCTCGCGCTCGAAGTCGTCGCACTTGTCGAGGAATTCGGCATAGGCCTCGTCGCGGTCGGCCTTGAACCGCTCGATCACCTTGTTTTCCTGCGCCTGGTCGAGGGCGACCGTCTCAAGGATCACGCTCTCGCCCTTGGCCTCGGCGATATCGTTCTCCAGCATCTTCAGGCGACGCACATGATCGTCTGTCTTCGGCAGCAGGCACACACCGTTCTGCAGATAGACCGCCCCCATCCCCTTCAGCTTGCGCCAGACGGCGATCCGCCGCGCCGCGGGTTCGGGTGGGACCTTGTAGGTCAGGAGGAGCCAGGCGATGTTCTGCATGTGAACCAGATTAAAGTTACGATGGTAACATGTCAATCGTTCTCTATATTTCTCGTGCATTGTTGAGGTTGTCACTGACGACTGCGCCAGGATGAAGCGCGCCCGCTCACGTCAGAACCCTCGGCAAGCCCGGGCTTGATCCCGCATAACGCTGTAATCGTTCATCATCTCGACGATGACCGATCCTGCTGGCAGCCTCGCCACTTCATCTATGGCGCGCGTCCGCAGCGCGCCGCTGTATTCCACGACAGCGCCGAGCGTCGCGAAACCCGCCGCGCCGCCGCCCTTCATCGTGCGGCTGTCGGCCAGTGCTTCGCCTGCATCCGAGGGGTCGTTCGCGGCAAAAAGATTGTCACGACGAACCCTGACACATCGCAGCCAGGCCCGGAGGATAAGGTGAACCGCCTGTTCATGGCGGATCGACCGAACAAGCTGTGGGGCGAGCTATTGGGCGCCATTGGTTCAAGAACAATGGCGCGCGGCTTCACCTATGTGCCCACATGGTCGGGAACGGTTTATGTGGCCTTCGTGACAGACGTCTTTGCACGTCGAATTGTCGGCTGGCGCGCCTCAACATCGATGAAGACCCAGTTCGTGCTCGATGCGTTGGAGCAAGCGGTCTGGCAAAGAAAGACGCCGGATAACAAGAGCTTGATCCACCATTCGGACCGCAGGTCCCAATACCTGTCCATCAAGCATACCGAGCGCCTCACCGAGGCGGCGATCGATCTTTCCGTCGGCACAGTCGGCGCGGCGCATGACAATGCCTTGGTCGATTGCGTCATCGGCCTTTTCAAGACCGAGGTGATCAACCAGATCGGCCCTTGGAAATCAATGCGAGAGGTCGGGTGGGAGACGCTGGAATGGGTCGATTGGTATGATAACAGCCGTCTCCTCGGCCCCATCGGATACACCACGCCCGCCGAAGCAGAGGAGGCGTTCTATGCAAACCTGAACTCACTCGATATGGTCGCATCGTCACTGATCAAACCACCCTCTGGCAAACCAGGGGCCGTTCAATTGGTTATTCTTTATGCCCTTCTGGTCCCGCCTCTTCGGCTCCCGCACCGACGCCCCGCCTCCCGCCCCCGGCGAGGACCACAAGGGCTTCCGCATCACCCCCACCCCGATCCGCGAGGGCGGGCAGTTCCGCGTCTCGGCCCGCATCGAAAAGGACGGCCAGCGCCATGACCTGATCCGCGCCGACACGATGGCCTCGCAGGACGAAGCCGCCGCCGCCTCCCTCCGCAAGGCGCGCCAGATCATCGACGAACAGGGCGACAGGCTGTTCGCGGCGCAACCCGGCCGATAACGCCGCCCCGCCAACCCTTCCCCTCGCCGCCCCAAGCGATTAGGTCTCACCCGACACCATGCGCGGGGGCCGCACCCATGTCGTTCTTCAAGAAACTGCGCGACCGGATGTTCCGGTCCTCCGACCAGATCGCCGCAGGCCTCGACGCGCTGGTGGAGGACACGCCCGCCCCGCCCGATCCCGCCAAACCCGCGGGCCTCCTCTCCCGCCTGATCGGGCGGGCGGAGGCCGACGAACCTCGCCGCCTCTTCGACGACGCCATGCTCGAAAGCCTGGAGGATGTGCTGATCCAGGCCGACATGGGCGTCACCACCGCCGCCCGCGTGGCCGCCAACATCGCCGCAGGCCGCATGGACCGCCGCGTCTCCGCCACCGAGATCCGCCAGGCGCTGGCGGACGAAATCGCGCGCATCATGGAACCCGTCGCCCGCCCCCTGCCGATCTACCCCAAGCGGCCGCAGGTCGTGCTGGTGGTGGGGGTCAACGGCTCGGGCAAGACAACCACCATCGGCAAGCTTGCCGCGCAGTTCCGCGCCGCCGGCAAATCCGTGGTGATCGCGGCCGGCGACACCTTCCGCGCGGCCGCCGTCGAGCAGCTCCAGGTCTGGGGCACGCGCGCGGGCGTTCCTGTCCTCACCGCGCCGGAAGGCTCCGACCCCGCCAGCCTCGCCTTCGACGCCATGACACGGGCCGAGGCCGAGGGCGCCGACCTCCTCCTCATCGACACCGCGGGCCGCCTGCAAAACCGCGCCGACCTGATGGAGGAACTGTCCAAGATCGTCCGCGTGATCCGCAAGAAAGACCCCAGCGCGCCCCACAACACCCTCCTGGTGCTGGACGCCACCACCGGCCAGAACGCGCTGAGCCAGGTCGAGATCTTCCGCAAGCTCGCCGATGTCTCGGGCCTCGTGATGACCAAGCTCGACGGCACCGCGCGCGGCGGCGTCCTCGTGGCGCTGGCCGACCGCTTCGGCCTGCCGATCCACGCCATCGGGGTGGGCGAGCAGATCGACGACCTCGCCCCCTTCGACCCCGCCGATTTCGCCCGCGCGCTGGTGGGCCTCGACCCCTGATGCCCGGCCTCCCGTTCCCGATGGCCCAAATATCCCCGGCGCGACCATCGCTGCGCCACCGGTCCGGGCGCCGAGGGGCGCGGGTGCCGCAGGCACCGGGGGGCTGGCGCCCCACCATCGCATGACATCATGGCTCGCCTCCATCGAAGGCACAGCCGAAGGCGCCCGCGTGGCGCTGATGCTCGCCCTCGTCTCCGCCCTGGCCCATGCCGTGTTCGGCGCGCTGCAAAAGGGCCGCCACGACCCCTGGATCACCCGCGGCTCCATCGACATCTGGATCGCCGTGTTCTCCGCCCCCGTCGCCCTCTTCCTGGTCCCCTGGCCGCAAGGCCCCGAATGGCTGGTCCTCGCAGGCTGCCTCGCCATCCATTTCGCCTACAAGCTGACCATGGCGCTGGCCTATGAACGCGCGGCCTTCACCGTGGTCTATCCGGTGGTGCGCGGCACCGGGCCGCTGGCCACACTCGCCTTCGCCGCGATCTTTCTGGCCGAGGATTACACCGCCCTGCAATGGCTGGGCGTGTTCCTCTTGTCCCTCTCGATCCTCGCACTCGCGGTCCTGAACCTGCGGGGCCAGACGCTTGGCCGCGACACCCTGCGCGCGGGGCTGGCCTGGGCCTTCGCAGGCGGCCTCCTCGTCGCCCTATACACCACCTATGACGCCTGGGGCATCCGGCTGATCCCCGACCCGTTCACCTTCCTCGCCTGGTTTTTCCTCATCACCGCCATCGACTTCCCGCTCCTTTGCGCCTGGCGGCTCTGGCGCGGCCTGGGCGGCCCGCTGCCCCCCCTTGGCCCCCTCCTCCTGCGCGGCATGGCGGGCGGCCTCATCGCCTTTGTCTCCTTCGGCGGCGTGATGCTGGGCACGCGGCTTGGCAAGGTCGGCGAGGTTGCCGCCTTGCGCGAAACCTCTACCCTCTTTGCCGCCCTCATCGGCTGGGCCGTGCTGGGCGAACGGGTGGGGCCCATCCGCGCAACCCTGATGGCGGGGGTTGCGGCGGGGGCCATCATCGTGCAGGCAGGCTGAACCATGACCGAAAAGAAAATCCATCCCGGCCTCAAGATGGCCCTCGAACTCGGGCCCATCGCGGCCTTCTTCCTGGGCTACCTGCGCTTCAAGGACGAGACCTTCACCATCGCAGGCACCGCCTACGACGGCTTCATCGTCGCCACCGCCGCCTTCATCCCTCTGATGATCCTGACCACGGGCGCGCTGTGGTATCTCACGGGCAAGCTCTCGAAGATGCAGGTCGCCACCCTCGTCCTCGTGATCGTCTTCGGCGGCCTCTCGGTCTGGCTCAACGACGACCGCTTCTTCAAGATGAAGCCGACGATGATCTACCTCCTCTTCGCGGGCATCCTCGGTGTCGGCCTCCTGCGCGGCCAGTCCTACCTGCGCCTCGTGATGGAGGAGGCGCTGCCGATGCAGCCCCGGGGCTGGATGATCCTGACCCGCCGCCTGACCCTCTTCTTCTTCGCCCTTGCCGTGGCGAACGAGGTGATCTGGCGCACGATGTCCACCGACGCCTGGGTGAATTTCAAGACTTTCGGCCTGACTGCCGCCCTCTTCGCCTTTTTCATGGCCCAGGGCGGCCTTTTCAAGCGCTACGGCAGCGATCGGCCCGCCGACAAGCCCTGACCTCTACGGTCTCCAGCTTTCATCTTGGCCTAAATATCCCACGGGGGTCCGGGGGTGTGAAACCCCCGGCCGCGATGCCGCAAACCGCCCTCAGGCAGGCACGAACCGGAACCCGTCGCCATCCACTTCCGCCATGCCCACCGGCTGCGGCCAGTGATAGCCGATCATGGCCTTCTTCTCGGCCGCCGCGCGGCCCAGCAGCATCCGGCGCGAGGCGGCCGACAGCGCGGAATCCGCGTCAAAGCCAAAGCCCCAGTCCGGGTTGGCGAAATGCACCAGGCTGGACGGGATCACGTCGCCGGTCACGAACGCCCCGTCGCCCCCCGCCACCTCGATCGTCACATGCCCCGGCGTATGGCCGGGCGTGTCGATCGCCGTCACGTTGGGCGTCAGCGCCTCGCCCGCGTCGAACAGCGCCAGCCGGTCGCCGATGGCCGCCAGCGCCGCCTGCGCGCCTTGCGCAAACGGGTGGAAATCGGGCGGCAGCAGGGAAAAGATGTCGGGGTTGGTCCAGAAGCCGTGCTCGGCTCGGCCCATGTGATAGCTCGCATTCGGGCAGATCAGCGCGCCATTCACCGCCACCCCGAACAGATGGTCCGGATGGGCATGGGTGAACACGACCTTGGTGACCTCCGCCGTGTCGATCCCCGCCGCCGCCATGTTCTCGCGCAGCCGGCCGGCGGTATCCTGAAACCCGGTGCCCGATCCCACGTCCACCAGCACCACCTCCGCCCCGTCGCGGATCACCACCGGCGTCGCCTGCGCCACCACCGCCCCGTCCGCCACCGCCCCCATCAGCGCCGCCAGCACGGCCGGGTCCTGATCGGGCGCGAATACGCCGACGGACAGGGTCAGCGTGCCGTCCGACAGCACGGTAATCCCCACCGATCCCACGCTCAGCGTCGTGGGCCCGGCAAAGGCCAGCACCCGCGCGGGCAACAGCCCCGCCGCCACAAGGCCGCTGGCGATGTTCAGGAAACGGCGCCGGTCAAGGCGAAGGGGGGCAGGGGTCATGGAATACTCCTCAGGTCTCGGAACCGACCGACGCTCCCGGTCGGGGGCAGGCTAGCCGTTTCCGGCCCACCTGCCCAGCCACCGGCCGCTGCCTCAGCCCGCTTTCACAAGGCTTTGAAACAGCCGCGGATCCAGGCTCTCGGCGGCAAAGGTCTCGCCCCGCGTCAGCAGGCTCACGGCATCATGGCTGTGCAGCGACTCCTGATGGCTGGCCACAACCCGGAAATCGCCGATCCTCGCATCGCCCTCCAGCGCCGCGCAGAACGACCGCGCCGCATCCTCGACAAAGATCGGGTTGGCCGCGTTCAGCTCGGCGAATGCCTGCTCGTCCTCGCGCTTCACCATCACCTGCGTTTCCGTCGGAACCCCCTTGCGGGCCAGCTCCACCAGATCCTCGAACCACAGCACCCGTCCGGGGCGCACCTCTACCGACAGCCGCGCCACCGACCGCTGGCTGTGCGGCGTGGCAAGCTGGCCGCGCGTAGCCCGCGCGTGCTCGGACAGTTCCAGCGAACAGGGGCAGGTGGAGGAATAGACGAAATCAAGGTGCAGGATCTTCTTTCGCACCCCCGCCGCCTCGACCAGTTCCAGCGCCAGGTCGTAATACTGCCACCCCACCAGGCCCGAGCGCAGGCTGGTCACCTGCATCGGAAACGACACCCGCATCTGGATGCGCGCATCGAACGACCCCAGGTCGCGCCGGTAATCCTCCAGCACCGCCTCGATTACCTCGAAACTGAAGGACCGGTCGGCATGGGCATAGAACGACCGCATGATGCGGCTCATGTTGATGCCCTTCTTTTCCGCCTCCAGGCTGACGGTCCCCGTGACGCTGGTCTCCAGTGACATGTCGCCCGCATCGCGGGTGCGATACCGGATCGGCAGGCGGAAGTTGGAAATGCCCACATGCTGGATCGGCGCATGGGCCCCCACGATCAGGCTGGCGGGGCCGTTCTGCAGGTCGGGCAGGCCCGCCTTGTAGGCGTCATCGGCGCGGAACTCGGACGGGTAATCGCGGCTCAGGACCGGATAAACGGCGGCCGCCATCTCTGGCGCCACTGCCGCGATCTCGGCATCCGACGATGCGCCCGCCCAGTGCCGCAGCACCGCGAGGGCTGCCTCCACCTCGGCGCGCGAGGGGGTCCGGTCGATCTCCGGGTTATGGATGTTCATGTCGGGGGTATCCTTTCGGTTCGGGCCCGGCGGCCGTCAATGTCACGGGAGTTTACGCCCCATGGGCGGAACCGGATCACTCAACCGGCGATGCAGGTCCTTGCCAAACCCTGAACGCCGCGCGCGGCCTGTCGGGACGGAAAACCGACGCAAAGCCGACGCATGCGGGACGCAAAACAGCCGGTGTCAGGCGGCCTCAAGCCCTCGCTTCAGGTCCGCGATCAGGTCGTCGGGATCCTCCAGCCCAACCGACAGCCGGATCAGCCCCGGCGTGATCCCCAGAGCGTTCTTCTGCGGTTGCGGCAGGCGCTGGTGGGTGGTGGTGGCGGGATGGGTGGCGATGGATTTCGCATCCCCCAGGTTGTTGGAAATCTTGATGATCTCCAGCGCATTCATGAACCGGAACGCCGCCTCCTTGCCGCCCGCGATGTCAAAGGCCAGCATCGTGCCCCCCGATCCCATCTGCGCCATGGCAAGGCCGTGCTGCGGGTGGCTTGCCAGCCCCGGATAGATCATCCGCGCCACTTTGCCATGGGTTTCCAGTGCCCTGGCGACCTGCGCGGCCCCTTCGGCCATGGCCCGGCAGCGCAGGTCCAGCGTGGCCATCCCGTTCAGCATGATCCAGGCGGTGAACGGGCTCATCGCGCCGCCGGTATGCTTCAGGTAGGGCTCGAAGGTCTTGCGCACCCATTCCCGTGTGCCGCAGACGACCCCGCCAAGCGCGCGCCCCTGCCCGTCGATATGCTTGGTGGCCGAATAGACCACCACATCCGCGCCCTGCTCCACCGCGCGGCTGAAGATCGGCGTCGCGAACACGTTGTCGGCCACCACGGTTGCGCCCACGGCATGGGCAATTTCCGAAACCGACGCAATATCAACAAGTTCCAGTGTCGGATTGCTCATCGTCTCGAAAAACACCGCCCGCGTCCCCGGCACCACCGCCGCCCGCCACTGGTCCAGATCGGTGCCGTCCACAAAGGTCACGCGCACGCCGTAGCGGGTCAGGATGTCCTCCAGAATATAGAGGCAAGACCCGAACAGCGCCCGCGACGACACGACGTGATCCCCCGCCCGCAGCATCGACATCAGGGCCCCATTGACCGCCGCCATACCAGATGCGGTTGCAAAGGCGTCCTCCGTCCCCTCCAGCCCCGCGATCCGCTCCTCGAACATCCGCACCGTGGGGTTGCCGTAGCGGGCATAGATGAACTCATCCTCGCCCGCCTTTATGAACCGCGCCTCGGCCGCCTCGGCCGAAGCGTAAGCAAACCCCTGCGTCAGAAAGATCGCCTCGGCCATCTCGCCATACTGGCTGCGGCGGCTGCCCTGATGCACCAGTTTCGTGCGGGTCTTCCAAGCGTCGGTCATCACGGCCTCCGGCCAGAACAAAGCCCCGGACAGCCAAGGGCGCCGGGGCATTCGCCCGACACCTCTTTAGCGGTTTGTTTAACGTGGCCCGCAATCCGGTCACAAAGCGCCACGGGTCGTGGCGATACGCCCCCGCTGCCCTGCCGTCAAGCGCCGCTGATCATCATCACCGTTACGGTCCCGTTACCGCATCTTCACGCCTGTTTCGCAGGATATGACTAAATAGCGAGGCAATACGCCGGGGTAACCGCTAGGTCTGGTCCTGATGCCGATCGTCGCCGTCAATGCAGAGGGTCCGCGCGCGGCGCTTCCGCCCGACCTGATGGCGCATGTCCGGCCCGGTGCGCCAGTGACGGTGATGATCCACGGCTACCGCTACACCCCCGACGACCCCCGCAACGATCCCCATCGCGAGCTGTTCGCGCTGACCCCCCACCGGCAAAACGGCCGCATCCTCTCCTGGCCGCGCCGCCTGGGCTTCGGGCGGGGGGCACCGGGAATGGCGGTGGGGTTCGGCTGGCGCGCGGCGGGCACGCTGTGGCAGGCCCATGCCGAAGCCGCGCAGGCCGGGCGGGCGCTGGCGGAACTTGTGACAAATATCAGGGGCTGTGGCTCCGGTCCGGTGAACGTGATCGCCCACAGTCTTGGCGCCCGCGTGGCGCTGGCGGCGCTGGCCGACCTCGCGCCCGGCGATGTGGGCCGCATGGTGCTGCTGTCGGCGGCCGAGGTGACGGGCACCGCACGGGCGCAGCTTCTGACACCGGCCGGGCGGGCGGCGGAGGTGCTGAACGTCACCAGCCGCGAGAATGACCTGTTTGATTTCATGTTCGAGCGTATGATCCACGGCCGCGCACGGCGCGACGGAGCGGCGCTGGGGGCGGGCCTGAGCCTTGCAAACTGCGTGACGCTGCAGATCGACGGGTCCACCCATCGCGCCGGGCTGCGCGGCCTCGGCTTTCCCACGGCCCCGCCCGCGCGCCTTGTCTGCCACTGGTCGGCCTACATGCGGCCCGGCCTGTTCCCTCTCTACCGTGCCTTTCTGCACCGGCCCGACAGGTTGCCCCTGGGCCTGCTGCGCGCGGCCCTGCCACAGGACACCGCCCCGCGCTGGTCGCGGATCCTGCCGCGCGCGCCCTGGCCGCCCGGCCCGGTTGCCGCACATTGAGGCGGCGAAGGTCGCAGGGATCGCGGCACGCGTCGCGCACTTGACACCCTTGCCGCCCGGGGTGAAGCCTGCCCGCCATGATCGACCTGCGCCCCGTTGGATACATCATCGGCCTTCTGGTCGCCGTCCTGGGCGCGATGATGCTGTTTCCCATGGCGCTCGACTTCATGGCGGGCGACCCGAACTGGATGGCATTCCTCGAGGCGGGCGTGATCGCGGGCGTCGCGGGTTCGGTGATGGCGATCGCTTGCGCCAACGGTGCGGGGCGGGGGCTGACGCTGCAGCAGTCCTTTGTGCTGACCACCGGCGTCTGGCTGGCCCTGCCGGCCTTCGGCGCGCTGCCCTTCGTGTTCGGCGCACCCGATGCGGACTTTACCGACGCCATGTTCGAGGCGGTCTCGGGCATGACCACGACCGGCACCACCGTCTTCACCGGGCTGGATGCGCTGCCGCTGGGGACCAACCTGTGGCGGGGCATCCTGCAATGGCTGGGGGGCTTGGGCATCGTCATCGTGGCGATGATCTTTTTGCCGGTGATGAAGGTCGGCGGGATGCAGTTCTTCCGCTCCGAGGGGTTCGATACCTTGGGCAAGATCCTGCCCCGCGCGCTGGACATCTCGTCTGCGCTGATCCAGGTCTATGTGGCCCTGACGCTGGCCTGCGCGGTGGTTTATTTCGCGCTCGGGATGACGGGCTACGACGCGGTGGTGCATGCGCTGACCACGGTGTCCACGGGCGGGTTTTCCTCATCGGATGCATCTTTCGCCAAGTATCGCGGGGCGGCGGAATGGGCGGCGGTGGCGTTCATGCTGGCGGCATCCCTGCCGTTCATCCGATTCGTGCAACTGATGCAGGGGCAGGCCGGGCCGTTGTGGCGCGATGTGCAGGTGCGCGCCTATCTGCGTTGGAACGCCTATGCCGTGGCCGCCGTGCTGGCCTACGAGGTGTTCACCCGCAGGGCACCCGTCTTGATCACGGCAAGGGAATCCGCCTTCAACATCGTGTCTGTTTTCTCGGGCACGGGATATTCCAGCGTCGATCTGGCGGTCTGGGGGCCGTTCCCGTTTGTGGTGCTGATCGCCGTGGGCCTGATCGGTGGATGCACGTCATCGACGGGCTGTTCGGTCAAGGTGTTCCGCTACCTGATCCTGTTCGAAGCGGTGAAGGTGCAGATCGCGCGGTTGAACAACCCCTCGGCCATGGTGGCCGTGCGGTATGAGGGGCGGCGGGTGAACAACGACGTGATCAACTCCGTGATCGTGTTCTTTACCCTGTTCATCCTGACGTTCGGGGTGCTGGCGGTGCTGTTGTCGCTGACCGGCCTGCAGACCCGCACGGCGATCACCGCCGCCTGGACGGCGGTGGCCAATATTGGCCCGGTGTTTGGCCCCGAGGTTGGGCCAACCGGCGCCGTGGGCGATTTTCCGGCCATCGCCAAATGGATGATGATCGCGGGCATGATGGTGGGGCGGCTGGAGCTGATGTCGGTCTATGTACTGTTCCTGGCCCGGTTCTGGCGCGACTGATCCGCCTCAGCGCCAGCAGGACACCAGCACCGTCATCCGCGTCGCCCGCGCCGTCAGGTCCTCGGGGCCGAGGGCAGGGCCGCCGGATGCGGAGATGACGGGCAGGCCCGCCGCCTTCAGCCAGCTTGCAAGCCGCGCAGCCCCCATCGCCAGCGCAACCCCCTGGGGCAGCACCCGCGCCGCGTCCGCCGACTGCGCCAGCAGCATGCCCAGCACCGCCCCCTTGCCATCCAGGACCGCCCCCCCCGCATCGCCGGGCAGCGCCGCCAGCGCCAGCCGCCGCAGGTCGGCGTTGCCGTCGAGCCCTGCAGCCTCGGCCATCGCGCCGAAACTCAGCGCGGGGCCGGGGAGCGCTTCGCCATAGGAATAGCCCGCCACGGCGATCTCGGAGCCCGGGCGGGGCAGGTCGGTGGCAAGTGCCGCGACGGCAGGTGGAGCCAGCGCCGTCACGGGCGACACCAGCGCAATGCCAAGGCCCGCATCAACGCTGCGCACCCGCGCCTCGGTCACGCGGTCCAGCACGATCCGGTCGCAGGACGCCACCGCCTCGGCGGTGGTCAGCACGTCGCCGCGCGCCGAGACATAGAACCCCGTGCGCGACAGGGCGGGCCTGCGCACCTCCATCCCGGTCAGCATGGCCAGCTGTGCGGCCGCATCCAGCGGCACCAGGTCGCGGTCCAGCGCGCGCGCGCCGGTGCTTCGGAAGCTCGATTTCATCAGGGGCAGCGCCTGCGCCGCAAGGGCAGCCGCGCGCGGCTCCCAGATCAGCATCCAGCCCTTGATGAGGCCTTGCGACAGCTCGGCATAGGATTGCGAGGCGATGCGCTCATTCGCGGCCTCGATGGAAAAGCTGCGGTCCGACACCGCACGACGCCCCTGCGGTGGCACCGCGTCCAGCGACTGCAGCATGTCGTAAAGCCCGCGCAGAGAGGCCACGTCGCCCTTCTGGCTGATCAGCACCACGCGCAGCCCGCTGCCGTTCTGTTCTGCGAAATGGGCAAAGGGCGGGGCGTAGCCGTCAAAGGCGACATGGCGCAGCGGCAGGGCGATCTCGATCCCCGCTTCGGGTTCCGTCACGGTCTGCAGGCCAAGGGCCGTCTCCAGCGCCGCCCGCTCCCCAAGCAACTGCTCGCGCTGCCGGGTCGTCAGAAAGCCCGACGCCTCGAATCCCCGCGCCGATTGCCAGGCGGTGATCGACCCGCGCGTGCCAACACCGAAGGCGCCGTCGATGGCCGAGGTGTAGAACCCCGCCCATTGCAGCGCCGACTGGATCGCCTGACGCTCTTCGCGGCTCAGCCGCCCCTCGTTGGCGCGCGCTTCGGCCAGGGTTTCCTCGGGGCCGGGCAGGGGGGCGAGGGGGGCAGGGTGGGCTGCGGCGGTGTCCTGTGGCGGCGGTTCGGGTGCAGGCGGCGCCAGTCGCGTCACCTCGACCGTTGCAGGGGGGGCGACGGGTTCGGCCGGCGTCTCGACCGGGGCTGCGGGGGCAGGCACGCCGCCCACTGGCCAGAACGGCGCGCGATAGACCTCGCCCGCCGCCAGAAAGCTGTCGGACGGGATCAGGTTTTCCCGCAAGAGGCCGTTCAGCCGGTCCAGCGCCGCCTCACGGGGATAGGGACCCAAGGTGATCGCATACCAGCCCGAGGCCATGCGGAACCCCGCCACGTCGGGAAACACCTGTGACCAGGCCCGCGCCCGCACCTCGGCATCGGCAAGGCGCGGCTGCGCCTCTATCTGCACCCAGAAGCTGGGGTTGGCTTGCGCCCATGACTTGGCGGGCAGGATCAGCAGGATCACGGCAGCAATCGTCAACAGAAGGCGCATATTGTCAGAATCCCGCATTTCACCTGTTACATTCCGCGCAAACCACAGTTTGCATGGGATTTCCAGCACCCCCCGCGCATTCGTGACGCATTCGTGCAGCCCCCCGGCGCCATGCAGGCCGCATTGACCCCGCCCGCCCCCGCACCTATGCAGCGCACAACCTCTGACCCGGGTAGCCCATGCCACAACACCTGACCCCCCCCCGCAGTTTCCAGGAGATCATCCTGCGCCTGATGTCCTATTGGGGCGCGCAGGGCTGCGCCGTGCTGCAACCCTATGACATGGAGGTGGGGGCGGGCACCTTCCACCCCGCGACCACGCTGCGCAGCTTGGGCAACCGTCCCTGGGCGGCCGCCTATGTCCAGCCCTCGCGCCGCCCCACCGACGGGCGCTATGGCGAGAACCCAAACCGGCTGCAGCACTATTACCAGTATCAGGTCATCATCAAACCCTCGCCCCCCGACCTGCAGGAGCTGTATCTGGGCAGCCTCGCCGCCATCGGCATCGACCCCGCCCTGCACGACATCCGCTTTGTCGAGGATGACTGGGAAAGCCCCACGCTCGGCGCCTGGGGCCTGGGGTGGGAGGTGTGGTGCGACGGGATGGAGGTGAGCCAATTCACCTATTTCCAGCAGGTCGGCGGGCATGACTGCCATCCGGTCTCGGGCGAGTTGACCTATGGGCTGGAGCGGCTGGCGATGTATGTGTTGGGGGTGGACCATGTGATGGACATGCCCTTCAACGACCCGCAAAGCTCGATCCCGCTGCGGTATGGCGACATCTTCCGCCAGACCGAACAGGAATACAGCCGTCACAACTTCGACGCCGCCGATAGCGAGAAACTGCAGGGCGATTTCCAGCGGGCCGAGGCGGAATGCGCGCGCCTTCTGGCTTTTGCCCCCGACGATCCCACATCGGGCCGCCGCATCGTGATGGCCCATCCCGCCTATGACCAGTGCATCAAGGCCAGCCACATCTTCAACCTGCTGGACGCGCGGGGCGTCATCTCGGTCACCGAACGGCAGGCCTATATCGGCCGCGTGCGGACGCTGGCCAAGGCCTGCGCCGATGCCTTTGTGACGACAGAAGCGGGGGCCTCGCTGTGAGCATGGGCAAAATCCTTGTGGCGCTGATCGTCGTCTCCGCCATCCTCGCGGGGGGCGGAATGTATTACCTTCAGGTCTATGCCTTCTACGACAGGATCGACCCCGCCTCGCCCGAGGCCGCCCTCACCTTTGCCCGGACCGACGGCACCACCGCCCCGCTGCCCGTCACCGACTTTCAGGGGATCGACAGCAACAGCTCCCCCATCCGGTTCCGTGCCTGCGCCCGCCTCGCCGCGCCCCTGCCGGATACCGCGCAAACGCATCCCGCCCCCGTGCCCCTTACCGCGCCGGGCTGGTTCGACTGTTTCGATGCCGCAGCCATCGGTGCGGCCCTCGAACGCGGCGAGGCCGCCGCCTGGCTTTCCTCCGAACACACCCCCTGGGGCGTGGACCGCGTGATTGCCGCCTTCCCCGACGGCCGCATCTTTGTCTGGCCGCAGATCAACGCCTGCGGCAAGGAGCTTTTCGACGGCAAGGCCCTGCCCGAAGGCTGCCCGCCGCCCCCCGCGCGCCCCGAGCGGCCGCCCACCAGCACCGGATACTGACCCCATGCCCGATCTCCTCCTCGAACTCTTCTCCGAGGAAATCCCCGCCCGCATGCAGGCCCGCGCCCGCGACGACCTGAAGCGTCTGGTGACCGAGGGGCTTGTTCAGGCGGGCCTGACCTACGCCAGTGCCGGGGCCTTCTCGACCCCCCGCCGCCTCACCCTTGCCATCGAGGGGCTGACCGCCGAAAGCCCCGCCTTGCGCGAGGAACGCAAAGGTCCCCGCACCGATGCGCCGCCAGCCGCCATCGAAGGTTTTCTGCGGTCCACCGGCCTCACCCGCGACCAGCTGGTGATCCGCGACGACAAGAAGGCGCAGCTATTCTTTGCCGTGATCGAAAAACCCGGACGCCCCGCCGCGTCCATCCTGGCCGAGGTGGTGGAGCATGTGATCCGCACCTTCCCCTGGCCCAAATCCATGCGCTGGGGGGCGGGGTCCTTGCGCTGGGTCCGCCCCTTGCGCCGCATCCTGTGCGTCCTGGCCTCTGAGGCCGGGTCCGACACCGTGCCCCTGACCGTCGATCACCTGACGGGCGGAAACGTTACCGAGGGCCACCGCTTCCTGTCCCCCGCGCCCTTCGCTGTCACCTCCTTCGACGACTATCGCGCGAAACTTGCCCGCGCCCATGTTGTTCTGGACTCCGCCGAGCGGGAAGCCGCGATCTGGCACGACGCTGCCCAGATGGCCTTTGCCCGGGGTCTGGAGGTGGTGCCGGATGCCGCCCTTTTGTCCGAGGTCGCGGGGCTGGTGGAATGGCCCGTCGTCCTGATGGGCCAGATCGCGCCCGACTTCCTGCACCTGCCGGCGGAGGTGCTGCAAACCTCGATGCGCGAGCATCAGAAGTTCTTTTCTGTGCGCAATCCCGCCACCGGCCGCATCGAAGGCTTCGTGACCGTCGCCAATACCAAGACCGCCGACCATGGGGCCACGATCCTTGCCGGCAACCAGAAGGTGCTGGCCGCCCGCCTGTCCGACGCGCGGTTCTTCCATGACGCCGACCTGCGCGAGGCGAAGGCGGGCATGGGCGCGTGGGCGGCGGGTCTCAATTCAGTCACCTTCCACAACAAGCTGGGCAGCCAGGCCGACCGCATCGCCCGCATCGCGGCCCTGGCGCGCGAGATTGCGCCGATGGTCGGGGCCGACCCCGACATGGCCGAACGCGCCGCGCGTCTGGCGAAACTCGACCTGCGCTCGGCCATGGTGGGGGAGTTTCCCGAGTTGCAAGGCGTAATGGGCCGCTATTACGCCCTCACCGCAGGCGAACCCCCCGAAGTCGCCGACGCCGCCCGCGACCACTATTCGCCGCTCGGTCCCTCCGACGCCGTGCCCACGGCGCCGGTGTCGGTCGCCGTGGCGCTGGCCGACAAGATCGACACGCTGACGGGCTTCTGGGCGATCGACGAGAAGCCGACCGGGAGCAAGGACCCCTACGCGCTGCGGCGGGCGGCCTTGGGGGTGATCCGGTTGGTGGTGGGGAACGGGGTGAGATTGGCTCTGGCTGACATCCTGACTGCCCATCAAGAGCATATGGACGAGCACACCGAAATTGTCTGGAGTGGTTTCGAGATGGAGGGTGGCACCTACATCCAACAGACCACCGTCAGCCTTCTTGGCTTCCTCCACGACCGCCTCAAGGTCACCCTCCGCGATCAGGCCATCTCCCACGACATAATCGACGCCTGCCTTGCCCCGTCGCCGTTTGCGGCGACAAGCGCCGCGGGGCCCGGCAACGATGACCTCACCCTGCTGGTCAACCGCGCGCAGGCCCTTTCGGCCTTCCTGAAAACCGACGACGGCGCAAACCTCCTGCAGGGGTTCAAACGCGCCAGCAACATCCTCACCCAGGCGGAAGCAAAGGACGGCGTCGAATACTCCTACGGCCCCGACCCCAAACTCGCGCAGGACCCGGCCGAAACCGCCCTCTTCACCGCTCTCGACCGTGCCGAGGCCAAGATCGCCCCCGCCATGGCCGCCGAGGATTTCGCCGCCGCCATGGCCGAAATGGCCGCCCTCCGCGCCCCCATCGACGCCTTCTTCACCGCCGTGCAGGTCAACACCGACAACGCCGTGATCCGCCGCAACCGCCTGAACCTGCTGCACCGCATCCGCGCCACCTGCGCGCAAGTGGCCGACCTCACAAGGATCGAAGGCTAACCCCCTTCATCTTGGCACAAATATCCTGCGGGGGGTCGCCGTCGGAGCGCCATCGGTTCAAGCCCGACGGCGACGGGGCGCAAAGCCCCCCGCCGACCTCTCCGCTTGCACCACCGCGCAACAGGCGTATGCTGCACCTGAGACAGAGGATGCCGCAGTGCAGAAATTCGACACGCCCCCCGAATTCACCGCCGTCACGCCCTCGGCGCGCATCGCCGCCGACACGCATGGCTGGCGCGCGAAATGCCTGCAGCGGCTCGTGCGGCTCGACCTGCCCGTGCCCACCACCGTCTCGCTGCCCGCAGCTTCCGTTCGCGCCATCGCGGCGGGCCAGCCCATCGATTGCAATGCGATCCTCGCGCATTTCGGCCCCTCGCCGCTGGTCTCGGTCCGCCCTTCGCCCGAACGTCCCGAATGGGGCGGCCCCTCCACCGTGCTCAACATCGGGTTGAATGCCGCGCGCCATGCGCTGCTTTCAGAATCCCACGGGCAGGATGCCGCCGACGCGCTGCGGCTGCGGTTCGTCCAGGGCTATGCGATCCATGTGGCGCGGCTCGACCCCGATAGGTTCGAGGGGCTCCACCCCGGCGGCCCCGACAGCCTGACCCGCGCGCTGGCGGCCTATGAGGCCGAGATGGACGAACCCTTCCCCGAGGAACCCGCGCAGCAGTTGCAGGGCGTCCTGCGCTCCATGGCCCGCGCCTGGGAGGGCACCTCCGCCCGCCTTCTGCGGCAGGCCAAGGGCGCCCCGGCCGAGGCGCCGCTGGGCCTTGTGGTGCAGGCCATGGCGCAGGGGTTCGGGCAGGGGCTGTCCGGGTCGGGCGTCATCCAGTTTGTCGATGGCGTGACCGGCCTGTCGCAGGTCACTGGGCGCTATCTCGCGCAAAGCCAGGGCCGCGACGCGCTGCACCGGACCGAGGCGATGTATCTGACCCATGACGCGCGCGGCCCCTCGCTGCAGGACGTGGCGCCCGAGGTCTTTGCCGACCTGCTGCGCCATGGTGCCGTCTGCCGCACCCGCCTGCGCGAGGAGATGCAGATCGAATTCACCATCGAGGGCGGGCACCTTGCGGTGATCGACGCGGTGAAGATGCCGCGCACGGCGCGGGCGGGCCTGCGCATCGCGGTGGCGCTGGCCGATGACGGGGTGATCGGGCAGGATGAGGCCGTGCTGCGGGTCGAGCCGCGCTCGCTCTCGGAACTGCTGCACCCGCAGGTCGATCCCCGGTTCAAGCGCGATGTCTTTGCCCGCGGCATCGCCGCCAGCCCCGGGGCCGCCACGGGGCGGATCGTGTTTTCCTCCTCCGCCGCGCAGGCCAGTGCCTCGCGCGGTGAGCCCTGCATCCTCGTGCGCCGCGAAACCAGCCCCGAGGATATCCGGGGGATGCATTCCTCGGCCGGTGTCCTGACCGAACGCGGCGGCATGACCAGCCACGCGGCGGTGATCGGGCGGGGCCTGGGCCTCCCGTGCATCGTGGGTGCCTCCGAGCTGCGCTTTGACAGCAAGGACCGGCGGCTGGTGGCCAAGGACGGCCGCATCTTCCGCGAGGGCGACATTATCACCGTGGACGGCACCACCGGCGAGGTGCTGGCGGGCGCCGCCGACATGCTGCCCCCCGCGCTGGACGATACGTTCGAGCGCCTCCTCGGCTGGGCCGACACCTTCCGTGACATCGGCATCCGCGCCAATGCCGATACGCCCGCCGATGCCCAGACCGCGCGCGCCTTCATGGCGCAGGGGATCGGCCTGTGCCGCACCGAGCACATGTTCTTTGAAGAAGATCGCCTTGTCGCCATGCGCGAGATGATCTTTGCCGACACGCCAAAGGACCGCGCGGCCTCGCTCGCGCGCCTTTTGCCGATGCAGCGCGCCGATTTCGTGCAGCTCTTCGAGATCATGCAGGGGCTGCCCGTCTGCATTCGCCTTTTCGATCCGCCGCTGCACGAATTCCTGCCCCACAGCCGCGAGGGCCTGCGCGAACTGGCCGAGGCGCTGGACCGTCCGCTGTCCGAGGTCACGCGCCGGGCCGAGGCCCTGACCGAATTCAACCCGATGCTGGGGATGCGCGGGGTGCGGCTGGGCGTGGTCCTGCCCGAGATCTATGACATGCAGGCGCAGGCCATTTTTGAGGCGACCGTGGAGGTGGCGCGGCGCGGGGCGCCGGTCGTGCCGGAGGTGATGATCCCCCTCGTCAGCGCCAAGCGCGAGGTGGAACTGGTCAAGACCCGCATTGACGCCGTGGCCGCCATGGTGCGCACGCAAAGCCGGACCGATTTCACCTATCGTCTGGGTGTGATGGTCGAGACCCCCCGCGCGGCGCTCCGCGCGGGCGAGATCGCGCAGCATGCGGCCTTCCTGTCCTTCGGCACCAATGACCTCACGCAGATGACCTATGGGCTGAGCCGCGACGATGCGGGAAAGTTCATGAACACCTATGTCCAGCAGGGCGTGTTCCCCGAGGATCCGTTCCACGTGCTGGACGTGGACGGCGTGGGAGAGCTCTTGCTCATGGGATCGGCGCGGGGGCGGGCCACGCGGGGCGACCTGATCGTGTCGATCTGTGGTGAACATGGCGGCAACCCCGAATCGATTGCCTTCTGCCGGCAGGCCGGATTCGATTATGTGTCATGTTCACCTTATCGTGTGCCCTTGGCTCGACTGGCGGCAGCGCATCTCGCATTGTCCGACAGACCGGCAAAAAGCTGATCACCCTCATCTAACGTTCACTATTCCGAAACAATTCGAAGCGGAGTCGGCGGATTAACGCCGATCCACGCGCGGGCATTGTTGCAATTATGCAACTGTAAATGGACTCTCTACGCAAGCTGCGTTAACGCTCCGCGCCTGTGGCCGGTCCGCATGCAGTCTTAGTCGATCATGATCGAGATTGCGGCGGCTTGAAGGCGACGGATAACCGGCGGAGCCAGACGATCATGTCCATTCACAGGATCCTGAAACCGATGCGGCGGTCCGGCTCGGGACCCCTGCTTGCGCTGTTCCTCGGCTCGGTCGGAATGGCCCAGGCCGATGTCGCCATCAGCACCGCCAATTCAACGAACCCGCCCATCGGCCTTGCGCTCGCCGCCCTGATCTCGGCCGAACATGATGCGATGGCCGCGCTTCCGCCCGGCGTCGCGTCGGGCCGCGCCCCCGCCGAGGTGGCACCCCCCCCTCGCTACGATGCCGCGTGGCTGCTTGATCAACCGGCGGCAGGTGGCGGGCGCGAATGGGAATGCCTGTCGCGCGCGATCTATTTCGAGGCGCGCGGCGAGACGCTGCAAGGCCAGTTCGCGGTGGCGGAGGTGGTGCTGAACCGCGTAGCCAGTCCCGCCTATCCGAACTCGGTCTGCGCGGTGGTGTCCCAATCGGGCGGAGGCGGATGCCAGTTCAGCTATGTCTGCGATGGCAAGACCAACCGCATCAGCGAACCGGCGGCCTGGGATCGGGCGGGCCGGATCGCCGCCGCGCTGATGTCGGGCACCGCCCCCCGCGCGCTCACCAAGGGTGCCACGCATTTCCACACGCATGGCGTGCGCCCGTCCTGGGCCAAGCGGTTTGCCCGCACCGCCGCGATTGGCGGCCATCTGTTTTACCGCCAGCCCACCCGAACCTCCTTCTGACGTCGCCAGCATCGCCTTGACGGTCGCACGGTATCGCGGCACCAGTCTCCAGACCGGGCACCACGGCCCTGCCCGACAGGAGCCCGCGCTTGCCCGACGCACATGACGACACATCGCTCGCCTTTGCACCGCCCCTCGCGCGTGCCATCGCCTCGGCGGGGGCCGACCCGCGCGACCGCATCTTCCTGCGCGACCATGTCGTGACCGCCGACATCGGCGCCTTCCAACCCGAGCGCGGGCACCCGCAGCGCCTGCGCTTCGATGTGGTGGTCGAGGTGGCACCACCGACCGCCCCGCTGGCCGACGATGTGGACCGCATCCTGTCCTACGACCGGATCACCGATGCCATTGCGACAGAATTGGCCGCCGAACGGCTCAACCTTCTGGAAACGCTGGCCGAACGGGTGGCCGACCGTGTCCTGTCCGAACCCTCGGCCATGCGCGCCTTCGTCCGCATCGAAAAGCTTGACCTCGGCCCCTTTGCCAAGGGCGTGGAGATCGTGCGCAGCCGCGGGCCAAGTGCCGCGGTCACGGTGCGGGACCCCGTGGCCCCGCTGGTGATCCACCTTGACAACGCCACCGTCGCCGCCCCCGATCTGGCCGCCCTCCTGACGGGCTGGCAGGCGCAGGGGGCGCCGCTGATCCTGACATTGGGTCCGCCCGACCTGCCACGCCCGGTCACCGGTCACGGCCCCACGCAGCGCCGCATCGATCTCTTGGCCATAGAACAGAACGCATGGACACTGGCCGCCCGCGATGCGCGCTGCGTCGTGGTCGCCACGCGCACCGAAATCGACTGGGCGCTGCGGCAGGGCCGAACGCTGGTCTGGGCGCCGTCCAAGATGGTGCTCGACGCCGTGGACGGCCCGCATTCGCGCGACCCGCAGGCCCTTTCGTTGTGGCTGGCCGAAACCTTTGGCGCCCGCGCGCTGATCGTGCACGGCCCTGTCACGGTCAGCCCGGGCAGCCATGTTCCCGTGATCGCGGCCTGACCCCGCGGCACTTGCCCTTTCATCTTGGGACAAATATCCCCGCCGGAGGCCGAGACCGACCCCCGCACACCCGCCGGGCCGCCAGAGGAGCCGATGCGCTATCCCCGCCCCATCCCGATGACCGATTCCGCCCGCAGTCCCGCCGCCCTTCCGCTGGCGGGCGGCTGGTGCTGGTTCGACCGGGTGGAGGTGCTGGACCGCGGCGCGCCGCCCCGGGTCCTTTCCGTGGCTGACCTGCCGCCCGACGTGATCGACCGCCTGACCGCCCCGAGGGCGCCCCTCGCCGGGCTCGCGCTGGACCTGCCGCGGCTGATGGGGGTGCTGAACATCACCCCCGACAGCTTCTCTGATGGCGGGCGGTATCTGGGCACCGGTGCTGCGCTGTCGCAGGCGCAGGCCGTCGCAGATGGCGGGGCCGACATCCTTGACGTCGGCGGCGAAAGCACGCGGCCGGGGGCGCGCCCCGTGCCGCAGTCGGCGGAAATCGCGCGCACGGCGCCGCTGATCGGCGAACTGTGCCGCCGGCGCTATCCGCTGCCCATCTCCATCGACACCCGCAATGCCGGCGTGGCCCTCGCCGCGCTGGAGGCCGGGGCGCTGATCGTGAACGACATCTCCGCGCTGACCCACGATCCGCACCTGGCCCCGCTGGCGGCGCGGTCGGGTGCGCCGGTGATCCTGATGCACGCGCAGGGAACGCCCGAGACGATGCAGGACGATCCCCGCTACGCCGATGTTCTGCTTGACGTGTTCGACGCGCTGGAGGTCCGGATTGCGGCGGCAGAGGCGGCGGGCATCCGCCGCGACCGGCTGGTGATCGACCCTGGCATCGGCTTTGGCAAGACACTTGCGCATAATCTCGCATTGATCCGGCGGCTGTCGCTCTTTCATGCGCTGGGGGTGCCGGTGCTGCTGGGCGCCTCGCGCAAGCGGTTCATCGGCGCCATCGGCAAGGAACCGCAGGCCGACCGCCGGATGCCCGGATCGGTGGCGGTGGCGCTTGCGGGGCTGGCGCAGGGCGCGCAGATTGTGCGGGTGCATGACGTGGCCGCGACCAGGCAGGCGATGGCACTCTGGCAGGCGATCCACATACCCGGTCAACAGGGGGACGAGGCATGAGCAGACTTTTCGGCACCGACGGCGTGCGGGGCACGGCAAACACCCATCCGATGACCGCCGAGATCGCGCTGCGGCTGGGGTCCGCCGCGGGACGCTATTTCCGTGCGCGGGACGGCATGGGTGCCCACCGGGTGGTGATCGGCAAGGATACGCGGCTATCGGGCTACATGCTGGAGAACGCGCTGACGGCGGGGCTCACCTCGGCGGGAATGAACGTGCTGCTGCTCGGCCCGGTGCCCACGCCTGCGGTGGGGTTCCTCACGCGGTCCATGCGCGCGGACCTTGGCGTGATGATCTCGGCCAGCCACAACCCCGCCATGGACAACGGCATCAAGTTCTTTGGCCCCGACGGGTTCAAGCTGTCGGACGAGGCCGAGGACGCGATCGAGGCGATGGTGCGCGGCGAGATGGAGCTGGTGCCCCCCCTCGACATCGGCCGCGCGCGGCGGATCGAGGACGGGCGTGGCCGCTATCAGGAATTCGTCAAGACAACGGTGCCTGCGGGCGTGCGGCTGGACGGGCTGAAGGTGGTGATCGACTGCGCAAACGGGGCCGCCTACCGCGCAGCGCCCGAGGTGCTGTGGGAACTGGGGGCGACCGTGGTGCCGGTCGGGGTTGCGCCCAACGGGCTCAACATCAACGACCGCTGCGGCTCGACCCACCCCGAGACGGCGGCCGAGGCGGTGGTGGCCCATGGCGCGGATGTGGGCATCTGCCTGGACGGCGATGCCGACCGGGTGATCCTGATCGACGAGCATGGCCATGTGGCCGATGGTGACCAGATCATGGCGCTGTTCGCCGCCCGCTGGGGGGCCGAGGGGCGGCTGCGTGGTGATACGCTGGTGGCAAGCGTGATGTCCAACCTCGGGTTGGAGCGGTTCCTGACCGCGCGCGGCCTGCGGCTGGAACGCGCGCCGGTGGGGGACCGCTATGTGGTCGAACGGATGCGCAACGGCGGCTGGAACCTGGGCGGCGAACAGTCGGGCCATATCGTGATGACCGACTATGCCACCACCGGCGACGGCCTGATCGCCGGCTTGCAGTTCCTGGCCGAGATGGCCCGCACCGGAGCCCCGGCGAGCGCGCTCGCCCGGCAGTTCCAGACCGTGCCGCAAATGCTGCGCAATGTCCGCTATGCCGCAGGCCAGAGCCCGCTCGAGGCCGCACCCGTCAAGGCCGCCATCGCCGCGGCCGAGGCGCGGCTGGTCGGATCGGGGCGGCTCTTGATCCGCAGGTCGGGGACCGAACCGCTGATCCGCGTCATGGCCGAATGCGAGGACGAGGCGATGCTGGCCGAAGTGGTGGACGGGATCGTGGGGGCGGTCGAGGCGGCGATGTGAGCGTCCAAATCACCTGTCCCACGGTGGGACAGGCTGTGCTGTCAGCAATATCAAGGTCTTCACCCGGTCACCTTCATCGTCTGTTAACGGATCATCGGGACAGGCGCGCGGCGCGGCCGGGTGACGCGGGGGATGGATGCCGTGTGTCGGGGAGTTAGATGCTGGAGCTGAACGAGAGAAAAGGACGGAACGAACATGGATGGATTTCCCCTGATGCCGGTGATCGTGATGGTCGCGGCGCTGATTGCGGCCCTTCTGGGGGCCTTCCGCTATCCACCGGGCATCCGCACCGACCGGCCCCGCTCGACACTGGCCAAGGACGGCATGCAGGGCGGCGTGGGGTTCTTGCTGACCAAGGAGGAGTTGCGCGCAGCCCATGATCTGCGACGCAAGCAGGGGTCTTGACCAGGGCGACTGGTGCTGCCGGTCAGGGCGAGTGTGACGCGGCATCACGCGCGGTGAGATCGGGGACTTCGTCGATGAACATCGCCTCGCATTCCGGACGCGTGACTACACCCGATTTCCGAAAGATCGTGGCAAGCTGCGATTTTACCGTGTCGTCGCGTATTCCCCGCGCCCGCGCGATGTCGGCGGTGCGCAACCCGCGCACGGTCACGAGGGCGATGTCACGCTCGGCCGGTGACAGGCCCCTTGCATCGAGCCTTTCGTGCATCCGCGCATCAAAGGCGCCGCGCAGGCCCACAGTTGCAAGTGGTCCGCCTCGCCCGGCGATGCGATGCGCCGCAGATGGCCAAGGATCAGCACAAAGGCCAGGCCGTGGCCCAGCGTGGCCAGCAGTTCGCCCGCAGGATGCCCCCAGGTTGCGACGGACAGATGCGCCGGGTGAACCAGCGCGACCTGCACCTGTCCGCCCAGGTCCAGCGCCAGCAGCATCCCGCAGCCGAACACCAGCCAGAGCGTGAGGCGAAGCCCGACAGGCCCCTCGAGACGGTTGAGAAAGCGCCTGCCCTCCTGAAAAAGCGCGAATGCCATCCTGCCACCTCCCGCACTTTAGATCGAACCGCATCGACCAAAGCGCAACTGCGCAAATGATCCGCGCTGACAGCGAAGATTGGCCGGGACGCACGGCGCGTTTCGGCACCATCGTCGTGTTGTTCGGACGACGAGCCCGAGATTGCGCGCAATTCCGACCACATGAACAGGGAGGAGGGGCACATGACGCAGACGATCAAGAGCGAGGAAGGCAGGCGCCGCAGGACACGCGCCGCGCGGATGCGGACAGGCGGCATGATGCTGGCGCTCCGTCTCGCCGCAACCATGCGCCCTTCGGCTGGCGGCGCGGAGACGGCCTTGCAGGAGCATGGGGCCCAACACCAGGAGTTTGTGCATGGGTCGCCGCAGGTGCCGTCCCTTGAATGGACAATCGCGCCAGGCGGTCGCATCTATGACACCTGGTGGAAGGGGCTGGACCGACCCGAGCCCGAGGGCACCAACCCTGTCTGGCCGGTCTCGGTCAATCCCGAACAGTCCGGCCCTGGCACCTCGCGCTGCAAGGAGTGCCAGGCAGGGATTGCCAGGGCGTGACCGGCATCTGCCGCACGGGCAGCCACTTCACCGGCATCAAGGGCGTGATGGATGCGGCAGGCGCCGCCCCCGAGGCGCTGATGACGGTGCTGCGCGATGTCAACCACCCCTACACGCCCGAGATGATCACGGATGCCGAGATGCTGCGCGTCGCCAGGTTCCTCGGCGCCGGACTGGTCGATATGCGAACCCTCATCGACGACGAGTCGCGCAAGGTGACGGCGGGCGTGGGCGACACCGAACGTGGCCGCGCAATCTTCCGGACGACCTGCGCACCCTGCCGCGGCTTTGACGGCCGCGCGTTGGACTGGGGTGCCGACGGCGAGCACAACTTTGTCGGTATTGAAGCGGCGGAACTGCCCGACGAGGTGATGAACACGATCTCGAACGCGCATCCTGGCGCCGCAATGATCCACCTGCGCGCCTTTTCGGTGGATGACCGGATCAGCGTGAAGGACTATGTCGCCGGATTGCCGACGGGCATCGAAAACTGAAGTGTCGCAGGGGGGCTGTCTGCCCCCCTCTGGCCTGCGGCCATTCACCCCCCGAGGATATTTCCAGACAGAAGAAGGCGGGGTTGCGTTTCTTCTGTCCTCAAATATCCCGGGGGAGGCCCGGTACGGGCCGGGGGCAGCGCCCCCTTCCACGCCCGGCAAAGATGCGCTGCGGTCAGTTGCGCGCCTTGTCCACCATCTTGCCCTTGGAAATCCAGGGCATCATCGCACGCAGTTTCGCGCCCACCTGTTCGATCTGGTGTTCGTCGTTGATGCGGCGGGTGGCCTTGAAGAACGGCTGGCCCACGGCGTTTTCCTGCATGAAGTCGCGCACGAACTTGCCGGTCTGGATGTCGCGCAGCACCTCTTTCATCCGCGCCTTGGTCTCGGCGTAGGGCAGGATGCGGGGGCCCGAGACATACTCGCCATATTCGGCGGTGTTCGAGATCGAGTAGTTCATGTTGGCGATGCCGCCCTCGTAGATCAGGTCAACGATCAGCTTCACCTCGTGGAGGCATTCGAAATAGGCCATCTCGGGCTCATAGCCCGCTTCGACCAGCGTCTCGAAGCCCATGCGGATCAGTTCCACGAGGCCGCCACACAGCACCGCCTGTTCGCCGAAAAGGTCGGTTTCGCATTCCTGGCGGAAGTTGGTCTCGATGATCCCCGAGCGCCCGCCGCCGATGGCCGAGCAGTAGGACAGCCCGATTTCCAGCGCGCGCCCCGTGGCGTCGTTGTGCACGGCCACCAGGCAGGGCACGCCGCCGCCCTTGACGTATTCGCCGCGGACCGTGTGGCCGGGGCCCTTGGGCGCCATCATGATCACATCGACGCCGGGTTTTGGTTCGATCAGGCCGAAATGCACGTTCAGGCCATGGGCAAAAGCGATGGCGGAGCCTTCCTTCAGGTTGTCATGCACATGCGCCTTGTAAGTGGCGGCCTGCAGTTCGTCCGGCATGGTGAACATGATCAGGTCGCACCAGGCGGCGGCTTCGGCGATATCCATCACCTGCAGGCCCTCGGCCTCGCATTTCCGGGCCGATGCCGAGCCGGGGCGCAGGGCCACGACGATGTTCCTGGCGCCGCTGTCGCGCAGGTTGAGCGCGTGGGCATGGCCCTGGCTGCCGTAGCCAAGGATCGCGACCTTCTTGTCCTTGATCAGATTGATGTCGCAGTCACGATCATAATAGACGCGCATTGTCGCCTCCCCTTTTTGTCTGTCCCCTGCCGTTTCCGGCGCTGGCGGCGTTCTAGCGGTTTTGGCAGGCGATGCAACGACCTCCGCTCACGCAGGGTGCTGCGCGCCCGTTTTTGTGCCCTTCGGCGGGGGGGCGGAGCGATAGACTTTGATCCGCTGTCCTTTCGCCGCTAAGTCATGTTCAACCGTATCAGGAGACGCCCCATGCCCGCTTTGCACCCGAACATCGACCCCGAGGGGCTGGACGAGTTTTCGGTCGTCTTTACCGACCGCAGCCTGAACCACATGTCCGCGCGGTTTCAGCGCGTCATGCGCGAGATCGCTGGCGGCCTGCGCGAGGTCTATGCGGCGAGCGGCGTGGCCGTGGTGCCGGGGGGCGGATCCTATGCGATGGAGGCCGTGGCGCGGCAGTTCGGGCAGAGCCGCGTGCTGGTGGTGCGCAACGGCTGGTTCTCGTATCGGTGGAGCCAGATTTTCGACATGGCGGGACGCGCCGAGGCGGTCGAGGTGGTGATGGCCCGGCGGGATGGCACAGGCGGGCGCGCGCCCTTTGCCCCGCCACCGCTGGCCGAGGTGGTGGCGGCGATCCGGTCCGCGCGGCCGCAGGCGGTGTTCGCCCCGCATGTGGAGACAAGCGCGGGGATCATCCTGCCCGACGAGTATATCGCAGAGGTCGCGGCGGCGGCGCATGAAGTTGGGGCGCTGATGGTGCTCGACTGCATCGCCAGCGGCTGCATCTGGGTGGATATGGCCGCGACGGGGGTGGATGTGCTGATTTCCGCGCCGCAGAAGGGGTGGTCGGCCTCGCCCTCGGCCGGCCTCGTGATGCTGTCGCCGCTGGCGGAGGCCCGGCTGGCCGAGACCACAAGCGACAGTTTTGCGCTGGATCTGAAGAAGTGGCGCGCGATCATGCAGGCCTATGAGGGGGGCGGGCATGCCTATCATGCGACCATGCCCACCGATGCGCTGGTCGGCTTTCGCGATGCGATGGCCGAGACGCGGGCCCTGGGTTTTGCCGCCGCCAAGGCCGCGCAGTGGGAGCTGGGTCGGGCGGTGCGCGCGATGCTGGCTGCGCGGCAGATCCCGTCCGTCGCGGCCGAGGGGTTTCAGGCGCCGGGCGTGGTGGTCAGCTATACAGGCGATGCCGAGGTGCAGAGCGGCGCCAAGTTCAGGGCGCAGGGCATGCAGATCGCCGCAGGGGTGCCCCTGCAGGTGGGCGAGGGCACGGGCGACGATTTCCGCACCTTCCGCATCGGTCTGTTCGGCCTCGACAAGCTGAAGGACATTCCCGGCACAATCGCGCGGCTGGAGCGGGTGGTGGAGCAGGTGCTCTGACCGTCAGGCCGGGCGCAGGCCCATGCCCGTCCGCATGAGCGTGCGGCGCACCGGGGCCAGCGAATAGAGCGCATCCAGCGCCATCGCCCGCAGATCGCGCAGCGGCTGCGCGCCCGCCATCGAGGCGCGGTTCAGCATGTCGATGCCCAGCACCCGCGCCTGCACCTCCATGTGCCGGCGGCGGTGATAGGCATCGAGCATCCGCGCGTTGCCCATCCCGGCAGGATCGGCGGTGGAAAGGTCCAGAAGGGCGGAAAGGTCCGCAAGGCTCATGTTCAGGCCCTGCGCGCCGATGGGCGGCAGCACATGCGCCGCTTCGGCCATCAGCGCGGTGCGCTCGCCCGACATGCGCGCGGCCACCTGCGCGATGATCGGCCAGACCTGGCGGCGCGAGGCGAGGGTCAGCGGCCCCAGGATATGGCAGGACCGCTGGCTGGCCTCGGCGGCGAAATCGGCCTCGGGCAGGGCGGCAAGGCGCGCGGCCTCCGGCCCGCGCTCCATCCACACGACCGCCGAGGCGGGCTGGCCGTCGCGGTCGGGCAGCGGCACCAGAGTGAAAGGGCCACCCGAGCGGTGGATCTCGGTCGAGACATCGTGATGCGGGATCGGGTGGGTGACGGCAAAGGCAAGCGCCTTCTGCCCGTAGTGGCGCGTGGTGACGGGAATGCCCAGCGCGCGGCGCACCGGGCTGTCGCGGCCATCCGCGCCGATCAGCAGGCGGGCGGCGATGCGGCTGCCGTCGGTCAGGGTCACGATCGCCTCGCCCTCGCGTGTGATCACACGGGCGGTGCCCACGCCCGGGCGGAAGCTCACGTTCGGCAGGTCGGCCAGGCGCGCGGCCATCTCGCGCCGCAAGAGCCAGTTGGGCAGGTTCCAGCCAAAGGGGCTATCGGAGATGTCGGCGGCGTTGAAATCCTTGACCACGCGGGGAGTGGGGTCGGCCCCGCCCGCATCCACGATGCGCATGATCCGCAGGGCGGCGGCATGGGGGGCCAGACGCTCCCACACGCCCGCGCGCTGTAAGATTGCGACCGAGGGCGTCAGGATGGCGGTGGTGCGCATGTCGGCCGCCGGGTCGGCGGCGTCGGTGACCGGCGGCAGTGGGTCCACGACGATGGTGCGCAGGCCGGTGCTGCCAAAGGCAGCCGCCGCGGCAAGGCCCGCAACACCCCCCCCCGAGATCAGGATATCAGTCGTCTCACGCATGTCGATCGCCCCTTTTACCAGTTGCGATATAGGGTGCCGGGGCGCCCGGGGCGAGGCGTCAAAGCGCCCCTGTCAGCCCCGGGTGATCAGGATCAGCAAGACAAAGACCACGGGCACCAGCGCCAAAGCCGCCATGGAAAGCGCGACCAAACCCCAGATACGCACTGCAACCACAACGCAGGTCAGCAAGATGACCAGCGCGTAGAACACGTTGCTGCTGTCGCGCCCGATGTCGCGGGCAACGGACCCGATCAGCGGGATCGAATGGATCAGCCGCAGCGCAAGCGGTTCGCGGGGGGGCGGGGCGGGGGTTGTCTCGGTCATGCGTGCTGTCCTCTCTTCCGTCTGTCCGGCTTAGATGTTTCGCCCGGCAAGTCATCCGGGCAGGTTGCCGCACCGTGGGTGCGGGCCCGGTCAGCGTTGCACTGCCGGGCTTTGGCCTGCGGGGGGCTGCGGGCGCATCCAGCGGGCCCGGGACACCCAGACCGGCGCGGAGCGGGTGGGATTGCGGTTGAGGTGAAGAAGGCCGCTCTGTAAAGCACGCAGGACAGCTGTGCGATGAAAGGGCAGCCGGTGCAGAAAGATGCCTATACGCTGATCCTCGAGGCGATTGAGACGGGGATATACATGCCCGGCGACCGGCTGGTGGAATCGGAACTTGCCGAACGGCTGGGGGTCAGCCGGACCCCGGTGCGCGAGGCGTTGCAGCGGCTGGAGACGCAGGCGATGCTGACGCGCGACGGGCGCAGCCTGATCGTGGCGACGCTGGACCACAACCAGCTGTCCGAGCTTTACGCCGTGCGCACCGAGCTGGAGGGGCTGGCGGCGCGGCTGGCCGCGCGCCACGCGACCGATGAAGAGGCCCGCGTCCTGCGCGCCATGGTCGAGGAGGACCGCCATCTGGTGGGCGGCGATCCGCGCGCGCTCAGCAGGGCCAACAAGCGGTTCCACAAGCAGATCCATCTGGCCAGCCACAACCGGTTCCTGGTGCAGCAGCTGGACCTCGTGCACCGGTCGATGGCGCTGATGGCAAACACCAGCTTTGCCGCCGAAGGGCGCGATGCCCAGGGACTGGCCGAGCACGAGGCGATCGTCGCCGCGATCGAGGCACGCGATGCCGAGGGTGCCTATCAGGCGCTGCGCACGCATATCAGCCTGGCCTACGAGACGCGGCTGCGGGTCGAGGCGGGCGAGTTGCGCACGCGCTAGGGGCGGGGTCACTCGGCCGCGATCAGTTTGGCGGGGGCGCGCCTTGGCATGGCCTGCTGCCGCTCTGCGCCAGTTTCCGGGGGTCCTGTGGGTTCGGGCAACAGTTGCGGGTGCAATCGGCGCGCCCGGTCGAGCGCCTGCACCGCCGTCAGCCGCGGCGGGGCAAAGGCCGAGGGGACCGCGCGTGGCGGTGCTGGCGCATCTGCGACAGGCGCAGGCGGCGCCGCGCAGAGATGAAGGCCGTGGCTGGTCTTGTCCCAGTAGAACGGGCGGGTCACCATTTCCCATGCCGCCTTGTAGGCCGCCAGCGCCGCCAGCGGGAAATAGCCGTGCAGCGTGGGCAGCCAGAGCGGCGACATGCCGTGCCGCGTCTGGCGCAGGCCGATCCAGCCCACGATCAGGTTCACCGACTCGGTCAGCAGGAACAGGCCCAGGAGGCCGATCATCGCCCCCCCTGGCAACGCCCCCGCCACCGGATGCGGCAGGCCCATCGGCACCAGCCAGAACGACCACAGCACCGGCGCCAGCAGGAATTGCGACAGCGTGCCGAGGAACAGGATCTGGAACCCGAGGAACCCGCGCGGCCCCAGCTCTCGCCACAATTCGCGCGGGCGGCGCATGTGGACGATCCACGTCATCATGTAGCCCTTGATCCAGCGCGACCGCTGCTTGACCCAGGGCCATGCGCGGCAATTCGCCTCTTCGAGGGTCACGCTGTCGATCAGTTCGGTGCGATATCCGCGCCGCGCGAGGCGGATGCCGAGGTCTGCGTCCTCGGTCACGTTCCAGGCGTCCCAAGCCCCAAGCTCTTCCAGCGCGCGGCGGCGGAAGAACAGCGTCGTGCCCCCCAGCGGCACGGGCATGCCCAGTCGTGCCAGCCCGGGCAGGATCACCCGGAACCATGCGGCATATTCCATCGCAAAACACCGCGCCATCCAGTTGGCGCGCGGGTTGTAGAAATCCAGCACCCCCTGCAGGCAGGCGACCTTCGGCGGGCTTTCGTGAAACCGCTGCACCACGCGCATGATCTGGTCCGGGGCAGGCGCATCCTCGGCGTCGTAGACCCCGATGATCGACCCCCGGCACAGGCCCATCGCATAGTTCAGCGCGCGCGGCTTGGTCTTGACCCGGCCGGGGGGCACGGCCACGACGCGCATCCAGGGCGGCAGGCCCGCACGGGCAAGGGCATCGCGCGTCAGGCTGTCCTCGGCCTCGACCACCAGAACCACGTCCAGAAGGTCGCGCGGATAGTCCAGCGCCTCCAGCCGGCGGATCAGGCGGGGGGCGATGCCCGCCTCGCGGTAGAGCGCCACCATGACCGAGACGACGGGAAGGCGGGCGATGACGGGGGGCGTGCCTGCGGGGGTGGGCGCGCGCAGGCTGGCCAGCGCTGCGGCAGCCTTGAGGCCGACGGTCAGCATCAGCGTCACCAGCACCCAGGCCACAAGCAGGATCAGCGGCACCTGCGGCGCCACCCAGAGCAGGGCCGCCGCAGCCACCCCGACGAGCCCCAGCCAGCGCCACGCGCTTTCGGCGGTCCAGGTGCGGCTGCTGTCGCGAGCGGGCACCGACAGTTCAGCCGCCCGCGCGAGGCTGGGTCCGTGCGAGGCAAGGATGGCCCGTTCGATCTGGTGCGCGGGGGCAAGGGCCAAGGTCACCGGCCCCAGCGACGCCTCAAGCTCGGCCCGGTGCGTTGCGAAATCCTCGGGACGCGCCGCGAGGACCACCACCGTCCGGCCTGCAATTCGCCACGGCAGGAGGTGATGCCGCAGCGCCCGCTCTGCGCCGAAACGGCCGATCAGTCCAGGCTCTGGCGGCAGGCTCGCGGGATTGACCAGCGCCACCCGCCAGTGCCGCGCCATGACGGAATAGAGCGCACCCTCATCGCCAAAGCCCTGTGCCAGAAGGATATCGACCAGAGAGCCACCGTGCTGGCGTTGCAGCGCAAGACCGCGCAAGAGGCCGTGGCCTGTCACGGCGCGAGTGTCCAGCAGCGCCCGTGCGAAACTGCCCGCGCCTGCGGCCGGAACCGTGACGCGGCGCGATGCATCGTGGTGAGATGGGTTCTGCCACGCCGACATCTGCCCGGGTGGCGGCCGCAGCGGGATCATCGGTGCCGACATCGAACCCCCCGAGCGCGCATGCGGCACCATCGCGCGCGAGGGATTAATTTTGCGTTAACGGCGATTTGATCCGGCAGCCCTGACGGGATCGCCTCGTCAGGCCGCGCGGTTTGCCTGCATGGCCGCAGCGAAGCGGGTGAACAGATACACGCTGTCTTGCGGGCCGGGGCTGGCTTCGGGGTGATACTGCACCGAAAAAACCGGGCGGTCGGCCAGGCGGATGCCGCAGTTCGACCCGTCGAACAGGCTGACATGGGTTTCCACCACGCCCGGTGGCAGGGTCTGGCTGTCAACCGTAAATCCATGATTCATCGACGTGATCTCAACCTTGCCGGTTTCCACGTCCTTCACCGGATGGTTCGCCCCATGGTGGCCGTGGTTCATCTTGACCGTCCGCGCACCCAGGGCGAGCGCCAGCATCTGGTGGCCCAGA
The DNA here is from genome assembly GCA_046294265.1 of Gemmobacter sp. Taxonomy (GTDB): domain Bacteria; phylum Pseudomonadota; class Alphaproteobacteria; order Rhodobacterales; family Rhodobacteraceae; genus JBKBKC01. The sequence goes on along the minus strand of JBKBKC010000013.1, from coordinate 95,105 downwards.
CAAATGCCGAACACCGGCAGGCCCGCCGCCAGCACGCCCTGGATCATCGGCACCGCATAGGCCCCTGTCGCCGCCGGGTCGCCGGGGCCGTTCGACAGGAATACGCCCTCAGGATCATGCGACAGCACCTCGTCTGCCGTGGCAGTGGCGGGCAGCACCGTCACCTCGCAGCCCGCAGAGGCAAGGCAGCGCAGGATGTTGCGCTTGGCCCCATAGTCCAGCGCCACCACCCGAAGGCCCGGCCCGGTCCGCCGGGCATAGCCCTGCGGCCAGGCCCATGTCATCTCGTCCCAGCGGTAGGATTGCGCGCAGGTCACATCGCGCGCGAGGTCAAGGCCCACCAGCCCGCGCCAGCCGCGCGCCTTGGCCACCAGACGCTCGATATCGAAGCGGCCTTCGGGGTCATGGGCGAGGGCCGCGTGGGGCGCGCCCTGCTGGCGGATGGCGCGGGTCAGGCGGCGGGTGTCGATGCCGGCCATGCCAATGCGGCCCCGCGCCGCCAGCCAGTCGGTCAGCCGCCCCCGGGCGCGCCAGTTGGCGGGTTCGGTCGGGTCCCATTTCACCACCATGCCGGCCGCGACGGGATCGGCTGTTTCGTCGTCCTCGGCGTTGGTGCCGACATTGCCGACATGCGGAAAGGTGAAGGTGACGATCTGGCCCGCATAGGACGGATCGGTCATGATCTCCTGATAGCCTGTCATCGCGGTGTTGAACACAAGCTCGGCAACCGTCTCGCCCGTCGCGCCGAAGCCGCGACCGTAAAATATTGTTCCATCTGCCAGCACGAGGCAGGCGGTGGGGCGGGGGGAGGCTGGGTGCGGCATGAGTCTGATCCCCCAACGGCGCGGTTGGCGGAACCTAAGGGTGGGGCGAAGTCGGGTCAAGGGGGCGGCGCAAAAGGGTTATGTTGCGATATCAGTGGCTTGAAGCAGAACCTCTCGGTTGCGCGCGCCGCAGCGAGGTTGTAGGCTCCCGGTCTGCGGGGCCATGGGGATGGATGCGATGAACTTGCGCGAACGGCTGTCGGCCGACCTGAAGGATGCGATGCGGGCCAGGGATGCCGACCGGCTGTCCACGCTGCGGCTGATCAACGCCGCCATCAAGGACCGTGAGATCGCGATGCGCGGCGAGGGGGTGGACGGCACCGAACTGGCTGAGGCGGATATCCTTGCGATCCTGGGGCGCATGGTGAAGCAGCGCCAGGAAAGTGCGCGCGCCTACGAGGAAGGCGGGCGGCTGGAATTGGCCGAGAAGGAGTTGAACGAGATCCGGGTGATCGGCGAATTCCTGCCCCGCCAGATGGAGCCTGCAGAGGTCGAGGCGGCCATCGGGGCGGCGATCGGAGAGGTGGGGGCAGGCAGCATCCGTGACATGGGGCGGGTGATGGCGGTGCTCAAGGAGCGCCACACCGGCATGATGGATTTCGCGGCGGTGGGGCCGATGGTGAAGGCGCGGCTGGGGTAGGGTCTGCTGTCGGCACCTGTCTGGTGCCTGTCGGTTTCGCGTCGGTTTCGCGTCGGTTTCGCGTCCTGACAGGCCGCGCGCGATGCAACGGCCCGCCGCAACACCCGCGGCAACACCCTGGCCGCCTCAGCGGCCCTCGGCGAAAGCCCTGTCCAGTTCCACCCGCAACGCCAGACGCTCATCCTCGGACAGGAAGGCGCCCAGTTCGACCTCGCGCGGACCGCCCTGCAGGGTCAGGTAGTTGGGCACCGGTCCGCCCTTGGGGTGCAGGATCACCCGCACCCAGTGGGGATTGGCCTGCCAGTCCTGCCGCAATCCGTGCGGGCCGTGCCGCGTGAGTCTGACCATCTCTGGCGACAGCACCAGATCCTCGATGATCTGCCCGTCACGGTAGCTGCGCCGCAGCGCGAACCACAGTCCCGCCACGGCCACGATCACGAAGGGCAAAAGGCCCCACAGGACCGGCGACCCCAGAACCGCCAGAAGCGGCAGTGCGATCAGGGCGGCGGTCACCCCGATGAACCAGACAAAGCCGGTTTTCGGCAAGGACCGGTGCGGCCAGAGGTGCAGGCGCTGACCGTCATCGGAAGGGGGAAGCCATTGGTAGGGCATCACGGGATATTATGCCGGTGCGGGGCGGCGGGAAAGGGGCCTGCGCGATCTGTCGCGGTCCGGCCGCGATGGAACCCTGCGCGGCACCTGAACGTTGATGGATGCAATCCGACAGAAAGGACGATTCCCATGGCAACGACACCCGACAGTTTCGACGGCCCGGCCACGGACGCAGAGCGGCGCGCGCTGGATGCCGACGAGATGGCCATGTCCGATCAGGCGCGCCAGCCCGCGCTGGGGGCGCTGTCGGACCGCGACCTGTCCGATCTTGTCACCCGCCTGCGGTCGCGGCGAAACCGCGCGCGCGACATGGCCGACCGGCAGGGGCGCGAGGCGCGGTCGAAGGCGGCGCCTGCGGGCGCCACACCGGCGTCAGGCAATGCCGGGACGCGCAGCAAGCATGACTATCTGAACGCGGCGCTGAGCCGCGCGATGGCCGAGCGTGACGGGAGGGGACAGGGCGACGCCGAGGAGGACGCGGAGGCCGCACCGTCCCAGCATGACCTCGCGACCAAGGCCATGGCGCTGAAGGCCGAGGGCCAGGCCGAGCCCAATGCGATGATGGAGGATGGCGGCGCGCTGCACCCTCATTACCCCGATGCGAGCACCGGCAAGGCCGGGCTGGAGGCGACGGTGCGCAAGACCGCGCCCTCGGGTGCGCTGGACCATGCGGGCGAGTTGCCGTCGCGTGAGCGGTCGCGCACGCGGTATTGAGGGGCAGCCTTGCCTGTCGCGCGGGGTGGTTTGGGCTGGCCGGTTCGGATAGACGCGGCGGCGCGGCTGGCGCGGTCCGAACGGCAACAGGCCCCCGGGCCAGCGTGATCACATGGCATGAGCGGCAGGCCGTGTCCGCCCAACCTGTGCGGGCACGGATGTCAGGACCGGATCACATGGCGCAGCAGGGCAAGGGCGAGCAGGGTCAGCACCACAAGGCCCGCCACCGTCATCATCATCGATGCCCAGATGCCAGCCTGATTCTGCCATTCCAGCACTTGCGGATCAGCGACATACCGGCGCGGAGCTTGCGTGGCGCGGTCCAGCGTCACAACTGCGATGAGCCCCGTTCCCGCGTGAAAGGCATAGGCCGCAGTTCCGATGGCCGCCTTCAGAAAGCGGCGGCGATGTTTTTCCTGCCCATCGGCAAGCCCGGCCGCCAACATGGCAGCCCCCGCCACGCCCAGGGCAACAAAACCCAGTCCTGCCAGATAGTGACGATGGTCAGGAAACAACGCCCAGGCAAAGCCGAAAACGTAGGTGTCATCCCCGTGTCCGAGGCCCGACACGGGATCACCCGGCGCCAGCATGGACGCGACCAGCAGGATCGCCAGAACCGCTGTCGCAGCCGGGGTCGGCGGCAGATCCGCACCGCGAAAGGGGCGGCGCATCACAAGGGGCAGGATCAGCCAGAGCAGCAGCGCGGGGACGTGGAGGGGAGGCGGAATCATCATTGCAAGGCTGACCCTCGCGCCACAACGTGCAAAGGGCCCCAGATTTCTCCGAGGCCCTTTGGGTTGCGTCAGTGGGCGTGGCTCTTGTCCCAGTCCTCGCGCTTGGGCAGCTGCTCGAACGTGTGTTCGGGCGGGGGCGAGGGCAGGGTCCATTCCAGCGTGTCGGCGTATTCGTTCCAGTAGTTTTTTTCGGTCACGCGGCGGCCATACATCAGCGTCCAGAACACCACCCCGATGAAGAACACGAAGGAGGCGAAGGACAGGAAGGCCCCCACGCTCGACCACCAGTTCCAGTAGGCGAAGGCCTCGGGATAGTCGATGTAGCGGCGGGGCATCCCCTGGCGGCCCAGGAAGTGCTGCGGGAAGAAGGTCAGGTTCGAGCCGATGAACATGGCCCAGAAGTGCAGTTTGCCCGCCCATTCCGGGTATTGCCGCCCCGACATCTTGCCGATCCAGTAGTAGATGCCCGCAAAGATGCCGAACACGGCACCAAGGCTCATCACATAGTGGAAGTGGGCGACGACGTAATAGGTGTCGTGATAGGCGCGGTCGATCCCGGCCTGGCTGAGCACGATCCCCGTCACGCCGCCGACGGTGAAGAGGAAGAGGAAGCCGAAGGCCCAGAGCATGGGCGCCTTGAACTCCACCGACCCGCCCCACATCGTGGCGATCCAGCTGAAGATCTTGATGCCGGTTGGCACCGCGATGACCATGGTCGCCAGCATGAAGTAGGACTGCTGCGTCAGGCTCATCCCCACGGTGTACATGTGGTGCGCCCAGACGACGAAGCCCAGCACGCCGATGGCCACCATCGCATAGACCATCGGCAGGTAGCCGAAGATCGGCTTTTTGGCGAAGGTCGCGATCACATGGCTGATGATGCCGAAGGCGGGCAGGATGATGATGTAGACTTCCGGGTGGCCGAAGAACCACAGGATGTGCTGGTAGAGGATCGGGTCACCGCCGCCCGCAGGCTGGAAGAAGGTGGTGCCGAAATTGCGGTCGGTCAGCAGCATGGTGATGGCACCGGCGAGCACCGGAAGCGCCAGCAGGATCAGCCAGGAGGTGACAAAGATCGACCATGCGAACAGCGGCACCTTGTGCAGGGTCATCCCCGGCGCCCGCATGTTCAGGAAGGTGGTGATCATGTTGATCGCGCCCAGGATCGACGATGCCCCCGACAGGTGCACGGCGAAAATGGCGAGGTCCATCGAATAGCCGCCTTCGTTCGTGGAAAGCGGCGGGTAGAGAACCCAGCCCACGCCCGACCCGAGCTGGCCGTTGCCACCGGGCGAGAACACCGACGCGATGGCGAGCGATGTACCAGCGACGAACATCCAGTAGGACAGGTTGTTCATGCGCGGAAATGCCATGTCCGGTGCGCCGATCTGCAGCGGCATGAAATAGTTGCCGAAACCGCCGAACAGCGCGGGGATGACCACGAAGAACATCATCAGGATGCCGTGGCCGGTGATGAGCACGTTCCACAGGTGTCCGTTGGGCGTGCAATCCTCGACCGCGGCCGCCGTCAGGCGCATCCCCTCCATGCACATGTATTGAACGCCGGGCTCCATAAGCTCCATGCGCATGTAAACCGTGAAGATCACCGAGATCAGCCCGACGAACCCGCCGGTGAAGATGTAGAGTATCCCGATATCCTTGTGGTTCGTGGACATGAACCAGCGGGTGAAGAAACCCCGTGTGTCATGTTCTTGGCCATGGATGGCTGCGTCGGCCATTGGCGTCTCCCGCTGTTCGTGTGCCAGTCCGGTCATGACGGGAGCGCTGGATGAGCCACCGCCCGGACCTTGTATCGCGTTTCTAGAATGTCCGGGCGTCGTCGTCCACCACACTCTTTGACGCAGATCAGCCGGAAGCCGGATTCGCAGGGGCCGATTGTCGCAGGAGCCCGAATGGGAGAGCGGGGTGCGCGGCTTTCGCCACGCACCCCGACCCTGTCAGCCACCGTGCCGCCGCGACGGGATCAGTTGGTCGCGGCCGGTGCGGCCTCGCCCTCTTCCGCGGGAGTGGCGAAGGTCGCCAGATAGGCGGCCACATCCTCGCCGCCCTTGGCCAGCTTGAACGACATCTTGGACTTGGCCTTGCTGTCGCCCGACGTTTCCTTGAGCCATTTGGCCGGGTCCTTCACATAGGCGACCAGCATCTCCTCGTCCCAGATGGCGCCTGTCTCGCCCACGGCCTTGAGCGAATCGCCGTAGCCAAAGCCTTCGTAGCTGGCGACGGGGCGGCCGATCACGCCCCAGAGGTTCGGGCCGGTTTTCGGGCCCTTTACGATTTCGGTCCCATCGGCGGCCACGATCATGTGGCAGGTCTTGCACTTGCCGAATTCCTTGGCGCCCTTTTCGGCGTCCCCTTCGGCAAAGGCGGGGGCAGCCAGGGATGCCGCTGCAAGGGCGGCAAAGAGTGTTGCGAGCTTCATGATGTTCTTCAGTCCTTTTCCCAGAGATCCCGGATCGGCCGATGGCGCGCCTGAGTGAGCCTGAGTCGCCCGGTGATGGGGCGAATTGACTCCTGCCGCCCCTGATATGCAATAGCGTTCGCGTCGCATGGGATACGGGCCGAAGGGGGAAGCATGATCTTGCCGTTCGAGCTGTCCCCGGCCACCGCGATCTGGATGGCGGCGGCCAGTTTCGGTGCCGGTTTCGTGCGCGGCTATTCGGGCTTCGGCTTTGCGGCGCTGATCGTCACCTCGGCCGCCCTTGTGACCGATCCGCTGGTGTTCGTGCCGGTGGTGGTCCTGGCTGATCTCGTGCTGACCGCACAACAGGCGCGCGGCATCCGGGCTGATATCGACTGGCGGCGGGCGGGCGCGCTGTTCGCGGGGTGCCTGGCCGGGGTGCCGGTGTCGATCTGGGCGCTGGGGCTGCTGGGGGTGGATGGCGCGCGGATGGCGGTGTCGGCCTTCGTGCTGGTGATGTGCGCCGTGCTGGCGGTGGGCTGGCGACGGGCGCGGGCGGGGGGCGACGAGGCCAATCTGGCGGTGGGGCTTGTGTCGGGGCTGGCAAATGGGGCGGCCGTGGGGGGCCTGCCCGTGGCGGCCTGGTTTGCCGCGCAGCCGATGGCGGCGGCCACCTTCCGCGCGACGCTGATCGCCTATTTCACGCTTCTGGACCTGTGGACGCTGCCCCTGATGATGTGGGCAGGGATGGTGTCGGGCCAGACGCTGATGGCCACGGCGCTGCTGTTGCCGGTGATGAGTCTGGGGGTCTGGGCGGGCGGGCGGCGGTTCCTGCGGACGGAACCGCGGGAATTCCGGCGCTTCGCGATTCTGCTGCTGTCCGCGCTGGCAGGAGCGGGGCTGGTGCGGTCGCTGTGACGGGGACAACGGCACCTGCCGTGCAACCGGAAACCTGAAAGTATCCGGTCCGGTTTCTGGCAGGAAACCGGTGCGAGGCGCCGGGGGCGGCGCTGCCGAAGGTGCCGCAGCGCTCAGGGGCCAAACACCTGCGGAAAGGTCGCGATCAATGCCGCGTCGAGGTCGGCCATGCTCACGGGCAGGCCCAGATCGACAAGGCTGGTCACTCCGTGGTCACGGATGCCGCAGGGCACGATGCCGTCGAAATGGGTCAGGTCGGGTTCGACGTTGATCGAGAGGCCATGGAACGACACCCAGCGGCGCAGTTTTACGCCGATGGCGGCAATCTTGTCCTCGGCCGGAGTGCCGTCGGGGGCGGGGGGGCGGTCAGGGCGCGCAACCCAGACGCCGACGCGGCCGGGCCGCACCTCGCCCCGCACGCCGAATTCGGCCAGGGTCAGGATCACCCACCGCTCCAGATCGCGCACGAAGCAGCGCACGTCGCGGCCCCGCGCGCCCACGTCCAGCATCGCATAGGCCACGCGCTGGCCCGGCCCATGATAGGTGTACTGCCCGCCGCGCCCCGCCACATGCACAGGAAACCGGTCGGGCTGGGTCAGGTCCTCGGCCCGTGCCGACGTGCCCGCCGTGTAAAGTGGAGGATGTTCCAGCAGCCAGACCGCCTCGGGCTGGGTGCCCGCGGCGATGGCGGCCACCCGGGTCTCCATGGCGGCCAGCGTCGGCAGGTAGGGGGCAAGCCCCGCAAGATGGGTCCATTCGACCACGATCAGATGCCCTCGCCGCCCCGGATGGCCGGGTTCTAGCGCCCGGTGCCGGGGTATGAAAGCCCTACCCCGCGCGATCAAATTTCCGTTTCCGGTTTGTGAGGGGGCGATGCTATTCTTCTTTCAGAGTCGGAAATTGATTGGTTGGAGCGAGACATGAAACTGAACCGGATTGCATCCTCTGTGCTTGCGCTGAGCCTTGCGGTGGTGCCTGCGGGGCAGGCGGCGGCAGACAACGGGCTGGTGGGCGGGATCGTCGGCGGCATCATCGGCGGCATCATCGTCAACGAGGCGACCAAGAACCGCCAGAAGCCACGCCAGACCACGACGCGATCCACGTCCTCGGGCCAGACCTCGGCCACGCGCGAGGCCAACCGCGAGGTGCAGGTCGCGCTCAATTATTTCGGCTTTCCGGTGGGCACGCCGGACGGGGCCATCGGCCCGCGGTCGCGCGCGGCGATCAGCGAGTATCAGGCGCTGATGGGCTATCCGCCCACCGGCAACCTCAATACCTTCGAGCGCGATCACCTGGTCGCTTCCTACTATCGCGCGCAGTCGGGCGGGGCGCTGACCGGCCAGCAGATTGCGCAGAACCCGATGGGGGTGCGTGGCCTGCTGCTCACCTACCGGGATGAGCGGATCGGTGTGCCGACCGGCTTTGCCGGCGGTGCGATGGCGGGCGGTGCGCCCGTCGCGCCCGTCGCGGGCACGATGCCCTTTGCCCCGGCGCCTGTCGCCGCCCCGGGGACAGCCGCGCCCGCGATGCCGAGCTTTGCCCCCGTGGTCCCTGCCGCATCGCCGCTGCCGTCGTTCATGGGCGGTGGTGCTGCCACGGTGTCGCTGGCCTCGCATTGCTCGCGGGTTTCGGTGACCACCAACACCAACGGCGGCTACATGACCCAGGTCACCATGACCGATCCCGGCGTGGCGCTGGCCGAGCAGTTCTGTCTCGCGCGCGCCTACGCCATCGCCACCAGCGAAGAGCTGACCGCCAAGGTCGCGGGCTTCACCCCGCAGCAGGTCGCCGAGCAATGCGCGGGCTTCGGACCGGTGCTGCGAGAGCATGTCGCGGCACTGTCGATCAAATCGCGGCCCGAGGCCATGGCGGGGGTCACGTCGTTTGCGCTGTCGTCGGGCATGGCGCCTGCGCAGCTGGTGGCCACGGCCAAGACCTGCATGGGCGTGGGCTATGTGACCGAGAACCTGGATGTGGCGATCGGATCGGCCCTCTTGCTGGCGGTGCTGGGTGAGCGTGGGTATGGCGAGCTGGTCGGGCATCACCTGGCCTCGGGCATCGGCACGGCGGCGCGGCCCGACCTGGCGCTGCCGTGGTTTGATGACGCGTTGGCAGCCGAGGTGGCGCCGGTCTTTGCCCCCGCCATGCCTGACCGTGCGGGCACGGTGCGGATGGCGGCCTATGGAGCGGCGGGGCGCCCGCTGCCGGGCGGATCGGTTATGCCGACCGCGGCGACCGCCCCGGCCTCGGGTGCGGCGGTGCCCGGCGTCAACCTGCCGATCTTTGGCGCCAAGCCTGCGCAACCCTGAACGGCCTTTCCGGCCCTGCACAGACGGGGCCGGGAAAACGCCGGGGCGGGGGAAGATTGCCCCTTCCCATCGCGCGGAGGCTTCGCTAGACAGCGCGAATGTCTGGTCATGCGGTCGTGGCGGAATTGGTAGACGCGCAGCGTTGAGGTCGCTGTTCCTTAACCGGAGTGAAAGTTCGAGTCTTTTCGACCGCACCAGGCAAACGGATAAAAAGGGCGCGCCATCGGTGCGCCCTTTTGCAATTTGCGACCGCTGAGGCGCAGAATGGGGCAGCTTCTGCCCGAACCTTGGGCAATTGACCGCAGTTTGGCAGGCAAGCGACGATCCTGTTGCAATGCGCGCCCCCTTTCGCTTTAGTCGGGCCAACGGGCGCGGCAAACAGCGCTGGATGCAAGGGAGTGTCGGTTGGCCAAGGATTCCGGGGCCGGAGGCTTTGTCGTCTTCGATCATGTCCAGAAAAGCTATGACGGCGAAACGCTGGTCGTGAAGGATCTGAATCTGTCCATCGGCAAGGGCGAGTTTCTGACCATGCTGGGCCCCTCGGGCTCGGGCAAAACCACCTGCCTGATGATGCTGGCGGGGTTCGAGACGGCGACGCATGGCGAGATCCGGCTGGACGGGCGGCCGATCAACCAGGTGCCCCCCGAAAAGCGCGGCATCGGCATGGTGTTCCAGAACTACGCCCTGTTTCCGCACATGACGGTGGGGGAAAACCTGTCCTTCCCGCTGGAGGTGCGCGGGATGGGCAAGGCCGACCGTGAGGCCAAGGTGGCGCGCGCGCTGGACATGGTGCAGATGGGCGCCTTCATCAGCCGCCGCCCGGCGCAGTTGTCGGGCGGCCAGCAGCAGCGCATCGCGCTGGCCCGCGCGCTGGTGTTCGACCCCGCGCTGGTGCTGATGGATGAACCGCTCGGTGCGCTGGACAAGCAGCTGCGCGAGCATATGCAGTTCGAGATCAAGCACCTGCACGACAGTCTGGGCATCACGGTCGTCTATGTGACGCATGACCAGGGCGAGGCGCTGACGATGAGCGACCGGGTGGCGGTGTTCAACGACGGGGTGATCCAGCAGCTTGCCGCCCCCGATGAGCTCTACGAACGTCCCCTCAACAGCTTCGTCGCGCAGTTCATCGGCGAGAACAACAAGCTTCTCGGGACGGTCGAGGAAATTGCCGGCGGCCGCGCCACCGTGCGGCTGGACAGCGGCGAGGTGATCGACGCGACGCCCGTGAACGTGGATCGGAAGGGCCAGAAAACCCTCGTGTCGATCCGCCCCGAGCGGGTGGAATACAAGCCCGAGGCGCTGCCCGAGGGCGCGCATACCATCGAGGCCGAGGTTCTGGAATTCATCTACATGGGCGATCTCTACCGCACCCGGCTGCGCGTCGCGGGGTCGGAGGAGTTCGTCATCAAGAGCCGCAACACGCTGGGCCAGCGCCGTCTGGAACCGGGCGAGAAGATACGGATCGGCTGGGCGCCGCAGGACGCCCGCGCGCTCGATCCGGCATGAGGGGGCGCCAGCCCCCCGCGAGGGACAAGACCAACAACCAACCGGGAGACCAACGATGAAGAAACTGCTGATACTGTCCACCGCCCTGACCGGGGTCGCGTTCAGCGCCCAGGCCCAGAACCTGACCGTGATGAGCTGGGGCGGCGCCTATGAGATGAGCCAGGTCGAGGCCTACAACAAACCCTTCGCCGCGATGAAGGGCATCACCGTCACCATGACCGCCGCCGACAACCCCGCTACCCCGATCAAGGCGCAGGTCGAGGCCAACAACGTCACCATCGACGTGGCCGACATCGAGCTGTCGGACGCCGTGCGCCTGTGCGACGAGGGCGCGCTGGAGGTGATCAACTTCGCCGATTTGCCGCCCGCCCCCGATGGCACCCCCGCGACCGAGGATTTCGTGGAAGGCTCGCTGACCTCGGAATGCGCGGTGCCCAGCATCGTGTGGTCCACCATCGTGGCCTATGACAGTTCCAAGACCACGGGCGTCACCGCGCTGGCCGATTTCTTCGACCTGCAGAAATTTCCCGGCAAGCGTGGTCTGCGCAAGGGGGCCAAGGCCAACCTGGAAATGGCGCTGATGGCCGATGGCGTTCCGGCGGGCGAGGTCTATGGCCTGCTGGCCACCGACGAGGGTGTGGCGCGCGCCTTCGCCAAGCTCGACACGATCAAGTCCGAGGTCGTCTGGTGGGAGGCGGGCGCGCAGCCGCCGCAGCTTCTGGCGGATGGCGAGGTGGTGATGACCACCGGCTACAACGGCCGGATCTTCAACGCAGCCGTGGGCGAGAACAAGCCGTTCGAGATCCTGTGGGACGGCCAGATCATGGACTTCGACCTGTTCGTGATCCCGAAGGGCGCGCCCAACAAGGAGATGGCGCTGGAATACATCAAGTTCGCGACCGACACCCAGCGGCTTGCGGATCAGGCCAAGTTCATCTCTTACGGTCCGGCGCGCAAATCCTCGGCGCCGTTTGTCGGCCTCTTCATGGACGGCAAGACGGAAATGGGCCCGCAGATGCCGACCGCACCGGACAACCTGGTGAACGCGTTGGTCAACGACTTCGAGTTCTGGGCCGACCGCGACGTGGAGCTGAACGAAAAGTTCAACGCCTGGCTGTTGCAGTAAACTGACCTTGCAGGGCGGCCCGCCACGGGCCGCCCTCGCTCCCCCCGGAGGGCGCCATGGCGGACATCACGATGGAGGCCCCGCGCGAGGGGCTGCGCACGGCGGACGGCCAGCCCCTGAAGGCGGCGCTGGCAAGGGCGTCCGCGCGGGCGCGTCGGCGGGCGTTCCTCTTGGTGCTGCCCTTGCTTGCGTTCATCCTGATCACATTCGCGGTGCCGATCGGCCAGATGCTCACCCGGTCGGTGGCGAATGACGATTTCTCGCGCAACATGCCGCGCCTTGTGGACTGGTTCGCGGCCAATGACGGCGCGCCGGACGAGGCGGCCTTTGCCGCGCTGGCCGGCGATCTGGCGCAGGCGGCGGCGGAGCGCAGCATCGGTTCGGTCGGTACGCGCATCAACTATGACGTGCCGGGAACCCGGTCGCTGTTCACCTCGACCGGGCGGGGGGCCGCGCGGCTGACGGCACCCTTTCAGGACGCGTTGATCGCCGAGAATAGGGACTGGGGCCGTCCGGACCTATGGTCCGCGATGCGGCGCGCGGCAGAGCCGGTGACAACCAGCTTTTACCAGGCGGCGCTGGACCGCAAGCTGACCGCCGAGGGGGTCTATGAGGCCGCCCCGAACGACCAGCGCATCTACCTCAAGCTTTTCTGGCGCACCTTCCTGTTGTCGGCGGCGATCACGGTGATCTGCCTGATCATCGGCTTTCCGGTGGCGCATCTTCTGGCGACGCTGCCGCTGCGACAGGCGAACCTGCTGATGATCCTTGTCCTGCTGCCGTTCTGGACCTCGCTTCTGGTGCGCACCACGGCCTGGATCGTGCTGTTGCAGGGGCAGGGTGTGGTGAACAACATCCTGGTGACGCTGGGCCTGATCGGCGATGACGGGCGGCTCGCGCTGATCAACAACCAGACCGGCACGATCATCGCGATGACGCACATCCTGCTGCCGTTCATGATCCTGCCGCTCTATTCGGTGATGAAGACCATCCCGCCCAGCTACACCCGCGCGGCCCGCAGTCTGGGGGCCACCAGCTGGACCACCTTCCGCCGCATCTACCTGCCGCAATGCGTGCCGGGGATCGGGGCGGGGGGCATCCTCGTGTTCATCCTGGCGGTGGGCTACTACATCACCCCCGCGTTGGTGGGGGGCGCGTCGGGCACGCTGATCTCGAACCAGATCGCGTTCCACATGCAGTCCAGCCTGAACTGGTCGCTGGCGGCGGCGCTGGCCTCGATGCTCTTGGGATCGGTGCTGCTGCTTTACTGGATCTACGACCGGCTTGTGGGCATCGACAACATGAAGCTGGGGTGAGCCGATGAAACTGCCGATCTACGCGACTCCCCTGGAAAAGGTCTGGTTCTGGACCTACCGCGCGATCTGCGCGGCGATCTTTGTGTTCCTGATCGCGCCCATCCTGATCGTGATCCCGCTGTCGTTCAACGCCGAGCCCTATTTCACCTTCACCCGCGAGATGCTGACGCTGGATCCGGCGGGCTATTCGCTGCGCTGGTACGACAACCTGCTGACCTTCGGCATGATGAACCCCGATGTGGCGCGCGACGGCGGGTGGTGGTCGGACATGTGGGCCAATGCGACCTGGGTGAAGGCCGCCAAGAACTCGCTGATCGTGGGGTTCTTTTCCACCATCGTGGCCACCGTGCTGGGCACCATCGCGGCGCTGGGGCTGGCGCGGCCCGAGATGCCTTACCGCAAGGCGATCATGGCCATCCTCATATCGCCGATGATCGTGCCGATCATCATCACGGCGACGGGGCTGTTCTTTTTCTACTCGAACCCCTGTTCGGTGCTGGGGCCGCTGGCGCCCGAGGGGGGCTGCGGGCGGCTGACCTCGACCTATCTGGGCGTGGTGCTGGCCCATGCGACGCTGGGGATCCCCTTTGTTATCATCACGGTGACGGCCACGCTTATGGGGTTCGACCGCTCGCTCCTGCGGGCCTCGGCAAGCCTTGGCGCGGGGCCGGTGACCACGTTCTTCAAGGTGCAATTGCCGCTGATCACGCCCGGCGTGGTGTCAGGCGCGCTTTTTGCCTTTGTGACGTCGTTCGACGAGGTGGTGGTGGTGCTCTTCATCGGCAGCCATGAGCAGCAGACCATCCCGCGCACGATGTGGAACGGGATCCGCGAGCAGATCAGCCCGTCGATCCTTGCTGTGGCGACGATCCTGGTGGTGGTGTCCATTGCCCTTCTGGCGACGGTGGAGTTGTTGCGGCGGCGATCGGAGCGGCTGCGCGGCGTGACGCCCGCCTGACACCGAATTCTTGCACGACTTCGGCGGCGCGCTCAGGGCAGGAGTTGCAGCCAGACCCAGGCGGTGACCAGACATCCCGCCGTGCCGAAGAGCACCGCCGAGGCACTCACCCGTCGCGCGGCGCCATAGAGGTTGGCGTAGAGATAGGCGTTGACCCCGGGCGCCATCGCCGCCGTGATCACCGCCGAGCGCATGGCGGCCTCGGACAGGCCAAGGAGGTGACCCATGCCAAAGGTCACTGCCGGATGCAGGATCAAGGACACCGCGCAGACCATCGCGATGGTCGCGCGGTCGCCTTCCGGGCGGTAGCGGTTCAGCACCCCCCCCAGGCCGAACAGCGCCACAGGGATCGCCGCCACCGCGATCATGTCCAAGGCCGACCAGGCGACTCCGGGCAAGGGCAGGCCCGTCAGGTTCACCGCCAGCCCCGCCGTGATGCCGATGACCAGCGGCTGGCTGACCAGCCCCCTGCCGATCAGGCCCGACACCGCGCGGGACGACAACCCGCTGCCCCGCGCCCGTGTCCATTCCATCAGCGAGATGCCGATCACATAGAGGAACGGCGCATGGAGCGAGATGATGGCATAGTTGCCCGCCAGCGCCTGCGATCCATAGGCGCGTTCGGTGATCGGCAGACCCAGCAGCAGCGTGTTGGAAAAGGCCGCCGCAAAGCCGATGGCCAGCGCATCCGCCGGACTGCGGCCGAACACCGCCCGCGCCGCGGCAAAGCCCGTGCCATAGGCCACCACCACGCCGGCATAGAAGGCCCCCATCAGGCCGGGGTCGAAGGCCTGCCCGAGGTCGAGCCGCGCCACCCCCCGGAACAGGAGCGTGGGCACGGCGAATGTCTGGGCAAAGCGCATCACCCCGTCCACCGCGCCCTCGTCGAACAGGCGCGCCCGTGCGGCAAGGTATCCGGCCCCGAGGACCAGGAACACCGGCAGGATCACGTCCAGAAGCGCCTGCATGGGGCAGTCAGTCCGCGGGCAGGTCGATCACCAATCCGTCATGCGCGGGGGTGATATGGGCAGGCGTTTCGGCATCGACCGTGGCATGGTCCAGATCGACATGCATGTTGGTCAGCACCGCGCGTTCGGGGGCCGCGCGCCCGATCCAGTCCAGCGTCTTTGCCAGATGCGCATGGGTGGGATGCGGGCGGCGGCGCAGGGCATCGACCACCCAGACAGCGAGGCCCATCAGATGCGGCCATGAGCTTTCGGGGATCGCCACCGCATCGGGCAGATAGGCCAGCCCGCCGATGCGGAACCCCAGCGCCGGCATCGCACCATGGTCGGCGGCAAAGGGGGTCAGGATAACGGCACCCCCGGCCCCGGTCACCGTCACCGGCCCGTCGATGGTGAAAAGGTCGAGGATCGGCGGATAGGGCGAATTCGCGGGCTGGACAAAGGCATAGCCGAACCGGCTGAGCAGCGCGTCCTGCGTGGGCCCGTCGGCCCAGACGGGCAGGCGGCCCTGCATGTTGAACACGATCTGGCGCAGGTCGTCGATGCCGTGCACGTGGTCGGCATGGGCATGGGTATAGACCACCGCATCCAGCGTGCCCACGCCCGCGTCCAGAAGTTGTTCGCGCATGTCGGGTGTTGTGTCGATCAGCACCCGCGTCGTGCCGTTGGTGCCCACCCGCTCCACCAGCAGCGAACAGCGGCGGCGGCGGTTGCGGGGGTCCGTGGGGTCGCAGTCGCCCCAGTCATTGCCAAGGCGCGGCACCCCGCCCGAGGACCCGCAGCCAAGGATGGTAAAGCGGTAGCGGTCGGTCATGCGGCCTGCGCCCGGCTGGCGGCCTTGGCGAAGAGGCGGTCGAAATTGGCGCTGGTGGCGGCGGCGAAGTCGGGCAGCGAGAGGCCAAAGATCGCGGCCCCCGCGCGGGCGGTATGGGCGGTGTAGGCCGGCTCGTTGCGGCGGCCCCGGTAGGGGGGCGGGGCCAGATAGGGGCTGTCGGTTTCCAGCAGGATCCGGTCGAGCGGGGCGGCGGCAAAGATCGCGCGCAGGTCGTGGGATTTTGGAAAGGCCGCGATGCCCGAGATGGACAGGTAGAACCCGAGGTCCAGCGCCGCGCGGGCAAGCTCTGCCCCCGAGGAAAAGCAGTGCATGACGCAAGGATAGGCGCCGTTGCGGAACTCTTCGGTCAGGATGCGGGCCATGTCGTCGTCGGCGGCGCGGGCGTGGATGATCAGCGGCAGGCCGGTGATCCGCGCCGCCGCGATGTGGATGCGGAGCGAGGCCTGCTGCACCGCCGCCGTGTCAGCGGTGTAGTGGTAATCGAGGCCAGATTCGCCGATGCCCACGAATTTCGGGTGCCGGGCGAGGGCCGCCAGCTGATCGACCGTTGCCAAGGGTTCCTCGGCCGCGCTCATCGGGTGCGTGCCCGCGGCGTAGAACACGCCCGCATGGGCCTCGGCGATGGCGCGCACCTGCGGCTCCTGCCGAAGGCGGGTGCAGATGGTGACCATGCGGGTGACCCCCGCCGCGCGCGCCCGGTCGATCACCTGCGGCAGTTCCTCCGCAAAGTCCGGGAAATCCAGATGGCAGTGGCTGTCAACGATCTGGGGTGGCATGTCGTCCGGTGCGGTCATCTGCTCACCTCTGGGCGAGCCTGCCCGCCGTATCGTCGATGCGCAGCAGCATATCCATCAGAAGTGCGGCAGGGTCAAGGTTGACCGCCTTGCCCCGCCGCGCGCGCGCGCCCAGCGTCTGTGCCAGGTCAGCCCAGGCCCGGGCGGCATCGGCATCGGGGGCGAGGCGGGCGAACAGGGCGGCCTCCTGCGGTGCCGCCTCGGGCGGGGTCTGGCGGGTGACGCCCGCGCGGGCGGTTCGGGCAAGGAAGAGGTCGATCAGGCCCACGGTCAGGTCGAACCGCCCTTCGGCCCCCCGCGCGGTGGCGGCCTCTGCGAAGGCCAGAGCGCGCGGGCGGTCCAGCCGGGGCAGAGTGTCCAGCAGCGCAACAAGGCTGCGGTAGATCGTCAGGCCATCCAGCAGCGCCAGACGGATCGCCTCACCCGGCGCGCCGCCCGCCAGTTCGGCCAGGGCGGCGGGGTCAGGGGCCTCTGCCCCGGCCTGGGTCAGGGCGCGCGCGAGGTCATCCGGGGCCAGCGGCGACAGGCGCAATTCGCGGCAGCGCGAGCGGATGGTGGGCAACAGGCTTGCAGGGCGGTGGCTGATGAGGAACAGCGTCACGCGGGGCGGCGGTTCTTCCAGCAGTTTCAGCAAGGCGTTGGCGGCAGAGGTGGTCATCTCGTCCACCGCGTCGATGATGACCGCGCGCTCGCCGCCGTCGGCGGCGGAGAGATTCAGGAACTTTTTCAGCGCGCGCACCTCGTCCACGCGGATGTCCTCGGACAGGCGGTCGCCCTTTAGGTTCGGTCCGCGGCGCAAGAGGAACAGGCGCGGTTCCGAGAGGGCGAGGATGCGGCGGGCGACCGGGTGATCCTCGGGGATGTCCAGCGAGGCAGGCGGCGGGGGGGCACCGAACAGGCTGTCCCCAGCCCCGGGTGCCGCCAGCAGGAACCGCGCGCAGCGCCAGGCGAGGGTGGCCTTGCCAAGCCCCTGCGGCCCGGTGATCAGCCAGCCGTGGTGCAACCGGCCCGCGGCATGGGCGCGCAGGAACTCGGCCTCTGCCGCCGCATGGCCGAAAAGGTGCCGGGTCTCGCGGGGGTGGGGCGCCCCCTCCACCCGGTCGGGTTCGGGCAGGGCGGGTGCCTCGGCCTTGGGCGCGCGGCTCATCGCGCGTCAAAGGCCGACAGGACATCGGCCGCCACCGCCTCGGGCGAGCGCGCCCCGTCGATGGTGCGGAACCGCGCCGGGTGGGCGGTGGCGAGGGCGAGGAAACCTGCGCGCAGGCGCGATTGCAGGCTCGCGCCCATATCCTCGAACCGCAGCTCTACCCCGGCGCGGGCGCGGGCGCGGGCAAGGCCCTGTGCGGCGTCGATGTCGATCAGGAACGTCAGGTCGGGTTCCACCCCGATCATGCGGGCGTGCAGGTCATCGACCATGGCGCGCAGGGTGGGGCCATTTTCGCGGGCGGTGCCCTGATACATGCGCGTCGAATCGGCAAAGCGGTCGGTGATGACGATGTCGCCGCGCGCAAGCGCCGGGCGGATCGTGCGTTCCAGATGGTCGCGGCGGGCGGCGGTGAACAGCAGGATCTCGGTTTCGGGGGACCAGCGGTCTGGGTCACCCTCCAGCACGAGGCGGCGGATATCCTCGGCGCCGGGGCTGCCGCCCGGTTCGCGGGTCAGCGTGACGACATGGCCGCGGGCGCGCAGGGTCTCTGCAAGGCGACGGGCCTGTGTGGTCTTGCCCGACCCGTCGATCCCCTCGAAGCTGACGAACATCGGCAGGTGTCAGCTTCCGGGGGCCGTGGCGCGGGACATCAGCACCTGGCCTGCGGTCAGAACCCGTGTGCCAAAGCCGCCCCGGGCCACATCGGCCTCGGCCACCAGGGGGATGCGGTTGTCGGGCAGGTCGGGCACGCGGATCACCAGTTCGGCCACCCTTTGCCCCGCAGTCAGGGGGGCGGTCAGCGGGCCGGTATAGACCACCTCGGCCGACACGCCCTCTTGCATCAGCGCGGGCAAAAGGATCGTCACATCCTCGGCCGGGACCAGCCCGACGCGGGCGGCCGCGCCCATCCAGACCTCGGCCTCGGCGAGCCGCTGCCCGGCGCGGGCCACGGTCTTTTCCACGAACTGGCGGAAGGCCCAGTTGACAATGCCCTGGCTTTCCTCGGCCCGGGCCTTTTCGCTGTCAAGCCCGGTGATGACAAAGATCACCCGCCGGTCGCCGCGCAGGGCCGAGCCCACAAGGCCAAAGCCAGCTTCGCGCGTGTGCCCGGTCTTGAGCCCGTCAGCCACCCAGTCGCCGCCCGAGATCGCCAGAAGCGGATTGCGGTTGCGGGAATTGGCCGGTGCGCGGTTCTTGTAGTTGAAGTCGGTCATCGCAAAGTAGGGATAAAGCTCAGGGAAGTCCGCGATCAGCCGTCTCGCGATGATCCCGAGGTCACGCACTGACTGGACATGGCCTGCGGCAGGCCAGCCCGAGGCGTTCTTGAAGGTCGAGGCGGTCAGGCCGAGGGCACGGCCACGCTCGGTCATCTGCTGGGAAAAGGTTTCCTCCGAGCCGGAGAGGCCCTCGGCCACCACCACGCAGGCGTCGTTGCCGGAGTTGATCACGATGCCGCGGATCAACTCTTCGACCGTGGGTTTGTCCAGTTCGTTCAGGAACATCGTGGAGCCGCCCATGGCCTTGGCGCGGGACGAGACATTGAACACCGTGTCCATCGTCACGCGGCCATCGCGCAGCGCCTCGAACAGCATGTTCAGCGTCATCAGCTTGGACATCGAGGCGGGCGGCAGCGCCTCATCCGCGTTCTTGTCCAGAAGGACGGTGCCCGATTTCATGTCATAGACCCAGGCCGCCCGCGCCCGTGTGTCAAAGCCCCAGGCCAGAGAGGGCAGGGCGAGGATCAGCGCGAGAACGGGCAGGAGGCGGGTCATGAGGGGGACCTTTCCGGGTTAGCGAGAGACGAAATAAGCATCCGCAAAGCCTGCCGATTTCACCGATGCCAGCATCGCGTCACGGTTGCCGTCGGCGGGGCCCGCGACGACGCGCCAGAAGGTCTTGCCCTGGCTCTGCTCTTGCAGGATGCGGGTGGGGACGGCGGCTTTCTCCAGCGTGGCGGCGGCGCGCTTGGCGTTGGCCTCGACGCTGAAGATGCCGATCTGCACGAGGCTGCGGCCTGCGGCGGGGGCTTTGGGTGCTGCGGGTTTGGGGGCGGATGCCGGGGTGGCCTTGGCGGCGGCGGCGGGGGGCGGGGCAGCGATGACCGGTGTGGTGGGGGCGGTCACGGTTTCGGCCCGCGCGATGGCGGCCCCGGCGACCGAGGCCAGCGTGGTGGTCTCCACCGTTTCCGCCGCATCGAGGATGGGTTTGGCGGCGTCGGGCGCGGGCGTATCTGCCACTTCCTCGCGCCGCAGGGCGGTCACGGACAGCTTCACCGGCTGGCCCGCGAGGATGCCAAGGGCGGCGGCCGCGTCGGAGGAGATTTGCAGCGTCGGGCCGGGGTTCAACCGCTCACGCCGGAACAGCGCGCCGATCACGAACTTGCCGTTCTCGGGGTTGCGCATGATGACGCGCTCGGGGTCCTTGGCCTCGGGCGAGGCGACCCAGACACCGCCCAGAGAGGGGCGGCCATCCCACAGCGCCTGGTCATTGGCCTGGAACACCTGCGGCGCCTCGACATCGCGTTCGATCAGGCGGGTCGAGGTTTCGGAGCGTGACACCGCCGCGGGGCCATCCCCGCTGCGTTTTGCGAACGGCCCCTCGCCATCCTGACAGCCGGCCAGACTGCCTGCCGCGATGATGCCCAGAACCAAAGGCCTAAAGGATGCCCGTGCCATGTATCGCCCCCGATGTCGCACGCTCTGATCCGGCGCGCTTGTCCCGATGCCCCTGTTTGGCGGGGCCGCCTGCTCGATGCGCGGTGCTGCGCCATCGGATCATACCCCGAAGCGCCTTGCAGGGGAAGTCTGCAAGACGGCCACGGCAGAAATCGGCACAGCGGGCACGGGCCTGCTGCTCAGGCGGGGCGCCTCGTGCCGATGCCCCGCAGGTTCAGGGCCAGAAGGCCCACCACCAGCACCGCCCCCGCCACATGCAGCAAGATGGACCCGGGCCAGAGGCACATCGCCCCCGCCACGAGCAGCGCGACCCGAAGAAGCGGGCCCACGGGATGCTCCAGACAGCCCTGCAAGGCCCCGGCAAGCGCATAAAGCCCCACGATGCCAAAGCCGAAGGTCAACAGCATCAGCCCCCAGTCGCCCGACAGAAGCGGCGAATAGGCAAAGAGTAGCGGGACGATGTAGAGGCCCTTGGCCAGTTTCCAGCTTTCCACACCGGTGCGCATCGGCGGGGCCTTGGCGATGGCGGCAGCGGTGAAGGCGACAAGGGCCACGGGCGGGGTCACGTTGCTGTCCTGGCTGAGCCAGAAGATGATCATGTGCGCGGCCAGCAGCGTGGTCAGGGCGCTGGCCGGGCTGATGACCATGTCGCGCAAGGGGGCCGCGATTTCCAGCGGCAGGGCGCGCACCAGCGCCTGCGCCTCGGCCAGCGGCATGGGCGCGGCGAGGCGGGGCAGGGCGCCGGGATCGGTCAGCAAGAAAAGCCCGCGCGCGGCTTCGGGCAGGGTGCCTTGGGCGATCAGGGCGATCACCTCGCGGTCGGCCAGCATCCCGGCGAGGGCCGGGGCCGAGAGGGTGGCCAGCACGATATAGGCCGCCGTCACCGGCAGCCCGAGGCCGAGGACGAGGCTGGCGAGCGCGATCAAGAGGATGGCCACGACTATGTTGCCCCCCGCCCAGGCGCTGATCTGCAGCGAGAAGGTGTTGCCGATTCCCGTGGTGGCGATGACGTTGATGACAAGGCCCACCGAGACCAGCAGGATCGCGGTCATGATCATGCCCTTCGCCCCGTCCACCAGCGCGCCGAAGATCGCGCGCGGCCCCATCGGATGCGCCGAGGCCCAGGACGAGACGATCACGGCGGCGATGGCAAAGACGGCGGCGTAGTTGGGGGTGTAGCCCGCGATCAGCATCCAGATCAGCAGGCCGATGGGCAGGATGAAGGGTGCCCCCCCCTTGCGCAGCGCCGATCCCAGCGTCTCGCCATCGGCGGACAGGGGGGCAAGGTTCAGCCGCCGCGCCTCGATCCGCACGAAGAAGGCGACCGAGGCGAAGTAAAGGATCGCGGGCAGCGTCGCCATCAGGACGATCGTCTCATAGGGAATGCGGGTGTAGCTGGCCATGATGAAGGCGCCCGCCCCCATGATCGGCGGCATGAGCTGGCCCCCGGTGGAGGCCGCGGCCTCAACCCCTCCCGCGAAGGCGGGTTTATAGCCGGCCTTTTTCATCAGGGGGATGGTGATGACCCCGGTGGCGGCGGTGTTCGCGACCGCCGAGCCCGAGATCGTGCCGGTCAGCGCCGAGGACAGCACTGCCATAAGGCCCGGCCCCCCCACCAGCCGCCCCGCCACCGCGCGCGACAGCTCGATGACGAAATCGCCCGCGCCCGAGCGCACGAGGAACGCCCCGAAGATGATGAACAGGAACACGGTCGTCGAGGAGATCTGCGCAATGGTGCCGAACATGCCGTCGTCGTTATAGACCGACCGCAGCAGTGCGGTTTCCCAGCGAAAGCCCGGAAAGGCGAACATGCCGGTGATCCACGACCCCCAGACGGTGACGTATGTCATCGACAGCACGATCAGGATGGGCACCACCACGCCCGCCACCCGGCGCGTGAGTTCGGCGGCCAGCACCACCAGCAACGTCGCTGCGATCCAGTCGGGCAACTCGAACGGCTTGGTGTCGCCGAACAGGCGGTCGCGGTAGAGGATGAACCAGGCGGCAGAGCCTGCGGCCGCGGCGGCGATGCCGATGTCGATGACCAGCATCGCGCGGCTGCGCGCCCATGCGCCCATGCCCGCGGGGTAAAGGAGTGCGGCCAGCACCGCAAAGCCGATGAAATGCAGGGCGTTGCGGTTGAAATCCGACAGGAAGGGCCAGATCGCGTTGACCAGATGCACCAATGACAGGCCCGCGCACCAGACCGCGATGGCCGCTGCGGGCAGGCCCTGCGGGCGGCGCAGCGGGCTGTCGGTTTCGGGAATGTCGGTCATCGGATGCGGGCCCCAAGGGGGCGGCCGGGGTGCAAGGCCCGGGCCGCCCCGGTCCGGTCACTTGGGCATCAGATGGTCGGGGATGGTCATGCCCTGTTCCGTGTAGAACCGCGCAGCGCCCGGATGCAGCGGCATCGGCAAGCCGGCCAGCGCGGCCTCCAGCGAGATCTCGCGCGTGGCGGGGTGGATCGCATGCAGGAAGGGCAGGTTTTCGAACATCGTCTTGGTGATCAGATAGACATGTTCCTCGGGCACATCGGCGTTCACCGACAAAAAGTTCGGCTGCGCGATGGTCGTCACGTCATAGGTCTGACCCGGATAGGTGCCCGCCGGGATCGGATAGGGCACCCAGAGGTTCCGCCCGCCGTCGCCCTTGGCCACTTCTTCCTCGGTAAAGGTCAACAGACGCACGCGGTCGCCCGCCGAGGCGAACAGCTGGCTGAGCGCGCTGACGGGCACGCCCGCGGGGGTGGAAATGCCCTTGACCTGGCCGTTTTGCAGCGCCTCGGCCGCGGGGCCATAGCCGCCCTCGACAAGGGTGAAGTCATTCAGCGCGTCGATGCCAAAGCCCTTGAGGATCTCGCTGTTCGACCCGATCGTGCCCGAATTGCGCGCGCCAAGCGCCACGCTCGCCCCCTTCAGCGCCGCGAAATCGGCCATGGTGCCGGTGGTGGCGACATCGGCGCTGACCACGAAATGTTCCACATTGGGCCAGAGCGAGGCCACCGCCATCACGTTGGTCTGCGGCCCCTGGTCGGCCACCGGGCCGGTGCCGGTGGCGGCATAATAGCCAAATAGGCCCTGCAGGATCGAGAATTGCGCCTCGTTGCCGCGCATCAGGCGGATGTTTTCGCCCGAGCCCGCGCTGGAGATGGCGGACATGCCGATCTTGTTGGAGTTCTCCAGCTTGATCTTGACCAGCGTGGCGATGGCCACGCCCACCGGATAATAGGTGCCGCCCGTGGAGGCGGTGGAAAGGATGTAGCTTCCGCCCTCTTGCGCCTGGCTTGCACCGGCAGACAGCATCAGCGCCGCGCAGGCGGCGGCCGCGAGTTTTTTCATGGTATCCTCCCTGGTGTCGTCTTTTTGGTTCGACGTTGAAGGGCGGGTTGCCCTTTCTGCCAAGCCGAGTTTTGCCCGATATACCCGGTCAGTCCAGCCTTAATGCGCCCGGAAGCGACAGGGCGGCGATCACGCCGCGCATCTCGGCAAGCCCGCGCAGGCGGCCCACCAGCGGATAGCCGGGATGCGTGCCGCGCGCGGCGTCGTCCAGAAGTTCGTGGCCATGGTCGGGGCGTAAGGGGATGGCGCGGCCCTTGGTGCCCTGCAGCAGAGCCGCGATGACCGCCACCATGTCGGTGTCGCCCTCCAGATGTGCAGCGTCCTCGAAACTGCCGTCGGGGTCTTTTCTCACATTGCGCCGGTGGGCGAAGTGGATGCGGGAGGCATGGGTGCGGGCCATGCCGGGCAGATCATTGGTGGGGTTGGCCCCCAGCGATCCGGTGCAGAGGATCAGGCCATTGGCCGGGCAGTCCTGAGCCGACATTGTTCCGTTAAGGTCCGCGGCACCCGAAACGATGCGCGGCAGGCCCGGGATATCGCGTGGCGGGTCGTCGGGATGGACGGCCATGCGCATCCCGAACGCGTCGGCGGCGGGGATCACCTCATCGAGGAACCGCTGGCAGTTGGCTCGCGGGTCGTGGGCGCTCAGGCCCTCGCAAGACCGCAGCGCGGTGCGCAGGCCCGCGCTGTCGTGGCGGGCATGGGCGCCCGGCGGACCCGACATGATGGAGTGTAAAAGATGCTCGCGGTCGGCCTCGGTTGCCTGCTGGTCCCAGATGGCGGCGGCTTGCAGCGCCTCGGGCGGATCGTCGGCCTCCGCGTCCCCGCGGCCCAGCATATGGATCTCGAAGGCGGCCATCCTTGGCGCGGGAAAGCGCAAGCAGGTGCCGCCGCGCGTGACGGGAGCGGCAAGGTCGGCGCGCGTGCAGTCCAGAAGCGGCATGACGTTGTAGCAGATCGTGGTGATGCCTTCGGCGGCGAGGTTGGCCATCGACTGGCGGTAGTTGGCAAAGAGGGGGGCAAGGTCGCCCTCGCCCCGCCTGATGCGTTCGTGGATGGGCAGGCTTTCGACCACCATCCCGTCGAAACCGCCTGCGCGGATCTCGGCGTTGCGCGCGGCGATGGTGGCCTTCGAACAGAGGGCCGCCTAACATGATCACCGGACCGGAACAGAGCCGGGACAGGTCCAAGGTGGCATAATCTTGTTTAATCGCAATGGGTTGCGGTGGTGCGATGCGCCGAAGGAATACGGCCCGCACAAGACCTTGCACAACCGCTGGAAGCGGTGGAGCGACAAGGGGGTGTTCGCTCGGATGATGATGGGCCTGGCCGCAGACGGCACCGAACAAAAGACGATCATGATCGACGTCGAGGCGGGGCAGCGCCACCGGTTCGAGCGACCCGCCGAGGGTATCTCAAGGCGTACCGCACGACCTCGAGCCTTGGGGCAGAAAAGGGGGGCCGGGGACCAGCGCGGCCGCCTGATCGGCCGAACGAAAGGTGGCCTGGACACCAAGTTGCACGCTGTCACCGATGCGATTGGCCGCCCGATCCGGTTCTTCATGTCAGCTGGCCACGTCAGCGATTGTACCAGCGGCCTCGGGCTGTGGCTCTCGCAGGATACCCTTCGGCTTTGTGCTGTGATTCAATGTCGTCGCAGCACGGAGGGCTGGATGGCGGTTGCGATCACGCGGACAGAACTTTCGGCGCGTGAGCTTCGGGCTGCGGCGGCGAAGACGACGGATGCGAAGGCGGCGCGGCGCATGCTGGCGATTGCGTTGGTGCTGGAGGGGGCGGACCGCAAGACCGCCGCCGAGACCTGCGGGATGGACCGGCAGACGTTGCGCGATCGGGTCCATCGCTACACCGCCGCCGGGCTGGTGGGGCTGCCCGACCGCCGCTTGGCCGGACCCGCGCCGCGGCTGAGCCCTGACCAGAAGGCGGAACTGGCACAGATGCTACGTGAGGGTCCCGGCCCTGCCGTGCACGGGGTGGTGCGCTGGCGGCGCGTTGACCTCAAGCGCAGGATCGAGGCGCACTTCGGCGTGACGATGCACGAGCGCACCGTGGGCAAGCAGCTGGCCAGCTTGGGCTTTCGCCGCCTCTCGGTGCGCCCGCAGCACCCGAGATCCGATGCCAAGGCCCCGTCGGCGTTCAAAAAACTTCGCTGTGACGGTCGCCGAGGCCCTGCCGGAGAACGCCCGCGGCATGCCATTGGAGGTCTGGTTTCCAGATGAAGCGCGCGTTGGCCAGCAGGGCACGCTGACCCGTATCCGGGCGCCGCGCGGCAGCCGCCCGCGCACCCCCCGGGATACCCGCGACACTTCCGCCGACATCTTCGGCGCCGTCTGCCCTGCGCGCGGCACCACCGCCGCGCTGGTCATGCCCCACGCCGACACGGCTGCGATGAACGCCCATCTCGCCGAGATCTCCCGAACCGTAGCCGAGGATGCGCACGCCGCTCCCGTCCTCGACGGGGCCGGGTGGCATGGCTCAAAGACACTGCGCGTCCCCACACCATCACCCTCCTGCCACTTCCACCCTCCGCCTTCCACCCTCCGCCTTCCACCCTCCGCCTTCCACCCTGCGCCTTCCATCCTGCGCCCCGGAACTCAACCCGATCGAAAACGTCCGGGCCTACCTTTGCGCCAACCGCCTTGCCATCTCCGTCTTCGAGACCTGCGACGACATCGTCGCGCGATGCTGCGACGCCTGGCACTTCTTCGCAAACGACATCGACACCGTCCAATCCATCACCACCAGAGACGACGCAAAAACGGTCAAAAGCTAAGGCCGTTGGTCCCGGGCGGCGGGGCCAGAACCGCGATGGCCGTGGCGATGAGCGGCCCGATGCCCGGCACCGTCATGAGCCGCCGGGGCAGCGCGTTCCCCTTGGCGCGACGGGCGACCTCGGCATCAAGCTTGCCGATCTCCGCCTCCAAGGGAAAGCCGCTTTCCGGATCCCCGACGATGGCGATCAGTCGCGCGGCGTTCGCTGCCGGATCGGAAGCTCGCGGATGCGCAAGACCATCGCGGCCCCTTGGGTTTCCTCACTCTTCACCGGCACGAAACGCGTCGTCGGCCTCCGCGCTGCCTCGCAGATGGCCTCGCAGATGGCCTCGCAGTTGGCCTCGGCGTCGTTCGTCGGCTTAAGCGGCCGCACCGCGGCCACGGTCCTCCTCACCATCGTGCTTCTGCCGCTTGACGAAAGGCTTGACGTGAGCGGGTGGGATGAGCCGCACCTCATGGCCCGGCGTGCCGATCTCGCGGCCACGGTATTGGGCACCGCCGCAGGCCTCCATCGCGACGATGCGGCGCGGCAGCTGGCTGAAAAAGCCACGCACCTGATGCCGTCGCAACTTCTTGCGCAGCACCGCTCGACCGGAAGCTTCAGCCACATGCGCCCGAAAACACATTCTTCGCCAGCTCGAGCCCGACCGTGGCAATCTCCAACATGACCGTCCTCCTGTGTGGATCCTCGCAGACACACCTTGGCACAGAGCCGTCGGGGGGCGGTCACATCATCAGAGCCCCGCGACGCAGGTGAGGCCGCAACCCGCGCATCGCCCCGGCACGGCTTTTCCTACCAGCGATACCCGACCGTGATCGATCCGCCATAGTCGCGCAGGTTGCGGCCGTATTCCGCCCGCACCCCGGCATCGACATAGACGCCGTTCGCCGCCGCCAGACCCATGTTCGCGGCCAGCACCAGCGAATCCCGGTCCCGCGTTGCGCCTGACGCCGGAAACGAAGCGCCCGGAACCGATACAAAAGACCGACGCTGCGGGCCGTTTGTCGCGAATTCATGCGCCCAGGCCGCGCGCAGGCCAAAGCTCGGCCCGCCGGTCCGGCCCGCGGGCCACCGCAGGTCCACCCCCAGTTCGCTGCGCAGGGATCGGGCCCTTACCGGGTCATAGGCCAGCGCATAGGTGGGCACCCCCGATGCCGCCGTCTCGGCACTCGCCCTTGTCCGGTGCGACTGCGCGCGCAGCCCCGCAAAGGGGGTCACGATCCCCATGTGATACCCCGCCTCGACATGGGCGGCCACCGTATCGGCCCGGGCATCGCGCACCAGCCGGTCCACCCCGCCGATGGTCACCGTGCGCGCGGTGTGGATGTCGCCGCGCCCATAGGCCAGCGCCCCCTCCAGATAGCCGCGCGCCGTCTCGCTGCGCCCGTGGAGCGCCACATAGACCGTATCGCCCGAGCCGCTGCCCGCGCCGTTGCCCAGCACGAAATCCGCGCGGTTCCACGACAGCGCGAGGCCCACTGTGCTCGCCTCGCCCAACGCATGGGTCAACCCCACGGCAAGGCCCCGGTTCTGCACCGTCCGCTCTTGCCAGCCCTGCGCCGCATCCCCATCGGTCACCGCGCGCGATCCATAGGCCGCGGCCCAGACCGCCCAGTCGCGGCGCGCCTCCACCACCGCCGCGGGATAGGCCAGTGCCGGACCGGACGTGCCGTATTTGCCATCGTAAGGCGTGTGGATCTTTTCGGCCACCATCCCCGGCAGGATGCCCGCGTCGCGCGGGGCCATCGCCGGCAGGCGGGGCACCCGGCCATTTGCCATCACCACGTCCAGAAACGCATCCATCGACTGCAGCCCCATCGGCGCGATCCCGGTGCCCACCTCGCCCGACATCTGCGCAAGGCTCGTCGCCAGTTCCTGCGGCGTCTGGGTGGCGGCAAGGATGGCAAAGCCGATCGGCAGGACGCCCCCCTGTGCGACATAATCTGACAGCGTGCGCGAAACGGCCCGCTCTTGCGCGGTCAGCCCCGGCGCATCCGCCACGACGTCAAATCCGGCGGCGGCCAGCGTGCAGACGTGGATCACGTTGGTATCCAGCGTCACCGCCCCCGTGCGCGCGAATGCCGAGCCGCAATCGATGCGGGCGGCGGTGTTCATGGTCACGCTGGCCAGCGCCACGATCTGGCCCGACAGCTCGGACGAGGTGTGCAGAGTGGCCGAACTGCCGACGCGGTAGAACACGTTGCCGCCCTGTGCCTCGTTCTGCAGCACCACGCGCGACATGTTTTCGGCGATCAGGGTCGTCCCGATGTTGAAGATGAACAGTGCATCCGGGTTGCCGCCCGCATCCAGCGTCAGCGTCAGCCCTTCCGAGATCCCCGCGGAGCTGTCGAAGTGATAGACGCCCGGCAGCAGCGTCATGCCGCCCAGATCCTGCCCGGTCAGGTCGCCCCCGATCGAGGTCGGCCGCCCGGCAAGGATCGGATAGAGCGTGGCCAGATCGTTCTGGATGCGTCCTGCCACCGCATCGCCCAGAAACTGCGCACCGGTCTGCGTCACGCTGCCCGACCCGGTGAAGGCGGTGCCGGGGCTGACGGCGATGTTGCCGGTGATCGTCGTAGGCCCGGTATTCGTCACCGTCTCTCCAGCGATGACGGCAAAGCTGGTCAGGTCCTGTGCCAACCCTCCGCCCGCGAGCGCGATGCCAACGGGGAAAGACACGAGTGCGATCTTTGCGATGCTGCGCGGTGATGATGCCATTCTGCACATGCCCTTATCCAGACGTTTCGGTCGGGTTCCCAAGGGCGATTGCCCTGCCTCAGGTTGTATGGGTCGCAACATCACTCGCCACACTGATGTAGGTTAGGGCCTGAAAGGCCCAGGCTGGAGGTGGTGCAATCCAGTATCACCGCGCCATCGCATCGGGGTGAGGACCCGGGCCGGAAGGTCTTGTTCGCCGCGGCGGCGACGGGGCGCGGCAGGGCGGCATGGAGCCAGCGCAGGGCCCGCAAAGCGACCAACCACGCAGTCTGCCATGCCCGCCGACGCGACACGGCACCTTGAACCCGGACTGCTCGTCAGCAACTCCCCCTTCCCCCCCCGACGCCCGGGACGGCGACCAAATTTCTTGGAACCGGTCAAGGTGCAGCGTATCGGCCTGTTGCCCCCGCATTCGGGGGCAGCCTGTATCCCAGAGTGGCAACACGAGCGCGGCGCGGCAGGCGATCCCCGACCGCCGCAATACGGACCGTTCACCCGCCCTGTGCTCTGCGGGCGGCCCGGATCGGGGTTTCCTCGGTCGGGAACCAGTGCCTCGTGCGGTTGGCGAACCAGACAAGCGACAGCATCACCGGCACCTCGACCAGCACGCCGACCACGGTGACCAGGGCCGCGATCGAGTTCAGGCCAAAGAGTCCGATCGCCACCGCGACGGCCAGTTCAAAGAAATTCGACGTGCCGATCAACGCGCACGGCGCGGCCACGTTGTGCGGCACGCGCCAGGCCTTTGCGGCCCAGTAGGCGACCGCGAACATCCCGTAGGACTGGATCAGCAGCGGCACCGCGATCAGCCCGATCACCAGGGGTTGTGACAGGATCACCTCGCCCTGGAACCCGAACAGAAGGACCACCGTGGCCAGCAGGCCCACGATGGAAAACGGCTTGATCCGGGCGGTAAATGCGGCGACCGCTGCTTCGCCCTGCGCAGGGCTCGCTTCGCGGCGCGTCATCATCAGGCGCGTGGTGATCCCCGCCGCCAGCGGGATCACGACGTAAAGGCCCACCGACAGAATCAGCGTGGCCCAGGGCACCGTGATGTCGGTCACCCCCAGCAGCAGGGCAACGATGGGCGCATAGGCAAAGACCATGATCGCATCGTTCAGCGACACCTGCGCCAGCGTATAGTTCGGGTCTCCGCGCGTGAGTTGTGACCAGACGAACACCATAGCCGTGCAGGGTGCCGCGCCCAGCAGGATCAGCCCTGCGATATATTGGCCCGAGGTGCCGGGCTCGATGAAGGGTGCAAAGAGCCAGTCGAAGAACAGCACGCCTAGTGCGGCCATGGTGAAGGGCTTGACCAGCCAGTTCACGACGAGGGTGATGATCAGTCCCTTGGGCCGTTCGTGCACCCGCGTCAGTGCCCTGAAATCCACCGACACCATCATCGGATAGACCATCGCCCAGATCAGCACGGCGACGACGAAGTTGACCGCACCGTATTCCAGCGCGGCGAGATACCCCACCAGCCCCGGCGCGAACTGCCCCAGCGCCAGCCCTCCGAGGATGGCCAGCGCAACCCAGACGGACAGGTATCGTTCGAATGCAGACATGCGCGGTGTCGTCCTTTTCGTCAGGCGTCGGGGTCTCGGGGCGGTATCGCCAGCCGGCGGCCGGTGTGCGACCGACAAATGCGCACAGGCGGTCGGCGCCCACGGGGGCTTTGGCGCACATGGACACAAAGGCATGGCGTATGGCAAGGGCGCGCACCGCCGCAATCTCGGGTTCTTCGGTTTCGGCACGGGCGGCCAGCACCAGATGCACCGTTCCAGATGCCGCGAGACTTGCGTTGACGACCCAGGCCCGGAGCGTGATGCCCGCGCGCTGCAGGTCCTCCCCCAGCTTTGCGCGGCCCTGCGCGTCGAGGCCCGCGCCCCTTTTGGCCAGCACTTCGTCGCGGGACATCTGGCTGGCAACCCCGGGGTCGATGCGGCTGACGGTCAGACGCGGCAGATCGCCTGCCGGCGTCTCGGCCAGATGCGCGGCCGGGTCGGTGGTGGTCAACAGCATCTCATGCCCGTGCGCGGCCTCGTCCACGGCGACGGCTGCGGCGATGGTTGTCTTGCCGATGCCACGCTTCCATGGTCATCACAAGGCCCCGGCCTGCGGCCTCGATGCCGTCAACCAAGGCCTACAGGGGCGGAAGGTCGGTGTGGCGGCCGCCGTATCGCCCCTTGCGTCATCCGGCATCAGCCAGTTGGCTGCCAGATGCCGGTTCCCGCTCTCGGCCCGTGCCCGTCCGGTCCGCGCGGGCTCGGCCAGCGAGTTTGCCCGCGGTCGGGCCATGAGGATCAGCCGCATGTGCGCGCCGTCCGACAGTCCGTCCACCGCCGCTGCATGGCGCGGGCGCTGCTTCTCCAGCCCCGTCAGCGGCCCGAGGCAGGAGGCATCGCCTCACGTTTCCGGAAGTCCGCTCCGGGCGCCGGGCAGTTCCCGCATGCGGATCGTGTGGCCGCTGGGCGCCGTGTCAAAGATGATAAGATCATGCGCCCCTGTCACCGCCGTGCCGGTCAACAGGGCGGTGAATTCGTCAAAGGCCGCGATTTCGGTGGTGCGGGCACCCGACCTTGCCCCTCGATCCCCTTGAGCACCGTTTCGGGCCGCACCCCGCGCATCGGCGTCACGATCCGCTCGCGATACGCGGCGGCGGCCCCCCCCGGGGTCAATCTCCAGTGTCGTCACCCCGGGGACGGCGGCTATGGCGGTGATACGGTTCCCGATCTCCACCCCGAACACCTGGCCCACATTCGACGCGGGGTCGGTCGAAACCAACAAAACGCGGCGCCCCGCATCAGCCAGACAGACAGCCATAGCGCAAGCCAGCGAAGTCTTGCCCACGCCGCCCTTACCGCTGAGAAAAACGAATTTTTGCGAATCGTTGAACAGGGCTTCTTCTTGGGCCACCGGGGCTCGTCGTGCTAATTCCGTCTTGCGCGCAGCGCCGCACCGCAATGTGCGCTTTACGCTGGATCAAGCGCGGCCTTTCCCGCCGAAGCGCGCTGAATTTGTAGCATCATCGGCAATCTGCAGGGCAGGTGCCCCACGCTGGCACCATCCGCAAGGTCTTGCCGGTGTTGCAGTTTCAGGTCTATTCCGCAGGAATTGGAAGTCCATCAGAAGGAATGCGGCGGGTCAGAGCGGAGACAGATGACCCCGAGTGTATCTCTGAAACCTGTCCTGACCGCCAGCCCGCTGTCTGCGTGCCGTGGAGCACCATGCGAAAAGATTGCCAGCCCGCGACATTCGCTGCCAACACCGGTCAGGGTTGCGCAGCATTCGGCTGACGGATTGTCCTTACCGATGCTGGGCGCGACGATGAACGGACCAGAGATGATGTTTCCTGCACTGTTGTAACGGAACGGCCGGACCGGCATGCATCCGTCCGCGTCAAGCGTTATTGTGGTTTTCGACACGCTGTCTTTCACGTTTCCGCCGATCATCGCCACTTTACCTGCGGAGACGTCCGCCACGATGTCGCAGTGACTGAAATAGGAGTGGGGCGCCTGGGTGGCCCGCGCCGCAGACAGCGCGTTCTCATAATTCGCGATGTTCGCCGTGCGCGACCATGCGACGATGTCACCCATCGTGGGCGCGACCTTGCCGATGGTGTTGGCCGGTTCGCCAAAGAAGGCAGGCTTGGTAACGCCGGCAAAGTCGTTGCGAAGCGACAGGCCGATACAGACGGAGTGCGACGCACTGAGATTGAACCGCGCGGCATCGCCCGAACTGCGCAGCGCCATTTTGACACAATAAGACACAAACGCCGCCGACCAGGCAGTCCGTTTGTTCAGTTCGCTTTCCGCGCGCGCTGACGAATAACCCACACC
Source organism: Gemmobacter sp. (assembly GCA_046294265.1). Classification (GTDB taxonomy): domain Bacteria; phylum Pseudomonadota; class Alphaproteobacteria; order Rhodobacterales; family Rhodobacteraceae; genus JBKBKC01. The sequence goes on along the minus strand of JBKBKC010000013.1, from coordinate 61,921 downwards.
TTCGATCCAGTATTTCTTGATCAAGGCGCGCGCGTTCGCGGTCTTGGCCGCAGACTGCGCACTGTTGGCGCCAGGCTCCTTTGCCCCTCCCATGTCAGAAAACTCCTGAACCGCCCTCGCCACCAATTCCCTGCGAAAAGTCTTTCTGCTGCGCTCCCTGAAATGACTTTTGAAACTCCTACGACCAGATTGATCGCAATGACCAAACAAGTCGTCTTTCAGAATGGCAGAACCGCACGATTTTCCAACAAGGATATCCGCGATATGGAAGCCTTCCCCACCGAAAAGCCATCAAGGGGACCTTGGTGTGCGGATACGGCACAGTCGCAGTTGTTGGCGCGACAAATCCCTTCCGCATCGGCCCGCGCGCAAGATGTCACAGCGCTGCCGCACTGCGGTCCCCGCGCAATCCCCCGGCCAGGGCAAACAGGATCAGCGCGACCACCGTCACCCCCACCAGCATCGCGGCATAGGCCGCGGCGATCCCCACATCGCCACCCAGCGATTGCTGATAGGCCGCAATCGGCAGCGTCCGCGTGGCCCCGGTGTAAAGCACGATGGAGGCTGAAAGCTCGTTCAGGATCTCGACCCAGGCAATGGCCGCCCCCGCCAGGATCGCGGGGCGCATCAGGGGCACCATGATGCGCGCAAAGCCGCGCGCGGGGGGCATCCCGAGGTTCTGCGACGCATCCTCCAGCCCTGCGTCGATCTGGAACACCGAGGATGAGGCCGCCCGCGTCATGTAGGGCAGGCGGCGCACCAGATAGACAACCCCGATGATCGTGGCCGTCCCGGTCAGGTAAAGCGGCGGGCCATTGAACACCTGCGCATAGCCGATGCCGATGACCGTGCCGGGAACGACGTAGGGGATCATCACCAGAAGGTCGATGGCGCGTGCCAAGGGCCCCGCGCGTCGCGTCACGAAATAGCCCAAGGCCGTGCCCAGGATCACCGTCACCACCAGCGCCAGCCCCGCATAAAGCAGGCTGTTGTAAAGCGCATTGCCCATGATCGCCCAGGCGCGGGCATAGTTGTCGAAGGTCAGCACGGGCTGAAACACCACGCCCCGCACCTCCAGCACCGAGGAGGCGAAGATCACGAACAGCGGCAGGTTGGTGATCGCCACAAAGACCGACACCCCTACCGTCATCGCCCATCTGCGCCAGCCGGTCAGGGGTTCGGGGCTGCGCGAGGGCGCGGAGTCGTTGGCCACCTTGCGCCGGGTAGCAAGGAACCGCGCCCCCAGCACCAGCGCAAAGGCGATCAGAACCAGGATCACGCAGGTGGTCGCCGCCATCCCCGTCTCACGCCCGATCTCGGAGATATAGAGCGAATAGGCCAGCGTCGCGAGGACCGGATAGCGGTCGCCCTCGCCCAGGATCGCTGGCGTGCCGAAATCGGAAATGGCGCCGAGGAACACCAGCAACCCGGCGGTCACGATGGCGGGCATCACCAGCGGCAGGGTGATGCCCCAGGTCACGCGCCAGGGCGGGCGGCCCAGGCAGGCGGCGGCCTCTTCCAGCCCCCGATCCACCCGCAGGAAAGCGCCGCGCACCACCAGGAACACCAGCGGAAACAGGCTGAAGGCCGAAGCCAGCGCGATGCCGTAGGGGCCATAGATCGTGGGAAGGTTGATGCCCGCATCCCGCGCGGCCAGCGTGACAAAGCCCGAGCGGCCAAAGAGGATGATCCAGGCATAGGCCCCCACGAAAGGCGGCGACAGCATCGACAGAAGGATCGCCACCTCGATCCAGGACTTGCCGGGAAAGGCGTAGCGGGCAAAGACAAATGCCAGCGGCAGGCCGATGGCAAGCGCCAAGAGCGTGGCCAGCGCCCCGGTGACCAGGCTGTTGCGCAGCGCGCGGCGGAAGAAGCCAGAGCCAAAGAAGGTGTGGAAATTCTCAAGGCCAAAGGCTCCGCTGCGCTGCCCGACAAAGGCCTGCTTGACCAGTTCGGCCAGCGGCAGCGCCACAAAGACGATCAGGAACACCAGCGCCGCAACCGCAAGCAAGTTCCAGGGGTCTGCCACCGCGCGCCGCCAGCGCAGCACGCTGACTGCGCCCATCATGCCAACCGCCGCCCGTCATCGCGGGCATAAAGCCGCAACCGCCCCGGCATCGGCGCCAGCCGCACCGCCTGCCCGTCGCGCGGGCAATCGGGGCCCGAGGGCAGGTCCACATCCAGCCGCATCCCGCCTGCCGTTTCGACCCGCAGCCGCGTGCGCGGCCCCAGGAAGGACCGCACCAGAACCCGTGCGGCAATGCCCGGAACGCCGTCGCCCGCCAACGCCAGATCCTCGGCCCGCAGGCCCGCGCGCACCGGCCCCCGCACCTCGATCCCGGCGGGCAGCGGCAGCGCCGCCTCGCCCGCGATATGCAGGGCGGGGGGGGCACCCGCCACCTCGGCCTCGATCCAGTTGCAGCCGCCGATGAAGTCCGCGACGAAGGCATTGGCGGGGTCGTCGAACACCGCCTCGGGCGGCGCGATCTGCTGGATCAGGCCGGCGTGCATCACCGCGACCCGGTCCGAGATCGACATCGCCTCGTCCTGGTCATGCGTGACGTAAAGCGTGGTGATGCCCAGTTCGCGCTGCATCAGCCGGATTTCCTGCCGCATCTCGACGCGCAGCTTGGCGTCTAGGTTGGACAGCGGCTCGTCCATCAACAGAAGGTCAGGCTCGATCACCAGCGCGCGGGCGATGCCGACCCGCTGCTTCTGCCCGCCCGACAGCGCATCGGGAAAGCGGTGCGCCAGATGGCCCAGCTGCACCCGGTCCAGCGCGCGGGTCACGCGCGCCTCGCGCTCGCTGGCCGCCACGCCGCGGGCGCGCAGGCCGTATGCCACGTTCTCGGCCACCGACAGGTGGGGAAAAATCGCATAGCTCTGGAACACCATGCCGAAGTTGCGCTTGTGGGGCGGGCTGGCATCCAGCGCCCGCCCGTCCAGCCGGATCGAGCCTGCGTCCTGCGCGATGAACCCCGCGATGCAGCGCAAGAGCGTGGTCTTGCCGCAGCCCGAGGGGCCCAGCAGCGTGACCAACTCGCCCCGCTTCACCGAAAGGTCGATGCTGTTCAGCGCGCGATGGTCGGAAAAGGCCTTTGACAGGCCTGCGATCACAAGGTGGTCAGGGGCGGCGGCATCCGCTGCCGCCGCCCCCACGAGGCCGGAAAGATCCGCCGCGTTCACAAGCGCCTCACTGGCGGGCAAGCGCCACGTAGAGGTCACGGTATTTCGGCGTCGCCTCGCGCACCCAGGCGGGGGGCGGGTTGTTCACCGGCAGGTCAGCGGCGGCGGGCACATTGGCCGGGGGCGCCACGTCATCGCGGATCGGGCGGCGGCCGAACTGGCCCACGATCAGCGACTGGCCTTCGACCGAGGTGATGTAGTCCAGAAGCGCCTTAGCACCTTCCGGGTTCGGGCCACCCTTGATCAGCGCCATCGCGTCGGACGACAACGCGATACCTTCTTTCGGATAGACCGTCACCACCGGGGCGCCCCCGTCGATGAAGCGCTGCGAATTGTCCTCCAGCGTCATGCCGATGGCATATTCGCCGCCCGCCGTGCCGCGCGATACCCCGCCCGACGACCCGGTGACGATGAAGTTGGGGAACATCGCCTGGAACAACGCCCAGCCGGCATCTTCATTTTCCGCCGTATGGACGATCTGCAGAAGCTGGATCAGCGCCGAACCCGACTTGTCGGCCCCGGCAAATGCCACGCGGTCTTTCCATTTCGGATCGGCGAGTTCCGCCCAGGTCGAAGGGATCTCACCTTCTGGCACCAGTTGGGTGTTGACCATGAGCACGGCTGGAACGGTGACCGAGAAGGGCGACCAGGTTTCGCTGATGCGGATGTCTTCGCGCACGGCATCTGTGCCTGCGGGGGTGTAGGCGTCGAAAAGCTGCGCGGCAGCGTCAATGCTTTCGCCGCCGATCGAGATGACACAGTCGCCCAGTGGGCGCGCGGCTTCGGCGGTCACGCGGGCCACCAGTTCGCCCGTGCCTGCGGCCACGGATTCAATGGTAAAGCCGGTCGCGGCGGCAAAGCCGGGTGCCAGCGCGTTCACGCTGTCGGCGAAGGCGGTATAGACCGAGACGGTCTTTGATTGCGCGCGCAGGAGGCCGGGGGCTGCCAGCGTGGCGGCGGTTCCGGCCAGGGTGGCAAGGGCGTGGCGGCGGGTCAGGGGCAGGGTCATCGGAAGGCTCCTTCGGTTTGCGTTACCCGTGGACTTAGGCACCAAGCGTGACAGTGGGATGACAGGTCAGATCAACTGTCTGCGGATCCGGTGCGACAGCCAGTCGATCACGGCCACGGTGATCAGGATGAGAAGGATGATGAACGCCACCTGCGGCCAGGCGTTGATCAGGATGCGGTCCATCAGATAGAATCCGATCCCGCCCGCCCCCACCACGCCCAGGATCGTGGCCGACCGCACGTTCGACTCGAAGAAATAAAGCGTGTTGGTCAGGAACAGCGGCACCACCTGCGGCCAGATGCCAAAGCGGATCACCTGCACCCGCCCCGCCCCGGTGGCCCGCACCCCGCGCGACTGTTCGGCATCGGCATTCTCGATCGCCTCGGCATAGAGTTTCGCCAGAACCCCGGTGTCGTTCACCGCGATGGCCAGGATGCCGGCAAAGGGCCCAAGCCCGATGATCGACACGAAAAGGATGGCCCAGATCAGGCTGTCCACCCCCCGCACCACATCGAACACGCGCCGCACGGCAAAGCGCAACGGGCCCAGCGGCATGGTGTTGCGCGCCCCCATGAACCCAAGCGGCACCGCGAGGATGCTGGCGGCCAGCGTGCCGAGGAACGCCATGGCGACGGTTTCGGCAATCGCCAGCGCATAGGTTTGCGCCATGCCGCCGGTTTGCGGCGGCAGCATGAGGCCCCCCACCCGGATCAGCTCGCCCGACCCCTGCCAAAGCCGCAGGAAGCCGAACCCCAGCCGGTCCAGCCCCCAGACGAACAGCACGACACCCACGGCGACGGCCGCCCGCGTGACCCACATCCGCAGGCCCCGGTCCGGGAAGGCGCCGGGATAGGCGGCGCGCAACGTGTCGATGCGGGCGGGCGTGACGGGCGCGGCGATCATGCGGTGGACCTCAGCGCCTCGGCCCCGATGATGCGGTGGCGCAGGAATTCCGATATCTGGTCGATCAGCGCGACGGTGACGATCAGCATCAGCGCGATGGCCGATATGTCGGTGTAGTGGAAACTCTTGATCGCGGTGTAAAGGTCCTGCCCGATCCCGCCCGCGCCCACGAAGCCCAGCACCGAGGCCGAGCGCACGTTGATCTCGAACCTCAGAAGGCCATAGGACACGAAGGCCGGCGCCACCTGCGGCAGGGCGCCATAGCGCATCACCTGCACCCACGAGGCCCCGGTGGAGCGCACGCCGCGCAGGGCGTCGGGGTCGGTCGCCTCGGCCACCTCGCCGAACAATTTCCCAAGCGCCCCCATCGTGTGCAGCCCGATGGCCAGCACCCCCGCCATCGGGCCGATGCCGAAGGAGAACACGAAGAGCACCGCAAACACCAGTTCCGGCACGGTGCGGGCAAATTCGAACACCCGCCGCATCAGGGTCGAGGCCCAGGGCGCGGGCGCGAGGTTGCGCGCGGCGACAAAGGCGCCGGCCACGGCAAATGCGGTGCCGAACACGGTGGCGTAGAAGGCGATCAGGATCGTGTCGATCAGCCCCGCGAACCAGCGGTCGAAGCGGCGGAACCATTGCGCCATGTCGGCGGGGAAATTCTCCAGGCTCAGCACCGGCACCATCTTGCCGAAATAGCTGCCGAAGCGGTCCATCCGGTTCCACAACCGGGCGAGGTCCACCTCGCCCAGATCGGCCGACATCGCAGTTGTGGCCAGGATGGCCAGGACGATCAGCGCCGTCTGGCCTGCCCGCGCGCGCCGTGTCGCGCGAAAGGCGGCGTCCACCTGCGCCGCAGAGGTCATGCCGCCTCCTCGATGGCGGCAAGGTCGGCGGTGCCATAGACCTGTTCCAGCACCGGCCCGGTCAGGGCCGCGGTCGGGCCGTCGAACACCACCCGCCCCATGGCCAGCGCCACCGCCCGGGTGCAGTATTGCTGCGCCAGCGCCACGGAATGCAGGTTGCACAGCACCGTGATGCCGTTCTCGCGGTTGATCCGCGCCAGCGCGTCCATCACCGCCTCGGAGTTGCGGGGATCGAGGCTGGCGACCGGCTCATCGGCCAGGATGATCTGCGGCTCCTGCACCAGCGCGCGGGCAATCGCCACGCGCTGCTGCTGACCGCCCGACAGCGCGTCGGCGCGTTTCAGCGCCTGTTCGCCCATGTCCAGCGCCACCAGCGCCTCGATGGCCCGCGCGCGGTCCTCGTCGGTGAAAAGGCCCAGAAGCGAGGGGATCAGCGGCCGGGTTGCCAGCCGCCCGGTCATCACATTGGTCAGCACCGTCAGCCGTGCCACCAGGTTGAACCGCTGGAACACCATCGCGGTGCCGCGCCGCCAGTCGCGCAACGCAGCACCCCGCAGCGCCAGCACGTCGCGCCCCGCGCAGGTCATCGCACCTCCGTCGGGGTCGATCAGGCGATTGATGACGTTCAAAAGCGTGGATTTCCCCGCCCCCGACCGCCCGATCACCGCCACCATCTCGCCCTTGGAAAAGGCGAGGCTGATGCCATCCAAGGCACGCGCCTCGCCCCAGGTCTTGACGATGCCCTCCAGCTTCAGGAAGGGCGCGTCGGTCACTTGGTCGCCAGCCGGATCTTGATGAATTCCTCATACATCTCATGCGTGGCGAAGGCGAAGCCGCCGAAGGTGTCCTTGCCCACCACCGCAAAACGCTCCGGGTCGGCCCAGGGCATATTGATGATGCACGCGCTCATCGCCTTTTTCATCGGCTCGGGCAGCGACTTGATCGCGACGAAGGGTGCGTTCGGCACGATGTCGGATTCGTAGATGAAGCGGATGTCCTCCAGCTTGATCGTGCCGGCACCGGCGGCGCGGGTGTGGCTGCCGACCTCTGGCGAATAATACCAGTTGGTCGCGGCATCTACCTTGCCCTGCACCACCGACACAAGGCTGTTGTCGTGGCTGCCGGTCTGGACCATCTCGCCGAAGAAGATCGGGTTGTTGTCCTTGTCCACCATGCCCTGGTCGCGGAAATACTGCATAGGCAGCACATAGCCCGAGGCCGAGGTGGGCGATGGCCAGCCCAGCGTCTTGCCCTTCAGGTCGTCCATCGTCTGATAGGGGCTGTCGGCCTTGACCACCAGCACCCAGCGATAGCCGAGGTCGCCGTTTTTGGACACGTCCATCGCCACGGGTTCGATATCTCCGCCCGAGATGTCCCAGCCGGTCGCATACCCGGAAGGGCCGGTCCATGTCAGGTGCGTGTCGCCCTGCGCCTGGCTTTCGATGATCGCGGAATAGTCGGAGGCGACACGGACGGTGACCTTATCGACGGCGAGGCAGGTTTGCAGATACTCACCAAAGGCATCCCACCGCTCGGCAGCACTCTGCGCGTTCTCGCCGGTGCCGACGCCGAACACGACTTCCGGAAACTTGGTGCGCCAGTCATCCTCGGCCATGGCAGTCATGGGCAGGCAAAGGGCGGTGGTCAGGGTCAGCAGGCGGATCATCGGGGGGCCTCCGGTTATGATTTGTCATGCGTTAGGCCCGGACGGTAACGCCCGCGTGATCCTTGAGTGACGTTTCGATGACCCGCCGCGCCGCGTCATGCAGCGCCGCATCGCCCGCCGCCAGCACGCGCTTGCCCGACCCAAGGCGCAGGGGCCGCCACTCCCAATCCGTCACGCGCCCGCCGGCGCCTTCGATGATCGGGGCAAAGGGCGCCCAGTCCCACAGCTCAAGCCCCGCATCCAGCGCCAGATCCGTTCCGCCCGAGGCCAGCCGCCCATAGGCAAGGCAGGACGCCCCCCAGACGCGCCACCCCGTCGCCGCGCGCAGTGCGGCCAGGGCGGGCAGGTCGCCCGCATCGAAGAAATCGGGGGAAGATACCGACAGGATCGCCCGCGCGAGGTCAGTGCCCGTCCGGCTGCGGCACGGGGCGCCGTTATGCGTGGTCGGCTGTCCCTGCACCCCGATCCAGCGGTCGCGGGTGCGGTGCATGTCGATCACGCCCAGCACCGGCACCCCGTCCTGCAAGAGCGCGATCAGCGTGCCATGCACCGGCACGCCCGCCACCCAGGCCCCCGTGCCGTCCACAGGGTCGAGCACCCATGTCCATTCCGCGCCCCCGTTCACTGCCGCCCCTTCCTCGCCCACAATCCCATGGGTTGGGAAACGGTCGGCGATCCGGGCGGCAAGCTCGGCCTCGATGGCGCGGTCAAGGGCGGTGACGAAACTGCGGTCGGGCTTCAGGTCGGGCGCACCGGGCCGGGCAGCCTTCACCAGTGCTTGTGCGGCATCGGCAAGGTCTGCGGCCAATATACCAGCCGCGGCCAGCGTCATCCGCGCTTTCCGATGATCGCAAAGCGCAGGCGGGTGGAGATGAGGTCGATCACGCTGACCACGACCAAAATCATCAGGATGATGACCGACACCTGCTGCCATTCCCCGGTGCGGATCGTGTCGGACAGGAAGAGCCCGATGCCCCCCGCGCCCACGATCCCGATGATTGTGGCAGACCGGGTGTTGGATTCAAAGAAATACAGCACCTGGCTGATCAGCACCGGCATCACCTGCGGCAAAAGGCCGAACGCGATCTCATCCCATCGCCGCCCGCCTGTGGACCGAACCCCCTCGGAGGCATTCTTTTCCGTGGCTTCCATCGCCTCGGAATAGACCTTGGCGAACCCGGCCATGTCCGACGATGCAATCGCCAGCACCCCCGCGAAGGGGCCAAGGCCCACGACGTTCACATAGATCAGCGCCCAGATCAGCGTGTCGATCCCGCGCACCCCGTCGAACAGGCGGCGCGACATGAACTGCACGATGCGGTTGGTCATGACGTTGCGCGCCGCCAAGAGCGACAGCGGGAATGCGAGGATAGCGCCGATCAGCGTGCCCAGAAGGGCAATCGCCACGGTTTCACCGAGCGCTTTCGCAAAGGAGGCAAAGTTGCCCTTGGCATCGGGGGGCAGCATGAAGCTGATGATGAATCCGAGCTGCTCCAGCCCGTTCCAGATGCGGGCAAAGCTGAACCCGAAGCGGTAAAGCGAATAGACGAACAGGCCGACCATGATCAGCGTCACGCTTGCGGGCACCAGATGCCGCTGCCAGCCCGGGCGGATCAGCGCCTGACGCTCGGGGCCGAGGCTGCGCGCGCGGTCGAGGAGGATGCTGCGAATGTCGGCCATGTCAGTGCCCCTCCCGCCCGATGATCGCGTGGCGCAGCTTTTCGGTCAGGATGTCCACGACCATTACGGTCGCAATGATCATCAGCAGGATCGCCGAGATGTCGGAGTAGTAGAATTGCCGGATCGCTGTCACCAGTTCCTGCCCGATGCCGCCCGCTCCGACAAAGCCCATGACGGCGGCGCCGCGGATGTTGACCTCGAACCTCAACAGGGCATAACTCACGAAGTTGGGCATCACCTGCGGCAAGACGCCGAATATCATCGCCGCGTGCCAGCCGCCGCCCGTCGAGATCATGCCCTCGACCGGCTTGAGGCTGGCGTTCTCGTTGACCTCGGAGAACAGCTTTCCCAGCGCGCCGATGGTGTGCAGCGCAATCGCCATCACGCCGGGCAGGGGCCCAAGACCGAAGGCCACGATGAAGATCAGCGCAAACACGATCTCGGGCACGGTGCGGCAGAATTCCAGAAAGCGGCGGGTGATGAACACCAGCCACTTGGCGCTGTTGAGGGTGCCCGCAGCGACGAAGGACAGATAGCCCCCGATCAGCGCGCCGATGATCGTGCCGGTGTAGGCGATAAGGATCGTGTCGAACAGCAGCCGCGTCCAGCGCTTCAGGCCCCAGTACCACTCGCCCATGTCAAACCAGAAGGTGGCGAACGACAGCTTGGGGACGAGGTTGGCGAAATAGTTGAAGAACCGCGGGATCCCCTCGGCGAACCGGGTCGGGCTGACCTCGGCCATCCAGGCGGCGATCAGGCACAGCACGGTCAGGACCGCAAGGCCGCCAAGTGTTCGCATGCGCTTGGCGCGCTGCACTTCGGCATAGGCGCTGCGGATCGCGGTGGCGCGTTCGGGGGCAAGTGCAGGGATGCGGGCTGTCATGATGAAGGCGGTTGCAGGCCCCGCGGCGGGGCCTGCAACCTTTTGTCCTTACTGCTTCTTCCGCAGCGCATCCACATACTCGATCATCGCCATCGAGTCGCGGTAATCCTCAAGCTCGACCGGCAGGAAGCCCAAGCCTTTGCCGTCGTTGAACTTGGCATAGGTCTCAGGCGAGTTCTTCACCATGTCGATGAACGCCGTCTGGATCGCGGCCTTGCAGCCGTCCGACAGGCTGTTGACATAGATCAGCGGCGAACCGGCCAGCAGCGGCGATTTCCAGACGATGCGGAAATCCTCGGCCTTCACCATGCCCTTGTTGGCCATTTGCAGCAGGTTCGAGGCGTCCTCGCTGTCCCACCAGTTGGCGCCCGCGTCCACAGTGCCCTGCTGCACCGCGATCACCGCGTTCTCATGGCTGCCCGCAAAAACCACGTCCGAGAAATACTGCTCGGGGATGATCTTGTCGTCGCGGTCCATGAAGAACCTGACGGCGAAGTTGCCCGAGGTCGAGTTCGGATCGACCAGGCCCAGCTTCTTGCCCTTCAGGTCGGCCAGCGTCTGGTAGGGGCTGTCGGCCTTGACGTAGAGCACGGCATAGTAACCCACGACGCCGTTGTTGTTCAGCGCGGCGAACGGAGTCACATTGCCGTCGGTCACCTGATAGGCGCGGGCGAAGGACCCCGGGCCATGCCAGCCGATGTGGATGTTTCCGGCCTTGTGGCCTTCGATCACCGCGGCGTAGTCCGAGGCGACGCGCAGCGTGACCTTGGTGCCCAGCTGGCTGCCCAGATAGTCGGCCGTGGGCGTGAAGCGATCCATCGAGCCTTGCGCGTTCTCGGCAGGAACCACCGCGAACACCAGTTCGCCGTCGCCCTTGCAGGCATCGGCCGCCAGCGCGGGAGCTGCCACCAGGGCCGCAACCGCCGCCATCATCATCGTCGTCTTCATTTCGCCATCTCCATGTTGGCCACAGGTTGCACGGCGGTGAGGGGGTTGTTCTCGACCCCCGCCTCGCCGCTTTCCATTCCGTAAAGGTCGCGCACCACGCCATCGGTCAGCTGCGCCGCGGTGCCGTCAAAGAACATCCGCCCGCCCTGCAACCCGATCAGCCGGTCGCAATAGTTGCGGGCAAGGTCGATGGAATGCAGGTTCACCAGCACGGTGATGCCGAATTCCCGGTTCAGCCGCTGCAGCGTGTCCATCACGATGCGGGTGTTGCGCGGGTCAAGGCTGGCCACGGGTTCATCCGCCAGGATCAACTCGGGCTCCTGCGCCAGCGCGCGGGCGATGGCCACGCGCTGCTGCTGGCCGCCCGACAGGCTTTCGGCCCGCTGCGCGGCAAAGTCGGCCATATCCACGAGGTCGAGCGCCGCGGTGGCAATCGCGCGGTCCTCTTCCGAATAAAGGTTCAGCGCCGCGCGCAGGGTCGAGACGCGCGACAACCGGCCCAGAAGGACGTTCGTCATGACGTCCAGCCGCCCGGCCAGATTGAACTGCTGGAACACCATCGCCGCCCGTGACCGCCAGCGGCGAAGGTCGCGCCCCTTGAAGGCCGAGACATCTTCACCCTTGAAGGAAATGCTGCCCGATGTGGCGTCGGACAGCCGGTTGATCGCGCGGAGCAGGGTGGATTTCCCTGCGCCCGACCGACCGATCACCCCGACGAGACTGCCCGAGGGGACCGAAAAGCTGACGTTCGACAGCGCCGTCGAGGTGCCGAAGGTTTTGGTGAGCGATGAGACGTCAAGGGCCATGGGTTCACTCCTACCCACGTCGGATAGCGCGGATGTGAGACAGCACGGCAAAGAAGCTGCGTCAGATTGATGAACAGCGCCCGCGCCAACGGGTGTCGCCGCACATTGGGGCAAGGAAAGGGCCGCGCCGCGCTATCTTGCGGTGGGAAAGAACAATTGCTCGCCGCCCGGGGAAAAGCCCGCGATGGCGGCCTGGCCGACCTCCGAAATCATCCAGTCGATGAAGGCCTGACCCTGCGCGGCCTTCACATGCGGGTGGCGGTCGGGGTTCACCAGGATGATGCCGTAAGGGTTGAACATCACTGGATCGCCCTCGAACACGATCTCCAGCGGGCCACGGTTGGCAAAGGTCAGCCATGTGCCGCGGTCGGTCAGGGCGTAGGCGCGAACCTGGACGGCCATGTTCAGCGTGGCCCCCATGCCCGACCCGGTGGACAGATACCATGCACCCGCAGGCTCGATCCCGGCTGTGGCCCAGAGGGCAATTTCGGCCGCATGGGTGCCGCTGTCGTCGCCGCGCGAGGCAAAGGACGCGCCCGCCGAGGCGATCCGGGCCATGGCCGCGGCGGCATCGGTCGCGCCGCGCAATCCGGCCGGATCGTCGCCCGGACCGACAATGACAAAATCATTATACATCACGTCGAACCGCCGCACCCCGTAACCCTCGGCCACGAAAGCCTCTTCCTGCGCACGGGCATGGACGAACACCACATCGGCATCACCTCGCCGACCGGTTTCCAGCGCCTGGCCGGTGCCTTGCGACACCACGCGCACCGCAATGCCCGTCTCGGCCTCAAAGATCGGCAGGATATGCCCGAACAGCCCCGAATTTTCGGTCGAGGTGGTGGAGGCGACGGTGATGAAATCCTGCGCCTGGGCAGGCCACGCTCCCATCATGGCAAGGCCGGACAGGGCGGACAGAATAAATCGGCGGCTGCTGGGCATCGGGTCGATCCTATGGGTGCTTACCAGATCAGGTCGCCCGCCAGAAAGGCGCGCGCCTCAGGCGCCTCCGGTCCCGCAAAAAAGTCGGCGGCGGGCCGATGCTCGACCAGCCGCCCGCGATGCAGGAAGGCCACGTCCTGGGCCAGGCGCCGGGCCTGGCCCTGGTTGTGCGTGGTCATGACGATGGTGATCCCCTCGCCCGCGAACTGCAGGATCATCTCTTCGATGATCCGCGTGGCCGAGGGGTCGAGCGCGGAGGACGGCTCATCGAGGAACAGCACCTGCGGGCGCATCGCCCAGGCGCGGGCCAGCGCCAGCCGCTGCTGTTCGCCCCCCGACAGCAGGCGTGCGGGCCGGTCCGCCATCGAGGTCAGGCCGAACCGGTCGAGCGTGCGCGCCACCGTGTCGCGCCGGGCAGGGCGGGGCAGCCCGGCCAGCGCAAGCGGATAGTCGAGGTTGGCCGCGACGGACCGGCGCAAGAGGACGGGCCGCTGGAACACCATTGCCTGTGCCTTGGGCCGGGCAGAGCCGTCTGCCCAGAGCCGCGCGCCCGACGTGGGCTCTATCAGCCCGTGGCAGAGGCGCAGGAACAGGCTCTTGCCCGCGCCGTTGGCGCCCATCACGACAAGCCTGCGCCCCGCCGCGATGCGCAGCGTCAGGTCGGCCAGCAACGGTATGCCTGCCACGGCATAGCCCGCGCCCGTCAGCGTCAGCGGCAGGATCGCGGGCACGGGATCGCGCGCATGCATCATGCCAGCCGTCCCCGCGCCCATTGGCCGGCCGCCCAGGCGGCGGCGTTCAGCCCAAGCGTCAGCGCCATCAGGATGATCCCCAGCGCCACCGCCTGCCCGAGGTTGCCGCGGCTGGTCTCCAGCGTGATCGCCGTGGTCATCGTGCGGGTGTGCCCGGCGATGTTGCCGCCCACGATCAGCACCGCGCCCACCTCGGCGCTGGCCCGCCCGAACCCGGCCAGCACCCCGGTCAGCAACGACACCCGCCCGTCCCACAGCAGCGTCGGCATGGCGCGCAGCCGCCCCGCACCCAGGCTGCGCAGCTGTTCGCGGTATTCGGCCCACAGATCCTCGACGACCGATCGGGTCAGCGACGCCACGATGGGCAGGATCAGCAGGGTCTGCGCGATGATCATGGCCTCGGGCGTGAACAACAGCGCGAGCGGGCCCAGCGGCCCCGACCGCGACAGCATCAGATAGACGCCCAGCCCCGCCACCACCGGCGGCAGCCCCATGAGCGCGTTGAACCCCACGATCACCGCCCCGCGACCCGGAAACCGCGCCAGTGCCAGCGCCGCCCCCAGCGGCAGGCCGACAAGGCAGGCGATCAGCACAGCGCTCAGCGTCACGCGCAGTGACAGCCCGATGATCTGCATCAGGGCCGCATCGCCATAGGCGATCAGCGCGAGCGCGGTTGCGAAGGGGCCGTCCACCCGTCATTCCTTCCGAAAACCATTGGAAAAAGAGCAGAAAGCAAAGTAGGAATCAATCATGTAAGATTTGCATGCGATTGCAGAGAAATGCAGGTGCCACACGCCTCCGACCCACCCGAACCCGGGGCGCTGCCCGCCTCGGCCCTGATGACGACGGCGGAGGTCGCCGGGTATTTGCGGGTGAAGGAGCGCACGATCTACGAGATGGTGGCACGCCAGACGATCCCGTTCACCCGCGCCACCGGCAAACTCCTGTTCCCGCGCCGCCTGGTCGATGCCTGGCTGGAGGCGCAGACAGACCTGCCCGCGGCCGGGATCGCGCCTGCGCCCCCGATCTATGCCGGATCGAACGATCCGCTGCTGGAATGGGCGCTGCGCCAGTCGGGCAGCGGGCTGGCGGTGCTGGCGCGCGGGTCGGGGCAGGGCCTGGACGACCTCGCGGCGGGGCGCGCGGTGCTGGCGGGCATCCACCTGCTGGACCCCGGGACGGGCGGTTGGAACATCGCGGCGGTGCGGGCGCACCTGCCGGGCCCGCGCCATGTGCTGATCCACTGGGCGCGCCGCACGCAGGGCCTGCTGACCGCGCGCGGCAACCCTCTGGGGATCACCGGCCTGGCCGATGCCGCCGCGCGTGGCCTGCGCTTTGCCGCGCGGGCCGAGGGCGCGGGATCGACGCGGCTGCTGGATGTGCTCCTGATGCGCGCGGGGCTGTGCCGGGCCGACCTGACCCTGCTCGCGCGTCCCGCCGACACCCACGCCGACCTCGCCATGCTGATCGAGACGGGCGAGGCCGATCTGGGCCTTGGCCTGCAGGCGGCGGCGGGGCCTCTGGGCTTTCTGCCGCTGGTCACCGATGAAAGCTTTGACCTTGCGATCACCCGGCGCGATTATTTCGAGCCGCCGTTCCAGTCCCTGCTGGCCTTTGCCCGCTCTGATACGCTCACGCGGCGCGCCGACCATCTGGGGGGGTATGACCTCGGCGACCTTGGCCGCGTGCGGTGGAACGGCTGAGGGTATTTTGCGCCATCGCGCACTTCTGTGACCTCTGGCAGGGCGCGCGGCTTCGCGCTAGGAACGTGCAAACCGCCATGTCGGCCCCGCGGAGACGCCATGAAAGCTGCCGTCATCACCTACCCCGGTTCGAATTGCGACCGCGATCTGGCGCTGGCCTTTGAGCGGGCGGGCGCAGAGGTGGCACGGGTCTGGCACAAGGATACCAGCCTTCCCGCGGGCACCGATGTCGTGGGCATTCCGGGCGGGTTCTCGTTTGGCGACTACCTGCGCTGCGGGGCCATCGCCGCGCGCTCGCCCATTTCGTCGGCCATCGCTGGCCATGCGGCCGGTGGCGGCTATGTGCTGGGCATCTGCAACGGGTTCCAGGTGCTGACCGAGATGGGCCTGCTGCCCGGCGTTCTGATGCGCAACGCGGGCCTGCGGTTCATCTGCAAGACGGTGGAGTTGCGCGTGGCAACGCGCGAAAGCGCCTTCACCGCCGCCTTTTCCGCAGGGCAGGCGCTGCGCATCCCGGTGGCACATCACGACGGCAACTATACCGCCGATGCCGATACGCTGGCGCGGCTGGCGGGCGAGGACCGCATCGCGCTGACCTATGCGCAAAACCCCAACGGCTCGATGGCCGACATCGCCGGGGTGCTCTCGGCCAACCGCCGCGTGCTCGGAATGATGCCGCATCCCGAACGCGCCATTGAGGAGGGGCAGGGATCGCAGGACGGCGCGGCGATTTTCCGCGCGTTGGTCGGCGAGGCGGCGCCGGTCTGACCCGCCCGCCGCCCGCCCCCGCGCTGCGTGCTTGAGCCATCCTCCCGCAGGGCCTAGGATCGGCGCCATGACCGATGCGTCCCCGCCAGTCGCAGCCCCCCCGCCGGGGGATTTCGCGCCGCCGCTAGTGGCGGATGCGACGCTGCCGCCCGACCTGCAGCCAGTCGTGGCCCCGTCGCCGCTGCCGCAGGGTCTGCCCTGGGCGTTGCGGCTTATGGTGGCCGGGCTGGTGCTGGCGGCGGTGGCGGTGGTTCTGGTCACCAACACCTGGCTGACCGAGCGGTTTTCGGAAAGCACGCGCAACCGGGCGGAGGTCCGGCTTGCGCTCTATTCCGGCAATCTGGTGAGCGAATTGCAGCGCACCTCGATCGTGCCGCTCCTGCTGTCGCGCGACCCCGAACTGATCCGCGCGCTGTCAGCGGGCACCTATGCCTCGACTTCGCAGCGCCTGATCTCGTTCCAGTCCGAGATCGGCGCCGCCTCGATCCTGCTACTTGATCGCGACGGACGGGTGGTGGGGGCCACCAACCGTAACCTTCTGGGCTCGAACCACCGTGCCGCCCCCTATTTCGTGGATGCGCAGCGCACCAAGGACACAGTGTTCACGGCCGCGCCGCGCGCGGGCGGTGCCACCGATTTCACCTATTCCCGCTCCATCTCGGCCGAGAACCGGCTGATGGGCGTGGTGGTGATCTCGGTCGATCTGCACAAATACGAACGCTCTTGGGCGGGGCTGACGGATGCGGTGCTGGTGACCGACAGCGAGGGCCGAGTGATCCTGTCCACCGAGCCGCGCTGGCGTGGCCGCAAGGTGGACGAGGCGCTGGCGGTGCAGGACCCGCCCTCGGCCATTCGGCGCGCGGTGCAGCTGGCAGCCGACTGGGCGCAGGACCCGCCCGACGCCTATGTGCGCGGCGAGGCGGTGATCCGCACCGAGGCGCGGGTGCCCTTCCGCGGCTGGCGCATCGTTACCTTTACCGCGCTGAATTCCGTGCGCGAGCGTGTGAATTCGGTGCTGGCGCTGGAGATCATGGGCTTTGCCATCCTGCTGGCGGCCACCTTTTACATGCTGTCGCGGCGGGCCTGGTCGCGGACCATCAGCTTTCAGCGCGAATCGGCGGAACTGCGACTGCTGAACGCGAGGCTGCAACGCGCCATCGCCGAGCGCGAGAAGGTGCGCAAGGATCTCGCCGTGGCCGAGGCGACGCTGGCGCAATCCTCCAAGCTTGCCGCCCTGGGCGAGATGTCGGCGGCGGTGAGCCATGAGCTGAACCAGCCGCTGGCGGCGATGAAGACATATCTTGCGGGTGCACGGCTTTTGGTGCAGCGCCGCCGCCCGGAAGAGGCGCTGTCGTCGTTCCAGCGCATCGACGATCTGATCGAACGGATGGGCGCGATCACCCGGCAGCTGAAATCCTATGCCCGAAAGGGCGGCGAGGCCTTCGAGGCGGTGGATGTGCGCACCAGCCTGTCCTCGGCCCTGTCGATGATGGAGCCGCAGCTCAAGGCCCGCGTGGTGCGCATCACCCGCCATGTGCCGCGCAAGCCCGTGATGGTGATGGCCGACCGCATCCGGCTGGAGCAGGTCATCATCAACCTGCTGCGCAACGCCCTCGATGCGACCAAGGGCGTGGCCGACCCCCGCATCGACCTGACGCTGGCAGAAGATGACAGCGTGCGGCTGTCGGTGCGCGACAACGGCCACGGAATAACCGAGCTCGATAACCTGTTCGAACCGTTCTACACCACCAAGAAGCCGGGCGAGGGGGTGGGTCTGGGCCTTGCCATTTCGTCCGGCATCGTCACCGATCTGGGCGGGCGGCTGACCGCACGCAACGGTGAAGGCGGCGGGGCTGTGTTCGAGGTGCAGTTGCCGATACTGAAGCGCGATCTGGAAGCAGCGGAGTAAACGGATGGCCCGAGCGATGAAGGTGGCGATCGTCGATGACGAGGCCGACATGCGCGCGTCGATCAGCCAGTGGCTGGCGCTGTCGGGTTTCGACACCGAAACCTATGCCAGCGCCGAGGAGGCGCTGAAGGGGATCGGGGCCGAGTTTGCCGGCGTTGTCGTCAGCGACATCAAGATGCCCGGGATGGACGGCATGGCCTTCCTCAAACGCCTGATGAGCGTGGATTCAGGCCTGCCCGTGATCATGATCACCGGCCACGGCGACGTGCCGATGGCGGTGGAGGCGATGCGGATCGGGGCCTATGACTTTCTGGAAAAGCCGTTCAATCCCGACCGGATGACCGAACTGGCCAAGAAGGCCACCCACGCCCGCCGCATGACGCTGGACAACCGCGCGCTGCGCCGCGAGCTGGCCGACGGCACTTCGGTCATGTCCAAGTTGATCGGGCGCAGCGCGGTGATGGACAGGCTGCGCGAGGATATCCTCGACCTGGGGCAGGCGGATGGCCATGTGCTGATCGACGGTGAGACGGGCACGGGCAAGACGCTGGTGGCCCATGCGCTGCATGCCGTGGGGCCGCGCGCGGGGCGCCGGTTCGTGACGATCAACTGCGCGGCCTGGGCCGAGGAGCAGTTGTCCTCGCGCCTGTTCGGCCCGGTCGAGGACGGCACCAGCCTGCCGATGATCGAGGAGGCGCGCGGCGGCACGCTGTGCCTGGAGGATGTCGAGGCGATGCCGGGCCCGCTGCAGGCGCGGCTCCTGACCGTCATCAATGACCAGGGCACACCACCCGAAACCCGCATCATCGCCATCTGCAACCAGCACGCGCCCGACAAGACGCTGGAACAGCTTCTGCGCCCCGACCTCTATTACCGGTTGGGCGCCATGACCATCGTCTGCCCGCCCCTGCGCACGCGGGGCGAGGATATCCTGACGCTGTTCACCCGCCTGTCCGAACAATTCGCCGAGGAATATGGCTGCGAGGCGCCGCAGGTCATGGCGCAGGAGGCGGCACAGCTGTTGCAGGCGCCCTGGCCGGGCAACGTGCGCCAGCTGGTGAACGTGGCTGAGCGTGCGGTGCTGCAGAACCGGCGTGGCACGGGGTCCATCGCCAGCCTGCTGATGGCCGACAACGAGGCGGCGGGGCCCGCCCTGACCACCGAGGGCAAGCCTCTGAAGGATTACGTCGATGCCTTCGAGCGCATGCTGATCGACAACACCATGCGCCGCCACAAGGGCAGCATTGTTGCGGTGATGGAGGAGCTGTGCCTGCCGCGCCGCACGCTGAACGAGAAGATGGCGAAATACGGCCTGACGCGGGGCGATTACGTCTGACGGCAGCCACGGGCGGGGAACATGGGGCGGCGGTCAAACGCGGCGCGGCATCTCTTGCAACCCGGGATTGCGTGCTGCCTGAAATAGCCCATTGTCATTCCTGCCGCTTTGCCGCTAGGGTCACGGGACGCGGGTGCAGACCCGCCGAGACATTCTCTGCATTGTCGGAACGCTGCCCATCCGGGACTACGCCGACCATGCAGCCGGATCGGCCGAAAGGCCGTGTGTATTGCCCGCAAGTCATTGACAGACCGGGCTTTTGAAGGTGGGCGGCGAAAGCTGCCCAGACGTGAACCGCGATGATGCGCGCGACATTGGCAAGGACTCGCGGAGGGTGCCCATCGGGTGCCACGCTTGCATTGCTTGCGCACGCAACCGCCCGAACAAGCCGCCCTTTCCCGCCAGATGCCGCCTCCGGTCCGCCGGGGGCCATCGGGCCGGGGGGTGCTATGGAACATCATGCCCAAGAAAATGCTGATCGACGCCACCCATGCCGAGGAAACCCGCGTGGTCGTGGTGGACGGAAACAAGGTCGAGGAGTTCGACTTTGAAACCCTGAACAAGCGCCAGCTTGCCGGGAACATCTACCTGGCCAAGGTCACGCGGGTCGAACCCTCGCTGCAGGCGGCCTTTGTCGACTACGGCGGCAACCGCCACGGGTTCCTCGCATTTGCCGAGATCCACCCAGACTATTACCAGATCCCCGTGGCCGACCGTAAGGCGCTGCTGGACGAAGAGCGCGCGCTGGCCCGCGCCGAGGATGACGAGGACAACGGCCGCTCACGCCGCCGCAGCCCGCGTCCTGCGCCCAAGGCCGAGGCCGCCGCCCCCGACGACGAGGTGGTGACGGCTGACCCCGAGACCCCCGTGATTGCGGGCATGGATGTCGTGGACCTTGGCGAAGAGCCCGCTGCCGACCCCGCCGATCGTCCCGAAACGGACACCGATGAGCCCGAGCGCCCCTACCGTGCGATGGACCACGCCTCCGAAACCGATGACGAGATCGAGTCGGTCGCAGAAGAGGACGTGTCCGAGGAAATCCACGCCCCCCGCAAGCCCCGCGCCCGCCGGTATAAAATCCAGGAAGTCGTGAAGGTCCGCCAGATCATGCTGGTGCAGGTGGTCAAGGAGGAGCGCGGCAACAAGGGCGCCGCGCTGACGACCTACCTCAGCCTTGCAGGCCGCTATTGCGTGCTGATGCCCAACACCGCGCGCGGCGGCGGGATCAGCCGCAAGATCACCATGGCCGCCGACCGCAAGAAGCTGAAGGAGATCGCCGGCGAGATGGAGTTGCCCGAAGGTGCGGGCCTCATCATCCGCACGGCGGGCGCCAAGCGCACGAAGCCCGAGATCAAGCGCGATTATGAATACCTGATGCGCCTGTGGGAGCAGATCCGCGAACTGACCCTCAAATCCATCGCCCCCGCCGCGATCTATGAAGAGGGCGACCTGATCAAGCGCACGATCCGCGACCTCTACAGCCGCGAGATCGACGAGGTTCTGGTGGAGGGCGAGGCGGGCTACCGCACCGCCAAGGATTTCATGAAGATGATCATGCCGTCCCATGCGCGCCAGGTCGTCCGCTATGACGATCCCACGCCCCTGTTCGCGCGCCACGGGGTGGAAAGCTATCTGGCCGGGATGTTCAACCCCACTGTGCAGCTGAAATCCGGCGGCTATATCGTGATCGGCATCACCGAGGCGCTGGTGGCCATCGACGTGAACTCCGGCCGGGCCACGAAGGAAGGCTCGATCGAGGATACGGCGCTCAAGACCAACCTTGAGGCCGCCGAGGAGGTGGCCCGCCAGCTGCGCCTGCGCGACCTTGCGGGCCTCATCGTGATCGACTTCATCGACATGGAGGAGCGCAGGAACAACGCCGCCGTCGAGAAGCGACTGAAGGACAAGCTCAAGACCGACCGCGCGCGCATCCAGGTGGGCCGCATCAGCGGCTTCGGTCTGATGGAGATGAGCCGCCAGCGGCTGCGGCCGGGGATGCTGGAATCGACCACGCAGCCCTGCCCGCACTGCCACGGCACGGGCCTGATCCGGTCTGACGACAGCATGGCGCTGACCATCCTGCGCGCGCTGGAGGAGGAGGGCACGCGCAAGCGCTCCAAGGAGGTGCTCTTGCGCGCACCCATGGGCATCGTGAATTACCTCTTCAACCAGAAGCGCGAGCATATCGCCCTGATCGAGGCGCGCTATGGCATGTCGGTTCGGATCGAGGGCGATCCGAAACTTGTGTCGCCCGACTATAGTCTTGAGAAGTTCAAGACCGCGACGCGCGTGGTGTCCGAGGCGCCGCGCACGGTGATTTCGGGCAACGCCAGCCTGATGGGTGCCGCCGTCGATGAGGACGAGGACGTGGATCTGCCGCTGGAAGAGATCGACGCGCCCGAGGTCGAGCCGGTCGAGGAGGAACGTGCCGAGGCGCCCGCGAATGGCGATAGTTCTCCGGGCAAGAAAAAGCGCCGCCGGCGCCGCCGCCGCAAGAATGGCAACGGCGCCGATGCCAAGGGCACCGAGGGCCAAGCTGATGGCGATGACGACAACGATGACGACGGCGAAGAGGACGAGGCGGAGGGGATTGCCGATACTGGGGCAGGGACCGGGGCCGTGGCCGCCGAAACGGACGCCGTGATCCCGGCAGAACCGGAGCCCGAGGCGACGCCGGAAACCGCGCCGGCAAAGCCCGTGCGCACCCGCGCCAGCCGCAGCCGCAAGCCCAAAACGGCACCCGCCGACGCCGCGTCCGGGGCGGCGCCCGCCGCCGAAGCTGCGCCGGAGGCCGAAGCAAAGCCGAAATCCACCCGCTCGCGGAGCCGCAAGCCCGCCAAGTCCGCTGAGGATGCCGCACCTGCGGAGGCGGTCGAGGGTGTCGCCGAGCCTGATCCTGCGCCGCAACCCGCTCCGGCTGAACCAGCACCTGCGCCTGTGGCACCGGCCGCAGCCAAACCGGTCCTCCTACCCGATCCTGGCGAGGATGCGGCCCCCGTGGCGGAGCTTGCTCCCGATCCGCGCGCATCGGAAACCCTCAGCGCCGAAGCCGATCCGTCCAAGCCCCGGCGCAAGGGATGGTGGTCCCTGGGCCGTTAGGCCCGCCTCTCATGGCGGTCCGTGGCGGGGGGCAACCCGGCCACGGACCGCCACGCGAACGTGACGGGGCCGGACGTGACGCCGCCCCACCGCAGGGCTAGAAGGCAATTATGTTCGGGTTTGATCTGATCGACGCAAGCCTTCTGCCCGCCATGGTGATCGCCCTGGCGGCCGGCATCCTGTCATTCCTGTCGCCCTGCGTGCTGCCCATCGTGCCGCCTTACCTCGCCTACATGGGTGGCATTTCGATGGGCGAGATGAAGGGGGCCACCGCCGCCCGCCGCCGCGTGATCCTGCCCGCGCTGTTCTTCGTCATGGGCCTCTCGACGGTGTTCCTGTTCCTGGGCTTCACCGCCTCGATGATGGGCCGCTTTTTCCTCGACCATCAGGAACGTCTGGCGCAGGTGTCGGGCGTGGTCGTGATCGTGTTCGGCCTGCATTTCCTCGGCCTGTTCCGCATTCCCCTGCTGGACCGCGAGGCGCGCCTCGATGCGGGCGATCACGGCGGATCGGCCTTCGGGGCCTATCTCTTGGGCCTTGCCTTCGCCTTCGGCTGGACCCCCTGTATCGGCCCGCAGCTGGGGGCCATCCTGTCGCTGGCCGCGACCGAGGCCAGCGTGGCGCGCGGCACGATGCTTCTTGGTGTCTATGCCCTGGGCCTCGGCCTGCCGTTCCTTCTGGCCGCGATCTTCATCGGGGGTGCCGTGAACCTGATGGGTCGGCTCAAGCGGCACATGCGCTTGATCGAGCGGGCCATGGGCGTGCTGCTCATCGTCGTGGGCGTGGCGCTGGTCACGGGGGCCTTCTCGGCCTTTTCCTGGTGGCTGCTGGAGACGTTTCCGGCGCTGGCCGTCCTCGGCTGACGCCCGCCCATATTTCTGCCAGAATGACCGCGCATGTCGGCATGGACTGGGGAACACGGACGGCGGGGCAGGGGACACAGACAGGATGCGTGACGACCGGGATCAGGAGGGTGGCCAGACGGTTGCGGCGGCAGGCACCCATGCCGATGCAAGGGCGGCCACATTTCGCCGCCATGTATTCTACATCCCCGGTTTCGATCCGTTCCACCCCCGCCGCTACCGCGAGCTCTACCGCAAGCAGGGCGCGGCACAGGTCGCCCAGTCGGGCTATCAGTTGACGCTAAGGCCCCGCCGGGGCAAGGGCGTCTACGGCTGGCACGTCTCCAGCAGCATCGATGGGTTTCTTGCGCAGGCCGATGTGGAGGTGCTTGTCTGGTCGGACATCGTGAAGACGTCCATGGACGCGGGAATTCTTGCGACCTATGCCCAACTCGCCCGCACCGTGGCCATCTACATCGGCTCTGGCGCGCTGTTCCGGCTGATGCGGTTGCGGCAGGGCCCGGTGATCGCGGCGCTCTATCCGGTAGTGGTGCTGCTGGCCCAGCTTGTGGTGGCGCTGGCGGCGGGCTGGCTGGCCTGGTCCGTGGTGTCGTGGCTTGTTCCCGGCCTCTCCGGTGCGGGCCAGATCGCCTGGGCCCTGCCCGCCGGGCTTGCGGTCTGGGCGGTGCTCGCCGGGTTCCGCCGCATCGACAACCGCCTGATGGCCTGGTATCTCATCCACGATTACGCCTTCACCGCGCGCGACCTCGGTGCCGTCCCGCCCGAACTGACCGCCCGCATGGACGCCTTTCGCCAGCGCATCGCCGCGGCCATGGCCTCCGACTGCGACGAGGTGCTGGTGATCGGCCATTCCTCGGGCGCGCATATCGGGGTGTCGGTTCTGGCCGACCTGATCCGGGGGGGGCTGGCAGACACGCGACCCGCCCTGTCGTTCCTCACCCTCGGGCATGTCGTGCCGATGGTCAGCTTCCTGCCCCGCGCCCACAGGCTGCGCGCCGACCTCGCCTTCCTCGCCACCACCGATGCGCTCACCTGGGTCGATGTCAGCGCGCCGGGCGACGGCTGCGCCTTCGCGCTCTGCGATCCCGTCGCCGTCTCGGGCGTGGCCCCCGCGGACAAGCGCTGGCCGCTGGTGATCTCGGCCGCCTTCACCCAGACCCTTACACCCGCCACCCTGACTTCCCTGCGCCGCCGCTACTTCCGGCTTCATTTCCAGTATCTCTGCGCCTTCGACGCGCTACCGGGCCAGCGCTGGGACTATGACTATTTCCGCATCACCGCGGGCCCGCGCAGCCTTGCCGACCATTTCGCCGGTCGCCCCCCCTCGGCCAGCCGGATCGAGACCCCGGTCAACCGCTTCACCAGCACCCGCACATGATCCGGCCTTCTTCCGTCCCCAAATATCCCACGGGGGGTCCGGGGGGTGTGAAACCCCCCGGCCTCTCCGCCGATCCGACGCCCGCCGGTCTGCCCCCCAAACCCGCGCCCCGTGCAGATCGCGTCTCGCTCTGGCGCTACCTGCGTCTCTTCCGGCGTGACATCCTCTCGGCACAGCCCGCCAAGCTCTACCGCGCCTGGATGGCCGAATTCCGCACGCCGTTCTTCCGCAGCTATCTGTGCAACGACCCCGCGCTGGTGGAACTGGTCCTGAAAACCCGCCCCGCCGACTTCCCCAAATCCGACCGCGTGGCCGAGGGGTTGCGCCCGCTCCTTGGGCGGTCCGTCTTTGTCACCAATGGCGAGACCTGGCGCCGCCAGCGCCGCATCATCGACCCGGCCTTCGAGGGTGGCCGCCTGCGTGACACCTTCCCCGCCATGCTCGCCGCCGCCGATGCCGCAGCCGCCCGCCTGACCCCCGGCGCGACCGAGATCGAGGAGGCCGCGTCCCATGCCGCCGCCGACGTGATCTTCCGTACCCTCTTTTCCCTGCCCATCGAGGATGCCGCGGCGCAGGCCGTGTTCCACGCCTTCCGCGCACACCAGCGCAGCCAGCCGATCCTGAACCTTGCCGCCTTCGTGCCCTTTCCGCGCTGGTTCCCGCGCCTGCACCGCCGCACCACCCGCCAGACCGCCGCCCGCATCCGTGCCCTGATCACCGCGATGACCGAGGACCGCGCCGCCCAGATCGCCGCAGGCACCGCACCCGACGACCTGGCCACCAAGATCATGACAACCCCCGATCCCCAGACCGGTCAGACCTTCGGCACGGATGAAATGGTCGATCAGGTGGCGATCTTCTTTCTGGCGGGGCACGAAACCTCTGCCTCGGCGCTCGCATGGGCGCTCTACCTGCTCGCCACCCATCCGGAGGTGCAGGACCAGGTGGCGGCCGAGGCAGTGGCCCTTCCCGAAACCCCCGCCTTTTCAGATCTGTCCCGGTTGAAGTTCACGCGCGATGTGTTCCGCGAGGCGCTGCGCCTCTATCCGCCCGTGCCGATGATGGTGCGCCAATCCACACGGCCCGAAACCCTGCGCAACCGCCCCGTCGCCCCCGGTGCGCAGATCGTCATCTCGCCCTGGCATCTGCACCGGCACGAGCGGCTGTGGGACAATCCCGACGCCTTCGACCCTGGCCGCTGGCAGACCGAAGCGGGCCGCGCCAGCGCGCAGGCGGCATGGCTGCCGTTCTCCGCAGGCCCCCGCGTCTGCACCGGTGCGGGGTTTGCCATGGCCGAGGGCGTGGTCCTGCTGGCCCGCCTCCTGCGCTCCTGGCGCTTTGATCCGCTGCCCGGTCACATCCCCGTTCCCGAGGCGCATCTGACCGTGCGGGCGCGCGACGGTATCCGTCTGCACCTTTCCG
Source organism: Gemmobacter sp. (assembly GCA_046294265.1). Lineage (GTDB taxonomy): Bacteria > Pseudomonadota > Alphaproteobacteria > Rhodobacterales > Rhodobacteraceae > JBKBKC01. Next base: position 35,802 of record JBKBKC010000013.1, on the reverse strand, counting down.
CGCGCTAACCCTGGCCCGGAACGCCGCTTGCCCCCGTCGCCTTTGGCGCGCATGATGCGGCGATCAGGCGCGCGTCGCCCGCTCGGCTCCGGCTCGTGGTTGACAGCCCCCCCGACGACCCCCAGATACCTTCGTCCAGAGGGGAGGGCCGGGGGCTGCCGATAACCGGGGCCGGGGCCTTCCTGCCAGACAAGGACAGTTCATGACCGACCTTCTTTCCCCCAGCTATCCCGTCCTGCCGCTGCGCGACATCGTGGTCTTTCCCCACATGATCGTGCCGCTGTTCGTGGGCCGGGAAAAATCGGTCCGCGCGCTGGAAGAGGTGATGACCGAGGATCGCCAGATCCTGCTCTCCAGCCAGATCGACCCCACCGTGGACGACCCCGGAACCGATGGCATCTACAAGGCCGGCGTTCTGGCATCCGTCCTGCAACTCCTGAAATTGCCCGACGGCACCGTGAAGGTGCTGGTCGAGGGCAAGCACCGCGTGCGCATCACGGAATTCCTGGACAACGAGGCGTTTTTCGAGGCGCGCGTGGCACCCCTGACCGAACTGCCGGGTGACCCCGCGGCGGTGGAGGCGCTGGTGCGCGCGGTTACGGACGAGTTCGAGAAATACGCCAAGATCAAGAAGAACATCCCCGAGGAGGCGGTCGCCGCCGTCAGCGAAACCCGCGAACCCGCGCGGCTGGCCGACCTCGCCGCCGGCCATCTGGGGATTTCGGTGGCCGACAAGCAGGCGCTCCTCGAAACGCTGGACGTCGCGCTGCGGCTGGAGCGGGTCTATGGCCACATGCAGGGCGAAATGTCCGTGCTGCAGGTCGAGAAAAAGATCAAGAGCCGCGTCAAGACGCAGATGGAGCGCACGCAGCGCGAATATTACCTGAACGAGCAGATGAAGGCGATCCAGCGCGAGCTGGGTGATGGCGAGGAAGGCCAGAACGAGGTTGCCGAGCTGGAGGAGCGCATCGCCAAGACCGCGCTCTCGAAAGAGGCGCGCGACAAGGCCGAAGCCGAGGTCAAGAAGCTCAAGTCCATGAGCCCGATGAGCGCCGAGGCGACGGTCGTGCGCAATTACCTTGACTGGCTTTTGGGCGTTCCGTGGGGCGTGAAGTCCCGCATGAAAAAGGACCTCGCGGCCGCGCAAAAGGTGCTGGACGCCGACCATTTCGGCCTGGACAAGGTCAAGGAGCGCATCGTCGAGTATCTGGCCGTGCAGGCCCGCAGCGCCAAGCTGAAAGGCCCGATCCTGTGCCTTGTCGGCCCTCCGGGCGTGGGCAAGACCTCGCTTGGCCGCTCGGTCGCCAAGGCCACGGGGCGCGAGTTCATCCGAATCTCGCTTGGCGGGGTGCGCGACGAATCCGAGATCCGTGGCCATCGGCGCACCTATATCGGCTCGATGCCCGGCAAGATCATCCAGTCGCTGAAAAAGGCGAAAACCACCAACCCGCTGATCCTGCTGGATGAGATTGACAAGATGGGCCAGGATTTCCGGGGCGACCCGGCCTCGGCCCTGCTGGAGGTGCTGGACCCGGAACAGAACAGCACCTTCTCGGATCACTACCTGGAGGTGGAGTATGACCTGTCGAACGTGATGTTCATCACCACGGCAAATTCCTACAACATGCCCGGACCGCTCTTGGACCGGATGGAGATCATCCCGCTTGCGGGCTATACCGAGGATGAAAAGCGCGAGATCGCCAAGGGCCACCTGATCCCCAAGCAGGTCAAGAACCATGGCCTGAAAAAGGGCGAATTTGCCATCTCGGATGCCGCCCTGACCGAGATGATCCGCACCTACACCCGCGAGGCGGGCGTGCGAAACCTGGAACGCGAACTGGCCAAGCTCGCGCGCAAGGCCGTGACCGAGATCATGAAGGGCAAGGTCACCTCCGTTAAGGTCGAACCCGAGGGGCTGGAGCACTTCCTCGGCGTCTCACGCTACCGCTACGGGCTCGCGGAAAAGGACGATCAGGTGGGCGTGGTCACGGGCCTTGCCTGGACCTCGGTCGGCGGCGAGATCCTGCAGATCGAGGCGCTGAAACTGCCGGGCAAGGGGCGGATGAAGACCACCGGCAAGCTGGGCGACGTGATGAAGGAAAGCATCGACGCGGCCTCCAGCTTTGTCCGCTCGATCAGTCCGCAGATCGGGGTGAAGCCGCCCAAGTTCGAGACGGTGGATATCCACGTCCATGTGCCAGAGGGGGCCACCCCCAAGGACGGGCCGTCTGCGGGCATCGCCATGGTCACCTCGATCGTCTCGGTCCTGACCGGCATCCCGGTCAGGAAGGACGTGGCGATGACGGGCGAGGTCACCTTGCGTGGCAATGTGCTGCCCATCGGGGGTCTGAAGGAAAAGCTGCTCGCGGCCCTGCGGGCGGGCATCAAGACCGTCCTGATCCCGCAGGAAAACGCGAAGGACCTGACCGAGATTCCGGCGAACGTGACGGCGGGACTGACCATCATCCCGGTCAGCAACGTGCGGGAGGTGCTGGAGCGCGCGCTGGTGCGGGCACCCGAGCCGGTGGAATGGGATGAGGCCGCCGAAGAGGCCGCCGCGGCGGCCCGTCGCGCGGCGGTGGACCCCAGCGCCGTCCAGACCGCACACTGACCTCGGGCACGCAAGCTGCCACGGGCGCGTCCCCCCGGGGGCGCGCCCGTTCCATTTCGCCGGGCCATTGCACAAACCTCTGACAAGACAGGTTATTCACTGCCCCGGCCTGCCGCCAAAAATGGCGATTCTGTCGTTGGAAGTTGTTGCAAACAAAAGGTTTTCGTGTCATGTTTTACGCGTTATGAAGATTTAACCCGATGAGGTTTCCCATGGAAGACGTCGATACCTCCGCCACGGCGGATGAAGGCAAGACCCTTGCCCGGCGCGCCGCGCGCGCGGCAAAAAAGGCCGAGGCCGCCGAAGCCGGTGCCGAGGCTGCAACGGTCGTGACCAAGCGCGTGCTGTTTGATCGCGTGCAGACCGCGACAGGCGCGAACAAGAAATCGGTGCGCGAGATCGTGGATGCAACGCTTGACGTGTTGGGCCATTCGCTCCGCGCGGGCGAGGCGCTCAACGTGCCGCCCTTTGGCCGCATGACCGTCAAGCGCTCCGCCAAGGAAGGCTCCACCGCCATCACCGTGCGCATCCGCGAAGGCCGGACAGGCGGCAGGAAGAAGGCCCAAGAGGGGGTTGCAGAGCCCGCCGAAGCCGAATAATACCCCTGCCATCGGGCGATTAGCTCAGCGGTAGAGCGCTTCGTTCACATCGAAGATGTCAGCGGTTCAAATCCGTTATCGCCCACCACGCATGCCGGGGCCGCGCCACTCCAGCGCGGCCCCCTTGCTTTGTTGCCCGCCGTCAATCCTCCGCGACGCAAGACTGGCGCTGCACGCCCAGCCCCTCGATCCCGAGTTCCATCCGGTCACCCGCCGCCAGATACCGCGGCGGCGTCTTGCCCATGCCCACGCCGGGCGGGGTGCCCGTGGAAATCACGTCACCGGGATACAGCGTCATGAACCCGCTCAGATAGCTCACCAGATGCGCCACACCGAAAACCATGGTCGCGGTGCTGCCCCCCTGCATCCGCTGTCCGTTCACGTCAAGCCACATCCCCAGCGCCTGCGGATCTGGCACCTCGTCGCGCGTCACCAGCCAGGGCCCCAGCGGCCCGAACGTGTCGCAGCTTTTCCCTTTGGTCCACTGGCCGCTCCGCGCGGTCTGGAACGTCCGCTCGCTCACATCGTTCATCACCGCATAGCCCGCGACATGGCGCAGCGCCTGCGCCTCGTCCACATGCTTTGCGCGGCTGCCGATCACCACGGCCAGCTCCACCTCCCAGTCGCACTCGACCGATCCGCGCGGGATCACCACCGGATCGTCCGGCCCCTGCACGGCCGAGGTTGCTTTCATGAAGATGATTGGCTCCGGCGGCACCTTCGCCCCGGTTTCCGCCGCATGGTCGGAATAGTTCAGCCCGATGCAGATCACCTTGCCGATCCCCGCCACCGGTGCCCCCAGCCGCGTGCCGGGTGCCACTTCGGGCAGCGCCAGCGCATCCAGCCCCCGCAGCATCGCCAGCCCCGCATCCCCCAGCACTGCCCCCGCGATGTCGGGCACCAGCCCCGACAGATCGCGCAAAGATCCATCCGGACCTACCATTCCCGGCCGCTCGGCCCCTGTCGCCCCATGGCGGATCAGCTTCATCACCCCTCCTTCGCCTTCCGGCTTCTTCTGTCTGGAAAATATCCCCTGGGGGTCCGGGGGGCGGCGCGCCCCCGGGCTCTCCACCCGAGGCATCCCCTCAGACGTTCGACCATCCTCCGTCGATCACATGCACCGCCCCGGTGGTGAATGCACTCTCGTCCGAGGCGAGATAGACCACCAGGGCCGCCACCTCCTCGGGCCGCCCCATGCGCCCCATCGGCTGGCGCGCGGTAAACGCCGCGCGGGCTGCGGCGTAGTCGCCCGTCGCTGCCAGTCGCGCCTCGAGCGAGGGGCTCTCAACCGTGCCGGGCGCTATGGCGTTGCAGCGGATGCCCTTCGTCACGAAATCGGCGGCAATGGCGCGGGTAAGGCCGATCACCCCCGCCTTGGTCACGCCATAGACAAAGCGGTTGGGCGCGCCGATCTGACTCGAGACGACCGAGGCCATATTGATGATCGCCCCGCCCCCCCGGGCGATCATCCCCGGCAGCACGGCGCGACACATCCGATAGGCGGCGGTCATGTTCAGATCGAGGCTGAAGGCCCATTGCGCCTCGTCGCAGTCCAGGATCGTGCCGCTGGCCACGAAACCTGCGCAGTTGAACAGCACGTCCAGCGGCTCCTCCGACAACGCCGCCACCGCCTCCGGGTCGCGCACATCCAGAACGCGCACCCGCATCCCCGTAAGGCTGTCCAGCGCTCGGGTATTGATGTCGGTGGCCAGAACATCCGCCCCCTCCGCCGCCATCGCGATGGCCGAGGCGCGCCCGATCCCCTGGCCTGCGGCCGTCACCAGAACCCGCTTGCCCGTGAGCCGCCCCATGCCATCCCCCCCATGACCGTTACCGCTACAGTCGCCGCCGGACGCGGGTTTCGCAAGGGGGGCAGGGTGCTGGACGGGCCAAGCCGCAGACCCTATGGAACATGCGTTGCGTGCAAGAGGTGATCCATGACCCTGACCTGTTTCAAGGCATATGACATACGCGGCCGTCTGGGCATCGACCTTGACGACGGCATTGCGGCGCGCATTGGCCGTGCCTTCGCCACGCATCTTGGCGCGCGGCGCGTGGTGCTGGGACGCGACTGCCGCGCCTCGTCGGAAAGCCTGGGTGGTGCGGTGGCGCGGGGTCTGATGGCGGCGGGGGCCGAGGTGATTGACCTCGGGCTTTGCGGCACCGAAGAAGTGTATTTCGCTACCGACCATCTGGGTGCGGATGGCGGCATCTGCGTCACCGCCTCGCACAACCCGATGGATTACAACGGAATGAAGATGGTCAAGGGCGGCGCTGCCCCGCTCGACCCGGCCACTGACATGGCGTCGGTAAAGGGGCTTGCCGAGGCGGATGCCCTTGGCTCCGCCCGCCATGGTGGGCGGATGACAGACGCGCCGGATGTCCGGGCCGCCTATGTGGCGCGCGTTCTGTCCTTCATCGACCGCGCCGCGCTGCGGCCGCTGCACATCCTCGTCAATGCCGGCAACGGGGCCGCAGGCCCGACCTTCGATGCCGTCGCGGCGGGCCTGGCTGATACGCCTCTGCGCTTCACCCGCCTGCACCACGCCCCCGATGGCCGCTTTCCCAATGGCATCCCCAACCCCCTGCTGCCCGAAAACCGCCCCGCGACCGCGCAGGCGGTGGTGGCGGCGGGCGCGGATTTCGGCGTGGCCTGGGACGGTGATTTCGACCGCTGTTTCTTTTTCGACCATCAGGGCGGATTTGTGGACGGAGAATATGTCGTGGGCCTGTTGGCCGAGGCGTTTCTGGCCCGCGATCCGGGGGCCACAATCGTGCATGACCCCCGCGTGGTATGGAACACGCTCGACGTGGTGGCGCGGGCCGGGGGCCGGGCTGTGCAGGCGCCCACGGGCCATGCCTATCTGAAAGCCGCGCTGCGCGCGACAGGGGCCGTCTATGGCGGCGAGATGTCGGCGCACCACTATTTCCGCGATTTCATGGCCTGCGATTCGGGGATGATCCCGTGGCTTTTGCTGGCCGAGCTGATCTCGCGCCGGGGCGCATCGCTGGCTGACCTGCTGGCGGCGCGGCGCGCGGCCTTCCCGTCATCGGGCGAGATCAACTTTCGCCTCGACGATGCGGGGGCGGCGGTGGCGCGGGTCGTGGCGGCACTCGGGCCGGAGGCGCGCGCGCGGGACGAGACGGATGGCCTGTCGCTTGATATGGGCGACTGGCGGGTGAACCTGCGGCGGTCGAACACCGAACCCCTGTTGCGCCTGAACGTCGAGGCGCGCGGCGACCGGGCGCTGGTCGATGCCGGGGTGGCGCGGGTGCGGGCGCTGATAGGCGCCTGAGGCGTCGCATTCGGGCGCGAAGGGCCCCGCGCCGGGATTAGCCTTGCGGGCAAACGCGAGGCCGCCATGTCCACCGATCCGCTCCTCCAGCCCTACCAGCTCAAACACCTGACCCTGCGCAACCGCGTGATCATCACCGCGCATGAGCCTGCCTATGCCGAGGACGGGATGCCCAAGGCCGCCTACCGCGCCTATCACGCGGCCCGCGCGAAGGCGGGCGTTGCGATGACGATGACCGCCGGTTCGGCCTCGGTCAGCCGCGACAGCCCGCCCGCCTTCAACAACATTCTGGCCTGGAAGGACGAGGTGGTGCGCTGGCTGGCGGAGCTGGCGGATGAGTGTCACGGCCACGGGGCGGCGGTGATGATCCAGCTCACCCACCTTGGCCGCCGCACCCGCTGGGACAAGGGCGACTGGCTGCCCGTGGTGGCCCCGGGGCACGCCCGTGAACCCGCACATCGCGCGTTCCCCAAGCTGATCGAGGATTGGGACATCGACCGGATCGTGCAGGACTATGCCGATGCCGCCGAGCGGATGCAGGTGGCGGGCCTCGATGGGGTCGAGATCGAATGCTACGGCCACTTGATGGACCAGTTCTGGTCGCCCCGCACCAATGACCTGCCCCCGCCCTGGGGCGGCGATCTGGACGGGCGGATGCGGTTTTCGCTGGAGGTGCTGCGCGCCATACGCGCCCGTGTGGGGGCGGAGTTCATTGTGGGCGTGCGCTACGTCGGCGACGAGGTGGCGCCGGGCGGGATCGACGCCGCCGAAGGGCGCGGGATCGCACGGCGGTTGGTGGACAGCGGGATGGTCGATTTCCTGAACGTGATCCGGGGGCACATCGACACCGACGCGGCACTGACGGGCGTGATCCCGGTGCAGGGAATGCCCTCGGCCCCGCATCTGGATTTCGCGGGCGGTATCCGTGCGGAGTTTGGCTTGCCGACCTTCCACGCCGCGCGCATCCCCGATCTGGCAACGGCCCGCCACGCCATCGCATCGGGCAAGCTCGACATGGTCGGCATGACCCGCGCGCATCTGGCCGACCCCCTGATCCTGCAAAAGCTGATCGAGGGGCGCGAGGATCAGATCCGCCCCTGCGTGGGCGCCAACTATTGCCTTGACCGGATCTATCAGGGCGGGGCCGCCTTTTGCATCCACAACCCCGCCACGGGGCGTGAGCTGGACTGGCCGCAGGAGGTGACCGCCGGGCAGGGCGGCGGGCATGTGGTGGTGGTGGGTGCGGGGCCGGGGGGCCTTGAGGCCGCGAGGGTGGCGGCCACGCGCGGGCACCGCGTGACGGTGCTGGAGGCGGCAGGGCAGGCGGGCGGGCAGGTGCGGCTGGCCGCCCGCAGCCCGCGCCGGCGCGAGATGCTGGGCGTCACCCGTTGGCGCGAGGCGGAGTGCCTTCGGCTGGGCGTGGCGTTCCGGTTCCATGCCTGGGCCGAGGCTGACACAGTGATGGACCTGCACCCAGATACGGTGATCGTCGCGACCGGGGGCCTGCCGTTCACCGATGTGCTGGAGGCCGGAGGCGACCTGGTGGTCTCGGCCTGGGACATCCTGTCGGGCGACGCGGTGCCGGGGCGGGACGTGCTGGTGTTCGACGACGCGGGCGATTTTGCCGGCTTGCAGGCGGCAGAGGCGATCTCGGCGACGGGCGGGCGGGTGGAGATCGTGACGCCCGACCGCAGTTTTGCCCCCGAGGTGATGGGGATGAGCCTGGCGCCCTTCGTCCGCGCCCTGCAGGGCCACGGCGCGCGCTTCACAGTCACTTGGCGGCTGCGTTCCGTGCGGCGCGAGGGCAATGGGCTGGTGGCGGTGCTGGGGTCCGATTACGGCGATGCGGTGGAGGAGCGGCGGGTGGATCAGGTGGTCGTAAACCACGGCACCCGGCCGCTGGATGACCTCTACCTCGCGCTGAAACCCCTGTCGCGCAATCTGGGGCAGGTGGATTATCCGGCCCTGATCGCAGGTCGGGCGCAGACCCTCTCGCCGAACCCTGCGGGAAAGTTCCGGCTGTTCCGCATCGGTGACGCCGTGGAGGCGCGCAATATTCACGCGGCCGTCTTTGACGGTCTGCGCTTCGGCATCGGTTTGTAAACCGTTGCAACAAAAAGGCGGCCCCCTGGTCAGGGGCCGCCCTTCTTGTGTCAGTGCGGATCAGATCAGCGGACGATATAGACGATCTGACGCTTCTGCCGTTCCACGATCACCGGCACACCGTTGACATAGGCGTAGGAATATTCGCTGTCGGGCACTTCCGACAGCATGACCGTTTCCGGGATCATCGCCCCCGTCACGACCTCGCCTTCCAGATAGACCGGTGCCATCGGGTTGGCGGCGACGTAGGTGGTCACCGTCTCGCTCGGCGTGGCGGCCGCACCCAGACCGCCACCCAGCACGGCGCCGACAATGGCGCCGACCGGGCCCGCGACCATCGCGCCAGCGATCGCACCGGCCGCACCGGTTGCAAGCGCGCCCTCCGGGCTCTTGGTGGTCTCATAGGTCACGGTGCCCACGGCCACCCGGTCGCGATTGGTATAGACCACGACGGGCTGGTTTTCGACCATGGCCGTCAGGTAGTCGCCAGAGGCCCAGCCTTCCATCCCGTTATAGCCGACCTTGCACCAGTTTGCGGCCTCAAGGCAGCCTTCGACGGAAACAACGCCGTCCGAGGGGATCACGCCCAGGATCTGATACATCGGGCCGGGGCCTTCGCGCAGGTTCAGGTCGGTCCAGGCGGTGGCTTCGGTGGCCGCCTGCGCGGTCGTCGAGAGCAGTGCGCCGATCAGGGCGGCGCCGACGGCTGATTTCGTGAACATCTTGGTGATCCTTCAGATTTTGCAGGGAGTCATGTCGCATGATGCGGATGTACCCTGACTGCAAGGACAACGCTCAAAGCTGGTTTGTGTTCCCCTTGCCTCAGCGTCACCTCCGGCAGGATCTGATGGCTGCGGAAGTTGGGGTCGTGACGCCCGCCTGCACTCCGGCTAATGTAGGAAACGGCGGACAGGAGGACGGAATGCTCGACGGGCTGGATGTGGAACGAGACAGGGCAGCGGCATGGTTCCGCACCTTGCGGGACGACATCGTGGCGGCCTTCGAGGCGCTGGAGGATCGGCTTGTCGAAGGGCCGACCGCGTATATGCCGCCGGGGAGGTTCGAGGTGAGCCAGACGCGGCGGCATTCGGACGACGGGTCGGACGCGGGCGGCGGGCTGATGAGCGTGATGCGCGGGGGCCGGGTGTTCGAGAAGGTGGGGGTGAACGTTTCCACCGTTTTTGGCGCGCTGGGGGCGCAGGCGCAAAAGGCGATGGCCGCGCGCGGTGTGCCGGGGATGGAAGATGATCCGCGGTTCTGGGCCAGCGGGATCAGCCTTGTGGCCCATATGCAGAACCCGCACGCACCTTCGGTGCATCTGAATACACGGATGTTCTGGACGCCGCATGCCTGGTGGTTCGGCGGCGGCTCCGACCTCAATCCCTGCATCGAATACGCCGAGGATACGGCGCATTTCCATGCGCAGCAGCAGGCGCACCTGGACCCGCACGGGGCCGACCTCTACCCCAAGCTGAAGGCCTGGGCGGATGAGTATTTCTTTGTGCCGCACCGGGGGCGGCCGCGCGGTGTGGGCGGCATCTTCATGGATGACCGCAACTCGGGCGACTGGTCGGCGGATTTTGCGCTGACGCAGGATATCGGGCGCGCCTTCCTGCCGGCCTATCTGCCCCTTGTGGAGCGCCGGATGCACCAGCCCTGGACCGAGGCCGACCGCGATACGCAACTGATCCACCGGGGACTGTATGCCGAATACAACCTCGTCTGGGATCGCGGCACGAAATTCGGTCTGGCGACGGGCCACGACGCCAATGCGGTGCTGATGAGCCTGCCGCCACTCGCGAAGTGGGTATGACAAAAGGGGCACCCAGATAGGGTGCCCCTTTGAGTTGCGCGATGCTGCCGCTCAGTTGGTGGCTGCGGGCGCTTCGCCCTCGACCTCTTCTTCGGGCGCGGGGCTGAAGGTCGCGAGGAACGCGGTGAGGTCAACGGCGTCACCTTCCTGGCGGACGCGGTGCGACATGCCCGAGCGGGCGCGCGGATTGTCCAGCCGCGCCTTCAGGTAATCGACCGGGTTCAGCAGGTAGGCGACCAATTCGGTCTCATCCCAGACCAGCCCGGCGTTCCCGGCCTCCACGATGGACGGCTGGTAGCGGAACCCCTCGACTGATCCGGCCTGGCGGCCGAGCACGCCGTAAAGGTTTGGTCCGACGCGGGCGTTGCGCCCGGCCAGTGTCTCGCCAGCCTCATTCTGCACGATGTGGCAGGTCTGGCATTGGCTGAACAGGGCAGCCCCCTTTTCGGCATCGCCAGAGGCGAAGGCCGGAGCGGCGGCGATCCCCGCCGCAAGGGCGAGGGTCAGTGACTGTCGCATCGGTCTCTCCTAGTTGCGCATCAACATCGTTAAGTTGGGGCCAAACGCGCGCTGATCAAGCGACCGCGTGTGCCAAGGCACAGTGTTTCCACAGCGAGGCCAGCCCCTTCACGAGGTTGTCAATATCCGCGTCCGAGTGCAGGGGGCCGGGCGTGATGCGCAACCGCTCGGTTCCCTTGGGCACGGTGGGGTAGTTGATGGGCTGCACATAGATGCCCCAGTCGCGCATCAGGATGTCGCTGATCATGCGGCATTTGACCGGATCGCCGATCATCACGGGGATGATGTGGCTGTCGTTGGCCAGATGCGGGATGCCCGCGCGGTCGAGCCTGGCGCGCACCTTTGCCACCCGCTCGGCCTGGGCCCTGCGTTCGGATTGCGAGGCCTTGAGATGGCGGATCGAGGCGGTGGCGGCGGCGGCCACGGCGGGGGGCAGGGCGGTGGTGAAGATGAAGCCGCTGGCGAACGACCGGATATAGTCGCACATCGCGGCCGAGCCCGTGACATAGCCGCCCACCACGCCGAAGGCCTTGCCCAGCGTGCCCTCGATCAGGTCGATGCGGTGCGCCAGCCCTTCGCGTTCGGACAGGCCGCCGCCGCGCGGGCCGTACATGCCCACCGCATGCACCTCGTCGATGTAGGACATGGCGCCGTGCGCCTCGCAGACCTCGACGATCTCGCGGATGGGGGCCATGTCGCCGTCCATGGAATAGACGCTTTCGAAGGCCACCAGTTTTGGCCGGTCGCCCACGGCGCGCAGCTTGCGGTCAAGATCGCGCCAGTCGTTGTGCTTCCACAGCACCTTGTCGGCGCGCGAATGGCGGATGCCCTCGATCATGCTCGCGTGGTTCATCTCGTCCGACAGGATCACCACATTGGGGATGCGCGCGCCCAGCGTGCCGAGTGCGGCCCAGTTCGACACATAGCCCGAGGTGAAGAGGAGCGCCCCTTCCTTGCCGTGCAGGTCGGCCAGTTCGGCCTCCAGCGTGCGGTGGCAGTGGTTGGTGCCCGAGATGTTGCGGGTGCCGCCCGCGCCCGTGCCATGCGCCTCGACCGCCGCGACCATGGCGGCCACCACATCGGGGTGCTGGCCCATGCCCAGATAGTCATTCGAGCACCAGACGGTGATTTCCTCGGTGGTGCCATCCTCGCGGTAGCGGGTGGCGCGGGGGAAATCGCCCTTTTGCCGTTCCAGTTCGGCGAAGATGCGGTAATTGCCTTCGGCCCGCAGACGGTCGAGTTCCTGGGTGAAGAAGCCTTGGAAATCCATAGGGTCGAGCCTTTCAGTCTTTGGTGGCCGCAGCGGGCGTGATGGTTTTCGGCGCGGGCATCATCCAGCGCCAGAGTTTCTGGTCGGGCAGGGGCAGCACCATGAACCAATGTTCAAGAAGCGCCAGAAGGGTAAGGGCGGACAGCAGGGTGAAGCCGATGACCTGGCCCGGCGCCTCGGCCTGCCACAGGCGTTCGATCCAGCAGTAGCTGGCGAAGGTCAGCAGGCTGATGGACAGCGGAAAGACGGCGGAGATGGGGCCGCGCCGGAAATGGCTGGCCAGATGGGTCAGCGGGCGGGGCAGGAATTCGGTGTTGATGCGCGGGACGCCGAAAAAGAGGTTCAGCTTGGCCGAGACGCGGGCGAAGAACAGCACGGCGAAGGTCCACAGGCCAAAGGGGTTGGCCGCGCCCTGCGCCATCAGCGCCAGCACCAGCAGCGTGACCACCAGCGTCATCTCGTGCCAGGCGATGGTGCCGAAGGCGCGCAGGAACCGGTCCTGCCCGCTGGCCGTCGCGGGGCAGGGGCGGCGGTTCGGCCCGGTGATGAGGCCCGACAGGAACGCCAGTTCGATCCAGCCCCAGATCGCGAGCGCCGAGACAAAGCCGAGGAACGCGCCGTTGGCCGAGGTGTCGCCCAGCGTGGCATGAACCCCGATCACCCCCAGCGCAAAGAGCGGCAGCGACAGAAGGCACGACCATACATGCGCGTCATGCCCGGCATTGTCGGCCACGCGCACGCGCCACAGGATCAGGCCCGTGGAAAACCACCACAGGAACAGCGCAGACGAGGCTGCGATCCAGGGGTTTTCCATCATGCTCCTTCCTTTCCGAAGAGTGCCGCCGGAGGCCCGCGCCCAGGCCCCCGGCAGCGGTGCGGGGACGTCAGTAAGACGGCTCCAGCCGCACGTTCGCAGGCAGGTCCTGGTGTTTCACAGGGATGAGGTAGAGGCTGACAAAGGCGCTGAACGCCTTGGCCTTGGCGCCCCAGCCCTTCAGACGGCCCGAAAGACCGCCCTCTTTCTGGGCAGCGTTCATGGCGATGAAGGCCTCGTTCATGCGCCGCAGGTTGGGCAGCCAGCGGGGATGGTCGATATCCACCTCGATGGGAAAGATCTGGGCCGCGATGGCCGAGGTCTTGCGGAATACCTCCTGGTCATACCATTCGATGTCCACCCCCAGCGCCTCGTGGAATTTGGGCCGGGCGTGGTCGCGCACGAACATGGTGGAATAGACGGCCGTGAGGAAAAACCGGATGTAGAGCTTGTTGAGCCAGGTGTTCGTCAGCTTGGGGTCGGTCTTCATCAGCAGGGCGAAGGCCTCGCCATGGCTGAACTCGTCGTTGCACCATTCCCTGAACCATTTGAAGATCGGGTGGAACCGCTGTTCGGGGTGTGCCTCAAGGTGGCGGTAGATGGTGATGTAGCGGGCGTAGCCGATCTTTTCCGACAGGTAGGTGGCGTAGTAGATGAATTTCGGCCGGAAATAGGTGTATTTCTTGGCCTTGGTCAGGAAGCCGAGGTTCACCGCCACCCCCGCCTCGCGCAGCGCGTCGTTGATGAAGCCCGCATGCCGCGCCTCGTCGCGGGCCATGTAGTTGAACAGCTCGCAGATGTCGGGGTTGGCGCCGCGACGCTTCATTTCCTTGTAGAGCACGCAGCCCGAAAATTCGGCGGTGCAGGAGGACACCAGAAAGTCGATGAACTCGGCGCGCAGGCCCGGCTCCATCCCGGCCCAGTCCACCTTGTCCCAGTCGGCGTTCTTCTTGAAATGGCCCTTGTTCGGGTCCGATTTCATCTGTGCGATCAGCTTGTCCCATTCCTTGCGCACCGGGGTCACGTCCACCCGGTCCATCTCGTCGAAATCGGTGGTGTAGAAGCGGGGGTTCAAGAGCGTGGTCTCGGTTGCCATCGCGGTCGTGTCAAAGCTGTCCGACATCTCGGCATGCAGCTCGTCATGGGTGGTTGCGTGGGCATTCATGACAGCACCTCATCGGAAAAGGAAAATTCGCACAGCTCCATCACCTCGAAATCGCCGGTCAGGCGCGTCCACTGACGCTCCAGCCAGCTGGCGCGGGTGATGGTGGCGGTGCGGTCCTCGGAAATCACCTCACCCCAGGCGGCCATGATGGGGGTGCCGTGCACCAGCACCTCGTCGCCGGGATGGATGATCGCGCCGTTGTTGAACTTCACATGCGCATGCAGGCTTTCGAAACGGTGGCTGACCTCGACGGTCACCGGCACCTCTTCGCGTTCCTTCGTGAATATTCCCATGGTCTTGGTTCCCTTTTATTGGTCGTGTCGCGGGTGGCCCCCGGTGTTCCGGGTGGCCGGTGTTGTCCGTCGGACAGTCAGTCGGTCATCAGCTTTTCGAAAGAGGCCTTGTTGTCTCCGCCAAAGGCGTAAAGCTCCACGCCCCAGGTCAGGATCGTGTCCTCGACGGCGAGGCGGCCGTTGGCATAGCGCACGATGCGCACGGGCAGGGTGGGGTCGATCCCGTGGCGGCGGCGGTTGGTTTCCAGCGCGTTCTGCACCACCGTCACAAAGCCGCCATGCGGCAGGTCGAGGAGGATCCGGCCATCAACATCGGCCACCTGCACGGCCTGCGCGCCGCCGCCGATCAGGCGGATGGTGCGTTCGGCCACCACTTCGGCGGGCGCGGGCACGCCCACCTTCGGGCGATCCGTGATCACGGCAAAGCTGACGAGCGCGAGCGAGACCAGCGCCAGCGCCAGCATGGCGCGCAGCAGGGGTTTCGGGATCGCCTCGGGCGCGCGGGGTTTGGGATGGGCGTTGGCGTCAAGGCTGCTCATCGGTCTGCTTCCTTTCACTCGGCGGCTTATTCTGCGGCCATCATCGCGGCACCGGTATCCGCCTCGCGGCGAACCTCGGGCTGCGACAGGCGGGTTTCGGCGGCATCTGCCAGGATCGCGGCCACACGGGCGGCATCTGGAATGCAGCGCAGCGCGGGCTGGGTCTGCTTCAGATACCAGGGCCGCACATGCGGCCAGCACACCAGATAGGCGATGCGCGTGTCGCCCTGGGTTTCCAGCGCGATGGTGCCGGTGCCGTCGCGCCGAAGGTCAAGCCGCGCATTGGCCACCTGCTTGAAGGGGATGTTGAAGGTGACGGACAGCGCCGCCCCCACCCGCATCAGCACCCGCGCGGTGGTGATCGTATAGACCGCCCCGCGCGCCTGCGCCCAGGCCAGCGCCAGCACGACCAGAACTCCGGCCATGCCCAGCATCACATAGGGGATGCCGAAGGCCAGCGCCCCCGCCAGCCCCGCATCGGCCGCACCCACCCCGGCCCGCCAGGCCACGATCAGCGCGAAATACCCGATCACCCAGCGAAGCCCGAAAGCCTCCAGCGCCAGTTGCCAGGTGGAGGGTCGGCCCTGCCACAGGATGGTTTCCCCCTTGGGCAGGGGGCCGGGAAGGCCCGGCACGGGCTCGAAAGCAAAGTCGTCGTGGGCCATGGCGCGGGCCTCCCCTTGTCTCAACGGTATCAGATCAGGCAAACAGCGCACGCATTTTCGACGCGCGCTTTTCGGCGGAATACATCAGGCCACCGGCGACATAGCCGGACACCTTGTCCTCTTCGAGCATGGTGATCTCGGTCGAGGATCGCGTGGCGGGAATGCCCGCGAACAGGTCCGAGGACAGCGCGCTGATGACCACCCGGTCGCTCTTGATCTTCGCCATGGGCATCGGGACCAGCCGCTTTTCGCCGCTGTCCAGTTCCAGTTCCAGATAGCGGACCAGCTGTTCCGGGGCATCCACCCACAGGTCGCTGATGGTCCCCACGAAGGCCAGGTCATTGGCCTGCACCTTCATGCCGCGCGGGTCGCGCCCGGCCGAGACCATGAAGCCTTCGGCCCGCGCCATCGGAACGATCTTGTTGTGGCCATGGCCGTCCAGTTCCGGCAGGTCGCGCCGCGGGGCCCAGGAGGCGGGTCCAACCCCGTCCTTCATCGGATCGCCCGTGGGCGAGAGCGGAAAACCGTCCGATGCCGCCGAACGGGTCAGCGCCAGTTCGCGCGCCTCACGCTCGCCATTGGGCACGGTCACCGAACCGCGGCCGTGCGGCAGCAGGAACGTCTTGGGCTTGGGCAGCGAGAAGGGGCCCTGGTTCGGGGCGGGGTTTCCGTCCTCGGTTTCAAGGGGATACCCCTCGCGCATGTTCTCGGTCTGCAGATAGTAGATCAGCAGGGCGAAAAAGCCCCAGAACAGCCAGATCGACAGGCTTGCGAGGTCGAAGTTACCCCAGAAATTAACGCCAACCATGATTGGTCCTCCATTGGTCAGGTGGGAAACTCGGCAATGCCGATGCGGGCGTTGTCGGGTTCGGATTTCGGAACGTAGGGAAGCACCCGCACCAGCGGGCCAAGTGCCAGAAGCGTGGCAAAGAGCACCACGATTTCGATCTGATAGACAAAGGCATAGCCGAAGGTCGGCGTGGCGAAGGCGGCACCGAGGTTGCCCGCCATCGCATAGCCGCCCACGACGTCGCGCAGCGCACCCCCGAGGGCGATGGCAAGGCCCGCAGCGGTCGCCTGCGCGGCCCCCCAGGCCCCGAGCACGAGGCCACGCCCCGCGCGCCCCTGTTCCGGCAGCGCCATCGCGGCGGTCAGGGTCGAGACGGCGAACAGCCCCATCCCCAGGCCGATGCAGGACGCCCCGAAGTAGAAAACGACGGTTGATCCCAAGGGCGCCGAGAACATCACCATGAGGAAGGCCGCCACTCCCACGAGGAGGCCGCGCGCGGCCATCCGGTGCATGTCGTGGCCCTTGCTCATCCACGTGCCCGCAAGGATGAAGCCCACCAGCGCGCCACCGGCATTGGCCGCCGTCAACAGCGTGGTGCTGCCCACCGACAGGCCCAGGATCTCGGCCCCGTAGGGTTCCAAGAGCACGTCCTGCATCTGGAAGCCAATGGTGCCCAGGAAGATCACCAGCAGCAGGCGTCCTGCCTGCCCCCCGGCCATCAGATCACGCCAGCCCTCCATGAAGATCGGGCGCACCTCGGCCATCTCTTCGGCCGTCATCGGCCTGACCTTTTCCTGCTTCCACAGCGCCAGCAGGTTCAGCGCCATTGTCATCACGGCGCAGCCCTGCACCACGCGGATCAGCGTGATCTGGTCGAAATCGCGCAAGAGGAACCCCAGGACAAGCGCCGACACCACCATCCCCAGGAGGAACATGACATAGAGGAGCGCCACGACCCGCGGCCGCGTCTCGTCCGTCGCGCGGTCGGAGGCCAGCGCCATGCCGGCCGTCTGCGTCATGTGCATGCCGATCCCGGTCATCAGGAACGCAAGCCCCGCCAGCGCCTGGCCCGCCCATTCCGGACCATGGATCTGATCGCCCGACAGCACGATCAGCGCGAAGGGCATGATCGCAAGGCCGCCCATCTGCCAGAGCGAGCCGAACCACAGATAGGGAATGCGCTTCCAGCCGATCCAGGATTTGTGGTTGTCCGATTTGTGCCCCAGCATCGCACGGAACGGGGCCGAGACGACGGGCAGCGCGATCATGAACGCCACCACGGTCGCGGCCACGCCCATCTCGACGATCATCACCCGGTTCAGCGTGCCCAAGAGCAGCACCGCCGCCATGCCCACCGACACCTGGAACAGCGACAGCCGCAACAGCTGTCCCATCGGCAGCCCCTCGGAGGCCGCATCCGCAAAGGGCAGCCAGCTGCCCTTCAACCCCTTGATCTGGTTGCGCCCCAGGATCACCGCCGCACCTCCAGGCATTCGGAAATGTAGAAACCCCGCGACACGCGCCCCACGCGGGAGAGGCCAGGCACCAGCGGCGCCAGCCGTGCATGCGCATGCGGCACCATCACGGGCGAGCGGTCGGCCCGGGGGAACAGCTTGCCCATTCCCCAGAAGGCCATCAGGAACGGCGTGCGCGGGGCCACGGTGAACACCACCGACCCGGAGGTGCGCGCGGCCAGCGCCTCAAGTGCCGCCACGATGTCGGGCTGGTCGTAGTAGATCAGGCTGTCCATCGCGATCACATGGTCAAAGCGCCCATGATCCGCGCTCAGCATGTCGCCCGCAGCAAAGGAAACCTGCCCCGCCAGCCCCTGAGGCAGGCGCTTTTGCGCAATCTCGATCAGCGCCGGCGAGATATCAACCGCCACCACATCCGCCCCGCGCGCCGCCAGTTCCGCCGTCACCATCCCCGGCCCGCAACCCGCATCCAGCACGCGGGCGCCCCTCAGGTCGGCGGGCAGGCGCGACAGCATCAGCGCGCGCATCCGGTCGCGCCCCTCGCGCACCGTCTGGCGGATGCGGCTGACGGGCGCATCAGAGGTCAGCCGCTCCCAGACCTGGGTGGCGGAACGGTCGAAATAATCCTCGACCCGGTCGCGCGTGGTGGAATAGCCCGACATCAATCAAACCCCAGCAATTCAAAGATCTCGCGGTCCGGCAGCGCCTCGGGCAGCATCGGCGGCATGTCGACCGACCGCCACAGGGCTTCCGCCAGCTTCATGTATTCGACCCGGGCGCGCATCACGTCCTCGTCGGCATCCATCTCGAACAGCGTCTTCTTCTTCAGGCGCGAGCGGCGGATGGCGTCGATGTCGGGCATATGCGCGATGCGCTTGAACCCCACCTTCTCGCAGAACCGGTCCACCTCGTCGGTGTCCTTTGACCGGTTCGCCACGCAGCCCGCCAGCCGCACCTTGTAGTTGGCCGATTTCGCCTGCACCGCCGCGATGATCCGGTTCATCGCGTAAATGCTGTCGAAATCATTCGCCGTCACGATCACGGCGCGGTCGGCATGCTGCAGGGGGGCCGCAAAGCCGCCGCAGACCACATCGCCCAGCACGTCGAAGATCACCACATCCGTCTCTTCCAGCATGTGGTGCTGCTTCAACAGCTTCACCGTCTGCCCGACCACATAGCCGCCGCAGCCGGTGCCCGCAGGCGGCCCGCCCGCCTCCACGCATTTCACGCCGTTGAAGCCGATGGTCACGAAATCCTCGGGGCGCAGCTCCTCGGCGTGGAAATCGACCTCCTTCAGGATGTCGATCACCGTGGGCTGCAACTTCCCCGTCAGGGTGAATGTGCTGTCATGCTTCGGATCACATCCGATCTGCAAGACCCGCTTGCCCATCATCGAAAACGCCGCCGACAGGTTGGACGAGGTGGTCGATTTCCCGATCCCGCCCTTGCCATAGACCGAAAAGACCTTGGCCCCCTCGATCTTCAGTGCCGCATCCTGATGCACCTGCACCGAACCTTCGCCGTCCAGCCCCTTCAGGTCGGGTATCTCGTCTCTCGGGCTCATGCGTCTGCCCCTTTCATCTTGGTGCAAATATCCCGGGGTCCGGGGCAGCGCCCCGGTCCGAACTCCAAACTGGCACAACGCCGGGTCATTCCGCCGCAATCCCTTCCATCCGGTCCTCAAGCTCGTCCGCCGCCCCGCGCAGGGCCGCCAGCGTTGCCGCATCCGGCTGCCAGTAGTTGCGCTCGGAGGCCTCGATCAGCCGGTTCGTCATGCGCGCGCTCGCCTCGGGGTTCAGTCCGGCCAGACGCTTCCGCATCGCCTCGTCCAGCACGAAGGTCTCGCTCAGGCGCTGATAGACCCAAGGGTCCACCGCCTGCGTGGTGGCCGACCAGCCCATCGTGTTGGTCACCTGCGCCTCGATCTGGCGCACGCCCTCCGCGCCATGGACCAGCAGTGCCTCGAAGAACTTGGGGTTCAGGCTGCGCGACCGGGTTTCCAGCGCGATCTGGTCGCGCAGGGTGCGCACCTTGCCCGCCCCCCGCGTCTGGTCGCCGATATAGACCGGCGTTTCCGCCCCACCCCGCGCGCGTTTGACTGCCCGCGCGATGCCGCCCAGCGTGTCAAAGTAATGGTCCACCGTGGTCACGCCCAGCTCGACCGACTCGAGGTTCTGATAGGCCAGGTCCACATCCTTCAGCGCCTTCTGCAGGAGGCCCGCGTTCTTCACGGCCTTGCCGTTCATCCCGTAGGCAAAGGATTTGCGCGCCTCATAGGCGTCGGCCAGCTCATCCTCGTCGCCAAAGGTGCCCGAGCCCACAAGCTGGTTCACGTTCGATCCATAGGCGCCCTCGGCATTCGAGAAGACGCGCAAGCTGGCCGTCTCCATGTCCACGCCCATCTCGGCGGCATAGACCAGCGCATGGGCGCGCACGAAGTTCATCTCCAGGGGTTCATCGGCCATCGCGCATTTCCACGCGGCCTCGGCCAGCATCCGGGTCTGCAGGGGCAGAAGGTCGCGGAAGATGCCAGAGAGCGTCATCACCACGTCGATGCGCGGCCGCCCCAGTTCGGCCAGCGGCACCAGATCGGCACCGCAGAGCCGGCCATAGGCATCGAAGCGGGGCCGGGTGCCCATCAGCGCCAGCGCTTGCGCGATCGGCCCGCCGTCCGACTTGATGTTGTCCGACCCCCAGAGCACCAGCGCCACCGTGCGCGGCATCACCGGATGCGCCTCAAGCAGGCGCGCGGCCTGCGCCGCCCCGTCCTGCATGGCGAAAGCGGTCGGCATCCGGAACGGGTCGAAGGCATGGATGTTGCGCCCCGTGGGCAGGATCTGGGGTGAGCGGATCAGGTCGCCCCCCGGCACCGGGGCGATGAAGCGCGCCGACAGGGCGCGCATCAGCCCGGTCAGCTCAAAGTCCCCGGCCATCATCGCATCGGCGCGCGTGGCGTCCTCGGGCGAGATATCGCCCATCAGCGCGATCATCGCGGCCCGGTTCTCTGCCGGCATCGGCCGGCCCATGATGTGCAGGCCTTCCGGGATCAATGATCCTTCGGTCTCCAGCACGGTCAGCCACAGCCGGTCAGGCTCTGCCCCGTCCATGTCCACCGCCGCCGCCTGGTCGCGGATCAGTGCCGCGAGATCCGCGCGCGCGGCATCCCCGGCGTCCATCGCGCGCCACCGGCCCAGGCTGTCCTTGAGGTCGGCCAGGCCCTTGTAAAGCCCGGCAGAGGTCAGGGGCGGCGTCAGATGCGTGACCGTGATCGCGTTCGACCGGCGCTTGGCCAGCGAGGCCTCGGAGGGGTTGTTGGCGGCATAGAGATAGATGTTGGGCATCTCGCCGATCAGCCGGTCGGGCCAGTCGCGCGCGCCCAGGCCCGTCTGCTTGCCCGGCATGAACTCCAGCGCCCCATGCATCCCGAAGTGCAGCACCGCATCCGCACCCCAGCTGTTGCGCAGCCAGAGGTAGAACTGCACGAAGGCATGGGTGGGGGCAAAGCCGCGCTCGAACAAGAGGCGCATCGGGTCGCCCTCATAGCCGAAGGTCGGCTGCAGGCCCACAAAGACATTGCCGAACTGGTGGCCCAGGATGAACACCCCCCGCCCGTCCGACTGGATGCGCCCGGGTGCCGGGCCCCAGACCGCCTCGATCTCGGCCAGGTGCGGCGTGGCCCGCACGATGGTTTCGGCATCCACCACGGCGGCCACATTCGCCACCTGCCCATAGGTCGCGGCATTGCCGTGCAGCACCAGCGACCGCAGTTCCTCGACCGAGGCGGGGGCCTCCAGCGTATAGCCATCCGCCTTCATCCGGTGCAGCGTGTTGAAAAGGCTCTCGAACACGCTCAGATAGGCCGCCGTGCCCGCCGCCCCGGCATTGGGCGGAAAGCCGAACAGCACCACGGCCACCTTCTTGTCCGCATTGCTTGCCCGCCGCAGCCGGACCATGCGCGCGGCCTTTTCGGCCAGGCTCGCGATGCGCTCGGGGCAGGGCGCCATCGCCTTGCAGTCCGACAGCATCTTGCACATGTGCCCGCAGCCAGCGCAGCCCTCGGCCCCGTGCCGCCCGGCGAATACGGTGGGGTTGGTCGCCCCGTCGATCTCGGGCAGCGCCACGAGCATCGTGGTCTCCACCGGGCCAAGACCTCCGGCGGCGGCCCCCCATTGCCCCAGGGTCTGGAATTCCAGCGGATGCGCGGCGAGATAGGGCACGTCGAGTTCGGACAAGGCGACCACCGCAGCGGGGCTGTCGTTGTAGGCAGGCCCCCCCACCATCGAAAACCCGGTCAGCGACACCAGCACGTCGATCTTCGTGGCCCCGCCCGCCCGGAAATAGGCGTCGATAGCGGGCCGGCCGTCCAGGCCCCCGGCAAAGGCGGGCAACACGGCCAGCCCCTGCGCCTCGAACGCCCGGATCACCGCATCGTAATGCGCGCAGTCCGCCGACAGGATGTAGGACCGCAGCAAGAGCAGGCCCACGGTGCCCGTGGCCCCGGCAGGGCGCGGGATGTCGCAGGCCCGGGTGGTGATGCGCGCGGGCAGGTCGGGGTGGTAGAGCCCCACATCGGGGTAATCGATTGGCGCCTTGGCCACCGCCCCCTTCCAGTCCTTCACATGCGCGTAGCGGCCCACCAGAAAGCGGATCATCTGCTCCATGTTGTCGTCCGACCCGCCCAGCCAGTATTGCATGGACAGGAACCAGGCGCGCAGGTCCTGCGCCTTGCCGGGAACGAAGCGCAGGATCTTCGGCAGCCGCCGCAGCATCGCCATCTGGTTCGAGCCCGAGGTCGGCGCACCGTTCTTGGTGGTCCCGCGCAGCTTTTTCAGAAAGGCCATGACGCCAGAGGCGGGCTTGCCCATGTCGAGGTCACCCATCCGCGTCATCTTGACGATCTGCGGATCCGCGATCACGCCGATGAAGGCATCCACCCGGTCGCGCGCCGCCTGCAGGTTCGGCAGGATCGCGGTGATATGCTCCTCGATGAACAGCAGGTTCGCCACCACCATGTCGGCTGCATCGACCGCCGCGCGCGCCCGCGCCAGCGCGGCCGGGTTCTCCGCCCATTCGGCGGCGGCATGGAC
Source organism: Gemmobacter sp. (assembly GCA_046294265.1). Lineage (GTDB taxonomy): Bacteria > Pseudomonadota > Alphaproteobacteria > Rhodobacterales > Rhodobacteraceae > JBKBKC01. The sequence continues at coordinate 12,763 of JBKBKC010000013.1, read as the reverse complement.
GCTGACCGTCAGCCCTGGAAAATCCGCCTGCAGCCGGGGCGCGATCCGCGCGGCAGGGCCCGCGGCATGGCTGTCCAGCGTCACGACGACCAGGCTGTAGGCGGGGCGGATGTTCGGTTCAGCGCGCATAATGGGCCTTTGCCTCATAGAGCGTATCCACGCTGATTTCCCTCAGGCCCTTGTCGGCCGCGAATTTCTCGGTGTTCCGCTTGGCCTTGCCGCGCACGAAGAAGGGGATCTTCTTCAACTCGCGCTCGGCCTCCGCCAGCCAGACCAGCACATCCGACCCGGTCGCGACTGGCTGCGCTGCGTCTTTCATCTTGGCGGAAATATCCTGGGGGTCCGGGGGCAAAGCCACCGGGGTCTCCTCCCGCGCCACCGCCTTGGCGCCATGGTGCGACGCCCCGGCCGCGTCGTGAAACTCGAAATCCTCGCGGAACATCGTCAACAGATGCTCCTCCAGCCCCATCACCAAGGGATGCACCCAGGTGTCGAAGATCACATTCGCGCCCTCGAACCCCATCTGGGGGCTGTAGCGGGCGGGGAAGTCCTGCACATGGACCGGCGCGCTGATGACGGCGCAGGGCACGCCCAGACGCTTGGCGATATGGCGCTCCATCTGGGTGCCGAGGATCAGTTCGGGCGACAGCGCCGCGATGGCGGCCTCGACCTCCAGGTAATCGTCGGAAATCAGCGCCTCGACACCATAGCCTTTCGCAAAGGCGCGCAGGGCGCGGGCGAATTCGCGGTTGTAGCAGCCCATGCCCACCACCTCGAACCCGATCTCGTCGCGCGCGATCCGGGCGGCGGCCATGACGTGGGTGGCGTCGCCGAAAAGATAGACGCGCTTGCCGGTCAGGTAGGTGCTGTCCACCGAGGCAGACCACCAGGGCTGGCGCAGCTGTGCCTCGTCGGTGCGGACGGGCAGGCCGGTCAGCGCCGAGACTTCGGCCAGGAAATCGCGGGTGGCGCCCACGCCGATGGGCACGCATTTCGTCCAGGGCTGGCCAAAGGCGGTTTCGCAATGGCGCGCGGCGGTCTCGCCGGTTTCGGGGTAAAGGAGCACGTTGAAATGCGCGGCCCCCATGCGGGCGATGTCGGCGGGGCTGGCGCCCATCGGCGCGCAGACGTTCACGGCCACGCCCATGTCGGCCAGCATCCGGGTGACTTCCGTGATGTCGTCGCGGTGGCGGAAGCCAAGGCCGGTGGCGCCCATGAGGTTGCAGCTGATGGCGGGCGTGCGGTCCATCGGGCGGGCCAGCGCCTTGACGATCTGATAGAACGTCTCGTCCGCGCCGAAGTTTTCCTTGCGGCTGTAGGACGGCAGGTCGAGGGCGATGACCGGCACCGGGATGCCCATGGTCTGCGCGAGGCCGCCCGGATCGTCCTGGATCAGCTCGGCGGTGCAGGAGGCGCCCACGATCATCGCCTGCGGGGCAAAGCGGGCGTAGGCGTCGCGCGCGGCCTGCTTGAACAGGCCCGCCGTGTCGGCGCCAAGGTCACGGGCCTGAAAGGTGGTGTAGGTGACGGGCGGGCGCGTGCCGCGCCGTTCGATCATGGTGAACAACAGGTCGGCATAGGTGTCGCCCTGCGGCGCGTGCAGCACATAGTGCAGGCCGGTCATCCCGGTGGCCACGCGCATCGCGCCCACATGGGTCGGGCCCTCATAGGTCCAGAGCGTGAGTTTCATGTGCGCCCCCGGGGGCTTCGCGCCCCCGGACCCCCGCGGGATATTTGTCCCAAGATGAAAGGAGAGTTTGTCATTCTGCTGCCTCCAGCCGGTTGGGGTGCTGGCGCAGGGCCATGCGGCGGCGGAGCGGGCGGGCGAAGAGGGCGGCAAGGTCGCCGGCCTGTTCGTAGAAATGGACGGGCGAGAACACCAGTTCGATGGCCCATTTGGTGGTCAGGCCCTCGGATTCCAGCGGGTTGGCGAGGCCCAGGCCGCAAACGGTCAGGTCCGGGCGGGCGGTGCGGGCACGGTCGATCTGGCGGTCCACGTCCTGGCCTTCCGAGATCACCGGGCCCGCGGGCAGAAGCGCCAGATCGGGGCCGTGGATCGCCTGGTGCAGGAAGGGGGTGCCGACCTCGATCGCCGTCATCCCGCATTCCGTGGTCAGGAAGCGCGCGAGCGGGATTTCCAGCTGGCTGTCGGGAAAGAAGAACACCGAGCGGCCCGCCAGCACCTCGGCGGAGGCGGCGACCGCCTTGCGGGCGCGGGCGCGAGGGGCCGCGGTGACCTGCTCGAAGAGGTCGGGGGACACGCCCCATTCGGCGGCGATGGCGGCAAGCCAGGCGGTGGTGCCGACCTCGCCAAAGGGGAAGGGCGCGTGCAGGGGCCGCGCGCCGCGGCGGATCAGGGCGGCGTGGGTATCGCCCAGGAAGGGCTGGGTCAGGGCGAACACGGTGTTCGGGCCCACGCCCGAGGCCTCTGCCGCACGGTGGGCGGGCAGCACGCGCACCGGGCCGATGCCGAGGGCCGCCAAGAGGCCCATCATCTGGTCCTCCACCACATCCGGCAGCGCGCCCACGACCAGCAGTTCGCGCGCCTCGGTGGTGGGCAGGGTGGGCACGATGGCCGCGAGGCAGGCATCCTCACCTTGCGTAAAGGTCGTTTCGATGCCGGAACCCGAGTAGTTGTAGCAGCGCACGCGGTCGCCATGGGCGGCGTTGATGCGCTCGGCGGCCTTGCCCAAGTCCAGCTTGATGACCTCGGAGGGGCAGGAGCCCACAAGGAACAGCTGCCGGATGTCGGGGCGGCGGGCCAAGAGGCGCGCCACCTCGCGGTCAAGCTCGCTATTGGCGTCGGCGAGGCCTGCGAGATCCTTTTCCTCCAGGATCGCGGTGCCGAAGCGGGGTTCGGCAAAGATCATCACGCCCGCCGCCGATTGCAGCAGATGCGCGCAGGTGCGCGACCCCACCACCAGGAAGAACGCATCCTGCATCTTGCGGTGCAGCCAGATGATTCCCGTCAGGCCGCAGAACACCTCGCGCTGGCCACGCTCGCGCAGCACGGGGGTATCGGTGCAGCCTGCGGGGGCGGGCGTGGTGGCGGCGCTCATGCGGGCACCCCCGGGGGCAGCGCGTCGCGGCGGGCGGCGTCAAGGCGGGCCATCCGCAGCTTCCAGATGAACTGGCCCGCGTTGACGACATAGGTGGCATAGGCCGCCAGCGCGATCCACATCAGGGTTGTCGGCCCCGCCGTTCCGGCCAGCAGCGCCACCACATAGGCGGTGTGCAGCGCGATCACCGCAAAGCTGAACACATCCTCCCAAAAGAATGCGGGCGCAAAGAGATAGCGTCCAAAGACCACCTTTTCCCAGATCGCGCCCGTGACCATGATGACATACAGGAACAACGTCTTGACCAGGATCGAGACGGTGGCGGCCATATAGCCCTCACCCGTCCAGAGATAGCGCAGCACCAGCACCAGGCTGACCGCGAAGGCGAGGAATTGCAGCGGCGCCAGGATGCCTTGCACCAAGGTCCAGACGGTCGCATCGCGCCGCGCCCTTTCTTCGGGCGTGTAGAGCGGCGGGCGGGTCGGGGCGGGTCGTGTCATGCGGGCGGTGCCTTCGCGCTTTGGGGCGGGGAAGCGCCAGGTGGCCTTCCCGTGAGACAAGCCTAGCTTCCGGGCTGCGAGTGTCAATCAAAACTTACAGCTTTTCTGGACGGGCGCAGGAAGGCGCGAGCACGGTCCTTTCGCATCTCGCGAAGCTATAAACCTGTATTTACTGCATAAAACTTGCGTTCTCTGGCGCTCATCGCCTTCACGCCTTGGCAGCTGTCAATTTGCTTTGACATTCCCGCGTCGCTGAAGGACTGTTGACAGGGCATAGGTGCCGGGTGTCAGGAGCGAGTCTTTTCGCGTATTCGTGACCTCCTGCCGCTTCTGCAACGTTAATATCAGCAGGACTTGCCGGGGATCGTGGCATGCAGGACCAGCATTTCGGTTTCGACGCGGGCGTTGCGGCTTTGGCCGACAACGCGCCGTCGGCGTCGCGCAGCCGGGCCGCCTTCGGGGACAGTACCGTGATCGACTTTGCCTCCTGGGTTGTGGCACTTCTGGCGGCGCGCAAGTCGGCCGAGGACATGATCCTGCGCGACGACATTCTTGCGGGCCTGATCGCAGCCGCCTCTGCCGAACGCAGCGGCGCGCTGACGGAATTCATGGCCGACCTCGTGCGCCGCAAGGTGCCGCCCGCCGCGGTGTCAGACCTTTACATCCCCGCAGCCGCGATGCGGCTGGGCGAGGACTGGATGGAGGACCGCGTCAGCTTTGCCGATGTCACGCTGGCGACCTCGCGGTTGCAGTCGATGTTGCGCGCGATGGCGGTGGCCCGGGTCGCGGACACGGCGGCGGCAGAGGCGGGCGCGCCCTGCGTGCTCTTGTGCGTGATGCCGGGCGAACAGCACACGCTGGGGGCCCTTGTTCTGATGGGGCAGCTGCGCCGCAGCGGGGTCTCGGTGCGCCTGTCGCTGGGGCTGGACCGGGCGGAGTTGGCCGCATGGTTCGCAACCATCCGTTTTGACGGCGTGCTGGTGTCGGCCAGCGGGTCGTCGCCCGTGGCGAGGCTGGCCGAATTCGTGCGGACGCTGCGGGACCTTGGCCATCCGGGCATGCCCATCGTGCTGGGGGGCGGGCTGCTGGTGCATCAGCGGGACATTGCGTCGGCAACAGGCGTCGATGCGGTGGCGGAGGATATCGGTCAGGCGCTCGCGGCCTGCCGCATCCCCAACAGGAATGACGGCCGTGCAAGGCTGCAGGCGTGAGGGCAGTGCCGCAGGGCACCGACAGGCACGAAGATGAATGATCGGACCCGGTCTTGAAAAACGCCAAAGTGATCCTTGCCAGCGGTTCCCTGCCCATGCTCTCGCCCGACCTGTTGGCCGAGATCATCTCGACTGCATCGGACATCGCCCTGCATCTGTCGGCGGATGGCAAGGTCATCTCGGTTCTGGTGAACGAACACCACCGCAGTTTCGGCAGCCTCGAGAGCTGGATCGGTCGCCCGCTGCGCGAGATGCTGACCAGCGAGAGCGCGCAGAAGATCGACCGCCGCCTGCAGCAGCTGGCCGAGGCGCCCGAGGGCACCACGCTCGCCGTCGAGATCACGCATGAGGATCAGGTGAACGCGGGCTTTCCGGTGCGCTATGCGCTGCACCGGCTGCCGGGGGACGGGTCTGTCCTGATGCTGGGGCGCGACATGCGCGCCATCGCCGAGATCCAGCAAAAGCTGGTATCGGTGCAGCTGGCGCTGGAAAAGGATTATGAGGCGCAGCGCGAGATCGACACGCGCTACCGCGTGCTGATGGAGATGACGCGCGACGCGATCCTGCTGGTGTCCATGGCCACGGGGCGCATTGCCGACCTGAACGCGGCGGCAGCACTTCTGCTGGGGGGCACGCGGGCCGAGTTGCTGGGTGCGGCCGTCGCGCAGGAATTCGTGGGGCGCAGGCGGGGCGAGTTGCTGGAGACGATGACCAACCTTGCCACCGCCGATGGGGCCACGCCCATCGAGATGCAGGCGCGGCGCAGCCAGAAGCGGGTGATGCTGGTGCCGCTGGTGTTCCGCGCGGCGGGGGAGCGGCTGCTGTTGTGCCGGCTCGACGTGGTGGAGCAGGTGCATGCGGCCAGTGACGATCTGGGCGACGCGCTGGCGCGGCTTTATGCGGACGGGGTGGACGGGATCGTGTTCACCGACCGCGACGGGCTGATCCGGGGGGCCAACGACGCCTTTCTGAACATGACCGACACATCGGGGCTGGCGGCGGTCAAGGGCCGGTCGCTGGCGGATTTTCTGGTGCGTGGGTCGGTGGACCTCAAGGTGCTCATCGACAATGCCCGGCGCACCGGACGGATGCGGATGTATGCGACGCGGCTGGTGACGGTGTTCTCGGCGCAGGTGGCGGTCGAGATCTCGGCGACCTGGCTGGATGACCGGCCCAATCCGGTGATGGGGCTGATCGTTCGGGATGCCAGCCGTGCGGATGCGCTGCGCCGTCCCGGGCTTGCCGGGGAAGAAGGCGCAAGTTCGGTGGTGGAGCTGGTCGGGTCCTCCAAGCTCAAGGACATCGTGGCCGAGACGGCGGATGTGGTGGAGCGGATGTGCATCGAGACGGCGGTGGAGCTGACCCGCAACAACCGGGTGGCGGCGGCCGAGATGCTGGGCCTGTCGCGGCAGTCGCTGTATGTGAAGCTGCGCAAATACGGGCTGGTGAACAAGGGCGAGGAATAGGGCGGGCGGCGTGTCCCACGGTGGGACAGAATTGCACCCTCATCATTTCAGGGGGTTGACCTGGCCCTGTTCGTCATCTGTCAAGGTTTGGATCAAATTGTCTCGGTGCGGGGTCTTGCGAGGGTGTCGCAGGCCCGACCCCGTCATGCCTGGCGCCGGACCCGGCAGCCCGTCCACCCGAAGCCTTTGCACCAGCCGTTCGGCCCTGCCCGGATCGTCGTTGAACATCCCGGCAGGGGCAAGCACTGTTCTGCTCGGCGGCCCTGGTGACAGCGACGGCCAGCGGCGCGGCCCGTGCGCCTGAGGCCCGTGCGCCTGAGGCCCGTGCGCCTGAGGCCCGTGCGCCTGAGGCCCGTGCGCCTGAGGCCCGTGCGCCTGAGGCCCGCGCGCCTGAGGCCCGTGCCTGTTTCGGAGAGATGGACCGCCAGGCGTGCGTCCACGAGGGGGCCGCCCTTGAGGCCCTGACAGCGGATCGACAGCGCCGCCGCTTCCGCATTTCACCGCGCGTCCTCCTCCGGCCGACATGCCGCAACCTGTCAGAAAGTGCTTGAACGACTCCTGGTTGTCAGATTTAATTGACACATGACCGTCAGCTTTACCTCACAGTCCGCCCCGGCCCGCAGCCTGCCAGAGCCGCGCGCCCTGCTGACGCTGCTCAAGCCCATCACATGGTTCCCGCCGATGTGGGCCTATCTGTGCGGGGTCGTGTCGTCTGGCGGCGACATCCTGTCCAACTGGGGACTGGTGCTGCTGGGCATCGTCCTGGCCGGGCCCATCGTCTGCGGCATGAGCCAGGCCGCGAACGACTGGTGCGACCGGCATGTGGATGCGGTGAACGAACCGCACCGGCCGATCCCCTCGGGGCGCATCCCCGGTCGCTGGGGGCTGTATGTGGCGCTGGCGATGTCGGTTCTCAGCCTTGTGGTGGGCTGGCAGCTTGGCCCCTGGGGGTTCGGTGCGACGGTGGCGGGCGTGCTGGCGGCCTGGGCCTATTCGGCGGAACCGGTGCGGCTGAAGCGGTCGGGCTGGTGGGGGCCGGGGCTGGTGGGCCTGTGCTATGAGGGCTTGCCGTGGTTCACCGGGGCGGCCGTGATGGCGGCGGGGGCGCCGGCCTTTGAGGTGATCACGATTGCAGCACTTTACGCCTTTGGTGCGCATGGCATCATGACGCTGAATGATTTCAAGGCGCTGGAGGGTGACCGGCTGCATGGTGTGCGCTCCTTGCCCGTGGTCCTTGGCCCCGAGGTGGCGGCGCGTGTGGCCTGCACGGTGATGGGCCTTGCGCAGGCTGTGGTGGTGCCCTTGCTGCTGGTCTGGGGCAAGCCGCTGCATGCGCTGGCGGTGTTCGTGCTCATCCTGGGCCAGATCGCGGCGATGCGCGTGCTCTTCCGTGACCCCAAGGGCCGCGCGCCCTGGTACAACGGCGTGGGCGTGGTGATGTATGTGGCGGGGATGATGATCTCGGCCTTCGCGCTGCGGGGAATCGCATGATGGCGGACGCTGCGCGGTGCCCCCCCTTCCCATCCCTCCCCCCCTTCCTTTCCCATGGGGGGGGAGGGAGGCGCGCGACCTGCGCCGCTGGTGCCACGGGCGGGGGGGGATGCCTCCCCTCCCCCTCGTGGGGAGGGGATGGGGGTGGGGGGCCTTCCTGCCGCAAGGCCGCGCCATGCTGAGCTGGCTGTCCATCGTGCGGATGGGTCTGGTGCAGATGAGCCTGGGGGCCATCGTCGTGCTGATGACCTCGACCCTCAACCGGCTTATGGTGGTGGAACTGGCGCTGCCCGCGGTGCTGCCGGGCCTGCTGGTGGGCCTGCATTACGGCATCCAGATCAGCCGCCCCGCCTGGGGCTACCGCAGCGACACCGCGGGTAACCGCACCCGCTGGATCATCGGCGGGATGGTGGTGCTTGCGGCGGGGGGGATGCTCGCGGCCTTGGGCGTGATGGTGCTGGAAGGCGCGTTCTGGCCGGGCCTTGCGCTGTCGGTGCTGGCCTATGCGCTGATCGGGGTAGGCGTGGGGGCCTCTGGCACCTCCCTTCTGGCGCTCCTTGCCACGGCCACGCATCCGCGCCGGCGGGCGGCGGCGGCCACGATCACCTGGCTGATGATGATCTTCGGGATTGCGGTGACCGCCACGGTCGCGGGCGGGTTCCTTGATCCTTACACGCCCCTGCGCCTGATCGAGGTGGTGGCGGTGATCTGCGCAGGCGCTGTGGTGCTGACCACGCTCGCCGTGGCGGGGATCGAGCGCGGGGTGACCCGGGCGGCCCCCGAGGCGCGCCCGGTGCCGCTACGTCAGGGTCTGGCCGAGATCTGGGCCGAACCGCGCGCGCGCGGCTTCACAATCTTCGTGTTTCTCTCGATGACCGCCTATTTCATGCAGGAGCTGATCCTGGAACCCTATGCGGGCCTGGTCTGGGGCTTTACCCCCGGCCAGACCACGCAGCTGTCGGGTGCGCAGAACGGCGGGGTGTTCATGGGGATGCTGCTGGTCGGCATCGCGGCCACGGGCCTCGGCCTCGGGTCGCTGCGCGCCTGGGTTGCGGCGGGGTGCCTGGGATCGGCGGCGTCTCTGGGCGTGATTGCCATGCTGGGGCAGGGCGCCTTGCCGGGCCTTGTTCCTGCGGTTGTGGCGCTGGGGGTGTTCAACGGCATGTTCGCGGTGGCGGCCATCGGCGCGATGATGGCGCTTGCGGGCGAGGGGCGCGGCGCGCGCGAGGGCACGCGGATGGGCCTCTGGGGCGCGGGTCAGGCGATCGCCGCAGGCTTTGGCGGGCTTTCGGGCGCAGTGGCGGTGGACCTGATGCGCCATCTTGTGACCGATGGCACCGCGTTCGGATTGGTTTTCGTGGCGGAGGCGGGGCTGTTCCTTGCCGCCGCCGCGCTGGCGCTGCGCATCCTCGCCAGCCCGCGGGAGGCCGCCCCCGTTCCGGCGGCTCTGGTGCCGGGGGAGTGACGCGCCATGTCCTATGATATCTTCGTGGTGGGTGGCGGCCCCTCGGGGGCTACGGCCGCCGAGGATGCGGCCCGCGCGGGCGCCCGCGTGGCCCTGCTGGACCGCGCGGGGCGGATCAAGCCTTGCGGCGGTGCCATCCCGCCCCGCCTGATCGCCGATTTCGCCATCCCCGACGCGCAGGTGGTGGCCAAAATCCAGACCGCCCGCATGATCTCGCCCACGGGCCGCGCGGTGGACATCCCCATCGAGAACGGCTTTGTCGGCATGGTGGACCGTGAGCATTTCGACGAGTTCCTGCGTGACCGCGCACACCGCGCCGGCGCCGACCGCCTGACCGGCACCTATCTGCGCATCGAGCGCGACGCCGAGGGCACCCATGTCGTCTGGCGCGACAAGGCCAGCGGCGAAGAGCGGCGCAGCGCCACGCGCCTCGTGATCGGGGCGGATGGCGCGCGCTCCAACGTGGCCCGCGCCGAGGTGCCCGGCGGGCAGGACATTCCTTACGTCATCGCCTACCATGAGATCATCGCCGCCCCGCCCGCCAATGACCGCTACGATCCCACCCGCTGCGACGTGATCTATGACGGCCGCATCAGCCCCGATTTCTATGGCTGGGTCTTTCCGCACGGCAATCAGGCCTCGGTCGGCATGGGCACAGAACACCCCGACGTGAATCTCAAGGACGCCACCGCCGCCCTGCGCGAGATGTCGGGCCTGACCGGCTGCAAGACCATCCGCAAGGAGGGCGCGCCGATCCCGCTGAAACCTTTGGACACATGGGACAACGGCCGCGATGTGGTGCTGGCGGGCGATGCGGCGGGGGTGGTGGCGCCTTCCTCGGGCGAGGGCATTTACTACGCCATGGTGGGGGGCCGCGTCGCCGCCACCGCAGCGCTGGCCTGCCTCGCCTCGGGCCGCACCCGTGATCTGGCGCTTGCGCGCAAGCTCTTCATGAAGGAACACAAGACCGTCTTTCAGGTCCTGCGCTCCATGCAGGACGCCTATTACCAGTCGGACGACCGCCGCGAACGGTTCGTGAGCCTCTGCCACGACATCGACGTGCAGCGCCTGACCTTTGAGGCCTATATGAACAAGAAACTGGTGGCCGCGCGGCCGCTTGCGCACATCAAGATCGGGCTGAAGAACATGGCGCACCTTCTGCGCATCGTCTCGCCGGGCTGGACATGAACGCGCCCCTTGGCACGATGATCCCCGCCTGGGTCGATGGCGGGCTTGCGCCCATGGACAAGCTCGACGTGCATCGCCAAGGCCTGCGCCATCCGGCCGTCTCGGTCTTCGTGATGCAGGGCAGCCGCGTCCTGATCCAGCAGCGCGCGCTGACGAAATACCACACGCCGGGCCTCTGGGCGAACACCTGCTGCACCCATCCCCACTGGGGCGAGGATGCCGCCGCCTGCGCGCGCCGCCGCTTGGAGGAGGAACTGGGCATCACCGGCCTGTCGCTCATTCCCGGAGGCCAGGTCGAATACCGCGCCGAGGTGGGCGGTGGCCTGACGGAGCACGAGGTCGTTTCGGTCTTTGTCGCCGAGGCCCCTGCCACGCTCGACCTCACCCTCAACCCAGCCGAGGTGGCGGCGGTGGACTGGCGCGATCTCTACGACCTCGCCGCCGACACCGCCCGCCACCCCGCCCGCTACACGCCCTGGCTGCGCATCTACCTGACCGAGCATATGGACCGCATCTTCGGCCCCCGCACCCCAGCGCGCGTGATGCCAGGCTAAGGGCTTTCCCTCCGCCCCCGGCTTCTTTCGTCCTCAAATATCCCACGGGGGTAGTCCATCGGTTTCGCCATCGGTTCAAGAAACCGATGGACTGGGGGGGTGTGAAACCCCCCGCTCCCTCACTCTCAGCCAGCGCTTTCTTTGCCAACCCGGTCCGCCAGAAACGGCAGCACCGCCGCCGCCACCGCGCCCGCGTCCTCCTCCTGCGCCAGATGGCCAAGACCGGGCAGGCTCACCGTCGCACCTTGCGGCATCCGCGCCGCCGCCCGCGAGGATACCTCCGGCTCCACCGTCCGGTCCCCGGCCCCGGTGACCAGCAGGGTTGGCACCGTGATCGTCTCCAGCCGCGACAAGAGCGCGTCCAGCCGCCACTGCGCCATCATCGCCAGCGTCCCCTCGACATGGGCATGGCGGGCCACCAGGTGCCGATACAGCTCCACCCCTTCCGCATCCACCCGCGATCCGGTTGAGGCCAGCAACGCCGCCACCCGCGCCGTCGTCCCCGTCGCCTGCGCCACCAGTTGCGGCACGAAGGGGGCGGCATGCAGCGTGCGGGCGAGGAAGGGGAACATCACCCCCGCAAGGCCCCCGAACACCCCGAGTGCGGCATTCACCCCCACCACGGCGCGCAAAGGCGCCATCTCGGCCAGCCGCAGCGCGATCGCGCCCCCCGCCGAATGGCCGATCACCGCCACCGGCGGGGCCTCCAGCCGCGCGCAGAGCGCCAGCAGGTCCTCGGCCATGGGATCGAGGCCGAACCGGTCGCTGCGCCCGGCCCGCGTGTAGCCCTGCCCCGGCAGGTCGGGCACCACCAGCCGGTAGTGTCCGGCCAAAAGCGGCATCAGCCCCCGCCAGGACATCCCCGCCCCCCCCGCGCCATGCAGCATCAGGAGCACGGGGCCTTTCCCCATCACCTGCACATGCCATCGGTGCGGGCGGCTCATCACCAGGCGCGAGGCGGCATGATGCGGCCAGTCGGCGGGCAGGCCCACCGGACGCGCGCTGCCCTGCGGGGCCTCTGTCATCGCGTCAGTCCCCCAGCGCCGCCGACAGCGCGCGCCCCATCGCCCGCGCATCGGCCCTTGGCAGGGGCAGATAGGTCGCGCCCATGGCATCGGCGAGGCTGCGCAGGTCGGGTTGCGGGCGCATCGCGGTGTCGATGACCACGGCGGGCAGCCCCATCGTGCGCAGCGCGCGGGCCATTTGGGCGGCCTCGGCCATGGCCATGGGCCGGTCCCCGCGCCCGTCGAGCGCCACATTGGCCCGCCCGTCGGTCAGGACCGCGATGGTGGGCGTCATCCCCCGCCCCTGCGCCAGCCGCGCGAGCTCCACCGCCGCGCGCAATCCTGCGGCCAAAGGCGTGCCCCCGCCGCCGGGCAGGCCCGCCAGCCGCCGCTTGGTCTGCACGAGGGACCGCGTGGGGGGCAGCATCACCTCGGCGGCTGCCCCGCGAAAGGACACCAGCGCCACATGGTCGCGCCGGGCATAGGCCTGGGCCAGCAGGATCTCCACCGCGCCCTTGGCCTCGGCCAGCCGGGCGAAGGCGGCCGATCCCGAGGCATCGACGGCGAAGATCAGCACGCGGTCGGAGTTTTCCTGGAACCGACGCAGCCGGAAATCCTCGCGCCGGATCAGGACCCCGGTGCGGTCGGGTGTCAGGCGGCGGCGTATGGTTTGCCAGGGGGCGGCGGCGCGCAGGGTGGCCACGGGGTCGAGCCGCGACTGGCCGTCGGGGTGGCCCGCGCGGGGGGGCAGGGGGCGGCCGCGCCGGTTGCCCTTGTGCCGCGCGCCGGTGCCGGTGGCCCCGCGCGCAGCCCGTGCCGCGCGGC
>JBKBKC010000030.1:0-2971 GCA_046294265.1 Gemmobacter sp. | reverse complement strand
CCCCGGCCTGCGACCAGATCGAGGTGGCCGCGACAGAGGCGGCACAGGCCTTCCTGACCCGGATCGGATTTCCGCAAACGGCGGTGATCGTGATGGGTGCGGATGGCGTGCCGGTCGCAAAGGGCGTGCAGGACGTGGCCAGCCTGACCCGTGCCATGCGCGCGGCCGGGGCGGATGGGGGAGTTGCGAGCTTCAGCCACGAACCGAGGAGATCCAGAATGGCCATCCCGCAAATTACACCAGCTTGACGCAGCTACCGGGCGGTGGTCACCGCCCATGCCCCCGACCATATCCGCCTGACCCGCGCCGAACCCGGCTGCTTGTCCTTCGACATCGCGCCCACCGACGATCCGATGGTCTGGGAGGTGGACGAGACGTTCCGCGACCGCGCCGCCCTTGACGCCCATCAGGCGCGCACCCGCGAGAGCGACCGGTTCACCGCCACACGCACGATCCTGCGCGACTTCCGAATCGAAGACTTGCCCGACTGACGCGACCGCCCCCCGCGCGCGCCGACGTTTTCTTGCAAGAATGCGTATCCGCACCCGACCGCCGCGTCAGGTGCCGCAAAACGTGCGGAACCCCGCGTCAAAGCCCGCCGGTGCGGGCAGCGCGAACCGCTCCCACCCCGCGCGCGCGTCAAAGGGCTGCCTCACTGCCGCCATCAGGTCACTAAACGGCCCAAGATCCCCCTCTCGGGCGGCCTGCAGCGCCAATTCCACCAGATGGTTGCGCGGCACATGGATCGGATTGACTTCGCTCAGCCGCGCCGCCGCCCCGGCCTGCGACCGCGCCAGACGCGCGCGCCAGCGGGGCAGCCAGTGCGTGAGGCCCGAACTTTCGCCGCACTGCATCCGCAACGGCACCTCGTCGCCCTCCGCCGCCTCTGCCAGGCGCCGAAAGGTCAGCGTGAAATCCGCCCCCTGCCCCGCCATGGCGTCCAGCAGGTCGTCGGCCAGCGCCCCGTCGCCGTCCTCCGCCCCCGTCAGGCCCAGCTTGGCGCGCATCACCTCCACCCAGGCGGCGCGATATCGCCCCGCCACGCCCTGCAAAACCTCCATCGCCCGCGCCACCGCGCGGTCCGCCTCGGCGTCGATGAAGGGCAGCAAGGTCTCGGCCAGCCGCGCGAGGTTCCAGCCCAGGATCAGCGGCTGGTTGGCATAGGCATAACGACCCTGATGGTCGATCGAGGAATAGACGGTCCCGGGCGCATATCCTTCCATGAACGCGCAGGGCCCATAATCGATGGTCTCGCCCGACACGGCCATGTTGTCGGTGTTCATCACGCCGTGGATGAAGCCCACGCCCATCCACCTGGCGATCAGCGCCGCCTGCCGCCCCGCCACCCGGTCCAGAAAGCCAAGCGCATCCTCCGGGTCCAGATCAGGATCATGCCGGGCGATACTGTAGGCCAGCAGCCGCGCCAGCCCCGCCTGATCGCCCCGTGCAGCGAAATACTGGAACGTGCCCACCCGGATATGGCTTGCCGCCACGCGCGCTACCACCGCGCCCGATTCGGGCCCCTCGCGGTGCACCGTCTCGCCCGTCAGCGCCACGCCAAGGGTGCGCGTCGTGGGGATGCCAAGTGCTGCCATCGCTTCCGACACCAGCGCCTCGCGCAGCATCGGACCAAGGGCAGCCTTGCCATCCCCCCCACGCGCATAGGGCGTGCGCCCCGACCCCTTCAAATGCAGATCGCGCAGCTGACCGTCCGGTCCAACCACCTCGCCCAGCAGATGCGCGCGGCCATCCCCCAGCCGGGGGGAAAAGCCGCCGAACTGGTGCCCGGCATAGGCCATGGCGATGGGCCGCGCGTCGGGCGGCAGGGCCGCCCCCGAGATCACCCGCGCGGCTGCGGTCTCCACCCCCTCCGGCAGCCCCATCTCCGCCGCCAGCTTCGCGTTCCACCACACCAGCCGCGGGTCGGGGGCAACGTCAGGTGTCACCTCGACAAACCCGCCCGCCAACGCCTCGGCATAGCTGTGACTCAGACCGAAGGGTGGTACGGGATTGACATCACGGGGGTCCATCGGAGTTCTCCTTTCGGACGGGCGCCCTTGCTGCGCCTTGGTCGGGGCGAGAAAATTCGAACTTCTGACTCACGGTATCCAAAGATGCGCGGACCGACTGTATCCTCACGGTACTTTTTCAAATCGACCCCAAAACACCTTTCAAACATCAATGACTTAGCATAGCCGTTGCAAACCAAGAACACAAACACCGAAGTTGCCCGGAAAACACGGTCAAGATCTGATGCAGAAATCAAACGCCGTTTTTCCATCAGAATGACCGGACCTCGTTTGGCTGTGCTCTGCATTCCTTCCATGCAAATATGGGCTTCTGGGGTCCTTGGCTCCAGACTCATCGAGTTTCACAGCCAGAACAACACCGTTGCGGCGAGGATGATGGCGGAGAAGAAGGTTTCCGGGCATCGGTCGTATCGGGTGGCAACCCTGCGCCAGCCCTTGAGGCGACCGAACATGATTTCGGTGCGGTTGCGTCGCTTGTCGCGGCGCTTGTCGCATTTCACGGCGTTCTTGCGGGACTTCCGGCCAGGGGCGAAGGGCGAACAGATATGATCCGGGGGATGAAATCAGCCCTGAACGACCCTTATCCCCTTGTGTTTCAACGTATCCCGCAGCTGACCTGCCCCTCGGAAGTTCCCTCCGTCTGATGTAGAGTCTGCCCAACCTGAGAAAGAGCAGACGACATGAGGAAAAGCCGTTTCACCGACGCGCAGATTATCGGGATGATCAAGGCGCAGGAGGCAGGGCTGCCGATGTCTGAGCTGTGCGGCAAGCATGGGCTGAGCCCTGCGACGTTCTACAAGCTGAAAGCCAAGTCGTTCGCCCTAGGCTCCAGACTCATTGAGTTTCATAGCCAGAACAACACGGTTGCGGCGAGGACGATGGCGGAGAAGAAGGTTTCCGGGCATCGGTCGTATCGGGTGGCGACCCTCCGCCAGTCCTTG
>JBKBKC010000012.1:0-141309 GCA_046294265.1 Gemmobacter sp. | reverse complement strand
AGCCGGTCAGGGAAAAGCACCGTCTGACCCCGGTCCACACCCTCGATGAAACCCGCCATCCGCACCTCCCACCGACCTGCGGAAGTCTACCACGGACGGGTGTTTCCACACAGCCTCGGCCGAGACTGACCGGATCATGCAGAAGATCACGATGACGCTGGAGGCCGCATGAAGCAGGCGCTGATCCTTGCCGTCCTGATCCCCCTTTGCGCACCCGCCTTCGGCCAAAGCTTCACCTGCCGCATGGGCCAGCGCGCCGCTTGTCTCGACTGGGGGGACAGCGTCTGTTCCAGCGGCGGGAAATGCGTCAGGGACTCTGCCGCCTGCTTCGACAGCTACCAGTGCGACTACAAAGGCTTTGCCTGCAAGTCGCAGGTGGACCAATGCGTTGAAGTGCATGACCGGCTTGTGCGGGACTACAACGATCTGGTCCGCGACTATGAAGCACTGCGCGACGCCGGAAAGAAACTCAGCGACGCCTTCGATGAGTTGCAAGCCGACCTCGACCAACGACAAGGAGAACTGCAAGGGTTACAGGCCGCCCGCGCCGAAGCGGAGACCTGCCTGTTGTATGCTCGCACCTTGGAACAAGCGAAGGCGTGCCTCGACTAGCACAAGCGTTTTTTCTTTGTGGGGTTCTTTGTTGGGTAATGAGCAAAGATTGGAAAATTAATTAATAACATCAATAGTCCATGGCGGACAGTGAGGGATTCGAACCCTCGAGACGGTTCCCCGCCTACACACTTTCCAGGCGTGCGCCTTCGACCACTCGGCCAACTGTCCCGCATCGTGTCGATACACGCAGCCCAGGGCAAGCCGCAAGGGGGATTGCGCACGGCGCTTTGGTCCTCGACTATGTGGGTCAGCATGGATCGCTCTGGCAGGCGGTAATGTCGATCGCGGTGAAGGTTGGATGCGCGCCGCAGACCCTGAATGACCGGGTCAACAAGGCCGAGGTGAACAGCGGCAGGCGGGCCGGTATCCCGACCGAGATGGCCGAGCGGATGAAGGCGCTGGAACGCGAGCACCGCGAGCTGCGCCAGGGTGAGGAGGATCAGAAAACCGTCCAGTGAACGGTTTTCCCGACGAACGAGATCCTGCGCAAGGGTGGGCCAGTGAAGGCGCCATTGGTCCAAGCCCACTGGCGAACGCATATTTTGCGGCGGCGGAGCTCGACCGCCGGTCGAAGTGATGGTGGGTTTCACTGACGCGCATCGGGATGCGCACGGGGCTGAGCCATCGCGGCGCCATCGGTTCGCGCCCGATGGCGAAGGCCGATCCGCGCGGTTCTGCCGATCGCCCCGTCCACCTTTCATGAACATCTGGCCAAGCGGGCCGATCCGGTCCGGCTGTCAGACCGGGCTTGCCGCGATGAGGCGTTGCGCTCGGACATTCTTCGGGTCGGCCACGACCGCGACGACGCAGGCCACGACCGCGACGACGCAGGCGGGGATTGCCACGACACAGGAGACCGCCGCTGCGGCTTCTGCCGCCACAGCCGCCGAGGCCGCGACCTCCGCAGCGGGGCTTGCCGCGATGGCGCTGAGCAGCCCGCACACCGTGATTGCGGTCGCCGATTTCCAGCGGGGCGCATACGGGCGGCGGTCCACGCTGGTGGGCCTGGAGCGCGTCGTGATGCCGAAGGGCGCGGCCGAGGTTCTTGCCATGGCCCGCGCCGGGGCCGCGACCCGCATGGGGCCGGATGCCGTGATCGTCAGCGAGGCCGCGAACGTCCCGCGCATCGAGTTCGACCCGATCACGCGCGCCCGGCGCGGATTGCTGAACGAGGCCGCCGCGACGAACCTGACGCTGAGCAACACGGATTTTTCAACCGGCTACGAGGCGCTGGTCAACAACGTGTCCGGCACGCTGGGGCTGTCTGACGTCGCATCGCTCTACGGTCCAGGCCGGGCCGGGCGGCTGGTGTGCGTCACCACGGACAACATCACCCGCCGCATCCGTCGCTCTGCCGCCGAGTGCGCGGTCACGGACGGGGTGACATACACCACGAGCGTGGTCGTGAAACCCATCAACGGCTGGGAGTGGATCGGGATCAGCTCATCGGTGGCGAACACGTTCGGGTCGCGGACATCAATCATACGGTTCAACATGCTGACCGGCGCGGGCACGTTGCAGGCGGGCACGGACTGGTCGGCGGTGCCCCTGCCGGATGGCGCGTGGCGGGTGTCCATGTCCGGGGCGTCGAACGCGACCAGCAACATTCGCGTCCATGTGATCCTGCTGTCCGGCGACAACCTCGTGAACACCGAGGCGGTCGGGGTTATCGGCGCAGGCGTCGAGACGTGGGGTTGGCAGTTCTCGCAGAACAATAACCCTTCGTCACTGATCGTCACCGGGGCATCGGCAGTCACCCGCGCGGCGGACAGCCTGGGATTTACCGGCCTGACCGGAACCGGCGACGTGACCGTGACCTACGATGACGACACCACGGCCATCAGCGCGGCGGCCAATCTGGCGACGTGGACCGCGCCAACGAGCCGAAAGCCGATCAAAAACATCATTGCGAGGGACGCAGCATGACCGACGATATGATTGACGCAATCCTTTACATTCCGTCCTATCCGGCACTTGCAGCGATGCTGGCGCAGGTCGCGCCGGACACGGTTGAGGGCGGGGTCATCACCGGGTTTACCGCGACGCCAGCCGCCCGCAACGGTGACGCGGCGCTGGTCTATGTGCGGATGACGCCGCCGCAGGCCGCGCAATGGCGGGGGACGCCGGGCGTGACGATCCTCGCAGAGGCCGACTACGGCCCAACGAGCGCGGACGATATGATCGCGGCTATCCATGCGGACCCGGCGGCGCTGGCGCTCTATCGCGCGGTCTGGCCCGAGACGGCGGACGATGGTGACGGCGGGGCAGTCACCCTGCCAATGTTGTTCGGGCGGATTGCCTGATCAGCGACGGAGGCCCCGGGGGAGGCGCTGTAACGCCCCCCCGAGGCACGGGGACACCGTTAGAAACCCCCGCCGACCAACAGAAGCTCATGGCCGCACCACCCTCGCGAGGATTGCGGAAAAAGAGCGGAACAAAATGAGAAAGTCACTGATTCCCGTCGAGCCGACAGCGCCTGTCGCCCCCTGGCTGGGCGGCAAGCGCAACCTCGCAAAGCGCATCTGCGCTATCCTCGACCAGATCCCCTGCACGACCTATGCCGAGCCTTTTGTCGGGATGGGCGGCATTTTCCTGCGCCGTCGCGCCCGGCCGAGGGCCGAGGTGATCAACGACGCAGGCCTCGACGTGGCCAACCTCTTCCGCATCCTGCAGCGCCACTATCCGCAGTTCCTCGACACCCTGCGGTTCCAGCTGACCACCCGGGCCGAGCTCAACCGCCTGGTCGACACCCGGCCCGACACCCTGACCGACCTCGAGCGCGCGGCGCGGTTCCTGTACCTCCAGCGCACCGCCTTTGGAGGCAAGGTCTCGGGCCGCAACTTCGGCGTGGCGATCGACCGGCCGGGACGGTTCAACCTGACCACGCTGGAGCCGATGCTGGAGGACCTGCACAGCCGCCTGGCGGGCGTGGTGATCGAGTGCCTCGATTTCGCCGAGTTCATCCGGCGCTACGACAGCAAGGGGACGCTCTTCTACCTCGACCCGCCGTACTGGGGCTGCGAGGGCGACTATGGGAAAGAGCTCTTCGGCCGGGACCGGTTCGAGGACCTGGCGGGCGTTCTGAGGGCGTTGAAAGGGCGCTTCATCATGTCTTTAAACGACGTTGAAGGGGTGCGTGAAGTCTTCGCCGGTTTCAACATCGAGGCGGTCAAGACGACTTACACGATCGCGGGGAAGGGGGCGCAGACGGACCGGGCGGAGGTGCTGATCTCGAACGGGGAGCTGCCCGAAGGATGGGGCAAAAGCGGAAACCGTTCTGCTGCAGGTTAGGATGTCAAAGTGTGCAGGTTACGATGGCGAGCCACAGCGAGCCACACACAACCGCTTGTCCACAGCTTTGTCGCAAAGAAATCGCTTTACAGGCTTTCGCATTGGCGACACCATATCTAGTAAGTTCAGCAACAGGCAAACGCTGAACCTTGCCAGACACCCAGCATCCTGTGGACGTAAACACAGGGGCTCCATAACGAGGCCGGGCCATGTCGCTTTCCGAAGACTACTACGCCAGCGAAGATCTGCATCCCATCGACATCGTCGAGACGCTGGCCGAACACCATGCGTGGGAGTTTGACCGCGTGACCGACGACCAGATCGCGATGGCGGTCGAGGGGCAGTGGCGCACCTACTCTCTGACGCTCGCCTGGGCACCTGGGGACGAGACGCTGCGCCTGATCTGCACCTTCGAGATGGAGCCGCCCGCTGAGCGCCTGCCGGTGGTCTATGACGTGCTGAACCGGGTGAACGACATGGTCTGGACCGGGGCCTTCACCTGGTGGGCGGACCAGAAGCTGATGGTCTGGCGCTATGGTCTGTGCCTTGCGGGCGGGCAGATCGCCACGCCGGAACAGATCGACCGGCTGATCGGGGGCGCGGTGATGGCGGCAGAGCGGTTCTATCCCGCTTTCCAGCTGGCAGCCTGGGGCGACGACAGCGCCGAGCAGGCGGTGAAGGTTGCCATTGCCGAGGCTTACGGCAGGGCCTAGGCTTGATCCCGACCGGATGGCGGGGATGCGATGACACTGGATATGGTGCGCGACCGGGGCCTTGTGCTTGTGGGCTGCGGCAAGATGGGCTCGGCGCTGCTGGCGGGATGGCTGGCGGCGGGGGTGCCTGCGGATGCGGCGCATGTGATGGAACCGGCCCCCTCCGACTGGCTGCGCGGGACGGGGGTGCGCCTGAATGGCCCGATGCCCGAGGCCCCGGCGGTGGTGGTGGTGGCGGTCAAGCCGCAGATGATGGGCGAGGCTCTGCCCCGGATCGCGGCGATGGGGGGGGGCGCCACGCTGTTTGTCTCCATCGCGGCGGGCACGCGGATTGCGGCCTTCGAGGCGGTGCTTGGGGCGGGCACGCCCATCGTGCGGACCATGCCCAACACGCCCGCCATGGTGGGGCGGGGGATCACGGCCGTCTGCGGCAACCGGGCTGCGGGGCCCGGGCACCTGGCGCTGACGCGCGCGCTGATGGCGGCGGTGGGGCAGGTCGTGGACCTGGAGGGTGAACATCAGATCGATGCGGTGACGGCGGTGTCGGGCTCCGGCCCGGCCTATGTGTTCCACCTGATCGAGGCCCTGGCGGCGGCGGGCGAGGCGCAGGGACTGCCTGCCGGGGTGGCGATGCAACTGGCGCGGGCCACGGTATCGGGGGCAGGGGAGCTTGCGTATCAAAGCCCTGAAACGGCGGCACAATTGCGCATCAACGTGACCTCTCCGGGCGGCACCACGGCGGCGGCGCTGGCTGTGCTGATGGATGCGGGCATGGGGCTGGCCCCCCTGATGGCGCGGGCGGTCGAGGCCGCCGCCGCCCGCGGGCGGGAGCTTGGCGCATGACCATCGGCTATGACGATTTCGCCCGTGTTGACATCCGCGTGGGCACCATAACCCGCGCCGAACCCTTCCCCGAGGCGCGCAAGCCCGCGCTGAAGCTCTGGGTCGATTTCGGGGGCGATCTGGGCGAAAAACGCTCCTCCGCGCAGATCACCCGGCACTATGCGCCTGAGGTGCTGGTGGGGCGGCAGGTGCTGGCAGTGGTGAACTTTCCGCCCCGCCAGATCGGGCCTGTGATGTCCGAGGTGCTGGTGCTGGGCCTGCCCGATCCGGATGGCGAGGTCGTGCTGGTCGGCCCGGGCCATCCCGTTCCGAACGGGGGAAAACTGTTTTGAAATCACTGCTTGTGACCCGGCCTTTGCCCGAGGCGGTGGTGGATGCCGCCCGCGCCGCCTATGCGGTGACGGTGCGCCCCTCGACCCTGCCACTGTACGCGGAGGAGCTGCGCGGCGCGTTGCGCGACTATGACGCCGTGCTGCCCACGCTGGGGGACCGGTTCCAGGCCGACGTCTTTGCCGATGTGCCGACCCCCCGCGCGCGCGTGCTGGCCAATTTCGGCGTCGGCTACAACCATATCGACGTGGCTGCGGCCCGTGTGGCGGGGGTGGCGGTCAGCAACACGCCCGGCGCGGTGACCGATGCCACCTCCGACATTGCGATGCTGTTGATGCTCGCCACCGCACGGCGGGCAGGCGAGGGCGAGCGGATGCTGCGCGCAGGGCGCTGGGAGGGCTGGCATCCAACCCAGCTCCTCGGGATGCACATTTCCGGAAAGACGCTTGGAATCATCGGGATGGGGCGCATAGGCAAGGCGATTGCGCGGCGCGCGCATCTGGGGTTCGGGATGGAGGTGCTGTTCGCCAACCGCTCGCCCGTGGCCGATCCGGGCGTGCCCGCGCGGCAGGTGCCGATGGCCGAGGCGATGGCGGCGGATGTTGTGGTGGTGGCGGTGCCCGCGACCCCCGCGACGCATCACCTGATCGACGCCGAGGCGCTGGCGCAGATGCGGCCCCATGCCATTCTGGTGAATATCGCGCGGGGCGATATCGTGGACGAGGCGGCGCTGATCGCCGCGTTGCAAGCGGGGCGGATCGCGGGCGCCGGTCTGGATGTCTATGAATTTGAACCGAAAGTTCCCGAGGCGCTGATCGCGATGGAGAATGTGACGCTGCTTCCGCATCTGGGCACGGCGGCGATGGAGGTGCGGTTGGGGATGGGGATGATGGCGGTGGCGAACCTCTTGGCCCATGCCGAGGGGCGCCCCCTGCCAAACCCGGTCTGAGGCGGGACGGGGGCAGGGGGGCTTCGCGCCCCCCGCCTGCTGCGCAGGCCCCCCCCGCGGGGTATTTGGGGCAAGGAGAGGACCGGGGGGGGTCTTTTTCGGGGTGAGGTCGGCATGATCATCTCGCGTGGGCGGCGCTATGTCTTTGTTCATGTTCCCAAAACTGGTGGGACATCGCTGGCGCTGGCGCTGGAGGCGCGGGCGATGAAGGATGACATCCTGATCGGGGACACGCCCAAGGCGCGGGCGCGGCGGGGGCGGGTGAAGCGGCTCAAGGCGGCGGGGCGGCTGTGGAAGCATTCAACGCTGGCCGATATAGCGGGGCTGGTGTCGCCGGAGGAACTGGCCGCGTTCTTTACCGTGACGCTGGTGCGCAACCCTTGGGACCGGGCGGTGAGCTATTATCACTGGCTGCGGGGGCAAGGCTTTGCGCATCCTGCGGTGGGTCTGGCAAAATCGCATGATTTCAAGGGGTTTCTGGCACATCCTCAGACGATGGCGGCGTTCCGGATGTGGCCCTATGGCGCCTATATGCGCGATGCGGGCGGGGTGGAGCGCGCGCGTGCCTTTGTCCGGCTGGAGCGGTTTGACGAGGATGCGGCGCCCTTTGCCGCACATCTAGGGTTCCCGCTGCGCCTGCCCGTGGTCAACGAGAGCGCGCGGGCGCGTGACTGGCGGCCCTATTATGACGATGGCAGTGCGGCGTTGCTGGCGGATCTTTGTGCCGAGGATATCTCGCGCTTCGGCTATCGGTTCGACGATGCGGCGCGCGGGGGTTAACGCCCCGGGATCACGCGGATTTCGCCGTCTGGCATCCGTCCCGCGCGCGTCGGCTTTGCGTCGGTTTTCCGTCCCGACAGCGCGCGCGGCGCAACGGGGCAACGCGCAACGG
The DNA here is from genome assembly GCA_046294265.1 of Gemmobacter sp. Lineage (GTDB taxonomy): Bacteria > Pseudomonadota > Alphaproteobacteria > Rhodobacterales > Rhodobacteraceae > JBKBKC01. Next base: position 133,676 of record JBKBKC010000012.1, on the reverse strand, counting down.
CGGGGGCCGGTGGCGGCCCCCGCCGCGCGGCGCCATCAGGCCGCCTGCGCCTGCGCGCCGAAGCGGCCGTAGAACGTCTGCCCCTTGTCCGCCATCTCGCGCAGCAGTGCCGGGGTGGCGAAGCGGGGGCCGAAGCGCGCGGTCAGGTCGTCGCAGATCGCCACGGCCCGCGCGGCGCCGATGATGTCGAGCCAGGAGAACGGCCCGCCCGACCAGGGCGCAAAGCCCCAGCCGAGGATCGCGCCCACGTCGCCTTCGCGGATGTCCATCAGCACGCCATCCTCGAGCGCGCGCACGGCCTCCAGCACCTGCGCCATCACGAGGCGGTGCTGCACGGTGGTCAGGTCGGGCTGGGCATCGGCCAGCGGATGCGCGGCTGCCAGACCCTCCCAGAGGCCCAGCCTCTCGCCCTTGTCGGAATAGCTGTAGAAGCCTGAATTCGACTTGCGCCCCAGCCGGCCCTGGTCGGCCATGGCGAAGAGGACCGCATCCACCGCGCCGTCGGGATAGGCGTCGCCCATCGCGGCCCTGGTGGCCTTGGCGATCTTCACGCCGAGGTCGATGGAGGTTTCATCCACCAGTTGCAGGGGGCCCAGGGGCATGCCCACCAGTTTGGCGGCATTCTCCACCAGCACCGGCTCCACCCCTTCGGCGACCATGCGGATGCCTTCGTTGATGTAGGGGATGATGCAGCGGTTGGCGTAGAAGAACCGCGCGTCGTTGACCACGATGGGCGTCTTGCGGATCTGGCGGACGTAATCGAGGGCACGGGCCACGGCGCGGTCGCCGGTTTCGCGGCCGCGGATGATCTCGACCAGAAGCATCTTGTCCACGGGCGAGAAGAAGTGGATGCCGATGAATTGGTCCGGGCGGGCGCTGGCCTTGGCCAGATCCGAGATCGGCAGGGTCGAGGTATTGGTGGCAAAGATCGCATCGGCGGGCAGCACGGCCTCGGCGCGTTTGGTGACCTCGGCCTTGACCTTGGTATCCTCGAACACTGCCTCCACGAGGAGGTCGCACCCTTCAAGGGCGGCGTAATCGGTGGTGGCGTTGATCAATGCGAGGTGGCGTTCCTTGGCCTCGGGCGTCACCTTCCGGCGCTGGATGCCCTTGTCGAGAAGGCCCTCGGACCAGGCCTTGCCACGATCGGCGGCCTCCTGCGAGGCGTCGATCAGCACCACCTCGATGCCCGCCTGCGCGCTGACATAGGCGATGCCCGCGCCCATCATGCCCGCGCCGAGGATGCCCACCTTCGACACCTTCTGGTCGGGGATGCCCTGCGGCCGGACGGCGCCTTTCTCCAGCGCCTCCTTGTTGATGAAAAGGCTGCGGATCATCGCGCCCGAGGAGGGGTTCATCAGGACGGAGGTGAACCAGCGCGCCTCGATCCTGAGCGCCGTGTCGAAGGGCACAAGCGCGCCCTCATAGACGGCGGAGAGGAGCGCCTTGGCGGCCGGATAGACGCCCATCGTCTTGCCATGCACCATGGCGCTGGCGCCCACGAAGGTCATGAAGCCCGCGGGGTGGTAGGGGGCGCCGCCGGGCATCTTGTAGCCCTTGGCATCCCAGGGTTTCACCAGATCGGCGTCCTTGGCGGAAAGCACCCATTCGCGGGCGCGCGCGAGCAGGTCATCGGGGGCCACCACCTCGTCAATGATGCCTGCGGATTTGGCGGCCTTGGGGTCGGAGAGTTTCCCCTCCAAGAGGAAGGGGGCGGCGGCCATGGCGCCCATCTTGCGCACAAGGCGGGTGGTGCCGCCGGCACCGGGGAAGATGCCGACCATGATCTCGGGCAGGCCGATCTTGGCCTTCGGGTTGTCTGCGGCGATGATGCGGTGGCACGAGAGCGGCAGTTCCAGACCGATGCCAAGGGCGGTGCCGGGCAGGGCCGCGCAGATCGGCTTGCCCCCTTTCAGGGTCTTGGGGTCCATGCCCGCGCGTTCGATCTTGCGCAGGATGGCGTGCATCATCATCACGCCGTCGAAGATGCCCTTGGCGCCGCCTTCCTCTTTCATCCGGGCGATCACGTTCAGGTCCATACCGCCCGCGAAATCCTTCTTCCCGCTGGTGATGATGATGCCCTTGACGGCCGCATCGGTGAGCGCGGTGTCGACATGCGCGCTGAGTTCGGCAAAGCCCGCCAGCGACATCACGTTCATCGACTTGCCGGCCAGGTCCCAGGTGAGGATGGCCACGCCCTCGGCGTCCACGGCATAATGGAATTCAGGCATCGTCGGTTCCTTTCGGAGCGGGAGTTTCGGGGAGGGTTGCGATCAGCAGCGGCCAGCGGGAATTGGCGAGCGCATTGGTGATGGAGGCGCCGCGCCAGATGCCGCCCTCAAGCCGCAGCGTGATCGAGGAGCGGAAGGGGGCCAGGATGCGATGCGCCCCGGCCATCATATGCGTGATGTAACGGCCGGTGATCAGCGCATCGTCAAGGAATTCGCCCCCCTCTACGAGGCGCAGGTAGTCGGTGACGCGCTGGATGCGCAGGGTGCCCGCGAAGGTGACAAAGCCCTGGCGCAGCTCGTCCTCGGTGGTGATGTGGAGGCTGGCCGCATGGGTGACGAGCTGGAACGGCAGCGAGACGCGGCTGCGGTAAAAGGCATAATCGTCGCGCATGACCGAGGCGGCCACCTCGTCGAGGTAAAGTTGAAGGATCTGGGGTGCGGTTCTCATGGCGATCCATGCGGTGTGCCGTCGCGCCGCAGGTAGCGGCGGGCGGTGCCGTCCTTTTCGGTGATCAGGTCGTGGTCGGTGTAGTGCACGCGGTCCTGCTGCGCCCGTGTGCCGATCACCAGATAGCGCGCCGGATGGTCCGAGCGGTTGTCGAGCCGGTGGCCGGTGGGATGGCCCGCGGGCCAGGCGGCCACGTCGCCTGCGGTGAGGGTGGTCTCGGTGTCCTCGACCAGCACCACCTCGCCCTCGATCACCATGACCATCTCATCCTCCGCCGCGTGCCAGTGGCGGTGGCCCGAGCGGCTGCCGGGGGGCAGTTCCTCGACGAAGGCGCCAAATTGCGTGAGGCCGCCGGGGTCGGACATCAGACGGAACCGGTAGGGGCCGCAGCCGGGGCCGAGGATCGGGTGCACGGGGTCGGGCGCGTCGGTCCAGGGGGGCAGGGTGACGCGGGGCATCAGGAACCCCCCGGCTGCTGCGGGTGGCCTGCGCTCAGGCGGCGCGGGGCAGGGCGATGTCGAGCCGGGTGAACTCCAGCATCTCGGTTCGGTCGTCCCCGCCCGCCACACGGCGATAGCAGATGGTCTGCGCCACCAGTTCGGGCGGCTTGCCCGGCCCATCGGCATGCCAGTCGGTCCAGAGCCGCGCGCGCCCGTTCAGGGGCAGACCCTCTGCCGTCACCCGCGCCGATAGCCGGGTCAGGCCGCGGCGCTGCAGGGCCGCGTGGAAACCGCAGAAGAAATCCTGCGTCTCTTCGGCCGAGGCCAGCATCGCGGGCGCGCCCGGCAGATAGACAGCCAGCGGATAGACATATTCCGCCGCCAGCAGATCGTAGCGCCCCGCCGTCAGGCAGGCCGCCCGGTAATCTGCCCGTCGCTGTCCGTCCGTCATGTCCCGCCCCGCCCCGCATCCTGCGCAAGCGCGCGGAATACGGCATGCGCGCCGAAACCGCACGCGCATGACGGACCGTTTTCGCCGCGAAAACGACCCGCAGGCGGTTTTCCGCCACCGCCGGCAGGGCGTTCCGCCGCATCGTCACACCCGTTCGATGATCGTGGCCACGCCCATGCCGCTGGCGATGCAGAGCGTGGCAAGGCCCGTGCCCTTGCCCGTGCGCTCCAGCTCGTCCAGCAGGGTGCCGATGATGATGGCGCCGGTTGCGCCCAGCGGATGGCCCATGGCGATGGCCCCGCCGTTGACGTTCACGCGGGCCGGGTCCACGTCGAACGCCTGCTGGAACCGCAAGACGACGGCGGCGAAGGCCTCGTTGACCTCAAAGAGGTCGATGTCGGAAATTGACATGCCGCTGTCGGCCATGATCTTTTCCGTCACCGGCACGGGGCCGGTCAGCATGATCGTGGGATCGGTGCCGATCTTGGCGGTTGCGCGAATGCGCGCGCGAGGTTGCAGCCCGTGCTTCACGCCGAATTCGCGGTTACCGATCAGGATGCCGGCAGCCCCGTCGACGATGCCGCTGGAATTGCCAGCATGGTGGATATGTTCGATCCGTTCAAGGTGGGGATATTTCATCATCGCCACCTTGTCGAAGCCGGGCATCACCTCGCCCATGTCCTTGAAGGCGGGCTTGAGCGCGCCCAGGCTCTGCATGTCGGTCTGCGGGCGCATGTATTCGTCGCGGTCAAGGATGGTCAGGCCGTTCTGGTCGAGGACCGGGATCACCGAGCGGGCAAACCGCCCCTCGGCCCAGGCCGCGGCCGCCCGGCGCTGGCTTTCCACCGCCAGCGCATCGGCGTCGTCGCGGCTGAAGCCGTATTCGGTGGCGATGATGTCGGCGCTGATGCCCTGCGGCACGAAATAGGTGCGCATCGCCAGCCCTGGATCGGCGGCGATGGCCGCCCCGTCCGAGCCCATGGCCACGCGCCCCATCATCTCCACCCCGCCCGCGATATAGGCGGCACCCGCGCCGCCGCGCACCTGGTTGGCGGCGAGGTTCACCGCCTCCATGCCGCTGGCGCAGAAGCGGTTGATCGCAAGGCCGGGAATGCGCTCATCGAGGTCCGAGGCCAGCACGGCGCTGCGCGCAAGGCAGCCGCCCTGCTCGCCCACCTGGGTCACGTTGCCCCAGATCACATCCTCGACCGCGTGGCCCTCCAGATGGTTGCGCGCTTTCAGCGCGTTCAGGACCTTGGCAGAGAGCGCCACCGAGGTCACCTCGTGCAGCGCGCCGTCGGGGCGGCCCTTGCCGCGCGGGGTGCGGATGGCGTCATAGATGAAGGCGTCGGTCATGGTGTCCTCCTCAGGCCCGGTCGGCGGGGTTGCCGGGCATCATGTCATAGGGATGCTTCCAGCCGGGCAGGGCCGCGATGCGGTCCAGCCAGGCGTCGATCTGTGGCCAGTCGGCACGCGAAAACCCATAGGGCTCGGGGTAGTAGAGGTATCCACAGCAGGAAAGGTCCGCGATGGTGGCTTGATCGCCCGCGATCCAGGCGCGGTTCGCCAGATGTCCGTCCAGCACCGCATAGGCGGCCTTGAGGCGGCCCTGCAGGAAAGGGATCACGCCCGGGGGGCGCTTGTCCTCGGGCAGGAAGTTCATGAGGAACCGCGTGGTGCCGATCTGGGTGGAAAGCTTGTGGTTGTCCCAGAAGAGCCAGCGCAACACCTCGCGCCGCTCGGCCGCCGACTTGCCGCCCAGTCGGCCGGTCTTGGAGCTGATGTAGTCGAGGATCACGCCGGATTGGGTAAGGACGGTGGGCCCGTCCTCCAGCACGGGCACCTCGGCCATCTCGTTCAGCGCGCGGAACGCGGGCTTGCGCGCGCCGCCGTTGAAGAAATCGACAAAGATCGGCTCCCATTCGAGGTCAGCCATGGTCAGCGCCAGTGCGCATTTGTAGGCGTTCCCGCTTTCGCCGAAACAGTGCAGCTTGATCGTCATCCGGTCGCCTGGCCTTTCTGTCGGCAGCGGGGGTTTCACACCCCCGCACCCCCGTGGGGTATTTTTTCAAAGAAGAGGAACGAAGTGTTAACCAACTCCCGCCATTCTGATCTTGCGGTACAGGCAGGGGTGCCGATGACCGCCAAAGGAGAGGACGTCCCGATCCGCGAGTACGATAGCGTCATTCGGCCACGGCCGCCGGATCGGGACTGACTTTGCCGTTCTCTTCTTTGTCCAAAAAACCCATGAAACGCCGCCTCCCCGCGGCGCGGTTCAATCCTTGCGCCGCTCTAGCTCCGCATTGAACAACCGCATCCGATGGGTGAGGTTGTCCTTGTCGGTCACGCTGTCGAAATGCTCGAAAAGGAACGACAGTGCTTCGCCCTCGTCCAGCCCCGCTTCCGCCGCGAACCGCCGCAGGCGACGGTATCCGTCCTCGGTCATGGCGACCGGAAAGCGGCGGGTCAGGCGGAACCTCTTCGGCATGGTCACCTCGCGTTGGACCGGGTGGACGGAACCTTTCTGCAAGGTTCCGTCTTTTTGCCCCTCAGCCTAGAACGATGCGGCCGCGAGCGCCATGACCGGTTCGGCCCCGCTCTCGATTCGCGCCAGATGCATCCCGCAGGCGGGGAGTTGGCGGGCCATGTAGAAGCGGCCGGTGGCGATCTTGGCCTCGTAGAAATCGCGGTCGGCGGTACCCGCGTCCAGCGCGTCCATCGCGGCCTTCGCCATCCGTGTCCACATCAGGCCGAGGCAGACATGACCCATGAGGTGCATGAAATCGTAGGAGCCTGACAGCGCCGCATTGGGGTTCTTCATTCCCGACTGCATGAAGAACATGGCGGCCTGCTGAAGCTGCTTCGAGGCAAGCTTCAGCGGCTCCACAAAGCCCTTCATCCGGTCGTCGCCCTCATGCGACTTGCACTCTGCCTTGACCATCTCGAAGAAGGCCATGACGTGCTTGCCGCCGTCCTGCGCGAGTTTGCGGCCCACAAGGTCGAGCGCCTGCACGCCGTTGGCCCCTTCGTAGATCATGGCGATGCGGGCGTCGCGGGCGAACTGGCTCATGCCCCATTCCTCGATATAGCCATGGCCGCCGAAGACCTGCTGGGCCGCCACCGCCATGTCAAAGCCCTTGTCGGTCTGAAAGCCCTTGATGACCGGGATCATCAGGCTGATCAGACCCTCGGCCTCGGCGTCGCCCATGCGGGTCGAGCGGTCGATCAGGTGGGCGCCCCAGAAGGTCAGGGCGCGCGCACCTTCGACAAAGCTTTTCTGCTCCATCAGGTTGCGGCGGATGTCGGGGTGCACGATCAGGGGGTCGGCGGGGCCCTGGGGGTTTTCGGCGCCGGTGACGGCGCGGCCCTGCAGGCGGTCCTTCGCATAGGCCAGCGCGTTCTGGTAGGCGGCCTCGGCCTGGGCATAGCCCTGCAGGCCCACGCCCAGCCGCGCCTCGTTCATCATGGTGAACATGGCCCGCATCCCCTTGTGCAGGTCGCCGAGGAGCCAGCCGGTCGCGCCATCGTAGTTCATCACGCAGGTGGCGTTGCCGTGGATGCCCATCTTTTCCTCGATCTTGCCGACCGATACCGCGTTGCGGGCACCAAGCGTGCCATCTTCGTTCACCAGGAACTTCGGCACGATGAAGAGCGAGATGCCGCGCGTGCCCTCGCCGCCGCCGGGGGCCTTGGCGAGCACGAGGTGGATGATGTTGTCCGCAAGGTCATGTTCGCCGGCGGAGATGAAGATCTTCTGGCCCGTTATCCGGTAGCTGCCGTCCTCCTGCGGTTCTGCCTTGGTGCGCATCAGGCCGAGGTCGGTGCCGCAATGGGGTTCGGTCAGGTTCATCGTGCCGGTCCAGTCGCAGGACACCATCTTGGGCAGGTATGTCGCCTTTTGCTCCGCCGAGCCATGGACGTGGATCGCGGAATAGGCGCCGTGGGTCAGGCCCTGATACATGTTGAAGGCCATGTTGGCCGAGACGAACATCTCGCCCACGGCCGTGCCCATGATGTAGGGCAGGCCCTGGCCGCCGTATTCGGGATCGCAGTCCAGCGCGGTCCAGCCACCCTCTTTCATGGCGGCGAACGCCTTGTCGAACCCGGTCGGCGTGCGCACGACGCCGTTTTCCAGGCGGCAGCCCTCGCGGTCGCCCACGGCGTTGAGGGGGGCGAGAACCTCGGAGGCGACCTTGCCCGCCTCTTCGAACACCGCGCCGGTGAAGCCTTCGTCAAGATCCTCGTAGCCCGGCACGCCGGAGACGGAGACCTTGAGCACATTGTGCAGCAGGAACTGCATGTCCTTCACGGGGGCGGTGTAGATCGGCATGTTGTCTCTCCCTGTCGTATCTCGGGGGCCCTGCGGCCCGTCAGTTCATTCGGCGGCCGCGCGGCGGGTGGCGGCCAGCATCTGGGCGCCCTTGGCCATCTCGACCTTCAGTTCGGCGATCGCCTCGTCCAGTTCGGCGCGCTGCGCCTCCATCTCGGCCAGGCGGCCCTTGGCGATCTCGTAGGTGCGCGCCAGCTGCGCCTCGCCGCCGTCGCGTTCGTACATGTCCAGAAGCTGGCGGATATCCTCCAGCGAAAAGCCGAACCGCTTGCCGCGCAGGATCAGCTTCAGCCGGCCGCGGTCGCGACGGGAGTAAAGCCGTTTCTGGCCTTCGCGCAGCGGGAACAGCAGTTCCTTCTGTTCGTAGAACCGCAGCGTGCGCGGGGTCACCTGAAAGGCGTCGCACATGTCACGGATGGTCATCAGGTCGTTCGTCATGGTCTCTCTCGCACTCTCTACCCCGGGTGACGGCCTCAGTGACCGTGCCTTACCTAACGGCAGATGCGCGTCGTGGTTCCGTCTTACCAGATGCCTTGACGTTCGCGTAAACGGAACGTCACGTCAGCATCGCGAGTGACGCAGGGTTGTCTTGGCGAAACCGCCGGGGCCGCGCGGATCAGGGGGTTCGGTCCAGCTCTGTCCGGGCGGTATCGCGCAGGGCGGCGAGGTCGGCGATGGTGGTGTCGAGGTCGTGCCGCTGGCGGTCAAGCTCGGCCAACTGGCGGTCGGCGAGGTCGATCCAGGCCTGAAGCTGCGGTTTCTCGCCCTTCTTGCCGTAGATCAGGAGCCACTGGCGAATCTCCTCCAGCGAGAACCCGAAACGGCGCCCGCGCAGGATCAGGGTCATGCGCGCCACCTCGCGCGGGCCGTAATACCTTGCCCTGCCGTCTTTTTCGGGCGACAGAAGCTCGATATACTCATAATATCGCAGGGTGCGCGGGGTCACGTCGAACCGGGCGCACATCTCCTTGAAGCTGAGGCGGGTGTCAGGCATGGCGGTCCTCCATGCGGCAAGGCTAAGCGCAGGCGGGGCGCGTGGCAACGATGCCGGTTGTGGGGGTTGCGGGCGGCGGCAGATTGGGGATCATGGCGGCAAACCGGGGGCCAGCCATGTCCGATCCAGCGACCGAAATCGAGCGCATCGCGCGCCAGTTCATCGAGGCGATCCCGCATTCCCGCGCGCTGGGGATGCAGGTGGACCGGATCGGGGCCGGGATGGCGGTGGTGTCGATGCCCTATGACACGCGATTCGTGGGCGATCCGGCGACGGGGGTGATTCATGGCGGGGCGGTGTCGGCGCTGATGGACACGGCGTCGGGGGCGGCGGTGATGTGTCATCCGTCGCAGCCGGGGGGGACCGCGACGCTGGACCTGCGCATCGACTACATGCGGCCCGCGACGCCGGGGCAGCGGATCACGGCGCGGGCGGAGTGCTATCACGTCACGCGGTCGGTGGCCTTTGTGCGGGTCACGGCGACGGATGAGGATGAGGGGCGCCCCGTGGCAGGGGCCACGGGGGCCTTTACGGTCGAGGGGTCACGGCCATGAAGCGCGCGCGGCCCGAGCCTGTGCAGGTGGTCAAGCAGCGCCGCGATGGCGCGCTTCGGGCGCTGGTGGCGGGGGTGCCCTACATCCAGTATCTTGGCATCACCTTCGACCGGCGGGGGGATGAGCTGACGGCCGTGCTGCCCTACCGGGACGAGTTGATCGGCAACCCCTTGATCCCGGCTCTGCATGGCGGGGTGACGGCGGCGTTTCTGGAGGTGACGGCGATCATCGAATTGTCCTGGTCGATCCTGTGGGAAGAGATGGAGCAGGGGCGGCTGGATCCGGCGTCGATTGCGCCCGCGCATTTGCCGCGCTTGCCCAAGACGATTGATTTCACGGTGGATTACCTGCGATCCGGCCTGCCGCGTGACGCCTATGCGCGGGCGCGGGTGAACCGGTCGGGGCGGCGCTATGCGAGCGTGCATGTCGAGGCCTGGCAGGACAACCGCGCGCGGATGTTTGCCCAAGGCACCGGGCATTTCGTGATGCCGGAGCGGCCGGACGAGGGGGGATGACCGCCGCAAGCCTGCCGGGGGGCGCGGCGGTCACCCATGGCCGCGTGCTGCGGATTGCACTGCCCATCGTGCTGTCGAACGCCACGGTGCCCTTGCTGGGCGCGGTGGATACCGGCGTGGTGGGGCAGATGGGCCTGGCCGCCCCCATCGGCGCGGTGGGGGTGGGGGCCATCGTGCTCGCGTCCTTCTACTGGATCTTCGGGTTCCTGCGGATGGGCACCAGCGGTCTGGCCGCGCAGGCGCATGGGGCGGGGGACGCGGCGGAGCGGTCGGCGGTGCTGTATCGCGCGCTGCTGATCGGGGCGGCGGCGGGGGTGCTGCTGGTTGCCTTGCAGGGGCCGATCATGTGGGCCGCGTTCCAGGTGGCCCCGGCGAGCGATGAGGTCGAGGGGCTGGCGCGGCAGTATCTGGCGATCCGCATCTGGGGCGCGCCCGCGACCATCGGATTGTATGCCGTCACCGGCTGGCTGATCGCGCTGGAGCGGACGCGGGCAGTGTTCGTGCTGCAGGTCTGGATGAACGGGCTGAACATCGCGCTGGACCTGTGGTTCGTGCTGGGGCTTGGCTGGGGCGTGCCCGGCGTGGCGGTGGCCACGCTGATCGCGGAATGGTCGGGGCTGGGCCTTGGCCTGTGGTTCTGCCGCGATGCGTTCGGTGCCGTGTTCGGCGCGGCCTGGGTGCGGGTGAGGGATCGCGCAGCTCTGCAGCGGATGGCCGGGGTGAACACCGACATCATGATCCGGTCGGTGCTGCTGCAGGGGTCGTTCACCACCTTCATCTTTCTCGGGGCCGGGATGGGGGATGTGACGCTGGCGGCCAATCAGGTGCTGTTGCAGTTCCTCGAGGTGGCGGCCTATGCGCTGGACGGTTTTGCCTTTGCGGCCGAGGCGCTGGTGGGGCAGGCGGTGGGCGCGCGGTCGGTGGCGATGGCGCGGCGGGGGGCGTGGATGGCCTCGGTCTGGGCTTTCGGCGGGACGGTGCTGCTGTGCGGGGCGTTTCTGGCGTTCGGTCCCGCGATCATCGACCTGATGGCCACGGCCCCCGAGGTGCGGGCCGAGGCGCGGGTCTATCTGCCCTGGCTGGTGGCCGCGCCGCTGGTGGGGCTGGCGAGCTGGATGCTGGACGGGGTGTTCATCGGCGCCACGCTGACGCGCGAGATGCGGCGGGCGATGCTCTGGTCGGTGGCGGTTTATGCGGGCGCGCTGGTCTGGCTCTTGCCCGCGTTCGGAAATCATGGCCTTTGGGCGGGGTTGATGGTTCTGAACATCGCCCGTGCGGTGACGATGGGGGCGATGTGGCCCGCGGTGATCCGGGCGGCGACACGCGGGCAATAGGGGCAAGGCAATGGCATTCGGCACGGTGATCCGCACGTTCTTCGAGGGGCGCTGGCATGACGGCGATGTGCCGGTGATGCGCGCGGCCGATCACGGCATGTGGCAGGGGTCGAGCGTGTTTGACGGTGCGCGGTGGTTCGAGGGGGTGGCGCCGGACCTCGCCTTGCACTGCGCGCGGGTGAACCGGTCGGCGGAGGCACTGATGATCACGCCGACGGTCGAGCCGGACGAGATGATGGCGATCATCCACGAGGGCCTGCAGGCGTTTGCGGCGGATGCGGCGGTCTATCTGCGCCCGATGTATTGGGCCATCGACGGCACCGAACTGGGGATCGAGCCCAAGCGCGGGATTACCGGCTTTGCGGTGTGCCTCGAGTCCGTGCCGATGCCGCCCGAGGGGGCCTCGACCACGCTGTGCCGCACGCGGTTCCGCCGTCCGGTGCTGGAGGATGCGGTGTGCAACGCCAAGGCGGGCTGCCTTTATCCCAACAACGCGCGGATGCTGGTGGAGGCGAAATCCAAGGGGTTCGGCAACGCGCTGGTGGCGGACGCGCTGGGGAATGTGGCGGAAACCGCCACGGCAAACATCTTCATGGTGACGGATGGCGTGGTGATGACGCCCGTTCCCAACGGCACCTTTCTGGCCGGGATCACGCGGGCCCGCCACATCGCGAACCTGCGGGCGGCGGGCGTGGAGGTGGTGGAGACGGTGCTGACCTTCGACGATGTCCGCGCGGCGGACGAGGTGTTCGCGACCGGCAACCTGTCCAAGATCATGCCGGTGACGGGGTTCGAGGATGTGGCCTATCCGGTGGGGCCGGTGACGGCAAAGGCCCGTGCGCTCTATTGGGACTGGGCGCATTCGGCGTAAGGGGGTGCAGGCGCACCCCCGCGCACCTGCTGGACAGCGGAGCGTCCGCGCGACATGATCCCGCGGACGGGGGGATGAGCAATGCGCAAGTTTCTGGTCGTGCTGGATGACAGCCGCGAATGCCTGAACGCGATGCGCTATGCGGCGCTTCGGGCCGCGCATACCGGGGCGGGGGTCGTGATCCTGTCGGTCGTGCCGCCCGAGGAATTCCAGCACTGGATGGGCGTGGCCGACCTGATGCGCGCCGAGGCGCGCGAGCGGATCGAGGCGCATTTCGAGGTCTTTGCCAAATGGATGCGCGACAGGCAGGGGGTGAACCCCGCGCTGGTGATCCGCGAGGGTGATCCGGTGACCGAGATTCTGGCGCAGGTGCGCGAGGATCCGCAGATCGGCATCCTGGTGTTGGGGGCGGCGACCGAGAAATCGGGGCCGGGGCCACTGGTCACGGCGATGACGCGCAGTTCCGGCAGCCTGCCCATTCCGTTGACCATCGTGCCGGGCGACATGTCGAAAGAGCGGTTGGAGGCGATCACCTGATCGGGTGAGCCTTGGCGGATGCCGCCGCGCGGCATGTGCGGCGGCGGTTTTCTGCCGGCGCGATTTCAACCCAAGATTGTTTTATTTTAAAATCATGCAACCTGTGAAAGCTTTACGGTTCCTGCCGGTTGCGCGGTCCTGCCCGATGAAGGCCGCATATGACCCTCAAGGCTCTGCCCCCACGTGTCGGCACGGCGTGGGGCCCTTTCACTTGGGAGTGGCTCATGCCGCTGATCACCAATGGAGATTTCTCCGACGGCCTGACCGGCTGGACCGTCTTTGGCGCCGGGCCCACGGCCCCCACCTTTGATGCCGCTAACCAGCGGGTGATCTTTGGTCGCGGAAACAATGACGTGCGGGATGGCGACCGGCTGCAACAGCAGGTGGCCCTTGAGGCGGGCAAGACCTACACGCTCAGCTTTCGGATGATCGAGCTTGGGGCGCCCAACGGCCGCTTCGGGCTGAACATCGAACTGATCGGCACCAGCGGCACCCAGTTCCTGACCTTTGCCAGCGTGGACAATGACGAGGACAAGATCGTCACCGTGACCTTCACCTCGAATTTCGACGATCCGATCCTGCGAATCCGCGGCGGGTTCGGCTTTGGCGGCGTGAATTCGGCGCTGATCCTTGATGACTTTGTGCTGACCTGTTTTGCTGCGGGCACCCTCATCACGACGCCCGGCGGCGATGTGGCGGTGGAGGCGCTGGCGGTAGGCGACCGGGTCGTGACGCTGGACCACGGCGCGCAGAAGGTGCGCTGGATCGGGCGGCGGCAGGTGTCGGCGGCCGAGTTGAGGGCGCGGCCCGAATGGTTTCCGGTGCTGCTGCCCGCGCAGTGCATGCGCCCCGGCGCGCCTGCGCGCGACCTGATGGTTTCGCCCTGCCACCGCATCCTGCTACGGGGCGCGCGCGTGCAGATGCTGGTTGACGAGACCGAGGCGCTCGCCCCGGCCCGGTCGCTGGTCGGCGCGGTCGCGGGGGTTCGGGTGATGGACCGGGGCCCTGACCCCGATGGCGGCGTGACCTATGTGCATCTTCTGTTCGACCACCACGAGGTGCTGTTCTCCGAATGGCTGGAAACCGAAAGTTTCCACATCGCGGCGCGCACGGTGTCGTCGTTCGACCGGAAGGCGCGGGCAGAGATCCTCGCGCTGTTTCCTGAATTGCTGACCATGGCCATGCCGCCGCGACAGGTGGCGCGCCCGATCCTGAAGGCGCGCGAGGTGCCGTTCGTGCTGGCATCGCGGATGGAGGAGCAGGTGCGCGGCTGACGGGCGGGCCGGCGCGGGCCGATGCAGGGCTCCGGGGCCGAAGTGCTGTCGGGGCGCGAGGCACGTGGGTGCCCCGGCATCCGGTGTGCGATGACGACGACCGCAAGTTTCATCCCGCGCCCCCGGATGACGGCAAGCACGACGACAACCCCGCCGGACATGCCTGGGCCGGAGGGTGGCCTCATCCTTTGCCCCTTTCCGGTGCCGCGCGCTGGGGCGTCTCCCGGCGTGGCGGGTAAACTTGACAGCGCCGCCGCACGGGCGCATACCCGAGTGATCCTGTCGGAGATACGCCCATGTTCATCCAGACCGAATCCACTCCGAACCCGGCCACGCTGAAATTCCTGCCCGGACAGACCGTGCTCGAGGCAGGCACCGCCGATTTCCCGAACGAGGCCGTGGCCGCCACAAGCCCGCTGGCGCGGCGCATCTTTGCGGTGGGGCAGGTTACCGGCGTTTTCCTCGGCAATGACTTCGTGACCGTGACCAAGGCCGAAGGCACCGATTGGGCGCATGTGAAGCCCGCCATCCTGGGTGCGATCATGGAGCATTTCCAGTCGGGCGCGCCCGCGATCGAGGGCGAGGCGGCGGCGGCCCATGCGGTGCATGACGGCCCGGATGGCGATATCGTGCGCCAGATCAAGGAACTGCTGGACACCCGCGTGCGCCCGGCCGTGGCGCAGGATGGCGGCGACATCACGTTTCACGGGTTCGAGCGGGGCGTGGTCTATCTGCACATGAAGGGGGCCTGCGCGGGCTGCCCGTCCTCGACCCTGACGCTGAAGATGGGAATCGAGAACCTGCTGCGTCATTATATCCCCGAGGTGACCGAGGTGCGGCCGGTTGCCGCCTGACGCCTATACGTTGGGGTTTGACACATCGGCGGCGCATTGCGCCGCCGCTTTGCTGCGGGGCGACCGGGTTCTGGTCTTTCGCGACGAGCCGATGGCGACGGGGCAGGCGGAGCGGCTGCTGCCGATGCTGGAGGAGGTGTTGCGCGATGCGGGCATCGGCTGGGGCGATCTTGGCCGGATCGGTGTGGGCACGGGGCCGGGCAATTTCACCGGGGTCCGCATCGGGGTGGCGGCGGCGCGGGGGCTGGCGCTGGGCCTTGGCATCCCGGCGGTGGGGGTGACGCGGCTGGAGGCGCTGGCCTTCGGTCTGGGCGCGGTGACGGCGGTGGAGGATGCGCGGCGCGGCGAGGTCTATGTGCAGGACTTTGCGGCGCCTGTGGATAATGGGGGCCGGACGGTTGCCCCCCCTCCCCATCCCTCCCCCACGAGGGGGGAGGGAGGCTCTGACCTTTGGGTGCTGGGCGCGGCCCTGCCGGGGGAGGCGCGGCTGATGTCGGCGGGGGATGTGGTCGCCATGCGGGTGGTGGGGTCAGGCGCGGCGCTTGTGGCGGGGGCCGAGGTGGTGGCCCCCCGGATGCCGCTAGTGGAAGCCGTGGCGCGTTTAGCGGCCCTGCGCGAGCCGGGCACGCGGCCCGCACCCTTTTACCTGCGCGGCGCGGATGCGGCCCCGCCGAGCGACCCGCCGCCGGTGATCCTGCCGTGACGGCCGAGGGTTTTGCGGCGTTGCATGCCCGCGCCTTTGTCGTGCCGCGTCCCTGGACGGCCGGGGAATTTGCGGCGCTCTTGCGCGAGCGGTCGGTCGTGGTGCTGGTGGAGCCGTCGGTCGGGTATATGGGTCCAGAAGACGGGGCGGTCGCCGGGTTCCTGCTGGCGCGGGTCGTGCTGGACGAGGCCGAGATCCTGACGCTGGCGGTGGAGCCTGCGTGCCAGGGGCAGGGCATCGGCGGGCGGCTGGTAGCGCGCTGTCTGGACGAGATGCAGGCGCGCGGGGGGGGGCGGGCCTTTCTGGAGGTGGCAGAGGACAACGCGCCCGCGCGGGCCGTCTATGGCCGCGCGGGCTTTGCCGAGGTGGGCCGACGGCGGGGGTATTTCGCGGCACCGGGCCGCGCGGCGGTGGATGCGCTGGTGCTGGCGCGGGACCTGACCATTTTCTGACCATCGGATCAAAGCCGCGCCGCGATCACGCAGATTGCCATTGACGGACCCGGGCAAACCCGACCTAAATTGCCGACGCAGCCACCCCGGCACGAACCGAGGGTGGACCCACAACACGACAACCGGGAGATATCCATGACCCTGATGAAGCACCTTGCAGGCACCGCCGCGGCACTGGCCCTGACGGCCGGTGTGGCAGCCGCCGAGCCTGCGATCATCTTCGACCTTGGCGGCAAGTTCGACAAGTCGTTCAACGAGGCTGCGTTCAACGGTGCGCAACGCTGGGCGCAGGAAACGGGCGGCACATTCAAGGAATTGGAGATGCAGTCCGAGGCACAGCGCGAGCAGGCGCTGCGGCGGCTGGCCGAGGCGGGCGCAAATCCGGTTGTCATGACGGGCTTTGCCTTCGGCGACGTGCTGAACCAGGTTGCCCCCGATTTTCCTGACACCAAGTTCGCGATCATCGACATGGTGGTGGATCAGCCCAACGTGAAGTCGGTGGTGTTCACCGAACATGAGGGCAGTTTTCTGGTTGGCATGATGGCCGCAATGGCGTCGAAAACCGGCACCGTGGGCTTTGTCGGCGGCATGGACATTCCGCTGATCCGCCGCTTCGGCTGCGGCTATGCGCAGGGCGTCAAGGCCGTGAACGCCGATGCAAAGGTCATCCTGAACATGACCGGCACCACGCCCGCAGCCTGGAACGACCCGGTGAAGGGTGGCGAGATCACCCAGGCGCAGATTTCGCAGGGCGCGGATGTGGTCTATGCGGCGGCGGGTGGCACCGGCGTGGGCGTGCTCCAGACGGCGGCGGACCAGGGTATCCTGTCGATCGGCGTGGACAGCAACCAGAACCACCTGCATCCCGGCAAGGTGCTGACCTCGATGATGAAGCGCGTGGACAACGCGGTGTACAACGCCTTCATGGAAGGCACCGAGATGACCACCGGGTTCAATGTGCTGAACCTTGCCTCCGAAGGCGTGGGCTATGCGCTGGACGACAACAACGCGGCGCTGGTCACCGACGAGATGAAGGCGGCGGTGGATGCGGCGGCGGCCAAGATCATCTCGGGCGAGCTGAGCGTGCATGACTATATGAGCGACAACACCTGCCCGGCCGCGTCGTTCTGAATGGACGCGGTGGTGCAACAGAGAGGGGGGCGGCCCGGGGTGGCCGCCCCTCTTGCCATCGAGTTGCGCGGGATCTGCAAGTCCTTTGGCCCGGTACAGGCCAACAGGGACATCTCGATCAAGGTCCGGCGCGGCACGATCCACGGCATCATCGGCGAGAATGGCGCGGGCAAGTCCACGCTGATGAGCATCCTTTACGGGTTCTACCGCGCGGATGCGGGCGAGATCGTGATCGGGGGGCGCGTGACGCCGATCCCCGACAGCCAGAGCGCGATCAGGGCCGGCATCGGCATGGTGTTCCAGCATTTCAAGCTGGTGGCGAATTTCACCGTGCTGGAGAACATCATCCTTGGTGCGGAGGAGGGCGGGCTGTTGCGCCCCTCGCTCGCCAAGGCGCGGCGGGTGCTGGCCGACCTTGCGCGCGGGTATGAGCTGGACGTGAACCCCGATGCGGTGGTCGAGGATCTGTCGGTGGGCCACCAGCAGCGGGTGGAGATCCTCAAGGCGCTATACCGGCAGGCCGACATCCTGATCCTGGACGAGCCGACGGGGGTGTTGACGCCCGCCGAGGCCGACCATCTGTTCCGCATCCTCAAGGGGCTGAAGGATCAGGGGAAAACCGTGATCCTGATCACCCACAAGCTGCGCGAGATCATGGAGATCACCGACGAGGTTAGCGTGATGCGGCGCGGCCGGATGGTGGCGACGGTGGCCACGGCCGAGACCTCGCCCGAGGCGCTGGCCGAGCTGATGGTGGGCCGCAAGGTGCTGTTGCAGGTGGAAAAGCGCGCCGTCAGTCCGGGTGCGGTCGTGCTGGCGGTGGAGAACCTGCGGGTGACGGATGCGCAGGGGGTGGAGCGCCTGAAGGGCGTGAGCCTGGAGATCCGGGCGGGCGAGATCCTTGGCATCGCCGGGGTGGCCGGGAACGGGCAGACCGAGCTTCTGGAGGTTCTGGGCGGCATTGCACACGGGCAGGGGGTGGTGCGGCTGAACGGTGTGGCGCTGGACCTTGGGCCGGGGGCGGACGGCCAATCGCGGCGCGCGCAAGGTGTCGCGCATGTGCCCGAGGACCGGCAGGTGCTGGGTCTGATCATGGATTTCGCGGCCTGGGAGAATGTGGCCTTCGGTTACCACCACGCGCCGGAATACCAGAAATCCGCGCTGTTCATGGACAACGGCGCGCTGGTGGCCGATTGCGAGGCCAAGATGGCGCGCTTTGACGTGCGCCCGCCGATCCCGTCGCTGGCGGCCAAGAACTTCAGCGGCGGCAACCAGCAGAAGGTGGTCGTGGCGCGCGAGATCGAGCGGAACCCGGACCTGTTGCTGGTGGGCCAGCCCACGCGGGGGGTGGATATCGGGGCCATCGAGTTCATCCACAAGCAGATCGTGGCCCTGCGCGACGCGGGCAAGGCGATATTGCTGGTCAGCGTGGAGTTGGACGAGATCATGAGCCTGAGCGACCGCATCGCCGTGATGTTCGACGGCCGGATCATGGGGTTCCGCGACCCGGCGACGACGAATGAGCGGGACCTGGGGCTGTTGATGGCGGGGGTGGGGAAATGACCGGGGCGGCGCCCTGTTCGGTCGGGCAGCCCCCCCTCCCCCTCCCTCCCCCACGAGGGGGGAGGGGGCCGCGCGCCTTGGCAGGTCGTCCTGGGTGGCAGGCTGCGGACCTGTGCGGTGCCGCCGGTGCAGGGCGCCTCCCCTCCCCCTCGTGGGGAGGGGATGGGGGCGGGGGGCGCCGCCCCGCACATGTCGGGGGGGGCCGGTGATGGACCGCATGCCGAAATGGGCCGATGTCCTCCTCGTGCCAGCGATCAGCCTGATCCTGGCCTTCGCCATCTCCTCCATCGTGATCCTGCTGATCGGCGAAAGCCCGTGGGCGGCGATGAAGCTGATGGTGACGGGGGCGCTCGGGTCCACCTATGGCTGGGGCTACACGCTTTATTACGCCACGAACTTCATGTTCACCGGGCTGGCGGTGTCGGTCGCGTTCCATGCCGGGCTGTTCAACATCGGGGGTGAGGGGCAGGCGACGCTGGGGGGCCTTGGCGTGGCGCTGGTCTGCCTGTTCCTGCCCTGGCCGCACTGGTCGATGGCGCTGGCCGCCGCCGTGGTGGCGAGCGCCGCCTTCGGGGCGCTCTGGGCAGCCGTGCCCGCCTATCTGCAGGCCAAGCGCGGCAGCCATATCGTGATCACCACGATCATGTTCAACTTCATCGCGGCGGCACTCCTGAACTATATCCTGGTGAACCTCTTGCGCCCGGTGGGCAGCATGGACCCGGCCTCGGCCCGCTTTGCCGCCGAGTTGCGCCTGCCCCGGCTGGGCGAGATGGCGCAAGCGATGGGGATACCCTTTGCCAAGGGCACGCCCGCCAACGTCACCTTCCTGATCGCGGTGGCGATGTGCTTTGCCGTCTGGCTGCTGATCTGGCGCACGCGGCTGGGGTATCAGATCCGCGCCTTCGGCAAGTCGGAAAAGGCCGCTGTCTATGCGGGGATCAACCCGGTGCGCATCACCATGTATGCCATGCTGATTTCGGGCGGGCTGGCGGGCATGATGGCCGTCAACAACGTGATGGGCGAGGCGCAGCGGCTGCTCTTGAACTCGGTCGAGGGGGCCGGCTTCATCGGCATCGCGGTGGCGCTGATGGGGCGCAGCCATCCGGCGGGCGTGTTCCTGGCGGCGATCCTGTTCGGCTTCCTCTATCAGGGCGGCGCGGAGCTGGCGCTCTGGACCAAGATCCCGCGTGAGCTGATCACCGTGATCCAGGCGCTGGTGATCCTGTTCACGGGTGCCTTGGACAACATGGTGCGCCGCCCGGTCGAGGCGCTGTTCCTGATGGCCAGGAAGGGCGCGCGCTGATGGATTTCGCGACGCTGATCCAGGTGCTGGACTCGACCGTGCGGCTGGCCACGCCTCTGCTGTTCGCCTGCCTGGCGGGGCTGTTTTCCGAACGCGCGGGGGTGTTCGACATCGGGCTGGAGGGCAAGATGCTGGCGGCGGCCTTTGCCAGCGGCGCGGTGGCCGCGATCTCGGGCTCGGTCTGGGTGGGGATGGGGGCGGGGATCTTCGCCTCGCTCCTGATGGCGGCAATCCACGGGGTCGCCTCGATCACCTTCCGGGGGAACCAGCTGATCTCGGGCGTGGCGATCAACTTCCTGGCCTCGGGGCTCACGGTCCTTCTGGGGCAGAACTGGTTCGGCCTGGGCGGGCGCACGCCGCCCCTTGCCGGGGCCGCACGGTTCCAGCCGATCGAACTCCCGTTCGCCACGGCGCTGCGCGAGGTGCCGGTCGTCGGGCCGATCTATTTCGAGCTGGTCTCGGGCCATACGGTCCTGGTCTATGTCGCGGTGCTCTGCGTGCCCCTTACATGGTGGGTGCTTTTCCGCACAAGGTTCGGCCTGCGCCTGCGCGCGGTGGGCGAGAACCCTGCGGCGGTGGATACCGCGGGCGTGTCGGTGGTGGCCATCCGCTTTGCCGCAGTCGGCATCTGCGGCGTGCTGTGCGGGCTGGCCGGTGCCTACCTTGCCACTGGCCTTGCGGCGGGCTTCGGCAAGGAGATGACCGCGGGGCGCGGCTTCATCGCGCTGGCGGCGCTGATCTTTGCCAAATGGCGCCCCTGGCACGCGCTGGGGGCCTGCCTGCTGTTCGGGTTGCTGGAGGCGCTTGGCAACCGGTACCAGAACATCGACCTCGGCCTCATCGTGCTGCCGGTGCAGTTCATGCAGGCGCTGCCTTACGTGCTGACGGTCGTGATCCTTGCGGGGTTCGTGGGAAAGGCCATCCCGCCGCGCGCGGGTGGTGAGCCATATGTGAAGGAAAGATAGGGGGCGCCGCCCCCTCGGCCCTGCGGGCCTCACCCCCGGGATATTTGGAGACAGAAGAAGGCTAGGCCGTTCCTTGCAGCTTCTTTCGTCCCGAAATATCCTCGGGGGGTGAGCCCCGAAGGGGCGAGGGGGGCAGACAGCCCCCCTGCGACGGTTTTCACGGGAGCGGACGATGACGCCAGCAAAGACGGCAGGGATGATCCGGGCGCGGGCCGGGGAGGCGCCTGTGCGGCTTGGACTGATCCTGGGGTCGGGGCTTGGGCATCTGGCGGGTGCGGTCGAGGGGGTGTCGATTCCCTATGCCGATCTTCCCGGCTTTCCGCATGCGGGTGTCAGCGGGCACAATCCGACCCTTGTGATCGGCGATCTGGAGGGGGTGAGGGTGGCCGTGTTCGGGGGCCGCGCGCATTATTACGAGCGGGGCAATCCGGCCGAGATGCGCCGACCGCTGGAGGTGTTGCGCGCGCTGGGGGCCGACGCGGTGATCCTGACAAATGCGGCGGGGTCGCTGCGGGCGGATATTCCGACGGGCGATCTGATGCTTTTGTCCGACCACATCAACTTTTCCGGCCTCAATCCGCTGGTCGGCGAGGCGACGGATGCGCGCTTCGTGCCGATGGGCGATGCGCATGATCCTGGCCTGCGCGCGGCCTTGCGGGCAGCAGCGGCGGAGGTGGGCGTGGCGCTGCCCGAGGGTGTCTATGCCTGGTTTTCCGGCCCCTCCTTCGAGACCCCGGCCGAGATCCGGGCGATCCGCGTGCTGGGGGCGGATGCGGTAGGGATGTCCACCGTGCCCGAGGTGATCCTGGCGCGGTTCCTGGGCCTGCGGGTGGCCGCGGTCAGCACGATCACCAACATGGCGGCGGGGCTGTCGGACGAGGTGATCAGCCACGCGCAGACCAAGGCGATGGCCCCGCTGGGCGCGGCCAAGCTGGAGCGTGTCCTGCGCGCCATGCTGCGCGCGATGTGATCGCCCGCGCGGCCATGGCGCTTTGACAACCGGGGGCGGGCGGGCGACGGTGGGACGCGCAGCCTTAGCCGGGGCCGTTCCCTTCCCGATGCAGATCTATCTTCCCATTGCCGAGCTGTCCGTGAACGCGCTGGTCTTGTTGGGCCTTGGCGGGGTGGTCGGGCTGTTGTCGGGCATGTTCGGGGTGGGGGGCGGGTTCCTGATCACGCCGCTTTTGTTCTTCATGGGCATTCCGCCCGCCGTGGCCGTGGCCACCGGGGCAAATCAGGTGGTGGCCTCGTCGGTCTCGGGCGTGCTGGCGCAGGTGCGCCGCAAGGCCGTGGATTTCCGCATGGGTTGGGTGCTGCTGGCGGGCGGGGTGGCGGGGTCGGCGCTTGGGATCTGGGTCTTTGCGATGCTGACGCGGGCGGGGCAGGTCGATCTGTTCGTGCAGCTGTGCTACGTGGTCTTCCTGGGCGGCATGGGCGGCATGATGCTGCGCGAGAGTCTGGCCACCCTGCGCCGGTCGCGCACCCCCGGCGCGCCGGTGCGGCGTGCCCATGTGCATACCTGGGTGCATGGCCTGCCGCTGAAGATGCGGTTCCGGGCGTCGGGCCTTTACATCTCGGTCCTGCCGCCGCTCGCCGTGGGGGCGATGGTGGGGTTTCTGGCCGCGATCATGGGGGTGGGGGGCGGGTTCATCATGGTGCCCGCGATGATCTACCTCCTGGGGATGCCCACGCGGGTGGTGGTGGGCACGTCGCTGTTTCAGATCATCTTTGTCACCGCCTTCACCACTGTCATGCATGCCGTCACCAGCCAGACGGTGGATATCGTGCTGGCCGCCCTCCTGATCCTCGGCGGGGTGGTAGGGGCGCAACTGGGCGCGCGGATCGGGGTGATGCTGCGGGCCGAGCAGCTGCGCATCCTGCTTGCGCTTCTGGTGCTGGGGGTTTGCCTGCGGGTGGCGCTGGACCTTTTGCTGTCGCCGGATGAGCTGTATTCGCTGACGCCGGGGGTGATGCCATGAGGTGGCTTTTGCTGTTCATCCTCATGGCGGCGCCGCTCAGGGCCGAAACCATCGTGGCGGGGCTGAGCCACGCCAGCGTCGCCATCACCGCCGATTTCACCGGCGAGGAGATCCTGGTCTATGGCGCGGTGCGTCGGGAGGCCCCGATCCCCGGGGGCGCACCCCTGCATGTGATCGTGACGGTCGAGGGGCCGTCCACCCCCATCATCGTGCGCAAGAAAGCCCGCCGCTTCGGGATCTGGGTCAATGCCGAGACGGTGCGGATTGACCGTGCGCCGTCCTTTTATGCCATTGCCGCGACTGCACCTCTGGAGGGCATCCTGTCAGAGACCGAGAACCTGCGCCACAAGATCACCATCCCTCGCGCCATCCGGTCGGTCGGCATCGCGGGGGCCGCCGCCGACAGCCCGCGGTTCGTCGAGGCGCTGATCCGCATTCGGGTAGGCGAGGAGCGGTATTCAATTCTGGAAGGCGGGGTCAGCCTGACCGAGGACACGCTGTTCCGCACCGACATCCGGCTGCCCGCGAACCTGACCGAGGGGGTGTATCGCGTGCGGCTCTTCCTGCTGCGCGGTGGCGCGGTGGTGGACGCGCAGGAGCGCACCATCCCGGTGCAGAAGGCCGGGTTCGAGCGTTGGGTGTTCAACCTTTCGCGCCAGCAGCCGCTTCTGTATGGCCTTCTTTCGCTGGTGCTGGCGGTGGTGGCCGGTTGGGGAGCCTCTGCGGCATTCCGCCTGCTGCGGCCATGAGGCGGGTCAGCCCGCCTCGGCCATCAGGGCGGCGAGGTCCAGAGGGGCGTTGAACATGGCCAGCCCACCCTCGGCATCGCGGGGCCAGTCCTCGGGCGCGCGGTCGCGGTAAAGCTCCACGCCGTTCTGGTCGGGGTCGCGCAGATACACAGCCTCGCTCACGCCGTGATCGGCGGCCCCGTCGATGGGGATGCCGGCCGCCACCACCCGGCTCAGCACGGCCCCGAGGCTGGCGCGGTCGGGGAACAGGAACGCGGTGTGGTACAGGCCTGTGTGGCCAGGCGGAGGCGCAGAGGCGCCGGCACTGTCCCAGGTGTTCAGGCCGATATGGTGGTGATACCCGCCCACCGACAGGAACGCAGCCTGGGGGCCGAAGCGCTGCGTCACCTCGAAGCCGAGGACGCCCGCATAAAAGGCGATGGCGCGGTCGAGGTCGGCGACCTTCAGATGGACATGGCCGACGCGGGTGTTGGCGGGAAGAAGGGGCATGGCTGGGCTCTCGGGCAACTGCGGACGGCGGAAAGATATGTCCGGCAGCACCGGCTGGGAATCCCACGGCTTGCACAGGATCGGTGCGGCCCCGACGGAAAAAAAAGGCACCCCTGGCGGACCCGAGGGGACGGGGGCCGGGGGTGCCTCAGGTTTCGGGCCAGGGCGGCGTGGCCGGGGAAGGCCGTGCGCCGCGATGGGGATGGGACAGGGCTGGCCCGAGTCGGACGGTGGGGACCGTCCAGCGCAGGCTACACGTCGAGATGAATCGGTCCCGTGACAAAGGCCGCCAGAAGTTGTGGACAGATTTCCGGCACCCGCTCAGGAACGGCCCGGGCGGGACAGCCGCGCCCGCGCCGCATCGTCCAGACGGAAATGGCCGGTGTCAGGAAAGGCGAACAGCCGGTGCTCTTCGCGCGCGCCACCCCCGATGTTGTGCGGGATCATCGGCGCGCCGGCGGGGCCGGTGCGATCGGTGACCAGCGCGATATGGAGCAGGCTGCCGGGCAGGGCTGTGGCAACTATGTCGCCGGGGTGAAAGTCTTGCGGGAAAGACGAGGCGCGCAGGCGCGCCCCGCTCCGGGGGAGCAGCGTGGCAAAGTTGCAGACGTGGCGCTGGTCGATGTTGCGGTCGGGCCCTGTCAGGCCCCAGGTCCGGGGATAGGCCGCGAAAGCCGCCTGCATGTCGCGGTTCACCGCCAGTTGCAGGTCGATCCCCTCCGCATCGTGCAGCGCGCGGACGATGACATCGGTGCACAGCCCCACCCCGCGCCCGGTCAATGTCGCCGCCGGGAAAGGCAAGGCGCGCATAGGCGGGGTCATAGGTCACGGTCACGCCGATCTGGCGTCAGCAGGCGATGCATGCGGCGAGACTGGCGCATGCGGGGCCCCGCGTCGAGCACGGGGTCTGGCCGATCCGGGGACCAGGCGGTAAAGCGGTTGCATGGCTTTGCACATCACCTCGGTCCTGCACCCGCTGGACGCCGGCTACGACGACATCATCGACGTGCGCGCGCCGTCCGAATATGCCGCTGACCACCTGCCGGGCGCGATCAATCTGCCGGTCCTGAGCGATGAAGAGCGCGCGCGTGTCGGCACGATCTACAAGCAGGTCAGCCCGTTTTCCGCACGAAAACTGGGGGCGGCACTGGTTGCGCGCAATGCGGCTGCGCATCTGGAAGGGGTGCTGGCGGACCGGCCGGGGGGCTGGCGGCCGCTGGTCTATTGCTGGCGGGGGGGACAGCGGTCGGGGTCTTTCGCCACGATCCTGAGCGCCATCGGCTGGCGGGTGGAGACGGTGGCGGGCGGCTACAAGGCCTGGCGGCGGCTGGTGGTGGAGGCGGTGACCGACGCGCCCTTTCCGGCCCCCGTGGTGGTGATCGACGGCGATACCGGCACGGCCAAGACGGCGCTTCTGGCAGCTATGGCGGCGCAAGGGGTGCAGGTGATCGATCTCGAGGGACTGGCGCGGCATCGCGGGTCGATCTTCGGTGCGGCGGAGGGCGGACAGCCGACACAGCGCGCCTTCGAGGGGGCGCTGGCGGTGGCCATGGCCCGGCTGGACCCCGCGCGTGCCGTCGCGATGGAGGCGGAAAGCCCGATGCTGGGCGCGCTGCAACTGCCGCCTGCGGTGTTGCGCGCAATGCGGGGAGCGATGCGCATCGAGGTGGCGGCACCCCGGGCCGAACGGGCCGCCTATCTCTTGCGCGCCTATCCCGATCTGGGGGCGGACCGGGGCAGGCTGGCTGCGCTGATCGAGCGGTTGCGGCCCTGGCAGCCGCGCGAGGTGATCGAGGGCTGGCAGGGGATGGTGTCGGCGGGCGCATTGTTGCCGCTGGCCGAGGGGCTGATCGCGCGGCATTATGACCCGCTCTATGCGCGGGCGCGCGCGCGGAACGGGGCACCCGCCGCGCGGCTGGATCTGCCGTCCCTGGATGCGGCGGGAATCGCGGCGGGGGCCGGGGCGCTGGCGGCGCTGGTCGCGGCGGGGCGTTGACGCGGGACCTGATCTGAGGCGGTGCGCCGGGGGGCGAGGTCGCAATGGGTATTTGCACAAAGAAGAAAACGGGGCGCGCAAGGATCAGTCGGTCACGGTCAGATGCGGTGGGCCTTCGACAACCTCGCCGATGCGCGCGGCGGGGATGCCCGCAGCGGCCAGCCGACCGAGGGCGTCCCGGGCGTGATCTGCGGGAAGGGCTGCCAGAAGGCCGCCGCAGGTCTGCGGATCCCACAGGAGGGCGGCGGCGGGGGTTGATGGCGCGCCCATGCGCGCTTCGGTCGCCGCCCGGTTCAGGGGGGCCAGGCTGGAGGCCTGACCCTGGGCCGCCAGCGCCTCGGCCCCCGGCAGACGCGGCAGGTCGGCCAGCGACAGGCGCGCGGCGCAGCCAGAGGCGTCCATCATCTCGAGCAGATGACCCGCGAGGCCGAAGCCCGTGACATCGGTCATCGCATGGGCGAGGGGGGCGAGGATGGCGGCATCCTCTGTCATGGGGCGCTGCATGCCGGCAAAGGCGGTTGCGACCGCCTCGCCCAGGATCACGCCGGGGGAGGTGGGTGCATCGGCCATCAGCGCGGCGAGGATCGTGCCCGTTCCGATGGCCTTGGTCAGGATCAGCGCGTCGCCGGGCCGCGCCCCGGCCTTGGTCACCGGCGGCTGGGCGGCGCCGGGCAGGAGGCCTGTGACGGTAAAGCCGATCACCAGTTCCGCCCCGGCCGAGGAGTGGCCGCCCGCGATATCGGCCCCCGCCGCGCGGAACACCCCGCCCGCCGCAGCCATGATCGCGGACAGGCGGCGGGACTGTATTGCCGGGGCATCGCGGGGCAGGATGATCTGGGCCAGCGCCACCTGCGGGGCCGCACCCATTGCCCAGATGTCACCGAGGGCATGGATGGCGGCGATGCGGGCCATCAGCGCCTCATCCTGGGTCACGGCGCGCAGGTGGTCGGTGGTGATGACCTGCAGCGCGCCGCCGGGGCCCATGCGAAGGATGGCCGCATCGTCGCCGGGCCCCGCGATCAGGTCGGGGCGCTGTGGCGGGGGCAGGCTGCGCAGGGCTTGTGCCAGGTCCTGCGCCCCGAGCTTTGCCCCGCAGCCTCCGCAAAGCGGTCGGGCGGACAGAAGTTCGGCAAGTCCATCGGCGGCGGGATGCGGGGGCAGGGTGGGAAGGGGCTGCGGTCGGGGGGCGAATTTCTGCATGAAGGCACGGTCGATCCGGTCCTTCCAGCGCCAGACCCAGGGGCCGGACAGGCTGAGGGGCACGCCCGCGATGCGGCGGTCGGCAAGCGCGTTGCGGTCCCCCATCGAGGCGAGTTTCAGATAGTCCCGTTGCGGGTGGAAGGCGCGCATCGGTGCACCTGAAAGCCCCGCCCGCAGGTTGTGATAAAGCACGGGAGCCGCGCGCACGGCATAGACGCCTGCCTTGGGGCGCGGCGCGTGGCTGAGATGTGCGCAGTCACCTGCGGCGAGGATCGCGGGGTCTGAGGTCTGCAGGGTGGGGCCGACAGCCAGAAAACCCTCATGCAGCGCCAGTCCACAATCGGCCAGCCAGTCTTGCGGGCGCGCACCGGCCACCGATAGCGTGAAATCCGACCGCAGCACGCGGCCGTACTGCAGCGTCACGCTGTCGGGTGCGATGGCGGCGGGGCTTGCGCCGGTGACGACGACGACGCCCGCCGCGTCCAGCGCCGCGAGAAGGTGGCGACGCGCCGGTGGCGCCACTTGCGACAGCGCCTCTGCCGACCTGTCGATGATGGTGATCGCCGGATCGCGCCCGGTGACGCGCAGCCGGTGCGCCATGGCAAGCGCCAGTTCCGCCCCCCCAAGGCCCGCGCCGATCACCACGATCCGGGGGGCGTCGGGGGCGGTGTCGAGGAAATCCTGCCAACGGTCGGCATAGGGACCGAGGGGCTTGGCCGCCACCGCATGGTCGGCAAAGCCGGGCAGGTCGGGCAGATCCGACCCGATGCCAATATCGACCGACAGAAGGTCATAGGGCAGCGCGCCCCGCGCGGCGAGCTGCACGGTCCGCTGGCCGGGGTCGATCCGCGTGGCGCGGTCGAGCATCAGCCGCACGCCCGCACGGGCACAGAGGCGGACAAGATCGATCATGATCTCGTCGCGCCGGTAATGCCCTGCGATCAGGCCCGGCAACATGCCGGTATAGGGGGCCACGGGGCCGGGGTTGATCAGCGTCACCCGCGCCCCCGGCAGGGGCCGCATCGCCCACAAGTCGAGGACCAGCGCATGCGCATGCCCCCCGCCGATCAGGACGAGGTCGCGCGTCACAGGGGATCCGACAGCCTTCATCTTTCCAGTCCTATCCGCAAGTCGCCGCGATGGCGAGGCGGCACGGTATCGCGGCATTGCGCCGCCCCGTTGTCCGCCCTAGCCTTGCCACAAAGGGAGATGGCGATGACGCAGCGCATCCGCACCCAGCTCGCGCAGACGCAGAAGCTGCGGCTGACCCAGGGCCTGACGGCGGCTCTCCGGCTCTTGCGGTTCGATGCCTCGGGCCTGACGCGGTATCTGGAGGAACAGGCGGCGGAGAACGCGGCGTTGCAACTGAAGCCGCCAGATGTGCCGCCGGGCGAATGGCTTCCGCGATGGTCTGGCGTGCTTGCGCGCGGGCCCGAACTTGGGGACGATCCCGCAGGGCGCATCGTCGCCGCAGGGCCAAGCCTGATGTCGCATGTGACGGGCACCATCGCGCGGATGTTTCCCGGACCGCGCGACCGCCATCAGGCGCTGCTGTTCGCCATGGCGCTTGAGCCGTCCGGGTGGCTGGGCCGGTCCGTGGCCGCGATCGCGGCCGAGGCCGGGCTGACGCGGGCCGAGGGCGAGGCCATGCTGGCACGTCTGCAGGACATTGAGCCTGCGGGCCTTTTTGCGCGGTCATTGCGCGAATGTCTGGAATTGCAGGCGCGCGAGGCCGGATGGCTGGATGCGGCGATGGTGGCGGTTCTGGCACATCTCGACCTTGTGGCGGCGGGCGATCCGCGCGCCATCGCACGCCGGTCGGGTGTTGACGAGGCCGCAATTGCGCAGGCCTTGCGGCGGTTGCGCGGGTTCAACCCAAAGCCTGGCGCGCAGTTCGATCCCGGCGCGGCCCCCGTGCGCGAACCCGACCTGGTGGTGGTGCGGGGGGGGCAGGGCTGGCAGGTGGCACTGAACCGGGGCGCGCTGCCCGCGGTCGCCATCGCCCCCCCTGGCCAAGACAAGGCGGCGCGGCAGGCGGCGCAGGGGATCGCTCGGCAGGTGGAGGCGCGGGGGGTGGCCCTGCTGCGGATCGCGGCCGAGGTGCTGCGGCGGCAGGAGGCGATGCTGGACCACGGGGCGGCGTCGCTGCTGCCCCTGACGATGGCAGAGGTGGCCGAAACACTGGGCCTGCATGAAAGCACGGTCAGCCGGGCGGTGGCGGGGGTGAGTTTCGACAGCCCGCGCGGCACGTTCTGGCTGCGGGCGCTGTTTTCGGGCGGTGTCGGGTCGGGCGAGGGGGCGCCCTCGGCGGCGGCGCTGCGGGCGCGGCTGGCGGGGCTGGTGGCGGATGAGGACCCCGGTGCGCCGCTGTCGGACGCGGCGCTGGCACGATTGCTGGTTGCGCCGGGGCAGGCCCCACCGGCGCGGCGGACGGTGGCAAAGTATCGCAGCATGCTATCCATTCCTCCCGCCTACGGCCGCAGACGCACCCCCGGCTGAGCGGCGCGGTGGAACAGGGGGGCAGGCGATGCCGTTCGCGCGCATCCGCTGTCGCATTCGGGGATGACCTTGGCCCCGGAACGCCCTAGGTCGGGGCGGCAGGGCAGGGGATGGCGGGATGACGGTGCTTCTGGGCGTGGATACGGGTGGCACCTTCACCGATGCCGCGATCCTGGACGAGGCGGCGACGCGAGTGCTGGGCCGGGCCAAGGCGCTGACCACGCGGGGGGATCTGTCCCTTGGC
Organism: Gemmobacter sp.; assembly: GCA_046294265.1. GTDB lineage: Bacteria > Pseudomonadota > Alphaproteobacteria > Rhodobacterales > Rhodobacteraceae > JBKBKC01. The sequence goes on along the minus strand of JBKBKC010000012.1, from coordinate 103,570 downwards.
ATCGGCCGGGCGGTGGATGCGGCGCTTGCGGCGGCGGGGGTGGTCGCGGGAGAGGTGGGTCTGGTGTCGCTCTCGACCACGCTGGCCACGAATGCGCTGGTCGAGGGGCAGGGCGCGCGGGTGGCGCTGGTGGCCATCGGGTTCGACGCGGGCGATCTGGAGCGGGGCGGGCTGGCCGAGGCGATGCGCGGCGATCCGGTGATCGCGGTGGCGGGCGGGCACAGCCATGCGGGCACCGAAGGCGAGGCGCTGGACCTTGACGCGCTGCGCGCGCGGGTGGCCGAGGTGGCGCCGGGCGTGGCCGGTTTTGCGGTCGCCGCCCGCTTTGCCACCCGCAACCCCGCGCATGAACTGGCCGCGCGGGCGATGATCCGGGCGGCGACGGGGCGCCCGGTGACCTGCTCGCATGAGCTGTCGGCCAACCTGAACGGGCCGCGCCGGGCGCTGACGGCGGTTCTGAACGCCCGCCTGATCGGGATGATCGACGGGCTGATCGCGGCCTGCCTGCGCCACCTTGCGGCGCGCGGCATCGCGGCCCCGCTGATGGTGGTGCGCGGCGACGGCGCGCTGATCTCGGCCGACATGGCGCGCGAACGCCCTATCGAGACCATCCTCTCCGGCCCCGCGGCCTCGATCGTCGGCGCGCGGTGGCTCAGCGAAGTTGAGGACGCGCTGGTGTCCGACATCGGCGGCACCACGACCGACGTGGCCGTGCTAACCGGGGGCCTGCCGATGATCGACCCCGAGGGCGCGCGCGTAGGCCCCTTCCGCACGATGGTCGAGGCGGTGGCGATGCGCACCACGGGTCTGGGTGGCGACAGCGAGGTGCATCTGGTGACCGAGGGCCTGACGGGCGGGTTGCGTCTGGGGCCCCGGCGGCTGGTGCCGGTGTCGCTGCTCGCGGTGGATCACGGCGGCATGGTCCATGCGGCGCTGGACCGGGCCTTGCAGTCCGACAGCCCGGGCGAGCAGGACGGGCGGTTCGTGATCCCGATGGGGGGCGACGCGGCGGGGCTGGGGCCGCGCGAGGCGGCACTTCTGGCGCGGATCGCCGCCCCCATGCCGCTGGCCGAGGCGTTGCGGTCGCGGCTGGAGGGGGCGGCGCTGGACCGGCTGGTGTCGCGCGGGCTGGTGACGATCGCGGGCGCCACGCCATCGGACGCGGCGCATGTGGATGGGCGGCTGGCGGACTGGGACCGGACAGCGGCTGAAAAGGTGCTGCGCCTGCTGGCGCGGCGGCGCACCGGCGCGGGCGAGCGGTTTGCCGATGGCGCCCCGGGGATGGCCGCGCAGATCGTGGCGCAGCTGACCGAGCAGACGGCGACCTGCCTTCTGGAGGCCGCCTTTGCCCATGACCCCGCCTTTTCCGGACAGTCGCCGGAGGTCCTGGCGCGGCATTCGCTCTTGCGCGCGGGGCTGGCGGGCCATCGCGGCACGGTGGCGATCAGCGCGCGGCTGGGCCTGCCGGTGATCGGTCTGGGCGCCTCGGCCCCCAGCTATTACGGTGCCGTGGGGGATCGGCTGGGCTGCCCGATGATCCTGCCCGGCGATGCCGGTGTGGCCAATGCCATCGGGGCTGTGGCGGGGCAGGTGGTGCAGCGCGCGACAGGCGTGATCACCAGCCCCGGCGAGGGGCGCTTTGCGCTGCATCTGGCCGATGGCGTGCAGGTGCTGGCGGACCGCGATGCCGCACTGGCGCTGATGCGCGCCCGGCTTGGGGCCGAGGCTGTGGCGCGGGCGCAGGCGGCGGGTGCCACGGAGGTCGCGCTGCGCCACGACTGCGACCTCTCCGAGGCCGAGATCGAGGGCCGCCGGGTGTTCATCGAGGCGCGGCTGACGGCCATCGCCTCGGGCCGCCCGCGCGTGGCCCATGCCGTGACCGCCGATTCCGCTTGACGCCCGGGGCTGCCCTGCGTAATCCCCGCGCTGTTGGCTAGGTAGCTCAGCTGGTTAGAGCACGTGACTCATAATCACGGGGTCGGGGGTTCGAGTCCCCCCCTCGCCACCACACAAAAGTTCCATATCTATGAAGCTATTGGGAAAAACGGCATCACCGCCAGATCATCCCACCGAGTTTCCCGCTGATGTGATCAGGCTTGCCCCATTTTCGTCCTTCGGCCCGCATCCGCTGGCCGGTCACGCACCCGCCCCCAGGGCGACAGGAGGACGACATGACGATGACGAAGGAACAACCCGCGACCGGGCTGCGACTCACCAGTGAAAAAGACCGGTCCCTTGAAGCGGTCCGGGCGCGCATCGCCCTTTTCTGCGAACGGTTCAACGTGCCGGTGCCCAAGCTAAAGACCCGGCACGGCGCGGTGCTCCTGACCGACGAGTTGCACGAGTGGCTTGGGGAACACCGCGCAAGCTATGACTGGATCCTGTTCGGTGACGCGCTTCCGATGGCGGCAGAATATCGGGACAGCCTCGCCTATCTGAGCCGATTCACTGATGCCAACATCTCGGGCAACAGTCTTGAAACGGTGGCGCCAAGCGTGGTTCGGCTGCAAACGCCTGTCGGTAGTCTTCACATCATCGCGGACCCATTCGCCCACCTTTGCCCCGGCATTCTGGGCGCGCTCAACAGGGTCAGCCGCTTTGCCACGAAAGGGGCGCAGGTTGTAAAACACCGGACCACGGGGCAGCGATTGGATCATCTCGACCAGCCCCATGGCCTTAATTGAGGATGAACGGGCACGATGCGGTAGTTGCCATCACGTCCCTGTAGAGGAGTCCCGAGAGGGCAACGATTTGAGCATGCGGCAGGGGTTCGGGCTGCTTGCGATGCCGGTCCCATATCATCGCCTGCTTCTGGACCTCGACCGCGTTGCGCAGCTTGGCCTGTTCCTTGTCCTTCGTCCGCAGGGAGCGACCAACAATCTTGTCCCCCAACAGGTGGCGCATGTCGGTCGGGACATGCTGCCGGAAATAGTAGACCCTGGTGCGGGGATGCTTGTAGGGACGCGCCATTTGCAAGACCACGGTGTAGCACACCGGTGTAGCACCGAAGTCAATCTAAGTCCCTGATAGCGCCTATCTTCTTGAGAGAAAAGAAAGAAAGATGGTGCTGTGAGAGAGGATTGAACTCTCGACCTCTCCCTTACCAAGGGAGTGCTCTACCACTGAGCTACCACAGCCTCCGGTCTCGCGGGCAGATCGCCCCGGACGAGCGGGCAAATAGCCGCCTTCGTGGCCCCGCGCAAGGGTGGAAATCTGACCCTCCAGACAAGGCCGCGTGCGGGTGCGGCAATCTGGACCCTGCGCGGCACCTGCGCTAGGAATGCGGAATGACGAAACCGCCTTCCCGCCATCCCATGTCCGACGCCCCGCCCGATGCGGCGGGTCCAACAGAGGCGCGGGGGGACGGCACGCGCGGGGATCGGCTCAAGGCGGCGCTGAAGGCCAACATGGCCCGGCGCAAGGCGCAGGCGCGGGCCAGGTCGGCAGGGCCAGAGGATGCGATGGACGGCGCGAGACACGGCGACGGCGAGCAAGAACAGAACATGTGAGGCGGGTGGATGGATTCGATACTGGTCAGAGGCAACGGTGAACTGCGCGGGCAGATCCCCATCGCGGGGGCCAAGAACGCCTGTCTGACGCTGATGCCCGCCACCCTGTTGACCGACCAGCCGCTGACGCTGACCAATGCGCCGAGGCTGTCGGACATCGCCACCATGACGCAGCTTCTGGGCTCGCTGGGGGCAGAGGTGGCCAGCCTGCAGCAGGGGCAGGTCCTGGCGCTGTCCTCGCACGCGTTGACCAGCCACCGCGCCGACTATGACATCGTGCGCAAGATGCGCGCCTCGATCCTCGTGCTGGGGCCGATGCTGGCGCGGGACGGGCAGGCTGTCGTGTCGCTGCCCGGAGGCTGCGCGATCGGTGCGCGCCCCGTCGATCTGCACCTGAAGGCGCTGGAGGCCATGGGGGCCGAAATGGACCTGCGCGACGGCTATGTCCACGCAAAGGCGCCCGGCGGGCGGCTGCGCGGGGCGGTGGTTGAATTTCCCTTTGTGTCGGTCGGGGCCACCGAGAATGCGCTCATGGCCGCCACGCTTGCGAGGGGCACGACCGAATTGCGCAACGCCGCGCGCGAGCCCGAGATTGTGGACCTCGCGCAGTGCCTGCGCCGCATGGGCGCGCGGATCGAGGGCGAGGGCACATCGACGATCACCATCGAGGGGGTGGATGCCCTGGGCGGGGCCACGCACCGCGTGGTGGCGGACCGGATCGAACTGGGCACCTACATGCTGGCCCCCGCGATCTGCGGCGGCGAGGTGGAATGCCTGGGCGGGCGGGTGGATCTGGTGGCGGCCTTTGCCGAGCGGCTGGATGCTGCGGGGGTGTCGGTGACCGAGACGGCCATCGGCCTGAAGGTCGCGCGCCGCAACGGGCCGGTTCGGGCGGTGAATGTGACGACCGAGCCGTTTCCCGGCTTTCCCACCGACCTGCAGGCGCAGATGATGGCGCTGTTGTGCACCGCCGAGGGCGTGTCGGTGCTGGAGGAAAAGATATTTGAAAACCGCTTCATGCATGCGCCCGAACTGATGCGGATGGGGGCGAGGATCGACGTGCATGGCGGCATCGCCACGGTAACCGGGGTGGACCGTCTGCGCGGTGCGCCGGTGATGGCGACCGATCTGCGCGCGTCGGTCTCGCTGATCCTTGCGGGAATGGCGGCCGAAGGGGAAACCCTCGTCAGCCGGGTCTATCACCTGGACCGCGGATACGAACGGGTGGAGGAAAAGCTCTCGGCGGTCGGCGCGAACATCGAGCGGGTCCACGCATGACCGACGCTCGGTTCGAGGATGGCGCGGACCGGCCGCTGCGGCTCATCGCGCAGGACGCCGGGGATGTGCCGGTGATGTCGGCGCTGCTGCAGGATGCCGTCCTCTCGGGGGGGGACCTGACCTTTGACCGCCCGCGCCGCCGCTTTGCCGCGCTTCTGAACCGCTTCCGGTGGGAGGACCGCGCGGCCGCCGAGGCGGCGCGCAGGCCCTATGAGCGGGTGCGCGCCCTGCTGGTGGTCGGGGATGTGATGGCGGTGCGGTCGCAGGGGATCGACCGGCGCGACCGCGATACGGTGATGTCGCTGCTGTCGGTCGGCTGGACACCCGGCGAGGATGGCACCGGCGAGGTGCATCTGGTCCTCGCGGGCGACGGTCTGGTGACCCTTTCGGTCGAGGCGCTGGACCTGCGGCTGGAGGACGTGACACGGCCCTACCGCGCGCCGTCGGGCAAGGTGCCGGACCACCCGCTGGACTGATGGGTGGCGGCCGCCCGGTTGGATGCTCGACCCGTGTCATCATCGCGTTCTGTCGTGGCACGGCCCCGATTGGAACCGTTCCGAGACAGCGTTGCCCGGAGCGATCACGAGGCCATCTGGTTGGTCTGCTGCCCAGGGGGCGGGGGGCACACCCTTCCAGCCCATCGGTTTCTCGAACCGATAGCGAAACCGATGAGCAACCCCTGTGGGATACGCGGCGGCAGAATAAGGCGGCACCGCAGTCAGCTTGCGACCCCCAGCGCCACCAGATGGTCCGCGCCCCGGCGCAGGCCCCGCTGGTCATTCACCTCGAGGATGAGGCGCGGCATCGTGCGCAGGGTGCTCAGGGCCGCAAAGATGGCCCGCCAGTTGAGCGATCCGTCGCCGGGGTGCCAGTGGCGGTCGGCAAAGCCGTCGGTATCCTGAAGATGCACATGGTGCAGGCGGGGTCCGGCGGCATGGATGAAAGCGTCCACCGGCGGGGCACCTGCGAGGGTATGCGCGTAATGCGCGTGCCCGGTATCGAGCGAAAGCGCCAGGGCCGGGCTGTGCAGCGCCTCGGCGAGGCGCAGGCGGGCGGCGGGGTCGACATCCTCGACATTCTCGAGGACCAGGGTGACGCCCTGATCCGCCGCCCGCGCAAGGACCGGGCCCATCACCCAGCGCACCCGCTCGATCTGGACCTGGGCCTGGAGCGGTTCGGCCAGATGGTTGGAATGGTCCCATATCGTGACGGGGGAGTGCACCACCATCTGGTCGGCCCCAAGCGCCGCGCAGGCGTCAAGGCAGGCCAGCATCCGGGTGCGGACAATCTCGGCCACGGCTGGGTCGTAGGTGTCGATGCTGAACCCCAGAAAGGGGCCGTGGAGGCCAAGCCTGCCGACATGGCCATCAAGGAGGCCGCGCGCGCGGTCGATCAGCGGGGTCATGTCGCCCATCAGGGCGCGGGCAGAGGCGAAGCTTTGCAACTCAACATCCCGCGGGGCGGAGAGGACCCAGTCGCGGTGGCGTGCAAGCATGTCGAGTGTAAGGGCGGCCCCAAGGACGGGCAGGGGGCGGGACACGGCTAATCAGCGGCCAAGTCGGCAGGAAATTCCGCCGAATTAAGGGCTTCGATGAGTGCGGCGGCCCTGGCGGCGATGGCCACCGTCACCCGGCGCGTGGCGATGCCAACGGACACGCGCGCGCCCGGATCAACTTTGGCGACAGCCTTTTTCACGCTGACCTGAGCGTATTCGCAGGTCATTTCGGGGGCGTTGAGGGTAATCATGCTGTCACTCCGCGTTGGGTCCACAGGCCGGATGAGGGCCTGTCGCGGGGGCGAAGGTCAAGCGCGATCTGGAGTGCCCCCCCCTTGACCTTCCTGTGACGGGAAGCCCTATCTGACATGGCAAAGGAGAGCCCGATGCGAGACAGTTACGGATTTCAGATTGACGGCATGTCCTGCGCTGGCTGCGTGGCGCGGGTGGACCGGGTGTTGGCGCGGGTGGCGGGTGGCGGCTCGGCCAACCTGGTGGCGGCCGCGGTGCGGGTGCCTGCAGGGGCCGTGGCCCATGAGGTCGCAGAAGCCCTTGACGCGGCGGGATTTCCCGCGCGCAGGGAGGACATGACGCTGGAGGTGGAGGGGATGACCTGCGCCTCCTGCGTGTCCCGGGTGGAGGGACGGCTGGGCGCGCTGCCGGGGGTGCTGTCCGCGCGGGTCAATCTGGCGGATGGCACGGTGCGGGTGCGGGTTCTGGCGGGCGCGCAGGGCGGTGATGATCTCGCCAAGGCCTTGGCAGACATGGGCTATCCGGCCGTTCTGCGGGGCGATGACGGGCCGGGGGTGGACCGGCAGGCCGAAGAGATTGCGCGGGCGCGGGGCCGGTTCCTGTGGGCGGGCGCGCTGACCCTGCCGGTGGTGGTGCTGGAAATGGGGGGGCATCTGGTGCCCGCCTTTCATCATTGGCTGCACGGGCTGGTGGGAATGCAGGCGGTCTGGGTGGTGCAGGCGGTGCTGACGGCGCTGGTGCTGGCGGGGCCGGGGCGGGGGTTTTTCCGTCACGGCGTTCCGGGACTGTTGAAGGGCTCGCCCGACATGAATGCGCTGGTCCTGCTGGGGGCGGGATCGGCGTTTGTCTATTCCTTGCTGGTACTTGTGGCCCCGGCCCTGTTGCCGGAAGCGGCGCGCGCGGTCTGGTTCGAGGCGGCGGCGGTGATCGTGACGCTGATCCTTGCGGGGCGCTGGATGGAGGCGCGGGCCAAGGGGCAGGCGGGGGCGGCGATCCGCGGGCTGATGGCGCTGGCCCCGCCTGTGGCGCGCGTCGAGCGGGGCGGGGCGGTGATCGAGGTGCCGGTGGCCGAGGTGCGGGTGGGCGACCTGCTGCATCTGGCCCCCGGCGCGCGGGTGGCGGTGGACGGCGTGGTAACGGCCGGGACCAGCCATGTGGACGAAAGCATGCTGACGGGCGAGCCTGTGCCGGTGGCCAAGGGCGCGGGCGATACGGTGACGGCGGGATGTGTCAACGGTTTGGGATCCTTGACCTTTCGGGCAACCGGGGTGGGCGCGGATACCATGCTTGCGCGCATCGCGCGGATGGTGGAAGAGGCGCAGGGCGCGCGGTTGCCGGTGCAGGATATGGTGAACCGGGTCACAGCCTGGTTCGTTCCGATGGTGCTGGTGGTGGCGGTGGTGACGGTGGCGGCGTGGCTGGTGTTCGGGCCGGAGCCTGTGCTGCCCCACGCGCTTGTGGCGGGGGTGTCGGTGCTGATCGTGGCCTGCCCCTGCGCGATGGGGCTGGCGGTGCCGGTGTCGATCATGGTGGGCACGGGGCGGGCGGCCGCGCTGGGGGTTCTGTTCCGCAAGGGCGAGGCGTTGCAGGGGCTGGCCGAGGCGCGGGTGGTGGCCTTTGACAAGACCGGAACCTTGACCGAAGGCCGCCCTGCGGTGACGGAAATCGTTGTGGCGGAAGGGGTTGCGCGGGACGAGGTGCTGCGGCTGGCGGCGGCGGTAGAGGCCGGATCGGAGCATCCGATCAGCCGGGCGGTGGTGGCGGAGGCAGGCTTGCGGGGGCTTGCGGTGCCTGCTGTCGAGGGGTTCCGGGCCGAGCCGGGCTATGGGGTTTCCGGGCTGGTGGAGGGCCGGCGGGTGGCTGTGGGCGCGCTGCGGATGCTGGTGCGTGACGGGGTGGCGACGGGTGCGCTGGAGGCCGAGGGAGAGCGGTTGGCGGGCCTTGGGCGGACGGCGTTTTTCGTTGTGGCGGAGGGGGTTGCGGTGGCATTGATCGCCGTTTCGGACCCGGTGAAGCAGGGGGCGGCCGAGGCCCTGGCTGCGCTGCGGGCGGGGGGGCGCGAGGTGGCGATGGTGACGGGCGATGCGGAGGCCACCGCGCAGGCCGTAGCGAAAGTGCTGGGGATTCAACAGGTTATCGCGGGGGTTCTGCCGGGGGGCAAGGTCGAGGCCGTGCGGGCCTTGCAGGCGGGGGGGAAGGTCGCCTTTGTGGGCGACGGGATCAACGATGCCCCGGCGCTGGCCGCCGCCGATACCGGGGTTGCGGTGGGCACCGGCACGGATGTGGCGATCGCGGCGGCGGATGTGGTGTTGATGCGCGGCGATCTGGCCGGGGTGGCGACCGCGCTGCGCCTGAGCGAGGCGGTGATGCGCAACATCCGGCAGAATCTGGTCTGGGCGTTCGGATACAACGCGGCGCTGATCCCGGTGGCGGCGGGGGTTCTGTATCCGGTGATGGGGGTGCAGATCTCGCCCATGCTGGCTGCGGGGGCGATGGCGGCATCCAGCCTGTGCGTGATCGCCAACGCCCTGAGATTGCGGTATATTCAGCCTGTCAGGGAGGCGCGCGCATGAACATCAAGGACGCCGCGCACCGGTCGGGCCTGCCGCCCAAGACCATCCGCTATTATGAGGAGGTGGGCCTGATCCGCCCGCTGCGCGAGGCCAACGGATACCGCGCGTTCCGCGACAGCGACGTGATGAAGCTGGCGTTTCTGGCGCGGGCCCGCGCCTTGGGGTTCGCGCTGGAGGACTGCCGGGTGCTGTTGTCCTTGTATGAGGACAAGGGGCGGGCGAGTGCGGATGTGAAGGCGATTGCCGGGCGGCATCTGGACGAGATCGAGGGCAAGATCGCGGCGCTGGAGTCGCTGCGGGGCACGCTGCGGCATCTGGTGGCGTCCTGTCACGGCGATGCGCGGCCCGATTGCCCGATCCTGGACGATCTGGCGATACACCCGCACGAACCGGGTGTTAACGGCTGATCCGGCTGGATTTTTTGCGTCTGGCATCCGTCCCGCGGGCGTCGGTTTTGCGTCGGTTTTGCGTCCCGACACGGGGTGCGGTGGGGGCCTGGTTAACGCAACGCCCCGCCGGGCAGGAAGGCCAGGCCATTTGGGCCAAGGTGCAGGGTGGTGCCCTGGTGGGTGGCGGCCTGTGAGGGGCCTTGGGGCGGGGCGGTGACGGTGAGGCTTTGCGGGTTGGGCGAGAGGTTGAACACGCAAAGCAGGTCGCCCCGCGTGAAGGCCAGCACCGGCTCGGGCAGGTCGTGGAAGGTGGTGGGCCCCCGCCGCAGCGCGGGTGTGGCGCGGCGAAAGGCCAGCATCGCGCGGTAGTAGGACAGGACCGAGCCGGGATCATCCTGCTGGCCCGCAACATGGCGGGCCAGTTGGGGGGCCTTGACCGGCAGCCACGGCGTTCCGGTCGTAAAGCCGCCATGGGGCGAGGCATCCCAGACCATCGGTGTGCGGGTATTGTCGCGCCCCACGGGGGCGGGCCAGAAGGCGATGCCCTGGGGGTCGGTCAGTTCATCCAGCGCAAGTTCGGTGTCGGTCTGGCCAAGCTCCTCGCCCTGCCAGAGGCAGATCGAGCCGGGCAGGGACAGGAGGAGCGCCGCCGCCTGTTTGGCAAGTGCCTGCGGGGTGATCCCATGCGTGGCCCAGCGGGTGACATGGCGCGGCACGTCGTGGTTGGAAAAGGCCCACATCGGCCAACCCTGGGGCGCGCCGCGCAGGAACCCCTCGATCCGGCTGCGGAAGGCCGCAGCGGAATAGTCGCGGCCCATGAGTTCGAACGAATAGCATTGGTGCAAAAGGCCCGGCGCGGTGTAGTCGCCCATGATCTGCACGGCATGGTGGCTTTCGCCCACTTCGCCGACCGTGGTGCGGGCGTCGTAGCTGTCGGTCAGGGCGCGGATGCGGGCCAGCCAGGCCAGGTTTTCGGGGCGGTTCTTGTCGAACAGGTGGTATTGCATTTCGTAGGGGTTGGAGTCGGGTTCGGGCTTGTCGCGCGGGTCGGCGGGGTTGTCGCGCAAGCGGGGGTCGTGGAAATAGTAGTTGACGGTATCGAGGCGAAAGCCGTCCACGCCCCGGTCCAGCCAGAAGCGCATGTTGTCCAGATGCCAGTCCTGAACATCGGGGTTGTGAAAGTTGAAATCCGGCTGGCAGGACAGGAAGTTGTGCAGGTAATACTGGCGGCGGCGGGCATCCCAGGTCCAGGCGCTGCCGCCAAAGACCGAAAGCCAGTTGGTGGGCGGGCTGCCATCATGGCGGGGGTCGGCCCAGACATACCAGTCGGATTTGGGGTTGTTTCGGCTCATGCGGCTTTGCGCGAAAAACGGGTGCTGGTCGGAGGAATGGGACAGCACCTGGTCGATGATGACCTTGAGGCCGAGCGCATGGGCGCGGGTCACCATGGCGTCGAAATCGGCCAGCGTGCCGAACACCGGGTCGATGGCGTGGTAGTCGGACACGTCATATCCCATGTCGGCCATGGGCGAGGCGAACACGGGCGAGAGCCAGACGGCATCGGCCCCGAGGTCCGCGATATGGCCGAGGCGCGCGGTCAGCCCCGGCAGGTCGCCCACCCCGTCGCCGTTGCTGTCCATGAATGACCGGGGATAGACCTGATAGGTCACCGCACCTCGCCACCAGTCGTCCATTCGCGCCCCCGGTTGTTGCGGGGGCCAGAGTGGGGGGGCGGCGGCTCGGTGTCAAACAGGCCGTTGCGGGGACGGAAGGGGGTTGCCATCTGGAACATGCCATGTGATGTATAGGATATCAGAATTGCCCGTTCATGGGCATTCGCCTCGCCTGCGCCGCGCAGGCCCAGCCCAAGGGTGCCTTGCGCATGATCACCTCTGCCCAGTTGCGCGCCGCGCGCGCCCTGATCGGGATCGACCAGCGGCAACTGGCCGCGCGGGCGGGCCTGTCCTTGCCTACGATCCAGCGGATGGAGGCAAGCGGCGGGCAGGTGCGGGGTGTGGTGGACAGTCTGGTCAAGGTGATTGCGGCGCTGGAGGCGATGGGGGTGGACCTGATCGCGGAGGGGGCGCCCTCCGAGGGGGGCGGGCGCGGGGTGAGGCTGCGCGCGGCGCCGGGGGGCGAGGTGGTGGCGGATATGCTTGGTCGCGCAGGGTCGGAGGGAAAGGCATGACATCGCGCGGGGGCGCCCGGCGGGGCGAGCATGACGACGCGGCGACGGTGGACCTGTTCACGCCCAAGCTTGTGACGGTGCTGCGCGAGGGCTATGGCGCGGCGCAGTTCCGGGCCGATGCGATTGCGGGGCTGACGGTGGCCATCGTCGCGCTGCCCCTGTCGATGGCGATTGCGATTGCCTCGGGGGCGAGCCCCGCGCAGGGCCTGATCACCGCCATTGTGGGCGGGTTTCTGGTGTCGATGCTGGGCGGATCGCGGTTTCAGATCGGCGGGCCGGCGGGGGCGTTCATCGTGCTCGTCGCCTCGACCGTGGCGATGCACGGGATGGACGGGCTGGTGCTGGCCACCTTCCTGTCGGGGCTGATGCTGATGGCGGTGGGGGCCTTGCGCCTGGGCACCTATATCAAGTTCATCCCGTTTCCGGTGACGGTGGGGTTCACGGCCGGGATCGCCGTCATCATTTTCGCCAGCCAGATCAAGGAATTGCTGGGGCTGACGCTGGCGGCCGAACCCGGGCCGCTGTTGGAAAAGCTGCCCGCGCTCTGGGCTGCGATGCCCACGATGACGCCGGCGGCGGTGGCGCTGGCGGGGGCGACGGTGGCGGTGATCGTGGGGCTGCGGCAGGTTCGGCCGCATTGGCCGGGGATGCTGATTGCGGTGGCGGGCGGGGCGGCGGCGGTCTGGGCGCTGGGGCTGCCGGTGGAGACGATCGGCACGCGGTTTGGCGGCATTCCGTCCACCCTGCCGGTGCCCACGCTGCCCGAGATCAGCTGGGCCAAGGTGATGGCGGTGCTGCCCGCGGCGATCAGCTTCACGCTGCTGGGATCGATCGAGTCGCTGTTGTCGGCGGTGGTGGCGGACGGGATGACGGGGCGGCGGCACCGGTCGAACTGCGAACTGGTGGCGCAGGGTGTGGCCAATATCGGGGCCGCGGTGATGGGGGGGTTCTGCGTGACGGGCACCATCGCGCGCACCGCGACCAACGTGCGGGCGGGGGCGCATGGGCCGGTGGCGGGGATGCTGCATGCGGTGTTCTTGCTGGCCTTCATGTTGCTCGCGGCACCCCTCTTGTCATTCATCCCGCTGGCGGCGCTGGCGGGGGTTCTGGCGGTGGTCGCCTGGAACATGATCGAAAAGCCCGCGATCCGGGTGCTGATCCGGTCGGGCTGGGGCGATGCGACGGTGCTGGGGGCGACGTTCTTCCTGACCATCTTCCGCGACCTGACCGAGGCCATCGTGGTGGGGTTCCTTTTGGGGGCGGTGCTGTTCATCGCGCGGATGAGCAAGGCGGCGGAGGTGGAGACGGAGGTGCCGTTTGTGGTGGGCGACCGGGTGGATGAGGGCCGGGTTTACGACGAGGCGCGCGCGGCCAACCCCGAGGTGGTGATCTATCACATCCGGGGGGCGTTTTTCTTTGGCGCGGCGGCCTCCATCGGGTCGGTGCTGGACCGGATCTCGGACACGCACCGGGCGCTGGTGCTGGATTTCGCGGCGGTGCCGTTTCTGGATTCGACCGGGGCCAATGTGGTCGAGGGGCTGGCGGTGAAGGCCAGGAAACGCGGCGTGCGGCTGTTCGTCGTCGGCGCCTCGCCCGAGATCCGGCGGGCGCTGTTGACCCATGGGGTGCGGCCGCCGGAGGTGACCTTTTCGACCGGGGTGGAGGCGGCGCTGGAGGCCTATCGCGCGGGGCGGACGCCCGCCTGACCGTCTGCTTGCGCTGTTGGAGGCGCGGCCACGGGTCGGGCCATGCAGCATGGTCCCGCAGCATGGTCCCGGTGTCTGGCCTTGCAGGATTATCCCGGGTTACACCAGCCGCGCCCCCTCGACCGCCGCGCGGATGAAATCGGCGAACAGGGGATGCGGGGCGAAGGGTTTGGATTTCAGCTCGGGGTGGAACTGCACGCCGATGAACCAGGGGTGATCCTGCACCTCGACGATTTCCGGCAGGCGGCCATCGGGGGACATGCCGGAGAACATGAGCCCGCAAGCCTCCAGCCGGTCGCGATAGCGGATGTCCACCTCATAGCGGTGGCGGTGGCGTTCCTCGATCACCGTGCCGCCGTAAACCTGCGCGACCTTCGATCCCGCCGCGAGGTTGGCGGTATAGGCCCCCAGCCGCATCGTGCCGCCCTTGTCGTCGCCGACCTTGCGCTCCACCCGGTGGTTGCCCTGCACCCATTCCTTGAGGTGATAGACCACGGGGGTAAAGCGACGCGCCCCCGCCTCGTGGTCGAACTCCTCGGACCCGGCGTCGGCCACGCCGGCCATGTTGCGCGCGGCCTCGATCACCGCCATCTGCATGCCAAGGCAGATGCCGAGATAGGGGATGCGCTTTTCGCGCGCGAACTGCGCGGCCTTGATCTTGCCTTCCGTCCCGCGCTCGCCAAAGCCGCCGGGCACGAGGATGGCGTGAAACCCTTCCAGATACGGCGCGGGGTCTTCGCGTTCAAAGATTTCGGCGTCGATCCATTCGGCGCGCACCCTTGTCCGGTTCGCCATGCCGCCGTGGGTCAGCGCCTCGGCGATGGATTTGTAGGCATCCTCAAGCTGGGTGTATTTGCCCACGATGGCCACGCGCACCTCGCCTTCGGCATGGGTCAGGCGGTCCATCACATCCTCCCACCGCGCGAGGTTGGGGCGCGGGGCGGGGCTGATCCCGAAGGCGTCGAGCACGGCCTGGTCCAGCCCTGCGCGGTGATAGGCCATGGGGGCCTCATAGATCGACTTCAGGTCATAGGCGGGGATCACGGCCTCGGGGCGGACGTTGCAGAACAGCGCGATCTTGTCGCGCTCCTTGTCCGGGATCGGGTGTTCGGAGCGGCAGACCAACACATCGGGTTGCAGGCCGATGGAGCGCAGTTCCTTGACCGAGTGCTGGGTGGGTTTGGTTTTCAGCTCACCGCTGGCCGCGAGGTAGGGCAAGAGCGTGAGGTGCATGAAGATGCATTGCCCGCGCGCGCGATCCTGGGCGAACTGGCGGATCGCCTCGAAGAACGGCAGGCCCTCGATGTCGCCCACGGTGCCGCCGATCTCGCACAGCATGAAATCCGTCTCGTCATCGCCGATCTTGATGAAATCCTTGATCTCGTTGGTGACGTGGGGGATCACCTGGATGGTTTTCCCCAGATAGTCCCCGCGCCGCTCCTTCTCCAGCACGTTGGAGTAGATGCGGCCGGAGGAGATGCTGTCGGTGCGCCGGGCGTGGACGCCGGTGAAGCGTTCGTAATGGCCAAGGTCGAGGTCGGTTTCCGCACCGTCATCGGTGACGAACACCTCGCCATGTTCAAAGGGCGACATCGTGCCGGGATCAACGTTCAGGTAGGGGTCGAGCTTGCGCAGGCGGACGGAAAAGCCGCGCGCCTGCAGGAGGGCGCCGAGGGCGGCGGAGGCAAGGCCCTTGCCCAGCGAGGACACCACCCCGCCGGTGATGAAGACATATCTGGCCATGGGGTCCCCCCGTGAATTCCGCCACCCGATTCGGGGGCGTGCGATGCGCGTCATCACGGGAGGTGACGCATAGTGCAGAACGCCCTACCGCGCAACCCGACCGCAACATGCAGTCGGCGATTCCCGCAGCGCCGCAAGCGATTGTGGCGGATCAGTTATCCGCGCGGGGCGGCGTCAGGGGCGCGTTCGCGGGTGCAGGGGGCAGAAGGTCCGTGCCCAGCGGGGCCACCGGGGTGGCGGGCGCGCGCACCGGGGCGGTGCCGCCGAACTGGTCCACCACCGAGGTGCCCGTTGCGTTCTGGGCGGCAAAGATCGTCAGCGTCAGCGAGGTGATGATGAAGGCGATCGCAAAGGCCCAGGTCAGTTTCGCAAGCGCGGTCGTGGGCGTGCGCCCGGCCATCGCCCCGCCACCACCGCCGCCGATCCCCAGGCCGCCGCCTTCGGAGCGTTGCAGCAGGACCACGCCGATCAGGCAGAGCGCGAGGATCAGGTGGACGATGAGGACGACGTTTTCCATGGCGCGCGCGGGTTCCCTTTGGCTGGCATCTAGATAGGGGCAACCGCGGGGCGGGGCAAGTGGCGATGGGGATTGCGGCCGGGGCGGTGATTGCCTGTTCCGTCACCAGCCCGACCCCGCTATACGAGGCGGGGTTTGTCGAGCGGAAGGATCAGCCATGGCCAATGTCGTTGTCGTGGGCGCGCAGTGGGGTGACGAGGGGAAGGGCAAGATCGTCGATTGGCTGTCCGAGCGGGCCGACATCGTGGCGCGGTTCCAGGGCGGGCACAATGCGGGCCATACGCTGGTGATCGACGGGGTGGTCTACAAGCTGTCGCTCTTGCCGAGCGGGATCGTGCGCGGCGGCAAGCTGAGCGTGATCGGCAATGGCGTGGTGCTGGACCCTTGGGCATTCCTGGCCGAGATCGAGCGGCTGGCGGCGCAGGGCGTGGTCGCTACGCCCGAGACGCTGATGATCGCCGAGAACACGCCGCTGATCCTGCCCATCCATGGCGAGCTGGACCGGGCGCGCGAGGGGCAGAGCGCGCTGGCCAAGATCGGCACAACCGGGCGCGGGATCGGCCCCGCCTACGAGGACAAGGTGGGGCGGCGCGCGGTGCGGGTGGCCGACCTTGCCGACGAGGCGACGCTGGAGTTGCGGATCGGTCGCCTGCTCACGCATCACAACGCGCTGCGGGCTGGGCTGGGCCTCGGTCCGGTGGACGCGGCGGGTCTGAAGGCCGCGCTGATGGAGGTGGCGCCCCGGGTGCTGCCCTTTGCGAAACCCGTGTGGAAGGTGCTGCACGAGGCGCGGCGGGCGGGCAAGCGCATCCTCTTCGAAGGGGCGCAGGGGTCGCTGCTGGACGTGGATTTCGGCACCTATCCCTATGTCACCAGTTCCAATACGCTGGCGGGCATGGCCGCCACAGGCACCGGCCTTGGGCCCACGGCGGTGGATTTCGTGCTGGGGATCGTGAAGGCCTATACCACCCGCGTGGGCGAGGGGCCGTTTCCGACCGAGCTGTTCGACGCCGATGGCGACCGGCTGGGCGAGCGGGGGCATGAGTTCGGCACCGTCACGGGCCGCAAGCGGCGCTGCGGCTGGTTCGATGCGGTGCTGGTGCGCCAGACCTGCGCCACCAGCGGCGTGTCGGGCATCGCGCTGACGAAACTGGACGTGCTGGACGGGTTCGACGTTCTGCGCATCTGCACCGGCTACATGCTGGACGGTGAGCGGCTGGATTACCTGCCGACGGCGGCGAACCTGCAGGCCCGCGTGACCCCTGTGTATGAAGAGCTGGAGGGGTGGAGCCAGTCCACCGCCGGGGCGCGGTCCTGGGCCGACCTGCCGGGGGCTGCGGTGAAATACGTGCGCCGGATCGAGGAGTTGATCCAGTGCCCCGTGGCGCTACTTTCAACCTCGCCGGAGCGGGATGACACGATCCTGGTGACCGATCCCTTTGCCGACTGACCCGGACGCCCGGGCGGCGCCGGGGGCGGCGGGAAATGGGGAGACGGGGCGCATGGCGCTATCCTATCGCGCGCGCAAGCGCTGGTCGCTGGTGGTTCTGCTGGTCGGTCTGCCGCTGTATATCGTGGCGGCGGTCAGTCTGGTGAACTGGCTGGACCGTCCGCCGCTCTGGGTGGAATTCCTGGTCTATGTCGTGCTGGGCTTCCTGTGGATGGTTCCGTTCCGGTTTGTGTTTCTGGGGGTCGGGCAACCCGACCCGGACGCGGCTGACCTGTCAGGGGCAAAGCATGCGGCGCAGACAGAAACGGCGCCCGGTCAGGGGCACCGCAGGGACTAGGTGACAGGGGGTGTCATTGGGCGGCGCGTCACTGGCGCCGCGACGGGCGCGCTGCCGCCCCCGGTCATTCCAGCCCTGTCACTCCAGAAGGCGACGACCCTCGGCCAGCGCGCGCGACCCTTCGCGCAGTCCGAACTGTCCGCGCCGCACCTTTTCGATGCGCCCGTCCCGCAGGAGTCGGCCAAAGCTGCGCAGCATATCCTCGCGCGTCAGTTCGTCGCCACCCTTGGCGGCGATGACCCGGCGGATCAACTGCGGGCGGGTCACACTGTCGCGGCCTTCGACAAGCGCGGCATAGACCGCTGCGGTCTCCAGCAGGTCAGGCAGGGCCTGCGCGCCCATGCGTTCGGCGAAATCGGCGAAATCGGCCGTATTGGCGAAGATGTTGCCGGTGTCGTCATCCGCCTCGTCATCCCCATCGTGCGCGATCAATGCTGCCATCCGTGCGGTGCCGCCGGTCTGGTCGGGGCCGGGGATCCGTTCGGCGGGCTCCGGGGCCAGCGTCAGGGCGGCCACGCGGCGCGGCCGCACGGGCTGCACCGGGCCTGCGGGGGGGTGCGGGCGGTCGATCCGCTGGGCCGACACGAGCACCAGCGGCGCCGGGCGCGCGGGGGGGGCGGGGGGGGGGGCGCTTGACGTGCCCGACACCGGGCGGCGCGGGCGCACCACCTGTTCCAGATCGCTGCGATAGGCGGTCAGGCGCGTTTCGTCGGCCTGCGGCATGGGGCTGTTTCCGGCCTCGCGGTCGGCGAAGGTGGCGGCCACGGCGGCCTTCAGATGCGCGATGGCCGACAGTCGGCGGCGGCTTTCGGGTTCTTCCATCTGCGAATTCGCGGCATCGAGCAGGCGTTTGACCGACGTATCCTCGGGCGCGTCGGGCAGGCCGGCATGGGCATCGCGGCGCTGCGTGGCCGGGAGCGGCGCGGTGACGTGATCGACCGCGCGTCCGCGCAGGTCTTCCAGCTCGCGCGCGAGTTCGGCCTCGGCCTCCGGTGACAGGATCGAGGGGGCGGGCTCGATCCGGCGGATCTTGATGACCCGGGCACGGGCACGCTGGATGCGGTCGGTGACGGGTGCCGGGGCCGGTTCGGCGGTCGGGGGCGGCGCGATGGCGTCCGCCTGTGCCTGATCCGTATGCGCGTCGATGGGCGTGCTGGGCGGCGTGGCGGGTTCGGGCGTGGCTTTTTCGGCGGGCAGGTCCGCAGCGAGGGCGGCGATCAGGGCGTCGTCCTCGTCGGAGGCGGTGGCCTCGGCGGGTTCGGGCGTGGCTTTTTCGGCGGGCAGGCCCGCGGCGAGGGCGGCGATCAGGGCGTCGTCCTCGTCGGAGGCGGTGGCCTCGGCGGGTTCGGGCGTGGCTTTTTCGGCGGGCAGGTCCGCGGCGAGGTCGGCGATCAGGGCGTCGTCCTCGTCGGAGGCGGTGGCCTCGGCGGGTTCGGGCGTGGCGTTTTCGGCGGGCAGGTCCGCGGCGAGGTCGGCGATCAGGGCGTCGTCCTCGTCGGAGGCGGTGGCCTCGGCGGGGAGGTCGGTGGAACGGGACGACGGGGCGGCGTTGTCATCGTGGTCGCGTGCTGTCAGGTCATGCGCGGCTGGGGCATCGGCGACCGGTGCATCCTCGGCAATTTCCGTGGCGGTCTGCAGGGGGGTCTCTGCGGCAGGGAGGTTTGCGGCGAGGCGCGTTTCGGGTGTGGCTCCGGCCATGTCCTCGTCCTCGTCCGCGCCAAAATCGGCGGCAAAGGCCGCGGCGATGGCGGACGCCTTGTCGTCGGCGAAGGAGGCTTCGTCAGGGCGCAGCCGTGCGGTGTCCATGGGCACGCCATCTGCCTCGGCATCTGCCTCGGCAGTGTCCGGCCCTGTCACGGGTTCGACGGGTGACGGCATGTCGGACCCGGGCGCCGCGTCGGCGGCCATGTCCTCGCCAGGCTCCACCTCGGGGGTGGCCGCATCGGGCCCCTCCAAGGCGACCGCCGCGTGAAGGGTGGAGGCCGGGTCGTCGGCGACAGCCTCGGGTGCCAGATCGGCGGCCGGTGCGTCAGGGGCAGGCAACGGTTCGGCCGCCATGTCCCCCGCGGGGGCCGCCGCTGCCACCGGAGCCGCGAGGCTGGTGGCCGGGTCTTCTGCCGCAAGCGCAACAGATGCGTCTTTGGCGATCGGCGCCCCGGTCAGTTCCGCGCTTTCGCGGGGGGCGTTTTTGGGGGGGGCTACCGTGGGCTGGGTGCCTGCGCGCAGGCGGCGCAGTTTTTCAGCGACGCTGCCGGACAGGCTGTCGGAGGCATCGGACAGGCGCGGCAGCCCTGCCGCGACCGTGACGGGGGCGGGCATGTCCTCGCCCAGATCGTCAATCTGCTCGCTGATCCGGGCCGTGGCGGCGTGGCCGACCGGGACCACGCCAGCAGCAGCAGCCAGCGCAGGCCCCGCCACAGCGTGGGTCGCCACGGCAGGCGCAGGCGAGGCGCGCAGGATCACGCCGTTGTCCTGCACCTTGGCATCGACGCGGCGGTGGAGTTCGCGTTCGGCCAGCCGGTGCAGCATCGCGGCATCGGGCTGGGGCGGCTCGGCCCCGAAATAGCGGTCTTGGGCGGCGAGGTCGCGGAAATACTCGGCGATGGCCTTCATCGTGTCGAAAGGATCGTCGAACCCCTCCAGCGTGCAGGAGAAGGTCCCGTAGGACACCGTCAGGATCTTGCTGGCACCGACCATTGCAGGCACACCTCTGTTCTTCTCGACGTCACCACTTGACCCCGGTTGATGTTCAATTCCATGGACAGAACGGGGTCATTTGAAGGATTGTTTGTGGCCCCGCATCCCTATCGGTGCCTTAATCGGGAACAGTATCGGCATGAATCGACCGATTGTCGAATCCCGCGGCGGGGTTACGCTGATTGCGGGCGGTCCGGTGGCGGCGCGGGATCTCGCGGCGGCGCTGGTGCGGGCGCCGGTGCTGGTGGCGGCGGATGGCGGCGCGGACCGGGCGCTGGCGCTGGGGCAGCGCCCCGTGGCGGTGATCGGCGATTTCGACAGCATCGGGGACGCGCGCGAAGCCTTGCCCGCAGCCGCCCTGCATCCGATCGCCGAGCAGGAGACCACCGATTTCGACAAGGCCTTGCGGGGGATCGCCGCCCCCTTCGTGCTGGCGCTGGGGGTGCTGGGCGGGCGGATGGACCATGCGCTGGCCGCGATGACGGTGCTGGCCGCGCGGGCGGCGGCGGGGGGGCCGCCTTGCGTGGCGCTGTCGCGGCAGGATGTGGTGTTCGCGGCCCCTGCGCGGCTGGCGCTGGCCTTGCGGGCGGGGGACCGGCTGTCGCTGTGGCCGATGGCGCCGGTGCGGGGGGTGAGCCGGGGCCTCGAATGGCCCATCGACGGGATCGGCTTTGCGCCGGCGGGGCGGATCGGCACGTCGAACCGGGTGGTGTCGGGCCCTGTGGTGCTGGAGTTCGCGGCGCCGGGGATGCTGGTGATCCTGCCGCGGGGGCGGCTGGATGCGGCGCTGGCGGCGCTGACGGGCTGAGGGGCTGCGCGGGTGGCGGCTGCGGGAGCGAGGGGTGTCGCACCCCTCGCGCTCCCCGCGGGATATTTGGGCCAAGATGAAAGGGGCGGGGTCAGGTGCGGTGGGCGGCCAGCCGCTCGCGGTGCACGATGTAGAGGCCCGAGGCCATGATGACGGCGATGCCCGCCCAGGTGAGCGGGTTGGGAAAGTCGCCGAAGATCCAGTAGCCGAGGGCCACGGCGGCCACGATCTCGAGGTAGTGGAGCGGGGCGAGGGTGGCCGAGGGCGCATAGCGCAGCGCGTAGGTCATGCACAGGTGGCTGAGGGCGGCCCAGAACCCGACACCCGCCAGCCAGAGCCAGGCGAGGCCCTGCGGCATGACGGGCGAGATCGTGGGGATATGCCAGACCGAGGCCATCGCGAGGATCGGCAGGCAGAGGGCGGTTCCTGCGAGCGAAGTTTGCGCCTGCATCGTGACCGGGTGCATCGCGCGCATGGACCGGGTGACGAGCATGTAGAAGGCAAAGGCGAAGGCGGTGCCGAGGGGGTAGAGCGCCACGAGGCCGAAGGCTGCGAGCGAGGGCTGGATCACCAGGAGCGCGCCGCCGAACCCCAGGGCGCAGGCGGCGATGCGGCGGGGGCCGACCTTGTCGCCAAAGAGGAGGTAGCCAAGGATCAGAAGCACGAAGGGTTCGACAAAGGCGATGGCCAGCGCATCCGCCACCGGCATCACCGCGATGGCCGCAACGAAGCAGTAGGTCGACAGGATCAGGAGCGCCGCGCGCAGTGTCACAAGGCCCCAGAGGCGGCGCGGAAGCCGCCAGGTGAGCCCCATCGCCGCCATCACCGGCAGCATCAGCGCGCCCTGCACCACGAAGCGCGCGGCCACGATCTGGCCGGTGGGGATGTCGGGCGAGGCGAGCTTGGCCGAGACATCGAGGAGCGGGGCGAGGAAGCAGAAGGCCAGCATCAGGCCCACCCCGGTCAGGATGCGGTCGGGGGCATGGGGCGTGGCTGCGGCGGGCATGGTCGGGAGTAAAGACCCTGAAGGGTGCGCAGGTAAAGGCCGTGCGGGGCGAAAGGATGCGTCAAGGGTTCCGTGGCACCCTGTCCTGCGCATTGAGGGGCGCTGCGGGGGCGGACATGCTGATCTTGCCGGAGGCGGGGCTGGTGGTGCTGGAGATGCCCAAGGCGGCGTCGATGTCGCTGCGCCGGGCGCTGGGCACGCATGCGGTGGCGTCCGGGGCGCTTGGCCTGCCGCCGCGCCTGCCGCGCCATCTGGGGGTCGGCGATTACCAGCGCTGTCTGGCCGGTCTGCTGGCGGCGCGTCTGGGGCAGGCGCCGCAGACGCTGTGCCTGGTGCGCGAGCCCTTGCGGCGGATGCAGAGCTGGTATTGCTACCTGTTGCGGGATGCGGGCAGGCGCGGCCTGCGCTGGCCTGGGTTCGACGCCTTTCTGCGCGGCTATCTGGCGGACGGGGCCACGGGTCTGGCCTCGATCGGGCGGCAGGACCGGTTTGCGGCCTGGGACGGGCAGGCGGCGCAGGTGGATCACGTGTTCGACCTGCGGTTCCCCGATGCGGTGACGGACTGGATCGGGCGCCGTGTGGGCTGCCCGCTGAACCTGCCGCATCGCAACCGCGCGCCCCGGCTGGGGCCGCAGGGGCCGCTGGACCTGGTGGCCAGCGATGCGGTGCCGGCCGACGATCACGTGCGCCATGCCGACGAGTTCGCCTTTTTCGGTGCCGTTCGGCGGGCGGGGCATCTGGTGCGGCGGCGGCAGGCGATGGCGGCGTGACCGGCCTCAGCAGTTCGGCACGTTCACCGCGAGGCCGCCCAGCGAGGTTTCCTTGTATTTCGCGTGCATGTCGCTCCCCGTCTGGCGCATCGTCTCGATGCAGGCATCGAGGCTGACCAGATGCTGGCCGTCGCCGCGCAACGACAGCGAGGCGGCGGAGACGGCCTTGATGGCGCCAAGGCCGTTGCGTTCGATGCAGGGCACCTGCACGAGGCCCTTCACCGGGTCGCAGGTCATGCCGAGGTGATGTTCCAGCGCGATCTCGGCCGCATTCTCCACCTGTTCGGGCGTGCCCCCCAGCACGGCGGCAAGGCCCGCCGCCGCCATGGCCGCCGCCGATCCCACCTCGGCCTGGCAACCGCATTCGGCGCCGGAGATGGAGGCGTTGTGTTTGCAAAGGCCGCCGATGGCCGCCGCCGTCAGCAGGAAATCCCCGATGCGGCGAGGGCTTGCGCCCGGCACATGGTCCAGCCAGTAGCGGATGACGGCGGGCACCACGCCGGCCGCACCATTGGTGGGGGCGGTGACGACCTGGCCGCCGGCGGCATTCTCCTCGTTCACCGCCATGGCGTAGAGGCTCATCCAGTCGTTGATCGTGTGGGGGGCGGTCATGTTCAGCCCGCGTTCGGCGATCAGCGCGTCGCGGATGCCCTTGGCGCGGCGGCGCACCTTCAGGCCGCCGGGCAGGATGCCGTCGGTCGCCATGCCGCGCTCGATGCAGGCGGTCATCACCTCCCACAGCCGGGCGATGCCGCGGTCGATCTCGGCGGCGCTGCGAAAGCGCAGCTCATTGGCGCGCTTCATGGCGGCGATGCTGAGGCCGCTCTCGCGGGCCATGCGCAGCATCTCCTCCGCCGTCTCGAACGGATAGGGCACATCGGCGCGGGCGCGGGATTTCGAGCCGCCGCTTTCGGCCAGTTCGGCCTCGGTCAGCACAAAGCCGCCGCCGATGGAATAATAGGTTTCCGACAGGATCACGTCGCCCTGCGCGTCGGTCGCGCGCAGGATCAGGCCGTTGGCATGGCCGGGCAGGGCGGGGCCGTAGTCGAACACGAGGTCACGGTCAGGGTCGAAGGCGAGGGGGGGCAAGTCGGGGGCCTCGATCCGATGGCTGGCGCGGATGGCGGCGAGGGCGGCCTCGGCGCGCTCGGCGTCGTAGGTGTCGGGCGCGAACCCCGCCAGCCCAAGGATCGTCGCGCGGTCGGTGGCGTGGCCCACGCCGGTAAAGGCCAGCGAGCCGTGGAGCGAGGCGCGCAACCCGTGGGCCTGAAAGGGCAGGGCGCGCAACCGGTCAAGGAAGCGCGCGGCGGCCACCATCGGCCCCATCGTGTGGCTGGACGACGGGCCGATGCCCACCTTGAACATGTCGAAGACGGACAGGAACATTCAACGGTCCTCAGGTGGCGCTGCCCTCGGGCGGGTCGGGGTCTTGCGGATCGGCGAAGGGGGCGGGGCCCAGACCTTCGGCATCGGCCGCACGCTGTGTGGCGGGGCGGGCGTCTTGCGCTGCGGCGAGCGCGGAAAGGGCGGGATAGGCGGCAAGGTCGCACCAGGGCTCCTGATCCTCGGGGTAGAGGACGGACCAGCGCATCAGCGTCAGTGCATAGGCCGCCAGCACCGACGGGAGTGCAAAGAGCGCAGGCTCGGTGCGCGCGGCCGTGTCGATCAGGCCGAAATGCGTGTGCATGCGGGCGATCATGCGGGCGCGGTGCGAGGCGCGGCCCTCCTCGCCGACATAGCGATCGGGGTAGTAGATGTGCATCAGGTCGGGATGCGCGGTGTTGGCAATGAAGAACAGCCATTTCAGGAAGCTGGCTCGGGCCGGGTGATGCGGATCGGGGCCAAGGCCCGCGCCGGGATGCCTGTCGGCCAGCCACAGAAGGATCGCGCCGGTTTCAAAGATCGGGCCGTCGGGGGTTTCGAGAACGGGGATCAGGCCTGCGGGGTTCAGCGCGCGGTAGGCGGGGCTGTCCTGCGCGCGGGTCTCGCGGTCCACAAGCGCCGTGCGGTAGGGCGCGCCGATTTCCTCCAGCGCGAGACGGACGATCAGCGAGGCATTGTCGGGGGCGTAGTGCAGGGTGAGCATGCGATCCTCCGCGCGGTTGGGGAACCATCGCAGAGGGACCGAGGATGGGCGAGGGGAAAAGCGACATCGGCGCCGGGGGCGGCGTCATCGCGGGGTGGCGTTAACCGGGCATTTATCGGGTGGCGGGAAGGTACGGGAAACGAGATTCCCCGGGGGGGCCATGTGGCGGGTGCAGGCGTTCTGGATGGCGGTGTGGTTCGGGCTTGCGGTGGTGCTGGCGCCGCGGATCGTGGCCGCGCGCGAGGTTGATGCAGGACTGTGCGGGCATGGCAGCGCCACGCGCGGGGCGTCAGACCAGGGGATAGTCTGCCAAGCGTTCGTATCGCGGGCCTTCGCGGACCGAAGGCCAGGACCGGAACAGGGTCAGCGTGGTGACGGGCCATGGCCCCGCGCGAAACCCGGCTTCGGCCACCACGGCGCGTTCCAGGCGCAGGGCTGCGTCGGGGGCGGGGGGCGCAAAGCGGCCGAGGGTGACATGGGGCAGAAACCGGCGTGCCTCGATCCGGGCACCGGCCTGCCGGGCCAGGCGGTCGGTGCGGGCCTGCAGGCGGGTCAGCGGCTCACAGGGGGCAAGGCCCGCCCAGACGGCGCGGGGGGCGCCGCCGCCGAACAGGCCGACGCTGGCGAGGTTGAGGGCAAAGGGCGCCGCCCGCAGGCCCGAAAGGTCATCGTCAAGCGCGGCCAACACGGGGTCGGGCACCTCGCCCAGCCAGGTCAGCGTCAGGTGAAAATCGGCCGGGTCCACCCGGCGCGGCAGGGGCAGCAGGAACTGCAACACGGTCAGCCGCGCGCGGATGTCCTCGGGCGGGTCGAGGGCCAGGAAGGCGCGGATCATCCGGGCTGTTCCCGCCGGGCCAGCAGCGCCAGCCGGTCGCGCAGGTCGGCGCGCAGGGGCCCCTCGCGGGCGGGGTCGCGCAGCGTCGTCGAAAGGTGCGGGGCAGGGGGCGGGCGTCCGCCGCCGCCCCAGGTCAGCGCCGCCAGCAGGGCGGCGGCGGGGTCAGGCAGGCGCTCTGGGATCTCGTGCCCCGCCAGCGTGGCCCAGACCCCGGACCAGAGTCGCCCGACCGTCCAGGGATTGTATCCCCCGCCCCCCAGCACCATGAACCGGGTGCTGAGCGGGCGCAGCGCCGCGACCACCTGCCAATGGGCGTTGTTGGACAGCGACAGGCGCGACAGCGGATCCTCCTCGACCGCATCGGCCCCGCATTGCAGGACCACCGCCTGCGGCCGGTGGCCCGCGACACGCGGAAGGATCAGCCCCTCCAGCACCGCGCGCATCTCGGTATCGTTGAACCCGCGCGGCACCGGCAGGTTGAAGGCGTTGCCGCAGCCGCGATCCTCCAGACGCCCGGTGAAGGGCCAGCGCCCCTCTTCGTGCACCGAGATCATCAGGACCTGCGGGTCCGCGGCAAAGGCCGCCTCCACCCCGTCGGAATGATGCGCGTCGATATCGACATAGGCGATGCGGTCGATCCCCAGCCGGCGCAACGCAAGGATGCCCAGCACCACGTCGTTGAGATAGCAAAACCCGTTGGCCCGCCCCGGCATCCCGTGATGCGTGCCGCCCCCCGGCACATGCACCACCCCCCCGTCGCGGATGAGTTCGGCGGCCAGCATCGTGCCCCCGGCCCCGGTGGCAGGGCGGCGGAAGACCTGCGGAAAGACCGGGTTCGAGAGCGTGCCCAGATGGAACCGCGTGCGCATCTCGGCGCTCGCCTCGCCTGCCGCCTCGGCGGCCATGAGCGCCGCGATGTAATCGGCATCGTGCCAGAGCGTCAGCGCCGCAGGCCGGGCGCGCGGGCTGGTGCGATAGTGCGCAGGTGCCAGCCACCCCATCGCGCGGCACAGGTCCATCACCGTCGAGACGCGGGGCACCCGCAAGGGATGGCGCGCGCCATAGCTGGAGCCGCGATAGATTTCGGAACCGATGAACACCGGGCCCGTTCCCGTCGCATGGTCTGCCCCCGCTCCGTCCACGATCCCGCGCCTCCGTTTCGCCTGGTCAGGATAGCCCCCGTCAGGCCGCCGTCAAATCGATGCGATCCGGCAAGATAGGCGGTGGCCAAACGCAAGGTGTTGTGTCACTTTTGCTGAGATACCGACATCTATACAAATCCGCAGTTGTTGTGAGTCAGAGGTCCGATGGCCCGGTGGGCCGAACGGACCCGCGTGTTCCGAGGAAGGCAGTCCGGCATGAAAGAGACCCCAACCACCCAGTTCCGCCCGGAGGATGGAGAGCCGCGCAGCCAGGTCGGCGCGCTGTGCTGGCGGTGGCACAAGCGCCGCGTCGAGGTGCTGCTGGTCACCAGCCGCGAGACGGCCCGCTGGGTGGTGCCCAAGGGCTGGCCGATCGAGGGGCTGGACGGGGCGGGGTCCGCCGCGCGCGAGGCCTGGGAAGAGGCGGGCGTGCGGGGCGAGGTGCAGCCCGTGGCCCTGGGCGTCTATGGCTATGACAAGGTGATGCGCCGCGGAGGCGAGGACGAGGCGCAGGTGCCCTGCATGGTCGCGGTGTTTGCGCTGGCCGTCTCGCGGCAGCTCAAGGGGTTTCCCGAGGCCGGCCAGCGCCGCCTGCGCTGGTTCTCGCAGGCCAAGGCCGCGAAGAAGGTCGATGAGGCCGAATTGAAGGCGCTGATCGCGGGCTTTGCCGCGCCAGGCAAGGCGCGCGGCTGAGGCTTGCATTCGGCAGGCCGGCCCTTAGGTTGCGCCCCTGGGCGGAAAAAATCCGCGAGGGAGGCCGCACGACACCATGATCCGTTTCAGCCTGCGATGCGCCGCCGACCACCGCTTTGACAGCTGGTTCCAGTCATCGGCGGCCTATGACCGGCTGGCCTCGGCCGGGCAGCTTTCCTGTGCGGTCTGCGGCGGCGGGGGGATCGAAAAGGCGCCGATGGCTCCGGCCATCGCATCGGGCGGGCCAAGGGCCGTCGCACATGGCCCCGACACCCGGCCCCAGGCCGGGCCCCTTTCGGCGCCGATGTCACCGCAGGAGGCGGCGATGGCGGCGCTGCGGCGGCATGTCGAGGAGCATTCCGAGCATGTCGGTCTGGGCTTTGCGACCGAGGCGCGGCGCATCCATGCGGGCGAGGCGCCCGCGCGCCCGATCCATGGCGAGGCGCGGATCGACGAGGCGCGTCGCCTGATCGAAGAGGGCGTGCCGGTGGCCCCCCTGCCGTTCATCCCCGCGCGCAAGGTCAACTGAGATGGCACATGTGGCGATCACCGGCGCAAACCGGGGCATCGGTCTTGCACTGGCGCGGGCCCATGCGGCGGCGGGTTGGCGCGTGACGGCGCTGGCGCGGGCGGCGATGCCTGCCGAAGCGGGGATTGACGCAATGGCGGCGGATGTGACCGATGCGGCGAGCCTGCGGGGCGTGGCGGCGATTGCAGGGCCGCTGGACCGGCTGATCTGCAATGCGGGGGTCTATCCCGACCGGGCCGCGCGGGGCATCGAGGGGATGGACCCCGATGGATGGGCCGAGGCCTTTGCGGTCAATGTCACGGGCGTGGCACTGACGGTGGAGGCATTTCTGCCGGGCCTGCGGGCGGCGGGGGGGCAGGTGGCGGTCATCGGGTCGGTCATGGGATCGACGGCGCGCTCGCCCGGGGGCAGCTATGCCTATCGCGCGTCGAAGGCGGCGGCGCTGAACCTGGGGCGAAACCTGGCCACCGATCTGGCCGGGGACGGGATCGCGGTGGGGATCTATCATCCCGGCTGGGTGCGCACCGACATGGGCGGCGACGGGGCGGATATCGACGTGGCGGCCTCGGTCGCGGGCCTGATGGCGCGGTTCGCGGCGCTGGGGCCGGAAAGCTCGGGCTGTTTCGAGGGGTGGGACGGGCAGGCGATCCCGTTCTGACGCAAAGGGAGGCTGTCCGCCCCCCAGCCTCCCCCCAAGGATATTCGGTCCAGAATGAACGGGATCAGGGGCAGCGCATGGCGCGTTCAAGGTCTTGCGGCCCGCGGTAGGGTCCGGCGTCGCGAGCCTCGATGCGGCCGTTGTGCAGGTGCAGGGCGGCGAGGCGCGGCTGGCCCGCGCGGGGCAGGATAAGCTCGGTCAGGGGGCCGCAGGTCCGGGTGGTGGAGGCGATGGTGGTCTCGCCGATGCGGTGGTTGGAAAAGCCCTTTGCGCGGGCAATCTCGATGATCCGGTCGCCCGCACGCGTGGCAAATACGACCTCCTGCGCCAGATGCGGCCGATCGACCCAGGCGATCACGCGCCGCCCGTCGCCTGCGAAATCGCCGATGCCCGCGGGGGCGAGCCAGCGGAAGCGGGCGCCGATATGGGCGCTGGCGGCGATGCGGGTAGGACCTCTGCCCCCGGCGGTGCCGTCGGGATAGGCCCAGACGGCGAGGCGGGCGCCGCGCGTCTCATGGCTTTCGACCACGACGATCTCGGGGCGGCCGTCGCCGGTGACGTCCCAGAGGCGGGGGGCCACATCCTCGAACACAAGAGGGGGCGCCAAGCGGATGCGCGCGCCTTCCGATCCGTGGCGGCAGGCGGTGCAGGACAGGGCCATGACGGCAAGATCGGTGAAGGCGGGGATGCCGCCCAGCACGTTGTGCGGATAGCGGTCGGTGGGGCCTTCAAGGCGCGCGGCCACCGGCCAGGGGCGGGGGTCTGTCCGGCTGGCTCCGGGCCGGGGCATCGTGGTTTCGACATGGGCCCGGCCGTCGGGCAGCGCCCAGGTCTGGGCGGCCGCAGGCGGTGCTGCGAGGGCCAGGATAAGGGCCGCCGCGCGGATCAGATCTGTTTTTCCGGCATCTGGACGCGCAGGCCATCCAGCGCGTCGGTGACCTTGAGCTGGCAGGTCAGGCGCGAGCGGGCGGGATCGGGCTTCCAGGCGAAATCGAGCATGTCCTCTTCCATCGCGTCCTTCTTGGGCAGGCGGTCCACCCAGGCGGGATCGACATAGACATGGCAGGTGGAACAGGCGCAGGCGCCGCCGCAATCGGCCTCGATCCCTGGAATGCCGTTGTCGCGCGCCCCCTCCATCACGGTGAGGCCGGTGGCGACCTCGACCACATGTTCGGTGCCGCCGTGTTCCACATAGGTGATCTTTGCCATGGCTGTCCTCTTGTCCTGTCCATGCGTCAGATAGGCCAGATTGCGGGTATTTGCCAGAGGTTGCGGCAGCACGGGGGCTTGGCGGCGCAGGCGAGGTGTTCTATATATGTTCTCATGTCGGCACCCCCTGCCCCCCCGTCCCGCGATCCTGCCCTGCGCCCCGGCGCGCAGAGCCTGGGGCAATGGGCCATCCCCACGCCGATGCCCGGCACCTGGCCGCGCCCGCCCGCCGCCATCCCCCATGCGCGGCTGGATGAGCCGCCGGGGGGCGCGCGGGTGACGGTGGCGGGGCTGGTCCTGTTGCGTCAGCGGCCGGGAACGGCCAAGGGCGTGATCTTCGTCACGCTGGAGGATGAGACGGGCGTGGCCAATGTGGTGGTCTGGGCCAAGGTGTTCGAGCGGTATCGCCGGGCGGTGATCGCGGGGCGGCTGTTGCGCGTCACCGGGCGGCTGCAGCGCGAGGCGGGCGTGGTGCATGTGCTGGCCGAGACGATCGAGGATCTGTCGCACTGGCTGGACAGACTGCTGGAACCGGGGTTCCGCGAAGAGGGGCACCGCGCGGCGGATCAGCCCTGAGGCGGTGGCCCACGGAGGGCTGCCCCTTCCCGGTGGCCAGCGAACCCGCTATCCTCAGCGCCCAGAACGGAAACAACCGGGCAGTCCCGCGCATGACACGATCCCCGATGCACCGCGCGGCCTGTGCCGTGCTGATCGCGGCCGTCGCGGCCGCCTGCACGGGACCGCTGCCCGACACCCCGCAGGCCACCGACCTGCGCGCGGCGCTGGTCCCGCGCAGCGGACCCACACCGCCCGAGACCCCGGCCGGGGCCTGCTGGGCGGGTGACGTGACCCCCGCAATCGTCGAAACCGTCACCGAACAGGTTGTGACCTCGCCCGAGCGTCGCGCCCCTGATGGCCGCCTGGTCGCCCCCGCCAGTTTCCGCACCGAGACGCGCCAGCGCATCGTCTCGGACCGCCGCGAGGTGTGGTTCGAGACGCTCTGCGCGCCCGAGATCACCGTCGATCTGGTCTCGACCCTGCAGCGCGCCCTGAAGGCGAGGGGGCTTTATCTGGAACCGCTCAGCGGGCGGATGGACGCCCCCACCCGCGCCGCCATCCGCGCCTGGCAGCGCCCGCGGGGCCTGGACAGCGACGTGCTGGCGCGGGCGTCGGCGCGCGGGCTTGGCATCGTCGCGGGCCGGCGCGATCCGTCCTGACGCCGTTCTCTTCTTTGTCCAAATACCCATGCGGCGCCTGCGCCGGGTGCCGCGCCATGAAGAAGGGCGGCACCTCGCGGCACCGCCCTTCTGTCACTGTCCCTCCACGGGGGTCACTTTTCGATCGACAGCGCCACGAACCGGGGATCGCCGCCGCGACGGATCAGCAGCAACAGCGATTTGCGCCCCGCATCCTTGACCTCCTTGATGCGGTCCTGCAGGTCCTGCAGGCGGGTCACCTTCTGCTGGCCCGCCTCGGTGATCACGTCGCCCACGCGCAGGCCCTTGGCAAAGGCCTCCGAGGTTTCGTCCACGGCGGTGATGGCCAGCCCCTCGGTGCCCGGTGGCAGGTCCAGCTTGGTCGCCTCCTCCGCGGTCAGTGGTGCCACGGTCAGGCCCAGCAGCTCGACCGTCTTCGGCTCGGGGGTGGCCGTCGCGGCGGCGGGCACGGCGGCACCCTCGGCCTCTTCGCGGCGGCCCAGCGTCACAGACAGCGTCTGCGTCTTGCCCTCCCGCATCACGACCACGCGCACCGCCTGGCCCACCGGAGCATCGGCCACGCGTCGCACCAGTTCGCGCGTGTCCGCAACCTCGGCCCCGTCAAAGGAGATGACCACATCGCCCGCCAGCATCCCGCCATCCTTGGCCGGTCCATCAGGCACGTCCGTGATCAGCGCGCCCTTGGCGGAGGCAAGCCCGATCGCCTCGGCGATCTCGGGCGTCACGTCCTGGATGCGCACGCCCAGCCAGCCGCGGCGCGTCTCGCCGAACTGGCGCAGCTGGTCCACCACCTTGGTGACCACGTTCGAGGCCATCGAGAACCCGATCCCGATGGACCCGCCGTTGGGCGACAGGATCGCGGTGTTCACGCCGATCACCTGGCCGTCCATGTTGAACAGCGGGCCACCCGAGTTGCCGCGGTTGATCGCGGCGTCGGTCTGGATGTAGTCGTCATAGGTGCCTGACAATGCCCGGTTGCGCGCCGAGATGATGCCCGCGCTGACCGAGAAGCCCTGGCCGAGCGGGTTCCCCATGGCCACCACCCAGTCGCCCACGCGGGCAAGGTCAGAGTTGCCGAAGGCCACGAAGGGCAGGGGCGCGTCGCTTTCCACCTTCAGCAGCGCGATGTCGGTCTTGGGGTCGGTGCCGACCAGCTTGGCCTTCATCCGCTTGCCGGAGAAGAATTCGATCTCGATGTCGTCGGCCTTTTCGATGACGTGGTTGTTGGTGACGATATAGCCGTCCTCGGAGATCACGAAGCCCGACCCCAGCGCCTCGGACCGGCGGGGACGGTTGTCGCCGCGGCCCTGGCGATCCAGGAAATCGCGGAAGAAATCCTCGAAGGGCGAGCCTTCGGGAACGGTTGGCGCGCCTCCGCCCGCGCGGGCGGCGACGGTGGTGGAGGTGGTGATGTTCACCACCGAGGGGCTGATGGCCGCGGCAAGATCGGCGAAACTTTCCGGCGCGCCGCGCGCCCCGGCCTGCGACACCTGCGACAGCGCAAGCGCCAGACCGAGCATGAGCGCCAGGAACATCCGCCAGGCCCCCGCCGTCATGGTGTCGCCCCTGCGGACGAGCGTATTGGTTCTGGACTGCACTCCCAAACTCCTTTCCTGACGCGGCCTGCGCCGACCCCGGTTTGCCGGGGCACCTGCCCCAGGCCCGGTCGAACAAAGCCGCTGAACGAACCCAATACCTAAGGCCGAGGGGCCGCAATGCAAACCCCGGTGCCGGGGACTCAATTGCATGTGAAGCAGTTTGTCATCCGTGGCCGCCCTTCGTCCAATGGGAAATGGTTGGGCGTCGCCGCGAGTCACATGGAAAAGGGGCGGCCCGCATGGCGGACCGCCCCTTCCGGGTATCAGCGCGGGATCAGTTCCCGGCGGCCAGTGGCGAAACGACCGGCGCGGGCGCCGTCGGAACCCCGAAATCGCGCAGGTATTCGAAGAACGCGCTGTCGGGCTGCATCACGATGGACGAGCTTCCGCCCCGCAGCGCGCGCTCATAGCTGGTGAGCGAACGGGTGAAGGCGAAAAACTCGGGGTCGCGGCCAAAGGCCTCGGCGTAGATCGCGTTCCGCGAGGCGTCGGCCTCACCGCGCACCACCTCGGCGTTCTTGCGCGCCTCGGACGTCAATTCCACCACCGTCCGGTCGGCGCTGGCGCGAACCCGCTGCGCGGCCTCGTTCCCGCGCGCGATCTCGTCGGCGGCCTCGCGTTCACGCTCGGCGCGCATCCGGGCATAGGTGGCGGCAAGGTTCTGCTCGGGCAGGTCGGTGCGGGTCAGACGCACGTCGATGATGTCGATCCCGAGGCTTGCGGCCTCGCGGCGCGCGCGATCGCGGATCAGGTTCATCAGCGAGGTCCGGTCCTCGGACAGCACGCGGTTCGAGGGCACAGAACCCAGAACCTCGCGGATGGCGGCGTTCAGGATACGCTCGATCCGCACCTGTGCGGCGCGCACGCCCTCGGTCCCGACCGATTCGCGGAAATCGACCAGATTGACGATGCGCCAGCGGGCAAAGGCATCGACCACAAGGCGGCGGTCATCCAGCGGGGTGACCTCCAGCGGCTGCGTGGCGAGGCCCAGCACCCGGCCGTCATAGCGCACGACGTCCTGGATCAGCGGCACCTTGAAGCCCAGACCGGGCTCTTCCTTGACCTGCTTGACCTGGCCGAATTGCAGGACCAGCACCTTTTCACGCTCGTCCACGATGAACACCGAGGACAGGATCACCGCCACGATGACTGCCAGAACCGGCAGGATGAATGCTGAACGCGCCATCAGTTGTTGCCTCCCGTCACGGCGGCTGCACCGCCGACCTGCTGGCCCGACCGCGCCAGATCGTTCAAGGGCAGGAAGGGCACGACGCCCTGTCCGCCACCCTCGCTGCCGGTCACGCCGTCAAGGATCACCTTGTTCATGCCGCCCAGCACCACTTCCATCGTTTCCAGATACATCCGGCGCCGGGTCACCTCGGGCGCCTTCACATATTCCTCATAGACGGCGAGGAACCGGCTCGCCTCACCCTGGGCGTCGTTCACCACGCGGGCGCGGTAGGCCTCGGAGTCTTCCAGAAGCCGCGCGGCCTCACCCCGTGCGCCAGCCGTCACGCGGTTGGCATAGGCGTCGGCCTCTTTCTCCAGCCGGTCGCGTTCCTGTTGCGCGGCCTGCACCTCGCGGAAGCTGTCGATGACCTCGCGCGGCGGGTCGGCCTTGTCGAAGTTGACGCGGATCACGTTGATCCCGGCCCGATAGCTGTCCAGCGTGCCCTGAACGGCCGCGCGCAGGTCGGTTGCGATCACGCCCCGGTCGCGGTTCAGGATGGGCGACAGTTCCGACCGCGCGATGATGTCGCGCATCGCGGATTCGGAGACCGCCCGGATGGTGTCGGGCGGGTCGGCCAAGTTGAACAGGAAGGCGGCAGGATCCGACACGTTCCAGACCACCTGGAATTCGATGTCCACGATGTTCTGGTCGCGCGTCAGCATCAGCCCGGTGTCCAGCGCGCCGCGCCCCGTGCCGATGTCGGTCTGGCGTTCGCCCGTCACCTGCACGATTTCGGCGCGCACCAGCGGCCAGGGCGCGAAGTTCAGGCCCGGATTGCCGATGGCCGAATATTCGCCAAGGAACAGCTCGACCGAGCGTTCTTCCGGCCGCACCGTGTAGAAGGACGAGAATGCCCACAGACCGGCAACCGCCAGCGCCCCCAGCAGCATCCCCTGCCGCGTGAAGATGGGGCCCAGCGGGTTGCCCCCGCCGCCGCCGCCGCCGCCACCGTTACCGCGTCGGTTGCCGCCGCCCATCAGGACGCGAAGCTGTTCCTGCCCCTTCTTCACGATCTCGTCGATCTCGGGGATCGGGTTGCCGCCTTCACCAGGTTTGCGCCCGCCGCGCGGCGGCTGGTTGCGGTCATCGTCGCCGCCACGGTTTCCGCCGCCGCCGCCCCCCCAGGGACCTCCGCTTCCAGACATCTGTTATCCTCTCTTTGGTCTTTCGCTCCTAACTGGGCATCGGAGCGGGAAATTCAAGGCAAATCAGCCCCGCCGAACAGGTTGCCGCAGGGTGACAAGTTCTTCGGCCATGGTGGGATGCACCGCCACGGTGCGGTCGAAATCCTCTTTGGTCGCGCCCATTTTCACCGCGATGGCGGCAAGCTGGATCATCTCGCCCGCCTCCGGCGCGACGATGTGGCAGCCCAGCACGCGGCGCGTGGCCGCGCTCACGATCAGTTTCATCAGCACACGGTCGGGATGGCCTGCAAAGGCCGTGCGCATGGGCCGGAAGCTTGTGGCATAGACCTCGATCGGCTCCTGGTCGCGGGCGGCCTCCTCGGTCATGCCCACGGTTCCCAGTTCGGGCTGGGTAAAGACGGCATATGGGATCAGGTTATGGTCAACTGGCGTCTGCACGCCACCGAACACGGTCTGCGCAAAGGCCTGACCCTCGCGGATCGCGACCGGGGTCAGGTTCACGCGATTGGTGACATCGCCGATGGCAAAGATGCTGGGCACCGCGGTCTGGCTGTAGGCATCCACGATCACCTCGCCCCTTCGCCCGATCTGCACCCCCGCCTCCGCCAGCCCCAGGCCATCGCTGTTGGGCCGCCGCCCCGTGGCGAAGAGCACCGCATCATGCGCGCGCGCGTCGCCGTTGGTGGCCTTGATCCAGCACGGATCGCCCACCCGGCCCGACGGCATGGCGACCGCCGCCGCCCTATGATCGGCAGCCATCAGGCCCAGCATCGGGCCGCTGCCGGTGACCGTGCCGGTCAGCGCATGGTCCGCCCCGGCAGGCGTCATCTCGACGATGTTGGTGCCGCAATGCAGCGCCACGCCCTGCGCGCGCATCGCCTCGGCCACCAGCCCGCGCGCCTCATCGTCAAACCCGCGCAGCACCTGCGCCCCGCGGTAATATTGCGTCACCTCGACCCCCAGCCCGTTCAGGATGCAGGCCATTTCGCAGGCGATGAACCCGCCGCCGACGATCAGGATGGATTTCGGCAGCGCCTGCATCAGGAACACATCGTCCGACACCATCCCCAGATGCGCATGGGGCATCTCGGGCCGTTCGGGTCGGCCGCCGGTGGCCACGAGGATGTGCTTGGCCGTGATCCGCTGGCCATGGTCCAGCCGCACGGTATGGGCATCCTCGACCACCGCGCGCGCCGCGTGGACCTCGACGCCCGATCCTGTCAGCAGCCCGCGATACACCGTTTCCAGCCGGTCAAGCTCTTCATGCAGCCGGGTGCGCAAGGCGGGCCAGTCGAACCGGCCGTCCGCGATATCCCAGCCATAGGCGCGCGCCTCGGCGGGCACGTTGCGGAAGGACGAGGCAAAGACCATCAGCTTTTTCGGCACGCAGCCCCGGATGACGCAGGTGCCGCCCAGCCGGCTCTCCTCGGCGAGCCCCACCTTCGCACCATACCCGGCGGCCACGCGCGCCGCGCGCACGCCGCCCGATCCGCCGCCGATCACGAAAAGATCCAGATCAAAGGCCATGGCGTCAGTCCAGATCGGCAAAGATGTTGGCGGGGGGCACGAATTCCACCCGGTCATCCTCGGTGGTGCCGTTGTTGATGTCGCGCACGATCACCCGGCCGTCGCCATGCCCGATCACCACGATGTCGCAGATGTCGATGAACAGGCCATTCTCCACCACGCCCGGGATCTGGTTCAGCACCAGTGCCAGTTGCCGGGGATTGCCGATGCGTTTCAGATGCAGGTCGAGGATATGGTTCGCCTCGTCGGTCACCAGGGGCGCGGGGCCGTTCATCCTGAGCGAAACCTCGCGGTTCAGCACATCCATCGCCACCAGCGTTTCCTCGATCAGCGCCTTGGTGGTCTGCCAGCCGAAGGGGATCACCTCGACGGGCAGCGGGAAACTGCCCAGCGTCGCCACCTCCTTGGCCGCATCGGCGATCACGATCATCTGGTCAGAGGCGGTTGCCACGATCTTTTCCTGCAACA
Organism: Gemmobacter sp.; assembly: GCA_046294265.1. GTDB lineage: Bacteria > Pseudomonadota > Alphaproteobacteria > Rhodobacterales > Rhodobacteraceae > JBKBKC01. Next base: position 66,514 of record JBKBKC010000012.1, on the reverse strand, counting down.
GCGCGGCACCACCGCCCTTGATCAGGTTCAGGTCGGCGTCAAACTCGTCCGCGCCGTCAATGGTCAGGTCCAGCCATTTCGCCTCGTCGAGACTCATCACCGGGATGTTCAGCTGCCGCGCAAGGTCGGCGGTGCGGCTGGAGGTGGGGATGCCCTTGATGCGCAGCCCCTCCTCGCGCATGCGCTCGGCAAGGCACCGCACCATCCATGCGGCGGTCGATCCGGTGCCCAGACCCACGCGCATGCCATCCTCGACATACTGGACCGCGCGCTGCGCCGCGAGGAACTTGGCCTTGTCTATGGGGGAAAGCTCGGCGGCCATCTGCGTCTCCGGATCAGCGATGCGCCCCGTTATAGCAAAGCCGTGACCGGGGGCGAGGGGCAAACGTCCGATCGCCCGCCGCCGCCGTCGGGGGACCGCGATCAGGTCGGCGGCCTTCGCCCCGGCCAGTCGGTCGCCGCGTGATAGGCGGCCCCAAGCGCCAGGATCCCGGCATCCGCCCCGGCCCGTCCGATCAGTTGAAACCCCATCGGCAAACCCGCCACCCCGAAGCCGGCAGGGCAGGCCAGCACCGGCAACCCGGCCAGACTCGCCGGAACCACGATCTCCATCCAGCGGTGGTAGGTGTCCATCGCCATGCCGTCGATCGCCTGCGGCCAGCGCCAGTCGGCCGGAAACGGCCAGACCTGCGCCGACGGCAACACCAGCGCATCGAACCTGTCGAACAGGCCGGCGGCGCAGGCATACCAACGGCTCCGTACCAGCGACGCCTGATAGACGGTCTCGGCTGCAAGTCCCAGACCCTGCTCGATCTCCCACCGGCTTTCCGGTTTCAGAAGCGCGCGCCTTGCGGGGTCATCGAAAAGGGCGCGCTTGCCTCCGGCATTGAGAAAGGCGCGCAGCTTCGTCCAGGCGAACCACAGGTCGGTCGCGGCAAAGGGCGGCGCCACGTCCTCGACCGTGCAGCCCATGTCGGCGAATACCCCAAGCGCATCCCGGCACAGATCGAGGATGCCCGGCTCGCAGCGATAGGCACCGCCCCAGTCGCCCAGCCAGCCGATTCGCAACCCCCTCGGATCGACCATCAGGCGGCCCCCGAACCCCGGCGACGCCCGGCCGAAGGGCACGGCCGGGTTCTCGCCCGCCAGCACGTCCAGAAACCACGCCAGATCCTCGACATTGCGCGCCATCGGGCCTTCGGTGGCCAGCGTGGCGAGGAAGGCATCGCCCTCGGCATCGCCGGGGACCAGCCCCCAGGTCGGCCGGAACCCGTAGACGTTGCAAAAGGCCGCCGGGTTGCGCAGGCTGCCCATCATGTCCGACCCGTCCGCAACCGGCACCATCCGCGCCGCGAGCGCGGCCGCCGCCCCGCCCGAGGACCCGCCCGCGCTGCGTGCCCGATCATAGGGGTTGCGCGTCACGCCGTGCACCGGGTTGAACGTATGCGAGCCGTGCCCCCATTCCGGCGTGTTTGTCTTGCCCAGGAACACCGCCCCCGCCGCCCGCATCCGTGCCGCGATCAGGTCGTCCCGCTCCGCCACGAAATCGGCGAACAGCGGCGAGCCGAAGGTGGTGCGCATCCCCGCCACGTTCACCAGGTCCTTCACCGCCACCGGCAGGCCATGGAGCCAGCCCTTGCGTGGCGCGTCATCCAGCGTTCGCGCTTCCGCCATCACCGTATCGGGGTCGCGCGGGCTTACCACTGCATTGATGCCCGGACCCTGCGTCGACATCCGCGCCAGATGCGCCGCCACCACTTCGGACGGCGCAACATCCCGCGCGGCGATCATCCGCGAAAGGTCAGAGGCAGACCGCTGCCACAGCTCCACGCGCTTGCCCCTTCACCCTGCACAAATACCCCACGGTGGTGCGGGGGGTGTGACCCCCCCCGCTGCCGTCGGTTCAGCCTGTGCCTACTTCTGCAACTCGGTCCAGATCGCGGTCTGGATCGCCTGCGCGGCGGGCGAACAGGTGGCGTTGAACTTGCCCGACGCGATCAGCTCGGCCGGGATGTTCATCTCGGGCGCATCCGCCATGTCCTCGGGCATGAAGGGTGCCGATCCGGTGATCCCGTTGGCATAGCGCGCGAAGGCCGAGATCATCGCGGCATTCTCGGGCTCCATCACGAAGTTCAGGAACAGCTTGGCGTTCTCGACGTTCTTCGCGTCCGACAGGATGGCGGCGCTATCCATCCACAGCGGGAAGCCCTCTTTGGGGTGGCCGTAGGCGATGTTCGGGTTGATCAGCCGCGCCCGCATGGTCGAGCCGTTCCAGTTCACGGATGCCGCCACATCGTTGTTCGACAGCTTTTCGGTCATGCCATAGTCCATCGACATCCAGTGCGGTTTGGCCGCCACCAGCACGTCGCGCACCTTGCGCATCACCTCCAGATCCTCGGTGCAGCGCTCGCCGCCGACATAGGAAATGGCCATCATCATCACGTCCGACATTTCCGGCACGACGTTGATCTTGCCCTTCAGTTCGTCCGGCGGGTTCAGCCAGATGTCCGAGGTGTTGACGTCGCCGGAATAGACCGAGGTGTTCACGGCCACGCCGGTCGTGCCCCATTGCCACGGGATGGTGAACAGGCGGCCGGGGTCCCAGTCGACGTTCATCCATTCGGGCGCGATGTTTCCGTGGTTGGACAGTTCCGCCGGATCAAGCTGCATCAGCAGCCCCTTTTCCACGAAGATCGGCACATAGGAGTTGGACGGCACGATGATGTCATAGCCGTGCCCGCCCGCCTCGATCTTGGCCAGCGCGGTGTCGTTGCTGTCATAGTCGGTGACCGTCACCTTCACATCGTATTCTTTCGAGAATTTCTCGATCAGCTCGGGGCTGGTGTAGTTGCCCCAGTTGAAGATGTTCAACTCGCCCGCCGCCTGCGCAAGCGGTGCGCTGGCCAGGGTCAGCGCGGTGGCCATCAGGATTTTCTTCATCGGTCTCTCCTTGTCGGTTTCGGGTTATGGATCGCGGGGCTTAGGCCCGCTTGCGCGTCAGCAGGAAGAACGCGGTCAAGAGTAGCACGGTCAGCGCCAGAAGGGCCGTGGAAATCGCGTTCACCTCGGGTGTGATCGCGCGGCGCATCTGGCCCAGCATGTAGGTGGGCAGGGTATCCTGGCCGCCCGACTTCACGAATTCGGTGATCACCACGTCGTCGAGGCTGATGACGAACGACAGCATCGCCCCCGCCGCGATGCCGGGTGCCATCAGGGGCAGCGTCACGCGCCGGAAGGTCTGCCACGCACTGGCGTAAAGATCGGCCGCCGCCGTCTCCAGCGTCAGGTCCATCCCTTCCAGACGCGCCCGTATGGGCAGATAGGCGAAGGGGATGCAAAAGGCCGCATGGGCGATGATCAGATAGCCAAGGCCCTGATACCCCGTCGCCACCTTGATCTGCGCGAAGAAGATGAGGAGCGCCACGGCCGTCACGATCTCGGGCACCATCAGGGGCTGGTTGATCGCCACATAGATCGCCGTCTGTCCCTTGAACGCGCGGCGCCGCGTGGTGCCGAGGGCGGCCATCGTGGCCACCGTGGTCGCGATGCCGGCGGCGAAGGTGGCGATGATCAGCGACCGGACGGTGGCATCCTTCACCGCCTGGTTCCGCCAGGCATCGCCATACCAGTGCAGCGAAAACCCCTCCCACACCGCGATCGACTTGCCGGAGTTGAACGAATAGGTCACCAGCGTGATGATCGGCAGATACAGCACCACGAACACAAGCACGGCGATCACCGCAAAGCCGGGCAGATGGGCGGCGGAAAAGCGGCGCTCAGCCATGCGGGTTGCTCCCCCGGTTTGCCGCGCGCACGTAGATCAGCAAGGCCCCCATCACGATCAAAAGCAATGTCATCGAGAGCGCCGCCCCCAGCGGCCAGTTGCGGCCCTGTCCGAACTGCAATTCGATGAAGTTGCCGATCATCATGTTCTTGCCGCCCCCCAGCACGCGCGGCGTGACGTATGCCCCCAGCGAGGGCACGAACACCAGGATCGAGCCTGCGATGATCCCGGGCTTCACGATGGGCACGATCACACGGCGCAGCATGGCCCAGCGGCTGGCGTATAGGTCATGCGCGGCCTCCAGCAGCCGCATGTCGAAGCGGTCGATGGCGGCGAACAGCGGCAGCACCATCAGCGGCAGATAGACATAGGCCATGCCGATCAGCACGGCGGTATCGGTGTAAAGGATCTGGATCGGCGCGGTGATGACCCCCGCCCAGATCAGGACGGTGTTCAACAGCCCCTCGTTGCGGATGATCTCGTTGATCGCGAAGGTGCGGATGAGAAGGTTGGTCCAGAACGGAATCGTGATCAGGAACAGCCACATCGCCCGTTGTGACGGTGGCCGCGTGGCGATGAACCAGGCGGTGGGAAAGCCCACGGCGAATGTGACGGCAGTGGTCATCAGCGACAGCTTCACCGAGCGCCAGAAGATCGTCAGATGCGCGTCGGCGAGCTTGTAGGTGCCGTCAAAGATATCCTTGGTGAAGAGGATGCCGCGCCAGCCGTCCCAGGAAAATTCCCAGACCACATTGCCATACTGCCCCGGTGCCAGGAACGAATAGACCAGCATGATGAGGAGCGGCCCGGAGGCCGCGAAGAACAACAGGACCAGTGCCGGGGTGGACAGCAGCCAGCCGCTGCGCGTGGACCTTGCGATGGCCTCGGCTTCGGCGTCGCGCATCCCCCTAATCCTCGGCCAGAACCTGGGCGGCACCGGGGGCAAAGCGCAGGCCCACCCGCGCGCCGCGTGCCAGCCCGGCATCGCCCGTGGCCGGGCTTTGCACCCGCGCCACCACCTCGGTGCCATCCGACAGCACCAGATGGCAATGCGTGTCGGTGCCGAAATAGACCATCTCGCGCAGCGTGGCCGCCATCGCGCCCGCCTCGCCCTCGTCCACAAGCCGCACCTGTTCGGGGCGCACCGCGACCGTCACCCGGCCCGCAGCCGCAGCCCCCTCGGCCTCGACCACCGCACCACTGTCCAGACGCACGCCGCCCGGAACAGTCGTGCCCATCAGGAAATTCGTCTCGCCGATGAAATCGGCGACGAAGCGGTTGACGGGGCGGGTGTAGATGTCGCGCGGGGTGCCCACTTGCCGGATGCGCCCCGCCTGCATCACCGCCACGCGGTCCGACATGGTAAGCGCCTCTTCCTGGTCATGCGTCACGAAGACGAAGGTGATCCCCGTCTCGGTCTGCAACCGCTTGAGTTCGATCTGCATTTCCTTGCGCAGCTTGAGGTCGAGCGCCGACAGCGGCTCATCCAGCAACAGGACGCGTGGCTGCGGTGCCAGCGCGCGCGCGAGCGCCACGCGCTGCTGCTGCCCGCCCGAAAGCTGAGAGGTCTTGCGGCCCGCGAAGGTGTCAAGCTTCACCAGCGCCAGCATCTCTGCCGTGCGCTTGGCCACCAGGTCACGCGGCTTGCCCTGCATTTCCAGCCCGAAGGCCACATTCTCGGCCACCGTCAGATGCGGGAAGAGAGCGTAGGACTGGAACACCGTGTTCACGGGTCGGCGGTTCGGGGGCAGGGCGGTGATGTCCTGCCCGTCCAGAAGGATCGTGCCGGAGGTGGGCGCCTCGAACCCCGCGATCAGGCGCAAAAGGGTGGTCTTGCCGCAGCCGGAGGGGCCAAGAAGGGTAAAGAACTCCCCCGGCGCGATGGTGACCGACACGTCGTCCAGCGCCCGCACGGCCGCCGCACCCTGGCCAAAGGACTTGACCGCGCCGCGCACTTCGATCCCCGTGGCCTTGGTCACCCATACATTCCTTTCAAGTCCCCCACGATACGTTAGCCCCCCGGTTTTGCCGCTGTCCACCGATGATTTGATCACATCAGGCATGAAGGGGCGGCATACGCCCGATCCAGGGCGCGGCCTGCTCAAGTTCTGCGCAGAGGCCGATCAGGGTTTCGTCGTCGCCGAAGCGCGCGGCGAAGTGGATGCCGATGGGCAGGCCGTCCTGCGACATGCCCAATGGAACCGATGCGGCAGGCTGGCCGCTGGCGTTGAACACCGCGCAAAAGGGGGAATAGGCGAACACTCCATCGGGGCCGATGCGGTAGGCCACATAATCCTCGGTCGCATGGGCAAAGCGGCCCACCCGGGCGGGCGGTTCGGCCAGCGTGGCCGACAGCATGATGTCGCAGCCGGGGCCTTCTTCGGGCCCGTCCTCGGGGTCGAACACTGCCGCCATCTCGCGGCCAAAGTCGTGGATCTCTCCCACCGCCTCCAGATACCGGGTCGGATGCAGGGTTTCGGCATGCCGCATCGCCCCGCGCGCCACGCCCTCCACATCGCCCTGCCGCAGGTCGCGGCCCAAGGATGCCAGCCGCGAGCGGATCGACAGGGCCGAGCCGATGGCGACGATATCGGTCCACGCGCGCATCATCGACGCGATGTCCGCGCGGGGCAGGCCCGGTTCCACATGGTGCCCCAGACTTTCCAGAAGCCGCCCTGCGGCGCGCACGGCCTCGGCCACCTGTGGATGGATGGGGGTGCCGGTAAAGGTGGTGTCGCAGATCATCACGCGCAGGCGGCGCGGCGGGCGGCTGATCGCGTCGGCATGGCTGCGGATCAGGGGCGGCGCCCAGTAGGGCGCGCCCGCGTCGGCGCCCGCGCAGGCATCCAGCATCACGGCGGTATCGCGGACCGAGCGGGTCAGGAACCCGTCGATCGCCATGCCCGCCCAGCCTTCGCCCGCATAGGGGCCATCGGGCAGGCGGGCGCGGGTGGGCTTCATCCCGAAGAGCCCGCAGGAGGATGCCGGAATGCGCACCGACCCGCCGCCGTCCGATCCATGCGCAAAGGGCACGATGCCTGCGGCCACCGCCGCCCCCGCCCCGCCGGATGACCCGCCGGGGGTATGGTCGAGGTTCCAGGGGTTGCGCGTGGGCCCGCCATAGACCGCAGCCTCGGTCGCGGCCCCGATGCCGCCCTCGGGTGCGGTGGTGCGCCCGAAGGTCACCACCCCCGTCGCCCGCATCCGGGCCCAGATCGCACTGTCGCGGCCATACCGGGTATCGGCCCACAGGTGCGATCCCATGTGCGAGGGGAAATCCCGCGCCTCGGCGCCCAGGTCCTTGAGCAGGAACGGAACCCCCCGGAACGGCCCGCGCGGCAGGCCCGCCGCGATGGCCGCGCGCGCCACCCCCTCTTGCAGCAGGACCACGGCATTCAGCGCGGGGTTCAGCCGTGCCACCGCCTGCAACGCGGCATCCAGCAATTCGCCGGGCGTGGCCTCGCCCCGCGCGACAAGGGCTGCGGTATCGGTCGCGTCAACAAGGGTCATGGGCTGGGCCTTTCTGTTCCGGGGCATCGTCGGTGGCAGGGAACGATGCGGCGCGTCCCGCAGCGTCGGTCCATGTCGCAAACCGGCCTCAGGCCACACTGTCGCGCATCTGTGCCGCAACCCGGCCCAAACGCGCCTCGATCAGCGCCGCCGCCATGCGTTCGGGCGTGACCGGCTTGGCCAGATAGCCGTCCATCCCGGCCTCGATGAACCGCTGCCGGTCCGACGGCATGGCATCCGCCGTCATCGCCACCACCGTCATCGCGCCTTGCCCGTCCGGCAGCGCGCGGATCGCCCGAAGGGTCTGCAGGCCGTCCATGTCGGGCATGTTCATGTCCAAAAACACGGCATCCACCCGGTCCTCGCCACCCGTCACCTCGGCCAGCCGGGCCAGCGCCTCGGCTCCGCTGGCGGCTTCGGCCGTCCGCGCGCCCATCAGGTGCAGGCAGGTCATCGCGACGAGGCGGTTCGTGGCCAGATCGTCCACCACCAGCACATGCAGCCCCGACAGCGGTGGCGGCCCCTCTGCCGCCGCTTCCCGTGCGGGCACGTCGGCACCCGCGGCAGGCGGCAGCGCCACGGTCAGGCGGAACTGCGCCCCGCGCTGGTCGGGGCGCGCGGGCAGCAGCACCAGATCGCCGCCCATCTGGCGCGCCAGATCGCGCGCGATGCCAAGGCCAAGGCCGTGGCCCGCCGCACCCGCCACCGGTGCGGCCGAGGCGCCGGGCGGCAATTCGAACAGCCGGTCGCGCCGGGCGGGCGCGATGCCGCTGCCGGTATCGGCCACCTCGATGTCCAGTGTCATCGCGGCCCCGCGCCGCGCGGTGACCGTGATCCCGCCCTCGGCGGTATGGCGCAGCGCGTTCGACAGAAGGTTCGACAGGCATTGCCGCAGGCGGTGTTCGTCCATCAGGGCGGGCTGGTCCAGCCCCGGCCCGATATCCAGCGACAGCGCCAGCCCCGCCTCCTCGATCCGGTGCCGGAACAGGGCGGCGGCCACGGTGACGGCGGTATGTGGCACCGTCGGGCGCAGCCGGATCGGCAGGCGGCCATCGGTCACCGCCGCGGCGTCCAGACTGTCATCCAGGATATTGGCCAGCCCTTCTGCCGAGGCGACCAGCACCGCCAGCCGCTCGCGCGCCGCAGGGTCGCGGGCGCTGCGCAACTCGGCGCTGGCAATGCCCAGGATGCCGTTCAGGGGCGTGCGCAGCTCATGGCTCATGCGCGCAAGGAAGCGGCCCTTGGCGGCATTCGCCCGATGTGCCGCGCGCCCGCGCGCGGCGTTGTCGCGGTGGAGCCGGTTGTTGGAGATCATGGCCGAGATGAAATAGCCAATGGCCACCACCGTGCACAGGCTGGTCAGCCCCAGCCCCTGCCAATCATCCTTTTGCGTCCAATAGACGACGTTCGATCCCACGACCATCAGTGCCAGGCCTGCCGCCCCCGCCAGTCCCTGGGGCAGGTGGATCGCCCGCACCGTTGCCATGTGCATCATCGACCCGGACAATATTCCGACAGCAAGCGCCTTGGCATAGGGATTGTCATGATACCAGATCAGCACGGCGGGGGTTGCAAAGACAGCTTCCACCAGGAAGATCAGGATGAGCACCATCCGGCGGCGGGCCGGTTCGGTGACCAGCCGGCCTGGGTCGCGCATCAGGCGCTGCGAGGCGACCTCGAAGGTCAGATCCAGGCATAGCAGGCAGACGATCAGCCAGAACGGCACAAAGATCAGGGACAGGCCATAGGTCAACCCCGAGGCAATCAAGCGTGAGGGAGTCTCGTCCCGCTGGAACTGCGCCTGACGGACGAATTCATCGCGCAGGCGGTCAGTGTCGGCGTCTTCGGCGGAGGGGTTGAGGCGGCTCATCCGCGCGAGCACAGTCCGCGACCGCCGCTGTGGTCAAGCGATTCGGCATTTTTCCGCGTTCAGGGCGCGGTCAGGTCCACCACCTGGCGCCGCGTGCCATCGGGGGCATAGACGACAAAGCGCTCGCCCGCCGCGCCGGGTCCCGCCACCACCACCCCGACCCAGCCCGCGCCGAAGGTGACGGCGCGCGCCTCTGCGCCCTCGGGCAGCACGATGGCGGCGGGCAGGGCGGGCAGGGTTGTGCCCACCCCCTGCGGGATGCGGGTGACAAGCAGCGCGACCACCGCTATCACTCCGCCGATCATGGTCAGGGTGAGCACGATCACCAGCCATTTCAGAAACCTCAGCGACGCGGGCAAGGGTGCCACGTCCTGTTCCTGCGGTGTCCGGTTCATGGCCATGCCTCCCCTCTGCCCGCCGCCCTCGGATGAGGATGATGACGCCCCCACCGCACCCGTGCTGCGGGTCGCACTCGGCCTAGCGCCGCCCGACCGGCTTGACAAGGCGCTGACCCAGGCCCTGGCCGAAGCCCTGCCAGAGGGCGAGGCCCCCTCGCGCTCGCGCCTCGCGCGGCTGCTGGCCGAGGGGGCTGTGACGCAGGACGGAAGGCCCGTGGCCGATGCCAAGGCCCGCCCGCAGCCCGGTGCGGTCTATGAGGTGACGCTGCCCGAGGCGGTGGAGATCGCGGCGCGGCCCGAGGCGATCGCGCTTTCGGTGATGTGGGAGGATGCCGACCTGATCGTGATCGACAAGCCGGCCGGCATGGTTGTGCATCCCGCACCGGGGTCGTGGTCGGGCACGCTGGTAAATGCGCTGTTGCACCATTGCGGGAATGACCTGTCGGGCATCGGGGGCGCACGGCGGCCCGGCATCGTGCACCGGATCGACAAGGACACGTCAGGCCTGCTGGTCGTGGCGAAATCCGACCGTGCGCATCGCGGCCTTGCCGCGCAATTCGCCGACCACAGCGTGACGCGACGCTACCTTGCGGTGGTGCATGGCCATCCCGATGCCGCCGATCCCCGCCTGCGCGGCACGGCGGGCGTGGCGTTCGAGGCGGGCGGCGTGATCCGCATCGCCACCAACCTCGACCGCCACGCCGCCGACCGCCAGCGCCAGGCGGTTGTCGAGGGGCGCGGGCGGGCGGCGGTGACGCGGGTGCGCGTCATCCGCCCCTTCGGCGCGCCAGCGGCGGCGTCCCTGATGGAATGCTGGCTGGAAACGGGGCGCACCCATCAGATCCGCGTCCACATGGCCCATGCGGGCCACGGCCTGATCGGCGATCCGGTCTATGGCGGGGCCCGCCGCCTGTCGCCCCGCACGGTGGGCGAGGCGGGGGCCGCGGCCGCCACCGCCTTTCCCCGCCAGGCGCTCCATGCCGCCACCCTCGGGTTCGACCATCCGGTGACCGGCGCACGGATGGATTTCGCCGCCGACCTGCCTGCGGACATGGCAGCGCTGATCGCGGCGCTGGGGGCAGCTCAGCCGTAACGCTCCTGCAACCGCGCATGCAGCTGGCCCGCCGTCACGATGCTTGCATCCAGATCGTCCACGTCGATGTCGATCCCGCAGGTCTCTTCCAGATCCATGATGAATTCGGTAAACCGCAGGGACGACAGGTCCAGCCCTGCACCGAACAGGCTGTCCTCGGCGGCGGCGACGTCGCGGGAGCGGCTGTGGCGGCCGAGCAACCGAAGGAAGTCGTCGATTGGAAGCATGGCATGCCCTGCACAGGTGGGTCGTTCGGGAACAGGCGGCGCCTGCCGACCGTCAAACGATCCCTGGCGTGGCTGCAAGTCAAGTGCCGGCATGTGACGCGCCCGCCGCAGCAGGCGCGGACAGCGACGCAGGAGCCCGACACACTGACCTCGTGGCCGAATGTGCGCGACTGATGGCCGCGCGTGACCATCGCGCCGCACTGGACCTGTCGCACCGGGCTGCACCCGAAACCTATTGGGCACCGAACCTGTCACGCCTGCGGGTGCTGGCGGCGGCGGGCCTGCGCGATGCCGACCTGCTGGCGGATGAAGTGGCGGCCCTGCGCGAAAGGGCCAACGCGGATGTGGCCCTGCGTGACGTTGTGATCAACCTCGGCTTTCATCTCCTGCTCGCGCCGGGACCCGAGGATTTCAGGTGGGCCTGGGGGACGCCGCGCGCGACCATCGAGGATCAGCTTGCAGACCTGACCGCCGCACAGGGGCGACGCTTCGTGCCCCGGTGGAGCGACCGCCGCCTGCATGGAATGCGCCGTGACGGACTGGAGTTTGCGGCGTTTTCGGACCGGCTGGCCCGAGGTCTGGCCATGATGCACTTCCTGTCGCATCTCAAGCGCCTGGATAGTCGGCTGGCACGGCTGATCGGGCCCTTGACGCCCGAAGAATGCCTCATCCGGGCCTTGCACGGACAAATTGCCCGCGTGCTCGTGACGCCGGACCTGACACCGATCCTGCAGGCGCAGAGCGAGGGGCGTTCCATCGTGATTGCAGGCATCCATACGGCGGTCGGCGCGCATCTGTGGCGGGAGGGTGCGGAACTGACCCTGCCGCAGGCACGGATCTTTCGGCGGGCCCTGACCGGGGCCGACGCGGAAACGCTGAACATTTCCAGCACCGCGCCGGACATGCCGTTGCGCTATCTCAGGCTGCTCAAGGCGATGCGGCGCGCGCCCCATATCGTCGAGGTGTTTCCGGACGGGGCCGACGGCGGCGAGACGCTGGCGCCGCTGCTGTGCGGGCATCCGGTTCGCATCGGACGGGGGGCCGCACATCTGGCCTGGCAATCCAAAGCCGCGACCTTTGTTCCGGTCATGGGCTGGGACGGGGTGCGCTATGTCTCGACCCTGCGCGAAGGGCCGTCGCCTCAGGATCATGCCGCGGCGGACGACTACGATGCGGCCTTTGCCGATTTCTATGTCGGCTGTCTGGCCGACATGCTGCAAGGCCCGCCCGAGGCGATCTCGGGTCCGCTGTTGCACCATGGCGCGCCCTGGCGCAGGTCCTCGCCTGCAATCCCGAGCGCACCATGAGCGGGCCGGAATGCCGCAGCACGCATGTCGCCGGCTTGCCGCATCTGGACGCCGACACCCTGAGCGAGGAATGGGCTCTGACCCAAAGCCTTGGGCTGCACTGGCAGCTTCTGGCGCGCAGTCTTGGCGTTCAGCCTTCGGACTGGCGCGACTCGACGGGGGAACGGGTCTATGCGGCGGTGCTGTGGCTGACGTTCCGCATCGACCCGCAGGCCCCGATGGTCGAGGATGACCGCTTCGTGATGCGCACCCGGCTGGCCGCGATCCGCAAGCCCTATGCGCTGTCGCGCACGCGCATCGGCTGGGGGCGCGGGACGGGGGCCGAGGTGGGCCTGCTCACGGGATTTGTCCGCCGCCATCAGCATGGCACCAACAAGAAGTTTGCCACGGTCCGCGACATCTGGACGGATCGCGACCATCACGCGCACCACGTCGAAACCCTGCTCGACCGCCATCACGCCGCCAGGTCCGCCCCCCTGCCGCAGGGTCCGGCAGGCCGGCACAGGGTCAACCGGCTGGTCGATTTCAATGCCGCGGGGCTCTTCTACTTTCGCAACTTCGTGCGCCTGGCCCGCATGGCCGAAGGGGCCGTCAGCAGCGCCCCCCCAGTGCAGCGCGAGGCTTGGTTCTTCGGCAATGCCGATCACGCCCAGCAACTCGACCTGCATCTGCAGCCGCGCGACGAGGGGCTGGACACCGCCGTGCTTGCCGAAGATGGCCGGTGCCTGTTCCGCAGCCATGCGCAGGCCTGAGAGGCATCGCGCCTTGCTGACAAGCGCGTGACCATCCTGACATGGCACTGGCCGCGCGACGGAACCAGGATCATCTTTCGTTCATTGTCATGTGTGATACCCATCATCTTGTGGCGTCTTGCAGGAATACATAGATGCCTGTCCCCCGGCACGACGCCCGGGATACAGGCAGGAGGACCGGATGAGCACCTACGCCAACCTTCCCGCGCCCAGCCCCGAACAGGGGCTGAACCGCTACATGCAGGAAATCCGCAAGTTTCCCCTGCTGGAGCCGGAAGAGGAATACATGCTTGCCAAGCGCTGGGTCGATCACCAGGACACCGCCGCCGCACACCGCATGGTCACCAGCCACCTGCGCCTCGCGGCCAAGATCGCCATGGGCTACCGCGGCTATGGCCTGCCGCAGGCCGAGGTGATCTCGGAGGCGAATGTGGGCCTGATGCAGGCGGTCAAGCGGTTCGACCCGGAAAAGGGCTTCCGCCTTGCCACCTATGCGATGTGGTGGATCCGCGCCTCGATCCAGGAATACATCCTGCGGTCCTGGTCCCTCGTGAAACTCGGCACCACCTCGGCGCAGAAAAAGCTGTTCTTCAACCTGCGCAAGGCCAAGGCAAAGCTCGGCGCGCTGGAAGAGGGTGACCTGCGCCCCGAGAACGTGGCCCAGATCGCCAAGGACCTGTCGGTGACCGAGGCCGAGGTGATCGACATGAACCGCCGCCTGTCGGGCTCGGACGCCTCGCTGAACGCGATGGTGGGCAGCGACGGCGACGGTGGCACCCAGTGGCAGGACTGGCTGGAGGATGAGGACAGCGACCAGGCCGCCGACTATGCCGAACGCGATGAGCTGGAAACCCGCCGCGAACTCCTCACCCAGGCGATGTCCGCGCTGAACGAGCGGGAAAAGGACATCCTTGTGCAGCGCCGCCTGTCCGACACGCCCGTGACGCTGGAAGAGCTGTCCGAAAGCTACGGGGTCAGCCGCGAACGCATCCGCCAGATCGAGGTGCGCGCCTTCGAGAAACTGCAGTCGCGGATGCGCGACCTTGCGCGCGGCAAGGGCATGCTGATCCCTGCCTGACCGGCGCAGGTCATGCGACCGTTGCCACGGGGGCGGACAGGGTGATCCTGTCCGCCCCGTGCTGCGTGGGTAGATTGGCCTGTGGAGACATGCGCCTGCCAGGGGTCTTGGCACAGGGGCGATGAAACCGCGGTCCACCGTGCCGAAGAAAGCCGAGGAACCGGCGATGATGGCCTTCTGCCGCCCCACGCCGCGGCCGGTGGGGGATCGCATCGCGGCCCTGCGCCATCAATCCCTCGCCCGCACGGCGCCGAAGAGGACAAGCCGAGGCGCATGAGGTCCAGCCGCTGCCACATCGCGCGCCTCCGCACCGGATGAGCCGTTGAAGCGCCATCGGTTCAGGCCCAGCGGCGACTGCCGGGGTAAAGACAGGCTGCCGGAACGTGCCGGATATCCGGGGACAAAGGAAGTGGCGGATCAGGGGCGCAGGCGGGCGACCCAATCGAGGCTTGCGGTGGTGGGCCCTCTGGGGCGGTATTCGGCTGCGATCCAGCCTTCATAGCCCGAACCGATCATCGTGCGGACGGCGGCGCAGGTGGCCGCGTCGGGGGCGGCGCGGACGGGTTCGCCCGCGATCTGCAGGTGGGTGGCGCGGTGGCCGTGGCGGCGCCACATTGGCATGACGCCGCCGAGGCGGGCCGCGTGCCAGGTGTCGAACTGCAGGCCCAGATGCGGGATGGCGAGCGTGTCGAGGATGTCGGCCGCCGCGTCATAGCCGTTCAGCATGTAGCCCGGCATGTCGGCGGGGTTCAGGGGTTCGATCGTCAGCGGATGGCCGAAGTCGGCGGCCCATTCCAGGTTGGCGAGGTAGGTGGCGCGCGCCTGCGGGCCCGTGGCGATGCCCGCCATGACGTGGATGCGCCCTGCGGCCAGGGCTGCGGCAAGGTCGAGGGCGCGGCGGAACCCGTCGCGAAAGCGCGCCTCGGCCCCCGGCACGGCGGCATGGCCGCGCACGCCTGCGGCCCAGTCGCCGGGCGGCGTGTTGATCAGCGCAACGGGCAGGCCCGCGCAGGCATCGGCCCAGGCCTCGGGCGGGTCGTCATAGGGAAAGAGCACCTCGATCCCGTCGAAACCGGCGGCGCGGGCCGCGGCGGGACGGTGGAGCGGCGCAAGTTCGGCAAAGAGCATCGTGATGTTGGCGGCGATGCGCGGGGCGGTGCCCGGTTCGGGACCGGGGTCAGCCAAGCGCCGCCTCGATCTCGTCCGACGGAGCGACGGGAAAGAACGCGCCCCCCGAGCGCAGGCCGAACCACCGCTGGCCGCCGTGCTCTTCGTGGGTGCAAAGCTCGATCAGCCGGTAGAAGGACTTGCGGTCGATCCGTGCCTCCAGCCCCGGGCGCATCGTCACGTAAGGCGCGGGTTCGTCCGTGTCGGGGTCGCGCGCCACGCGCAGGGGGTGGTCGGGGCCGCAGGGCGCGCGTTCCTCGCCGCGCGTGGCAAAGGTGACCTGCTGCGCGGGCCCGGTTCCCGTGACGGTGAAATCCACCGCGAGGAAGGGCGCGTCCTCCACCGTGATCCCCACCTTCTCGACCGGGGTGACGAGGACATAGCCGTCCCCCTCGCGCTTCAGGATGTTGGAGAACAGTTGCACCAGGCCGGGCCGCCCGATGGGCGTGCCCTCGTGGAACCAGGTGCCGTCGCGCGCGATGCGCATGTCGATGTCGCCGCAAAAGGGCGGGTCCCACAGATGCACCGGGGCGGGGCCGCGGCCCTTGGCGGTCGCATTGACCTGCGCGATCAGGCCTTCGGCGGTAGGAGGGGCGGGATCGGTCATGGGGTGTTTTCCGTCGGGTCGGGACGCTTTCCCCTAACGTAGTGCCTTTGCCCCGGCATATCCACGCCTGCCGCGCGGGCAGTTGCGGCGCAGTGCGCGCCACTCTCACGATCAATTGTGGCCACGTGGGTTTTGCCATTTGTGCCTGGCGGCATAGTTGGCTCTAATACGCTGATGATCGTTCCTGCCGGAGAGCCGAGATGCCGCATCCCCATGACGCCGACGCCCTTGTGACCGAGATCGAGGCCCTGGGCGGCAGGCTGGCCGAGGTGCGATCCTCCATCGACCGCCGCTTCATCGGGCAGGAAAAGGTGGTCGATCTGGTGCTGGCGGCGATCCTGTGCGGGGGCCACGCGCTGTTGGTGGGGCTGCCGGGCCTTGGCAAGACGCGGCTGGTGGACACGCTGTCCACCGTCATGGGCCTGCGCGGCAACCGCATCCAGTTCACCCCCGACCTGATGCCCGCCGACATCCTCGGCTCCGAGGTGCTGGATACCGAGGCAGGCGGCGGGCGGGCGTTCCGGTTCATCGAAGGGCCGATCTTCTGCCAGCTGCTGCTGGCGGACGAGATCAACCGCGCGAGCCCCCGCACCCAGTCGGCGCTTCTGCAGGCGATGCAGGAGCGTGAGGTGACCATCGCGGGCCAGCACCGCCCGCTGCCCGCCCCCTTCCACGTGCTCGCCACCCAGAACCCGATCGAGCAGGAAGGGACCTATCCCCTGCCCGAGGCGCAGCTGGACCGGTTCCTGGTGCAGGTCGATGTGGATTACCCCGACCGCGCGACCGAGCGCGCGATCCTGATCGCCACCACCGGGGCGGATGACGCACAGGTGCATCAGGTGCTGACGGCGGAAGAGCTGATGGCGGCGCAGCGCCTGATCCGGCGGATGCCGGTGGGCGATCTGGTGGTCGAGGCGATCCTGGACCTCGTGCGCGCCTGCCGCCCGGGCGAGGCCGAGGGGGCCGCACTTGCGGGGCAGCTCTCCTGGGGGCCCGGGCCGCGCGCGGCGCAGGCGCTGATGCTGACCGTGCGGGCGCGGGCGCTGTTGCAGGGGCGGCTGGCACCGTCCGTCGGCGATGTGGCGGCGCTGGCGCGCGCGGTGCTGACCCACCGCATGTCGCTGTCCTTTGCCGCGCGGGCGCGGGGCGAGAGCCTTGGCGCGCTGATCGACGCCACGGTGGAGCGCACGCTGCGCCTTGAGGCGGCGGCGTGAGCCAAGCCGCCTCCCTTCGCGCGGATGCCGAGGCGCTGGGCGCCAGCCTGCCGCCCCTTCTGGCCGAGGCCGAGCATCTGGCCGCGACCGTGATCCTGGGCGAGCACGGGCGCAGGCGCGCGGGCATGGGCGACGAATTCTGGCAATACCGCCCGTCGGTTGCGGGAGATAGTCTGCGGATGATCGACTGGCGCCGCTCGGCCCGGTCTGACGGCCATTTCGTGCGCGAACGCGAATGGCAGGCGTCGCAGACCGTGACCCTCTGGGCGGATCCCGCGAAATCCATGTCCTTTTCGGGGGACCGCGCGCGCGCGTCCAAGGCCGACCGCGCGCGGCTTCTGGCGCTGGCGCTGGGCGTGCTGTTGTTGCGGGGCGGCGAACGGGTGGGCCTTGCCGGGTCAGACGCGCCGCCGCGCGGCGGGCGGGGCCAGATCCTGCGGCTGGCCGCCGCGCTGGGCGAAGGGGCCGAGGATTACGGCATCCCCGATGTGCAGGGCATCACCGCCCATGGCCGCGCGGTGTTCCTGTCCGATTTCCTGGGCAACCCCGAGACGGTGGAAACCGCGCTGGCCTATGCCTCCGACCGGGGGGTGAGGGGGGCGCTGGTGCAGGTGCTGGATCCGGCGGAAGAGGAATTTCCCTTCGACGGGCGCACGATCTTCGAATCCATGGGCGGCACGCTGCGGCATGAGACGTTGCGCGCGGGCGACCTGCGGGCGCGCTATCTCGACCGGTTGGCGGAACGCAAGGCGCGGCTGGCGGTGCTGGCGCAGGCCTCGGGCTGGCATTACCACTGCCACCACACGGGGCAGGGGGCGCAATCCGCGCTGCTGTGGATGTACCGGGCGCTGGAACGGGGGCAGTGATGTGGACCATCGGCCCGCTGGGCTTTACCGCGCCGTTCCTCCTCATCGCGCTGGTCGCCCTGCCGATCCTGTGGCTGATCCTGCGCGCGGTGCCCCCCGCGCCCATCCGCCGCCGCTTTCCGGGCGTGGCGCTGCTCCTGGGCCTCACCGATGACGAGACGGAAACGGACAAGACGCCCTGGTGGCTGCTCCTATTGCGCATGGCGGCCATCGGGGCCGCGATCCTGGCCTTTGCCGGGCCGATCCTGAACCCGCAGGCGCGCGATGCGGGCACCGGGCCTTTGCTGATCCTTGCCGATGCCACCTGGGCCGATGCCCGCGACTGGCCGCGCCGGGCCGGGCGCATGGCGCAACTGGTGGAAGAGGCGGGGCGCGATGGCCGCCCCGTGGCCGTGCTGCCCCTGACGGACGCGCCCACGGCGCAGGCCTTCCAGACCGCCGCCGTCTGGGCGCCCCGCCTGACGGCGATCGAGCCGCGCCCCTGGGCACCGTACTATCCCGGCTGGGCGAACGCTCTGCCCGAGGGCGATTTTGCCACCGCCTGGCTCTCGGACGGGATCGACCACGCGGGGCGCGCGGGCCTGTTGGCGGCGCTGGAGCAGCGCGGCCCCGTCACGGTCTACGATGCGCCCCGCGTCACCCTCGCCCTGCGCCCCGCCCGGTTCGAGGATGGCGCCGTGCAGGTCACCGCCCTGCGCCTGCCCGCGGGCGACGAGACGCAGCTGGAACTGTCCGCCCGCGGCCCAGACCCTGCCGGGATCGAGCGTGAACTCGCGCGCGTGCCCCTCACCTTTGCCGCAGGCGCGTCCGAGGCCGAGGTGGCCATTTCCCTGCCGCCCGAAATCCGCAACCGCCTGACGAGGTTCGAACTGGCGGGCATCCGGTCGGCAGCGGCCGTCAGCCTGACGGATGACAGCCTGAAACGCCGCAAGGTGGCGCTGATCTCGGGGCAGGCGGGGGATGCCGAGGGGCTGCAACTCCTGTCGCCCACGCACTACCTGCGGCAGGCGCTGGACCCCGTGGCCGAACTCATCGACGGCACGCTGGGCGATGTGATCCTGGCCAGCCCCGACGTGATCGTGCTGGCCGACGTTGCGCGGCTGGCGCAGGCGGAACAGGATGCGATGCTGGACTGGCTGGACAAGGGGGGGCTCCTCCTGCGCTTCGCTGGTCCTCGCCTCGCAGCCTCCGATGTCAGCCGGTCCACCGAAGACCCGCTGTTGCCCGTGCGCCTGCGCGAGGGCGGGCGCACGGTCGGAGGCGCCATGAGCTGGGGCGAGCCCAAAGCGCTCGCCCCCTTCCGCGAGGGCACGGCGTTCTTTGGCCTGACCGTCCCGCCCGATGCGCAGGTCACAGCACAGGTGCTGGCCCAGCCCGACCCAACGCTGGCCGAGCGCACCATCGCCACGCTGGCCGATGGCACGCCGCTGGTGACGCGCAAGCCGGTGGGGCAGGGGCAGGTGGTGCTGTTCCACGTGACCGCCAATGCCGAATGGTCCACGCTGCCCCTCTCGGGCCTCTTCGTGCAGATGCTGGAGCGGCTGGCCGTCTCCACCCGGCCCCTGTCGCCTGAGGCGGGCGATCTGGCGGGCACGACCTGGACGCCGCAGGTGATGCTGGACGCGCGCGGGGCGCTGCGCGACGCGGGCGACCGCGCGGGCGTGGCAGGCGAGGCGCTGGCGCAGGCGCTGGCCACCGGCCCCGGCGCCGACCTGCCCCCCGGCCTTTACGCGGGCGACGACCGGCGCATCGCGCTCAACGTCTTTGGCCCCGACACGCCCCTTGCCGCCGCCGAATGGCCCGCGCGCATCCCGCGCGAGGGGGTGGAGGCCACGCCCGAACGCTCGCTCAAGGGGGCGCTGCTGGCCGCTGCGCTGGCCCTTCTGATGGTGGATGTGCTGGCGGCGCTGGCCGTCTCGGGCCGTCTGGTGCGGGGCATGGGGCGCGCCTCGGTGATCGTGCTGGCGCTGCTGCTGGCCCCCGCGCAGACCCGCGCCCAAGACAGCGACCCCGCCGCCGACCGCGCCGCCATCGAGGCCACGACCTCGGTGCGCCTTGGCTATGTCGTCACCGGCAACGCGCAGGTGGACCGCATCTCCGAAGCCGGGCTGCGCGGCCTCGGCCTGCGCCTTTACGAACGCACCACCATCGAACCCGAGGCCCCCATCGCGGTGAACATCGAGACGGATGAACTGGCGTTCTTCCCCTTCCTCTACTGGCCCGTCACCGCCGACCTGCCCGCACCGTCGGGGGCTGCCTATGCCAAACTCAACCGCTACCTGCGCACCGGCGGCATGATCCTGTTCGACACCCGCGACGGCGACATCTCGGCCTCGGGCACCACGCCCGAGGCGCGGCGGTTGCAGGCCATCGCCGCCCCCCTCGACATCCCGCCGCTGGAGATCCTGCCCGAGGATCACGTCCTCACCCGCACGTTCTATCTGCTGCAGGATTTCCCCGGCCGCTACAATTCGCAGGCGCTGTGGGTCGAGGCTGCCCCCGCCGATGCGCAGGCCGCCGACGGGATGCCATTCCGCAACCTCAACGACGGGGTGACGCCGGTGGTGCTGGGGTCGAACGACTGGGCTGCGGCCTGGGCGGTGGATGACCGCGGCGCCGCGATGTTCCCGGTGGGGCGCGGCTTTGCGGGCGAGCGCCAGCGCGAGACGGCGGTGCGGTTCGGCATCAACCTCATCATGCATGTGCTGACGGGCAACTACAAATCCGACCAGGTGCATGTGCCTGCCCTTCTGGAAAGGCTGGGGAATTGACCGGCACCCTGATCCTCGACCCGCTGGTGCCCTTGCTGGTGCTGGCGCTGCTGGCGGCCCTTGCCGCAGCCCTCGTGGCCCTTGCCCTGTGGCGTGGCCTTTCGGGCTGGTGGCTGCGCGGTCTGGCGGCGGTGGCGATCCTTGCAGCCCTCGCCAACCCGTCCCTGCAAGAGGAGGATCGCGCGCCCCTCTCGGACATCATCATCGCGGTGGTCGATGAAAGCGCCAGCCAGCGCATCGCCGACCGCCCAGCGCAAACTGCCGCGGCCCTTGCCGCCGTGCAGGCGCAGGTGGCGGCCCTCGGCAACACAGACCTGCGCATCGTGCGCGTGGGCGATGGCGAAGGCGACGCGGGCAGCCAGGTGATGTCGGCCCTGGCCGAGGCGATGGCCGAGGAACCGCGCGCCCGCATCGCCGGCGCCATCCTCATCACCGATGGCCAGGTGCATGACCTGCCCGCCGCCCCTGCGCTGCCCGCGCCCCTGCATGTCCTCCTTACCGGCCAGCCGCAGGACTGGGACCGCCGCCTGATCCTGCGCAACGCCCCCGCCTTTGCCATCCTCGGCGAACCCGTCACCCTGACCCTGCGGATCGAGGATCAGGGCGCCGTCCCCGCCACCATCGCGGGCCGCGCGGCCCTCTCCATCGCCATCGACGGGGGCACGCCGCAGGTCTATTCCGTCCCCGTGGGCGAGGATCTGGAACTGCCCGTGACCCTGCCGCACGGCGGCATGAACGTGCTGCAATTCGAGGTCGAGGCCAGCCCGGGCGAGATCACCGACCGCAACAACGCCGCCGTCGTGCAGATCAACGGCGTCCGCGACCGCCTGCGCGTGCTCCTGGTGTCGGGCGAGCCCCACGCGGGGGAGCGTGTCTGGCGCAACCTCCTGAAATCCGACCCTTCCGTGGACCTCGTGCACTTCACCATCCTGCGCCCGCCGGAAAAGCAGGACGGGATTCCCGTCACCGAACTCAGCCTCATCGCCTTTCCCACCCGCGAGCTTTTCATCGAAAAGATCGACGAGTTTGACCTCATCATCTTCGACCGCTACCGCCTGCGCGGCATCCTGCCCACGGCATACCTGGAAAACGTGCGCGACTATGTGCGGCGCGGGGGCACCGTTCTGGTGGCGGCAGGCCCCGAATTCGGCACGGTGGACAGCCTCTGGCGCTCCCCCCTCGCCGAGATCCTGCCGGTCAGTGCCACCAGCCGCGTGGTGGACGAAGGGTTCCGCCCCAAACTCACGGACCTCGGCCAGCGTCACCCGGTCACCGAGGGCCTTGAACGCCTCGCCCCCCCTGGCGGCTGGGGCCGCTGGTTCCGCACGGTCGAGGTGACGGAACGTTCCGGCCAGACCGTGATGACGGGTGCTGGCGACCGCCCTCTTCTGGTGCTCGACCGCGTGGGCGAGGGACGCATCGCCGTCATGGCCTCGGATCACATGTGGCTCTGGGGCCGGGGGTATGAGGGGGGCGGGCCACAGCTGGAACTCCTGCGCCGCCTCGCGCACTGGATGATGAAGGAGCCGGATCTTGAGGAAGAGGCGCTGACCGCCACCGCCGAGGGCCAGCGCCTGACCCTGACCCGCCGCACTCTGGGCGAAGATCCCGGCCCCGTTACCATCACCGCCCCCGATGGCACGGAAACCGAACTGCCGCTGGCCGAAACCGCGCCCGGCCGCTTTGCCGCGCAATGGGACGCGCCCGAGATCGGGCTTTACCGGATCGTGCAGGGCGAGTTGACCGCCGTGATGGCGCTGGGGCCGTCCGCGCCCAGGGAGTTCGAGGAAACCATCGCGAGCGGCGACAAGCTCGCCCCCCTCGTGTCGCCCCTGCGCGGCGGTATCGTCTCGCTGTCCTCCGGCACGCCCGACATCCGCCGCGTGGGCGAGGGCCGCGCCGCCGCCGGGCGCGGCTGGATCGGCATCACCCCGCGCGGCGCCTATGTCACGCAAGACATCCGCGTGGGCCAGATCCTGCCGCCTTGGGCCTGGCTGTTGCTGGCCGCGGGCCTCGCCGTGGGCGCCTGGCTGCGCGAGGGGCGCGCGGGCATCCGACGCCTGCCCTGACCTTCCTTTGTCCCCTCCCGACAGCGAGAGCAGCGCGGGATCGCCCGGGCGAGCTTCCACGGCGGCCTGACGGGGGCCTGCGCCAGATGCCGGATTTCGGCCATGGCGGCGCTTTGCACAGCGGCCACCTTGACGGCCCGACCTCGCCCCTTGCGTTGCGCGATCCCCGTTGCCTGCGCGCGCCCTGTCGGGACGCGTGTCGGGACGGATGTCCGACGCAAACCCGACGCGCGCGGGACGGCAAACAGACGCGCTATTTCAGCGCGGCCAGAATCGCCCGCCGCGACTCCGACGCGAATTCGCGCCGCAACTGGATCGCCACGGCCGCCACCGTCGCCGCCATCATCGCCCAGGGCCCCGCCAGCCCCGCAAGTGCGGCGAGCGCGAAATAGATCGACCGCAGGCCGCGGTTGAAGCTGCGCGCGGCGGTGATGTTCACCTCGCCCGCGCGGGCGGCGGCGGGCAGCGCGGTGGCGTCCGCGGGGTCGTTGGGCACCGCCGCCATCAGGATCGCGCAATAGCCGAACAGCCGGTTCGACCACATGAATTTCAACAGCGCATCCGCCAGAAACAGCAGCACCAGCACCAGCCGCGCCTCTGTCGGCACACCAGATGTGGGCAAGGTAAGATCAGCCGCCACCATCTCCAGCCTGTCGGCGTTGTTGATCATCGCCACCCCGCCCCCCAGCGCGATCAGGCAGGCCGAGGCGAAAAACGCCGTGCCCTGCCGCAGGCTGTCGATGATCGTGGCGTCGAAGATGCGCGGCTGGCGGGTCACGAACACCCGCATCCAGTCGCGCCGATACCCCTCCATGATCCGCGCGACGGACGGATAGCGCGCCGACGGATGCTCGATCACCAGCCCCAGCCCGGCCCAGGCCAGGATCAGCAGGGCCATTGCGACAAGTTCGGCCGTTGTAATCTGGGCGAGGGCGGTCATCTGTGGCAGCATGATCTGTGCATGCCCCAAATCGGCAGTTGCAAAAAGCGGTAAATTGGTTATGTTTTCTGACCAATACCAGCCAACACGGAGACGCGCCCATGGAACTGCCCCCCGCCGACGCCCGTGTGATGGCCCGGAAAGCCGATATACTGCAAGGGCTTGCCGCAATACTGCCCGCCGACGCGCTGGTGACGGACGGGCATGAGCTGCGCGCCTATGAATGCGATGCGCTGACCGCCTACCGCTGCCCCCCGCTGGCCGCCGTGTTGCCGCGCACCACCCAGGAGGTCGCGGCGGTGTTGCGGCTTTGCCATGCGCAGGGCGTGCCTGTGGTCCCGCGCGGATCGGGCACCAGCCTTGCGGGCGGGGCGCTCCCCACCGCGGACAGCGTGATCCTGGGCGTGGCGCGGATGAATGCGGTGCTGGAAACCGACTATGACAACCGCTTCATCCGCGTGCAGTCGGGCCGCACGAACCTGAGCGTGACCGGCGCGGTCGAGGCCGATGGTTTCTTCTATGCCCCTGATCCGTCAAGCCAATTGGCCTGCGCCATCGCGGGCAACATCGCCATGAACTCGGGCGGGGCGCATTGCCTGAAGTACGGGGTGACGACGAACAACCTGCTTGGCGTGCGGATGGTTCTGATGGACGGCACCGTGGTCGATCTGGGCGGGCCCTGGATGGACGCGCCGGGGCTTGACCTCGTCGGCGTGGTCTGTGGGTCCGAAGGGCAACTGGGCGTCGTCACCGAAGCCACACTGCGCATCCTGCCCAAACCCGAGGGCGCGCGGCCCGTGCTGATCGGGTTTGACGCCAACGAGGTGGCGGGCGCCTGCGTGGCCGACATCATCAAGGCGGGCATCCTGCCCGTCGCCATCGAATTCATGGACCGTCCCTGCATCCGCGCCTGCGAGGATTTCGCCCATGCCGGATACCCCGACTGCGAGGCGCTCCTGATCGTGGAGGTGGAGGGTTCGCCCGCCGAGATCGACGAGCAGCTGGCCGTCATCACCGCCATCGCGCGGCGCCACAACCCGGTCGAGCTGCGCGAAAGCCGCAGCGAGGAAGAGGCCAAGAAGATCTGGCTGGGCCGCAAGTCGGCCTTTGGCGCGATGGGACAGATCAACGATTACATGTGCCTCGACGGCACGATCCCGGTTTCGGCGCTGCCTTTGGTGCTGCGCCGGATCGGCGAGATGAGCCGTGACTTCGGGCTGGATGTGGCCAATGTGTTCCACGCGGGCGACGGCAACATGCACCCGCTGATCCTGTTCGACGCCAACAAGCCCGGCGATCTGGAGCTGTGCGAGGCGATGGGGGCGGAAATCCTCAAGCTCTGCGTCGAGGTGGGCGGCTGCCTGACGGGCGAGCATGGCGTGGGGATCGAGAAGCGCGACCTGATGGAGGTGCAGTTCGACCCCGCCGATCTGGAGGCGCAGATGCGAGTGAAGGATGTGTTCGACCCGAAGTGGTTGCTCAATCCCGCCAAGGTGTTTCCGTTGCATGTGAGTGCCGCGCGCCGCGCGGGCTGAGGGACGGGAGCGGGGGTTTCACACCCCCGCACCCCCGTGGGATATTTCCGCCAAGATGAAAGGGAAGGGGATGCGGCCATCGGACGAGGCGGAGCTTGCGGAGATCCTGCGCGGGGCGAATGCGCCGCTGGCGGTGCGCGGGGGCGGCACGCGGGGCATGGCGATGGCGGGCGAGGTGCTGGAAACCGGCGGCATCGCGGGGCTGGTGCTGTATGAGCCGGGCGCGCTGACGCTCGTGGCGCGTGCGGGAACGCCGGTGGCGGAGCTGGATGCGATGCTGGGCGGCGAGGGGCAGCGGCTCGCCTTCGAGGTGCCGGACATGCGCAGGCTTTTGGCGCGCCAGGGGGTCAGCACGATCGGCGGGGTGGTGGCGATGAACGCCAGCGGGCCGCGCCGGGTGCAGGCGGGGGCGGCGCGGGATTTCCTGTTGGGCGTGCGGTTCGTGGACGGGCGGGGCGAGGTGGTCAAGAACGGCGGGCGGGTGATGAAGAACGTCACCGGCTACGATCTGGCGCGGCTGATGGCCGGGTCGCGCGGCACGCTGGGGGTAATGACGGAGGTGGCGCTGAAGGTGCTGCCGGCACCCGAGGTGCAGGCGACGCTGGTGGCGAAGGCGCTGACGGCAGAGGCGGCGGTGGCCACGATGGCGCGGGCGCTGGGGTCGCCCTATGAGGTGACGGGGGCCGCGCATCTTGAGGCGGGGACGCCCGAGACGCGGCTCAGGATCGAGGGGATGGCGGGGTCCGTCGCCTATCGGTCGGGGCGGCTGGCGGCCATGCTGGGCGCGGGCTGGGAGGTGGTGGAGGCCGGGGCGTCGGAGGCGCTGTGGCGCGAGGTGCGCGATGTGCTGCCCTTTGCCGGGCGGGCGGGGGCGGTGTGGCGCGTGCACCTGAAGCCGTCGGATGCGCCGGGCCTGCTGGCGGGGCTGCGGCGGGGGCGCGAGGTTCCGGCGATCCTGGACTGGGGCGGGGGCCTTGTGTGGTTGCTGATGCCGGGTGAGGGCGATGGCGGGGCCGGCCCGGTGCGGGGGGCTGTGGCGGCGCTGGGGGGGCATGCGACGCTGGTGCGGTCGGTCCAAGGCATGGAGGCGGTGACGGCACTGCCGCCCGAGGCCCCGGTGCTGGCCGCCCTGACGGACGGGCTGCGACGGCAGTTCGATCCGCGGGGGGTCCTGTCGGGCGGTGGGCCGGTCGGGCAAGGGGTGCTGTCCGGATGACTCTGGCGCTGATGTTGCTTGGTGTCCCGCTGGTGATCTATGGCTCGCTGGTGCTGTTGCCGCAGGGTCGGCCCGCGCTGATCGGGCTCGTGGCGGCCGCGCTGGCGGTGGGCCTTCTGGGCCCGCGCGTGATGCCCGAGGATGGCGCGGGGTTCAGGCCGCTTGTGCTGTTCCTGTTCGGTGCGCCGGTCGCGATGGCGGCACTGGCGCAGGGGCTGCGCCTTTTGCGCGGGCCGGATGGGGTGGGGCCGCCCTATCGCCTGACGGTGGTGGCGATTTTCCTGTGTACGGCGGTGCCTGTGGCCTTTTATCTGGGATTGATCTGACGATGCAGACGACATTCAGCCCTGACCAGCTGCGCGATCCCGGCACCAAGCGGGCCAACGAGATCCTGCGGACCTGCGTGCATTGCGGGTTCTGCACCGCGACCTGCCCCACCTATCAGGTGCTGGGGGATGAGCTGGACAGCCCGCGCGGCCGCATCTACCTGATCAAGGACATGCTGGAGAGCGGGCGGCCCGCCGATGCGGCGACGGTGAAGCATATCGACCGGTGCCTGTCCTGCCTGGCCTGCATGACCACCTGCCCTTCGGGCGTGCATTACATGCATCTGGTCGATCACGCGCGCAACTATATCGAGCAGACCTATCGCCGCCCCTTCATGGACCGGATGCTGCGGGCGGTGCTGGCGCGGGTGATCCCGCATCCGATGCGGTTCCGGCTGGCGATGCTGGGGGCCAAGATCGCGCGGCCGTTCCGCGCACTGGTGCCCGATGCCCGGCTGCGCGCGATGCTGGACATGGCGGCGGTGCCGATCCCGCCTGTCAGCCGCAACGACGACCCGCAGAGTTTCCCCGCCGACGGCCCGCGCAGGATGCGGGTGGCGCTGATGACGGGGTGCGCGCAAAAGGCGCTGAACACCGACATCAACGATGCCACCATCCGCCTGCTGACGCGGCTGGGGGCCGAGGTGGTGGTGGCCAAGGGGGCGGGCTGCTGCGGGGCGCTGACGCATCACATGGGCAAGGCCGACATGGCCCATGCCAGTGCCGCGGCCAACATCCGGGCCTGGATGGCGGAAAAGCATGGCGCGGGCCTCGATGCGATCGTCATCAACACCAGCGGCTGCGGCACCACGGTCAAGGATTACGGCCACATGTTCCGCACCGATCCGCTGGCCTCCGAGGCGGCGATGGTGGCGGGGATGGCGATGGACATCTCGGAACTGGTGACCAGGCTGGGCCTGCCGGAAGGCGCGCCGAAAGGCCTGCGCGTGGCCTATCACGCCGCCTGTTCGCTGCAGCACGGCCAGCAGATCAAGACCGCGCCCAAGGACCTGCTGAAGCGGGCGGGGTTCGAGGTGGTGGAACCCACGGACAGCCACTTGTGCTGTGGCTCGGCGGGCACCTACAACCTGTTGCAGCCCGAGATCAGCCAGCAGTTGAAGGCGCGCAAGGTGGCCACGCTGGAGGCGCGCAAACCGGACGTCATCGCGGCCGGCAACATCGGCTGCATGATGCAGATCGGGTCGGGCACGGGCATTCCCGTGGTGCACACGGTCGAATTGCTGGATTGGGCCACGGGTGGGCCGAAACCGCGCGCGCTGTTGCCGAAGTAGCGCAACCGTGGCGGGAAAGAGCCACATTTCCGCCGCATCCAGTGACTAACGATCCCGTGAAGACCGGAGTTGCCATGCCCCTGACCATCCGCGCGGCCCTTGCTGCCTTGTTCGTTCTGCTGTCCCTTGCCCCCGTGACGGCCGAGGACGTGCCCCTGCGCAGCCTTCAGACCGGGAACGACAGCCGGGGCTGGGATGCGGTCGGGCGGCTGGACCTTGGGCGGCGGGGCTTTTGCACCGGGGCGATGATCGCGCCGCATCTGGTGCTGACGGCCGCGCATTGCCTGTTTGACAAGGACAGCGGCACCCGCATCGGGCTGGACCAGATCCAGTTCCGCGCGGGCTGGCGCAACGGGCGCGCTGCCGCCTATCGCGGCGTGAAACATGCCGTGGCGCATCCCGAATATGTTTATGGCGGGCATGAGAAACTGGGACGCGTGGCCTATGACCTCGCGCTGATCGAGCTGGACCAGCCGATCCGCCTGCCCTCGGTCCTGCCCTTCGACACCGATGGCCGGGCGGCGAAGGGGGATGAGGTGGGCGTGGTCAGCTATGCGCAGGACCGGGCAGAGGCGCCGTCGCTGCAGGAGGTCTGCCATGTGATCGCGCGGCAGACGGGGGTTCTGGTGCTGTCCTGCGATGTGGATTTCGGCTCTTCCGGTGCGCCGATCTTCTCCATCCGCAACGGGGTGGCGCGGGTGGTGTCGGTGATCTCGGCCAAGGCGGATTACGAGGGTCGGCGCGTGGCGCTGGGCACCACGCTGGACGCGCCGCTGGAGACGCTCCTAACCGAGCTGCGGCAGGTGAGCGCCACGTTCCAGCGCCCCGGCGCTGCGGCGACCGGGGCGGCCGGGGCCGCGTCCGGTTCGGCCAAGTTTCTGAAACCCTGAAGGAAGGTGCGGCCGATGCGGATGATCGCGGCGGTGGGTCTGATCGTCGGGGCGGCGATGATGACCGCGCCGCTCTGGGGGCCGCGACTGGGCCTCGGGGTCAATCTGGACGTGGCGCAATCGGCGACTGTGCCGACCTCCCTGCCAGGCGCGCGCGTGATGCCTGCGGGCGATGCCACCGGCGGGGTGCTGGCCGCGCTGGGGCGGGCCTGGGACAGTGTGGGGGCGCCCGCTGTGCCCGGCGGGAGGATGGGGGCGGTGGCGGGGCCCATGGCGGACGGGATGCTGTCGGGCGGCATGGTGGCGGTGGACGATCCCGACACGGCGGTCAGCGACATCTGCCGCGGGATCGTGGCCGCAGGCCATATGACCGAACAGGATTGCCGCGCGCAGATGGGCGTGCTGATGCAGGAGATTGCCGGGCCACAGGGGATGGATATGGGCATGGGCGAGGTGGAACAGGCGATGCAGGGCATCCGCCGGTTTGGCCCGACCACGGCCAGGTCGCGACATCCGGGGGCCAAGTTCGTGAAGGTCCAGAAATGAGGGGCCCCCGCCACCTGGCCGTTGCGGCTATCGCGGTGGTGCTTGCCAATCCTCTGTTTGCCTCTCCGTCCCTGCCCGATGCGGTGGGCCGGATCGAGGGCGGGCCGAACTGCCATTGCACGGGCGCCCTAGTCGCTCCCGATCAGGTGCTGGCGCTGGGGTCCTGCCTGATCGGGCCTTTGAGGGGCGCGCCGGATGGCGAAAAGCTGCGCTTTCGCGCCGGTGCCACCGCTGAGGGCGAGGTGGCGGACGTGGCGGGCGCGCGCCTGATCCTGCATCCGTCGCATCTGGCCGGACCGGGGTTCTACCGGGGCTATTTCGCCGATGCCGCCCTTCTGGTGCTGATGGCTCCGGTGGCGGGTGTGGACCCGGACGTGCTGCGCGGCGGCACCGCCCTGTCGGGCCGCGAACTGCCCGGCCGCATCGGCATTGTCAGACCCTGAGGCCCCCCATGCGCATCGCGGTGATTCTTCTGTCCCTCATTCTCGCCATGCCCGCCGCCGCCCAGACCGGGGCGCGTGCCCTCGACGACCGCGACGCCCAGCGGGGGTGGGAGGCCGTGGGGCGCGTGGACATGGCCCCCGGTCCCGGCATCGGTCCCGGGTTTTGCACCGGCACGCTGATCGCGCCCGATCTGGTGCTGACGGCCGCGCATTGCCTGTTCGACGGGGGCCGCCCGCGCGATCCCGCCAGTATCACGTTCCGCGCCGCCCTCACCAACGGCCGCGCTTTGGCCGAGGCCCGCGTGGCCGCCGCCGCCGCCCATCCCGCCTATGCCCCCGGCGCGCAGGTCAGCGCGGGCAACGTGCGTCATGACGTGGCGCTCCTGCGCCTCTCGCAGCCCATCTCCACCGCCATCGCCACGCCCTTCCGCATCGACACGCCCTCAGCGGGCGACGAGGTGTCGGTGGTCAGCTATGCGCGCGGCCGGTCCGAGGTGCTGTCGCGCGAACGGATGTGCCGGGTGCAGGCGCGCCAGACCGGGCTGATGGCCTTCGATTGCGACGTGAGTTTCGGCTCTTCCGGCGCTCCGGTGTTCCAGCGCACCACCACGGCGGGCAGCGGGCGGATGCGCATCGTGTCGATCATCTCGGCGGGCGACAGCGAGGGGGCCGCGCGGCTGGCCTATGGCCCCGACCTGCCCGGCGCGGTGGACATGCTGCGCCCGATGCTGGCGGGCGGGCGGCAGCCGCGGCTTGCCGGGTCCGCTGCCCCTGCGCCTGGCAGCCCGCCCGTGGCGCAGGTGCGCAGGCTTGGCGCAGGCGACGCGGGCCGCGACATCGGTGCGCGGTTCGTGAAGCCGAGGACCACGCCCTGAGGCCCGGGCGGGGGTCTTGACAGCCCGATCCCCGCTTCCCAAATCCGCAGGGCCGGATGCCCGAACGGGGTCCGGCGGCAACCGCCCGGCCCCGGAAGGGGCGGGCCACACACATCGCTCGATGGAGGATGACCCATGCGTTCGCTCGATTTCACCCCGCTCTACCGTGCCACGGTCGGCTTTGACCGCATCGCCGACCTGATGGACCGCGCCCTGTCCTCGGACGTGGGTGCCCAGACCTACCCGCCCTACAACATCGAAAAGACGGCCGAACATGGTTATCGCATCTCGGTCGCCGTCGCCGGGTTCTCGCCCGACGAGCTGTCGGTCGAGGTGAAGGAGCAGACCCTCTTCATCACCGCCCGCAAGGCCGCCGAGGAACCCGCCCGCCACTACCTGCACCGCGGCATCGCCACCCGCGCGTTCGAGCGCCGCTTTGCCCTCGCGGATCATGTCAAGGTGACGGGGGCCGCGCATGAGCACGGGATGCTCCACATCGACCTGGTGCGCGAGACGCCCGAGGCGCTGAAGCCCCGCCGCATCGAGATCGCCCGCGGCGACACGGTTGAGGCGCGCGCGCTGGAAACGACGCAGGGCTGATCCTGCAACGCAGGACAGGGGGGCGCGTCCACGGGGCGCGCCCCCTTCGCATGCCTGCGTCCTTGCCGCGCCCCTTGCCGCGCCCCTTGCCGCCTGCAAGGGTGTGCCGCATACCCACCGACAAGGGCACGGCGCATGACCATTCCCGTCTTTGACGGCCACAACGACATCCTGCTGCGCCTCTGGCGCAACCCCGACCGCGCGGCGCTCTGGCTGCGGGGCGAGGGACGCGGGCATATCGACCTGCCGCGGATGCGGGCGGGCGGGTTCGCGGGCGGATTGTTCGCGATCTATGTGCCCTCGCCCGCCGATCCCGCGCTGGGCGATCTGGAGGCGCTGATGAACTCGCCGCCCTATGCGCTGCCCTTGCCGCCCCCGGTGCCGCTGGCGGCGGCGCAGCCGGTGGCGCTGGCGATGGCCGCGCAGCTGATGGGCATGGCGCGCGACAGTGCGGGTGCGTTCCGGCTGTGCCGCAGCACGGCCCAGATCGCGGATGCCTTGCGCGACGGCGCGATTGCGGGCGTCATGCACATGGAGGGGGCCGAGGCGATCGACGAGGGGCTGGACGCGCTTTACGCCTTTCACGCCATGGGCCTGCGGTCGCTGGGGCCGGTCTGGTCGCGGCCCACGGTTTTTGGCCATGGCGTGCCCTTCGCATTTCCTGCCACGCCCGACCATGGCCCCGGCCTGACCGAAGCCGGGCGGCGGCTGGTGCGGGCCTGCAATGACCTGGGCATCGTGATCGACCTCAGCCACCTGAACGCGGCGGGGTTCGAGGATGTCGCGCGGCTGTCCACCGCGCCCCTGATCGCCAGCCATTCCAACGCCCATGCCGTCGCACCCTCGTCGCGCAACCTGACCGA
Source organism: Gemmobacter sp. (assembly GCA_046294265.1). GTDB lineage: Bacteria > Pseudomonadota > Alphaproteobacteria > Rhodobacterales > Rhodobacteraceae > JBKBKC01. The sequence goes on along the minus strand of JBKBKC010000012.1, from coordinate 34,275 downwards.
TCGGCAGCTGGCCACGATCCGCGACAGCGGCGGCCTTGTCGGGCTGAACTTCGCCACCGTGTTCCTGCGCCCCGACGGGCGCACCGACCCCGCCATGGGATGGGAGCCGATGCTGCGCCACCTCGACCACCTGATCGCCATCCTCGGCGAGGGGGGTGTCGGCTTTGGCTCGGATTTCGACGGCGCGACCATGCCCGCGCCCCTGGGCGACGTGACCGGCCTACCGGCCTTTCTGGACGCGCTGGCCGCGCATGGCTATGGCCGCGACCTGATCGTGCGGCTGGCCTCGCGCAACTGGCTGGATGTCCTGGCGCGCAGCTGGGGGGCGTGACGGCCCCCGCACCCCACGCGCCCGTTTTTCATGTGGCCGCAATACTGGAAACTTGCCCTCAGCGTGTTAGGCTCCACTGTGTCGACGTCCGTATTGCAGGAGGTATTGCCAGGCCATGAGGATCCTCGTCGCGGATGATCATGACCTGCTGCGCGAGACGGTTGCGGCGTTCCTGCTGGCCGAGGGCATGGAAGCGGTCACCACGCTGGCCACCCTGCCCGACGTGATCGCCGCACTGGCGCACGGGCGCTACGACGTGGCCCTGATCGACGCGGGCCTGCCCGGGCTCGAGGGTCTTGCGGGCCTCGACATGGCGGTGAAGGCCGCGCGGGGGGGGGCGGTGGCGCTCATGTCCGGCACCACCTCGCGCGATCTGGCCGAGGCCGCGCTGGAGGCGGGCGCGCGCGGCTTCGTTCCAAAAAAGATGTCCGCCCGCGCCATGGTCGCCGCCGTCCGCGTCATGGCGCGGGGCGAGAAATTCATGCCGATGGGCCTGCTGACACCCGACCCCGAACCGGGCGCCGCCCCGGGCCTGCTGACGGGGCGCGAATCCACCGTGCTGCGCGGCATCTGCGCGGGCAAGTCGAACAAGGAGATCGCCCGCGACCTGGAACTGCAGGAAGTGACGGTCAAGCTGCATGTCAAGACACTGAGCCGCAAGCTCGGCGCCCGCAACCGCACCCACGCGGCGATGATCGCGCGCAACTGCGGCCTGGTCTGACGCTGGCCGCAACACGAAGGCCGAGGGGGCGCGGAGCCCCCGACTTTTCGGGCCGAGGCGCCCTCAGACGCTGTGCAGGTAGAGGTCGTAGTCCACATCCGCGATGGTGCGCGCGACACGGGCGTGTTCGGCCGCCTTGATGGCGCAGAAGGTGCGGTGCATGTCGGGCCCAAGTGCCGTGCGCAGGAAGTCCGAGTCCGTCGCCGCCTCGATCGCGCTGCGCCAGTCGCGCGGGATCGCGGGCGCGTCGGGGGCATCGGCATAACCGTTGCCTGTCGTCTCCGCGCCGGGGTCGATGCCCTCGTCGATCCCCTTGGCGATACCCGCAAGCACCGTGGCCGCCACCAGATAGGGGTTCGCGTCCACCCCCGCCGGGCGATGCTCGATCCGCCGCGCGGCGATGTCGCCTGCAGGGATCCGCAGGGCCACCGAGCGATTGTTGACCCCCCAGGTCGGCGAGACAGGCGCATAGGACTGCGCGGCGAAACGGCGCCAGGAATTGGCATGGGGGGCAAAGACCAGCATCGCCTCGCCCATCGTGGCGCGCAGGCCGCCGATGGCGTGCAGGATGGTGTCGGACCACTGGCCGGGCACGTCCTCGACAAAGACATTGCGCCCCGCGCCGTCCAGAAGGGACACGTGTAAATGCATCCCCGACCCCGCGTATCGCTCTACCGGTTTGGCCATGAAGCAGGCCGTCACCCCATGCGCCCGCGCCTGCGCCCGCACGATCCGCTTCAGCCGGATCAGGTCATCGGCGGCCTGCATCACATCCCTGCGGTAGTGCAGCGTCAGTTCATACTGCCCCGGCGCGTATTCCGAGATCATCGTCTCGGCAGTGATCCCGGCCTTGTCCGCCCCGGCATAGATATCGCTGAAGAGGGGCAGCATCCCGTGCAGGTGATCGACCGAATAGACCTCGGTCCGGGTGTTCGCGCGCCCGTCCAGCACGTCGCGGGCGGGCTGCACCCGGCCATCGGGGCCGCGTTCGTTGGCCAGGAGGAAGAATTCCAGCTCGAAGGCCCCCGCCGGATGCAGGCCCCGCGCCGCCATCGCCTGCACCTGACGGGCCAGCGCATGGCGCGGGTCCGAGGTCATGGGCTGCCCGTCAAGGTCGTAAAGGCTCATCAGCACCTCGGCCCGCGCGGGGTTCGTCCCGTGCAGGGGGACCAGCGTTCCCTGCACCGGCCAGGCACGCAGGTCGCCGTCGCCCTGGTCCCAGATCAGCCCGGTCTCGTGCACGTCCTCGCCGCAGATGTCCAGGCCCAGGATCGACACCGGCAGGTGCCGCCCGGCCTTGTAGAACCCCATCAGCTCATGCCGCCGGATGATCTTGCCCCGCCCGATCCCGTTGGCATCGTGCAGCACGAGGTCGATGGCCTCGACCTCGGGGTGCGCGGCCAGAAAGGCCTCGGCCTCGGCGGGGGAAGAGCCGGAGGGGCTGGTCATGGCCGCCCCCCGGTCAGCACGCCCAGCACCTCGTCGAAGGCGGCAACCAGGCGGTCGATCTGGCGTTTCCGGGTCGCGGGCGACACCAGCATCATGTTGTGGAAGGGCGCGATCAGGCAGCCCCGGTTCAGAAGGCCCAGATGCACAGCCTGTTCCACCGGCGGGTGATGCGCGGCGGCCGCCTCGGCCCCGCTGCGCAGGGGGCCGGGGGCGCAGATGAACTCCACCCGCGCGCCCACCCGCACCACATGCCAGGGCAGGCCATGGCGCGCGATGGCACCGGCAAGGCCGGCCTCCAGCCGCGCGGCCCCTTTCTCCATATGAGCATGGGCCTTTTCGGTGGCCACCTCGGCAAGCGTGGCCGCGAGGCAGGCAAGCTGCATCGCATTGCCCGCGAGCGTGGTGCCCATGCCCGAATGGCCCGCAGGCCGCGTCGCGTGATAGTCGGCCAGACGCGCCGCCACAGGCCCGCGCAGGCCCCAGACGGCCATGGGCATCCCGCCCGCCACGCACTTGCCCACCACCAGGATGTCGGGATCCAGCCCCTGCGCCGCCGTATAGCCGCCCCGCCCCGTCGATTGAGTATGCGTCTCGTCGATGATCAACAGCGCGCCATGCGCGGTGCACAGCGCGCGCAGCCCCTCCAGGAACCCCGGCTCGGGCAGCACCATGCAGGAATTGGTCATCACCGGCTCGGTCAGAACGGCCGCCACATCGCCCTTGGCCAGCGCCGCCGCCACCCCCGCCAGATCGTTGAAATCGCAGGCCACGGCGCCGAGGGTGAGGTCCTGCACCTGCCCCACCAGCCCGGGCCGCGCCACCGTGCGGCCGCCCTCCCGCGCCACCATCGCCTCGTCCACCGTGCCGTGATAACAGCCATCGAACACCAGCACCCGGGGCCGCCCCGTCACCGCGCGGGCCACGCGCAGGGCAAAGCGGTTGGCATCCGTCGCCGTCATCGCCACCTGCCAGCGGAAATCCCCCCAAACCTCGACCAAAAGGCGCCCCGCCTCCTCCGCGGCCTCGGTCGGCAGCATGTAGGTCAGCCCCCGCCGCGCCTGTCGCCGGATGGCCCGGGCCAAAGGCGCAGGTGCGTGGCCGAACATCGCGCCGGTATCGCCCAGACAGAAATCGTCGATCTCGAACCCGTCGATGCAGGTCAGCCGCGCGCCCTGCGCCTGCTCCACCCGCATCGCAAAGGGCATTGGCCAGTCGGTCATCCAGTGCATCGGCACCGCGTCCAGCCAGGCCCCCGCCCGGCCTGCCGCCGCGCGCGACTTCGGGCGCCCTTTGGCATAGCGCGCCGCCTCCGCCTCGCGGAACGCGGCTATTCGCGCGACCGGCACGCCGGCAATCCTGTGGTCGGTCATCGCAGGCCCCTCCAGACGCGCCGCCTTATCCTTGATATTTTGATCACATGAAAGGGGGCGCGCCCCCTGTTCTCTTCTTTGCCCAAATACCCATCTGCGCCCCCCACCCGCGCGCCGCCGGGCGTCAGTCCGCCATCACCTCGATCAGCCGCGGCCCCCCATGCGGCACCCGCAGGGCTGCGCAGAGCGCCGCCGGGTCCATCCCCACCCGGGCAAAGGGCAGATCGCAGGCCGCCGCAAACGGCTCCATCCGCAGGGGCGAGGGCGTGCAGCCGATCACCGGCGCACCCGCACCCCGCATCGCCTCGGCGATCTCGCGAAAGCCAGCGTTGTTCCAGACCACATAGGTGATCGCCAGCCCCTCATCGACGGCCGAGCGCAGCTCTCCGGGGCTGAACTGCAACCCGCCGTCCCCGATCAGGCAGACCACCGGGGCCGCCCCCGCCACCGCCGCCCCCAGCGCCGCCCCGGGCGCGAACCCCAGCGCGCCATATCCCATGGCGGCGTTGAACCAGCCGCCCGGCCGGTCATGCGCCAGATACAGGTTCCCGGCATAGACGGGCTGCGTGCTGTCGCCCACGATCACCGCGCCGGGCAGGGCATCGCGGATCGCCTCGACCATCGCCAATTGCGCGGGCATGTGGGGGTCAAGCCCGGCCCGCGCGGCCACCCGCGCCGCCGCCGCCCGTGCCGCCCCGTCGCCCGCGCCCTGCGCCAGCCCCGGCACCAGCCGCTCCAGCACCGCCGCCGCATCGCCGCGCACCCGCACCGCCGCCGGGTGCCGGGCCAATTGCTCGGTGCAGACATCCACCCGCACCATGGCCGACAGGTCGGGCACACCCCCCACCGCATACATGTCGTAATCCGTGGGCCCGATCTCGGTCCCCACCGCCAGCACGCGGTCTGCGCCCGCGATCAGCGCCCGCACGGCGGGAAGCGAGGGCGAGGCGGGCACCGCCAGCGGATGCCCCGCCATCAGGCCCCGCGCGTTGGCCGTCAGCACCACCGGCGCGTCCATCCGCGCGGCCAGCGCCCGCAGCGCCGCCCCGGCCCGCACCGCCCCGCCGCCCGCAAGGATCACCGGCGCGCGCGCGCCCGCCAGATGCGCCACCGCCGCCGCGATCTCTGCCGCGTCCGGCTCCGTCCGCTCCACCGCAACAGGGGCGGGCAAGGCGGGGCAGGGCAGGGCCATCACATCCAGCGGCACCTCGATATGGGCAGGTCCCGGACGGCCCGCGGTCATCGCCGCAAAGGCCGCATCCAGCGCAGGGCCAAGGTCCTGAGGCCCCTCCACCCGGAACGACGGACACAGCGTCGCCACCATCCCCCGCTGGTCCGGCAGCTCATGCAGATGTCCCAGCCCCCGCCCCAGCGTGCCCAGCCGGTTCACCCCCGACACCACCAGCACCGGCACCGAATCCGCCTTTGCCTGCGCCATCGCGGTCAGCGCATTCGTCACCCCCGGCCCGGTGATCACAAAGGCCACGCCGGGCCGCCCCGACACCCGGGCATAGCCGTCGGCGGCAAAGACCGCGCCCTGCTCGTGCCGCACCGTGACATGCCGCACCCCCGATCCTGCCAGCCCGCGATAGAGTTCGATCGTGTGCACGCCCGGAATGCCGAACACCACCTCGACCCCCCGCGCAGCCAGCCCCGCCACCAAGGCCTGCCCAACCGTCATAATGCCATCGCCCCGGCCAACGCCGCGATCCTTTCGCAGGCCTCGGCGGTCACGTCATCCGGCTGCGTCAGGCTCAGGCGCAGCCAGCCCGCCGTCGCGGCGCCGAAGCTCTCGCCCGGCATGACCGCAACCCCCTGCTCCTCCAAGAGCCGCCCGGCGAACTCCACGCCAGAGGCACAGACCGACCGCACATCGACCAGCGCAAACATCCCCGCCTCGGGCCGCATCACCCGCAGCCCCGCCACCCCGTCCAGCCGCGCGGCGATCATCCCCGCCCGTCGGGCAAACCGCGCGCGCATCCCGGCGGCCACGGGCGAGGGGGCGGATACCGCCTGCTCGGTCATGTCGGCGATGAAGGGCTGGTTGCCGAACAGCATCGTCTCCGACAGCGGCAAGAGCCGTGTGCAGAACTCCTCCGGCCCCACGCACCAGCCCGACCGGAACCCCGGTGCCGCATGGGATTTCGAGATGGAGGAGGTCACCACCACCCGCCCGGCAAGTGCTGGCAGGTCCAGCGGACTGGCGAAGGTGGCGCCGTCGAATACCATCTCCTCATAAACCTCGTCGCAGAGGATCCACAGGTCATGCGCCTCGGCCAGCGCGCCGATGGCCCGCAACCCCTCCAGCCCCAGCACCGCCCCCGTGGGATTGTGCGGCGTGTTCAGCCAGATCACCCGCGACCGCGGCGTGATCCTTGCCGCGATGTCCGCGGCGTCGATGCGAAACCCCCGCGCGGGGTCCAGCGGCACCGGCACCATCGCGGCCCCGGTGGCGGCGATCACCCCCTCATAGGTGGCATACATCGGGTCGCCCACCAGCACCTCGTCCCCCGGCCCCGCCAGCGCCTGCATCACAGCAAACAGCGTGGTCTGCGTGCCCGGAAAACACATGACATTCTGGGGCCCGAACGCCCGTCCCCGCCGCGCGGAATAACGCGCGGCCAGCGCCGCGACCAACCCCGCCTCGCCCCGCCCGTTGCTGTATCCGGTGCGCCCCGCCGCCATCGCCGCCTGCGCCACGGCCACCATCGCGGGCGGCGTGGGCACGTCCGGCTCGCCGATGGTCAGCTCCAGCACCGGCCCCCCCGCCGCCCGCATGGCACGCGCACGGGCATGCAGATCCCATTTCGCCCCTGCCAGACCCTGCAGCCGCGTGGTCACATCCGCATATCTCATTCTTCATCCCGTCCCGGCGAAGCGCCCAACAGATCAACCCCGAGGATTGCGCCGACCGAGGCCAGCCCGATCCGCTCCAACTCGCCCGGGCCAAAGGTCTCGGTCAGCAGCGACCCCTCCAGCCACAGCCCGTCGATCACGGCATTGCAGGCGATGGCGTCCGCGCGCAACTGCTCGGGCCCCGCAGCACGGGGCAGGGCTGCGATCAGCGCCTGCAACCGGTCGCGATAGTCGTAGTAGGTCGCCCGGTGCATCTCGCGCATCCCCGCATCGCGCCGCACCATGTGGATGAACCCGGCCCAGAAGCCCAGCACCGCCGGATCGACCACCGGAGGGCGCAGACCGGCCGCCACAAAGGCCGACATGCGCGCCACAGGCTCATCCGGCACACCCTCAAGAACGGCCGCATTGTTGGCCGTCATCTGCGCCATCACCCGCCCGTAGGCCGCCCGCATCAGATCCTCGCGCGACTGGAAATAATGCCGGATCAGCCCCGGTGTGACCCCCGCCCGCTCGGCCACCGCCCGCACCGTGGCCGCCTGCGTGCCGCCCTCGGCCACAAGCTCCAGCGCCGCGGAAATCAGCGCCTCGCGCCGCCGTTCCTCACCCTCGCGCCGAAAACGGCGCCGGTCGCCGGATTTTCCGGCGCCGGTCGGTTGATCCTCGGTCATCATGGCCCCCCAGCCGCCCGACCCCGATATTATACACTTGCAGAATTGCAACTTGGCGGGCTTACTGCAAGGGCAATCCTGCCTGATCCTGCATGAGGTGCCATGCCGTCAGCGCCAAATCGCCATCCCGCCACCGACATGCCGTCCGAAGCCATCCGCATCGACGGCCTGCGCAAATCCTTCGGCACGCTCGAGGTGCTCAAGGACGTGTCGATGCGCGCCTGCAAGGGCGACGTGGTGGCGGTGATCGGCGGCTCGGGCAGCGGCAAATCCACCATGCTGCGCTGCATCAACTTTCTGGAGACGCCCTCGGCCGGCCAGATCGTGATCGGCGGCGAGGCGGTCGCGATGCGCCCCGACGGCACCCCCGCCGACCGCCGCCAGATCGAGCGCCTGCGCCGCAGTCTGGGCATGGTGTTCCAGAGCTTCAACCTCTGGTCGCACATGACCATCCTGCAAAACCTGATCGAGGTGCCGGTGCACACGCTGAAGGTGCCCCGCGCCGAGGCGATCGAACGTGCCCGAGCCCTTCTGGCCCGCGTCGGGCTGGCTGAAAAGGCCGACCAATACCCTGCCTATCTGTCGGGCGGCCAGCAACAGCGCGCGGCCATCGCCCGCGCGCTCGCCATCGACCCCGCCGCCATGCTCTTTGACGAACCCACCTCCGCGCTCGACCCCGAACTGGTGGGAGAGGTGCTGGGGGTGATCCGCGACCTCGCCGCCGAGGGGCGCACGATGATCCTTGTCACGCATGAGATGAAATTCGCCCGCGAAGTCGCCAGCCACGTCATCTTCCTCGCCCAGGGGGTGATCGAGGAAGAGGGACCACCCGAGGCCTTGTTTGGCGCGCCAAAATCGGAAAGGCTGCAACAGTTCCTTAGATCCGTCACCTAGAACGGACATCACATCAGGGAGACGACCATGAAAAAGACCCTTCTCGCGCTGGCCCTCGCCGCCTTTGCGCTGCCGGCCGCCGCCCAGACCGTCAAGGTCGGCATTGCCGCCGAACCCTATCCGCCCTTCGCCTCGCCCGATGCGGGCGGCTCCTGGGTCGGCTGGGAGGTGGACCTGATCGGCGCCGTCTGCGCCGCCGCCGAAATGGACTGCCAGATCGTGCCCGTGGCCTGGGACGGCATCATCCCCTCGCTCACCTCCGGCCAGATCGACGCCATCATGGCCTCGATGTCGATCACCGAGGAGCGGTCGAAAACCATCGACTTCTCGGACAAATACTACAACACCCCCACCGTGATCGTGGCCGGCAAGGGCGATGCGATCACCCCCGATGCCGCGGGCCTAAAGGGCAAGATCCTCGGCGTGCAGGTGGCCACGGTGCATGAGGCCTATGCGCAAAAGCACTTCGCGGGCTCGGTCGCCGAGATCAAGATCTACGGCACCCAGGACGAGGCGAACCAGGACCTTGTCGCCGGCCGCATCGACGCGACCCAAGCCGACAGCATCGCGCTGGACGATTTCCTGAAATCGGCGGAAGGAATGGCCTGCTGCGAGGTAAAGGGGGCCGTGGCCGATGACACGGCCGTGCTGGGCCTCGGCGTCGGCGTGGGCCTGCGCAAGGGCGAGGATGCGTTGCGCGCCAAGTTCAACGAGGGCATCGCCAAGATCCTCGCCGATGGCACCTATGACCGCGTCAGCGCGCCCTATTTCGCCTCGTCGATCTACGGCAACTGACCGGCTGACGGCCCCCGGGCATGGAGCAGACGATCTCACTTCTCTATGACTGGGGGCCGAACCTGCTGCGGGGCCTCTGGAATTCGGTGCTGATCGCGGGCGGGGCCTTTGGGCTTGGCCTCATGATCGGCACGGCAGGGGCCTGGGGCAAGCTGAACGGCGGCCCGGTGACGCGCGACCTGCTGGCGGTCTATACGACCGTTGTGCGCGCGGTGCCGGAACTGGTGCTGATCCTGATCCTCTACTTTGCCGTGACGGATGCGGTGAACCAGGTCCTGCTGGCACTGGGATACCAGCGCATCCAGATTTCCGGCGTGGCGGCGGGGATCGCCGTGCTGGGCGTGGTGCAGGGCGCCTATCACACAGAGGTCCTGCGCGGCGCGATCCAGTCCCTGCCGCGCGGCCAGATCGAGGCCGCGCGCGCCATGGGCATGCCGCCCCTTCTGCTCGCGCGCCGCATTGCCATGCCCGCCGTCCTTGCCAATGCGGTGCCGGGCCTTGCGAACCTGTGGCTGGTCGCGACCAAGGACACGGCGCTGCTCGCCGTGGTGGGGTTCGGCGAACTGACGCAGGAAACGCGGCAGGCCGCCGGGGCGACCAAGGCGTTCTTCACCTTCTTCATGGCGGCGGGGTTCCTCTATCTGATGCTTTCGCTCTTCTCCGGCACGATCTTCGGGCGGATCGAGGCCTGGGCGCGGCGCGGGCAGCCCAGCCTCGCGGGGCCGGGCCGATGACCCCGCGCCCGCACCCTTTCCTGACGGTTCAAATATCACCGGGGGGCGCGCCGGAACGGCGCAGGGGGCGGGCAGCCCCCCGTCCGCCCGCAAGGCCCGCGCCGACGCCGGGCGCTCCATGACTGCCCTGCGCACAGCCCTCCCCCCCCACCGGATCGTCATGCTGGCGCTGGCGCTGGCCATCGTGGCCTGGTGCGCGCTCACCCTGCGCTGGGACTGGCTGCCGCGCTACCTGCCGCTCGCGGCCGAGGGCATCTGGCGCACGCTCTGGCTCCTTGCCGTCACCGTGACCCTCGGCATGGCGCTGGCGATCCCCCTTGGCCTCGCGCAGGCGGCGGGCCCCTGGTATCTGGCCACCCCCGCCCGCATCTTCTGCACCGTCATCCGGGGCACGCCGCTGCTGCTGCAGATATGGCTCCTCTACTACGGTCTCGGCAGCCTGTTCCCGCAATTCCCCTGGATCCGGCAGTCCGACCTCTGGCCGCTCCTGCGCCAGGCCTGGCCCTATGCGGTGCTGGCCCTCACCCTGTCCTTCGCGGGCTACGAGGGCGAGATCATGCGCGGCGCCTTCCGCTCGGTCCCGCGCGGCCAGCTGGAGGCCGCCCGCGCCATGGGGATCCCGCCTTGGCGCATCCTGCTGCGCATCTGGCTGCCGCAGGCGATCCACCGCGCCTTGCCCACGCTGGGGGGCGAGACGGTGCTGCAGCTCAAGGCCACGCCGCTGGTGGCCACCATCACGGTGGTCGAGATCTACGCCGTGTCAAGCCGCGTGCGGCAGGACACGTTCATCGTCTATGAGCCGCTCCTCCTGCTGGCCGTCGTCTACATGGCCATCGCGGGGCTGATCGTGCTGGGCTTCCGCGCGCTGGAACGGCGATTTCCCGCGCGGGTGGCCTAGGCGCTGGCGCGCGCGCCGCCTCTTTCGCCTAGAACCAATACCTGTTCATGCGCGCCAGAAACGCGGCTGATGTCACGGGAAATGGCGCGGCATCTCCGATCACCGCATTGATCCCGCAGCGCGGGCACAGCGCTGTCTGCCCGTCATCGCTCCAGTCCACGATCTCCGCGCGCGCGAACACCGCGCAGCAGCAAAAACACCCGCAGTCACGGCTCGCGTCGAGTTCGGTCAGATGCCAGGCGGAATGCCGATGCGCGCGTTTCAAGTCGTCCTCGATCGTTGCGCCTTGGCCCTCATCGCCAGAGCCTCCGCCCACAGGGGGCGTGTGCGCGCGATCATGGTTCCCGCCTGTCCGTGCCACGTCCTTGTGGATGATCACATCCGCCTGCGGATAGGCCGCGAGGATCGCGCGGCGCAAAGCGGCACCGATGTCATGCGCCTCGCGCAGCGTCTGCTCGCCGTCCAGCTCGATATGCAGGTGCACAAAGACCCGGCTGCCGGCTGTCCGGGTTTTCAGGTCGTGATACCCCCGCACCCCCGGCCATCCCGCCGCCATCCGCCCGATCCCCGCCACCACCGCCGGATCCGCCCGCCGGTCCATCAGCGCGTCCCAGGCGCCTTTGCCGATCCGCACCGCGCCAAGCGCCAGCATCCCCGCCGCGCCGATCGCCACCACCGAATCCACCGATGCCATCCCGAACCGCGCCGAGGCCCAGAGCGAGGCAATCGCCCCGATGTTGGGCAACAGGTCGCCCAGATAATGCAGCCGGTCCGCCGCCACCACCCGGTTGCCCGTGCGCGCCGCCACCCGGCCCTGCCAGACCACCAGCCCCAGCGTCAGCACGACCGACACGCCCATCACCACCATCCCCGGCCCTTCCGAGGTCAGCGCCGGCGGGGCAGGCGACAGCAGCCGCGCCACCCCCGCCCAGGCAATCACCCCGGCAGAGATCAGGATGAACAGCGCCTGACCCAGGGCCGCCAGGTCCTCGGCCGAGCTGTGGCCAAAGGCGTGGTCCTCATCCGCGGGCTTCGCGGCGTAAAGGATCGCGGCCATGGCCCCCAGACTGATCATCAGGTCCATCGCACTGTCGGCCAGCGACGCGGCCACCGACAGCGCACCCGTCTCCCCCAGCGCCCAGAGCTTCAGCGCCACCAGCACCGCCGCCACGCAGACCGAGGCGATGCCCGCCGACAGGTTCAGCCGCGTCTTGTCCTGTGCAGCCATGTGGCGGTCTCCCGTCGGAATGCGCCCGACTTATCCGCAAGCCGGGGGCGACGACAAGTCCGCCTGTTCCCCGCTCAATCCGTGCCGCCCGCGTGCGTCAGTCCACCGTCTCGCCCGCATCCACGCCCCAGATCGCCCGGCGCGGCAGCCATCCCCGGCTGCCCGCGACCGACACCCGGCACCAGTCGCCCCGGCATTGCACCAGCCGCGCGATCACGCCCGCCTCGGCCTGCATCACCACCTGCGCGCCCTCCTGTGGGGCGGCGCGGAATTCGGCCATGTCCTCGGTCACGATCACCGACCGCGACCCCGACAACAGCGAATAATGCACCCAGCCGCCCATCCCCTCGGCATCCTCGACACGGCGCCAGTTGTCATGCTCGGCGGTGATCCGCAACGGCATCCCCGCCCGCGTGAACACCCAGTCGATGCGGTGGCCCAGACCCGGGCCCCGCCGGGCATTGCCCTCGCCGGTCTTGAGCGTGACATAGCGCGGCAGCAGCAGGTTGGTCACCGCCCCGCGCCCCGGCGCCGATGAAGGACCCGCGGCCGCCACGGGGGCGATCCCGGTCACGTTACCCGCGTCATCGCCCGCCCCCGTCTGCGCCAGTGCCGCACCCCCCGTCATCGCCACGAACATCGCCGCCGCCATCGCATCCGCCACCCAACGGCGGCCCGCCCGCATCCGATCCGTCATTGCAACCCCTGCTCGCATCCTGCCATCCGGGGCTTGTGCAGCACCCCGCTTGCCGCCACTGTGCCACCATCACCCTGCGGGGGGAAGCATCGGGGAAGGTTTCATGCCGTCACAGCGCCTGAGTGTTGTCGTCACGCGACGCCTGCCGGAAGTCGTCGAAACCCGGCTGAAAGAGCTGTTCGATGTCACCCTGCGCGACCCCGACACGCCGATGACGCGGGATGAACTGGTGGCGGCGGTGCAGGGGGCCGATGTGCTGGTGCCCACCATCACCGACCAGATCGACGCGGGCGTGCTGGGCCATGCCGCCCCCGGCCTGCGGCTGATCGCCAATTACGGCGCGGGCGTGGACCATATCGACGTGGCCACGGCGCGCAGCCGCGGCATCCTCGTGTCCAACACCCCGGGCGTTGTGACCGAAGATACCGCCGACATGGTGATGGCGCTGATCCTCGCCGTCACGCGCCGCATCCCCGAAGGCTTGGCCGAAATGCAGGCGGGGGGCTGGCGCGGCTGGTCGCCCATGGCGCATCTGGGCGGGCGGATCGGCGGGCGGCGTCTGGGCATCCTTGGCATGGGGCGCATCGGGCTGGCCGTGGCGCGCCGCGCCCGCGCCTTCGGGATGCAGGTGCATTACCACAACCGCCGCCGCCTGCGCGCGGAGGCCGAGGCCGAGGTCGAGGCGACATGGTGGGACAGTCTGGACCAGATGCTGGCCCGCATGGACATCATCAGCGTGAACTGCCCCCACACGCCCGCCACCTTCCACCTGCTGAACGCGCGGCGCCTGAAGCTCCTGAAACCCACCGCCGTCATCGTGAACACCTCGCGCGGCGAGGTGATCGACGAAACGGCGCTGGCACGCGGCCTGATCGCGGGCGAAATCGCGGGCGCGGGCCTTGATGTCTATGAGCGCGGGGCCGAGGTAAACGCCCGCCTGCGCGAGGCCCCGAACGTGGTGCTCTTGCCGCATATGGGCTCGGCCACGCTGGAGGGCCGGGTGGAGATGGGCGAAAAGGTGATCCTGAACATCAAGACCTTCGCCGACGGCCACCGCCCGCCCGACCAGGTGGTGGCGGGGGTGCTCTAGGCACCGTGCCGCGCGGCTTCGACCCCGAGGCGATCCTGCATCTGCCGTTGATGGCCAATCCGGCCACGATGTCGCCGGATGGCCCGCGCGATGCGCCCGTGTGTTTCCTGTGGAAGGCGGGCGCGCTCCGGATGCCTGCGGGGGCCTCGGGCAGTTCGGTGCGGCGCATCGCGGCGGACCCGCGCTGCGCGGTCGAGATCGTGCGCCACGACAACCCGGCGGGCATCCTTTTGCACCTCGGCTTTCGCGGCCGCGCCAGCGTCGGGCCGATGGACCCGCCGCGCTTTCGCCGCTGCTCGCCAAGTATCTCGGCCCTGACCCCGGCGCCCGGAACCCCTGGTTCATCGACACCGTGGCCTGCATCGACGACCCCGGCGGCCGCCTGATCCGGCTGGTGCCCGAGACGACCTTTACGAACAACGTCTCCTTTTTCCGCACCGGGCCGGACCTCGCCTGGCCCTGACCCCGCCCGACGGCTGTTGGCCCGCCCTGTCAGGCCGCCTCGGCCTGCCAGTTGCCCCCCGACAGCGTGCGGCACAGGTCCTCGGTCGCGAACTGGGTCATGTGGGCCGGATCGAACACTCCGTTGACCTTGTATCGCGACAGGATTTCCGCCTTGATCTTCGAAGTGTCGATCCGGTGCATGCTCCATTCCAGGAACAGGCGTTGCGCCGCGTCGGCACAGGACATCACCGTGACGTGCTTGTGCCGCCGGTCCTGCGTGATCCGCATCAGGCACCGTGCAACGGCGGCGCGGTCCCCCTCCAACAGCTGCAGATAGTATTTTTCATGGACGATCAGCGCGCCGGTGATCCCGTCGCGCACGTTGTTTGCCCGCGATGTCGTCAGGATGCGTGCAACCGTTTCCGCGTCCTGCGACAGGCGGGTGGAGGTGTAGATCAGTCTGGTCAGGTTCATCTGTGTTCCTTGGTTGGTCGGGCGGGCGAACTTGGTGCAGCCGGGTTGCGTGTCCACCTCCGGGCGCACCTGCGACAGAACCTGCTCCGTCACCTCGATCCCGTTCTCGGTCAGCCAGTCACTGATCGTGTCCCAAAAATCGTTCGGACAGGGCTTCCGGTAGCTCATCGTGTCCATGAGGCGCATCACAAGGTCCTCGGGGGGTCGCGCGGGCCAAGTCTTTTGTTGTGCGGGCCATGTCTTGTCTTGCATCCATCCCACTCCGTTGTCTCGACGAAAATTCGCGTCGCCTGTTTTGACTCGCTACCGAGTCAGAACTTGTCAAGCTCAACCTGAGGTCGTTCTATTATAAATTAATTCAGCGGCAAATTGAAACCGGCGACCCCGCCCAAGGACATGGTGCGCCCGCCAGCAGGATGCAGGGCGTCTGCAATGCGATGCCCGGCCGCGCGCGACGCACCGTCGTTCCCGGCCCGAACCACGTCATGCCGTTGCGACCGCCCGAACCCGGCACCGCCGACGCGTGGTTAGCGCTGGATCGTTTCCAGCCAGACCAGCAGATCAAGGATGGGAAGGCTTGTGAAAATCGGCTGGCCTTCGGGCGTTTTCGAGACCACATCCTTGCCTTCGAACAACTGGCCATAGACCGGCATCGGGCTGCCATGGGCCACCAGCGGGTCGCGCCCGTCGATCCGCGCCACCACCCGTGCCGTCGGGAACACCCCGTCATTGCCCGCCGCCAGCGCCGTGAGGTCGGTCGGCTGGATCGTCAGCACCGGTGACAACGGGCCGCGCCCGGCGGCGTCGATCCCGTGGCACATCGCACAGTGATGCATGTAAAGCTCTGCGCCCCGGTCGACATCTTCACCCGCATCCCCTGCCGCCAGCGGTCCCGCCAGCAGCGCCAGACCCATCGCCATCCCCATACGCCACCGCATCGCCAACCCTCCGTGCCACCAAGGCCGATGTCACGATGCCCCCACCCCCTCGCGGGCGCCTTGATCCACGTCAGCCCGCATCACCAGCGCGCGCAGCGCCAGGAGCGGCACCAGGCTTGCCACCCCAAGCATCAGCGCCACTCCCATCGCCGCCCCTGGCCCGGCGCCCTGCAGGATCACGGCGAATCCAAAGGGCGCCAGCGCCGACAGCACCGTGCGCCATGCCGTCAGCCGCCCCAGCATCGCGCCAAACCCCGCCGACCCGAACAGCGACAGCGGCACCGTCCCCCGCACGATGCTGGCCAGTCCCTGACCGGCCCCGAACATCACCGCGAACGCCGCCGCCCCCGCCATGGTCGTCCCCGCCAGCATCAGGGCCGCCACCGCCACCGGCAGCGCCGCCGCCGAGATCACCGCCACCGTCACCGGCCGCACCCGCTGCCACAGGATCGCGTCGATCAGCCGGATCGTCACCTGCGACGGCCCCATCAGCATCGCCACCAGATAGGCCGCCGCCCCCATCCCCGCCGCCTGCACCAGCGGCACCAGATGCACCCCCAGCGCCGCAATCAGCATCCCGCTCAGCGCAAAACCCGACGCCAGCAGCCAGAACCCCCGCCGTGCCGCAGCACCCCTCAGCGCGGGCGCTACCGCCGGGGGCGCCGTGGACACCCGCGACGCCGCCACCGCACCCCGCGCGCGCGCCACCAGCCACAGATGCAGCGGCAGCGCCACGCCCAGATGCAGTGCGCCAAAGGCCCCATAGGTCGCCTGCCAGCCAAAGGCGCCCACCATCCACCCCGACAAGGGCCAGAAGATGGTCGAGGCAAAGCCCGCGATCAGCGTCAGATGCGTGATCGCGCGCCGCGCCTGCGCCCCCCGCAACAGCGCCAGCGTGGCAAAGGCCCCGTCATACAGAACCGCCACCGCAACCATCTCGACCAGCACCACCAGAACGCCCAGCTGCCAGAACGCCGTCACCCCCGGCATCAGCGCCAGCAACCCCGCGATCAGCAGGCTCCCCCAGGCCATCACGCGCGGCGCGCCGATCCGGTCCATCATCCGGCCCAGCACCGGCGCCACCCCGGCCCCCGCCAGCATTCCGGCCGCAAAGGCGCCATAGGCCCAGGTCTCGGGCATCCCAAGGGTCGCCGCCATCGCGGGCACGGCGATGGGAAAGGCATAGTAAAGCGTGCCATAGCCGATGATCTGCGTGACCCCCAGCGCCACCACCACCGCGATGTTCACGCGCCATCCCCCGTGTCGTCATCGGCGCAGCACTCCGCCGCCAGTCGGTCCACCAGCCCGCGCATCACCGCGAAATCGGCCAGGCACAGGATCGTGTTGCCGGCCCTGCGCCGCCGCACCAGCCCCGCCGCCTCCATCGCCTTCAGATGATAGCTCAGCGTCGAGGGCGCGAGGCCCAGCCGCGCCTGCACCTCCCCCGCCGCAAGCCCCGCCATGCCCGCCCGCACCAGCACCCGGTAGAGCATCAGCCGCACCGGCTGCCCCAGCACGCGCAGGCGTGCGGCGGTGGCGATGTCGTCGGCGGTGCCGTGGCTGGCGGGGTCGGCAACTGGCACGCCGCTTGCGGGGGTGGGTGTATCTGTCATGCCCCCGTGCTATCCCGCCCACCCGGCTGCGGTCAATCTATTTCGGAAAACTCCGAAATACCTGTGCCGCCGGACTCACTCCGCCCCTGACCACAGGCGCGCGACACCCGTCAAAGGACCATGCCATGACCACGCTTCCCCTCAACGACGGCCATACCATCCCCGCGCTCGGCTTCGGCCTCTGGCAAGTGGCCGAGGCCGCTCAAATCACCGAGACGGCGCTTGGGCTTGGCTACCGGCTGGTGGACGGGGCCGCGATCTATGGCAACGAGACGGGCATGGGGCAGGGGATCGCCGCCTCGGGCCTGCCGCGCGATCAGGTGTTCGTCACCACCAAGGTCTGGAACGACCGGCAGGGTTATGGCCCCACCCGCGCGGCGGTCGGCGAAAGCCTGGACCGGCTGCGGCTGGACCGGCTGGATCTGGTGCTGATCCACTGGCCCTGCCCGGCACAGGACCTCTACGCCGACACTTGGCGCGCCCTTATCGACCTGCGCGGCGAAGGGGTGATCACTTCTATCGGCGTGTCGAACTTTGATGCCGACCAGATCGACCGGCTGACCGCCGAAACCGGCATCACCCCGGCGCTGAATTAGGTGGAGCTTCACCCCCGCCTGCAACAGCCCGCCCTGCGCGCCGCCCATGCCGCCCGCCGCGTGATCACCCAAAGCTGGACGCCACTGGGCCGCGGCACCGCCTTCGCCGCGCCCGAGGTCACGGCCATCGCCGCCCGGCTGGGCGTGAGCCCCGCGCAGGTAATCCTGCGCTGGCATCTGGACCTTGGCCTCTCCGTCATCCCCCGTTCGACCCGCCCCGAAGGACTGTCCGAAAACCTCGCGGCGCAGGGCCTGACCCTCACGCCCGAGGATCACACCGCCTTTGCCAGCCTCGACACCGGCGCGCGCACCGGCCCCGACCCGGCCACCATCGGATAGGGGGCAAAGGCGCAGGCGCACCCCCCAGGCGCACCCCCTAAGAATAGATGAACAACGGGGCCCTAACCCCTTGATTCATAATGCATCAAAACATGTCCCACCATGGGACACTCCCCCACACCCGCCTCACACCCCATGATAGTCGCGATACCAGGCCACGAACCGCGCGACCCCTTCGCGGATATCGGTGCGGGGCAGGGGGGCGCCGGTCACCGCCTCGATCAGGCCCGCATCGGCCCAGGTCGCGGGCACGTCGCCGGGCTGCATCGGCAAGAAGCGCTTGTCCGCCTCCCGCCCCACCGCCGCCTCCACCGCCGCCACGAAGTCCATCAGCCCCACCGGCGCGCCGTTTCCGATATTGACCACCCGCCACGGCGCCACCGGACTGGCCCCGACCCCGCCCGCGGCGGGCGGGCAGTCGATCAGCCGCACGATCCCCTCCACCAGATCGTCGATATAGGTGAAATCCCGCCTCATCTCGCCGTGGTTGTAGATGTCGATGGGCTCCCCCTCCAGGATCGCCCGGGTGAACTTGAAAAGCGCCATGTCCGGCCGCCCCCAGGGCCCATAGACGGTGAAAAAGCGGAACAGCGTGCAGGGCACCGCGTAGAGATGGGCATAGGAATGCGCCATCGCCTCGCCCGCCTTTTTCGTTGCGGCATAGAAACTCATCGGATGGTCCGCCCGGTGATCCTCGGCATAGGGCATCGCGGCATTCGCCCCATAGACCGAACTGGTGGATGCGATCAGCAGATGCCCCAGCGGCACCGCCCGCGCCGCCTCCAGCACCTCATAGGTGCCCAAGAGGTTCGCTTCGACATAACTCCGCGGCGCCTCGATCGAATAGCGCACCCCCGCCTGCGCGGCCAGATGCACCACCGCATCCGCCCCCTCGATCAGTCCGGCCACCAGGCCCGGCTCCTCGACCCGTCCCAGCACGGCGCGAAACCCCGCATGCTGCGACAGCATCGCCTGCCGCCGCTCCTTCAGCGCCACGTCGTAATAGGCGGTCATGGCATCCAGCCCCACCACCTCCCACCCCTCGGCCAGCAGCCTGCGGCACAGGTGATACCCGATGAACCCCGCTGCCCCCGTCACCACCGCCCGCCGCACCCGTCGCTCCTGTTCCACCGAAGGCCCCTTCTTCTGTCCCCAAATATCCCGGGGTCCGGGGCAGCGCCCCGGGGCCTCCACCCCGCACACCCCCCATCATCTACCCGCAGCGACGGGCTCAAGCCAGCCCCGCCGCCGCCATCAGCCGCGCCGCCGCCGCCTCGGCCAGCCGCGTGCGACCCTCGCCCTGCACGGGGATGCGCCCAGGCTCCAGGAACAGGGGTGCGGCCAGCGGGCTCACCCGCGACAGCCGCACCGCGTCGATGCGCCCCGCCACGCGCGCCAGCATCGCCTCGATCCGGCCGAAATCCACGAGCCCCCGCTCCGCCTCCTCCCGCGTGATCTGCAAGAGCAGATGCCCGGGGTCGTATTTCCGCAGCGTGTCATACAGGATATCCGACGAAAACGTTGCCTGCCGCCCGGATTTGCGTCGCCCCTGATGGCTGCGCTCGATCAGGCCCGCGATGATGGCACTGGCGCGGAAGGTGCGCTTCATCACCGCGTTGCCCGCCAGCCAGCCCTCCAGCCCCGCCCGCAACCGGACGGGATCGAACAGCGGCAGCGGGTCCTCCACCGGCTCGATCCCCCAGATCAGCGTGGCATAGTCGGTGGCCACGAACCCCAGCGGCGCCAGCCCCTCTTCCTCCAACCGTTTGGTCAGCAACAGGCCCAGCGTCTGCTGCCCGTTCCGCCCCGCAAACCCATAGACGCACAGATGCTCGCGCCCGTCATGGGGAAAGCTTTCCACCAGCAGCCGGTCGCGCGCGGGCATCTGTGATACCTCGCGCTGCAAGGCCAGCCAGCTTGCCGTATGCGCAGGCAGGTCGGGCCAGGCGGGGGCGGCCAACATGTCGAGGATGCGCTCGGTCAGAAGGGTGGAGGTGGCGAATTTGGTGCCGTTGAACACCGCCACCTTGGGGTCGCGGCCGGGGCTGCGGCTGACCTCCACCGTCATCTCGCGCAACCCCTCGTAGCGCACCACCTGGCCGCCGATCAGGAAGGTGTCGCCGGGGGTCAGGGTCGAGGCAAAGGCCTCCTCGATCTCGCCCAGGGGCGTGCTGAAACTGCCCTTCATCCGCACCTTCAGCGTTTCCAGGTCCATGATCGTGCCCAGGTTCTGCCGGATCACCGCCGCCGCGCGGGGGTCCCGCAGGGTCCAGCGGCCATCGCGCAGCATCAGTCGTTGCCAGCGGTCATAGGCCCGCAGGGCATAGCCGCCCGTTGCCACGAAATCCAGGCAATCGTCGAATTCGGCGCGCGTCAGGTCGGCGTAGGGGCCGGCGCTGGTCACCTCGGCATACAGATCATCCGCCAGGAACGGCCCCGCGCAGGCCGCGATCAGCAGGTGCTGGCACAGCACATCGCGGGGGCCGCGGCCGCGCGGCTCACCGTCCAGCGTATGGGCGCGCACGGCGTCCAGCGCCGCCTGACACTCCACCACCTCCCAGCGGTTGGCGGGCACGATCAGCGCCTTGGAGGGCGCGTTGTAACGGTGGTTCGCGCGACCGATGCGCTGCACCAGCCGCTTGACGTTCTTGGGCGCACCCACCTGCACCACCAGATCGACATCGCCCCAGTCGATGCCCAGATCCAGCGACCCGGTGCAGACCACCGCCCGCAAGGCCCCTGCGGCCATCGCGGCCTCCACCCGCTCGCGCTGCTCACGGGCAAGGCTGCCGTGGTGAATCGCAATGGGCAGGTCGTCGGTGTTGGCCAGCCACAGGTCGCGAAAGAACAGTTCCGCTTGCGCGCGGGTGTTGTGGAAGATCAGCGTGGTGCGGTGCGCGCGCACCTGATCGAGGATCGCGGGGATGGCATGGCGGCCCCCGCCCCCCGCCCAGGGGGGCGGCGCGCCCGTCTCCAGCATGGCGATGTCGGGGTCGGGGCCGGGGTCGGCGGTCATCACGCGGCAGCCGGGGGCGACCCAGGCCGCCAGCGCCGCCGTGTCCTCCACCGTCGCCGACAACGCCACCCGCCGCAGGCCGGGGGACAGGCGCGCAAGCCGCGCCACCAGCAGCATCAACTGGTCGCCGCGCTTGGATTCGGCCAGCGCATGAACCTCGTCGATGATCACCCGCTTGACCCCGGCAAAGATGCGCGGCGCATCCTCGTGGGACAGCAAAACCGCGAGGCTTTCCGGCGTGGTCAGCAGGATATGCGGCGGATCGGCCCGCTGGCGGCGGCGCTGGGTATAACCCGTGTCGCCGGTGCGGTCCTCGACCCGGATCGCAAGCGTCGCGCCCTCGATCGGGGCGCGCAGGTTGCGGCGGATGTCGGCGGTCAGCGCCTTGAGTGGGGATATGTAGAGTGTGTGCAAGCCTGCGGGCGGATTACGCCCAAGTTCCGCGAGGGATGGCAGAAAACCTGCAAGCGTCTTGCCCCCGCCCGTGGGCGCCACCAGAAGCGTCGCAGGGTCTGCCGCCGCCTCCAGCATCGCGATCTGATGCGGATGCAGGCTCCAGCCGCGCGCGGCAAACCAGTCGGAGAGCGTAGGGGGCAGGGCAGGGCGCATGGCCGACACCTAGCGCCCCGCGCGGTGCCGGCCAAGCCGGGATCGCGCCGGGATCAGGCGGGCGTAAAGGTCATCGCAAGGCCGTTGATGCAGTGCCGCTTGCCCGTGGGTTGCGGGCCGTCGCCGAACACATGCCCCAGATGCCCGCCACAACGGCGGCAATGCACCTCGGTGCGCACGGAAAAGAGGCTGCGGTCCTCCCGTGTGCCCACCGAGCCGAGAATTGCGTCCCAGAACGAAGGCCAGCCCGTGCGGCTGTCGTATTTCGTGGCCGCGTCATAAACCGGCAGCGCGCAGCCCGCGCAATCATAGGTGCCGGGCCGCGCCTCTTTCAGAAGGGGCGAGGTTTCGCCCATCAGGCTGTTGGAAAACGCGCGTTCCGTCGCGTGCTCGCGCAGCACGGCATAGCGTGCAGGCGTCAGCAGGCGCTTCCACTCGGCGGGGGTGCGGGTGATCTCGAACTGGGCAGCACCCGCCCCCCGGGGCGAGGTGCCGAGCAGAACGGCCCCGGTGGTGGCGAGGGCGGTGGCAACGAAGTGGCGGCGGTTCATGATGGAAGCTCCCTTGTGCTGCCCCAAGTTACGCCGCCGGACCCGGCAAAGTTTCATCACGGTCGGGTGACCCGCGCGATTGCCCGCGCGCGACGCATTCTGTCGCGGATGGCGCAGGCATCCGGGGTAAAGGGTTGAATAAGGGCTGTGGCCGCGCTTTGATGTGCCGCGTCGGTCGGGAGCAGGGTGATGCGGTATTCGGGCGCGCGGGTGATCTGGGAAGGGCTGACCGGCAACCGCGGCTGGCGTCCGGCCTGGCGTGACCCGGCGCCGAAACCCGCCTATGACGCGGTGATCATCGGGGGTGGGGGGCACGGGCTTTCGACCGCCTACTACCTGGCCAGGAACCATGGGCTGCGCAACGTCGCGGTGCTGGAAAAGGGGCTGTTGGGCCAGGGCAACATCGGCCGAAACACGACCATCGTGCGGGCCAACTACTTTCTGCCCGGCAACAGCGAATTCTACAGCCATTCCCTGAAGTTGTGGGAAGGTCTTGAGGCCGATCTGAACTACAACGTGATGCATTCGCAGCGCGGGCTCATCAACCTGTTCCACTCCGACGGGCAGCGCGATGCCTTTGTGCGGCGCGGCAACGCCATGATCAACCAGGGCGACGATGCGATCTTGCTGGACCGCGAAGGCGTGCGCGAGCGGCTGCCCTATCTGGATTTCGCGCAGACACGGTTCCCGATCTATGGTGGGCTCTTGCACCCGCGGGGCGGCACTGCGCGGCACGATGCGGTGGCCTGGGGATACGCGCGGGGGGCGGACCGGCGGGGGGTGGACCTGATCCAGAATTGCGAGGTGACGGGCATCGACATCGAGGGCGGCCGCGTCACGGGTGTGCAGACCACGCGCGGGGCGATCCGCGCGGCAAAGGTGGGGATTGTGGTGGCGGGGCGGTCGAGCCAGGTGGCGGCCATGGCCGGGATGCGATTGCCCATCGAATCCCATGTGTTGCAGGCCTTTGTGACCGAGGGGCTCAAGCCCGTGATCGACCATGTGGTGAGCTTCGGCATGGGGCATTTCTATATCAGCCAGTCGGACAAGGGGGGCCTCGTCTTTGGCGGCGATCTGGATTTCTACGCGAGCTATGCGGCGCGCGGGAACCTGCCGATGGTCGAGCATGTGATGGAGGCGGGGATGACGCTGATGCCGATGATCGGGCGGGCGAAGGTGCTGCGGTCCTGGGGCGGGATCATGGACATGTCGCCCGACGGCAGCCCCATCATCGACCGCACCCATGTTGAGGGGCTTTATCTTAATTGTGGCTGGAATTACGGGGGGTTCAAGGCCGTTCCTGCATCAGGCTGGTGCCTGGCGCACCTGATGGCCACCGACCAGCCCCACGAGGTCGCCCGCCGCTTCCGCCTCGACCGCTTTGCCACCGGCCATGTGCTGGACGAAGAGGGCACCGGCAGCCAGCACAACCTGCATTGAGGCCCCCAATGACCCGCCGAGCCCGCCCATGCGCCTGACCTGCCCCCTCTGCGGCCCCCGCGACCGGCGTGAGTTCCATTACTACGGCGCCGCCGACTGGCTGGCGCGGCCTGCCGCCGATGCGGCCCCCGCAGTCTGGGACGCCTATTTGCACCTGCGCGACAACCCGGCGGGGACGGCGGAGGACCTGTGGTATCACGAGGCGGGCTGTGGCCAGTGGCTGCGCGTGCGGCGCGATACGGTGACGCATGAGGTGTTTGCCGTGGCGCTGGTGATGGCGCGCGAGGCGTCTGTGGAGGGTGCGGGAGCCTCCGGCGGGGATATTTCGGCCAAGATGAAAGGGCCGCGTCGCAAGAAGGGGGCATCCGATGCGGCTTGATCGCGGGGGGCTGGTCGATCGTGCCTCGGCGGTCGGGTTCAGCTTTGACGGGCGGCCATATGGCGGGTTTCGGGGGGACACGCTGGCCTCGGCGCTGTTGGCCAATGGCGTGCGGGTGGTGGGGCGGTCGTTCAAGTATCACCGGCCGCGCGGGGTGATGACGGCGGGGCCGGAAGAGCCCAATGCGCTGGTGGAGGTGCTGGAGGACGGCGGGCAGCAGACGCCCAACGTGCGCGCCACGGAGCAGGAGCTGTATGAGGGGCTGACGGTGCGCAGCCAGAACCGCTGGCCCTCGCTGGGGTTCGATGTGCTGGAGGTCAATGACCTGATGGCGCCGTTCCTGTCGGCGGGGTTCTATTACAAGACCTTCATGTGGCCGCGCGCGCTGTGGGAGGGGCTTTATGAGCCGCTGATCCGGCGCGCGGCGGGGTTGGGGCGGCTGTCGGGGCGGCATGACGAGGCGGTGTATGAAAAGGCCTGGGCGTTCTGCGATGTGCTGGTGATCGGGGCGGGGCCTGCGGGGCTGATGGCCGCTTTGGTGGCAGGGCGGGCGGGGGCGGATGTGATCCTCGTTGATGCGGATGCGCGGATGGGGGGGCGGATGCTGGCCGAGGCGGGGCATGTGGAGGGGCAGCCAGGGCCGGACTGGGCCGCGGGGGTGGTGGCGGAACTGGCCGCGATGCCAAATGTGCGGCTGATGCCGCGCACCACGGTCACGGGCGTTTATGACCATGGCACCTATGGCGCGCTGGAGCGGGTGGGGCTGCATCTCGCCCCGCGCGCGGGCCTGCCGCGCGCCTGTTTCTGGCGGATCGTGGCGCGGGCTGCGGTGCTGGCGGCGGGCGCGCTTGAGCGGCCGGTGGCGCATCCCGGCAACGACCGGCCCGGCGTGATGCTGGCGGGGGCGGTGCGGGCCTATGTGAACCGCTGGGCGGTGGTGCCGGGGCGGCGCGTGGCGGTGTTCGCCAACACTGACGGCGCGCGGGACACGGTGGACGACCTGCGCGCGGCGGGGGCAGAGGTGGTGGCGGTGATCGACCCGCGCGCGGATGCCGCCCCCGACTCCCATGCGCCTGTCTATGCCGAAGGGCGGGTGGTGGCGACGCGGGGCCGGATGGGGCTGCGCGAGATCACAATCGCGCACAAGGGCGGCGAACACCGGATCGAGGTGGACTGTCTTGCGCTGTCGGGCGGATGGAACCCAACGCTGCATCTGACCAGCCATCTGGGCCGCCGTCCGGTCTGGCGCGAGGGGATTGCGGCCTTCGTGCCCGCCCCCGGCGCCGTGCCGGGGCTGTCGCCTGCGGGCGCCTGCAACGGCGCTTTTTCCACCGCCGCCTGTCTGGCCGAAGGCGCCGCCGCCGCCGCCGCCTCTCTGGGTGCGTTGGGGATGCGGGTGCCTGAAGTGCCCCTGCCCGCCGCCGAGGATGGCCTTTACGCCCTGCACCCGCTCTGGGCGGTGGAGGGCAAGGGCCGCGCCTGGGTGGATTTCGCCAATGACGTGACGGTGAAGGACATCGCCCTGTCGGCGCAGGAAGGCTTTGCCGCCAACGAGCACATGAAGCGCTACACGACGCAAGGCATGGCCCCAGACCAGGGCAGATCCTCCAACGTGGTGGCGCTGGCGGTGCTGGCGGGAGCCACGGGGCGCGGCATCGCCGAGACGGGCACCACCACCTTTCGCCCGCCCTTCGCGCCGGTGCCGATCGCCGCGATGGGGGCGGGCGGACGGGCCGAGGGGTTCGCGCCGCAGCGGTTCCTGACCTCGGACCAGGCCAGTCGCGAGCGGGGTGCGCCGATGATCGAGGCGGGGCTGTGGTATCGGCCCAGCTACTTTCCCAGGTCCGGCGAGGCCACATGGCGCGAGGCCTGCGACCGCGAGGTGGCCATGGTGCGCGGTGCTGTGGGGGTTTGCGATGTGTCCTCCCTGGGCAAGATCGACCTTCAGGGGCGCGATGCGGGGGCCTTTCTGGATCTTGTCTATACCAACACCTTCTCCACCTTGCCGGTGGGCCGTGTCCGCTATGGCCTGATGCTGCGCGAGGACGGATTGGCGATGGACGACGGCACCACCGCGCGGCTGGGGGATCACCACTGGCTGATGACCACGACCACGGCGGCGGCCGGGCAGGTGATGCGCCATCTAGATTGGGTGCATCAGGCCTTCTGTCCGGGGTTCCACCTGCGATTTTCCAGCGTCACCGAGCATTGGGCGCAGTTCGCCGTGGCGGGGCCGCGGGCGCGGACGCTCCTTGCATCGCTGGGTCTGACCGACCTGCCCGGCTTCATGGGCTGCGGGGTGGTGACGGTGATGGGGGTGGCGGGGCGCCTTTTCCGCATCTCCTTTTCGGGCGAGGAGGGGTATGAGATTGCCCTGCCCGCGCGATACGGCGCGGCGCTGTTCCGTGACCTTGTGGCGCGGGCCGAAACGCTGGGGGGCGGGGCCTACGGGATGGAGGCGCTGAATGTGCTGCGCATCGAGAAGGGGTTTCTGACCCATGCCGAGATCCATGGCCGCACCACCGCCTTTGACCTCGGGATTCAGGGGATGGTGAGTCCGAAGAAGGACTGTATCGGCAAGGCGGCATCGGGGCGCCCCGGCCTGACCGGGCCCGAGCGCGAGCAGCTGGTGGGCCTGATCCCCGAGCCCGATGCGCCCATCACGGCGGGTGCGCATCTCTTCACCCCCGGCGACAAGGTGGGGCGCGAGACGGGGCAGGGCTATGTGACCTCGGTGGGTTATTCGCCCACGCTGGGGGGCTGGCGGGGGCTGGGGTTCTTGAAGGACGGCCGGGCGCGTGTCGGACAGATGGTGCGGCTGGTCGATCACCTGCGGGGGATCGACCTTGCCTGCCGCGTGGCGCATCCGGTGTTCCACGACCCCGAGGGAGGAAAGATGCGTGGCTGACCTGATCCCCACCCCCGCGCTGCCCGACCCGCCCCTGACGCGCGGGGGTGCGACATTGGCGCTGATCGACCCGGGGCCGGTGACCTCGATCGCGCTCTTCCCCGGCGAAACCACCCGCCCCGCCGGGCTGGCCTTTCCCGCGCCGGGCATGGTCACCGCCGAGGGGGCGGCGCGGCTGGTCTGGACCGGGCGCGATCAGGCCTTTCTTATTGGCATCCAGGTGGGCGATCTGGCGGGGGCCGCTGTTACCGACCAGTCCGACGGCTGGGCCTGCCTGTCGCTGAGCGGGCCGGGGGCCGAGGCGGCGCTGGCGCGGCTGGTGGCGCTCGATCTGCGCGAGGGTGCCTTTCCCCACGGCCGGGCGGCGCGCAGCAGCCTCAACCACCTGCCCCTGATCCTGTGGCGCGAGGTGGACGGCTTTCGCCTGATGGTGTTCCGCTCCATGGCCCGCACCGCCTGGCACGAGATCGCGGCGGCCCTGGCGGCGCTGCAGGCCCGCGCGGACCTGCCCGCATGACGCTGGGCGCGCCAGATATCGACGAGCTCACGGCCTTTCGCCGCGCGCTGCACCGCAACCCCGAACTGTCGCAGCAAGAGGCGGCCACCTCCGCCGCCTTTGCCGCCATGATCGCCCCCACCCGGCCCGACGAGATCATCGAGGGGCTGGGCGGCCACGGCGTCGCTGCCATCTATGCAGGGCGCGCCTCCGGCCCCACGGTGATGATCCGCGCCGAACTGGACGCGCTGCCGATCCGCGAGACGGGGACCGCCCCCTGGGCCTCGGAAAGCCCCGGCCGCGCCCACCTGTGCGGACATGACGGGCATCTGGCGATCCTCGCCGGGGTTGCCCGGCTCATGGCGCGCCAGCCGCCCGAGGCGGGCCGGGTGGTCCTTTTGGCACAACCGGCCGAGGAGGATGGATCGGGCGCCGCCGCCGTGCTGGCCGATCCTCGCTTTGCTGCGATCGCGCCAGACTGGGCCTTTGCCCTGCACAACTTTCCGGGCGCGCCGCTGGGCCATTGCTGGCTGAAACCGGGGTCGATGAACTGCGCTTCCATGGGCCTGCGGATCGCGCTCGCAGGCCGCACGGCCCATGCCAGCGAACCGGGGGCGGGCGTCTCGCCCGGGCCTGCGATCGCGCGCCTGATCCCGGCATTGACGGACCTTGGACAGGACGGCCCGCTGGATCCGGCCTTCCGGCTGGTCACGGTGACCCATGCCCGGCTGGGCGAACCCGCCTTCGGCATCGCGCCGGGCGCGGGCGAGGTCTGGTCCACGCTGCGCACGCTGACCGATGACGGGATGGAGGGCCTTTTGTCAGAGGCAAAGGCCCTGGCGCATGCCGAGGCCACGGCGGCGGGCCTCACCCTCGCCCTCACCTATCACGACCACTTCCCCGCCTGCACCAACCACCCCGACGCCACGGCGCGGCTTGCCGGGGCCATCCGCCTTCTGGGCCTGCCCCTATCGCAGGGCAGCCTGCCGATGCGCGCGTCCGAGGATTTCGGCCGCTTCGGGGGCTGCGCGAAATCGGCGATGCTTTGCCTTGGCGCGGGCGAGGGTCACCCCCGCTTGCACGCGCCCGATTATGACTTTCCCGACACGCTGATCGCCCCCGGTGCGCGCATCTTCGACCGGGTGATCCGCGATATCCTTGGCTGATGCGCCCTGCGACCGACCCCGGGGCGCTGCCCCGGACCCCGGGGTATTTGGGCAAAAGTGAGAACGGCAGGGAGGCAGGGGCCCTGTTCTCTTCTTTGGTCAAATACCCATGCGCGCCCTCTAACCCGTGCTCCGGCTGGACTTGGGCGCTGGCCGGGCCGATACTGGCCGCATGAGTCTGCCCCCCGGATTCCTGGATGAACTGCGCGCCCGCGTCACGCTGTCCTCGGTGGTGGGGCGGCGCGTCACCTGGGACATGCGCAAGTCCAACATGGCCAAGGGTGACTGGTGGGCGCCCTGTCCCTTCCACCAGGAGAAATCGCCCAGTTTCCACGTCGATGACCGCAAGGGGTTCTATTACTGCTTTGGCTGCCACGCCAAGGGCGATGCGCTGACCTTCCTGAAGGAGACCGGCAACATCGGCTTCATGGAGGCGGTGGAGGAGCTGGCGCGCGAGGCGGGGATGGTCATGCCCGCGCGCGATCCGCAGGCTGCGGTGCGGGCCGACCGGCGCACGCAGTTGCGCGCGGTGATGGAGGAGGCGGTCAAGGTCTACCGGTTGCAGCTGCGGACCGGGGCCGCGGGGCCCGCGCGCGACTATCTGGCGCGCCGCCGCCTGTCCGAGGCCACGCAGGACCGGTGGGAGATCGGCTTTGCCCCCGAGGGGCGCGGCTTCCTGATCGGGGCGCTGGCGCAGAAGGGGATCGCGGCGGAGATGGTCGAGGCGGCGGGGCTGGCGGCCAAGGCCGACGATGGCAGCTTTTATGACCGGTTCCGCGGCCGCATCATCTTTCCCATCCGCGACGGGCAGGGGCGCGCGATCAGTCTGGGCGGGCGGGCGATGGACCCCAACGCGCGGGCGAAATACCTCAACGGCCCGGAGACGGAGCTGTTCGACAAGGGCCGCAATCTGTTCAATCTTGGGCCTGCGCGCGAAGCGGCCGGCAAGGGCGCCCCGCTGATCGTCGCGGAAGGCTACATGGACGTGATCGCCCTCGTGGATGCGGGGTTCGGTGGGGCCGTGGCCCCCCTCGGCACCGCCGTCACCGAGGAGCAGCTGCGCCTGATGTGGCGTGTCCACCCCGAGCCGGTGATCGCGCTCGACGGTGATACTGCGGGCATCCGGGCGGGGCTGCGGGTGGTGGACCTCGCGCTGCCGCTGATGGAGGCGGGGCAGGGCCTGCGCTTTGCCACGCTGCCTGCGGGCCAGGACCCGGACGACCTGATCCGCGCCGAAGGCGCCGGGGCCATGGCGCGGGTGATCGCGGCGGCGGAGCCGATGGTGAACCTCATCTGGCGACGCGAGACCGAAGGTGTTGTCCTCGACAGCCCCGAACGCCGCGCGGGGCTGGACAAGCGGCTGCGCGCCGCCATCGCCACCATCCGCGACCCCTCGATCCGCGCGCATTACACCGAGGAGGTCCGCCGCCTGCGGTGGGAGTTGTTCGGCCAGGGCCGCCGCGCCGCCGCCCCTCGTGGCCCGCGCGCCCCGCGCGGCCAGCCCGCACCGCCCACGGCCGCCGTGCGCGCCTCGGCCCTGGCCGGTGGCGGCGACGAGGCGGTGGCCGAGGCGCTTTTGGAGGCGGTGATGCTGGCCACGCTGGTCACCCATCCCGGGCTGATCGACGAGTTCATGGGTCAGATCGAAACCCTTGCCCTGACCGGCGAAGGCCATGATGCCTTGCGCGACGCGCTGCTGGCGCTGGCTCCCTTTCCGCCGGGGCCGCTGGGTGATCAACTGCTGCCCGCTCCCCGGGCGGTCCTTGAACGGCTGATGTCGGATCGCCATGTCATCGTGGCTCCACCTGTGCGCAACGCCGATGACCCTGAGCTTGCGCGCCTGTGTCTGGCTGAGGGTCTGGCCAGACTTTCCGCGCGTCGCGGGGCCCGCGCCGAGGTGAGCGAGGCGATGGAAGATTTGGCCGGGGTCGCCGACGAAGGCGTGACATGGCGGCTCAGCCAGGCTGCCCGCGCGCTCAACGGCATGGGCCGCGCGGCACTGGATAGCGCGAACGACATGGGCGAGGACCGCGCCGCCCTGTCGAAAGGATTGCAGGAGATGCTGGATGCTCAGGTCTGGATCAAGAAAAAGGGCTGATCCGCTTCCCCCCGCCGTGATTCGCGCTATTGAAAGGGGTGGGAGCGGGTTGATTCGCATCCGTTGCCGAATCATCGTCTCTGACCAGGTTTCGGCCGACTGACGATACCGCCGACACTTCTGCCCGCCGACACTTCTGCCCGCCGACACTTCTGAAGGAGGCTCCATGGCCCTCAAGGACACCGACGACGCCAAGCCGGACGCTGACGAAACCGACACCTCGCTCGACATGAGCCAGGCTGCAGTCAAGAAGATGATCGCCGACGCGCGCGAGCGTGGCTACATCACCTACGATCAGCTCAACACCGTGCTGCCGCCCGACCAGGTGTCCTCCGACCAGATCGAGGATGTGATGGCGATGCTCAACGAGATGGGCATCCAGGTGACCGAGGCTGACGAGCCCGAAGAGGGCGAGACGGCGGGCGAACTCGTGGAAACCTCCGGCTCGCGCGAGATCGTGCTGGCGGGGGCGGCGTCCGAGACGCTGGACCGCACCGATGACCCGGTGCGGATGTATCTGCGCGAGATGGGGTCGGTGGAACTCCTGAGCCGCGAGGGCGAGATCGCGATCGCCAAGCGCATCGAAGCCGGACGCAACACAATGATCGCGGGCCTGTGCGAATCGCCCCTGACATTCCAGGCCATCACCATCTGGCGCGACGAACTTCTGTCCGAAGACATCCTCTTGCGCGACGTGATCGACCTGGAGGCCACCTTTGGCCGCAGCCTGGATGGCGATGAGGAAATGGTTGGCCCCGAGCTGGAGGGGGTTGCGGTGTCGGACGGACCGCGCCGGTCAGGTGGGACGGGCGAGCCCGAGCTTGATGCCGACGGCAACCCGATCCTGAGCGCCGAGGAAGACGACGACGACGACGAGGCCAGCGCCATGTCACTGGCCGCGATGGAGGCCACGCTGAAGCCCAAGGTTCTGGAAACGCTGGACCTGATCGCGCGAGACTATGTGAACCTGGCCGAGATGCAAGAGGCGCGGATGTCCGCGACCCTGTCCGAAAAGACCCGCTTTTCGGCCAGCGACGAGGCCGCATACCAGAAACTGCGGTCCGAAATCGTGGTGCTGGTCAACGGGATGCACCTGCACAACAACCGGATCGAGGCGTTGATCGACCAGCTTTACGGCATCAACCGCCGGATCATGGCGATCAACTCCAACATGGTAAAGCTGGCCGACGCCGCCCGCATCAACCGCCGCGAATTCATCGACGAATACCAGGGCTATGAGCTTGATCCGGCCTGGCTCGACCGGATGGCCGCCAAGGCGGGTCGGGGCTGGATGGCGCTGATCGAGAAAAGCCGCGACAAGGTCGAGGAATTGCGCGCCGAAATGGCGCAGGTCGGCCAGTATATCGGCGTCGATATCAGTGAATTCCGCCGCATCGTGAACCAGGTCCAGAAGGGCGAGAAAGAGGCGCGCCAGGCCAAAAAGGAAATGGTCGAGGCGAACCTGCGCCTGGTGATTTCCATCGCCAAGAAATACACCAATCGCGGGCTGCAATTCCTTGATCTCATTCAGGAAGGCAATATCGGCCTGATGAAGGCGGTGGACAAATTCGAATACCGCCGTGGCTACAAATTCTCCACCTATGCCACCTGGTGGATCCGGCAGGCGATCACCCGTTCCATAGCTGACCAGGCCCGCACCATCCGCATCCCGGTGCACATGATCGAAACGATCAACAAACTGGTGCGCACGGGGCGCCAGATGCTGCACGAGATCGGCCGCGAACCCACGCCCGAGGAGCTGGCCGAGAAACTCCAGATGCCGCTGGAAAAGGTCCGCAAGGTGATGAAGATCGCCAAGGAACCGATTTCGCTGGAAACTCCCATCGGCGACGAGGAGGACAGCCAGCTTGGCGATTTCATCGAGGACAAGAACGCCGTTCTGCCCTTGGACTCTGCCATCCAGGAGAACCTGAAGGAAACCACGACGCGGGTGCTGGCCTCGCTCACCCCCCGCGAGGAGCGGGTCTTGCGGATGCGGTTCGGCATCGGCATGAACACCGACCACACGCTGGAAGAGGTGGGCCAGCAGTTTTCCGTGACGCGAGAGCGGATCCGCCAGATCGAAGCCAAGGCGCTGCGGAAGCTGAAGCATCCGAGCCGGAGCAGGAAGTTGCGGAGTTTCCTGGATCAGTGAGGAATTGGCAGAAAACTCGCTTCGTCATTCCGCCGGCTCTGTTGCACAAATCCCGTGAGGGATTCATCTTGTGAATCCAGCGTGGTAGCTGGAGGGCATGAGCAGACCCAAACCCCCGCCTACAAGAGCAGGAACTGGCCCGCCTACAACGAAGCGCTCAAGCGCCGCGGCTCGCTGACGATCTGGCTTGATCCCTCCATGATCTGGGAGGCGGAGCCCACCGGCAAGCGTGGCCGACAGCCCGACTATAGTGACGCCGCCATCCAGACCTGCCTGACCATGAAGGTGCTGTTCGGCATGGCGCTGCGCCAGACGACCGGCTTTGTCGAGAGCCTGCTGGGGTTGATCGAGCTGAACTGGGCGGTGCCCAATTTCAGCACCCTCAGCCGCCGCCAGAAGACCCTGAAGGTCAACATCCCGTATCGCGGATCAGACGGGCCGTTGCACCTGCTGGTGGACAGCACTGGGATCAAAGTAGAGGGCGAAGGCGAGTGGAACGCCCGCAAGCACGGTGGCACGAAGCGTCGGGTCTGGCGCAAGATCCACATCGGTATTGACGAGCAAACACTGGAAATCCGGGCTGCCGAGTTCACCACCAGCGATGTCGGTGACGCGCCTATGCTGCCTGAACTGCTCAACCAGATCCCGCCCGATCAGGAGATCGCCAGTGTCACCGCCGACGGCGCCTTCGACACCCGCAAGTGCCACCGCTTCGAGGGCTTACGCGGCCCCATCAGGGGCCACGGTCCTCGGCGGGGAAAGCTTCACGGCTTTGGCCGAGAACCTGCAGCAGGCGCTCTGGTCGCTCGGCGGGGCAGCACAGGAGCATCGCACCGACAGCCTCTCGGCCGCCTTTCGCAACCTGACCGTCGACCAGTGCGAGGACATCACTAAGCGATACAATGGCTTTGTCAGCCATTACGGCATAGAGGCCAGCCGCAACAACCGCGGCGAGGCTCACGAGAACGGCGCGGTGGAATCCCAGAACCGCCACCTCAAGAAAGCCATCGAGCAGGCGCTGATCTTGCGCGGCAGCCGTGATTTTGCCTGCATCGAAGACTACCGGCGGTTTGTCGACATGCTGGTGGCTCGGCGCAACCGGCAGCGGGCAACGGCCGTTCAAGCGGAACAGCCGCACCTGAAGTCCCTGCCGCAGCGGCGCACGACAGACTTCACCGAGATCGTGGTGCCGGTCATAGGTGATGTCGTCGAGGATGATCAGGTCGAACTTGTCGAGTTTGGCCAAGGCCGCCTCGAGGACAAGATCGCGGCGGGCTGCCTGAAGCCGCTGAACTAGATCGCTGGTCCTCGTGTAGAAC
>JBKBKC010000011.1:0-151267 GCA_046294265.1 Gemmobacter sp. | reverse complement strand
CGGCTCAGCCCCCGAATGGTGGGGGTGGAGATCAACAGCGCCTTGCGCCGATGGGCGAAGGTCAGCGAGCGCGCTTCTGCCAGGCTGACCGGATCGCCTTCCTCATCAGCCGAGGCCGGATAGGCATCGACCTCGTCGAGAAACAGATACCGCGCCGGGGTGGAGCGCAGGCCCACCGCCGAGTTGGCCCCCGTCATGATCAGGATGCCACCCGCGAATTCCTTCGACAGCATGGTGTTGCCCGCGTCGCGCGACCGCGCCGGTTTGACCCGCTCGCGCAATTCCGGGCTTTCCTCGATCAGCGGGTCGATCCGCTGGCGCGAGTTGCGCTTGGCCAGTTCCACCGTCGGCTGGACCGCCAGCATCGGCCCCGGCGCGTGGTGCATGACAAAGCCGATAAAACAGTTGCCCGCTTCCGTCGCGCCCACCTGTGCCGCCTTCATGAACACAACCCGTTGCACCGGGCTGACCGGCGAGAGCGCATCCATGATCTCTCGCATATAGGGCGTGCGCGCGGTGCGATACCGGCCCGGTTCAGCCGAGGCGCGCGACGACAGCCAGCGGTGCTGGTCCGCCCATTGCGACACCGTCAGATCAGGGTCGGGCCGGATGCCCCGAGACCACTGGCGCAGCAGATCCTTGGCGCCATCGAACGCCGCGACATCCTCATCCAAGGCCGCTGCGAATGTCGGCAAGGCTGTCGAGTTGGGCGCGGACATGAGCTTCCAGAACCTTCTGCATCAGCGCCGCCTCCACTGTGATCCCGTCTCCCAATGTTGCGACCAGTTCCGAGGCCATGAGTGCGGCAACACGCGCAGGCCATGTCACCCAGCCGTCACGTTCCTCGCGTGCCAGCCGGAACATCAGCGTTTCCGCCCGCGCGCGGTCGACCAGCTCGCCCTTCAGCTTTTGCAGCCGGATGCGGCGTTCCTGTGCTTTCAGCACCTCGTTGGCGGTCTTGGCCTGCAGATAGGTCGTGCCCCCGCCGACCGCTGGTGCCGCCAGACCCTCTTCGCGCAGCGTCTCGCCCACAGCGGCCACGGCCGCCTCGGGCACGGGCTTCAGCTTGGGCGCAGGGTTCGCCACAGGGCGCACTGTCGGCGCTGCACGCGATTTTGCCGGATCTGTCATCGCAACGCGACGCTGATCTGACGCCTCGGCATCAATGCTGCCATCGGTATGCAGGACCAGCCGTCCGGCCTCCTTGGCCTTCTGGATCGCCCCGCGCGACAGGCCCACGCGGGCGGCATATTGGCGTTCGCTCAGCCCCTGCATCGCGCATCCCCGTGCAGTTTATAGCAATGATATTGCTACGAATTCAGTTGATTAGACATCGCGCCGGAGCGATTCTTGGTCTCAAGAAACGGGTGCATCGCGCACCCTCAGACAAGAATCGGAGAGAGCCATGCGCGCACCAAAGAACACGGGTCACAGTTCGATGAACGACGAAGCCGCCCGCGACGCCTTGCTGCTTGAGATCGCCGAACGGCACCTCTTCCTTGAAACCCTCGAGACGCGAAACTCCGACAGCCTCGATTTTCAAGACACCGCCGTCTGGGCGATCCGCTCGGCGCTAGAGGCGGCCTTTGAAGCCGGACGCCGCGCCGCTGAAACGACCAAACCCCAATCCTGAAGGGACACGATCATGGCCATCGCCACCACCACCGACACGACCCGCATTTTCATCGACCGCGCCCGCTTCATTCAGGCGATGAGCGTGGCCTCGCTGCAGGGCCATTTCAACGACATCAACCTGAATTCCGAGGTCTTCGAGATGGCGGGCCGGATCGGGATCGACTGCCTCACCATCGAGTTGGCCGATGTCGTGCCGGTCCTGCAGCAGCACGGGCTGATCTGAACCGCCCCGGAAAGGAAACGCACATGAGCACGCGCGCACAGATTGCAATCCAGATTGGGCCCGACGAATGGGCCCACATCTACGCCCATTACGACGGCTACCCCGAACACATGCTTCCCGCGCTTGTCCCGTGGACGCCCGAGGATATCCGCGCTGCCCGCGAAATCCGGCAGGTCCGGGCCGACGAGATCGAAGCCTTCAACAAGCTCCGCGACCCGGTGATCCTGCCGCGCCCGACCTGCCAGTTCTGCCATCTTTACGTCTGGCAGGACGGGGCTTGGGCTGAACTCGACCCTGCAACCCATGCCTCGGAAGGAGCAACCCCATGACACTGACCCCCAACTGCCTCTCTGAGGGCGAAACCCTGACAGAGGTCATCCGCCGCGAATGCGCCATCGGGTTTGATCTGCGCTTCTGCCGCAGCGTCGCCGTGTCCGAACATGATCGCGACACCGAAACCTGCGACCCGACCGAGGCCGAGTTCGCCACGATATACGCCCTGACCGATCTGGGCGAGGCCATCGCGATCCACGATGTCGACCTCAGCAGCGCCGGGGCCGACGAAGTCGCCACCATCGCCCGCGCGCTGTTCGTCGCTATGGTCAACGCCCGTCGCGATCCGCCCGACGCCGCCCAGCGCCATGAGGCAGAGCAGGCTGCGCTAACCGATTCGCACCGGATCGCATGATCATAAAGTCATGATATTGCTGCGATTTACCTACGACAATCACGCTACTAGAGCGATGGTCCTCACAGGAAAACGATGCAACTCACCCCAAGGAGCCACCGCCATGACCACCCGCCGCGCGACCGAAAACACGAAAGCCCTTGATGCCTTCATCGGCAAGAAAGCCGAGATCGATGCGATGCTCGCCCGACTTCAGGCGCTCAGCGACGACCATTTCAACTTCGATCCGGAAGCGGTCAATTGGGGCAGCGTCGGCTCGATTGGCAGCGTCGCCAGCGACCTCCGGAAGATCACCGATTTCCTTTTCGGCGAGGGAGAACACGCCGAATAGCCCACCCAGCCATCGCGCCAGCCCCGCCCTGCGCGGGATGAGCCCGGACCGTGGCCCCAGTGGGGCCGCGTAAGCCGGGCGAATGCCTCGTAGAAGGGCCCGCATCCCGCGCGCCCCGACACGGGAGACGACGATGACCCAGCTTTCCGACACCCAAGCCCTGATCCTGAGCGCCGCCGCCCAGCGGCCTGAGCGCATCGCCCTGCCGCTGCCCGAGAGCCTGCGCGGCGGTGCCGCCGCCAAGGTGGTCGGCGCGTTGATCGCCAAGGGCTACCTCGAAGAAGTCGACGCCCACCTGCGCAAGGGCGAACCCATGTGGCGCGAAACCGGCGACGGCCACGGCACCACGCTGGTCGCCACCGAAGCGGGCCTCGTCGCCATCGGCATCGAGCCCGAAGGCGCGAACAGTGCACCCTTGGGCGCGACGGACGCGCCGACGGAAGGGCCCGCGCCCGAGACCCCCGCCGAACCCGACGCAGCGCCTAAGGCGCGCACGCTGCGCGAGGGCACCAAGCAGGCCACGCTGATCGCCATGCTGCGCGCACCGGACGGTGCGACCATCGAGGAGATCATGGTTGCCCTCGAATGGGCAGCTCACACGGTGAGGGGTGCGATGGCCGGAGCGCTGAAGAAGAAGCTCGGGCTCGAAGTGACCTCGGAGAAGGTCGAAGGGCGCGGACGGGTCTATCGACTGCCCTCCGCCTGATCCCACGCCGGAAGTGCTACGCCGCCGCCCCGACCGGGCGGCGGTTTCTCATTGCCACGGCAGCAGATCGCGGGCGGCGGCCTGCAGGATGTCCTGAGCCATTCCTGTGCGACCAGTAAGGCTCGTGACGGGCATCACCCAGCGTGACATATTGTCAGAAAAGTCTGTGAATGGTGGAACAACATGGTCGAAGCCGAAGATGTCAATCGCGCGATTATTGATCGCGACAGCCTGCCTCCAAAGTGGCCCACCCACCGCCATTCGCCCGAATTCTGGGAACAGCTGGGTAGAACTGTCGCAACCTACGGCTTTCTAGAGGAGGTGTTGGGCAAGGCGATCTTCGCATTTTCCGCAACTCGCCAGTTTGAGACTACCGCAGAGGCGCAGGAGGCCTACGCATCATGGCTTCCAACCCTTGAAAGAGCCTTGACTGACACATTGAAGCCGCTTGCCGATGCCTATGGCAAGGCGGTTCGCGACAATGCCAAAAGCACCACTGAGAACATTGACGAACTCGTTTCCGCGATCAAGGAAGCGTCTGAGATAAGGAACGTGATATGTCACGGCTCTTGGCGGACGCCAGACCGCGAAGGACGCTCCTTACCTCTCTTCGTTAACAAGCGAAAAGAGATCTTCGGCACACAGATTGACGTTGCTTACCTCCATCAAGTTCAAAGCCACGTTGCCGAACTCGCGGCCACAGTAATCGATACCGTAACCCACATGGGGTATCAGTTCCCAGGCGGCGCTGGACCGGGGAAACGAGTCTGGCCGGAGAATTAATGAGTGTGATCAGAGCTGCCCTTTTCTCAGCCGTTCGAACAGCCGCCGCAAGGCGAAGGATCTGATGATGCTGATCCCTGTTTATGCTGTGTAGATGATTATGCGGAGTGACAACCGCCAATAACCCCTGTGGCGCCTGTCAAAGGCGCCACCGACTCCGCATAATCATCTACACAGCATAAACAGGGTTATGCGGTGCACCGCATAACACGGTGAACACCGCGCCCATCTTCAGGTTCTGCGCCAGCGTCGTGTGCAGCCCGAAGATCGGGAAGATCAGGATCTGCGTGACGACGGCGACGCCGTAGCCCACGATCACATTGGCTAGGGACTCGACCAGCGACATGACGCGCGACTGCTTCATGCCGTCACCTCATCCATCGGCCAGCAATTCAGCCGCCAGAGTTCGCAGCGCATGCGCCGCAACCAGGGGGACCACGCCGTTGCCACAGAGCCGAAGCCGGTCCACCCGGTGGGCCAGCCCATCAGCGCCTCGACGAACAGCGGGTTCAAGGTCCGGCGCGCATCGGAGGTATCGCTCCCAGGCATCGGCGTCACCAGGACCTGGCGGCCAAGCAGGCCGTTCACCGGCGTGTTCGCCAATGTCGTCGCCCCGTCCTTGTGATCCCGCGCCGTCGGGGTCATCCACATCCCCGCCGCATGGGTCAAATCGGCTGTCCGCCGGTTGCCCGCGCTCGGCTTGCAGCCGTCGTTTGCCATCGGCGTCGGCCAATCCCGCGCCATCCGGTCCAGACCTTTTTCGTCCTTCCGCTCGCCACCCCGGCTGCGAAAGCTGTCGATCTGGGGCGTCGGCCAGAGCGCGGCCGTTGTCGCGAGGTTCATCCCGTGCTGCCCCGCTTCCTGCGATGGCGTCGGCTTCGTCTGCCGGTTCTCGTTGGCGCTGGCGCGGGGCGTCGGCCAGAGCCGCAGCAGTTCTGTCCGGTTCCCGCCACTCGACCGGACGCCAGAGCAGGCGCGCGGGGTCGGCCAACTCGTCATCCTCGCGGATGGCAAGGATGAACAGCCGTTCGCGCTTGTGGGGCGCGCCGACTTCCGC
This sequence comes from Gemmobacter sp., assembly GCA_046294265.1. Lineage (GTDB taxonomy): Bacteria > Pseudomonadota > Alphaproteobacteria > Rhodobacterales > Rhodobacteraceae > JBKBKC01. The sequence continues at coordinate 145,844 of JBKBKC010000011.1, read as the reverse complement.
CGCCGTGAAGATGCCTGCCGCAAGGCGGTAGCCCATGCCGACCAGTCCGCTGGCGACTTCGGGGAAACCGAGGCGGAGATGATGGGCGACATTCTCGAGGAAGACGAAGGGCGGCTCGACCTCACCGATGATGCGGACGACATGGGGCCAGAGGTGGCGCGGGTCGTCAGCACCCCGGCGCTTGCCCGCGACGGAGAACGGCTGGCACGGATAGCCCGCAGTGACGATATCCACCGCGCCGCGCCACGGGCGGCCGTCGAAGGTTCCAACATCGTCCCAGACAACAGCCTGATCCAGGGACGCGTCTTCCATCCGCGCCACGAGAGTGGCTGCGGCGAAGGTTTCCCGTTCGACATGGCCCACAGCACGATATCCGGGAATGGCGATGGCGAGCCCGAGGTCGAGCCCGCCCGCGCCAGAGCAAAGGGAGAGGCCGAACAGGCATGCGTCTGCCGATCCGGAATGGCGTCCGGAGGAAGGTAAAGCCAGGTCATGCATGTCACGCGGCGGTCTTGCGCTTTCGCGCGGGTTCGGGGGCGGCGTCCGTGTCCGGCGTATCGGCCGGGGGTTCGGCGTCATTGCCCAGCCGCTCGGTTCTCACTTGCGCGAAGGTCCGGCCATCGCCGTCGAGGATCGCCTCCTTGCCGGTTTCGGCCTGCCAGCGCACCACGGCGACATCGACATAGGCGGGGCTGATCTCCATCGCGAAGACGCGCCGGCCATTGGCCTCGCCCGCCATGATCTGCGACCCGGAGCCGCAGAACGGCTCGTAGCAGAGCCCGCCACGCGCCACATGCTGGCGCATCGGGATGCCGAAGGCGTCGAGCGGTTTCGGCGTCGGGTGGTCGGGCCGGTCATCCTTGGCGAAGCTGGGCAGCGCCCATGTCGACGGCAGCGTTTCCTCGGCCACCTTCGGCGGGCGGTTCGGGCGGCGCCAGCCCATGAAGCAGGGTTCGTGCTTCCAGAGGTAGTGAGACCGGGTCAGAACCCCGCGGTCCTTCACCCAGATGATCTGCTGGTGGACGAAGGCGCCCACCTTCTCCCAGCAAGCCTCCAGCATCGCCTGTCGGCGGGAGGCGTGCCAGCAGTACCAGGCGGCATTCTCGGCGATGGCTTCCGCCACAGCAGCCGCGATGAAGCCATCATAAAGCTCGGCCCCTTGCGAACTGTCGTCCCAGGTCGTGCCGTAGGACGCCGACCAATCCTTGTTGCGGGTCGGATGGTTCGAGCCGTCATAGTCGACCAGATAGGGTGGGTCCGTGGCGAACAGGATCGCCCGTTCGCCATTCATCAGGCGGCGCACATCGGCGGCGCTAGTGCTGTCACCGCACAGCAACCGGTGGTCGCCAAGGATCCATAGATCGCCCGTGCGCGAGGCAGGGTTGCGCGGCGGTTCGGGGATGGTCACCGGCGGCACCGAACCTCCGGCGCCACCTTCTTGACCGTCCCCCTCCGGCACGAAGGCCAGCAGCTTGTCCAACTCGCCGTCGGAGAAGCCGACCAGCGACAGGTCGAAATCCTCGGCCAGCAGGTCGTTCATTTCTGCCGACAGCAGCGCCTCGTCCCATGGACTTTCAGCCAGCCGGTTATCCGCGATCCGGTAAGCACGCCGCTGCGCCTCGGTCAGATGCCCCAGCACGATCACCGGCGCTTCGGTCAGACCCAGCTGCGTGGCTGCCAGCACCCGCCCATGGCCCGCGATCAACTCGCCATCCTCGCTGACAAGGCAGGGCACTGTCCAACCGAACTCGGCCATGCTGGCGGCGATCTTCGCGACCTGGTCGGCTCCGTGCAGCTTCGCGTTCTTCGCGTAGGGCTGGAGCTTGGCCAGCGGCCACATCTCGATCCGATCCGGGGCAAAGCTCAGCGTCATGGTGGGGTCATTCCTCGGATCACGGTGGATACCCCTGGCTTCCGGACTCCGGGGGCCAGACTGGACTCCACGCGGGGTCCAGCGGCCACTAGGGGTGTCCAGCTTCAAGGGTTTGATTTTGCAATATTTCAGGCGGGTTCCGGCGGCGCTGGCTTCCGGGTGGCTTCCCAAAAATCTGGGCCAGTCGCTAGCGATGTGCCGAGCTTCGCCCGCCAGCATACGAATATGGCCAGGAAGGAACCAGAAATCAGTGGGTTAGCGGGATCGATGCCGATTGGACCCCCGCCCGGACCCCGAAGCCAGACCGAAAATCCAGCCGCATCCGCCCAAAAGCAAAGGGGAGAGCGAACCCTTCGGCGCACTCTCCCCATCTTGCCTTCGGAATAGCACGAACATGTTGCAGATGTCGAAGGGAAAAGTGTTGCAACACATTGGAGTCGCTCACGCATTCAGTCTCGCCGCGATCTTGGTCAGCGCCAGCTGCCAGCGCCGCCATGCGGTGGTGCGGTCGCAGCCCATCTCGCCGCTGATCTGCTTCCACGGCACACGGGCGGCGCGCGACCAGACGAGCTTGCGCTCGGCCTCCTCGATCCAGAGCACCCAGTCCGAGGTCTGCTCCAGCCGGGTGATGGCTGCGGCCGATGGCCAGACCCGCATGGGCTCGGGCTCCATAGCGGCGATCTCGCGACTGGTGCGGACGATCTGCGGCCAAGCGTTGAAGAACCCTTGCGCCTTGACGGGTGGCAGCTTGCGCAGCGTGCGGAACGCCTCCTCGAAATGATCGGCCACACAGTCGGCCGTCCAGATGCGGTCAGCCATGCCGGACCTCCTTTCCCATCAGTCGTCGCCCGTAAAGCTTCTCGCCAAGTTGGCGGACCAGTTCGCGCTCCGGCCATGTCAGACGCTGATCGTCGGCCGACACCGCCAGCACGCCCTGTTCGTGCCAGCCGTCGCGCTTGACCTGATCGGGGTCGCGACGCTGACCGCCGTAGCCGTGGGGATGCCACCTCATGCGACACCCCCATTCGTTTCGATGGCCCAGAGCAGAAGCGCGATGGCGTCGGCCTCGTTGTCGTCCGCAGGGCTGAATCCACGAGACCGGGCGGCGGCGATCATCGCGTCCTTGTCGGCATTGCCCTTGCCGGTGGCGTGGCGCTTGATCGTACCGACCGGAACGCCCTCGTAGGGAGCGCCCCGCAATTCAGCCCAAGCGGTCAGCGTGGCCATCAGCCCGCCATAGACATGGGCGGCGTCGGTCGCGACATGGCGGCGGACCTCCTCGAACCAGATCGCGGCGATTGGTCCTGACAGACGGTCCAGTTCTCCCAGCCAGTTTGTGAAGCGCAGATAGCGCATACCGCCGCCATCGAAGCGGCCGGGGCGGAAGCTGGCCGTGCCGCTGGTGATCAGACCGTCGTGGCCGCGCAGGGCCCAGCCGGTCGTGGTGCCCAGATCAAGGGCAAGGATGCAGGAAGTGGTAACGCGCCCCGGTTCGGGGCGCAGGTCCGGCATAGGGATCGTCTGGTTCATGGTGAAGGCTCACAAGCTGTGGGCCTTCGGCTTTGGTCACCACACTACTTAGCATCCAGCGGACTTGCGCCGAAGCAAAAAACGACCAAGGAAGCGGCGGTGGGCAGTGATTGGCGCTCCAAGGGCAACGGTCCAACCTCCGAACACGCGGCTCCAGCCCTCGAGGGGGTTGGGACAGCCTTTTATCTATACAGGCCAATTAATTGACCGAATGCGTTCCCAACCTCGGTGTCCCCAACGGACTTCTGCTCCTTTCATAGAGGAGAGCATGGTCACGACGTTTTTCGTTGTTCTAGATGAATGTGTAGCAAAAGGTTGGGTCCACGAGGTGTGGTTGGGTACACCAATGTTTATGACCGGCTTTTCGTGTCCCCAACCCTCCCCAGAGGTTGGGGCAGGGTTGGGACTCCGGCGGAGGTTGGGACCGTGCGCTGCCGTAGCGCATCCGCAACAGGAAAACTACACAGTCCCCCCGGCACGCACGAAGCCTTTGGCACTCTTTGCGCCTACTGTGGCTGCTGATCACTTGCCCAAGGCTAGTCCTCGTGCATCATGGTCCGCACCTTCACAACTACAGTTGTTTAAGCGAGTCACCAATGCCCGAAATCGACCTGAAGCGCGCCCTCAATGCGGTGTCCGATGTCGTCCGGAACCGGCCGCGGCCGATCCGGCAGTTCGACCAAATCTACATGAAGGCTGGTGACATGGTCATGCAAAGCGAGTTTGTCGCTAGGTGGGCGGATGGGAAAAGGCTTGTTTTCATTGGGGACGGTGATGCGATAAGCGTGTGTGTTGCATACATGCACAGCCGCGGCGTTCTGTCCTATGGGCCATCAAAAACTATCGTCCTCGATTTCGATGAGAGGATCGTCAACGCGATCAAAAGGTTTGCGGACAAGGAGCGCATCGAAAGCCTCGACGCGCACCTCTACAATGTCTTGGACGCGATCCCAGATGGCTTGCCTGAATTCGATTGCTTCTACACCAATCCGCCATGGGGACAGTACAACAGCGGTGAAAGCATCAACGTTTTCGTCGACCGAGGTGTAGAGGCAATTAGCAATCGTGGCGAAGGGCTCGTCGTAATCGCGGACGACAGCGAACTTGACTGGCCGCAGGAAGTGCTCGCCGAAGTGCAGCAGCACGCGTCCAAGCGCGGCTTCTATGTTGTACGGATGCAGCCCGAATTGCATGTCTATCACTTAGACGATGCCCCTGACCTTAAGTCCTGCAATCTGCTTTTTCGCTCTCGCCCGCGCAATTCGGCGGAACGTGATAGCCGGCCCGTGACCGACCAGCAGCGCCTCGAGAACTTCTATGGTCGGGCGAAAACCCCGCGCGTGCGCTATGTACGAGAGATGAAGGCGCTAAACTACGGGGAAGCCCAAGAGTCGGAATACAGACTTGAACTGTTGGAGGAGAAAGCGTGAACGAGATACTCAAGCCGGGTGCGGGCATCCTCTTCATGAAGGTTGGTACGCACGCCAATGAGCCGCTGGAAGACATCATCAAGCGCAAGCAGAAAGAAATTGATGACGAGGGCTATGCGCTGTGGGGCTATGGGGGCAATACGTGCCACCCCATGACGATGGTACAACCCTTCGCGGAGGAGCATGCGATTGCGGGTCTACCTATCGTGCTTTGCATGCAGCCTATGGAATCCAAACACTTTGCAGAGCAAATACGAGCAAGCCAGTTCTCAAGGGATGGTATTCTTTGGGAGGATACTCCAGCGGGTATCAATGCGGTCGGGTCCCGTTATGCCCTTTGCATCAAGAACCTTTCCTTAACCGACTTCGAATTGCCTCTATCCGCCACAGAAGTTGCCGTAGGCCGTAACGCCGGCCGGCTAGGCAATCAGTATATCAGGGGACGTGTCGACAAGGCGTGCCTGAATGTCCGAGACGAGGTGCTTCGGATGAATGAACTGAGCCAAGAGAAGACGATCAGCATCAAGCTGACGGCGGATCTCTGCGAGCCATACGCTGTTTTTCTTCGTTAGATCGCTAGGCTGTCCGAGGTGTAGTACATCGACCTCGTTGCGAGATCTTTCTGATAGCTCTCGAGCGCCGAAAGCACTTCCGCGACCGGCACCGCTTCCTTCGAGCATGAGAAACAGATTTCGGCGGTCTTGTCGGCTTCCCTGTCGGCGCAAACGCGAGCACGAAGTGCCTCATGGTCAATGAGATCCAGAAGTCGCGCGAGCACTTGCTCGGTGCTTATGATCCGGCCTCGCAGCCCTGCAATCTCGGGGAAACCAGGCTCGATCCCGGAGCAGCTACACACTGCGCGCTTATCTCCCGTCGCGACCAACGTGTCCGAGCGCATCAGCGCGACTGCGAAAAGCTGACTCTCCCCGACGTCGATGTCCAAGCCTTCCGCCAGCGAAATCTCCTCGATCGAGGCCGCCAGCGATACTTCGTCTTCCGTGGGTTCCAGAACGGACACCGCGTCGAGGAAGTCCATGAGCGGTCTGCTGACAGCGTCGCCATGGGACCTACTCAGCCTCGTGCCCACCACATAACGCAGAGCGCCCAGCACAAGGAGGGACTCGTGCTCCACGGAAAGGGATGGCGGAAGGTGATCAAGACACCGCCACCGGGCCATCTTCTCAATGAGGTCATTGTCCACAAGGGCGTTAGGCAAGCTCGACGCCCCCCATCACCGCTCGCAAGTAGTCTGCCTCGTCGTCCGAATACGCCTCCCAGTCCAATTCGCGCGTCGCGATTCTGTTGAGAAATCTCCAGACATCGTCCGGTCGCTCATAGATCCGGGCGAGGGCTGCGTGCGTCGTTGCCCAGTCCGACGCTTGGTATCCGTAGCACATCGCGAGCGTACCGGGCTCGATCCTTGAGGGCGCAGACGCGCGCATGACGGCTGCCGCCAAGACTGCGCCGTTGGCCGGCGCCTGGTTAAATTCGATCTGCGGTGAGGCTTGGCCGGTAAGCAAGCGTAGCGCAAAGCTGTCCGCCTCGACCTCTTCAGAGTCCAGGCTCTTCTCTTCAAGTGGCTCAGACAGGTCGACCAGAGCAGCGTTCGGCGGGAGATGACCGTTGACGATATGGCCCAGTTCGTGCGCGACATGGTAGGCGGTCGGTGCTGGGTATTTCGCGTCCTTGCCTACAAGTATTGCGAAATGATCTCCATGCCGGACTGCCATCGCCACCATGTGCTTCGCAGAAAGGGGAAAAACCCTGAGATGGATTACTGGTATGCCGAGCCCCCACGAGGCCGCACAGATATCCTGCAGTCGCACAAACGGTGATGTTTTGAGCAAGGTTCCCCGAAGGCGAAGTGGATCGAGACCAATCACTCTCCCGTCGAAAGTCGCTCGGACGCCCTTGGACAAGATCCGCGCGAGGGAGATTCCGAAAGACGAAAGGGCCGCCTGCTCCTTGCTTCCATAGGTCGAGAGGCCCTTGAACTTTGCTTCGTGCTTCCAGACGAAAGTCGGCTCTTCATCCCCGAGGAGCGACTTAGGTGAAAGCCCCAGCCGACGCGCAACGGTAAAGCGCAGTTCGACCTGAGCCGAATTCGAGTGCTCCGCCTCCTCGCTCCACCAGCTTGGCCAAACAGCATCGATCGCCTGTCCGGATATGCCAAGTGTCCGGAGGTCGCGCCTGAACCTTTCTGCTGTCCTCTTCAAGCGTCACCCCCAGTCCATTCATCGAGAAAATCATTGAGTGCCGCCAGCATCTTGTCCAGCGCGACGGCTTCCATGTCGGGAAGCGACCGAAGCCGCTCGGTGATGCGCTTCAGCCCCTCGCCGCCATCCTGAATGCATGAATATTCAGGTTTATGCCTGATGGCCTCTGGACCCGAAGTCGTCCTTGACAGACCTTCGCGAATTTTCCTGATAGCCGGGCCTGGCTTGACCGATCCCCTCTGTAAAACCCTTGAAATACTTGGCTGACTCACTCCGAACTCACGAGCGACGTCCGACTGCGTGCAGACACGCTGCCGGATAAACTCTTGAAGTGCTTCCCTTAGGTCTTGCATAAAGTTGAATATACATGAATAATCAGCAAAACCAAGAGGGAGATTGTCATGCCTTTGCCTCGAGCGTTTTGTTGGACGAGGTTCGGCGCAGAAGCCGGACAGCAGTTCGAAGCCATCTTCGCGCGGAAGGAGCAAGAGCGCCGAAAAAACGGTGGAGTTTTCCTCTGGGGCATCGGCAATAACGTTGCACCTTCGTTGTCGTCGCTGCTTCAGCGCGTACAACGTCCGATAATCGCGTTCAGCCCCATCAAGTCGCGCGCTCAAGCGCATGATGAGAGCCCTGATCAGATCGCTGTATGGACCCAGGCCACCGGCCCAGATGGTGCGCCCTTCCACATTCCTTGGGGCTCCATGGTCACGAGCCGCTATGCTCCCGGCAAGACCCGGCACTACGCGCTCGTCTGCAAGTCGCAGGAGCCGCTTCGGTCTTCAACGTTGCCCGAATGGATATCCATCAGTGCGCTGAGTAACGTGAAGAGCGGAAGCCCTGTAGGAGCATCGCAGGTGACGGCGATGGTGAGCATAGATCCAGCGCGGAAGGCATCTGGCGCAGCCTATCCGATAGCGTTCTGTTGCGAATTGGCAGAACCGTACGTCCTCAAGCTCGAGGCTCCGCTAATCATTTCGGATATCGAAATTGCTGAGCGGGCGTGGTCAAGGTGGCGGGCTTCGAAGGGCACGGAGGCCCCGCATCAACTGCGGCTCGCCGTCTGAAAGGGGCCATTCACGAACAGGAGAACCGAGAATTGCGGCGACTTCGATCCGGTCATGAAACCTTGGTGCTTCTTCGATAACGCCACTCCCGGGCGGCTTCGCGCCCTCCCTCGTCGCGCCGCCTGTATCGCTCCCAGCCGTTCGCCTTGAGGTAGGCCGAGACGCGCATCTGATCGCCGCGTGTCCAGCGGCCGGGTTCGAGCCCGATGGCCTCCTCGAGGATCTCGCCCACCGACAAGTCGGCCAACGGCTTCGGGCGCGGCACGCTCTCCGTGCGGGAGTTGCCGTAGTCAGGGAAACCGTCCGAAACGGTCCGGATCTCGTGTGTGAGCCAATGTTCGATCAAATCGTCCCAAGCGTCGGACTGGTAGCGGCGATCCTGTTCCTCGCGGGCTTCTACCAGCAGCGCCGCATCGTCGATCCACCAGATCGCGCCTTCGCGGAAGCGGTGGACGGCTTCGGCCCAGAGCTGGTCACGGTCGCGGGCGAGAGCCGCAATGTCGATGGTGCCACAGCGGAGCGGCCAGAAGCGGCGGTTCCCGGTTTCGTCGCGCAGATAGGTGTCGGGGTTGACCGTGCCCGCGAAGACGCATTGACGGGGAACCTCGACGGTATAGCGGCCATAGGGCGGGCGGAAACGGTCGGTGGTGCGGGTCAGAAACGCCTTGATGCGCGACACTTCTGCGCGGCCTATGGCGTCGAGTTCTGCGATTTCCACGATCCAGATGCCCTGCATGTGGATCGCCGCGTCCTTGGACCCCAGCTCGGGCAGTTCGTCGGTGAACCATTCCTCGCCCGCCAGCACCTTGAGTGCGGTGGATTTGCGCGCGCCTTGCGGGCCTTCGAGGATCAGCATGTGGTCGGCCTTGACCCCCGGCCGGAAGATGCGGGCGACGGCCGAAATCAGCCACAGCGCGCCAACATTGTGATGGAAGGCAGTGGGTTCGGCCCCGAGATAGGTGCTGGTCCACGTCTCGATCCGGGGCGTGCCATCCCAGCGCAATTGATCCAGCCAGTCCCGGACAGGGTGGATGCGATGATCGCGTGCCACCGCTCCAACGGCGCGTCCGACCACCATGGGGGCGACGTTGACGCCGCGGAGTTGCAGCCATTCGGCGGTGCGAACCTCGTCCGCATCCTCCCACGGGCGGGGAAATGGGCCGGTCGCACCGTCCCATGGCAGCGGTTGCCGTACGACAATTGCCTGCGCGAAGTCGTCGAAGGCCAGAACACCCGCGAAGGCGATATCGGAGGTCAGGGCAATGATGACATTGGCCTCGTTCCGTTCGGGGGTTCCCGCCATGTCCTGACGGAGGCGGTTGTACCAGGCTGGTTTGGAAATGCGTGCGTTCGGATCGCCACTGGCGTTCACGCGGCGACCGAGTTCAAGAAGCTGCTTTTCCAGGATCGCCATGGGAATGCCGGTCGCAACCTTGATGTGCGCGAGGATCTGGCGCGCTGGCAGCGGGTCCAGCCGGGCAAGTGCGATGCGGCCGAGAAGCTGGCCAAGGGCCGTGATGTCGGGTGGGTTGGTCAGTGCCTCGGCAGCGGTGACGAGAGCCGTAACGTCGTTGTCGGCGACAGGGCGTGTTTCCAGCCCCGCCGCCGGACTGGCCGCAGCAGCGCCCTCGCCAGAGCGATAATCTGCGGCACAGGCCCCGCGCATCAGGTCGTCGTTGAAATCATCGCCATTAAGGGGCAGGACGATTTCGTTCGGAATGTCGGCCCGGTTCAGCCGGTCGGACAGGGTCGCGGCGGCCTGACGCCCGGCATCGCCCGCATCAGCGTAGATCGTGATGCGCGTCGTGCCGTCGGGCCAGCGAAAACGCGCCAGCCCATCAGCCGAAAGGGCCGCCCAGACCGGCGTGCCGAACAGATCGTGCGCCGAAAGGGCCGTCTCGATGCCTTCAGCAACGCCAAGATGGCCGTCGTCTGGAAGAGCGAACAGACGCACTGCGGCGTCTGCGACCGAGCCCAGCATCTTCTTGCCCGCAGGGGCTTTGGCGCTGCCGTCATCCAGCAGAAAGGTGCGGTGGATGCCGGGCGCACGATCACCATTCACGAACCGCGCCAGCGCGATAAGTCCTGGCCAGCCGCGTTTGGTCTCGAAATCCGCAAGGTCGGGATAGAACATCAGATCCGGCGAGGCAGGGTCCGATAGCCCGCGCGCGCGGAGGTAGTCTTCACCTAAGGTGCCTGCCAACGGGATAGCACCCGCGACAAGCCTGGCGATCTCGGCGGAATGATCGGGTTTTGGGCGCGGTGCGGACCTAGGTGCCGGGTGGTCCATGCCCGCGATGCGCGCCGCCTCGTCGAAAAGTGCGGCGTCTGAGAGACCAGTTGCCTGTGCGATCAGGTCGATCGGGCCAGCGCGCTCGCCAGTGGCATAATCGAAACCCCAGCCGGCATAGGGCCCATCGAGATGGATGGTGCAGGATCCGTCCTTGCGCGGGGCCCGGCCCGAAAGATCGGCGCAACGCAACGCGCGCCGGTCACGGGCAAGCTGCGCCTCCGGGAACAGCCGCGGCAGCCAGTCGTTGGCTGTGATGGCAAGCCGATCCCGCACCGCCGCCAGATCATGGCGGGGGGTGGAGGTCGCGACATCGTTCAGGTCGATCATCGCGTCCCCTTCAGGCCAGCAACACAAGGCCACGCTCGGCCCGGGTGATCGCGGTATAGAGCCAGCGGCGTCGGTCGAGATCGGTGCGGCCCATCCCGTCGTCCCAGACGATCACATTCTCCCATTGCGAGCCCTGCGCCTTGTGGGCGGTGATCGCCCAGCCGAAGGTGGCTTCGGTCAGAAGGCGCTTGTCCTTCCAGTCCCGGTCGTGACGTTTGGGGTCATTGGCGACATGATCCTCGAAATGCCCCTTATAGACGCGCAAACGGCCCGGTCGGCCATCGCGATCAAGGGGCCCGACCCGGCGACCATCCTCGTCATGGACGATTGCCGAGAAATAGAGGCTGCCCTCGTCAACGATGCCTTCCAGCGTCAGGAACATTCCGTTGATCAGCCCGAGGTCGTTCTGGTTCTTCAGGCAAATGATCTTCTCGGTCGCGCCGGTGGGCAGGTATGTCCCGCCAAACCCCGCTGCCGCGCGCATGGCATTGTTCAACTGCAGCCGCGTCGCGTTCAGACCGCAGATCAACTGTCCGCCCCGCAGTGCCTGATCCGGGGTGATGTCGCCCTTGCGCAGCTTGGCCACGAAAGAGTCGTAGGTGCCGAAGCCGATGGGTTCGCCCATCCGCGCCATGGTGGCCAGCCGGATGATGGCGCTTTCGGCCGCCTGGCGGTGGATTTCCGTCAGCATCACGTCGGGCGCGTCGCGAGTGAAGGCACCTTCGCCCTTGATCGGGGGCAACTGGCCGGGATCGCCCAGCACCAGGATCGGCTTGCCGAAACTCATCAGGTCGCGCGCCATCTCCTCGCCCACCATCGATACCTCATCCAGCACGATCAGTTTGGCATCGGCGGCATCGCTCTGCGGGTTCAGGGCAAAGCGCGGATGTTTCATGGCCGAAAGCGCTTGGCGCATAGCCTCGATCCCCGCTTCGGCCGCAGTCCTGTCGAAACCCGTCAGCCTGCGGGCGGCCGTTTCGGCCTCCTGCACCTTCACGGCGGCGGCCGCGACTTCCTCTTCGGTCGACTCGATCACCGAGTAGATCAGGCTGTGAATGGTGCGCGCGGGCGTGCCCTTGCGGTTCAGCACCAGTGCAGCCTTGCCGGTGAAAGTGGCGGTGACGACGCCGGGCACGCAGGTGCCATCCCTGGCACTGCGATGTGGGGAAAGGCCGAGCTCGTCGAGGGCGAACTTAAGCACCGTGCTCTTGCCCGATCCGGCATAGCCGAAAAGACGGAACACCTGCTGGTGATCAGTGCGGGTTTCGAACCAGTCGCGAACTTCGGCGATGGCGGCGGCCTGTGCGGCAGACGGGATGAAGGTGGTCATGCGGTGTAGCCTCCGACAGAATAATCCTTCACCACCCCGCCACGTTCGGGGCTGCCCACTTCGCATTGCCGCACGAACACGCGGCCCCCGTTCGCCAACTGACGCCAATGCCCACGGCGAAGGTGCCAGCGCGGGCTGGCGTGGCTTCCTCCCAGATCCGCGGACGTCATGCGGAGCTGTTCGGGGTTGATGGCAACCTGCCGCCAGACCCAGCCCCGCACACCGTCACGGGCAAAGGGCTTTCGCTGGGACGGGGCGACCTGGCGTTCACTCACTTCCGCAGAGGTCCCGAGAATGGCCAGCGCGCGCCAGACGATGGCCGCCGCGGCCTTGCCGCACTGCTCGGCCAGTGCCGTGTCAGCGAGGGCCGGATTGGGTTCGAATTCGGCAACACCCCCGTCCGCGATGCGCAGGCGGACATGCACGTCGGTCCAGCGCCGCGGATTGCGCCAGAGCGCCAACCAGACCGCATCGATGCCATCGGGCTGCTGACGCGCGTAAACGATCTGGCAGCGGATATCGGGGCCGCGATCACGCAATTCAAAAATTGTCTCCGGGTGGGGCAGACGCTGCGGACCAGCCGCGAGGCGGCGTGCGAGGGCATCGACATCGTCACTGTCGAACAGAACCTGGTCCTCAAACCGCCACACCGGTGCGAACTCGAAACCTTCCAGCAGGTCTGAAGCCCAGAACCGGGCACGGTGGCTGCGGATGATGCGTTTGAGGGCGTATGCGTCGGGGATCATGCGCGGACCCCCCAGCACTTGACCGCCCACGCGCAGGGCGCATGCCATTTGCCCGCCGACATGCCACCCCGGCACATAACTGCTGTGGGGTCGGCTGCCATGCGCGGCAGCCACTCGCCCACCTCGGATGCCCGCACCACCGCCACGGCGCGGTCCGACATGTCCTGCGCAAGCCGCGCATCGAACGGCACCAGTTCGGCGTGAAGTTCCATCGTGTCGCGGTTCAGCGCTGTGAACAGCGCGGGTTTCGGCAGATCGAGATAGGCCTGATAGAGCGCCAATTGGGCGGCGTAGACCGGGCGGGCGATGCTGACACCGCGCTTGACCACATCCTTCCAGCTTGACGCCCCGAGCGCCTTGTTTTCCCAGAGGGCGGGATAGTCCATGGCGACCGGGCCGGAGACCAGGCAACCATCGATGTGGCCTTTGAACCGGCCGCCAAGCGCCTCGAACCCGAACTGCCGCCCATCGGCGCGTACTGTGCGCAGATCGAACCCAGCAATGCGCAGCCAGCCAGCGACGATGTCCTCGCCCCGGTGCCCCGCCTCGAAGATGCGGAGGGTTTTCGGGGCGAACTCCTGACCTTCGTCTTTCGGCACGGCCAGAAAGTCGAACTGGATCTGGCGCAGACAATCGCGGCCAAGACCCGAGGAACTGACGTAGGTGCGGGGCCGTTCGCTGCGGTTGCGGGCCACAAGGGCCACGTCGATGGCCGCTGAAACGGCTGATGCGATGGTGGTGGGCGCGGTGGCTTGGTCATAGAGGCAGCCCGAGCCATGGTTCAGGTCAATCATTGGTCGCGCTCCCAGAACCCACCGGCCTGCGCGATGCAGCTCAGCTTGTGAAACTGGGCGTCCGTCAGCTGGGCATGCACGCCGAACCGTTCGAGTTTCTGGCGCAAGCTGTCACAGAATTCGGTCTCGAAATCGGTGGCGGCATTTTCGGTGGCGGCGGCCAGAAGCCCCTTCCATGTGCAGGTCGGTGGATCGTCGTTCAGATCAATCATGGTGCACCCCTTCAGAACGGAATCGGATCGTCATGGGCGGTGCCGGTGCGTTCATTGATCGCCCCCTGCGCCAGCATGCTGTCGACGTAGCCGGTCACCGCAGCCTCGATCAGACGATCAATGTCGGCGGCGGTGCGGTTGAAGAAGGGCTCCATCAGCCCGAGGTCGGTCAGGGCTTCGGCGAAAAAAATCCGCGCGTCGCGGATCGCTTTGGCCTCGCGGGCGGTCTTGTCGATCATGCCATTGTTCCTTTGGGCAATTGCGCTGCCAACGTCCTGACAGCGGAGCGAGCAGAAGCAGTGATAGGGGTAACGGTCGTGCTGAAGCCGGTGGACGTAGCCGAAGCCGCGGGCTTCACGCGCGCAGACCGCGCAGATTGCTACCCGAGCAAGAGCATCGCGACCGGGTCCTCTTGCGGCCAATCCTGCCGCTGAAGGCGTTCCGACTGCAGGACGATCCAGCGCGAGATCGCGTTGACCGCCATGGCCTCGAGGTCGCCGAGGGTAAGGCTTGCGATGGGTTGGTGCAGTTTTCCTCGGGCCTCGAGCCATTTTCCGATCTCCAGCGCGGCGGCGCGCGTCACATGCGCCTGCCATTCGTCCGGGGTCATGGGCCGGTCACCCGACCCAGCCCCATCTGGTTTGGCCGTGGGTGAGCGTGCCGGCCCACCCGACTGCCGTTTCCGCAGCACCTTAGCCATTGAGCCACGCGGGCATCGCGTGGGTGCCCTGCGCGGCGGGCGCAGGTGCCTGCGGTGCGGGCGGGGCTGCGGGGGCAGTCTGCGTCCCCCAGGCGGGCGCGGGTGCGGCGGCGGGCTGCGGTGCCGCGCCCCAGTTCGGCGCTGCGGGCGACGGTTGCGCCGCACCCCATGCCGGTGTCGGGGCTTGCCAACCTGGCGCCGTGACGCTCGCGGCCTTGCGCGGCGGGGCGTTGACCGGCTCCGGAGCAATGGTTTCTCCGCGCATGATTGCCGCATGTTGCGGCTCGTCGGGCAGTACGACGTTGGCGATGCGGTTCTGGTCGCGGTACTGCGGGTTGGAGGCAGGCTCCACCATGATGCGGGCGGCGAAGATGATGCCTTCCAGATGCCGCAGACCAGGCAGAACCCGCTTGGCCTTGGCGCCGGGGCTTTCGTCCTTGGGATCAAGGCCAAGGGCGCTGTCCACGATGGCGCGAAAGGTGGATTTCGAGATCTTCCAGCCGATGGACTGCCCTTTCTCGTCCAGCTTGCCGCCCGCGACGGTGAAGCTTTGCCAGAACTTGCGCCGGGCATGGGGGCCGTCGACCACGGTGAATTCGCAATCGAGCATGCGCGCATCACTGGATTGCGATGCCTTCAGAAGCCCCGCATCCGCTGGGGTCGCGCCGTTTACGCCGCCGGGGCGAATGGTCAGGCGCACTTTGGCAAAGGTGCCGTCCGGGATCAGTTCGCCGATGGGAGCCATCTGCGGCTGGGCGTCGTTCAGATCGTAGCTCATGACATGTGTCCTTTCAGGATCAGGAGGAGAAGGCGGGATGGGCGTTGGTGCGGCCGTCGATGCGGGCGAGCAGCGCGCCAAGGTCGGGCGGTTCGGTCATATCCAGACGGCCGGAGCGGTCCTTGGCCGGAAGGCCCCACTGGTTGCCGGATTTGCAGACGAGGCGACGTTCGGTGGCGGTCTCGTCCAGCACCCAGCCACCTTCGGCGTCGCGGGCGAACAGCTGCATCGAGACCACTTGGTCAACAATTCCTGGCAATTCCCGCCCGGCCTTGCTGCCTTCCATCTGCGGTTGCCAGGTGACCGTCCCGAAATCGTCGGTGACCTTTTCCAGCACGCCGACGAAGATCACGGTCTTCCCGCGCGCATGCTGCAGATGCTTCAGCGCCTGGATTACCTCGCGCCCCAACAGACCGTAGGCACCGCGCACATCCGGCTTGCCGGTCCGGTCCGAAAACGCCTCGGGCTGCTGGCGGGCATAGGCCATGACCTGCCGTGTCAGGTCAGTGATCGAGTCGACGAACACGATGCGCCGCGCAGCGAGGAAGGCTTCGATGCCGCTGTCGCGGTGCTGGGTCTGCAGCCACGCATGGCGTTCGGTGCCGTACCAGGACTGCGGATGCTGCGCCGGATCGGGCCCGCCGATCAGCACCACCAGATCGCGGAAATCGGTAAAGCTGCGCACCGGGATCGAGGCCCCGCGCCAGTCCTGCACCGACTTCATCCCGGCTTCGAGGTCGAGGCAAACGGTTTCCTCGGCGGGCAGCGATTTCAGAAGCGTCGTCTTGCCCACACCGGGCGGACCGAAAATCGCCAAGGAGGTCTTGTTCTCGGACGAGGAGATGCGCTCGTCGGCAGTGATGATGCGGAAAGTCATGGGTGCTCCATAGAATTGAAAGGGGCGCGGCGGCGGGGGTGACCGGGTGCCGAAGGGGAACCTGCCCGACGTTGCCGTACGGGCGTCCCGCCGCCGCGCGTCACCGGTCTCGGGTCTCGAGCCGGAACACGGGTTTGCCGGTGGTCTCGGTGCGGGCGGCCGCGAAACCTTCCCGCATCGCCTCGGGCCAAGCCCCAAACCGGCGCTCTGACACGCGGTAGGCGATCTCGAGATATTCGGTCGGATCGTCGCCGGTTGCGGCGATGCGCGCGGCCATTGCGGCCAGCCGGTCCTGATCCCAGGACACCTTCTTCGGCAGTTCGGCGATCACGACCACGCCCGCATCCTCGATGCGCACCGTGCCGGACGACTTTCCTTGCGTTGCCCGCTCGGCCTCGGTTGCCGCGCCATAGCGCTGGCTGATCCCTGCCTCCAGACGGTCGCGCAGACGCTTGACCCGGGCCGTTTCCGCAAGGGCGGCTTCCTGCAAGGTGAACAGCAGGTCTGGCGGCAGGGCAGCGATGTCGCCGATGGACAGACGGTCGAGGTCATTGAGACCGGGGGTATTGGCGACTTGTGGGGCAGCCGCCGCATCGGTGCTGGGGAACGGAATGGCCATCAGCGTCCCTCCCGCTTCAGCGCCGTATCAACGGCGCGATCGGTCCCGACTGCTCCCGCTTCGCGGGCAAGGCGGTGCAGCCGTTCAAGCGCCGATGAACGCCGGATCGCGGCCGAGACATCCGCATTTGCGGCCACCACGGCAAAGGCGATATCGTCGATGGTCGCCACCTCGATCGGCAGCGGTTCGATCTCGTTGCCTTCGCGCCACGGCGCAGGGATCGTGTCGGGCAATTCGTCGAGGCTGTGAAAGGCACGGCGCAGGCGTGCGATCAGGCTCGGCAACTTGGCCATGGCGCTGTCTCCGGTCGAGGGTTCGGCCGCGTTTCCGGCCAAGGCGAAATAAAGGGACGGCGGGAGCCGATCCCCGATCCAGGCAAGTACGGCGCGCATCAGGCGGCCTCCTTTGTCGCTATGAGTTGAGAAAACGGGATCGGCGCGTGGCGTGGCTTGGTCCGCGCGATGGCGAGGTAAGCAAAGCGATCCGGACCGACGCGCACCTGCACCAGATGGACCAGCACCGCCTCGAAGGCTCGATGGGCGGCACTGGCCAGCGCCCCAAGCCTGCGGCGTTCGGGCTCCGGCAGGGTCGAAATAACGGCGGTGGTATCGATGCCGAGAAATCCGCGATGGTACTCCAGCTGGTCGCCAGGCACCGCCTGGCCGATCCAGGCGCAGAACTCGATATCGGTGAGCGGCCGGGGTTTGGCCGGGATGAAAGCGGTGGGGGGCATGACAAACATCTCCATGAGGGTCCTCTACTCACGCCGCCCGCGAACCGTCCCACTGCGCCCCGAACCCGCGCATCGCGAGATCGAGCCGCAACTGGGCGATGTGCCGGTAAAGGGCGGAACGGGAGGTGCCGGTGCGGCCGACGATTTCGGCAATCGCGCAACTGCCAATCGCAGCGCACAGGGTGCGCGCATCCTCGGGCAGATCGCCCAGCGCACGGGCAAGGTCATGACGGAGATCGGCATCCTCGGTCGCGCTCAGGTCCTGGCCATGCCAGGCAGCCAGCCCGTCAGCTTCTGCCAACAGGCAGCCCAGCGGCTCCGTCCCGCCAGCGATGGGTGCGTCGAGCGACAGCACAGTCCCGCCTTGCGCACGGCACTGGCGATGGTACTGTATCGCCATCCGCGACGACTGGTTGCGCAACACGATATTGGCAAATGCGCCGATACTGCCGCGACGGGAGTCAAAGCCGGGCAAACGGCAGATCAGATCGATCAGCATCTCTTGCCGCAGATCATCAATATCTGCGGCGGGCAGCACCAACTTGCGGTGCAGGCGGCGCGCGGCAATGGCCGCTTCGTCAATCAGTGTGGCAAGGTCGTCGGGGGAAATGGGTGGGAGCATCTGTTTCGATCCTGGTCGTTTGCGTTGACCAGTCGAAGATGCAACCTTCTGAAATCCTTTATCTCTCGGACTTCTCCCGGAAACCTCCTGAAAACCTCCCGGTACCGGCGAACGGATCTAGCCGATGAACGCGATCTCAGATGATGCGAGGACCAGGCGTGCGCCGACCTTGGACTTGCGGTCGATGAACCCGTTGCTGGGGACCGCATTTAGCCGCGTATTCTTTCGGAAGGCATCGCGCAGCCGGTTGATGCAGCGATCAACCTGTTCCGGATTGCTATCCCGCTTGGTGCTAGCTTGCAGCGTCGCAGCCAGGCTTTCCTTCGAGACCCAACCGCCGGCGGCCAAGGCCTCGTCCGCGAGTAAGGCGACGGCGTCAAAGTCACGAGGCTCGATGTCGATCTCGACGCCCTCGAAAATTGCGCGGCGACCAATGCGGTCGATCTGAAGCCGCGCATCGAGGGCTTGCTTGTCGGTGGGTACGCGAACTCGGCCGAGAGCAAGTGCGAATGGACGGTCCGGGTCGTCGCGCAGCAGATCTTCGGCGCGAGACACGGTCATGCGGAGGCCACTGAGTTGGCGCGTGACCACAGTCGGCAGGTCGTTGCTTCCGAGGCTGACAAGAGCGACGGGAGTTTCGGTGTCGATGGCGCCGCGCACATGGTCCAAAATCTCCTGCGCGGTTTCCTCCTGCAGTCGCCGCACGAGGCAGATTTCGGCTGCGCGCTCGTGCTGTTCATAGCGACCCAGCCTCCAAACTCTGGTGGAGATCGCCATCGGGCCGGGCCCCTTCAGCCCTGATTGCTCGCGGATCGCGCGGCAAAGGGCGGCGATGTTGATGTCGAAGGTCTGGATGTCCAGCGTATCGTCGTGACGTTCGCACTCCCCGGTCTCTGGATCGACGACGATCAGGGAACCGTCGATGACCTCAAAGATCGACTCACCATCGTCGGGCAGATCTTCTCGGGCCACCAGAATTCCGACGTTCCGCAGCGACCGGAGGAAGCGCGGATCGTAGGGCTCCAGTTCTGCGGCGCCGATGGCGCGGATCGGATGGCGATCACTCTGCCGCAACAGCAGCCTGATCAGTTCTGCGGCGTTTGCGAATGTCATTCTTTTCCAGCATCTCGAGGATGAGTCGTTCATGTGAGTGATCGCGCATGCTTACAGTGCGCGGCGGCCGGATCGTCACCGGGACCACGGTCTCGCTGCCGTCCACCTCGATGGTCACATCGATCTTGGCATGGACAATCCGGACGTCGTCGATCTCGATCTCCGGCGCGACGACCTTCAAGCGCTTCAGCGCGTTCTCGGAGTCACCCAGCGTCAGGAACCATGGCGAACGCCGCAGCCGCCCCGTCTTGGTGATTTGAGCCTCGTCGACGCGCACCTCGCGCAGCGCAACATGGGTGATGTCTCCTTCGGGATCGAAGTGGAACTTGAACGCTCCGCCTTGCCGCTGGAGCGGCTCGAGCGTGTAAAGTTGCTCCTTCGCCGACGCCTCGAAGATGTTCGAGTCGCCAAGGACGTGACCGCCAAACAGTTTCACCAGCTTTTTGGCATCGGTTGCCGACTTCGAGCCGATGGCGATCGCACCCTGTCGCAGATCGTACTCGATGGTCGACTGCACGATTTCGCGAAATTTAAGGGTATCCTCCGCGCCCTCTTGGTCGACGTTCTTCGTCTCAGGCTTGGAGCCATGCAAGATCAGCACCCGAAGCAGGTCCTCCTCCTCGAACCACCGCACGTCGCAATAATGTCCGTTGTATCGTCCGACGAAATGCTGCCGCACTTCTTCGGTGAACCCCTCCCGCACTCCCTTTTCATGATGTCTGGGTTCGACATTCTCACGGTCGGCGTCGCGCTCGAGTTTGCTCGAGTATGCTAGGAAAGCGGCCGCGCTCAGCGCCCTGTCGAAAACAACCCGATGATCCAGCCATGTGGCCAAGGCCATGAAGCGCGGGTTGAAACGCAGATCGTCAGGACTGCCGTCGATACGGTGGGCCGCCAGAACGTCGACACCCATTTCCGTCGCGATCTCCTGGATGAACCGGGCGCCATAATCAGTGGACAGCGTGGAAATGTTGTAGAGGGCGAATTGGAGCGGTGCCGGAAACTTCAAATCGGCTTTGGCAAATAGATCGAAAATTGCCTCGCGCCGTTTGCCGTCATCGTCGGGCAGCGCATCCCAATCCACTCCGATCTGTTCGAGATGGGGGTTGAGAAGACGATGCAGCATTTGCAGATCAACCGTCCGAGAAAACGCGCGGTCGACAAAGTTACGGATCCTTTTGGCCATATGTTCTCCTCTTGATACCCACTATTCACATCATGGACTTAATCAAGTCACCTGTAGGTCTTCAGCTTCAGCCGACACCCAATGGCACTTCGCCCCATTTGGCGCTCGAAGTGCTCCTGTCTGGCCGGAAGGGAGTGACCGAAGTTCTGATTATGTTCTAACCGATCTAACAACTTCGAGTCGAGTCCGTGGTGCGATCTTCGCGCATTCTTGACCGTGTGGGACGGTTCGTCACCGCCATGAGTAGGAGAAGGGCAAGCCAGCACGGAATTGCCCTTCATGAAACGCCCGAACGCCCTGCTTCCCGACCAGATGACTGCTGCCCAACGCCGAACCGAATTGTGCGGGTTGCTGGCGCTTGGCCTGATCCGGTTGCGGATGCGGGAACGGGCCGAAGTCTCTGACCTGACTGGAGAAAGTTGCCTACACTGTCCGCCCGACCAATGCCTTCATGCAACTCCAACCCACGGGAGAGACGCATGACGAAACTTGATCTAATCCCCGCGCGCCTGGCAGCGCTGAAAACCACGTCGACGCCCGACCTGAAGGCGCAGTGGCGAGACCTGTTCGAAACCGAACCGCCGCCCTTCAACCGCCGCTACCTTGAATCCCGCCTGGCCTACCGCATCCAGGAACTGGCCTATGGCGGACTGAAGCCAGAGACCATCAAGCGGCTGGAAACCTTGGGCGAACAGCTTGATGGCGGCAACATCACCACGCGCCGTATCCGCGCCGATCGCGACCGCCCCATCACCGGCACCCGGCTGCTGCGCGAGTGGCAGGGCATCGAACAGATCGTTACTGTGACTCAAGGTGGCTTTGAATGGCAGGGGCGGCCATACCAGTCGCTTTCTGCCATTGCGCGCGCAATCACCGGCACACGATGGAACGGCTGGGTCTTCTTCGGGCTGAAAAACCATCGGAGGACGGCATGAACAAACCTGTCGTCCGCAAGCTGCGCTGCGCGGTCTATACCCGCAAATCTTCTGAGGAAGGGCTGGAGCAAGAGTTCAACAGCCTGCACGCCCAACGCGAGGCCTGCGAATCCTACATCGCCAGCCAACGGTCCGAGGGCTGGGTGCTGGTGCGCGATCAGTACGACGATGGCGGCATTTCCGGCGGAACATTGGAACGCCCCGGCCTGAAGCGGCTGCTGGCCGACATCGAGGATGGGCTGGTCGACGTGGTGGTGGTCTACAAAATTGACCGCCTGTCCCGCTCGCTGATGGATTTCTCCAAGCTGGTCGAGGTGTTCGACCGGAACGGCGTGACTTTCGTTTCTGTGACGCAATCGTTCAACACCACCACCTCTATGGGGCGGTTGACGCTGAATATCCTGCTGTCTTTCGCCCAGTTCGAACGGGAGGTGACGGCTGAGCGGATCCGGGACAAGGTCCGCGCCAGCCGGAAGAAGGGCATGTGGATGGGCGGGGTGCCGCCCTACGGCTACCGTGTCGAGAACCGGAAGCTGGTCATCGACGACGAGATCGCCGACCACGTTCGCTGGATCTTCGCCTGCTTCCTCGACATCGGGTCCTGCACGGAACTGGCGCGCGAGGTCGGCACGCGCGGCATCCGGACGCCGCGCGGCAACCGGATCGACAAGAAGTACATCTATCGGATGCTCAGCAACCGCGCCTACATCGGCGAGGCGGTCCACAAGGGCGACAGCTATCCCGGCGAGCACGACGCGATCATTGACGGCGAGATGTGGGACCGCGTCCACGCCATCTTGCAGGAAAGCCCGCGCAAGCGCGCTGCCCGAACTCGCGCCGACACACCCGCGCTGCTGAAGGGACTGCTGTTCGGCCCAGATGGCGCGGCCTTCTCGCCGACACACACGCGCAAGGGCAGCAAGCTCTACCGATACTATGTCAGCCAGACGGTGCTGAAGCACGGCGCCGGATCGTGCCCGGTGGGCCGCGTTCCAGCGGGAGAGATCGAGACCGCCGTGATCGACCAGCTACGCGCCGTATTCCGCCAGCCGGAGATCGTGGCGGGCATGTGGAAGGCCGCGCGCTCCCACGCCGACGGCATTACCGAAGCCGACGCTCGCGGGGCCCTGCTGCAGCTCGACCCGCTGTGGGACGAACTCTTCCCCGCCGAGCAGGCGCGCATCGTGGCGCTGCTGCTAGAGCGCGTGGACCTCGGCACGGAGGGCCTGAACGTCCGGCTGCGGGTGGACGGCCTCGGCGGACTCGCGCGCAAGATGCTGTCTGGCAGCATCGGAGAAGCGGCATGACCCGGGAGACTGCGGTCTCCGAGACGGTCACCATCCACGTGCCATTTCGAGTCGTGAAGCGCGGAGGGCGCAAGGAGATGCAACTGCCCGATGGCGTCCGGCCAGACCGAAAGGCGGACAACACGCTGGTCAAGGCGCTGGCCCGCGCCTTCCGCTGGAAGCGGATGCTGGAGTCCGGCGAGTTCTCGTCGATTTCGGAACTGGCCGAGCGCGAAGGGATCGCATCCTCCTACATGACCCGCGTCCTGCAGCTAACTTTGCTCGCGCCCGACATCGTCGAGGCGATCCTGGACGGGCGACAGAGGCCGGAGGTGACGCTGACGCGGTTGCTGGAGCCATTTCCCTCCGAATGGGAAATCCATAAGAATCAATGGCCTATACGTTAGGGCGGTGCCGGGTCGAGTTGTCGCCACTAACTAAGCATTGCTGCGCCTCGCCATCCGCATCATGGCGGAGTCACATTTTAACATCTGACGCATCACGCCTCTTGCATCCCGACTTATCAAGCGCTAAGTTTCAACTCCGAGCTAGGAGCGATCTATGCCAATCCCCTTCGACTACCAGCAGCGGATCAAGACGCTACGCCGTAGTATGAGGCTGAAGCAGCCGGAGTTCGCCGCGCTGGTTGGTGTATCCCCGATTACCATCAGCCGCTGGGAGAACGGACAGAACGACCCGACCGAGCTCGCCTGGGCAAGGATTGAGGAGCTCCAGTGCCAGGAACTCGCCCCTGCGGGAACAATCGACCAGTCCGCGGGCGGCCATCATCAACTCGATTTTGGGGCAGATCCTGAGGCCGTAGCGGCTGTGGCCGAAGCCGCCCGCCTGTCCTGCGGCCATCTCGCGAGCCCGACCTTCGCCACCGAAATCTCGCTGATTGACCCGCTGCCGCACCAGCGCGTCGCGGTCTACGACCGCATTCTGAAGTCTTGGCCGATCCGATTTCTGCTCGCTGATGACGCTGGCGCGGGCAAAACCATTATGACCGGTCTGGCGATTCGCGAACTGCTCTCCCGGCGGCTGATCCAGCGCGTACTCGTGATTCCCCCTGCCGGACTGGTCGGCAACTGGCAGCGTGAGATGCGGACGCTGTTCCGGATCCAGGCGCGCATCATCCGCGGCAGTGAAGCGGCGAAGGGCAACCCATTCATGGAGCCCGACGCTGATTTCACCATCGTCAGTCTCGATACGCTTCGCTCGAAGGGCACCTTCGCCCGGCTCCGCGAAGCCGGCCTCGCGGGCCACGGCTACGACCTCGTGGTATTCGACGAGGCGCATAAGCTGTCGGCCGATCGCGACCCGATCGACATGACAGTGCGCAAGACCGCCCGCTACCGCATGGCAGAGGCGCTCGCGGGGATCGTCTCAGAGGATCCGGAGTTTCAGCTCGGCTGGGCGCCGCAGTCGATCATGCTGCTCACCGCTACTCCGCACATGGGGAAGCCATATCCTTATTTCGCGCTGTGGCGATTGCTGGAGCCGGACGCGCTCAGCACGCCGGAGGCGCTGGCTGAATTCCCGGCCGAGCGCCGCGCCCGCCACTTCATTCGCCGCACCAAAGAGGAGATGGTCAAGCTCGACGGAAGCCCTCTTTATCCGCAAAGAAATTGCGACACGCTGGGCTTCGACCTGTCGCAGGGGGCAGGCAGTGAGCAGGAGCTGTACGACGAGACCAGCAAGTACATTCGCGACATTTACAACAAGGCATCCACGCTGAACCGCTCCGCCGCCCGACTTGCCATGGCGGTTTTCCAAAGGCGCCTTGCCTCCTCGACCTTTGCGCTGAAGCGCTCCTTCGACCGCCGCGCCGACAAGCTCTCAGCGGCCATCAAGGCAATCGAGGAGAACGGCCTCGAGGCAGTGCGGCGTGCTCAGCGGGAACTGCAGAAGAAGGCCGAGAGCAACGAGCTCGACCTTTTCGCCGCTGCAACGGCGGATGACGATGCTGGCGATGGCGTTGAAGCGGTCGAGGCAAGCGAAACCGAGACCCTAGGCGCGCTGGTCACGGAGAACTTGGCCGACCTGATCATGGAGCGCGACCGTGTCCTTAGCTTGCGCCAGATGGCACAGGATCTGCTCGACGCTGGCCGCGACTCGAAGTTCTCGAGGCTCCTCGAAACGATGAAGGACCCGCGCTTCGCCGAGGAGAAGATGCTGGTCTTCACCGAGCATCGGGATACCGCGAACTTCCTTACCGAGGAGTTGGAGCGGCTCGGCTTCGCAGGCCAGGTGGCGCAGCTCCACGGCGCCATGGACTACGTGGAGCGCGACCGCCAAGTCGAGTTCTTCCGGAAGCCCATAGGGGATGGCGGCGCCAAGTATCTGATCGGCACCGACGCTGCCGGCGAAGGCGTAAACCTCCAGTTCTGCTGGTTGATGGTGAACTACGACGTGCCCTGGAATCCTGCTCGCCTCGAGCAGCGCATGGGCCGAATACATCGGTACGGCCAGAAGAAAGACGCTGTCTACATCGCGAACTTGGTCGCGTGGAAGACGCGTGAGGGCAACGTCATGAAGACCCTGCTCGACAAGATGGAGACAATCCGCAAGGAGCTCGGCTCCGACAAGGTCTTCGACGTCATCGGGCGGCTGTTCGAGAATGTGTCCCTCAAGTCTTACCTGGACGCTGCCATCCGTGGCGAGGATGTCGCCGATGGCATTGAAGGAGCTCTGACCATTGAGCAGGTCCGCGCCATCGAGGCGAAGGAACACGCGCTGTTCGGGCCGGGCGGAGAGGTGAAGGCCAGTCTGCCGGCGATGCGCGAGGATATTGAGCGTGAGCGCTACCTCAGGCTCATGCCCGGCTACGTCCAACGGCTCGTCGAGCTCTCTGCGCCCCTGCTGGGTCTTGGTATGCAGGGCGATGCCGCTTCAGGGTTCCGCTTCACCGTGAAGCGCCAGGGCGCGATGGACGCCATTGCGCCGGAGATCGAGATCTACCCGTCTGCGGCGCGCCAACGCCTGATGGTTCGTCGCCCCGCCTTCGGCGAGGACGCGATCTGGCTTCACCCCGGTGAGCCGGTGTTCGACGCGATCTCGGGCGAGGTCCAGGAACGCTTTGGTCCAGATGCTCTGCGTGGTGCTGCCTTCGTGGACCCTCACGCGAAGGAAGCGTCGCTTTTCCACATGGCGACGCTCACCATCCTACGCCGCGGTCCCGGTGGTGAGGATGTGCTGGAGCACCGCTTGGTTGGCCTTCGGCAGGAGGCCGATGGCACGATAATGGAATGCCCGGTCGAACGGCTTCTCCTGCTGCGCGGTGCGACGGGTGTGAAGCCCGGGGCATATCCGGTCGGTCGCGAATGCCTCCGGCTGCTCCGCGAGGCTGGCGAATGGCTGAACGATGTGGCGGGCGCGAGCCTGGTGGCCTTGCACCGCGACGCGATCGAGGCCGATCTGCCTCAGCGCCTGGACCTGGTGAAGGCCGGCTTCAACCGGCAGGACGCCGAGCTGCTGCGCGCGCGCAATCGGCTTCGCGCCGCAGCGCAGGACGGTCGGAAGCAGGCCGCCGAGCAGCTCGAACTGGTGAAGACCCGCCATTCTGCGTTGTCGAAGGTGCGGGAGGCGCGCCTCGCCGCGATCCGCGCGGAGCCCAGCCAAGTCGCGCTAGGGCCGGTGCGCTTCATTGCACACGCACTGATTGTCCCTTCGATCGATGCCGAGGACGCGATGCGCTTCGATGCAGAGGTCGAGGCCGTCGCAGTGAAGCTGGCGATGGCGCATGAGGAGAGCGCCGCTGCCCGCGTGCGTGATGTCTCGACCGCAGCGCGCGCACGTGCTGCCGGCCTGTCGGACTTCCCCGGCTTCGACCTGCTTTCCGCGCGTCCGGCTGACGCGGTTCGTTGCATTGAGGTGAAGGGGCGCGCCGATCGTGGCGAGGTCTTCATGACCCAGAACGAATGGGCCAAAGCCGCAAATCTCGGCGAACGTTACTGGCTCTATGTTGTACTCGACTGCGCGACACCGAAGCCGATACTGCTTCGGGTTCAGGATCCATTTACCCGTTTGCTGGGCGCAGCAAAGGGCGGGATGACATTCACGGCCGGGGATATCCGCGCCAAGGCCGAGAAGGACTGATGAAGAATGGCTGACAAGAGACTTATTGAAACAGCATTTCCGTTGCGCCAAGCGTCCGCTGCCTCTTTGCATGAAAAGAACATGCGGCATGGCCACATCTCGACGCTTCACCTTTGGCCAGCACGGCGACCTCTTGCAGCGTCTCGGGCAGCGATTGCCGCAGCACTTCTACCGGACCCTGGCGACGACGAGGCACGCAGAACCCTCGTGCGACGGCTTGGCGGATCACTGAAGCTAAAGAAGCAAACAAAAGCCGAAGCAGGCAAGAAGGTCGACTCGACGAAAGTCGAGGGCGATGGAGGTGTTCTCTGGTGGGGTCAGGAGAACGTGCCGGACATGGCGTGGTTTCGGGAGCAGATCCGTGCTGCCCACGGTGGCCGGGCTCCGCGCGTCCTTGATCCCTTTGCAGGCGGAGGGGCAATCCCGCTGGAGGCCATGCGGCTCGGCTGCGAGGTGGTGGCGAACGATATCAATCCGGTGGCCTGGTTCATCCTGAAATGCACGCTGGAGTATCCGCAGCGCCTCTCCGGCCAAACGATGCCCTTGCCGGCACACGCCCTGCGAGATCCCGCCTTCGCGACGTCCTTCCTGAAGGCACAGGGCCTCAAGGGGCGATGGCTTGATCAGGCCGTGGCCCGCATGACTGCGCATGGCCGGGGCGAGGCGGTCGAAAAGGATCTGCTGGACGATGCGGATCACCCGTGGGAGCGGGCCGGACTGGGCTGGCAGGTCCGCGCCTGGGGCCTTTGGGTTCTCGAAGAAGCGCGGAGTGAACTGGCAGAGCGCTACCCGACCTATGCGCAGTGGCAAAGTCTGGACCCTGCGACAGAGGTCGAGCCCAAGCCGTTGCACCTGCTTCCGCACGATGTGCCGATGGAAGATGCAGTTGCGTCACTAAATGCGGGCCTGAGCGCAGCTGACCTGCAGGACCCGAGAACGCCGCGTTGGATCGCAAAGCCAACGGTGGCTTATCTTTGGGCAAGAACAGTACCATGCAAGTCATGTCGAGCGACCATTCCGCTGCTGAAAACGCGGTGGCTATGCAAAAAGGAAAGCAAACGAGTCGTTCTTGAAATGGCCGTGAATGCCGCCCGTGATGGTGTTGACTTCACCATAAGGGCAGATGTGCCAGTGCCCATTGGCAACGCAGCACAACGCAAGGCCGCTGATAAGGTGGTCGGTGGCGGCACCATGTCAGGTTCGAGCGTCGCATGTCCTTGTTGCAATGCTCTAAACAAAAAAGATGACATCAGGTACGAAGCAACACGCGGCAATCTTGGCGCGGTAATGACAGCCGTTGTTGTAGATGGGGTGAGCGGAAAAGAGTATCGCCGCCCGACTGACACAGAGATTGCCGCCTCCATTTGTCGTCAGGAAGAAGTGGCGGAAGCCTTCGCGGCGATACCATTTTCCGTACCTATTGAGGAGATTCCAGTTGGAGGCAGCCGAACGGGTGGAGGATCCCCATTCACTCCCCCACAGTATGGGCTCACTCGTTGGACTGACATCTTCACGTCAAGGCAGTTGATTACCCTGGCAACCTTCGTGAAGATTGTGAGGAAGGTGCCGAATGAGCTCAAAACACTAGGTTACTCGAACGATTGGCATGAAGGAATATGGGCATTGCTTGCGATGGCCGTTGATCGGATTGCTGACCGTAGTAGCAGCATAACGCACTGGGATGTTGGCTACGAGAAGATCGCGAACACTTTCAGTGGCTATCGCCTGCCGATCAGCTGGGATTTCTCGGAATCCTGCCCGACCGGAGACTCAACAGGATCGTTCTCGGGGCAGATAGAGTGGGTGGCGAAATGCGCTGAGCACACTGCAAGCGCCGGAAGTGGACAGATACGACCTAAAGTTGATCGCGCTAGCGCGCTAGCGATTTCGGGTGAATACGATGCAATCATCACAGACCCACCGTATTACGATGCGATTCCTTACTCTGATCTTATGGACTTCTTCTACATTTGGCTTCGACGGAGCATTAAGGGGATATCTGAAGAGGTAGATGATGCTTTCGCCTTGCCTATCGGGCCAAAGTGGGACCACGAAGAAGCCGATGGTGAGCTAATTGACGACGCTAGTCGCTTCGGAGGAGACAAGGCCGCATCAAAAAAGAATTTCGAAGATGGGATGGCTGCGGTGTTTCGCAGGTGTCACACCGCTCTGCGGCCAAATGGCATCCTCGTTATCGTATTTGCCAACAAGAGTCCGGATGCATGGGAGACTCTCGTTGGAGCATTGATCAGGGCAGGCTTTGTAGTTGATGGAAGCCTTCCGATTCAGACTGAAATGGGTAATCGCACGCGTGCCCAGTCGTCCGCAGCTCTATCTTCGTCGGTTTGGCTGGTATGCCGAAAGCGTCCCTCTACTGCACGCCCTGGCTTCGCGGCCCCGGTGCTGGAGGAGATGCGCGAGAAGATTCGCACGCAGATGCATCGCTTCTGGGATGCGGGCATCCGGGGGCCAGACTTCGTCTGGGCCGCCACCGGCCCGGCACTGGAAGCCTACAGTCGTCACCCGGTGGTGCGTCGCGAGACCTCCACAACCGGCCAGCCCGAGCCGCTGCCAGTGGCAGAGTTCCTGCGCGAGGTTCGCCGGCTGGTCGTCGAGTTCGCTGTCGGCAGAGTGCTGAAGCCCTCCGAGACCGGGGGCGACGATCCCGGCGGCCTCGACGACGTCACCACCTACTACATCCTTCACCGCGACAGCTTCGGGATGGCGGAAGCGCCGATCGGCGGCTGTATCCTTTATGCGATGTCATGCGGTCTCTCCGACGCCGAGCTTGCCGATCGTTACGAGATACTTGCCCGCACAGGCGGGAATGCCGAGGTCGTCGAAGATGACGAGGATGAAGACGGCGCCGAGGCGGATGAGGCACCTGAGAGCGAAGGCACGGGCAGCAAGGTCCGACTGCGGCGCTGGGACCAGCGCAAGCGCAAGCCCCTTGGCCTCGAAGGCATTGGCGGTCGCCCTGTGCCTCTGATCGACCGGGCGCATCGCCTGATGCAGCTCTGGAAGGCCGGTGACGTCACGAAAGTGAACGCTTTCCTCGATCAGGCCGGGCTGGCGCGCGATGCGCTTTTCGCGCTGCTCATCCAGGCTCTCATCGAGCTCGCCAATCGCGACGGAAAAGGCGACGAGGCCCCGATCCTCGAATCCATCAGCAACCACCTGCGGTCCCGCGCCGGCGTGTCTTCGCCGGCCCAGTCGCTACTTCTCTGATCGAACGGGAGAACAACAATGTCTGGCACTGCCGCAAAACCCTGGAGCCAAATCGTTCGCGTCCGAGATGATGTTCGGACGGGCGCGCTCTCATTGCAGGAGTTCGCCGCCGACCTGTTCGATGTGGTCAACCACACCGGCAAGCGACCGATCTATGAGAACCCCGAGAAGTTCTTCTCGCTCAGCTATGCAACCAGTGCCCAACGTGACATCGCTGCGGCAACTGCGGAGCGACTGCGCGGGAAAAGTGACAAGGCAATACGTCAGCTTGAACTCACCTATGGCGGCGGCAAGACCCACACACTGGTCACGCTGACGCATATGTTCCGCGACCCGGCAGCGCTGCCCAGCTTGCCCGCGGTGCAGGAGTTCAAGGCGGCGATGGGCGGTGAGCCGCCAAAGGCCCGCATCGCGGCCGTCTGCTTCGACAAGCTGGACGTCGAAGCCGGCATCCCGGTCCTCAGCCCCTCGGGCGAGGAGCGGATGCTGAAGCACCCCTGGAGCGTCATCGCCTTCCAGTTGGCTGGTGCAGACGGCCTGTGCGCAATCCACGCTGACGGCAAGGACGCTGAGCGCGACTCGCCGCCGCGGGACCTGCTCATTGAGAAGGTGTTGCAGATGCCGGGCAAGGAGGGCCTGGCGACGCTGATCCTCTTCGACGAAGTGCTGATGTACGCCGGCGAGAAGGCGAAGGACCCGGTGACGGGCCAGCAGTTCCGTGAGCAGTTCCTAAACTTTCTCCAGTCGCTCACTCAGGCCGTCTCGAAGGTGAACACGGCGTCCCTGATCGTGTCGTTGCTTGCCAGCGATCCGAAGCGCGACGACGCCTTCGGCCGACAGCTTCTTTCGGACATGGCGAACATCATGGGACGAAAGGAAGATGAGCCTTTCATGCCAGTCGGCAAGGACGACGTTGCCGAGATCCTGCGTCGCCGCCTTCTGGACCCGGAGACGACCAAGGATCCGAACGCCTTCAAGCCGAATGTTCAGGCGGTGGTGAAGGCGCTCTCGGCGCTGGATCCGGAGTTCGCGAAGACGCCGAAGCAGCGCGACGAGCGCGAGAAGCAGTACCTCGCCAGCTTCCCCTTTGATCCGGCCATAATGGAGGTGTTCTATACCCGCTGGACGAGCGGCCTACCGCTGTTCCAGCGTACCCGTGGCGTTTTGCGCACCTTCGCCGTTGCGCTCCGCGATGCGGAACCGTGGGATACCGCGCCCCTCGCCGGGGCCTCGATCCTGCTGGCGAAGAACGGCGAGGAGAAGCTCTCCTCTGCGCTTGGGGATTTGGCCGGGGTGGCACGGCTCGATGGCGTAGATGGTCAGCCGATGGACTGGGTCGCCATCCTGCAGGGTGAGTTGCGCTTTGCACGCGAGGCGCAGGATCAGCTACCGGCACTGGCCAGTCGCGAGGTTGAGCAGGCGGTCATAGGCACCTTCTTGCACTCCCAGCCGCAGGGCCCGAACCACGCAAGGATCACCGACCTGTACGCCCTGACCGGGGCGGCCAAACCCGACCGGATCGCGTTGGAGAAGGGAATCCAGGCTTGGGCGGAGCGGTCCTGGTTCCTCGATGAGGTTCACCTGGAGAGCGCCGATAAGCGGCCGGATGGTAGCCGCGGCCTGCCGAAGACTTGGCGACTCGGCTTTCAGCCGAACCTGAAGCAGATGCACGATGAGGCGAAGGTCAACCGCGTCCCCAAGACAGCCGTGGATGACATGCTCCTCGATGAGATCAAGGCTGCCAAATGGCTCGATGCCGGTGCCACGGCGCTTGGCGCCAAGGTGCACAAGCTGCCGACCGGTGCGGATCAAGTGCCGAGCGACGGCGAATTCCGCTACGTCATCCTCGGCCCGAGTGCGCAGTCTGAGTCCGGCAAACCCTCGGCGCTGGCAGTCCGTTTCTGTGAGGAGGTGACGGGGCCACAGAATCCCCGCGCTGCCAAGAACGCCATTGTCATCGCCGCTCCCGATCGCAGCGGCCTTGCTATCGCCCAAGAGAAGGTCAAGGACCATCTCGCCTGGCTTGAGGTGAAGAGCCTCTTGTCCGGCCAGCCCATCGATCCTGTGCGCTCGTCGAAGTTGGACAGCGAGATCATGGGCTCGAAGAAGGACATCGCTGGCGCGGTCCGTCAGGCCTACTGCATCGTCGTCACCCGCGGCACGGATGACGTGGTGCACGCCTTCAAGGTGACGGTGGACACCACTAAGCCTCTGTTCCAGACAATCAAAGAGGATGCTAAGTCCCGCATCACCGACCTGCCCCTTACACCTGACGCGATCTTG
The DNA here is from genome assembly GCA_046294265.1 of Gemmobacter sp. GTDB lineage: Bacteria > Pseudomonadota > Alphaproteobacteria > Rhodobacterales > Rhodobacteraceae > JBKBKC01. Next base: position 113,568 of record JBKBKC010000011.1, on the reverse strand, counting down.
CCGGGATCGACCAGCGGATTCGACCTGTGGCGCGAGGACGAAGATCGGCGGAGGGTGAAGACTATTGTCGGCGCCTTCGCGGAGCGGCCGAAGCTGCCGAAGATGCTTCGACGCAAGGACCTGCTGGACACGGTTTCCAATGGCTGTGGACAAGGACTGTATGTGCTGTCGTTGCCACGGCCTGACGGCAGTGCGCGGACATGGTGGCGCATGCCGATCGATGAGGCCGCTCTCGCTGATGATGCGCTCGAGGCCGTGCAGAACAGTGCGGCTGTCCTGGATGCCCTGGACCCGTCTCTGCTGGCGCCAGGGAAGCTGGAAGGGCTCGACTGGAAGAACGGCCTGAAGATCGCTGACTTGGTTTCCTACTTCGATGGCCATACCCTCACCATCGACCATCCGGATGAGGGCTGGACGGAACAGAAGCCGATCCCGCGATGCCCGGAGGCGAAGGTACTGGACGCGGTGAGTGCGGCCGTGAAGAACGGGACCGTCTGGATCACCAGTGGCGCGGCTTCGGTCTGGGGAGATACGCCGCCCGTCGGCATCGTCTCGAAGACGGCGGTCCTGCGGGCACCGCCGGATCCCATCAGTGTGTCCTCGCTGACGCCGGAAGCGCTCCCGGATGCATGGACCGATGGCAAGGCCTCGGTACATTCGATCGAGCAGGCATTGGCTGCTCAGCGCGGGGTCATCTCGCTGCCTTGGAAGCTTGTTGAGACTGCGGTTACCGCGGCGATGAACTCCGGCTTTATCCGAGTGATCCCTGGGGGCGTGGCGTGGCCTTGCCAACCGCATGAAGCCGCTGCCGTCCAGATCGGCTTGCCTGAAGCGCCAAAAGCCAACGGCGAGGCGAAGCAGCAAGAGTTCGCGGAAGACCAGGCCCCAGGGCCCAAGCCGAAGGCGGCGTTCCGCGAAGCCGTCCTCGACAGCAGCCAGCTTACTGAGCTCGTGGAAGGCATGGGCGACGTGCTGGCCGCGGCGGGTAATCTCACGCTTCGGTTCCGGGTGGCAGTGGAGTTCGCTGACGGTGAGTTCGCGCCGCCAGATGTCGCGGCAAAGCTCGCCGCGGCGCTCGACAAGGCTGGAATCGGGGTCGGCTGATGGAGATTAGACCGCGTCCCTTGAGATGGCGTAGGAGGCCTCGCTCGATGCCATTTGCGTAACTTGCGTGGTGGCCGAGGGTGAAGCTGGCGAAGTTCGATTTCGGTTCCTTCTCGACGCGCGACCCTGAAACCGAAGTGTTCAGCCGCAGCCTCAGGAAAATATCGCAATTCCAGATACTTGAAATCTATTCACCAAATCGGCGCAGTCATGAGGTCCGGAGAATATCGGCCCTCAGAGACCGCTTCCGGGCCTCCTGGCGACGAGGCCAGTGCTCAGCCCCACCCGCATAACCCTCGAAAACAACGGAAAAATCCGGCGTCAGCCGGATCGGGAGAACGCTTTCGCGAGGGCAAGTGGCGGAGCCGAAGGGATTCGAACCCTCGAGACGGTTCCCCGTCTGCACCCTTAGCAGGGGTGTGCCTTCGACCACTCGGCCACAGCTCCGTTGGCTCGTTTAAAGACCGTGGCGTTGGTCGGCAAGGGAAAACGCGATGCTGTCCCGTGGAGTGGTGTAACTGGCGCTGATCGGTCGTGTCTCGGAAGTGGTGGAGATTTGCAGGCGGCTTAATCTCTTGGTGAACTGACACCCACCCGACCGGCGGCAGCAACCGCCAGGGAGATCACGCCATGAACCAGTTTGCTGACACTGCGAGCTTTGCGCTACTGGCCGGGGAGGCCGGGTTCGACCCGATCGAGGAGCGGCTGCGGGTCAACGTCCGCGCGACGATCGAAGCCGTGTTCGAGGATGAACTCGCCGGCTTTCTCGGCCGGCTGCGCTACGGTCGGTGCGATGGTGCCGCGAAAGGGTATCGCCACGGGCATCGCGAACGGCAGCTCACCGGCACCTTCGGGACGGAAACGGAGCGGGTGCCGCGCGCCCGGACCGAGGATGAGACAGGCAAGGTGACGGAATGGCGGTCGAAGGCGCTGCCCCGTTACCAGCGGCTGACGAACCGAGCCGGACAAGGAAAGGCCCCGGCGGGGCGTTTCCCCGGCGAGGGCCGAGGCCCTGATCGCCGCGGTCTATCTCGCCGGCACCAACACGCGGCGCGTCAAGCGGGCGCTGTTCGGCCTGTTCGAGGGGGCCGTGAGCAAGGATGTGGTCAGCCGCGCTCGTGGCGCTGTGGGGCGAGGAGCTGCCGATCCAGCGCTGCACGGTTCACAAGCACCGCAACCTTCTGGCCCATGCCCCGAAGCACATGCACGACGAGCTGACCGAGGATTACCGCGACATGATCCATGCCGACACCTCCGCCGAGGTGGAGCGCCGCCGCAAGGCGTTCCTGCGCAAGTGGCGGCTCAAGTGCCGGGCGGCGGCCGACAGCCTGGAGGACGCCGGGGCGCGGCTGTTCGCCTTCACCCGCCTGGACCCATCGCAGTGGAAATCGGCACGGACCACGAACGCTATCGAGCGGTTGAACGAGGAGTTCCGCCGCCGCATCAAGACCCAAACCGTGCTGCCCTGCGCCAAAACCGTGCCGATGCTGCTCTGGGCGATGCTGGCCTCCGGCCAGATCCAGATGCGCAAGGTCGATGGATGGGAGACCCTCTCTCAGCCCATCGAACCGATGCCCCTTGACCTCGCCGCCTGAGAACACGAACCTTCAGATGCCCGGAGCGCGCCGCCAAGGAATTTCTACAGCATTCGCGACACGACCCGCTGATCGTCACCGGGATATTCGGCGCGGGCCTGCTTGATCAGGATACCACGGCGGGCAGGCTGATGACGGGATCATCGCCCATCGGCGCGATGGTTTCCAGCGTCATGGAGCGGGCGCGCTGGACGGCCCACTCGTCATTCTGTTCGAGGAGCAACGCCCCAACGAGGCGGACGATGGCGTCGTCGTTGGGGAAGATTCCGACGACATCGGTGCACCGCTTGATCTCGCCGTTCAGTCGCTCGATGGGGTTTGTCGCGTGCAGTTTGGCCCGGTGCTCCTTGGGGAAGGTCAAGGCCAGCACATCGTGTTCGGCGTCGTCCATCAGCTTGGCGAGTTCGGGCGCCTTGGGCCGGATCTGATCGGCCACTGCGCGCCACTGGGTGCTGGCGGCTTGCGCCGTGTCTCGGGCGAAAGCGGTGGCAATACAGGCCGAGACCACCCTGCGCCCGCTCTTCCCGGCATGAGCAAGGGCGTTGCGCTGGAAATGCACCCGACACCGCTGCCAGGTGGCGCTGAGAACCCTCGAGACGGCGGCCTTGATGCCCTCGTGCGCATCGCTGATGACCAACTTGACGCCACGCAGACCCCGGCGGGTCAGCTTGCGCAGGAACTCGGTCCGGATCGGCTCGGCCTCGGACGTGCCGATTTCCAGGCCCAGAACCTCCCTCCGACCATCGGTGTCGTCAGCCGTCGGTCACGGTTCTTCGTGAACACCGCCGGAACCCAGACGGGATCATCAATCCCCAGCCCCCCCACGCTCACTCGTCACCGCGCAACGCGCAACGCGCAACGCGCAACGCGCTGATTAACTTGCTTTAATCAGCTTACACCAGCTGATTCCGCATATCTCGTCTCTCTGCCCGATAGGTTGTCAACACACAGTGGCCGCCCGTCTTGCACGAGGCGCGCGCGCCGGATAGCTCTTGGCGCATGCGCTCGATCCATGCCACCGGCACCCCGCCCGCGATCCCGCCCGAGATGAACCTGGCCGCGTACGTGCTGGCCGGGGCGGGGCGCTATCCCGACCGCTCGGCGCTGCAACTGGTGGGGCCTGCGAGGGCGGAACGGTGGAGTTTCGCGCGGCTGGAGGCGGCGGTGCGGGGCTGCGGCACGGCGCTGCTGGCGCGCGGGCTGGAGCCGGGGGACCGCGTGCTGATGCGCACCGGGAACACGCCGGACTTTCCGGTGCTGTTTCTGGGGGCCATCGCGGCGGGGCTGGTGCCGGTGCCGACCTCGGCGCAACTGACCGTGCCGGAGGCGACGAAGCTGGCCACCCTCATCGGCCCCGGGCTGGTCGTGGCGGGGCCGGGCGTGGCGCTGCCCGATCCCTGCCCCTGCCCCGTCCTGCCCGCCGATGCCCTGCGCGGCGTGGCCGATCTGCCCCCCTGCGACTGGGCCATGGGGCCGCCCGACCGGCTGGCCTATATCGTGTTCACCTCCGGCACCTCGGGCACGCCCTGGCCGGTGATGCACGCGCATCGCGCGATCCTGGCGCGCCACATGATGCGCGACGGGTGGGAGGGGCTGGGCGAGGGCGACCGGTTGATGCACGCGGGCGCGTTCAACTGGACCTACACGCTGGGCACCGGGCTGATGGACCCCTGGGCGGCAGGGGCCACTGCGCTGATCCCGCAGGCGGGGGTGGAGGCGGGGCAGTTGCCGCTGTTGATGAAGCGGTTCGATGCCACGATCCTGGCCGCCGCTCCCGGCGTGTTCCGCCAGATGCTGCGCGCGCCGATGCCGCCCCTGCCGCATCTGCGGCACGGCCTCTCGGCGGGCGAAAGCCTGCAACCCGACCTGCGCCGCCAGTGGCAACAGGCGACGGGCACCGACCTGCACGAGGCGCTGGGGATGTCGGAGATCTCGACCTTCATCTCGGGCAGCCCGGCCCGTCCGGCCCCGGACGGGGCGGCGGGCTATCCCCAGCCGGGGCGGCGGGTGGCGGTGCTGGACGGAGCGGGCGAGCCGGTGCCCTTCGGCACCCTCGGCACGCTGGCCATCCATCGCGGCGATCCGGGGCTGTTTCTGGGCTATCTGGGCGACGCAGGGGCCACCGCCGCGCGCTATGCGGGTGACTGGTTCGTCACGGGCGATACCGTGGCCATGGCCGAGGACGGCGCCGTCACCTATCTGGGCCGCGACGACGACATGATGAACGCGGGCGGGTTCCGCGTCTCGCCGGTGGAGGTGGAGGCGGCGATGGCCACCCTGCCGGGGGTTACGGAGTGCATCGCGGTAGATCATGAGGTGCGCGCGGGCGTGAGCGTGATCGCGCTGGCCTATACCGGCCCCGCGCCCCTCGATGACGCGGCCTTGCAGGCCCATGCCGAGGGCCGCCTTGCCCGCTACAAGCAGCCGCGCCTCTATCGCCACCTGCCCGCCCTGCCCCGCAACCCCAACGGCAAGCTGAACCGCAAGGCCCTGCGCGCCCGGCTCAAGGAGGTCCCGGAATGACCGACGAACCGCAGGCCGTGCGCCTTGACATCTTTTCCGATCCGATCTGCCCCTGGTGCATGATCGGCAAGGCGAACCTGGACCGCGCGCTGGAAAGCCGGCCCGACCATCCCTTCGTGATCGAATGGCACCCCTTCCAGCTCAACCCCGACATGCCGAAAGAGGGCGTGGACCGCCGCTGGTATCTGGAGACCAAGTTCGGCGGCAAGGAGCGCGCCGTGCAGGTCTATGCGCAGGTGGAACGCGCGGCCGAGGCGGCGGGCGTGGTGATCGACTTTGCGCGGATGGAGCGCACGCCCAACACGCTCGATGCCCACCGGGTGCTGCACTGGGCGGGGCTGGAGGGGCGGCAGACGGCGGTGAAGGCGGCCCTGTTTCGCGCTTATTTCCGCGAGGGGCGCGATATCGGCGATGCCGCCACACTGGCCGATGTCGCGGGCCAAGCGGGGATGGACGCGGCGGCGGTCGTCCGGCTTCTGGCCACGGATGCCGATGCCGAGGACATTGCCGCCCGCGATGCCGATGCCCGCCGCCGCGGGATGACGGCGGTGCCCACCTTCCTGATCGCGCGGCAATATGTGGTGCAGGGCGCACAGCCCGTGGCTTTCTGGCAGCAGGTGATCGACGAGCTGGCGGAACAGGGTGCCGGTTGTCCCGTCACGGGCTGAGCGCGCCGCTTGCCCGACTGCGGCGATCCGGCCCGTGGGTGACGACTGGCTGGCCCCTGCGCCCCGTGCTAGGCCCCCCGGGAAGGAGCCCGCCATGACCGCACCGACCAAACCCTTGGGCCAGACCGAATTCATCGCGCTGATCGCGATGCTGTTCGCCACCATCGCCTTTTCCATCGACGCGATGCTGCCCGCCCTGCCGGGGATCGCGGTGGAACTGACCCCCGCCAACCCCAACCGCGCGCAGCTGATCATCACCAGCTTTGTGCTGGGCATGGGGATCGGCACATTCTTTGCGGGGCCCTTGTCGGACAGTTTCGGGCGGCGGGGGGTGATCGTGTCGGGGGCGGCGCTCTATTGCGCGGGCGCGGCCATCGCCTGGGCCTCGCCCACGCTGGAGGGGGTGCTGATCGCGCGGGTGGTGCAGGGGCTGGGGGCCGCAGGCCCGCGCGTGGTGTCGTTGGCCATGGTGCGCGACCTTTACCAGGGGCGGCAGATGGCGCGGGTGGTCAGCTTTGCCATGATGGTGTTCACGCTGGTCCCGGCGGCGGCCCCCCTCTTGGGTGCCGCGATCATGGCGCAGACCGGATGGCGGGGCATTTTTCCGGCCTTCATGCTGTTCTCGCTGGCCTCCATCGCCTGGATGATCCTGCGCCAGCCCGAGACGCTGCCGCCCGAGCGGCGGCTGCCCTTGCAGGCGGGCCGGTTGTGGATGGCGCTGCGCGAGGTGATGGCGCGGCGCGTGATCGTGATGGCGATCATCGTGCAGTCGCTGTGCTTTGGCGCGCTTTTCGCCACGCTGTCCTCGACCCAGCCGATCTTTGACCGGACCTTTGGGCGGGGCACCGAGTTTCCGGTCTGGTTTGCGGTGATCGCGCTGGTGGCGGGTTCCGCGAGCCTGCTGAACGCCTCGATCGTGGTGCGGCTGGGGATGCGGCGGCTGGTGACGGTCACGCTGGCGGTACAGGTGGTGGCCTCAACGGTCATGGCCGCCGCGACGGGCGCGGGCCTCTGGCCCGAGGCGCTGGCCTTTTCGGCCTTCGTGGTCTGGACCACGGGCGTATTCTTCATGGCGGGGATGACGCTGGGCAACCTGAATGCCATCTCGCTGGAGCCTGTGGGGCATATCGCGGGCATGGCGGCCTCGGTCGTGGGGGCGATCTCGACCGTGGCGGCGGTGGCGATTGCTGTGCCGCTGGGTCTGGCCTTTGACGGCACGCCTGTGCCGCTCGCCATGGGCGTGGCAGTGCTCTCGGCGGCGGGCTGGGCGGTGATGCGCGCGATGCCGCGCTAATCAGCCCGCCACGCCGCGCAACAGGCGCGCGCGCGCGGGCGGGATCGCCCGGATCTCCAGCCCCGTGAACACATGCAGCGTGTTCAGGTCGCGGTCCACCACCGCGTGATCGCTGACCCAGCCCCCCATCATCAGATAGGTGCGCAGCAGGGGCGGCATCCCCCGCATCGCGCGTTTGGCATCGGGCTTTTTCCACCGCAGTTTCTGCGCAAAGCGGAACACGTTGGGCGCCTTTACCCGCGGCAGCCACCTGCGCGGGGCCAGATGCGCGTCCTTGAGCATGGCGAAGGCGTCAAGGTAATCCTCGGCCTCGGTCCCGTGGAAGGACGAGCAGCCGAACAGCATCTCCACCCCCTCACGGTCCACATAGGAGGTCATCGCCCCCCAGGCCACGCGCAGGATGTCGGCATCCTTGCAGTCGGGGTGGATGCAGAACCGCCCCATCTCGACCATCCGCCCCTCATAGGCCGACAGCGCCCGCAGATCATAGAACTGCGCCGAATAGCTGCGACTGATCTCGCATCCTGCCGAGAGCGGGAGCAGGCGGAAACAGCAGACCAGCATGCCCGAGCGCACCTCTTCCACCAGCACATGCGTGCAGATGGCGTCGAAGGCATCCGCATCCCGCGGCCCTCCCGCCGCCCGAAAGGTCAGCGTGCGCAGGTCCTGGGCGCGGGCGATGTCATCCGGGGTGTCGGCGGTGCGGGCGCGGTAGCGCCCTTTCAGAAGCGAGAACAAGATCGTCTCCTCGTGCCTCGGGCGTCTGACCCGCTGGCCAGATATATGCGTCTATGATCGGTAACACACAATCCGTGACGATGCCGCGACAGCCCCCTGCCCTGTCCCGCATCCAGTCCGTCCCATGACGACCTGCCGCCGCGGCGCGTCATCCGCAAAGGGTGTTGTCAGCGAACCGCCGTCAGTCCTGCAGTTCCTTGCGCGCGTCCTGGCCACATCTGGTCGCAATGGCAGCGACCAGCGTTTGCAGCTTTTTCTCGATCTTGTCCGCTGTGACGCCCGTCACCGATGCCTTGGCCGGAACATTCGCCTTCAAGAACCGTTTCGCATCCATCACGAGGACCGACATCTCACCAAAGAGCACGGCCTTGTCTTCGTCTAACCTGATCGGCTTGACCTCCGCCTCGTGGATGAAACAGGTTTCGGGCTTGGTGCTGATGATATTCACGGAACTCCCCAACCCGTCCTTGAGCGCGGCGGCGGCCCATTTTGGCAAATCCTTGCAGGCCCGTTCATCCCACACCTTGGCGACCCCGACCTTTTCAATCTCCACATCCGGCTTGTCGTCCTTGTCCGCCATCGCGTTTTCTCGAAATGACTGGCGGCGGATTAATCCAACGGCTCCATCAATGTCCCGGCCAATGATTGCTTGGTATCACCAAACGGGAAAGCCGCATAGATCATCACACATGTCCGGACCTTGGCGTAGCCGTGGTTCGCGCCTAGTTACACGCGAGGCGGTTGACAGCCCATCGGCATCACGGAGGCACTGACATGGACGGCACGACACCGGATCGCGGCGGCAAGATCGAAAAGACCGATGCCGAATGGCGCGCGCAACTGTCGGAACTGGCCTACAAGGTCACGCGCCAGCACGGCACCGAACGCGCCTTCACCCATGACGATTTCCCCAAGGCGAAGGGCACATTCCACTGCATCTGCTGCGACGCCCCGCTGTTTGATCAGGCGCGCAAGTTCGACAGCGGCACCGGCTGGCCCTCGTTCTGGGCACCGGCGGAGGGGGCAGAGGTCGGAACGCAGCAGGACCGCAGCTGGTTCATGACGCGGACCGAGGTGCATTGCGACCGCTGTGCCGCACATCTGGGCCATGTCTTCCCCGACGGGCCGGCCCCCACGGGCCTGCGCTACTGCATCAACGGGGTGGCCTTGCGGTTCCAGCCCGACGCCGGGTGACCAGACGCGGGATGACCGGGCGCGGCGGCGTGACCGGGGGCGGCCTAGATGTCCCCGGGGGCCAGCCGGCCGACATTCTGCAACAGTTGCCGGATGAAGCTGAAGCCCTTGACGTTGGTATCCGTCACGCGCCGCGACAGGGTGACCACTCGGCCATCCTCCAGCCCGAAGCGGCCGATGTCCGACACCACACCACGACCGTCGAAGGTGATGGCCACAACCTGGCGTTCCACCTCTTTCGGCTCACGCGGGCCAAGCTGCCGAAACCGGCTGCGGACATAGAACCAGCCCTGATCATTCAGCAGGCCCTGGGCCGAGGGGCGGCCCACGGTTTCGGCGACGGTGTCGCGGGTATCCACGCCCACGACGACCTGCGACAGGTCCGCATCGGTCGGCACATATCCATGGTCTCGAATGATCGGTGTGCAGGCGGACAGCGCCACCGCGAAAGCCAGCGCCACACCGATCCCGGCGCGCCGCACCATCCCCTCGCCTGCCTGCCCCGCCATCGCCGCCTCTTGTTTCGGCCTCTTGTCGCGGACCGGCATCACCCCTATTCCGGGGCCGTCGCCGTTCTGCCCTTTCGGCTTACAGAAGGACGCGCGGCTGTTCAAGGAAGTTGCGATCCATGACCGACGATCCACCAGATGCCGTGCTGCCCTGGTCCCACGCCTGGCCCCTGCGACAGTTGCCCGCCCGCAAGGCCCTGCACTTCGATCTGGTGGCCGATGACGCGACGCGGGCGCGCATCGCCGCGGCCCTGGGCCTGATCGACCTGCGCGCTCTGCGCCTGAAGGGCGAGATCCGGCCGGAGGGTCGGAACGACCTGGTGCTGGAGGGCTGGCTGACCGCCCATGCCGTGCAGCCCTGCGCGGTGACGCTGGCGCCGGTCCATGCCAACATCGCCGAAGCCGTGCGGCGCCGCTTTGTCGCCGACTGGCAGGAGCCCACGGGCGATGAGGTCGAACTGCCCGAGGACACCGATAGCGAACCCCTGCCCGAGGTCATCGACGGCGGCCATGTCGCGGTCGAGGCGCTGGCGCTGGCGCTGCCGCTTTACCCGCGCGCGCCAGGCGCCGATCTGGGCGAGGCAAGCTTCGCCCCCCCCGGCACCGCTCCCCTGCACGACCAGGACCTGCGCCCCTTTGCGGGCCTCGCGGCGCTCAAGGACCGGATGGCGGCACCAGACGAGCCGGGACAGGACGAAGGCGGCTGAGGGTGCCGCCGGGCCCCCGTCCCGGCAAGTGCAGAAAACCCCTTGCGCCCGTTGCGAAAGACAGTATGTTCCGCGCCTTGTTCAAGGCTTGGCTTCTTCGCCGTGTGGCGCCGCGCTGCCTTTGAAAATGTCAACGGAATCAGGGCCATCCGCCCTTTGCTTATCGAGGTCGCGACATGGCTGTCCCGCAGAACCGAGTCACCAAATCCCGCCGCAACATGCGCCGCGCGCATGACGCGCTGGTGGCATCGAACCCCACCGACTGCCCGAACTGCGGCGAGCTGAAGCGCCCGCACCACGTTTGCGGCGCCTGCGGCCATTATGACGCGCGCGAAGTCGTCTCGACCGCCAAAGAGGTCGATCTGGACGAGGACGCGGCGTAAGCCGCGACCCGAACACCTTTGCCATGACCGAGAGCGGCGACAGGCCCGGGACGGGTGGCGCGGGGCTTCCCGAGGGGAGTATCGTGATTTCGGTCGATGCCATGGGCGGAGACCGCGGCCCTGCGGCCGTGGTCGCGGGTCTCGCCATATCGGCCCACAAAAATCCCGACATCGCGTTCATCCTGCACGGCGATGAGGCGGTGCTGGCGCCGCTGGTCGCGCGTCGCCGCATCCTGGAGGGCCGGTGCGAACTGCGCCACGCCCCCCGCACCGTCACTATGCACGACAAGCCCAGCCAAGTGATGCGCCATGGCGAGGGCACGTCGATGTGGTCCTGCATCGACGCGGTGAAATCGCGCGAGGCGACGGTGGCCGTGTCCTGCGGCAACACCGGCGCTCTGATGGCCCTGTCGATGATCCGCCTGCGCAAGCTGCCGGGCGTGAACCGCCCGGCGATCGCCTGTCTCTGGCCCAGCCGCAACCCGGGCGGGTTCAACCTGTTGCTGGACGTGGGCGCGGATGTGAAGGCCGATGCCGATGATCTGGTGCAATTCGCGGCGATGGGGGCCAGCTATGCCCGCAACGGCCTGAACCTCGACCACCCCCGCGTGGGCCTCCTGAATGTCGGCACCGAGGAACACAAGGGCCGCCCCGAGATGCGCATCGCGCATGACAGGCTGGCAGCCGCGGCAGAAGCGCTGGCCTATGATTTCGTCGGCTTTGTCGAAGGCGGCGACATCCCCGGCAACCGCGTCGATGTGATCGTGACCGACGGCTTCACCGGCAACATCGCGCTGAAAACGGGCGAGGGCACGGCAAAGCTTATCTCGGATTTCCTGAAAGAGGCGTTCAACGCCACCTTCCTGTCCAGGATCGCGGCGCTGCTGGCCATCACCTCGCTGCGCCGGCTGCAAAAGCGGATCGACCCGCGCCGGGTGAACGGCGGGGTTTTTCTGGGCCTGAACGGCACCGTGGTCAAATCGCACGGCTCCGCCGACGCGACCGGCGTATCTGCGGCGATCAAGCTGGCGTTCCAGCTGGCGAAATCGGGCTTCAACGACCGCCTTGCGGCACGAGTTGCCACTGCGGGCCGCGCGGGGCAGGATGCCATGCTAGTCGCATCGGGGGGCGGGACAGCGGAATGAACATGCGCGCCGTGGTCAGGGGCGTCGGGCACTATCTGCCTGACCGCATCGTGCCCAACTCCGAATTCGCCGAACGGATCGAGACTTCCGATGACTGGATCCGTTCACGCTCGGGCATCGAGCGGCGGCATTTCGCGGCCCCCGGGCAGACCACCTCCGACATGGCCACGCGCGCGGCACAGGCGGCACTGGCCGATGCCGGGATGCGGCCCGACGACATCGACGCCATTGTGCTCGCAACCTCCACCGCCGACCTGACGTTTCCCTCGGCCGCGACGATGGTGCAGGCGCAGCTTGGCATGACGCGGGGCTTTGCCTTCGACATCCAGGCCGTCTGCGCCGGGTTCGTCTTTGCGCTGGGGCAGGCCGATGCAATGCTGCGCGGCGGGATGGCGCAGCGCGTGCTGGTGATCGGGGCGGAAACCTTCAGCCAGCTGATGGACTGGGACGACCGCGCGACCTCGGTCCTGTTCGGCGATGGGGCTGGCGCGCTGGTGCTGGAGGCCGCACCCGGCACCGGCGCCGCCGCAGACCGGGGCATCCTTGCGGTGGACCTGCATTCCGATGGCCGCCACCGCGACCTTCTCTATGTCGATGGGGGGGTGTCCACCGGGGCCACCGGCCGCCTGCGGATGCAGGGCAAGGAGGTGTTCCGCCATGCCATCGAAAAGCTGGCGGAGACCGCCCATGCCGCGCTGGAAAAGGCGGGCCTGACCAGCGCGGATGTGGACTGGATCGTGCCGCATCAGGCCAATATCCGCATCATCGAGGGCACCGCGAAACGGATGCAGATGCCGATGGACCGCGTTGTGGTGACTGTGCAGGACCACGGCAACACCTCTGCCGCGTCCATCCCGCTGGCACTGTCGGTGGGCCGCGACCGGGGCCAGATCAAAGAGGGCGACCTGATCGTGACCGAGGCGATCGGGGGCGGCCTTGCTTGGGGTTCGGTCGTCCTGCGCTGGTAGGCTGGGCCTAGCGGAATCCCGCGTTTGAAGAACGCAGCCCAAGTGTCTGATATTGACTCGCAAATCCCGGGCGCGCATCCTGAGGTCGGAAAAAAAGGGGGATGACATGGGTGACAAGACCTTGACTCGCATGGACCTGAGCGAAGCGGTATTCCGTGAGGTCGGGCTGAGCCGCAATGAAAGCGCGCAGCTGGTCGAAAGCGTGCTACAGCACATGTCCGACGCGCTGGCCGCGGGCGAGACCGTCAAGATCTCCTCGTTCGGCACCTTTTCGATCCGGGCGAAATCCGCCCGCGTGGGCCGCAACCCCAAGACCGGCGACGAGGTGCCGATCAGCCCGCGTCGCGTGCTGACCTTCCGCCCCTCGCACCTGATGAAGGACCGCGTTGCCGCCGGGGCCAAGGGCTGAGCGCGGGGAAAGGCGGGTCCGTGGACAAATCCCCCGACGCCTTCCGCACCATCAGCGAGGTGGCCGAGCATCTGCAGACCCCCGCGCATGTGCTACGGTTCTGGGAAAGCCGGTTCCCCCAGGTTCGCCCGGTCAAGCGGGCGGGCGGGCGGCGCTATTACCGACCGTCCGATGTGGCGCTGCTGGCGGGTATCCGCAGGCTCTTGCACGACGAGGGGATGACCATCCGCGGCGTTCAGAAGGTTCTGCGCGAACAGGGCGTGCGCCATGTCGCGGGGCTTTTGCAGGAGGATCTGGACGAGGAGGCGGCGGAAATGCCCGCCGATGCCGACTGGGTGGAGGCGGACGAGGCCGCGCTGGAGGCAGGGCATGACGGTGCGGGGGCGATGGCCGGTGATGCCGGGTCCGATACCGACATGGCAAGCCAGGACGATGGGGATGAACGCCCGACCGTCACCAGGGCATCCGAACCCGATCCGGTCCCGGCCGAGGCTGAACCACCGCAGGAGCCGCCCGCCCTGTCGGCAGCAGACGCCGATCACCCGCCCGCACCGCGGCCCGAGGCCGAGGCCGCACCGCCCCCGCTGCCCGAACTGCCCCTGTTCGCAGGCCTTGGCGCAGACCGCCCCGCACCGCCACGCCGCCCCGCACCAACCGCCACGCAGACGGGCGAGGACGACGATACCCCCACCCTCGCCGCCCGCCTGCGCACGATGCCGAAAGGCGCGCTGGTGCGCCGGGCCGAGGATGTGGCCCCCCTGCGCGCGGCCCTCGCCGACCTGCACGCGCGGCTCTCGGACCGCGCGCGCGGACCGCGGCGCTAGGGCCGGAGTCCCGTCATGGCGCTGTCGCTTTCCCGCTTGCCCCCGTGCCGAAAACGGGTATGTAAGCCCTCGTTCGGGCCGTGGCGCAGCCTGGTTAGCGCGTCCGTCTGGGGGGCGGAAGGTCGAGAGTTCGAATCTCTCCGGCCCGACCAACACCGAAACCGCCCGCCGCCCCGATGGGCGCGCGGGCGGTTCCGTTTCGGGGCGCCCCAGCACCCGCAGGCGCGGGCATGACCCCCGGCGTGCTGCCCGCGCAGGACCTGCGCGCGCTGATCGAGGCGGGCGCGATCGCCGCCGCCCCGCCCGTGACGCCCGCCCAGATCCAGCCCGCCAGCCTGGACCTTCGCCTTGGGTCCACCGCGATCCGCGTGCGCGCCTCGTTCCTTGCGGGCGCGGGGCGCAGCGTCGAAAGCCGCCTTGCGGAGTTCGAGATGCACCGGGTGGACCTGACCCGCGGCGCGGTGCTGGAAAAGGGCTGCGTCTATCTGATCCCGCTGGCCGAGCGGCTGGCCCTGCCCGCGGGTCTTTCGGGCGTGGCCAATGCGAAATCCTCGACCGGGCGGCTCGACCTCCTGACCCGCACCATCACCGATGGCGGCACGGAATTCGACCGGATCCCGGCGGGTTACACCGGCCCGCTCTGGGCCGAGGTCTGCCCGCGGTCGTTTTCGGTGCTGGTGCGGGCGGGGATGCGGCTGAACCAGCTGCGCCTGCGGCAGGGGGGGGCGGTGCTGGACGATGCCGCGCTGACGGCGCTGCATGGCCGCGTGCCGCTGGTGGACGGTCAGGCGGTGATCTCGGATGGCCTGGGCTTCTCGGTCGATCTGCGCCCAGGGGCTGGCGACCTGATCGGCTGGCGCGCGAAACCGCATTCCGGGGTGATCGACCTAGACCGCATCGGCCATTACCCCGCGCGCGATTTCTGGGAACCGCTGCAGGGCCGCGACGGGCAGTTGATCCTTGACCCCGGCGCCTTTTATATCCTCGTCAGCCGCGAGGCGGTGACGATCCCGCCAGACCATGCCGCCGAGATGGCGCCCTACCTCGCCATGGTGGGCGAATTCCGGGTGCATTACGCGGGCTTCTTCGACCCCGGCTTTGGCTGGGCGGCGGCGGGCGGGGCGGGGTCGCGCGGGGTGCTGGAAGTGCGCTGCCACGAGGCGCCCTTCGTGCTGGAGCACGGTCAGGTGGTGGGGCGGCTGGTCTATGAGCGGATGGCGGCGGTGCCGGATGTTCTTTATGGCGCGGGGCTTGCATCGAACTATCAGGGACAGGGGCTGAAGCTGTCCAAGCATTTCCGGGACTGATCCTGCCGCGGCCTGCCGCCTACCGAATTCTTGCAAGAATTCCAACCGGACGATTGCAAAAGTCCGGTCTGCGGCGCTCTCAGCCCCTTCACACGAGCCTCAGCGCCGCGCGGCCCTCAGCGGCCCATGCGCCGGGTCAGCCGGGCGGCCTGACGTGCGCGCTTGGTGATCTCGCGCGCCTTCGCGGCCTGGTCACGTTCCGCGGGTGTCATGTCCTTCGGGGCCTTGCCCTTGGCCGTCGTGCGGTTGACGCCCTTGCGGATCGCCGTGTTCATCCCGCGCCGCAGGATCATGTTCAGCAAGCGTTGAAAAAGCCGTCCCAGGTCCATGTCGGTCAATCCTCGAAAAGTTCGCTCTGGCCGGTCTGGCCCGTATCGTCGTCGTCTCCCTCACCGCCGCCCATCCCCGCCGGCAGGGGCCGGTTGTCCAAGAGGCCCGCCGCCCGCAGGTCTTTCAGCCCCGGCAGGTCGCGCGCCGATTCGAGGCCGAAGTGGTCCAGGAACGACTCGGTCACCACGAATGTCACCGGCCGCCCCGGAGTCATGCGCCGTCTGCCGAACCTGATCCAGTCCAATTCGATCAGCTGGTCGATGGTGCCCCGGCTGACCGCCACGCCCCGGATCTCTTCGATCTCGGTGCGGGTGACGGGCTGGTGATAGGCCACGATCGCCAGCGTCTCGATCGCGGCGCGGCTCAGTTTGCGGTGCTCGACCACATCGCGGCTCATCAGGAACCCGAGGTCAGGCGCCGTGCGGAAAGCCCAGGCATCGCCCACCCGCACCAGCGTCACCCCCCGCCCCTCATAGCGCCGCCGCAGCACCACCAGCGCCTCGGCCGGGTCGCATCCCTGCGGCATCCGCGCCGCAAGGTCCGCCACCGTCAGCGGCTCGGCCGAGGCGAAAAGCATCGCCTCGACCATGCGCTCCTGCTCGCCCGGTGTGGGCGCCGCGAACAGGCCGGGTTCGCGCGCGCCGGTCATGGCGCGCGGTGGCGGATCATCAGGGGGGCAAAGGCATCGCCCTGTTTCAGCTCGATCTTGCCGCGCTTTGTCAGCTCCAGCACGGCGGCAAAATGCGCGGCGGTGGCCGAGCGTCGCCGCATCGGATGGCCGCCCCAGCCCTCGGGCAGAAAGGTCGCAAGGTCGGACCAGACCGCGGCATGGCCGATCAGGCCGCGCATCCGCTCCAAAGCCTGCTCCATGGTGAACACATGGTCGCGGTCCATCGCATAGGGGCGAAACTCGTCGCGGGTGCGCAGCCGGGCATAGGCGCGCATCAGGTCCAACAGACTCGCGCCCCACTGCACGGACTTGAGGCGCACCACCCCCTCGGGCAGGCCGCGCGCAAAGCGGTCGCGCCCCAGCCGATCGCGCGCCATCAGTGCCGCCGCCGCCGCGCGCATCGCCTCCAGCCGCTCCAGCTGGAACGCCAGATGTGCGGCCAGATCCTCCGCACTCGGCCCCTCTTCGGCGGGGTCGGGCGGCAAGAGCAGGCGCGATTTCAGATAGGCCAGCCAGGCCGCCATCACCAGATAATCGGCGGCCAGCTCGATGCGCAGCTTCTGCGCCTGTTCGACAAACCTCAAATACTGCTCGGCCAGTTGCAGCACCGAAATGCGCCGCAGATCCACCTTTTGCGTGCGCGAAAGGGTCAGCAGCAGGTCCAGCGGCCCCTCGAACCCGTCCACATCGACGATCAGCGCCTCGGCGGCCAGCCGGTCGGCGGTCGCCATCGGTTCTGCGCGCTCCCAGTCATCCGCCATAGGCCGCCCCGCCTGCAAGGTCCCGAAGTTCGGCCTCCAGGGCGGCGATGTCAACCGGACCCGGCAGATGGCGCGCGGCGAGGGCGCGGTCGGCCCGGGCCTGCGCCACCGGAGACAGCCGGCCCGCCGCCGCCACCACCTTTTCCATCTCCGCCCGCTTGCCATTGCAGTGCAGCGCCACGTCGCAGCCCGCCGCGATGGCCGCCGCCGCCCGCGCGCCCACATCGCCCGAGAGCGCGTTCATCGACAGGTCATCGGTCATCAAGAGGCCCTGAAACCCGATCCTGTGGCGGATCAGCGCCACCACCGCGGCAGAGGTGGTGGCGGGCGTGCTGTCGATGGCGGAATAGACCAGATGCGCCGTCATCGCCAGCGGCAGGTCGGCAAGGGCGACAAAGGGGGCAAAATCGCTGGCCTCCAGTTCGACAAGGGTCGCGGGCGTGGATGGCAGCGCATGATGGCTGTCGGCGCGGCCCCGACCGTGGCCGGGGATATGCTTCAACACCGGCAGCACGCCCCCTTCCAGATGCGCGTCGGCCACCGCCCGTCCGATCAGGGCCACCCGGGCAGGGTCGGTGCCCAGGCAGCGGTCACGCAAGAAGGGATGCGTGTCGGGCCGCGCGATATCAAGGCAGGGCGCGCAATTGGCGTCGATCCCGCTGGCGCGCAGTTCATGCGCAATCAGGCGTGAGCGCAGCCAGAAGGCACGCGGCGCGGCCGCACCGGCAGCCGCAGCCAGATCCAGTGGCGGGGACCATTCCCGCCACTGCGGACCGCGCAGCCGCTGCACCCGCCCACCTTCCTGATCCACCAGGACCGGGGCCACCCACCCGACCGCATCGCGCAGGTCGCCCGTCAGGCGGCGCAGTTGCGCGGGGCTGTCCACATTGCGCGCAAACAGGATGAACCCCCAGGGATCGGCCTCGCGGAAAAACGCGGCCTCCTCGGGGGCCAGCGCGGGGCCAGCGCAGCCCAGAATGGTGGCACCCGCGCCGGGTGCCGCCTGCGCCTTCATCTCAGCGTGACCGGAATGCAGGCTGTCTGCTCTGCCAGAAGCGCCGCGCAGAACCGCCGCGCCTCGGCCTCGCTTTCAAAGCCTTGTGCGCGCAGCCGCCAGAACGCGCGCCCGCCCGACTGCGCCTCTTGCACCACCCGCGCCTTGCCGGCCATCAGGTCGCCGAACCGCCCAGCCACGCGGGCCCATTCCGCCCGCGCAAGGTCTGCCGTCTCGAACGCGCCCAGTTGCACCAGCCGCGTGCCCATGGCCAGCGTGCCGGGATCGACCTCAACCGCCTGCAGCGCCGCCAGCATCAGGGGCGAGGCATCGCCGCGCGCGACCGCATCGGCAGGCGTGCCGGGACGCGGGCGCGGGCGAACGGCCGAAGCGACCGCGCCACGCGGCATCCCCGGCGCCAGCCGCAGGCGGGGCGTGGCCCCCGGCGTGCCGTCGAGCGATCCGGCCAGCGAGGTGGCACTGTCCGACAGGGCGCTGACCATCGCCTCTTCACCCAGCGCCTCGGCCAGCGCGGCGGCGATGGCCTCTTCCTGAGTCATGGGCGTCGGTTCGGGCAGCACCTCGGGCATCGGCGGCAGCGCCAGCGCCACCGATCCATCGGCCCGCCCCGATACGGGTGCATGCAGCGCGGCAAGGGTTCCCGGGGTATCCTCGGGCGCCAGACCCACCGGCGGCGGGGCGAGCACCAGACGTTCCGCCGGTCCCTCGGCCGCACCCGCAGCCGCCACCGCATTGACCGCCAGCCCCTGATAGGCGGTAACCTCGCCCCCCGGCGTCACGGGGGCGATGCGCATCGGGCCCTCCAGCGCGCGCACCACCGGCACGCCGGTCACATCGCGCACCGCAAGGCGGTAGCCCCAGCCCGCCAGCCCGAGCACCAGCACAACCGAGAGCGCGGCGGCGCCAAGATTGACCAGCCGCCCCATGACGCCCGAAGGCGCACCCAAGGGGCCACCCGCCTCGAACCGATCGAAGTCCACCTCTGCCATGCTCTGCCCTTCGGCCCCGGATCGGTGCGGAGTGGTCCCCGCATCCCCCGAAAGCTCTGTCTCGTGCCTCTGCCCGCCCGCCTGCGCCTGTGGTCAGCGCATTTCCTCGACCGGAGCCACACCAAGGATAGCAAGACCTGCGCAGATCACAACCGCCACGGCGCGCGCCAGGGCGATTTTTGCCGAAGTTGTGGCCAGATCTCCCTCCTGCACGAAGCGCAGGGCAGGATCGTCATTGCCGCGGTTCCAGTGGGCATGCAGATCCGAGGCGAGTTCGTAAAGGTAGAAGGCCACGCGGTGCGGCTCATTCCCGCGCGCGGCGATCTCCACCAGACGCGGCCATTCGGCAAGCTTGGCGATCAGTGCCAGTTCCGCCGGATGGTCGATCAGCGCGGCATCAAAGGGCGCATCCGGGCCGATGCCCAGCTCGGCCACCCGCCGCTCGACCGAGCGGATGCGCGCATGGGCATACTGGACATAAAAGACGGGGTTGTCCTTGGACTGCTCCATCACGCGGTCGAAATCGAAATCCAGCGCCACGTCGTTCTTGCGCGTCAGCATGATGAAGCGGGTCACATCCGCGCCCACCTCATCGACCACATCGCGCAAGGTGACAAAGGTGCCCGCGCGTTTGGACATCTTGAAGGGCTGGCCACCCTTGTAGAGCTTCACGAGCTGGATCAGCTTGATGTCCAGCGGCACCCGCCCGCCCGACAGGGCTGCCACCGCCGCCTTCATCCGTTTGACATAGCCGCCATGATCGGCGCCGAAGATGTCGATCAGCTGATCGAACCCCCGCTGCACCTTGTCATGATGATAGGCGATGTCGGGGGCGAAATAGGTCCAGCTTCCGTCGGATTTCTTGACCGGCCGGTCCACGTCGTCGCCATGCGCGGTGGAGCGGAAGAGGGTTTGCTCGCGCGGCTCCCAATCCTCGGGCGTCTTGCCCTTGGGGGGCTCCAGCACGCCCTCATAGATCAACCCCATGCCGCGCAGCGTCTCGATGGCGGCCTCGATCCGGCCGGTGCCATAGAGCGCCTTTTCGCTGGAATAGACATCCATCTGCACGCCGAGCTGCGCCAGATCGGCGCGGATTTCCGCCATCATCAGGCCGGTCGCGACATCGCGCAACTCGGCCAGCCAGTCCTGCTCGGGCTTGTCCAGAAGGCTGTCGCCATATTGCGCCTTCAGCGCCTCGCCCACCGGGATCAGGTAATCGCCGGGATAAAGCCCCTCGCGAATCTCCGGTGCCAGCCCATGCGCCTCGCGGTAACGCTCATAGGCGCTGCGCGCCAGCACATCCACCTGCGCGCCGCCATCGTTGATGTAGTATTCGCGCGTCACGTCATAGCCCGCAAAGGCCAGAAGCCGCGCCAGCGCGTCGCCCACCACGGCGCCGCGCACATGGCCCACATGCATGGGGCCGGTGGGGTTGGCCGACACGAACTCCACATTCACCCGCAGGCCCTGCCCGAGGCCCGAGCGCCCGTAATCCGCCCCGGCCGCCAGCACACCCGCCACATGCCCCTGCCACACGGCAGGCTTCAGCCGCAGGTTCAGGAACCCCGGCCCCGCCACATCGGCCGCCGCCACGCGCGGATCGGCGGCAAGGCCCGCTGCGAGCGCCTCGGCGATCTGGCGGGGCGGCAGGCCTGCGGGCTTTGCCAGCACCATCGCGGCATTGGTCGCCATGTCGCCATGCCCCGCGTCGCGCGGCGGCTCGACCGTGATCGCCGCCGTTTCCAGCCCGCGCGGCAATTCCCCCGCCGCCTGCATCGCGGCCACCTCGGCCAGCACCAGATCGCGGATATCGTTGAACAGGTTCATCACAACCATCCCCTTTGCCCCGGCATTGCCAGAGGCCTGCGGCGGGGTCAATGCCGGGGCCGGAAAAGGGGGCGTTCCGCCCCCTCGCCCCTCGCGGGGCTCACCCCCTGAGGATATTTTGGCCAAGATGAAATCCCCCCCGTTTCATCTTGGCTCAAGTATCCTCGGGGTGAATTGGCGCAGCCAAGAGGGGGGCGAGCCCCCCTGCGACGCGCGGGTCAGGCCCGACCCAACCGAACTGCGCGCGCCGCGCGCAGGGCCGCGAAATCCTCGCCCGCATGGTAGGACGAGCGGGTGAGCGGGGTGGCCGAGACCATCAGGAAGCCTTTGCCGCGCGCGGTCGTCTCATAGGCCGCGAATTCCTCGGGCGTGACGAAGCGGTCCACGCGGTGGTGTTTGGGCGTGGGTTGCAGGTATTGCCCGATCGTCAGGAAATCCACGTCCGCCGCGCGCATGTCGTCCATCACCTGGCCCACGGCCTGACGGTCCTCGCCCAGGCCCACCATGATGCCCGATTTGGTGAACATGCCGGGGTCTAGCTCCTTGACCCGCTGCAAGAGGCGCAGCGAGTGGAAGTAGCGCGCGCCCGGGCGCACCTCGGGGTAAAGGCCGGGGACGGTTTCGAGGTTGTGGTTGAACACGTCGGGCCGCGCGGCGACCACGGTTTCGAGCGCCGAGGGCGCGCAGCGCAGGAAGTCGGGCGTGAGCACCTCGATCGTGGTGCCGGGCGCACGGTGGCGGATGGCGCGGATGGTCTGGGCGAAATGCTCGGCCCCGCCGTCGGCCAGATCGTCGCGGTCCACCGAGGTCACCACGACATGGTTCAGGCCCAGTTCCGCCACGGCATGGGCGACGCGCCCCGGCTCGAAGGCGTCTAGGGTCTGGGGGCGCCCCGTGGCCACGTTGCAGAAGGTGCAGCCGCGGGTGCAGATCTCGCCCATGATCATCATGGTGGCGTGGCCCTGGCTCCAGCATTCGCCGACGTTGGGGCAGCCCGCCTCTTCGCAGACGGTGACCAGTTTCTGTGACCGGATGATGTCGCGCGTGGTCTTGTAACCCTCGGAGGTGGGGGCCCTCACGCGGATCCAGGATGGTTTTTTCGGCTGCGCCTGGTCGGGTCGGTGCGCCTTTTCGGGATGGCGCCCTCCGGGCAGCGTGAGATCGCGCAAGGATTATTCCCCCAGATATGCGGTTGGGCAGAGCATAGGGCTTTGTCGCGGGTGGTGCAACGGATGCGCCGTCGCACGGGACATGCGAAAACCATGGCAGGCAAACCGACCGCCGAGGCGCCGCAAACGCTGATCCTGACGCCGATCGGCTGCGGGTCGGCGGTGCCTATGGCCGCCGAGACCGCGATGCCGGGGGCACCTCGCCGGCCATCGGGCTGGCCATCGTGGCGGCAGCCTATCGCCTTGGGGGGCCTCTCGGGGGTGCGTCCGAACCCGGCCTTGTCGCTGGGCACGTCCAGCACCGGGTGGATGTCGGCGGGCAGCTGCCGGCGGGCGATTTCGCACGCTGTGCGGTGGTGCCATACCTTGGCGCGCTGCCAGGTTCGACGATCCCGGGGGCGATCCGTCTGGTGGGGATGAACGCGGCGGGCGTGTCGTTGCCCCCGGCGCGGTCGTCGGCCCGGCGGTGCGGGTGGGCCAACGCGCGGCGGGCTTGGCGCTGGCCGGGGCGCTGCAAGCGGGCGGGCCCCCCGCGCCAGCGCCTGATGGCGGGTCCGGACCTGCAACGGGTGGGCGCGCCGTTCCCCGCACTTTGTTCCACCCACCCGGGACTCGCCGGTTGCCAGACAGGACTTCCGTGGTATCGTCGGATGCAATTTCGTTTCATTGGTGCCGATGCGCGCCGTATTTTGGATCATGGACATGGCAGCAAAACCGAAGGGCAAGGGCGACGACGACGAGGACAGCCCGTTCATGCCGCTCGAAGAGGTGTTCCGGCGCCTCAAGGCGGGCCCGATGAATTTCGGCATGTATCAGACCAGCGACAAGGACAACCCCGTCCTGATCGCCGCACACAAGCGCAAGAACCCGGAATTCCTGGGCAAGATGGCCAAGAAGGAGGCGGGAACCTCCAAGGGGTCGTTCGGCAGGCTGGTGCTCGACGGCAGCGACCTGCGCTTTGAGTGCGAGAATGACAAGGCCCCGAAAAGCCTGCAGCGCCGCCTGCGGGTGCTCTTGAAGAACGCGGGTTACATGAAATTCAAGCCGCGCGTGCTGCTGCCCGGTGGCGTGGAACTGGGCGACGAGGCCGAGGATGACGACGACGAGGAGATCATCGCCCCCGGCGGATCGGCCACCAAGACCCGGCGCGGCGGGTCGGGCAAGCTTGAACGCGACAGCGCAGACAAGGTCGAGCGCAGCGAAGAGCTGAAGGCCAGGGTGCTGGCGACCGCCGCCGCACTGGTGCCGCGCCTGAAGTCGCTGACGGGTGGCTTTGACGAAAAGGCGGCCGATCAGGCCAACAAGGTGCTCAAGGCGCTCAAACTCTCTGCCGACAAGGGCGACTGGAGCAAGGCGCTTGGCATCCTCGGCGTGGCTGAAAAGCTGGTGCGCGCGGGCAAGATCGAAGCGGCGGAGATCGATGAGGACGACGCCAGGGCCTAGCCCGGCCCGGCGCGGAAAGGCATCGCTGGCATCGGCAAAACCGGGGACGGGCCTGGCCCGCCCCCGGTCCCATAACTACCCGATCATTGGCCCCGACCGCCCGTAAGCCTCGTCATAATGCCGCTTCAGCCGGATCAGCGCGATGCGCAGCACGATCTTGCCCGACCGAGCCGCCCAGCCCATCCGCTTTTCCGCGACCTCCAGCCCTTCGAGGAAACAGCAGCAGCGCAGCGCCACGTCG
The DNA here is from genome assembly GCA_046294265.1 of Gemmobacter sp. Classification (GTDB taxonomy): domain Bacteria; phylum Pseudomonadota; class Alphaproteobacteria; order Rhodobacterales; family Rhodobacteraceae; genus JBKBKC01. The sequence continues at coordinate 89,755 of JBKBKC010000011.1, read as the reverse complement.
CCGAGACCCGGGCCAAGGTCGCGCAGCGCAACCGCCACCCGGTCGCGCGCGTTGCGCGGCCCCTCGGCGCGGCCCGCATCCGGCTGGAACCCGCCACGGTCGCCGCCGGTCAGGAAGCGTTCCCAGTTCTGCGCCACCCGCGGCCCCATCTGCGCCAGTTCGAAATCCTCGCGCAGCCGTTCGGCCACCGCCACCAGCTCGGGCTCGAGAAACGGCTTGCCGTCCTTGTCGCGGCGGCGGCCCAGCACCGCCACAGGGCTTTCTGCCAGGTTGTAGCGCATCCGGCGCGGCCCCTCGGGCGCCGCGACCACACGCTCGCCCCAGGTGCGGTGCTGGTCGGCAAATGGCGTGGCGCCCTCGGCAAAGCCGCCCGCGGCATGGGCATCCTCGTCCAGCATCCGCTTCAGCGCGGCGCGACCCGACGCCGTGATCTCATAGGTGGCGATGCGCCCCGGCTTGCGGCAGGCGATCCAGTCGCGCAGCACAAAGGCCTGGGCCACAGCGCGTTCCAGAATGCCCGTGCGCACCGACTGGCCGTCGGGCAGCGTGCGCAGCACGGCGGCACGGTCCATGTCGGGCGCGATGGCCAGCACCGCCCCCGGTTCGGTCAGGCGGCGCAGGACGCGCCGCGCCTCGGCGGCAAGCGTCGCCTCTTCCATCAGGATCTGGGCGGAACGGATCGGTGCGGACATCGGGGGGGCATCCTTTCGGGCTGGGTCTGGGGTGGGACGTCGGGACAGGGCAGCCAGCGCCTCGTCCCACAGGGGGTCGTCGCGGCGGTTCTCGAACCGCCGCACCTGGCGCATCACGGTCGAGGCGGCGCGCCCCTCGGCCCGGGCAATGGCCCGGAACGACAGCCCCGCCTCGGTGTGGTGAAGATAGTGGCGCAGGGCTTCGGGCAGCCATGCGGGCAGCGGCAAATGAACGCTCAGGTCATCCGACATTTTCGCGTCCCGCGCGGCCCCGTCCCTTGTCCAGCCTTGGACTTTTTCAACTTTGGGTAGCATTGGTTACCGAGCGGTTAATTTCTGAGCGTCCCCCCATAATTGTTTCTGAAACCTAAACAAAGCCGAACCCTGCGCACGGGCGAAACGGCAGATGCGCAACGCAGGGTTGCGCGAGTGCAGGATGCCCCCGCTGCGATTGTTTCCGCAGTCCGCACAAACCGCCAAAACCGGAGACGACCATGACCGACTTCCGCTCGCATCTTGCCGCCCTCAGCCGCCCGCGCCTTCTGGTCCGCGCCGCCCGCTACGGGCTACAGGATTATCGCCGCGACCGCGACCTCAAGCGGCTGATCGACACCCATCCGGGGCTGACGGCTTCGGCCGCCATGGCGCGGCTGGTGGATGCCGAGGAACAGGTGGAGAAAACCCGCCGCGCGGGCGATGCGGCCTATTCGGTGGCCCGCCACATCGAGCTGTTGATCGCGATGATGGCCGAAACCGCGCTGATCGCGCGCTAAGCGGCGGCCGGGCGGCGCGTTCGTCCGCCGCCCGGAACCCCGTCACACAAAGGCGTCCGGCACCTCGGCCTTCTTGCGCGCCACATAATCGGCCAGCGCCTCGGCCACGCCCGCGTCCAGCGGCGGCGGCTGGTAATCGGCCAGCAGTTTTTTGACCCGGATCGCGGCCAGCGCCTGCGTGTCGCGCGCGCCTTCCTCGTCCCAGGTCTCGAAGGGCTTGTAGTCGAACAGCTCCGACCGCCAGAAGGCCGATTTGAAATTCGCCTGGGTATGCGCGCATCCCAGGTAATGCCCGCCCGGCCCCACCTCGCGGATCGCGTCCATCCCCTGGCCGTTCTCGTCCATGATGATGCCCTGCGCGAGGTGGTGCAGCGTGCCGAGCTGGTCGGCATCCATCACGAATTTCTCATAGGAGCTGACCAGCCCCCCCTCCAGCCAGCCGCAGGCGTGCAGCATGAAGTTGACCCCCGCCGTCAGCGCCATGTTCAGGCTGTTCGCCGTCTCATAGGCCGCCTGCGCATCGGGCAGCTTCGATCCGCAGAAGGCCCCGCCCGAGCGGTAGGGCAGGCCCATCCGCCGCGCCAGTTGCCCCGCCCCCCAGGTGATATGCGCGGCCTCTGGCGTGCCGAAGGTGGGCGCGCCCGAATTCATGTCGATCGAGGTAACGAAGGCGCCAAAGATCACCGGGGCACCGGCCCGCACCAGTTGGGAATAGGCCACCCCCGCCAACACCTCGGCCAGAACCTGCGTCAGCGTGCCCGCCACCGTGACCGGCGCCATCGCGCCGCCCACGATGAAGGGGCTGATGATGCTGGCCTGGCCTGCGCGGGCATAGACCTCCAGCGCGCCCATCATGGTCGAATCAAAGGTCAGGGGCGAGTTGATGTTGATCAGGCTGGTCATCACCACCTGCGCGTCCACCACGTCCGCGCCGAACAGGATGCGGCTCATCGCGACCGAATCCTCGGCGCGCACGGGTTCGGTGACCGACCCCATGTAGGGCTTGTCCGACAGGGTCATATGCGCCAGCAGCATGTCCAGATGGCGCTTGTTCACGGCAATATCGGTGGGCTCGCAGACCGTGCCGCCCGAATGGTGCAGCCATTTCGACATGTAGCCCAGCTTCACGAAGTTGCGGAAATCCGCGATGGTGGCATAGCGGCGGCCGCCCGCATGGTCGCGCACGAAGGGCGGGCCATAGACCGGGGCCAGCACCAGGTTGCGCCCGCCGATCTCGACGTTGCGCGCGGGGTTGCGGGCAATCTGGGTGAACTGGCCGGGGGCGGTGGCACACAGGCTGCGCGCCAGCCCGCGCGGGATATGCACACGCTCGCCCTGGACATCGGCCCCCGCCGCGCGCCAGAGGGCCAAGGCCGAAGGGTTGTCCACGAAATTGACGCCGATCTCTTCCAGCACCGTCTCGGAGTTCCATTCGATGATCGACAGCGCCTCGTCGTTCAGGATCTCGAAATTCGGGATGTTGCGGGTGATGAAACGCGCGGTCTCGAAATGCACCGCCGTCCGTTCCGCCCGCCGCACCGTTCCGCCGCCGCCCCGCGCGCGGCGCCCCGCCGCCGCCGCCATATCCGTATCGACCATCCCGGCCTCCGTTCGCTGCCCCGTGCGTTATGCCGCCAATCGCGCCCGCAGCGCCCCCCCAATGCGTCATCTGGCACTGAAAACCGACACGGCGCGGCGCTGGCGCCACGGTGAGGCTAAAGATCGCGCAGCAGCCGCGCGGTTTCGGCCGCGCCATCGGTCCTGAGGCGGGGCAAGCTGGCGGGGGCAGGTGCGGCCAGCGCCGCCGCAACGGCGCGGGCCAGCGTCGCCCCGTCCAGACCGGCCTCGGCAATCACCGCAGCACGCCCCAGGGCCGCCAGCCGCGTGGCCCGCACGGTCTGCTCCGTCTCTCCCATCGCCGCATAGGGCAACAGGATCGACCGGCAGCCTGCCTGCAGAATATCGCCCACGGTGTTGTAGCCCGCCTGCGACACCGACAGCCGCGCGCCGGTCAGCAGGCTGCGGAAATCCGGGCGGAACCGGGCCAGCGTCACATTCGGCGGGGCATTCGCCGCAAGCCAGTCGGCATCCGCCTGCGCCATGTTGGGCCCGGTGATGACCAGCCATCGCGCCACCCCCGGCAGCAGCGCCGCCGCCCCCAGCGCCGCCCGCGCCACCCCCTGCCCCACCGCCCCGCCGCCCGCCGACACGATCACGTCGAAGGCCTCTGCCGCGGGGCCGGGGGCCGGTTCAGGGGCGGGGCCGGTCACCAGCCCGGTATGCACCACGCGGTCGGCGATGCGGTCGGCCAAGGGGAAACTGTCGGCAAATGCCGCAAAGGCCGGATCGCCATGCACCAGCACCCGGTCGTAATGCGCGCGCACCATCTCCACCGTCTCGATGTCGCGCTCAGGCTTGGCACGGGCCTGCAAGATGTCACGCACCGAGGCGACCAGACGCGGGCGCGGCGTGGCGGCCTCTAGCGCCTCGATCAGCGGCAGCAACTCGAACCGCACCTGGCGGCGGCCAAAGGGGAAGGCCTCGGTCATCACCACATCGGGGGCAAGGTCGCGGAATGTCGCCAGCAGCAGGTCACGGCGGCGGGTGCGATAGCCGTCGTCAATGGGCCGGCCTGCGGCATCCACCAACCCGGCAAAGGCCCCATCCCCCACCGCCACCGGGGGCAGCGCCACCTGCGCGATCCCCTCGCCCGGAAAGCCCGGCACCGGCATCCCGCCCGTCACCAGCACCACCTCCATCCCCGCCGCCTGCGCCGCGCGGGCGATGTGGCTGGCGCGCGCCAGATGGCCCACGCCCAGAAGGTGCTGCACATAAAACAGGATGCGGCGGGTCATCGCTGGCTCCAGGCCTGGCGGAACAGGGCCACAAGGTCACGGATGCTCTGGCGGTAGTCCAGCGTGCCGCGCACCCGCGCCGCCGCCGCCGCCCCCAGACGCGCGCGCAAGGCCGGATCGCGGATCATCCCCTCCAGCGCCTGCGCCAAGGCCGCGGGGTCGTCGGGCGGCACCAGCCGCGCCGTGGTCCCATCGGCAAACACCTCCGGTATGGCCGAAACGGTGGTGGACAGCACCGCCATCCCCTGGCTTGCCGCCTCCACCAGCACGTTGGGCAAACCGTCCCGGTCGCCATCATCCGCAACCCGGCAGGCCAGCGCGAACAGATCCGCCGACCGCAGCGCCGCCAGCACCTGACCCTGCGTCACCGTCCCGCGCCAGTCCACGCGGTCCGCGATGCCCAGCCGCGCCGCCTGCGCGCGCAAAGCCGCGCGCCCGTCGCCGCCGCCCATATGCACAAACCGCCAGTGCAGCCCCGCAGGCAGCCGCGCCAGCGCCTCCAGCAGCGTCTCATACCCCTTCTTCGGCACCGCCCGGCCCACGCTCATCACCGTGACCGGATCGCCCGCGTCCGATCCGTTGCGCGGGGGGCGCGGCGCCTCAAAGGGCGGAAAGCGGTCAAGGTTCAGCCCGTGATAGCTCAGATGCACCCGCCCCGGATCGGCGGCCAGCGATTGCAGATGGCGGTGACCGCTGGCGGTGCAGGTCACCGCCCAGACCGCGCGGCCCAGCTTTTCGCGCAGCTGCCAGTCGGGCGAGGTCCAAATGTCCTTGGCATGGGCCGAGACGGTCCAGGGCACCCCCATCATGCGCGCGGCATAATCGGCCACGGATGCTGGCGTATGGATGAAATGCGCATGCAGCCACCCCGCCCCCTCGGGCCATTCGGCCACCAGAACCGCCGCCTGTCCCAGACGGCGCAGCCGGTTCGGGGTCGGATCACGCGCGAGGTCACGCCAGAAGCCGCGCAAAACCGCCCCGAAGCCCGGCTGCCGCCGCGCCGCGCGAAACCCCCGCAACACCCGCAGCGGCTCCTGATACAGATATTCCGGCAGATACAGAACGGGCGCGCGGATCTCGTCATGCACCGGATGGCGCTTGCCCTCGGTCGGCGCGCGCAGCGACACGATCACAAGGTCGATTCCCGCCTCCTCCAACCCGCGCAATTCCTGCGCGATGAAGGTTTCGGTCAGGCGCGGATAGCCCTTGACCACCACGGCCAGCCGCATCGGTGCGGTCACTCGGCCACCCGGACATCCTGGCGCCATGCGGTGCGGTCGCGCAGGTTGCGCCGCACGATGCGGGCGATGTTGGGCAGGCCCTCCAGCCGCATCCCCTCACCCGCCGCCGAGGGTGGCGCGCGGTCGGGCAGCGCGCGCAGGGCGGCGGCCATGCGGTCGGGGTTGGTCGACTCCTCGGGGCTCAGCATGTCGATCAGGCCCAGCTCCGCCGCCCGCTGGCTGCGGATCAGCTGTTCCTCGCGCGGGTTGGTGCGGGGCACTACCAGCGCAGGCTTGTCGAACGAGAGGATCTCGCAGAACGTGTTGTAGCCCCCCATCGCCACCACCGCCCGCGCCTCGGCGATCAGGTCCTCCATCCGGCTGTGGAACTCGATCACCTCGATCTGCGGAATGGCGGACCCGATGCGCAGGAACTCGGCCCGCGCCTCGGCAGGCATGTAGGGGCCCAGCACGATCAGCGCGTCATGGGGCAAATCGGGGTCATGCTGATAGGCTGCGATCACGTCCTGCACCAGCTCGGCCCCGTCACCGCCCCCGCCCGTGGTCACAAGGATGTAATCCCCCCGGTCGCGGCTGCCGGTGGCCACGTTCTTTTGCGCATGGCGCTGCAGGAACCCCACATAATGCATCCGGTCGAGCATCCGCTTGGGCACGTCCAGCCCCGTAAGCGGGTTGTGGAAATCGCGCGGACCGTAAACCCAGATGCTGTCATACAACCGGTCGATCTTGCCGATCGTGTCCTGCGGGGCCCATTCGGCGGCCAGGAGATGCGGCGCGTCCATCACGTCGCGCAGGCCCAGCACCAGCGTCGTGCCGCGCGATTTCAGATAGGCCAGCGTCTCCTCGACCTCGCCGCGCAGGCCCATCGGCTCCTTGTCCACGATGAAGATGTCGGGCTGGAACGTCTCGGCCGTGTGCCGGATGATCGACCGGCGCATCGCTATGGTGTCGCTCAGGTCCATATGCGCCGACATCGAGGAATATTCGCCATTGCGCAGCTTGATCACGCTGGGGATCTTCACGAAATCCACCCGCGCGCGATAGTCGAACGCCCCCGCGATCTGAGAGCCGGAGATGATCAGCACGCTCATCCCCCGGAACTGCTCCACCAGCGCATGGGCGATGGTGCGGCAGCGCCGCAGATGGCCAAGGCCAAAGGTATCGTGGCTGTACATCAGCACACGGGCCTGCTGGGAACGGTGCGGCATGATCAGGCCCCCTGCCCGATGGTCGAGGGCTTGATCCGGTTACTTGTGCGGGTCGGCGGCATCGCGCAATCCATCCCCCAGAAAGTTGAACGCCAGCACCACCAGCACCACCGGCAATACCGGCATCAAGAGCCAGGGGTAAAGCGCAATCACGCTGACCCCCCGCGCCTCGGTCAACAGGATCCCCCAGCTTGTGGTGGGCGCGCGCAGCCCGATGCCCAGAAACGACAGCGCCGTCTCGCCCAGGATCATCCCCGGAATGGCCAGCGTGGCCGAGGCGATGAGGTGCGACATGAACCCCGGCACAAGATGCCGCCCGATGATGCGGCGCGGTTTTGCCCCCATCAGTTGGGCCGCCAGCACATAATCCTCTTCCCGCAGCGCGAGCAGCTTGGACCGAACCGCGCGGGCAAGGCCGGTCCAGTCCAGCATGGCCAGGATCACCGTGATCCCCAGATAGACCAGAAGCGGGCTCCAGGTCACCGGGATGATCGCGGCCAAGGCCATCCACAGCGGAATCGACGGGATCGACTGCAACACCTCCGTCACACGCTGCACCGCCATGTCGAACCAGCCGCCGTGATAGCCCGCAAGCCCCCCGATCACGATGCCGAGGACAAAGCTCATCGCCACGCCAAAGATGCCGATGGTCAGCGAGATGCGCGCGCCATAGATGATCCGGCTCAGGTTGTCGCGGCCCAGCCGGTCGGTGCCCAAGAGGTAAAGCTGCCCCCCCTCGGCGGGGCAGACCAGATGCAGGTTCCCCGGCACCAGCCCCCAGAACACATAGTCATCCCCCCGGCAGAAGAACCGCAAGGGCTGCACATCCGCCGGATTGTCGGTATAGACGCGGCGCAGCGTGTCCATGTCCAGCGCCATGGTGCGGCCATAGACGTAAGGCGCCACCAGCGCGCCCTCGCGAAAGATGCGCACCGATTGCGGCGGGGCATAGATGGCATCCACATTGCGCGTGTGCAGATGATAGGGGGCCAGGAACTCCGAGATCAGCGTGGAGGCGTAGATGATGACCAGAAACACGCCCGAGATCAGCGCCAGCCGGTGCCGCTTGAACCGCCACCACATCAGCTTGAACTGCGACGCCTCGGCCATGGCCGAACTTGCCGCCCGCTCCACCGATTGCGGATCGAAGGCCGCGGACGAGACATAATGCACCATCGGCGCGCCCGGCTCGGGCAGCGCCCCGGGGGCAGGGCCGGGGCGGGCGTCGGGCGGCATCACGGTCATTTCACCGCCCCCCCCGCCAGCCGGATGCGCGGGTCCAGAATGGCCAGCGCGATATCCGACACCAGCACCCCGATCACCGTCAGCGTGGCCAGAAACATCAGGAACGACCCTGCCAGATACATGTCCTGGCTTTGCAGCGCGCGGATCAGCATCGGCCCGGTGGTTTCCAGCGACAGCACGATCGCCGTCACCTCGGCCCCCGAGATGATCGCGGGCAGGATCGAGCCGATGTCGGCGATGAAAAAGTTCAGCGCCATGCGCAGCGGATATTTTCGCAGCACCTTCTTCGGATGCAGCCCCTTGGCCCGCGCCGTCACCACATACTGCTTTTGCAACTCGTCCAACAGGTTCGCCCGCAGCCGCCGCACCATGCCCGCCGTCCCCGCCACGCCGATGATGATGACGGGGATCCAGATGTGCCGCAGGATCGAGGCCGCCTTGTCCCAGCTCATCGGCTGGCCCACGAATTCGCGGTCCATCAGCCCGCCGATGGACAGCCCGAACCAGACATTGGCAAAGAACATCATCACCAGCGCCAGGATGAAGTTGGGGATGGCGATGCCCAAAAGGCCCAGAAAGGTCAGCCCATAATCGCCCCAGCTGTACTGGTGCGTGGCCGAATAGATCCCGATGGGAAACGCCAATGCCCAGGTGAAGATGATCGTCAGCACCGACAGCACCACCGTCAGCCACAGCCGGTCGCCCACCACCTCGGACACCGGCAGCCGGTATTCGAAGGAATAGCCGAAATTGCCCACCATGAACCCGGTCGCCCAGGTGAAATAGCGCAGAAAGAACGGGTCATCGAAGCCATATCTCTCGCGCAGCATCTCGATCTCGGCCAGGTCCGCGGCCTCGCCCAATGCCCGCAACTCGGCGATGTGGCTTTCAAAGAAATCGCCCGGCGGCAGTTCGATGATGCAAAACACCAGAAGCGAGATGAAAACCAGCGTCGGCACCATCACCGTCAGCCGCCACAGGACATAGCGCAGCACGGCCTAAACCCCTTCGCCGTAAAAGAACGTGTCGGGGGAATAGGCGCCAAAGAAACTCGTGGGCTCGAACCCCCAGAGCCCGCGCGCGGGCACGTTGCGCAGGCGCGCGGAATGCACCACCGGATGCAGCGTGCCGTTCACCGTGCCGATGGTGAACACCTGATCCGCCCGGATCGCCAGCATCCGGTGCCACACCGCCGCGCGCATGGCGGCATCCGTGCTGCGCCGCCACGCGGCCAGAAGCGCCAGCAGGCGCTGCGGCTCGTCCATGTCGGGCGGCGTGCCGGAGGTTTGCGCCGACAGGTAGTGTTGCCCCCAGATCGGCCAGTTCAACTGGTCGCTGCTGGTGGGCGCCAACCCCTCGGGCGACATCTCGGAGGTCGGCACCGCGTTGTCCAGCCCCGCCCAGACCCCCATCGTCACCGACCCCGCCAATGCCCGGCTGCGGAAGATGTCGCGCTGCGAGGTGCGGACGTAAAGCGCAATCCCCACCTCGCGGAAATGGTCGGTGACGAGTTGCAGCACATCCGTCTCCAGCGTGCTTTCGCCCGCCGTCTCGATCACGATGCCCGCCTGCCGCCCGTCGGGCAGGATGCGCCGCCCGCCCGCGCCGCGTTCGGCGATCCCCGCCTCGTCCAGCAGGCGGTTGGCCAGATCGGGGTCATACTGCGCCCAGGCCGCCGCGTATTCCGGCCGGTAGAGCGGGCTTTCGGGCAGCACGGTGTCGGCACTTTCGGTGCCCAGACCGTAGAACAGCACCTTGTTGATCTCTTCGCGGTTGATCGCCACCGACATCGCGCGCCGCACCCGCACGTCGCGGAACAGCGCCCGCCACACGGGATCGGTGCAGGTCAGGTTCGGCTGCAGGCTGACCGCCGACCCCTTGGTCATCTTCCACAGCGCGACCTTCTGGCCATAGCGCGCCTCGGAATGCTTGAGGTGCGTATAGTCCGAAAACGCTAGGCCCGCCGCCTGCAGGTCGGCCTCGCCCGTCGCGGTCTTGGCCACGATCACCTCGCTTGAGGCCACGTTCAGATCCACCCGGTCGATGTAAGGCAGCTGCGTGCCCGCCTCATCGACGCGGTGAAAGAACGGGTTGCGCTCGAACACAAAGCGTTCGGACGGCGGGGCCGTGCGCACGCGCCACGGCTCCAGCGTCGGCAAATCGGGGTTTTCGGGGCGGTTCTGGCGCCCCATCTTGGCATGCAGCGCGCGCCAGTCATCCACCCGGTTGGCCTTGATCAGCCCCTCCAGCCTGGCCTCGTCCTGATAGCTGGCGTGGAACTGGCGCATGTAATGCGCGGGCAGCGCCAGCAGCAGCGGACCGGGCGCCGCCAGCTTCGCCAGGAAATCCGGCATCGGCACCGGCCAGGAATAGCGCACCGTCAGCGCATCCAGCACCGCGAACTGCGCCACATGCCCGTCCGCGATCAGGTCCATGGGCGGGCCGCCCTTGTAGAGCTTCTTGTTGTTGATCACATCGTCCCAGACATAGCGGAAATCCTCGGACGTGAACGGATGCCCGTCAGACCAGCGGTGCCCCTCGCGCAGCCGCAGGGTGTAACTGCGCGCGTCCTCCTCGATCACCTCGGCCAGGATGTCGGGCACCAGGTTCAGATGCGCGTCATATCCCACCAGCCGCGCATAGCCGTAGAACGGCATCAGCCGCACATCGCGCTGCCCGCCGACCAGGATGCGCACCGTGCCCCCGGTGCGCCCCGTCTCGCGCCCCATCGCTGACAGCGGCATCACGCGCGGGTTCTTGGGCAGACGCTGCGCCATCGGCGGCAACTGACCCGCCTCGACCGCCGCGCGCAGCACCTCCGGTTCAGTGAGAGGCCCCGCCCCCCAGACCCGACCGGGCAGCGCCGCCGCCCCCAGCATCGCCAGCGTCGCGCGCCGTGTGATCATGCCACCAGTTCCCGATGATCGGCGCCGGTCCGCACCAGCACCAGATGCCCGCCCCCCAGATCGGCCGGCACCAGCGACCCCGGCCCGGCATCGCGGAACGCCTCCGGCCAGACGGTGCTGGCGGTGGCCGAGGATTCCCCGGCCCGCGCGAAATCCAGCCGCCGCTCCAGATCGGGAAACGGGATCGCATCCAGCAGGGCGCGCGTATAGGGATGCACCGGCGCCGTCATGATGACCTCGCGCGGGGCCATCTCCACGATCCGGCCCGCCCACATCACCGCCACACGGTCGGCCATGTAATCCACCACCGCCAGGTTGTGCGAGATGAAAAGATAGGTCAGCCCCATGTCCTTTTGCAAATCCTTCAACAGGTTCAGGATCTGCGCCTGCACCGACACGTCCAGCGCCGACACCGGCTCATCGCAGACCACCAGCCCCGGCCCCAGCGCCAGCGCCCGCGCGATCCCGATCCGCTGCCGCTGCCCGCCCGAAAAGGAATGCGGAAACCGCGCGGCCAGCGCCGGGTCCAGCCCGATCGCGTTCAGCAATCCCGCCACCTTGGCCCGCCGGTCGGCCGCCGTGCCCTGCCCGTGGATCTCCATCGGCTCGGCCAGGATGTTGCCCACGCTCATGCGCGGCGACAGCGACGACACCGGATCCTGAAACACCATCTGGATGCGCCTGCGCAGCGCCTGCAACGCCGCCCCTTCGGCGGCCAGCACATCCACCGGCCCCGCGCCGTCATCGAACATGACCGAGCCCGCATCCGGCGTCACCGCCCGCATCACGATCTTGCTGACCGTGGTCTTGCCCGACCCGCTTTCGCCCACCAGCCCCAGGCATTCGCCCTGCCGGATCTCGAAGGCCACATTGTCCACCGCCCGCGCCTCGGTCGCGCTGCCCGCGCCGAACCAGGCCTGCTTGCGGATGCGGAACGTCTTGGTCAGCCCCTCGGCCCGCAGCACCACGCGCCGCGCCTCGCCCTGCGGCGCCGCCGCCCGCGCGGGCAGCCCCGCCCCCATAAGCCCCTGCCGGTCCACCGCAATCTCGCGCAGAGGCTTCAGCCGGTCGCCGGGCTTCATCCCGAAATGCGGAATGGCCCCCATCAGGCCCTTCAGATAGGCATGCCGCGGCGCGGAAAAGATCGGCGCCACCGGCCCCGCTTCCATCACCTCGCCATGATACATCACCACCACCTCGTCGGCGATATTGGCGACCACGCCCAGGTCATGCGTGATCAAGAGGATCGCCATCCCCAGCCGCTCCTGCAAATCCCGCATCAGGCGCAGGATCTGCGCCTGGATCGTCACATCCAGCGCCGTCGTCGGCTCATCCGCGATCAACAGCGCCGGCTCGCAGATCAGCGCCATCGCGATCATCGCGCGCTGCCGCATTCCGCCCGACAATTCGAACGGATACATGTCGAACACCCGCCCCGGATTGCCGAACCCCACCAGCGCCAGCATCTCCTCCGTCCGCTCCCGGATCGCGCGGGGGCTGTCCGGGGCATGGATGCGCAGCACCTCCGACACCTGGTCGCCAATGGTGTGAAGCGCCGAAAAGCTCGTCATCGGCTCCTGGAAGATCATCCCCATCCGCCGCCCCCGGATGGACCGCATCCGCACCCCGTCCTGCGGAAGTGTCAGGACGTCCACCGGCGGGCCGTCCAGGGCCGGATCGTCGAACAGCACCCGCCCGCTGACGCGCGCGGTCCGCGGCTGAAGGCCCATCACGCACTGGCTGAGCACCGACTTGCCCGATCCGCTCTCCCCCACCAGCGCCGTGACCTTGCCAGGCAGTACCCGCAGGCTCGCGCCCCGCACCGCCTCCACCCGCGCATGCGGCAGCACGAACGTCACGCGCAGCGCCTCGACGCGCAACAAATCCCGTCCGAGGCTCATGCCACCGCGCCCTCATTCCTGCCCCGCAACCTTGTCACGCAGGGTCGCGGCGGTTCTTGTCGTTTTCGACGGTATTGCAGGGCTTCGTGTCTGTCCACCGGCTTGACACCCAAGCCGGACCACCAACCTCGGCCCGCCCTCCCATGGCCGCATCGCCCCGCAGGCAGGGCACGGAAGCCCACTGGCCGATACCCCCGAAACACCGCCCCGACGCCGCACTTGCCACGGCAACAGCACAGGCGCGCGCCGCGTCCCTGTGCACCCGGCTTGACACCGAGGCCGCAACCCTTGCCCCCGCACGCCCGCCCGTGTCAATTTCGCCCCGCAAGAATGGCGCGGAAGGCGACAGGCCGATGACCCCGAAACACCGCCTCGACGCCGCACTCACCAAGGCAAGGGCAGAGGAAGACCCCGCCGCCGCCCGCGCCACGCTCGATGCCCTCGCCGCCGACCCGGCGCTGGCCACCCTGCCCCCGGTCACCGCCCTTGGGCTGAACCGCCGCCTGCACGCCACCCTCCTGCACCTCGCCAAACGCACGGAGGATCCCGTCGCGCGCCTCGGCCTCCAGGCCCTGCTGGTCCCCCCGCCCGACCTCCTCGCCCGCTTCGCCGCGCCGCCTCACCGCCGCACCATGGCCGCCGCCCAGGCCGCCCCCGTCCCCCGCATCCTGCACCAGATCTGGATCGGCCCGCGGCCGCCGCCGCCCACCCTGCCCGCCTGGGAAACCCATGCCGCCGCGCAGGGCTACACCCACAAGGTCTGGCGCGAGGCCGACATCGCCGCCCTCGGCTTGCCCGCAGACCCCGTCTATGCCGCCCGCCTGGCCGCCCGCGACTATCCCGGCGCCACCGACGCAGCCCGCTACGCCATCCTCGCCCGCCATGGCGGGATTTATCTCGACGCTGACTGGTTCCCCGCCCGCAATGACATCGGCTTCCACGACATCACCCCTCTCACCGGCCTCATCGCCATGGCCGAACCCGCCCCCCGCGCCACCAGCCTCGGCACGCTCCTGCTCGCCAACTCGATCATCATGGCACCGCCCGCCCACCCCGCCCTCACGCGCCTCGCCGCGATCCTGGCGCAGGTCGAGGCCGCCCTCCCCGGCGCCCCCGCCTGGTGGACCACCGGCCCCCTGATCTACACCCTGATTGCCCGCATGGGGCCCCTCACCCTCCTCGATGCCACCCTCGTCGCCGACACCCTGCCCCAGACCGCCACGATGGCCGACGCAAAGGCCCGCGCCGCCCGCGCCACCACGCAAGATCAGGGGCTCCTGCTCGCCTGGAAACCCTGGTAGCGCTTCTTCTGTCCGCAAGTATCCTCGGGGGGTCCGGGGGGCAGACAGCCCCCCGGCCTATCCGCCCGCACCCAGGCCGGGCACCAGGGCCCCGACCCCCGCCCAGCGCGCCATCGGATGCGCCGTCACCACCTCCCCCAGCGCCGCCAGAAAGCCCCAGGCCGCCCCGTCATGCACCAGATGATGCGCCAGAATTCCCACCGGCCCACCCGCCGCCATCGCCGTGATCACCCCGGCCTCCAGGTCCTCCGCCGACCTCCCACCCCGCGTCCCGCGCCAGTCGATCAGATCGACATGCGCATTCACCCGCGGCAACAGGCCAGGCCACGCGGAGAACGGACGGGACGGGCCGAACACCGACAGCGCCCGGAACCCCAGCCCCGGCAGCACCGCCTCCACTCCCGGCGCGATGCGGTTCCAGGGCGGCACCAGAAGCGGCACGAACCGCTCGCCATGCAGCGCCGCGAGATGCGCGAACCCGCGCGCCAGCTCTCCAGCCACCTCCTCCACCGGCCGATGCGCGCCCAGTTCCTGCGCCTTCTCCCCCGGACCCGCGTGATTGGCATGGGTCCAGCCATGCACCGCCACCGAAACCCCCGCTGCCTCCGCCAGCCGCGCGGCCAGCGCCGCCCCGGACGGGGCCGGGATCACTGCCACCGTCACGGGCACCCCCAGCCCCAGCAGCAGGTCCAGCGCCGCCGAGGGCGCCACCGCATCGTCATCGCGCAGCCAGAAGGCCACGGGTTCTTCCCGCGCATCCAGCACCCGCCGCAGCCCGTCCAGCCTCATCGCCCCAACGCCCCCCGCAGGATCGCATCCAGCCGCGCAGCCGCCGCCGCCATCGAATGATCCCGCAGCACCCGCGCCCGCGCCGCCTGCCCCATCCGCGCGCGCAGTGCCCTGTCATCCAGCAGCCGCGCCACCGCCCCGGCATAAGCCCCCGCGTCCCCGGGCGGCACCAGCAGGCCCGTCTCGCCCGCCGCCACCACCTCGGGCACGCCCGCGATCTCACAGGCCACCACCGGCAGACTGGCCGCCTGCGCCTCCAGATAGGCAAGCCCATAGGCCTCGCCGCAGCCCGGCCACAGATAGACCGACGCCCGCGCCAGCAGCCCCGCCACCTCGGTCGGCGCGAGCAGCCCCAGAAACCGAACCCGATGGCCAAACCGTGCAAACAGCGCCTCGACCCCGCCACGCATCTCACCGTCGCCCGCCACCGACAGGTGCCACTCCCCCGGCACCCGTGCCAAGGCCGCCGCCAAATGGCGGTAGCTTTCCATCTTGTCCCCCGGCCGCATCATCGCCACCGCGACCAGATGCCCCGTCTCGGGCAGCGGATCACGATCTTCGGTCAGGTCGATGAACGGTGCCAGCCGCGCCAGCCGCGCGCCCGGCGCTGCGCCCCGGATCCCTGCCGCGTCCCGCGCGGTCAGGCAGATGTTTACCGCCGCCGCCTCGATCCCCGCCAGAACCCGCGCCTGCATCCCGGCCCAGTGCCCCAGATTGCGGCGCGGGGAATACGAGGTCTCCACCGTCGCATAGGGCACCCCGAAAGCGGCACAAAGGTCAGGCCCGATCAGGTCGGGGGCCTTGTAATAGGGGTGATAGCACAGCCACAGATCGGGCGCGCGCCCCGCCCGCCACAGATCCGCGATCCGGCGCCGCTCATCCAGCACCGCAGCCTCGATGCCCGCCATGCCCGCATCATCGCCGGGGTCGCGCAGGAATGCGCGCAGGTCCGACACCACCGTCACCCGATGCCCCGCCAGCCCCAATGCCCGCAAGAGAAGCCGCGCCATCAGCCGGTCGCCCGAGGGCACCGGATGGTCCGGCGCCTTCAGGGGCGCGTAAAAGGCGATGTCCAGCCCGCTCAGCGCGCCACCACTGCGCAGAGCGCCGCATCGCCCAGCACATCCATGCAGTCGGGTGAGCGGATGAAATTGTCGTAATACATCGTCCAGGGGTCAGGCGCCCCGTCGCGGTAGGGGCCGAACTTGAAATACTGGTTCACCCCCAGCCCCGCATCGTTGTGGCCCACGGCCCCCTTCACCGTGACGATCCAGCGGCCATTGGCAAAGATCTCCAGATGCCCGTCCCCCGCCGGCCCCGGCCTGCTCCAGACTGCGAAATCGGTCCAAGCCGCACTTGGCGCGGGCAGCGGGTTGCCGCGCGGGGTCACCACCGTGGCATCCGTGCAGGCGGTGAACCGCGGGTCATCCGCATCGCCGAACCCCTCGGACGCCGCCACCAGCAGCCGCATCTGGTTCGTCTCGGGGCGCATCCAAGCGGGCGTCATCCCCGGCGGGCAGTCGGCGATCCCCCTGCCCGGCGGCATGACGGGCGCGCGGTAATTCGTCTCCACCGTCAGGAACAATTTGCCCCGCGTCACCCGGAACGCGAGGAACGGGCTGAAATCGCCCTCCGCGTCCGGCCCGATCTCGCGCTTCCACTGCGCGATCAGAGAGCGGTGGCCGTCCTGCGGGGGCGGATCGTCGAACCGCACCGAAAACCCGTACCACACGCCCCGGTCATAGGGCACGCGCAGCGCCGTGCGCTCCCATATCTCGGCGCGCTCCGAACAGCCCTCCGACCCCGGCCCGCACAGCGACTCCACCGACAGCCGCAAGGCACCCGCCCCGCTGCGCACCACGTCACGCTGGAACGCCACCGTCCCCGCCGACTGCTCGGCGTTCACGCGGTAGTAAAGCCCGCCCTCCGGCGCGAAATCCGTGCCCTCGAACCCGTCGCGCAACACCTGCGTCGCAGGGTCCGCGGCTAACGGCCCTGCCAGGACCAACCCCATCGCCACCACAATTCCACGCACCCAGGCCCCCGGATCACCGCCACCCCTCCGATTCTAAAACCTTCACGCCGCGATGGCGACAGCGAAGTGACCAGCCCGCGCTTGACTTCACGCAGGATTGCCCTGACCACGCAGACTGCCCCGCCCGAACGCAGGCCACCCATGACCGATCTTGCGCCCCGCATCGCCGACCGCACCGCCCGCGTGGGCATCATCGGCCTTGGCTATGTCGGCCTGCCGCTGGCGCTGACGGTGGCCCGCGCGGGGTTCACCGTCACCGGCTATGACATCGACCCGGCCAAGATCGCCCATATCGCCCGCCGCGAAAGCTATATCGAGGCCGTGCCCCAGGCGCTGCTGGCGCAAGAGGCCGAGGCCGGCCGCCTCACCGCCACCACCGACTTCACAACCCTGGGCACCTGCGACATCATCGCGATCTGCGTGCCCACGCCGCTGACGCGCCAGCGCGAACCCGACCTCTCCTATGTCCTGCGCACCGCACAGGACATCGCCGCCACCCTGCGGCCCGGCCAGCTCATCATCCTCGAATCCACCACCTACCCCGGCACCACCGACGGCCCCCTGCGCGAGGTGCTGCAGCGCACCGGCCTCACCTCCGGGCGCGATTTCCACCTCGCCTTCTCGCCCGAACGCGAAGACCCCGGCAACCGCGCCTTCGACACCTCCACGATCCCCAAGGTGGTGGGCGGTGACGGGCCAGAGGCGCTGGCGCTGGCCGCCGCCTTCTACGCGGCCTGCGTCACCACCGTCGTCCCCGTCTCCTCCACCGCCACGGCCGAGGCCGTCAAGATCACCGAAAACGTCTTTCGCGCCGTCAACATCGCGCTGGTGAACGAACTCAAGCTGATCTACGCCGCCATGGGCATCGACGTTTGGGAGGTGATCGAGGCCGCGAAAACCAAACCCTTCGGCTACATGCCCTTCTACCCCGGCCCCGGCCTCGGCGGCCACTGCATCCCGATCGACCCCTTCTACCTGACCTGGAAATCGCGCGAATTCGACCTGACCACCCGCTTCATCGAACTGGCCGGCGAGATCAATTCGGCCATGCCCCGCCATGTGGTGGACCGCCTGGCCGAGGCGCTGGACCGTCAGGCGGGCACCGCCCTCAGCCGCGCGCGCATCCTCGTCATCGGCCTCGCCTACAAGAAGAACGTCCCCGACACCCGCGAAAGCCCCGCCCTGCGCCTGATCGACCTGATCGAGGATCGCGGCGGGCGCGCCGATTACCATGATCCCCATCTGCCCGAGATCCCGCGCACCCGCGCCTATGGCGCCCTGATGGGGCGCGCCTCGCAGGCCCTCACGCCCGAGGCCATCGCAGGCTATGACGCGGTGCTGATCGCCACCGACCATGACGCGGTGGATTATGCGGCCTTGGGCACCCACGCCCGCCTGATCGTCGATACCCGCAATGTCATGGCCCGCCACGGCGTCACCGGCCCCCGCATCGTCAAGGCATGACCCCATGCTGCGGATCGCCGTCATCGCCGATGCCCATGTGCATGACACCGCCGACGATCCCACCGGGCGGGGGCCGATGCTGCACGGGGCCCGCCGCGCCCTGCGCACCTGGGCCGATACCGCCACCGGCCCCCGCGTGGTCAACGAAAGTGCGGCCGCCTTCGAGGCCGCCCTGACCGACATCGCCGCGCGCGGCATCCGGCATGTGCTGCTGCTGGGCGACTACACCGACGAGGGGACCGAGGCGCAGACCGCCAGCATGGCCGCCCGCCTGGCCCGCTGGCGCGACCGGCATGGCCTGATCTTCCACGCCCTGCCCGGCAACCACGATGTCTGGGCCATGCCGGGGATGCACACCGCCACGCGGCTTGCCACCGGCCGCGGCGCCTCGGTCCTTGTCACCTCCGACGCGGCCCTGGCGGCCACCGAACCCGATGCGGTGCTGACCCCCCGCGCCCGCCGCATGGCGCAGGAAGAGGGCATCGCCGCCATGGCCGCCTTCGGCTACCGGCGCCGCCCGGATGACCTGCATTGGGAAAGCCCCTTCGGCCCGGATGACGACCCTGCGGCGCGCCGCTATGATGCGACCTCGACCGATGGCACAACGACCCACCGCCTGATGGATGCCTCCTACCTGGTGGAACCTGCGCCCGGCCTCTGGCTTTTGATGATCGACGCCAATGCCTTCGTGCCAAGGGCGGGCATCGCCGACCCATTGCGCAAGCGGGCCTTCCATGATCCCGGCAACGCGGGCTGGTCCGCCCTGCTGCGGGTCAAACCGCATCTGGTCCCCTGGATCGCCTCCGTCGCCGCCCGCGCCGCGGCACAGGGAAAAACCCTCCTGACCTTCTCGCACTACCCGGTGCTGGACCCCTTCGCCGATGACGGCACCGATGCCGAGATCTTCCCAAACATCCCCGAGGTGACCCGCGCCCCGGCACCCGAGGTGGCGCAGGCGCTGATCGGCGCAGGCATCCGCTGGCACATGGGCGGCCACATGCATGTGCTGGCGCAGAACGCCCATCCCGGCGGCCTGACCGACCATTCTGCCCCCTCTACCGCCGCCTGGCCCCCCGCCTGGATGCTGGTCACGCCGGAAACGCTCGCGGTGCAGCCGGTCCCCCTGACCCTCGCCCCCGATCCTGCCCTGATGGCCTTCTACCGCGCCGATGGCGCCATGCCCGACGACACCGAGGCCCAGGATTACGCCGCCTTCCTGCTCGCCCGCAGCCGCGCCCGCGCACTGGCCCGCGACCTGCCGCACAACTGGCCCGCCTCGCTGGCGGCAAGCCTGCCGCTCTGCACCGCCGCCGACCTCGCAGCCCTGCTTGCGCGCGGCCACGGCCCGCTGTCGCATGACCCGCAGGCGACCGGCCCCCTCGCCGCCATTCCGGCCCGCGAGATGGCCGCCGACCGCCAGACCCTGCGCCGGGGCGGCACGCTGGCCCTGGCCGCGATCCCCGCCGCGCGCCGCGACGCCTGGACCTACCTCGCCACCCGCGCCAAACCCGGGGCGACGGGCGATGCCGCCACCCTCGGGCGCATCCTCACCCGCATCCTTGCCGGGGCCAAACCCTAACAACCCGTGAATCCGCGCCCATAACCCGTTGATCCCAAACACCCGCCAGCCTGTCCCAGCGTGGGACACCCCGCCCCAAGCCCCCGAAAGGCCCGCCATGCCCCAGCATTTCACCACCCCCGACGGCACCCGCCTCGCCTTCTCGGACCAGGGGACGGGCCTGCCGCTTCTGTGCCTCGCGGGCCTCACCCGCACGATGGCCGATTTCGACGACATGGCCCCCCACCTGCCGCCCTGCCGCCTGATCCGCATGGACTACCGCGGCCGCGGCGCCAGCGACTGGACCGGGGCCGCCACCTACACCGTCCCGCAAGAGGGGGCCGACGCGCTGGCCCTGCTCGACCATCTCGGGATCGACCGCGCCGCCATCCTAGGCACCTCGCGCGGCGGCCTGATCGGGATGTTCCTCGCCGCCGTCGCCAAACCCCGCCTGATCGGCCTCTGCCTGAACGACGTGGGCCCGGTGATCGAACGCGCGGGACTGGCGCGGATCATGGACTACCTCGGCCACAACCCCCGCGCCCGCACGCACGAGGACCTTGCCGCAGCCCTCCCCCGCAACATGCCCGGTTTCGCGAACGTCCCCGCCGACCGGTGGCTGGCCGAGGCGCGCCGCCACTACACCGCCACCCCCGACGGCCTGCGCATCACCTACGACCCCGCCCTGCGCGACGCGTTCCTCAAGGCGTTCGAAGGCCCGCCCGCCGATGCCTGGCCCCTCTTCGACGCCTGCGCGGATCTCCCCCTCGCGCTGATCCGGGGTGCCAACTCCGACCTCCTGTCGCCCGAGACCGCCGCCGAGATGCGCCGCCGCCGCCCCGACATGATCTTCGCCGAGGTGCCCGACCGCGCCCACATCCCCTTTCTCGACGAACCCGAAAGCCTCGCCGCCCTGCGCGCCTTCCTCGCCGCCTGCGCCTGAGGGCCGCTTGCCCCCGCCCCACCGGGTGGTAAGACTGCCCCAGGGGAGGACCGCATGACCGACATCGCCATGATCGACGCCGCCGCCCGCCGCCTGAACGGGCAGGCCCGGCGCACGCCGCTCCTGTCCTCGCCCTTCCTCGACGCCATCGCGGGCCGCCGCGTCTGGATCAAGGCCGAATGCCTGCAGCACACCGGGTCGTTCAAGTTCCGTGGCGCATGGTCCGCTGTCTCCGCCCTGCCCCCCGGCACCGCCGGCGTGATCGCCTTTTCGTCGGGCAACCACGCGCAGGGCGTGGCCCTTGCCGCCGCCCGCCACGGCCTGCCCGCCGTCATCATCATGCCCGCCGACGCGCCGCAGGTGAAGATCGCCACCACCCGCGCGCTGGGGGCCGAGGTCGTGCTCTACGACCGCGCCACAGAAGACCGCGAAAAGATCGGCGCGCGGCTGGCCGGCGAACGCGGCCTTGCCCTGATCCGCCCCTTCGACGACGCGCAGGTGATCGCGGGCCAGGGCACAACCGGGCTGGAGATCGCCGAGCAGGCACGCGAGGCAGGCATCACCACCGCCGACGTGCTGGTCTGCTGCGGCGGCGGGGGCCTCTCGGCGGGCATCGCGCTCGCCTTGGCCGACCGCGCCCCGGCCCTGCGGGTGCGCACCTGCGAACCGGCGGGCTTCGACGACATGGCGCGAAGCCTTGCCACCGGCACCCGACAGCGCAACGCCGCCGCCGCAGGCTCGATCTGCGATGCCATCGTGACCCCGACGCCGGGCGAGTTGACCCTGCCCATCCTCACCCGCCTCGCCGGCCCCGGCCTCGTGGTCACCGATGATGAGGCGCTGGCCGCCCTGTCGCTGGCCTTCGCCCGCCTCAGGATCGTGCTGGAGCCGGGCGGCGCCGTCGCCCTTGCCGCCGCCCTCTTCCGCCCCGACCTGATCGCGGGCGCGGATGTGATCGCCGTGGCCTCGGGCGGCAATGTCGATGCCGCGGTCTTTGCCGGGGCGCTGGCCCGGTTCGCGGCCTGACCGATGCCCCTGGCCTTCCTTCCCGACTTGCGGCTGCACTATCTGGACGAGGGACCAAGGGATGGGCCTGCGCTGGTGCTGGCCCATGCTCTCGGCACCGACCTGCGGCTGTTCGATGCGGTGTTGCCGCTGTTGCCCCCCGGCCTGCGGGTGATCCGCTACGACGCGCGTGGCCACGGCCAATCCGACACACCCCCGGCCCCCTATGCGATGGGGGCGCTGGTGCGCGATGCCGAGCGGCTGATGGACCATCTCGGCCTGCGCGATGCGGTGCTGGCGGGCGTGTCGCTGGGGGGGATGGTGGCGCAGGGGCTGGCGGTGAAACGGCTGGACCTCGTGCGCGCGCTGGTCCTGTCGAACACCGCGCCCAAGATCGCCACACCGGGGGTCTGGGCCGACCGCATCGCCGCCGTCCGTGCAGGCGGCATGGCGGCCGTGGCCGGGGCGACGGTCGATCGCTGGTTTCCCCGACCCTTCCGCGAAGGTGCTGAGGCGAGCCTGTGGCAAGACCGCCTTGCCGCGACCGACCCCGAAGGTTGGTGCGGCGCCGCCGCCGCCATCGCAGGCACCGATTTCTACACCGCCACCGCGGCCCTGCGTCTGCCGACCCTTGCGATCGCGGGTGCCCATGACGGCTCCACCCCGCCCGACCTCGTGCGCGACCTGGCCGACCTGATCCCCGGCAGCCGCTTCCACCTGATCCGCAAGGCCGGTCACCTGCCCAGCTTGGACGCGCCGCAGGACTGGGCCGCGGCGGTCGCAGGCTTTCTGAAGGACATCGGCCATGTCTGACAGACTGGCGAAACTTCCATCCGGCCCCGAATTCATATCCGCCCAGCCCATGTCGCATTTTGCATCAGGTTTTGCCGCCAAACCCCTAAGAAGGAACCAAAATGGCTGACTTTCTGTTGATCCACGGCTCCTGCCACGGGGCCTGGTGCTGGCGCGATACCTTGCCTTTTCTCAACATTCCGGGTCACAGCGCCACAGCCATCGACCTGCCCGGCCATGGCGACGACCGCACCCCCCTCGCCGAGGTCACGCTTGACCTCTACGCCAAGGCGATCCTTGCCGCCGCAGCCCGCATCGGCCGCCCGGTCACGCTGGTCGGCCACTCCATGGCGGGCTACCCGATCACCGCCGCCGCCGAACGCGCACCGCAGGCCTTCGCCCGGCTGATCTACCTCTGCGCCTACCTGCCCCGCGCAGGCCATTCGCTGATCGACATGCGCCGCGCCGGCCCGTCGCAACCCCTCCTGCCCGCCATCCAGATTGCCCCCGACGGCCACTCCTTCACCTTCCGCCCCGACATGGCGCGCGACCTCTTCTACCACGACTGCCCAACCGACACGCTGGCCTATGCGCTGCCCCGCCTCTGCCCGCAGGCCGTCGTCCCCCAGGCCACCCCCCTCACCCCCGACCGCGCCCTGCGCGTCGAGGCGCACTACATCCGCTGCACCGAAGACCGCGCCATCCCGCCCGATTTCCAGGCCACAATGTCCGCCCACCTGCCCGCCGGACGCGTCACCACCCTGCCCACCTCGCATTCGCCCTTCTTCGCGGCCCCCGAGGCCCTCGCGCAGCGCCTGATCGACATCGCCCGATGAGCCCTCCGCCCCGCGCCGCCCTCACCTTCATCATCGCCACCGTCACCCTCGACGCCATCGGCATCGGCCTGATCTTTCCGGTCATGCCGCAGCTGATCGAGGATGTTACCGGCGGCACCCTCGCGGACGCCGCCCTCTGGGGGGGAATCCTCGCGGCCTCCTACGCGGTGGCGCAATTCCTCTTCGGCCCCCTGATCGGCGCCCTATCGGACCGGTTCGGGCGGCGCCCCGTGCTCCTCGTGTCGCTCGCGGTGATGGCGGCAAGCTACCTGACAATGGCGCTGGCCCCCACGATCTGGCTCCTGCTGACGGCCCGCATCGTGGCGGGCATTGCCGCCGCCACCAACGCCACCGCCGCCGCCTTCATCGCCGACATCACGCCGCCCAAGGATCGCGGCCGCCGCTTCGGCCTGATCGGCGCGGGCTTCGGCGTGGGCTTCGTGTTGGGACCGGTGATCGGGGGCCTTCTTGCGGGCATCGACACCCGCGCGCCCTTTTACGCAGCGGGCGCGCTCGCCACCGCCAACCTGATTTTCGGCGCGATGGTCCTGCCCGAAACCGTCACCACCGCCACCCGCCGCGCCTTCGCCCTGTCGCGCGCGAACCCCATCGGCGCGCTCCTCGCCATCACCAGATTGCGCGCGGCCCGCCTGCCCCTGATCACCTTCCTCCTCCTCAGCGTCGCGATGAACGTCTATCCCGCGATCTGGGCCTATTACGGCACCGCCCGCTTCGGCTGGGACACCACGATGATCGGCCTGTCGCTGGCGCTCTATGGCGTTTCCTTCGCCGTGGGCCAGGCGCTGCTGGTGGGCCCCCTCATCCGCCGCTTCGGCGAACACCGCGCGGCGCATCTTGGCCTCTGGGTCGATGCGACCACCCTCACCGGCCTTGGCCTCGTAACTTCCGGCCCCCTTGCCCTCCTGCTGACCCCTGTCACGGCCCTGGGCGGCGTGGTCACCCCGGCCCTCCAGGCCATCCTCTCGCGCCAGACCCCCGAGAACGCGCAAGGCGAGTTGCAGGGCGTCCTCGCTTCCCTCAACGCCATCGCCATGATCGCATCCCCCCTCATCATGACACAGACCTTCGCCGCCTTCACCCGCGCGGGTGCCGCCATCTTCGCCCCCGGCGCGCCCTTCCTCCTCGCCGCCCTCCTGATCGTCGCGGCCATCGCAACCCATGTCGCAGGCAGCCGCGCACGGCCCCTGCCGGCGGCTTAAGGCTTCTTCTGTCTCCAAATATCCCGGGGTCCGGGGCAGCGCCCCGGGTCCCTCAGCAGGCGGACCGCATCATGATACTCCAGTCCCTCGACATCTTCACCGTGGCCCCCCCCGCCCCCGGCTGGGGCGGCCGCTACTGGATATTCCCAAAACTCACCACCGCCTGCGGCATCACCGGCTACGGCGAATGTTACGCCTCCACCGTTGGCCCCGCAGCGATGCAAGCGGTCATCGAAGATGTCTTCGCCCGGCACATGGAGGGCGAGAGCCCCGAAAACATCGAGCTGATGTTCCGCCGCGCCTATTCCTCGGGCTTCACGCAGCGCCCCGATCCCACGGTGATGGGTGCCTTTTCCGGGCTGGAGATCGCCTGCTGGGATATCCTGGGCAAGGCGCGCAACCGCCCCGTCTGGGCGCTGCTCGGGGGCCGGATGAACGATCGCATCCGCAGCTATACCTACCTCTATCCCCCGCCGGGGCAGGAGACGGCGGATTTCTGGGTCAGCCCCGACATGGCCGCCGAAGCCGCCGCGCGCTTCGTCGGCCAGGGCTTTACCGCCGTGAAGGTCGATCCCGCGGGCCCCTACACCATCCGCGGCGGCCACCAGCCGGCGCTGTCGGACATCAGCCGCTCGGTCGCCTTCTGCGCCGCGATCCGCGAGGCCGTGGGCGACCGCGCCGACATCCTTTTCGGCACGCATGGCCAGTTCACCACCGCGGGCGCCATCCGCCTTGGCCGCGAGATCGAGCCCTACAACCCCCTGTGGTATGAAGAGCCGATCCCGCCGGACAACCTCGCCGAATTCGCAAATGTGGCGGCCCAGGTGCGCATCCCGCTGGCCACCGGCGAGCGGATGACGACCAAGGCCGAGTTCGGCGCCCTTCTGCGCCACGGCGGGGTAAAGATCCTGCAACCCGCCCTCGGCCGCGTGGGCGGCATCTGGGAGGCAAAAAAGATCGCCGCCATGGCCGAAATCTACAACGCCGAGATGGCCCCGCACCTGTATGCGGGTCCGGTGGAGTGGGCGGCGAACGTGCATCTGTCGGCCTCGATCCCGAACCTGCTGATCGCCGAGACGATCGAGACGGGGGGGGCCTTCCACCTTGCGCTGATCCGGCATTCGATCCGCTGGGAGGATGGCTATATCATCCCGCCCGAGGCCCCCGGCCTTGGCATCGACTTCGACGAGGATCTCGCCCGCGCCCATCCCTATACCGGCGCCCGGCTGCATCTGGAAATGCAGGAGGCGCCATGCAGCTATGGCGAGCCCAACCGCTTCGAGGGCGGCGCACCCGCCACGATGGACCCGCGCTGAACGCCCATGCCGTAGCGGTCAGTCACGATAGCTGTTGCTGCGCAGCCGGATGCCCGGTTTTTCGCGCCCATAGGCGGCCTGCCAGGGGCGCCCAGAAACCGAGCATCGCGCCTTCCCAGCCTCGGCGGCCGCCACCGTGTCGAACCATGCGAAGGCTGTGGCATAGACCGGCAGCGCGCGGCCCTGAAAGGTGATGACGACCGCCTCCAGCACCTTGTTGCGCCTATTGATCGCCGTCGCCTTTGCCCCGTCCGGGAAAATCAGCCCGCAGGCCGCAAGTCGGCCCCCGATGTCATGAAGCGCCGCCACGACGACCAGATCGCCCGACCCGTCCACATTCACCCGCAGGCCCACGAAATTGGCCGACAGCTTCACCTCCGGAGGCCTGTTCTGCGCCTGCGCAGGCGCACCCGCGCCGCAAAGAAGGATCACCGCCGCACAGGCCATTGTTGATGCAACAATACGCAATTCGAAATCTCCTCTTTCGAGAGCGTAAATGGTCAACTGTTAATCGCGCCTCGGTCAATCTGTGCTGACGCATAGTCGCCGCTGCCGCCCGCGATCACGATGCGGCAGGTGGCGCCCGCATCGTCGAACCTGCAGTCATCGGGGCCGAGCACGCGGTCGAACAGGGGGGCCTTGCTGCGGTCGATCCAGATGCGCAGGGCGGCACCGGGGTTCCCCAGCCGCCGCGTCTCGATCACCAGGGCGTCGTGGGCGCTGCGGCCTTCGGCAAATGAAAACGTCACGTGGCGGCCTTCGGGCGGACCGACCATCAGCGACAGGGGGGCGGAGAGGGTCGGTGTGGCCAGGGTCGTGCCAAGGGCCAGCGAAAGAAGGAGGGGGCGGAACAGGAGGGCGTCCTTTTGCAGGGGAAAGGCAGGGTGCCGGCCCCCCGCGCGCGGGCAAGCGCGGGGGGCTTGGCGGGCCGGATCAGTTGATCCGGTAGACGACGGGGCAGTTCACGAGGAACCCCACCGCGCGGGGCGCGCCGCCAGCCAGGCTTTCGACGATGCCCTTGGCCCCGGCATTCTCGATGTCGATGGCATTGGTCAGCTTGGTGCGATAGCCTGCCGCGATGGCGGTCTCGGTCCAGACAACCGGGAACAGCCGCCAGATCGGGCTGTAGTCCAGGTTGATCGTGGGAATGCCGCCGAGCACGTTCAGCGGCCCGTGCCCGCCATCCGACAGCGCCGAGTTGACGCCCTGCCGGAACGGGTGATCCGCGCCTGTGGGTCCGTTGGCGAACACATAGATACGCTCCGCCGCCTCGCCGGGTGCCGCATCCTCCAGCGCGAAGGGCAGGTCGTTCAGCGCAGGCGTGTAGATGCCGCCCTCCAGCGTGGCGATCAGCGGGTCATTCGCCTCGGTCGAAAGGTAGAAGATCGGCTTGCCGAACGTGTATCCCAGCGTCATCTGCAGGGTCACCGTGCCGTCGCGGGGGCAGATCGACACCACCTTGTCATGCACCTTCGACTTGTCCACCGCACCGTCGCACATCGCATCCAATTCTTCGGCCGAGATGTCGAAGGCCACCATGGGCATGTTGAACACCGCGTTCTTGGCGTTGTCGAATTCGACCAGCGGCGAATAGAACTCATCCCCCACGGCCCCCGCCTGGAATGCTGTCGGCGGGAAAAAGTTGGGCGCGGCCCCGGGGGTGACGCTGTGTTCGGGGCTGAAATCGACCTTTCCGGCCTCGAAGGTGAAGGTGCCGTTCTTCTCGATCCTGGCGCGGCGCGCGGCATTGCCGGTCACGCCGTAGGCCATCTTGGCCGAATAGTTGACGCCGTGCAGGTTCGCGAGGTTCTCGTCCGAAACATCGGTCAGCACCGACCAGGCCTTTTCGCCGCTGGCCATCTGCCCCTCGCGCAGGGGCACGATCATGGTGCCCGCCACAAGGTCGACATGCGCCGACTTCATCAGGAGGACCGGGCCGAGGAAGGCCGGGTTCACCTCGGACGGCGAGGGTTGGGCGACGATGATGTGCTCGTCGGGAAAGATCGAGGCGGGGGCCGGGCGCGCCTCGTGCAGGGGGGCGCCTTCGACGCCGCGGTTGATGACTTCGGCCGGGGCGGACGCGGCAAGGGCCAGCGCCAGCAGGGCCAGGGGGGATGTCCGGGCAAGGCGGGATATCATCCGCATGGGTTCAGCTTTCCGATCAGGTGTCAGCGGTCCGGTTGGCACCGCCCGCTCCAGTCAGCCACAGGGGATGGGCCAAGGATTGCAGGATGCGGGCGGCGTTTTGCCCGATCCGCCTGTCAGGACCGATTGGCAGTTCCTGCCGGAAGCCGCCACGGAGCCGGATCATCGGAACATCAAAAAAAGCCGTGATTTCTGCATGATGATGGCGACCCCGGAAGAAGCCCGCGAATTTTTCCATACCAACGGGTTGACCGCCGAAGTTCCAATGGGGGCACCCTTGACGAAACAAGGGCTTGGCGCGGCGGGTTCCAACCGTGATAAACTCCTGCTGCGCGTCTTGCCCTGCGATCTGCGCGGGGTGGCGCGATGAGCCACGCCGCGACCATATGGGCAATCCAGCGCAAGGGCATGAAGGCCGCAACCAAGCTGCTTTTTCTGCACCTGGCCGACCGCCACAACCCTGACTATGGGTGTTTTCCATCCGTCGCGCGCCTGGCCGCCGACTGTGAGTTGTCGCCTGCTTCGGTCAAGGCGCATCTGAACAAGCTCGAGGCCGCCGGGTTGATCCGGCGCGAGGCGCGCAAGGATGCCAAGACCGGGCGGCAGATGACGACGCGCTATGTCCTGGCCTTCGAAAGTGACTTCGGGTCTGGCGTCCCTGAGGCGGGAGGCGGCGGCGGGCCTGTGGGCGGCGATGGGCCTGAGGGGGCCTTCGCTACGGATGACGGCGACGACGCGCAGCCCGGTCTTCCCTTCGATCCGTCTGCCGATCTACTAGCTGTCGCAGCCGAGCCGAGGCCGGAATCTGGCCACGGTTCCGAGGCCAAAAAACAGCACGATCCGAGGCCAGATTCGGGCGAAGTCCGTGGCCAGATTTCGCACGAAGTCCGTGGCCAGATTCTGGCCCCCTATAGAACCAGTAAGAGAGAACCAGTAAGTGAACCTTGTTCGTCGGCTTGCGCCGACAATCACGATGCACGGTTCGATGAGTTCTGGACAGCGCACCCACGACCGAGGAACCGGGTTCGAACGCGGGAGCTATTCGCCGGGGCTGTGAGCCAAGGCACCGATCCCGGTCTGATCATCAGCGCGGCCAAGCGGTATGCCTCGGAACAGGCAGGCAATGCCGCGATGTATGTGTGCCAGTCCGATAACTGGCTGATCAACAGGCGCTGGGAGGACTTCGGCAAGTCCGATGGGCATGGAGTTTCTCAAGGCCAAGACATGGAACGCCTGGCGCGTTTCTGGGCCGGGAAGATGGCGGCGGGTTCCTATGTGCCCACGTCGGCCATATCGCCACGGGTTGCAGCCGAGATTGTCCGCCTTGGCTTGGCGGGTAAGGCCGACCTGGCCCGGCACGGGATATGGCTGTGAGGGGGCGGCGGGTCCTTCCAAGGCCGAACGTATACGGTGGGGCAGGGCGTTTGAGGTTTTCCGTTGCAGGCATCGCTAAGGCTGCAACTTCTGCAACAGCGCACATTGAATTGGGCAACAGAGAACACACCGGGAGAAAGGGCGAGAAAAATGACTGATCAGGTTTCAGTGCGGCTGGCGGTGGTCGGCGGTTCGCAGTTTCGGAGTGAGATGAACGCGGCCGGGCAGGCAGGGACGCAATCCATGAACCGCCTCACGGCGTCAGCGCGGGCGGCCGCGCCTGCGCTGCAGTCGGTGGGGATACAGGCCACCACGATGGCCGCGCGGCTGGCAGGGGCCACGCCGGGGGCGGCGGGGCTGGCGGGTGGTCTGGTGCGCTTGGCCGCCTCAATGAATCCCGTGGCCCTTGCGGCCACCGCGGCCGTCGCGGTCACGTCCGCGTTGGTGTCGCAGCTGATGCAGGGGCGCAAATCGGTGGCCGACATGGCGGCCGAGTTCGACAAGACCCCCGGTTCCATTGCGAAGGTCAGCGCGGCGGTGGAGGCGGTGCGCAAGGTGCAGGGCGAATACCGCGATGCGGTGGCCGCCCAGGGCGGCGCTGCAAGCTCTGCCGCGACGGCTGTCGTCGCAGCGTCCAAGCGCGAGTTCTTCGCCCGGAAGTCGGTTCTGGAGCTGGAGCTGCAAATCCTTCGGACGCGGGGCACCGAAGACGGGATCAAGCTGCGCGAGCAACAGGCGCAGTTCGCCAAGGAGTCCGAGGTTGCGCTGCAATCCGGGCAGGGCCTTCGGTATCAGGGCCTGCCCGATCCGACCGGCTTTGCCGCTCGCCGCCGCCCTGGCCGCAACAGCGTCCTTGATGGGTTCATGGCGCAGAACGCGGCGGCCGTTCAGGAAATGGCCGTGCTGCGCGGCCGTGAGTTCGAGCGCGAGCTTGCGATCCGCCGCGCGCAGGCCGCGCTGGAAACCGAATTCCGCACGGCGGGCGGCCTGACCGTAGGCAGCGGCGACAAGCCCGGCAAGGGCGGCGCGGGCGGGGGTGCGGGGCAGGCGGCGCAGAACAAGTTGCTGGAAGAGGGCAAGCGCCTCTTCGACCAGACGCGCACGGCCGCCGAACGCTACGCGCAGGAAATGGCCCGGCTGAACGAGCTGCTGCGCGCGGGCGCCATCGACCAGGATACCTACAACCGCCGCGCGGTCGAGTTGAAGGCAAACTTCGAAAGCGCGGGCAAGTTCGCGGCCGAGGTGGGCAGCACGGTCAAATCCTCGCTGTCCAGCCTCTTCGATGCCCTCGTCGAGGGCGGCGGCAAGGCGGGCGATGTGATCGAAGGCCTGGGAAAAAAGCTGGCCAGCATGGCGCTGCAGCGGTCGGTGTTCGACCTGCTGGCGCGGGTATCCCCCGGCGTGTTCGGCGCGGGCGGGTTCGTGCCGCTGGTCGGCAATGCCACCGGCAACGCCTTCGACGCGGGCCGTGTGGTGGCCTTTGCGCGGGGCGGGGTGGTGACGGGGCCAACGACCTTTCCCATGCGCCACGCGACGGGCCTGATGGGCGAGGCGGGGCCAGAGGCGATCATGCCCCTGACCCGGATCGGCGGCAGGCTGGGCGTGGCGGCGACGGGGGGCGGGGGGGCGCAGACCGTCATCATCGACCAGCGCGGGCGCGGCGCACCGGACCTGCAGCGGGAGGAACGCACCGGCCCGGACGGGCGCGAGCTCATGGTGGTCACGATCCGCGATGCGACCACGCGGGGCGAGCTGGACAGCGCGCAGGGCCGATTCGGCGCGCGGCCCGCGAAGGTGCGGCGATGAAGCGCGCCGTGGATATCGAGGCGGCGCTTGCCGAGGCCGCCGAGGCGGGGATCGGTGCCCTGCCGCGGGCGATTGCCGAAAGCCGCGTCCAGCGCGAGCTGCAGGCGGCGGTGCTGGCCTTGGTGGCGGTGGATGGCATCGCCCCCGCCTTCGCCCTGTCGGAGCTGCATAGGCGGCTGCTGGGCGAGCTGCTGGCGGTGTTCGATCCGCCGGGGGTGGCCGCGCATTTCCGGCTGCTGGCGCAGCTGATCGAGGCAGAAGACGGCGGCGGGACGGCCGCCACCCGCGCCCTGGCCGCCGCGCAGCCGATGGGGCGGGCCTAGGGGGCCTTGCGCAGTGCCACGCCGGGGCCGTTGCCGTTTTCCGGCAGGAATACCACCCCGGCTGCCTCGAGCGCCGCGCGGATCGTCGCCACGGTGCCCGCGCGCAGCTCTTCGCCACGTTCAAGGCGCGATACGGTTGCCTGAGCGACACCGGCAAGGGCGGCAAGTTCCCGGACCCCGAGGCCGGTTGCGGCCCTTGCCATCCTGCACTGGGCAGCGTTCATTTATAACCCCGTTATGTTTTCGCTTGACGTGCCTAGCCCCAAGTGAAAAACATAACCGCGTTATCAAACCCTCGCAATGGAGAACACCGATGACCCATCACAACCCCTCGCCGGGGATCGACCCTGATGTGCCTGCGCACACCTGGAACGATGCGCCGAAAACCGACGCCGAGGATCTTCTACGCGAGGCGCAGGGCGTGGTGCTGAACCTGTCCCTGCTTCTGGATGCTGCGTTCGATGACATGAACGCAGGCCACGCCCCCATGCGGGCAACCGCCATGGTCGAAATCGCGCGGGACACCGCGCGCGCCCTGGCGCATCGGATGACCGAAGAATGAGCGCGCGGGCAACCGTGCAGGGGATCGACCGCAAACCGTCCGAGCTGGTCGCACTGACGGATCGTCTAGAGCGGGACGTGAACCGTGGCCTGAACCTGCTGGCCGCGCTGGAGGTGATCGAGCGGCAGCTCTGGGATCACGAGGGGCTGCAAGGGCCGTCCGATGTCAAGCTGATCTTCGGCATTGCCGGGGTGCGCGAGTCGCTGGGTGCGCTTTTGAGCGACATGCATAACCGGGCGGTGGAGGCCGAGAACCGGGAGATTTTAGGGCACGCGATTGGGCTTAGGCGATAAGTTCATCGCGTGATGATTTTGCGCATTGACAAAAATTCATCACGCGACGAACCTGCATCAAACGATGGAGGTTTTCAGATGAAACGCAAAGCTCTTGCTATCTGCGCCGGGATCGACCCGCGCCGCCACGACTTGTTGGCACAGCGGGATCAATTGCCCTATCCCAAGAAGATGCCTCATGAGGGCTACGGGATCGACGAGGCGTTCGAACTTTCGTTGATGCTGGCTTTCGCCGATGAAGGCGGGATCGACCTTAAGGATGCGCGGGATGGTGCAACCTCTTGCGTGTCGCAGTTCATTCCTGGCCGCTTGAACGCCCGCCAGCACCCGGACATGACGATCCACCCGCTGAACCTGCCGGTATCGGCGGGCGAGTTCTGGGCCGTGATCTGTCATGTCCGCGTGAAGGGCGGTTCGGAGGTGTTCCCGAACGGCTTCAACTTCCACTTTTCGGCGCGGCTGTGCGACGTGGAGGCACACGCGGCCGGGATGATGGCCGAGTACTATGCCGATTGCGATCTGGTCCGCATCGTGATGGTCAACGCCAGCCGCATCGCGGACCAAGTGCGCCGCCGCGCCTACGATCTGGGGATCCCGGAGGGTAAAGACTTTTCGCACATCTGGAAAGGTTCGACCTATCCCGAATGGGCGCGCGACTTTGACCCTACCAAAGCGGCGGGCGCAAATTGACCCTGCCCGAGTTCCGCATCGAGGGCGACATTACCGCCAACACGACTTCGGCGCTGGCCCTCTTTCTGGCGGAGAACACCGGCAAGGTGCGGGTGGTGATCAACAGCTATGGCGGTGTGGCATCCGAGGGCGCGGCGATCTATGCGGCCCTGCAGGCGCGGGGGTCCGATGTGACGGTGTTGATCGTCGGCATGGCCGCATCTGCGGCCAGTCTGGCGGCGATGGGCGGCTGGCACATCGTAATGCACGAAGCAGCGGCGCTGATGATCCATGAACCCTACGCCGGGATCGAGGGCACGGCCGACACGATGCGCGCGGCCGCCGATGCCATGGACAAGATCACCGGCATCTATGCCGCCGCCTATGCCCGGTCAACGGGGCACCCGGTGGAGCGCATCG
The DNA here is from genome assembly GCA_046294265.1 of Gemmobacter sp. Lineage (GTDB taxonomy): Bacteria > Pseudomonadota > Alphaproteobacteria > Rhodobacterales > Rhodobacteraceae > JBKBKC01. The sequence goes on along the minus strand of JBKBKC010000011.1, from coordinate 56,083 downwards.
CGGCCTGGATGAAGGCCGAGACATGGCTGAGCGCCGAAGAGGCGCTTGAGCTGAATTTCATCGACGAAATCGACACCGGCGCGGCCGAGCCGCTGGCGCGGTTCGATCCGACCAGGTTCAGGGCGACCCCGCCCGAGCTGCTGCGCGCGGCGCGCGCGAACGGATGGGTGCCCGCTGCGCCCGATGCTGGCAAGATGGAGAAAACCAATGCCGCTTGACTTCACCAGGCGCGCCCCGTGCGCGCAACTGTCGGCGCGAAAGCTTGCGCAGATGAAGGTCAGCCTGCGCGAGGCGGGCATCGACCGCGACAAGGTCGAACATGCGCTTGAGGGCCTTCTGCCCTTCATGAACGACGAGTCGAAGCCCGAGGAGGTGACGGAGCTGGCCAAGACCGCGCTGGCCTTTGTCGAGGCCGTCAAGTCCACCATGCCCCTTGCGGATGCGTTCAAGGCGGCGGCCGACGAGATGGTGAAAGAGGACATGGACGAGGTCGAGCGGGAAGTGAACGCGAAGATCCCGGCGGCTGCTCGGTTCATGAACAAACTGAGGGACATGATGATGAAGGAGCTTACCCGCGACCCCTTCGAGGGCAGGCCGGTGCGCGGTTATGGGCAGGTTCCGAATGTTGACTCGGCCCGGCTTCCCGACCAGATGGCCGATGCACTCTATGCGCGCATGACGGGCAAGGAACCCCGGATCGGCGCGCGCTATGCCGGCGCAAGCCTGCCCGAAATGGCCGAGGCCTGCCTGCGCGCGGCCGGCCGCTCGACCGGATCGGGGTCCTGGCTGGGAGGCCGTGGTGGTCAGGCGGTGCAGATGGCGCTGCACTCAACCAGCGACTTTCCCCTGATCCTGGGCAACACGGTCAACCGTCTCATGCTGGATATGTATCTGGCGGCGCAATCTGGCCTGAAGCAGGTTTCGCGCGAAAGGGCGGTGGCAGACTTCCGTTCGGTGCAGGGCCTGCGCGCCTCGGGTGCGCTGGAATTCGCCAAGGTGGGCGAAGGCGGCGAGTTCACCTATGGCACGGTGCAAGAGGCGGGCGAGACGGTCAGCGCCGCCACCTTCGGCCGGGTGCTGGGCCTGTCGCGGCAAGCCATCGTGAACGATGACCTGGGCCTGTTCGACGGTGTCGCGCGGATGCTGGGCGAGGGTGCCGCACAGTGCGAGGGCAAGGCCTTTGTGGGGCTGCTGAATGCGAACGCGGGGGCGGGGCCGACCATGTCGGACGGGCAACCCCTGTTCCACACCACGCACGGCAACATCGCGGGCACGGCGGGGCCGATCAACGTTCCGAATCTCACGATTGCCCGCACCGCGATGCGCCGCCAGAAGGACCTGGCCGGGGCACCGATCAGCGTCACCCCGACTTTCCTGATCGTGCCCCCGGAGCTGGAAACCATCGCGGAACAGGTGCTGTCGGAAATCGCGGCGATCGAGGTTGGCGAGGTCAATCCGTTCGCTGGCCGCCTCACGCTGGTCGTGGACGCCTATCTGACGTCCGCCACCCGGTGGTATCTGGCATCGGCCCCCGGCCGCCCCGAGGGCCTGACCCACGTCTATCTGGACGGTGCCCGCGGCCCCCAGGTGTTCACGCAGGAAGGCTTTGACGTGGACGGGATGAAGTTCAAGGGCCGCCTCGACTTCGGCGCGGCCTTCATGGACTGGCGCGGCTGGTTCATGAACCCCGGCGCGTGATCTGAGATTCCGGGGGTTTGGTGATCTCCCCCCGGAGTGCCCAGCCGGCGGTGGCGAACACCGGCAGCGCAAGCCCTTTTGAGCGGGGGTGACGGCGCAACGGCCGGGGGGTTCGACTAATCCCCCTTCCCCCCGGCCCCTTTTAGGTCATTTCCCCGCGCCCCTGGCGCATCTGCTTTCCGAGGGTCACCATGACGGCAACCGTTCAGCCGATCACGCCCCCCACCGGCCTGCGCCGGATGGACGCTGCGCGCCATTGCGGCGTTTCACCGGGGCACTTCGACGCGATGGTGAAGGCGGGCGTTCTGCCCGCGCCTCGATCCCTGGGCACGGTCAAGCTGTGGCTGCGGCAAGAGCTTGACGACGCGCTGTTCGGCCTGGCCGGGCAGGCGCATGACGGGGGGGCGAACGGTTGCGACGCACTCTTCGGACTCTGAAACTCAAACATCTGTCGCAGTCGGGCACATTCCCGAGCGGCAACCCGCGCCTGTATTACCGGCCCAAGGGCCGGAAGGGCGTTGCCATGCCCGATTTGCCGCAGGACGCGCCCGGCTTCCTGGCCGCCTATGCCCGCGCTGCAGGCTTGCCGGATACCCCGCTGGCGGCCCCCAGGACCGGCACCATAGGCGCGGGCGTGGCCGCGTTCCTGGCGTCGGATGAATACCTGTCCAAGGCATCCACGACGCGCGGTCAGTGGCGGCGGCAGATTGATCGCATCCGAATCGCCTATGGCGCCGCGCCGCTGCGCGACCTTGAGGCCAGGCACATTCAGAAGGACCTGGCGGGCCTGAAACCGCATCCGGCGAACGCCCGCCTGAAGGTCTGGCGCGCCTTGTGCGGATGGTGGTGCGCAGTCGGTCTGAAGGCCGAGAACCCGGGCGAGGGCGTGAAGCGGCGCAAGGTTCCCAGGTCGCAGGGGCACAAGTTCTGGACCGAAGAGGACGTTGCCGCCTTCCGCGCCCGATGGCCACTGGCCAGCGCCGAACGCCTGGCCTTCGAGCTGCTGCACTGGACCGGCGCGCGCATGTCGGACGCGGTGCGCCTGACCGAAGGCATGATCGGCCGCGACGGATGGCTGACCTATGCCCAAGGCAAGACCGGGCACGAGGTCCACATTCCCTTGCGGTGCCCCGCCCCGGCCTATGCCGATCCTGCAGGGCAGGCGCAGCTGCTGGCCGCGATGGATGCCCGCCCGGCCCGCCATGCGCTGCTGATGGTCACGCAGCACGGCAAGGGCCGGTCGATCAAAGCCGCCAGCGCCTGGTTCGCAGCGGCCGCCCGCGCGGCCGGGGTAAGGGGGAAATCGGCCCATGGCCTGCGCAAGCGCAGGGGCAACATCCTGGCCGAGAACGGCGCGAACACGAAGCAGATGGCCGCGTGGCTGGGCCATGAATCGCTCGCGATGGTGCAGCACTACAGCAAGGGCGCAGACCTTCGGAAAACGATCATGGGAACAGGCGTGGAACAGAAAAGTTCCAACTATCCGGCAGAGGTTCCAAGAATGGCCGAAAAATGAACGGAAATCAGATGCTTAATAAAGCGATGGCGACCCCGGAAGGAATCGAACCCTCAACCTCGGACTTAGAAGGTCCTTGCTCTATCCAGTTGAGCTACGGGGCCGCACGCGCCCGTTCATGCGGCAACTCCGGCTGTCACGCAATCAGATTTCGCGCGTCATGAAGGCAGAGTTCGGGTCGGGGCCATACCCCTCGAACGGGTCGCAATAGCTGAACCCCGCGAGTTCATAAAGCCGCCGCGCCGGGGCGAAACTGTCCTGCGCGCCGGTTTCCAGCGACAGGCGGCGGATGCCGTCGGCCTTGGCCTCGGCGATCAGGTGGTCGAGGATCACGCGCGCCAGACCACGGCCCCGCGCCTCGGCCAGCACATGCATCGACTTGATCTCGGCATGATCGCCGGTGAGGCGCTTGAACGCCCCCATGCCGATGGGCACACCCACATCGCGCAGCACGAAGAACCGGATGCCGGGGTCGGCCAAGGCTGCGCGATCCATCATGTGGATGCTCTCGGGCGGCGTGTCGGCCTGCATCGCGCGGGTGTGGCGGTCGAACAGCAGGCCGAGGTCCGCCCCCAGCGGGCTTTCCGAGTCGAGCGACAGGCTCAATGCGTCCAGACCCCGCGCCGGTCGGTCGCGAAATTCTCGCCATAGCCGCGCTGCCGTATCACCGGCTTGCGCGGTTTCGGTTCGGTCACGACATAGTCGAGGCCCTTGGCCCGGGCATAGTCCTCGGCGGCCTCGCGGGTGGGAAAGCGCAGCCGCACCTGGGCCTGGGTGTCGTCCGACGAGGTCCAGCCCATCAGCGGATCAACCTCGCGCGCGGACGCCGGGGCAAACTCCAGAACCCAGTCGTTGGTCTTGGCAGAACCGGACTGCATCGCGGTGCGGGCGGGCTGAAAGATGCGGGCGGGCATGGGATTCCTTGCAAGATGACCCTCTGGATATGCCGCAAAGCGGGGTCGCCACGCAAGGGGCACGCGACCGCGGCCTGCCCCGCAAGGAGACGTTGCCGACGGATCACGGGGAGTGTGGGTGGGGTGTGTGGGTGCAACCCGTCGGCAACGCTTCTGCTGCTTGCCTAGCGAATGTGCCCTTTTCGTTCGGTCAATTCAACCGAAAGATGCGCCTTCGATCTGCATTCTCGATAAAATTGCCGTAACTCCGTTAACCCATTGGCAAGGGCCGCGGGGCAAGACGGAACAGCATGTAATGGTTGTAGGTGCGGAACGCCTCGGCGGTGCGGGCGCGGCTGGTCAGCCGGGCCATCAGCCGGTCCCGCCGCCGCGAGGGCAGCACGGCCCCAAGCAGACGCGACAGCGCCCAGAAGGGCAGCGGCTTTTTCGCCGCCAGCTCTTCGCGGATGCGCGTCAGGCCAAGGCCGATGACGTTGAAGAACTCCTGCTCAAGATCGATGGAGGGGGCTACGGCGGCGGTCACCTCTTCCTCATGCGTCACCTCCCAGGGCATGCCCGCGAGCACCGCGCGGAAGGCCGACAGATGGTGCCCGCCGCCCGGCTGCGGCCCGTGCTGCGCGCGGCCGAGATAGACATCGGTGCGAAAGCAGTCAGCCAGCAGGACCTGTCCATCCGGGGCCAGCAGCTGCAGGCATTTCGGCAGGCTTTCGGTCATCGGGATATACTGGAAGCTTTCCGAGAACAGGCACAGGTCGAACGGGCCCGGGCCGGCGAAATCCTGAAAGCGGCATTCATGCACGGCCGCCCCCGGCGCATTCACCCGGCAGCGCGCGGCCAGATAGGCCGAGGGCACCACGATTTGCACCTGATGCCCGCGCGCCAGCAGCCGCCTTGCCGTCTCGCCCGCCCCGCCACCGATGTCGAGCACCCGCAGCGGCCACGGCGGCAAAAGCGCGAACAGCCGGTCGGTATAGGCGTCCTGCGCGGCCCTCAGGTTGCCCGCGCAGACCTCCAGCCCGGTCCAGTCGCCGTAATGCAGGCTTTCCGCGCCGGTCAGCCAGCGGATCAGCGCAAGGCCGGTATCAAGGCCGATGGCCTGCGTGTCGATCTTCTGTCCCATCGGCTCCCCGCTTGATTGCCCTAGCGCAGACCAACCGATCAGACAACGCCCCGGCGGATCGGACAATGCCCCGATTGCGCCTTGCGGCGGAACAAAAACGGACCATCTTTGCGTGTTGGAGGGAATCGCCCATGCCCCACAACAACGCCAACCTTGTCGACCCGCGCCCCGAAGTCCTGACTCGCCCCAAACTGGAAGGCGGGCGTAGGTTCAAGCTGTCCACCCCGTTCCAGCCCGCCGGCGACCAGCCCGCGGCGATTGCGGAACTGGCGGGCGGCATCCTTGCGGGCGAGCAGAACCAGGTCCTGCTGGGGGCCACCGGCACCGGCAAGACCTTCACCATGGCCAAGATCATCGAGGAGACGCAGCGCCCGGCCATCATCCTTGCGCCCAACAAGACGCTGGCGGCCCAGCTTTATGGCGAATTCAAGGGGTTCTTTCCCGACAACGCGGTGGAATACTTCGTCAGCTATTATGACTACTACCAGCCCGAGGCCTATGTCGCCCGGTCCGACACCTATATCGAGAAGGAAAGCCAGATCAACGAACAGATCGACCGGATGCGCCATTCGGCCACCCGGGCTCTTCTGGAACGGGATGACGTGATCATCGTGGCCTCGGTGTCCTGCATCTACGGCATCGGGTCGGTCGAGACCTATTCGGCGATGACGCAGGATTTCGTGGTGGGGCAGGCCTATGACCAGCGCCGCGTGCTGGCGGAGCTGGTGGCCCAGCAATACCGCCGCAACGATCAGGCCTTTCAGCGCGGGAATTTCCGGGTGCGCGGCGACGGGCTGGAGGTCTGGCCAGCCCACCTTGACGATCGCGCCTGGCGGTTTTCGTTCTTCGGCGACGAGCTGGAATCGATCACCGAATTCGACCCGCTGACCGGGGCCAAAACCGACAGCTTCAAGCAGATCCGCATCTATGCCAATTCGCACTATGTGACACCGCGCCCGACGATGCAGCAGGCCATCCAGGGCATCAAGATCGAGCTGCGCCAGCGACTTGACCAGCTGGTGGCCGAGGGAAAGCTGCTGGAGGCGCAGCGGCTGGAACAGCGCTGCACCTTCGATCTTGAGATGCTGGAGGCCACCGGCGTCTGCAACGGGATCGAAAACTACAGCCGCTACCTCACGGGCCGCGCGGCCGGCGAGCCGCCGCCCACGCTGTTCGAATTCATCCCTGACAATGCCATCGTCTTTGCCGATGAATCCCACGTCTCGGTCCCCCAGATCGGGGGCATGTACAAGGGCGACTACCGGCGCAAGTTCACGCTGGCCGAACACGGGTTCCGCCTGCCCTCCTGCATGGACAACCGCCCCCTGAAGTTCGAGGAATGGGACGCCATGCGCCCGCAGTCGATCTTTGTCAGCGCCACCCCCTCGGCCTGGGAGCTGGAACAGTCGGGCGGCACCTTCGCCGAACAGGTGATCCGCCCCACCGGCCTGATCGACCCGATGATCGAGATCCGGCCCGTCGAGATGCAGGTCGATGACCTTCTGGATGAGGTTCGCCGGGTGGCTGCCCGCGGGCTGCGGGTGCTGGTCACGGTGCTGACCAAGCGCATGGCCGAGGACCTGACCGAATACCTGCACGAACAGGGCGTGCGCATCCGCTACATGCACTCCGACATCGACACGATCGAGCGGATCGAGATCCTGCGCGACCTGCGGCTGGGGGCCTTCGACGTGCTGGTGGGCATCAACCTCTTGCGCGAGGGGCTCGACATTCCCGAATGCGGGCTGGTGGCCATTCTGGACGCGGACAAGGAGGGGTTCCTGCGGTCCGAAACCTCGCTGATCCAGACCATCGGGCGCGCCGCACGGAATTCCGAAGGCCGGGTCATCATGTATGCCGACCGCATCACCGGAAGCATGGAACGCGCCATCGGCGAGACGACGCGCCGCCGCGACAAGCAGATCGCCTATAACATCAAGCACAACATCACCCCCGAGACGGTGAAGAAGAACGTCGAGGATGTGCTGGCGGGCCTTTACCAGGGCGATACCGACATGGCCCGCGTCACGGCGAAGGTGGACAAGCCGATGATCGGCTCGAACCTCGCGGCGCATCTGGACGGGCTGCGCCTGCAGATGCGCAAGGCCGCCGAGAACCTGGAATTCGAAGAGGCCGCGCGCCTTCGCGATGAGGTCAAGCGGCTGGAGGCGGTGGAACTGGCCGTGGCCGACGATCCCTTGGCGCGGCAATCGGCGGTGGAAGAGGCGGCGGAGGCGGCGGTGAAGATGTCGGGCCGTTCCACCGCGGGCCGTGCGGGAATGCGTGGTGGCAAGGCCCGGCGCCGCTAGGTGCCGCCGGGCCACCCCCACATGCAGCGCCCGTGGCGCGCAGTTCTGCGTGGCTCAGCCGTTCGCGCTGATCCGTGCGACGATCCCGACGGCGACGCGCGCCGTCAGGGCAGCGGCGGAACTGCGCTCGAGGATCATCGGGCCCTCCAGGCTGGCGGGCGGGAACATGATCCAGGTCTGATCCTCGTCACTGGTCATGACGCTGAAGGTCTCGACGTCCACCACGGCGTTGCCCTGACAATAGAGCACGCTCACCACCCCCGCCACGGCGGGCGCGGCCAGTGCGCGCGTGGCCGAAGCCGCATCCGCACCAGAGATGCCAAGCCGCACCAGTTCGGCGGCCACCCGGTCGGTCTGGCCATCGCGCGCGAGCCGGATCAGGCCAGTCAGCGTCTCCCGGTCCGATTCGATCCGCGCCTCGGAAGCGAGCGGCAGAAGGTCCGCGCCGACGAACCCCGCGCAGGCACCAGCCGCCGCAGCCAGATCGGCATAGCGTTCCATCTCGAACATGCCCTCCGTATTGCGCGTAAGGCCGATGAGCACGTCATCGGCAATATGCACCGTCATCGTCTGCACGCCGTCGCCCGCCTTGCGCTGCGCCAGCATCACGATGCTCGGGTTGACCAGCGCAAGCACCGCCGAGGCCATTTCGTCGGTAAAGTTCAGGCCAGTATCGGGCGTGCCCACGAGGCGCCCCTCGGTGGTCAGCCGCGCTTCGCCCATGGTGAGCCAGTCGCCCTGCGCGCCATCAACCTCGCCCGTCGGCCGGAAGGGATCCGAGCCCCAGCCGATCACCTCCTCGGCGCGGGCAAAGGCGAATGCATAGGCGAATTCAGAGGGGTGAACATCAATCGACATGCATCAGCTCCAGATGGATTTCCACGCGGACTCGAGCTTTTTCTTCGCCTCGTCCTTGACGTTCTTGAGGCCCTTGGCGGCGTCCTCCAGCGTATCGACCGTCGCCTTCTTCGCCTTGCCTCCGGCATCCTGGATGGCATCGGCCACCTCCAGCGCCTTGTTTTCGGCCAGCTTCGCCTTTTTCTCGGCCTCGTGGGCGATGTCCAGCGCCTTTCGCTTAGCCTGGGCGATCTTCAGGTCAATCTCGGCCTGCACGGCATCGCGGGCCTCCTTCAGCTTTTTCTCGACCATGACAGCCGCATCATCGACAAGCCTTCCGGCATAGTCGGCCCCGGCCTCCTTGATCCAGAACGGCACGCCTGACAGTTGACCGGCCAGGTAGTCAGGCAGGGGCAGGTTGTCGAAGATCAGGTTCTCAAAGTTGCTGTTCAGATAGTTATAGCCGGGTCCGTCCTCATGGTAGCTGGCCATGTATCCCGCCGCGTCGTGCACCGTCCCGTGGATCGCCACGGGGTTGTCGGCAGCCAGATGCAGCGAGCTGTTGTCGGCTCCGACAAGGCCGCCGGTCGGGCTGAGGAGCGCGGCAAAAACCTCATGGATGCCGAAGGCATCCCCCAGCACCTTGCCGAACATCAGTTGCCCGCGCGAGGCCATGAACTTGTCATGCTTCTTTTCATCGAGGCTGGGGACTTCCTGCTTTTTCTTTTTCTTCCCGATCGCCTCTTGCTGCCTGCGCAGGATCAGGAACCGCGCGTGGTCATCCGTCAGCTTGGCGGATGAGGGGGGGGCCCCCACGATTTGCGCCAGCAGGATCATCACCTCTTTCGTGCGATCATCGGACATGCCCTTGTCCACCTCGCGCATCAGCGCCTTGAGATTCGGGTTGCCCTCGCCCTTGAACTTTGCGTCCTTCAGCTTCTGCATGTAGTCGTTGCCGAACAGGACCTTGGGATCGCCAAGCGTCAGGTCGGCCTTGGCAAGGTCCTCGTCTGACATGAGCTTGAGCTTCTCGTTTTCCTCGGAATTCACCGGTGGCGCGCCGTTGACATAATGATCGGGCGGCGTGCCACGGGCAGCCACCGCGTCCGCACGTTCCTTGGCCTTTGCCTCCTGCGCCTTTTTCGAACGGTATTCCGCGATCATCTTGACCAGAGTCGCCGCCGATTTCAGCGATGTCGCAAAGTCCGGCGCAGGGCCTGCGGCCTTGGACTGTGCCAAGGCCCAGTAGGCCGCGATCTTCTTCACCTCCGGTGTCGCGGCCTTGCCCAGCTCCTGAATGGCCGGTCCAATTTGGGCCGCCATCTCTGTCCAGCGGGCGCGCTCGGCCTCCAGCACCTTCGCTGCGGCAGATGCCGCCGCGATCAGGCGCGCCGCCTCGGTTGCCTGCAGCAGCGCGCCCGCGAAATCGCCCGCCTCGGCCTTTGCCAGCGCTACCGCCCAGGCTGCCTGCGGCTGCGTGAGGTCCAGCTTGCCATCGGCGGCAAGGGTGGCCAGCGCATCCGCGATGCGAGGACGCGTCGCCGTCCATTTCTCCTTCTGCGGATCGGCCTCGGCGGTGGGCGCAGCAGCGGGCGCAACGGCGGGCTTGGCATCTCCGTCCTCATCCTCGTCGCCGTCATCCTCCAGAAGATTGCCCTCGGCGTCCAGGATGCGCACCTTCATCTTTATCCCGGCGGCCTTCAGCATCTCCTTTGTCTTGCGCGCAAGGCCGGGGATAACGTCGCCATGGCACATGAAGTTCAGGTTCTTGGCCTCGACCGCCATCATGCCAAAGGCGATCTTGGTCGTTTCGCCCTCCTTCTTGGCAAGCCGCCCGACCGTTTCGGGGTCCTTGGTCTTGTGGCTCAGGAGCACGGTGGTTTCCGCCGACTTGCCCAGACATAGCCCGAATGCCAGCGGGCGCTTGCGGGCAAAGGCAATGTTGGATTTCAGCTCATCCAATTTCTCGGCGTCAAGCGGCATAAGGTGCTCCCAATGGTCCGTCAAATACGCCCTGAGTATCGCATCACGTCGTTCGCGCAGGCAAGAACATCCTTTCCCGCACCGCGTGGCGAATTGGCCATTCGCGTGCAATCCGCGCGCCACCCCTTGCCGGGGCGGCTCGGCCCCCGTAACGCTGTCGCCCATGCGGATGCTTTTTCTGGGCGATGTGATGGGGCGGTCGGGCCGCGCCGCGGTGACGGCGCGGCTGTCTGGCCTGCGCGCGGACTGGGCCCTCGATTTCGTGGTGGTGAATGGCGAGAATGCGTCGTCGGGCGCGGGGCTGACGCCCGAACATGCCAAGGGCCTTTTGGCAGCGGGGGCCGATTGCCTGACACTTGGCGATCACGCCTTTGACCAGAAGGACATGCTGCAATTCATCGAGACCGAGCCGCGCATCCTGCGACCGCTGAACTTTGCCCGCACCGCCCCCGGACGCGGCGCGCGGGTGTTCGCGGCGGCGGGCGGGCGCAAGGTTCTGGTGACCCAGGTGCTGGGCCAGGTGTTCATGAAGCGGCCCTTCGACGATCCCTTTTCGGCGGTGGACGCTGTGCTGCGCGCGCATCCGCCGGGCGGCATGGTGCAGGCCGCGATTGTCGATGTGCATGCCGAGGCCACCAGCGAGAAGATGGCACTCGGCCACTGGTGCGACGGCCGCGCGAGCCTGGTGGTGGGCACGCATACCCATGTGCCCACGGGCGACGCACAGATCCTGCCCGCAGGCACTGCCTACATGACCGACGCGGGCATGTGCGGCGATTACCTGTCGGTGATCGGGATGGAGCGGGACGAGCCGATGCGCCGCTTCGTCACCGGCATGGCCAAGGGCCGGTTCGAGCCTGCGGGCGGCGAGGCCACGCTGTCGGGCGTGTTCATCGAGACCGACGACGCGACCGGACGCGCCCGCCGTGTGGCCCCGGTGCGGATCGGCGGGCGGCTGGCGGAGGCGCGGCCCTGACGACGCGCGTCCTTTATGCCGGGGTCCTTATGGTGTGCGGGGTGGCCTGGGGATCGACCCAGACCCTGGGCAAGATCGCGGTGTCTACCGGGCACGGGGCCTTTGGCCTCATCTTCTGGCAGCTGGTGATTGGGGCGCTGGTGCTGGCCCCTTTCGCGCACGGATTGGTGGTGGGGCGGCGGCAACTGGGTTTTGCTGCGCTGATTGCCATGCTGGGCACGCTGGTGCCCAACACCACGTTCTACATCTCGGTCGAACGACTGCCCGCAGGCCTCATGTCGATCCTGATCGCCACGGTGCCGATCCTGGTCTTTCCGCTGGCCCTCGCCCTCGGGATGGACCGTGTTAGCCTCGGCCGTATCGCCGGGCTGGCCTGCGGCCTGGCGGGCGTGGCGCTGATCGCCCTGCCCGAGGCAAGCCTGCCCTCGCCCGCGATGGCCGCCTTCCTGCCGCTGGCGCTGATCGGGCCGCTGTTCTATGCGATCGAGGGGAACGTGGTGGCGCGGATGGGCACGCCGGGGCTGACGGCGGTGCAGGCGATGTTCCTCGTGTCCTGCGTTGGGGCGGCGATGGTGCTGCCCGTGACGCTGGCCACCGGCCAGTGGATCGACCCGCGCGCGCCCTGGGGGGCACCGGAGGCGGCCCTTGCCCTGTCCTCGGGCGCCCATGCCTTCGCCTATTCCGCCTATGTCTGGCTGGCCGCGCGGGCGGGAGCGGTGTTTGCCGCGCAGACGTCCTACATCGTGACCGGCTCGGGCGTGGTCTGGGCCATGCTGATCCTGGACGAGCGGTTCTCGCCCTATGTTTGGGCGGCGATGGCGGTGATGCTGGCAGGTTTGGTGCTGGTAAGTCCGCGCAGCACCCCTGCCGCATCCCGCGTTTGACAAGCTGCAGCGCGGCGTTACACAGGGAAGGTCACGAAACGGGGATGCGATGTTCGGGCTTGAACTGTCGGCTGAGGCACAGGCCTGGGGTGCAATCCTGATCGTGCTGGGCATGTTCGCGCTGTTCGTTCGCGAGATCTTTCCGCCCGAGGTGACGGCTATCGCCGGGGCCGCGGTGATGCTGGTCCTCGGCATCCTGCCCCAACAGGCCGCGCTGACGGTGTTTTCCAACCACGCCCCCTGGACCATCGCCGCCATGTTCATCGTCGTGGGGTCGCTGGTGCGCACCGGCGCGCTGGACTGGGTGACGGCGGTGGCCATGCGCAACGTCAAGGCCAAGCCGGTCGCCACGATGGCCGCGCTGACGGTCGGCATCTTGGTCATGTCGGCCTTCATGAACAACACACCCATCGTAGTGGTGATGATCCCGGTGTTCATGCAGCTTGCGCGGCAACTGAAGGTGTCCGCGTCAAAGGTGATGATCCCGCTCAGCTATCTGGCGATCTTCGGCGGCACGGTCACCCTGATCGGCACCTCGACAAACCTCCTTGTCGATGGGGTCGTGCGGCAGCGCGGGATGGAACCCTTCGGCATCTTCGACATCACGCCCCTGGGCATCGCCGCGTCGGTTATCGGGATCAGCTATATCTGGCTGGTGGGCCGACGCGTCCTGCCCGACCGTGACAGCATGGGGATGCTGCTGGGCGACCGCGCGCGGATGAAATTCTTTACCGAGGTGGCATTGCCGGAAGGATCGGCGCTCGCCGGCCGCAAGGTCGAGGAGGTGGACCTGTTCAAGCGCGACAACTGCCGCGTGATCGACGTGCTGCGCGGCGATGCCAGCCTGCGCCGTGCGCTGTCCGAGGTGGTGCTGGAGGCGGGGGACCGCGTGGTGCTGCGCACGCCGATGTCCGAGGTGCTGGCGCTGCAACAGTCCAAGGACCTGCGGCTGGTGGACAAGCTGTCGTCCGTGCAGACCACGACCGTCGAGGTTCTGATCACGCCGGGCTGCCACATGGTGGGGCGGTCGCTGGGGTCGATGCGGCTGCGGCGGCGCTACGGCGTCTATCCGCTTGCGGTCCACCGGCGCAACCAGAACATCGGTCGGCAGCTGGATGACCTCGTGGTGCAGGTCGGCGACACGCTGCTGTTGGAGGGCGCTCCGGGCGACATCCAGCGGCTGGCGTCCGAGATGGACATGGTGGACATCTCCAGCCCGTCCGAGCGCCCGTTCCGCCGACGCCATGCGCCGCTGGCCGTGGGCGTGCTGGTGGCCATCGTGGCGCTGTCGGCGCTGAACGTCGCGCCGATCGTCGTTCTGTCGCTCCTGGGGGTCGCGGTGGTGCTGGTGACGCGCTGCATCGATGCGGATGAGGCGTTCGGGTTTGTCGAGGGGCGGCTGCTGGCACTGATCTTCGGGATGCTTGCGGTCGGGGCCGGGCTGGACCATTCGGGGGCGGTGCAACTGGTGGTGGGGCGGATCGCGCCGTCGCTGTCGGGCCTGCCGCCCTTCGTTCTGATCTTTGTCGTCTATGCGATGACCTCGGTGCTGACCGAGATCGTGTCGAACAACGCGGTGGCGGTGATCATGGCCCCCATCGCCATCGGGCTGGGCCTGCAGCTGGGCATCGACCCGCGCCCCCTCGTGGTGGCGGTGATGTTCGGGGCCTCGGCCAGTTTCGCCACCCCCATCGGGTATCAGACCAACACGCTGGTCTATGGTCCGGGCGGATACCGTTTCACCGATTTCCTGCGGATCGGGGTGCCCCTGAACCTGACGATGATGGTGGCGATGAGCCTGCTGATCCCGGTGTTCTTTCCGTTCTGAGGGGCCGGGGTTGCGGGCCCGTGCGGCGCTGGTGTAGGAACCCGCCATTGAGCTGAACGGTCGGAGGCGCGCCATGGCAGGCCATTCCAAATGGGCCAACATCCAGCATCGCAAGGGCAAGCAGGACAAGCTGCGCTCGGCGATGTTCTCGAAGCTGGCGAAAGAGATCACCGTCGCCGCCAAGATGGGCGACCCCGATCCCGACAAGAACCCCCGCCTGCGGCTGGCGGTGAAGGCCGCGAAATCGCAGTCCATGCCCAAGGATGTGATCGACCGCGCGATCAAGAAATCCCAGATGGGCGACGCCGCCGATTACACCGAGATCCGGTATGAGGGGTATGGCCCCAACGGCATCGCGATCATCGTCGAGGCGATGACCGACAACCTGAACCGCACCGCGTCGAACGTGCGGTCCTATTTCGTCAAGCATGGCGGGAACCTTGGCACCACGGGCTCGGTCAGTTTCATGTTCGACCGGGTGGGCGAGATCAGCTATCCGGTGACCGCCGGCGACGCGGACACCGTGATGATGGCCGCGATCGAGGCCGGGGCCGACGACGTGGAAAGCGACGAGGAGGGGCATTGGATCTATTGCCCGTTCGAAGCGCTGTCGGAGGTGTCGGACGCGCTGGAGAAGGTGCTGGGCGAGAGCGACGAGGCCAAGCTGGTATGGCGGCCGCAGAACCGGACCAACGTCGATCTGGCGACGGCCGAAAAGCTGATGAAGCTGATCGACACGCTGGAAGAGGATGACGACGTGCAGACCGTCACCGCCAATTTCGACATGTCGGACGAGGTGGCGGCGGCGCTGGCCTGAGGGGCGTCCCATGATGGGACAGTGATCCGGGTGTTTCAGATCAATGGCTTGAGCCACCCGGATTCATGTTTTGTTAAGCTTTGCGCCGCCTGCCGGGGCGAGGCCCCCCTTGCGGGTCCGGGCCGCGACGCGCCTCAGGCCTTGGGGTCTGCACCGTCGCGGGTGATCTCGACCTTCACCTTGGTCAGGAAGGCCGCGAGCGTGCCCAGCACCGCCAGCAGCGGTGCGGCCAGCACCACCGCGCCCCCGGCGATGGCGCCGATGGTCAGCGGCATTTCCACCACAAGATCGCCATCGGGTTCGGTGATGCGGATGCGGCGGACCGACCCTTCCGCTGCCAGCTTGCGGATCTGGGCGATGAGCTGGTCGCCCGCGACCTCGATCTGTTCGGTCCAGGTGGGGCGTTTGTGGGGGGGTTCGGCGTGCAGATCGTCCATCGCGTGTCTCCCTTGGGGTGAGTCCGTGGGAAACGTTACCACCGTTGACGCCGCCCCGGATTGACCTGCATCAAGGCTGCCGTCAGGCCAGATCCTCGCCCAGAAGCTCCTCCGGAATGTTCTGGAAGGCCACAGGGCGCAGCCAGCGCCGGATCGCCAGCGTGCCGACCGAGGTTGCGCCAAAGTTGGTGCTGGCGGGATAGGGCCCGCCGTGCACCTGCGCGTCGCAAACCTCGACCCCGGTTGGAAAGCCGTTGGCCAGAAGGCGGCCCGCCTTGCGCTCCAGCACCGGGATCAGGGCGCGGGCGGCGGGATGGTCGGGCGGATCGACATGCAGGGTGCAGGTGAGTTGCCCCTCCAGCCGCGCCGCGATCTGGTGCATCTGGTCCATGTCGCGGACACGGACAATCAGGCCGAGGGGGCCGAACACCTCATCCCCCAGATGGGGATCGTCCCGCCAGCGGTCGCCCGACACGGAGAACAGCGCAGGCGTGGTGTCACGCAGGCCGATGGCCGAAGCGAGGAGCGTGGAGACCGCCGGATGCGCCCGGAACCGGTCATGCCCGGCGCGGTAGGCGGCGGCGATACCGGTGGTCAGCATGGTCTGTGCGGGCACGGCGCCGAGGGCGGTCGCGGTGGCGGCGGCAAAGGCCTCCGCATCGGGGCCGTCGATCACGATGGCGATCCCGGGATTCGTGCAGAACTGCCCTGCCCCCATCGTCAGTGATGCCGCCCAGCCCGTCGCGATGACGCCGCCGCGCGCGGCAAGGGCGGCCGGCATCAGGAACATCGGGTTGACCGACCCAAGCTCACCATAGAACGGGATCGGAGCCGGCCGCGCGGCGCAGAGGTCGAACAGCGCCCGCCCCCCGCGCAGGCTGCCGGTAAAGCCCACGGCCCGGATCAGCGGGTGTTGCACGAGTGCCGCCCCGATATCCTGCCCGTCACCCTGCACCAGCGAGAAGATGCCAGCGGGCATCCCGCAGGCGCGGATGGCCGCGTCGATGGCCTGCGCCACAAGCTCGGACGTGCCGGGATGCGCCGGGTGACCCTTGACCACCACGGGGCAGCCCGCCGCCAGCGCGCTGGCCGTGTCGCCCCCGGCGGTGGAGAAGGCCAGCGGGAAGTTCGATGCGCCGAACACGCCGACCGGCCCCACGGGCCGCTGGATCATGCGGATCTCGGGGCGGGGCAGCGGCGTGCGGTCAGGCAGCGCGCCGTCCACGCGGCGGTCGAGATGGGCGCCTGCGCGGATATGGTCGGCAAAAAGGCGCAACTGTCCGGTGGTGCGCCCCCGCTCCCCCTCCAGCCTGGCGGGGGGCAGGCCGGTTTCGGCGGTGCCTATGGCGGTGATCGCGGGGCCGCGCGCCTCGATCTCGGTGGCGATGCGGTCGAGGAAGGTGGCCCTGTCGGCGCGGGCCAGGCCCGCATAGGCGGCAAAGGCAGCCTCGGCCCCCCGGCAGGCGGCGTCGATATCGGCGGGCGTGCCGCGCGCATGGGCCACGGGGTCGCCGGTCACGGGGGCAGAGGCAAAGGTGTCGGTGCCCGGAACCCAGGTTCCGGCGATCAGATGGCGGCCTGTCCGCATGTCGTTCCCCTAGAAGTCGAACGGGTCGGTGGTCAGCCGCCGTCCAAGCGTCATCGCGTCGGCGACATGCACCATCGGGGCAAGGTCCACATCCGACCAGCCCGCCGCCACAAGGGCAGCCATGCGGGCGTAAAGCGCCGGATATTCGCCCATGATCGAGTTTTCGCCCGCCACCCCGGCCCCGTCGATCTCCAGCCGGTTGCCGCCCATGCGCAGGGCGAGATGCCCGCCGTCGGTGTCGATCTCGATGTCCCAGGTCTGCGTGCCGGTCTGGCGCCAGTCGAAATCGGCGGTGACCTGGCCGGAGAAGGTCAGGGCGGCGGCGATCGGGGTGTGGCGGTTGGCGGGGCAGGTGAGCGTGGCGGCGGTGAGGTGGACCGGCGCGGGCAGGATATGCGTGAGGATCGACAGGGCGTTGATGCCGGGGTCGAACACGCCCATCCCGCCCGGATCGAACACCCAGTCCTGCCCCGGGTGCCATTTGCGCACATCCTCACGCCAGGTGACATGGGCGCGGCGGACGGCGCGCCCGCGCAGCCAGTCGCGCGCAGGTGCCACGGCATGGGCCATGCGGCTGTGCCAGGTGGCGTAGAGCGTGAGGCCATTCGCGGTGGCAAGGGTTTGCAGGGCATGCACCTCGGCCAGCGTGGCGCCCGGTGGTTTTTCCAGCATGACATGGCGGCCCGCGCGCAGCGCCGCCTCTGCATAGGCATAGCGCGGCACCGGGGGCATGCAGAGCGAGACGGTGCCGATGTCGGGCCGTTCGGCCAGCATACGGTCAAAATCGGTATAGCTGTCGATGCCCGCCACGCTGCCCGCGCGCGAGACGGTGGCGGCAAGCTGCCAGTCGGGGCTGGCGGCCAGCGCGGGCACATGCTGGTCGCGCGCGATCTTGCCGATGCCCACAAGGGCGATGGAGCGGCGGGCGGGCATCAATGGCTGTCCTTGCCCACGGGATTGCCCCGGCAGCCCTTGAGGAAATCAAGGTCGGCGCCGGTGTCGGCCCCCTCGACATGCTGCTGGTGCAGCCAGGCATAGCCGCTGGCGGCCTGCGGGTGGCTGGGGGTCCAGGCGGCGAGGCGGGCCGTCAGTTCGGCCTCGGGGATGTCGAGGTGCAGGCGGCGGGCGGGCACATCCAGCTCGATCATGTCGCCGTTGCGCACCACGGCAAGCGGGCCGCCGGCGGCCGCCTCGGGCGAGGTGTGCAGGACCACCGTGCCATAGGCGGTGCCGGACATGCGGGCATCCGAGATGCGCACCATGTCGGTGATGCCACGGCGCAGGAGCTTCGGCGGCAGGCCCATGTTGCCCACCTCGGCCATGCCGGGATAGCCTTTCGGCCCGCAGTTCTTCAGGACCATCACGCAGGTCTCGTCGATGTCCAGCCCCTCATCGTTGATGCGGGCCTTGTAGTCGTCGATATCCTCGAACACCACGGCGCGGCCCCGGTGGGTGAGGAGGGCGGGCGTCGCGGCGGAGGGTTTGAGGACCGCACACTTGGGCGCGAGGTTGCCGCGCAGCACCACCACGCCGCCCGATTGCGTGAGCGCCCGGTCGGTGGGCAGGATCACATCGGGGTTGTGGTTGACCACATCCTTGACCTGATCCCACATCGTCTCGCCCGACACCGTGAGGGCATCCTTGTGCAGAAGGCCCGCCTCGCCCAGACGCTTGATCACCACGGGCAGGCCGCCGGCGTAGAAGAATTCCTCCATCAGGTATTTGCCCGAGGGCATCAGGTTCACGATCGTGGGCACATCGCGGCCGCAACGGTCCCAGTCGTCCAAGGTCAGCTCGAGGCCGACACGGCCCGCGATGGCCAGAAGGTGGATCACGGCGTTGGTCGACCCGCCGATGGCGCCGTTGGTGCGGATGGCATTCTCGAACGCCTCTTTCTTCAGGATGTCGGAGGGTTTGAGGTCATCCTTGACCATCTGCACGATGCGCCGGCCGGTCATCTGCGCCATGACGCGGCGGCGGCTGTCCACGGCGGGGATCGCGGCATTGCCCGACAGCGCCATTCCCAGCGCCTCGGCCATGCTTGCCATCGTGCTGGCGGTGCCCATGGTGTTGCAGGATCCGGGGCTGCGCGACATGCTGGCCTCGGCCTCGACAAACTCCTCGCGTGTCATCTCGCCCGCCTTCACGGCCTCGGAGAATTTCCACAGATGCGTGCCGGAGCCGACCCGTTCGTTGCGGTAGTATCCGTTCAGCATCGGGCCGCCGGTGACGACGATGGAGGGCAGGTCGGTGGAAGCGGCGGCCATCAAAAGGCTGGGCGTGGTCTTGTCGCAGCCCACCATGAGCACGCAGCCGTCCATCGGCTGGCCGCGCATCGCCTCTTCCACCGCCATGGCGGCCAGGTTGCGGAACATCATGGCGGTGGGGCGGAAGGCGGATTCGGAGGCGCTGAACACCGGCACCTCGACCGGAAAGCCGCCCGCCTCATAGATCCCGTGCTTCACGCGCTGCGCGAGGTCGTTCAGGTGTGCGTTGCAGGGGGTGAGTTCCGACCAGGTGTTCAGGATGCCGATGACCGGGCGGCCATCGAAGAGGTCGGGCGGAAAGCCCTGATTCTTCATCCAGCCGCGATGGTAGATGTTGTCCTTGGACGTGCCCCCGAACCAGGTTTGCGAGCGCAGCTTGCGGGGCCAGTGGGCGGGTTTGAATGTCATGTCGTCCTCACAGGGGCTGCACCACCACCGCGCCCGCAAGGGGGGCGGCCACGGCCAGCGGGTTTGTCAGCGGCAGGCCGAAGGGCGCGGCCTCGATCTCGAACACATCGCCCGCCTGCGGCACGATGCCTGCGGCAAAGCTGAGTGTGGCGGTACCGAACATGTGCACATGCACGTCTCCGGGCTGGCGGAACAGGGGATATTTGAAATGGTGATGCTCGAGATTCGCCAGCGTATGCGACATGTTCGCCTCGCCCGACAGGAACGGCGCCTCGAATATCACCGCATCCCCGCGCCGGATGCGGCT
Source organism: Gemmobacter sp. (assembly GCA_046294265.1). Taxonomy (GTDB): domain Bacteria; phylum Pseudomonadota; class Alphaproteobacteria; order Rhodobacterales; family Rhodobacteraceae; genus JBKBKC01. The sequence goes on along the minus strand of JBKBKC010000011.1, from coordinate 36,194 downwards.
GGTGCCGCGCAGGTCGGCGGGCAAGTCGCCCACGAGGATCTCGGGGCCGAAGGAGGCTGCGCGCAGCTTGGAATGCGCGAGGTAGAGGTAATTGATCCGCTCGGTCACATGGTCGGAAAACTCGTTCGCCAGCGCCCAGCCCAGCCGGGCGGGCGTGCCGTCGGCGGCGATGACATAGATGCCCGCGATCTCGGGTTCCTCGCCCGCATCCAGCGCGAAGCCGGGGCTGGTGAGGGGCTGGCCGGGGGCGACGGCGCTGTGGCCGTTGCCCTTGTAGAACCATTCGGGCTGTACCCCCACGGTGCCGGGGGCTGGGCGTCCGCCCTCCAGCCCCAAGCGGAACATCGTCATGCTGTCCGTCAGGGTTTCCGCTTCGGTCGCGGCCTTGGCGTGCATCGCGTCGCGGGTGGCTGCCGAGCCCAGATGGGTGAGGCCGGTGCCGGTGAGGTGCAGGTGGGCCGGGTCGGGGTGCGTGATGGGCAGCGCGATGCGCCCCTGTGCGGCGAGGGCTGTCAGATCGACCGCCGCGCCCAGCCCATGCGCCGCCACCACCTGCGCCAAGGACTGGCCGGACGAGAGCGCCTCGCAGGCCAGGGCATAGGTGCCGGTGGCGCCGCGCACCATGGCCGCCTCCGACCCTTCGCGCGCCACCACGGCCAGCGATCCGTCGGGGGTGATGATCTGCGACAGCAGCATGATGTCCCTGCCCTATTTCGATTTGTTATAGACGTCGAAGATGACGGCGGCGAGCAGCACCAGCCCCTTGATCACTTGCTGATAGTCGATGCCGATGCCGAGGATCGACATGCCGTTGTTCATCACCCCCATGATGAGCGCGCCGACCACCGCGCCCAGGATGCGCCCCACCCCGCCCGACATCGAGGCCCCGCCGATGAACACGGCCGCGATCACGTCAAGCTCGAACCCCGCGCCGGCCTTGGGGGTGGAGGAGTTGAGCCGTGCGGCCACGATCATCCCCGCCAGCGCCGCCAGCACCCCCATGTTGCAGAAGGTCAGGAACACCAGCCGCTCGGTCTTGATCCCCGAAAGCTTCGCGGCCTTTTCGTTGCCGCCCGTGGCATAGATGCGCCGCCCGGTGGTCATGTTCTCGGTAAAGAAGGCGTAAAGGAGCGTGAGCGCGGTCAGGATGATGACCACGTTCGGCAGGCCCCGGAACGACGCCAGCTTGTAGCCGATGAAGATCAGGGCGGCGGCGACCACGATGTTGCGCAGGGCGAAGATCGGCATGGGTTCCGGGGTCATGCCGAAGGCCATGTCCTGGTTGCGCTTGCGCCAGCCCACCAGCACCATCGCCATGGCCCCGAGACAGACCAGCACCAGCGCGGTGACATTGGGTCGGCCCACGCCGAAGAGGTCGGGGATGAAGCCGGTGGAGAGCAGTTGAAACTCGCGCGGGAACGGGCCGATGTTCTGCCCCCCCAGCAACCACAGCGTCAGGCCGCGGAACACCAGCATCCCCGCCAGTGTGACGATGAAGGAGGGGATGCGCCAGTAGGCGATCCAGTAGCCCTGCGCAGCCCCGATCAGCAGCCCAACGAAGAGGCAGGCGGGCACCACGGCATAGACCGGCCAGCCCAGTTTCACCGTCAGCACGGCGGCCACGGCCCCCACAAAGCCCACGACCGAGCCCACCGACAGGTCGATATGGCCCGAGACGATCACAAGGAGCATCCCCAGCGCCATGATGATGACGTAGGAATTCTGCAAAAAGATGTTGGTGATGTTCTGCGCCGACAGGAAATCCACGTCCAGCGACAGGCGCACCACCACGACGAAGAACAGCACGATCGCGACCAGCGCCATCAGCATCCCGTTCTCGCGCATGTGGCCGCCGAAATAGGCGCCAAGGCCCTTGGTCTGGTCGCTCATGCGGCTTTGTCCCCGCCTTGCAGGATCAGCGCCATGATACGCTCCTGGCTGGCCTCCGCGCGGGACAGCTCGCCCACGATGCGGCCTTCGTTCATCACATAGATCCGGTCGCACATGCCCAGAAGCTCGGGCATTTCGGAACTGATCATCACCACGCCCCGCCCCTGTGCGGCAAGGTCGTTCATGATGCCGTAGATCTCGAATTTCGCGCCCACGTCGATGCCGCGCGTGGGTTCATCGAGGATCAGCACCTGCGGATCGGCGAAAAGCCATTTCGACAGGACGACCTTTTGCTGGTTGCCGCCGGAAAGGTTCACCACCTTCTGCATGACGCCCGGCGTGCGGATGTTCAGGGCGCGGCGATACTCCTCCGCCACCCGGCTTTCGCGCCGCTTGCTCAGGACGCCGCGCTGGGACACGCCCGAAAGGTTGGCCAGCGTGATGTTGCGCAGGATGGGTTCGTCGAGGACGAGGCCCAGCACCTTGCGGTCCTCGGTCACATAGGCCAGCCCTGCGCCGATGGCGCGGGCGACGGTGGAGGTGTCGGCGGGGCGGCCTGCGATGCGCACCTCGCCGGTGATGCGGCGGCCGTAGCTGCGGCCGAAGATGCTCATGGCAAGTTCGGTGCGCCCGGCCCCCATCAGGCCCGCGATCCCCACGATCTCGCCCTTCCTCACATGAAAGGCGGCGTCGCGGATCATCTGGCGGTCCTTCTGGTCGGGGTGCCAGACGTTCCAGCCGCGCACGTCGAGGAGGGTCTCGCCGATCTCGGGGCGGCGTTCGGGATAGCGGTGCGCCATGTCGCGGCCGACCATGTCGCGGATGATGCGGTCCTCAGAGATGTCGGCGCGGTCGATGGTGGAGACGGTGGCGCCGTCGCGGATGACGGTGATGCGGTCGGCGACGCGGCCGATCTCGTTCAGCTTGTGGCTGATGATGATCTGCGTGACGCCCTGCGCCTTCAACTCCAGCATCAGGTCGAGGAGTTTCTGGCTGTCGTTTTCCTGCAACGCGGCGGTGGGTTCGTCGAGGATCAACAGGCGCACATCCTTGGCCAGCGCCTTGGCAATCTCGATCAGCTGCTGCTTGCCCACGCCCAGCTTTTCGACCGGCGTGGTGGGTGCCTCGGTCAGGCCGACCTTGCGCAGGAGGTCCCCTGTCATCTGGTAGGCGCGGGCCCAGTTGATCACGCCGCCGCGCGCCACCTCGTTGCCGAGGAACAGGTTTTCGGCGATGGAGAGCAGCGGCACCAGCGCGAGTTCCTGGTGGATGATGATGATGCCCCGGTCCTCGCTGTCGCGGATGGTGCGGCAGGCCAGCGGCGCGCCGTCAAAGATGATCTCACCCTCGTAGGAACCGTGCGGATAGACGCCGGACAGCACCTTCATCAGCGTGGATTTGCCCGCACCGTTCTCGCCACAGATCGCGTGGATCTCGCCGGGTTCCACGGTCAGGTTCACGTCGTCCAGGGCCCGGACGCCGGGAAAAACCTTGCCGATCCCCCGCATCTGCAACAATGCCGCCATCTGCTTTCCCCCCGCAAACCGTGCCCGCCCGTGTGGCGGCGGGCACGGGCACCTTTGACGCCTATTTCAACTGGTCGGCGGTGTAATAGCCGGAGCCGACGAGGATCGCCTCATAGTTCGTCACGTCCACGGGCTGCGATTCCAGCAGGTAGGACGGCACGACCTTGACGCCGTTGTCATAGGTTGAGGTGTCGTTGATCTCGGGCGTGGCGCCACCCAGGACGGCGTCCACCATCTTGACCGTCACCTTGGCCAGTTCGCGGGTATCCTTGAAGATGGTCGAATACTGTTCGCCCGCAATGATCGACTTGACCGATGGCACCTCGGCGTCCTGCCCCGTGACAATGGGCATCTTGAGGTCGCCCGAGCCATAGCCCACGCCCTTGAGCGACGACAGTATCCCGATCGAGAGTCCGTCATAGGGCGAGAGCGCCCCGTGCAGCACCTGGTTGCCATAGCGCGAGGACAGCAGGTTATCCATGCGCGCCTGCGCCACCGCGCCATCCCAGCGCAGCGTGCCGACCACATCCATGCCCTTCTGGCCCGAGGGGATGGCGATGTCGCCCGCGGCGATCAGCGGGTCGAGCACGGACATCGCGCCGTTGTAGAAGAAGAAGGCGTTGTTGTCGTCGGGCGAGCCGCCGAACAGTTCCACATTCCACGGCTTCACATCGGGGAAGCGTTCCCTGAGGCCCGCGACCAGGCTTTCCGCCTGCTGCACGCCCACCTTGAAGTTGTCGAAGGTGGCATAATAATCCACCGAGCCGCTTTCGCGGATCAGCCGGTCATAGGCGATGACCTTAATGCCCGCCGCCGCCGCGTTGTCCAGCGCGTTCGACAGCGTTGTGCCGTCGATGGCCGCGATCACGAGGGCCGAGACGCCCTTGGTAATCATGTTCTCGATCTGCGCCAGCTGGTTGGGGATGTCATCCTCGGCATATTGCAGGTCGGTGGCATAGCCCGCCGCCTGGAACTGCTCGACCATCGAGGAGCCGTCCGAGATCCAGCGCGCGGACGATTTGGTGGGCATGGCGATGCCGATGGTGCCCTTGCTTTGCGCGAATGCGGGCAGACCGGCCACGGATGCGGCAGCCGCAACGCCTCCGAGCGCCAGAAGCGCCCTTCTTGAAACTTGCATTGTGTATCCTCCCTGGCCGCGCGATCCGGCGGCAACGTTCCCACGGCAGACGGGGCTGTGCCCGCTTGCGCCGCGACGGGACTGTTGCAGGGCGGTGATATATCCGTCAAATCATCGTTTGGCATGAATGCATGACAGGATTGGCATGAATACGGCGCAGAACGCGAACCCGCTGTTGCAGCGCGGCCTGAAGATCGGGCATCTGCGCCTGTTGGCCGCGCTGTCCGAGACGGGACAGATTTCGCGCGCGGCGCGCGAGATCGGCATCTCGCAACCCGCCGCCTCGCGCCTTCTGGCCGAGATCGAGCATATCGCGGGCCAGCCGGTGCACCAGCGCACCGGGCGCGGCATGTCGCTGACGGCGGTGGGGCAGAGCCTGGCGATGCGCGCCCGCCGCATCCAGATGGAGTTGCGCGACGCCGCGCGCGACATCGACGAGGCCGCGGCGGGTCAGGCGGGACATGTGCGCATCGGGTCGGTGACCGGCCCGGCCATCGACCTGGTGCTGCCGGTGATCCGCAACGCGCGGATGACCGCCCCGCGCGTGACCTTCGAGGTGGTGGTGGCCCCCTCCGACATCCTGTGCGAGACGCTGCTGGCGGGGCGCATCGACTTTGCCATCGGCCGCCTGCCCGAGGGTCCGGGGCGCGGGATGTTCGCGATCAGCGGGATCGGCACCGAGCCTGTGGACCTCGTGGTGCGGCGCGGCCATCCGCTGGCGCTGCACCCGAACCCGGCGGTGCGCGACCTTCTGGCCTATGACTGGATCATGCCACCTGCCGAGTCGCTGTTGACGCGCACGGTGCTGGCGCGGTTGCGCGCGGCCGAGGTGGAGGCGCCGCCGCAGCGGCTGTCCACGGCGTCGTTCCTGTTGACCTTCGCGCTGATCCAGCAGTCGAATGCCATCGCCCCCCTGTCGCGTGCGGTGGCGGCGCGGTTCTGCGCGGCGGCGGACGGGTCGCATGTGCGGCTGGCCGTCGATCTGGGGATCGAGGTGGAGCCCTTTGGCCTGGTCACCCGCGCCGATGCCCTGCTGCCGCCCGCGGCAGGGCGGATCGCCGCCGATATCCTGGCGCTGGCGCGGCAGGGCGACGGGTGAGGCGTCAGGGCCGCGCGGGGATGCAGACCGTGGATCGGGTGAGGAACCGCCGTTCGCGCCCGTTGTCCAGGCTGAACATGCCGCCGCGGCCCTTGACCACATCGATGGTCAGGTCGGTGTGGCGCCAGAGCTCGAACTGGCTGGCGGAGATGTAGAAGGGCATGCCGCCGATCTGCCCCATCCGCACGTCATGATCGCCGATCAGGAAATCGCCCTGCGGATAGCACATGGGCGAGGAGCCGTCGCAGCAGCCCCCCGACTGGTGGAACAGGACCGGGCCGTGGTCGGCCACGATCTCGGCCAGGAGGGCCAGCGCCTCGGGCGTGGCGGTCACCTTGTCATGGGTTTCGGTTTGCCTGTCGGTCATGGGATCCCCCCCGGAAATGGGCGCGCGAGATGGGCGCGCGACAGGACCGCGCGCCCGTTTGGTGGTGGCCCCGGGCCTCAGAAGAACCCGAGCTTGCCCGGCGCGTAGCTGACCAGCATGTTCTTGGTCTGCTGGTAGTGATCCAGCATCTTCAGGTGGTTCTCGCGCCCGATGCCCGATTGTTTGTAGCCGCCAAAGGCCGCATGGGCGGGATAGGCGTGATAGCAGTTGGTCCAGACCCGGCCCGCCTGGATCGCGCGGCCGAAGCGGTAGCAGGTGTTGGCCGACCGGCTCCACACCCCCGCGCCCAGACCGTAGAGCGTGTCGTTGGCGATGGCCAGCGCCTCGTCATCGTCCTTGAAGGTGGTGACCGAGACCACGGGACCGAAGATCTCTTCCTGGAACACGCGCATCCGGTTGTGGCCCTTGAACACGGTGGGCTGCATGTAGAACCCGCCCTCCAGGCCCCCCGACATCTCGCGCCGCGCCCCGCCTGCCAGCACCTCGGCGCCTTCCTGGCGGCCGATGTCCATGTAGGACAGGATTTTCTCCAGCTGTTCCTCGGACGCCTGCGCGCCGATCATCGTGGTGGGATCCAGCGGATCGCCCGCCGTGATGGCGGCCACGCGGGCGAGCGCGCGTTCCATGAACCGGTCGTAGATGGATTCGTGGATCAGCGCGCGCGAGGGGCAGGTGCAGACCTCGCCCTGGTTCAGCGCGAACATCACGAAGCCTTCGATGGCCTTGTCGAAATAGTCGTCATCGGCGTCGCAGACATCCTTGAAGAAGATGTTGGGCGATTTTCCCCCCAGTTCCAGCGTGACCGGGATCAGGTTCTGGCTGGCGTATTGCATGATCAGGCGGCCGGTCGTCGTCTCGCCCGTGAAGGCGATCTTGGCAATGCGGTTCGACGAGGCCAGCGGCTTGCCCGCCTCCAGCCCGAAACCGTTGACGATGTTCAAGACACCGGGCGGCAGCAGGTCGCCCACCAGTTCGGCCCACAAGAGTATCGAGGCCGGGGTCTGCTCGGCCGGTTTCAGCACCACGCAGTTGCCCGCCGCCAGGGCCGGCGCCAGCTTCCACGTCGCCATCAGCAGGGGAAAGTTCCACGGGATGATCTGGCCCACCACGCCCAGCGGTTCGCGGAAGTGATAGGCGACGGTGTCGTGGTCGATCTCGGACAGCGCGCCTTCCTGCGCGCGGATCACGCCCGCGAAATAGCGGAAGTGGTCGATGGCCAGCGGCAGGTCGGCGGCCATCGTCTCGCGGATGGGCTTGCCGTTGTCCCAGGTTTCGGCGAGTGCGAGGTTGGCCAGATTGGCCTCCATCCGGTCGGCGATCTTGTTCAGGATCACCGCGCGTTCGGCCACCGAGGTGCGGCCCCAGGCGGGGGCGGCGGCGTGGGCGGCATCAAGGGCCGCCTCGATGTCGGCGGCGTCCGAGCGCGCGATGGTGCACAGGACCTCACCCGTCACCGGCGAGGTGTTGTCAAATGTGCGCCCCGATTTCGCGGGCACGAACTGCCCGCCGATGAAATTGCCGTAGCCGACCTTGTAGGGTGAGCGCGACGTGCGGAAATGTTCGACCTTGTTCATGATGTTCTCCTCCCAGAGGGGGCTGCCTCCTCGCAACCCATGGGGTCAAGATGGACCGAGTCGTGCGGCCTGTCAGCCCGCCTCACAGGGATGTTGGCCGCGATCTGTCGCAGGGATGCGACAGCGGGGGCCAAAAAGCGGCCTTCAGCGACGGGTGGTGCCCAGCTTGCGGTGGAAGGTTGCGCGCGAGATGCCCAGGGACCGTGCCGCCGCCGACACATTGCCGCCCGCCCGCGCAAGGGCCCGCACCAGCACCGCGCGTTCGGCATCGGGCAGGCCGTCGGCGCCGCCCCGCCCCAGCACATCCGCCGCAGGACGCGGGGTGCGCGCAAGGTCGCCCGACAGCCCCAGCATCAGCCGCGCGGCCCGGCTGGCCCCGATCACGAGGTCGTCGGCATCCACCGCCAGCAGCGCCCCCGCCTCGCCGCCCGGCACCACCAGAATGCGCGCGCCGGGATGGGCGGCGGCAAAGCCCTCGGCCTCGATGCGGCGGGCGGCCTCGGCCACCGCCTGGGCGATCAGGCTGGCGAAGCCTTCGGTCAGGTCGGCGCGGCAGCTGGAGACATCGAGCGCGCCGACCAGGGTGCCGGTCGCGCCGAAGATCGGCGCCGACATGCAGCTGAGGACGGTGTTGCGGGTCAGGAAATGCTGGTGGCGGTGGATGGTGACCCCGCGCCCCTCGGCCAGGCAGGTGCCGATGCCGTTGGTGCCCTCCTGCGCCTCGGACCACAGCGCCCCGGTCCAGAGCCCCCAATCCGCGAAGGTGGCATCGTCCACCGCGGCCCCGCGCCGGTCCAGCGGCACGCCGTCGCGGTCGGCCAAGAGGACGCAGCAGCCCACCCCGCCCACCGACTGGAACAGCCGGTCAAGGCTGGGGGCGGCCAGCCGGATCATCGGCCCCATCCGATCGCGCGCCTGGGCCAGTTCCGCCTCGGTCAGCCGGTCGGGCGGGCGGCGCTTGGACGGGGTGAGGCCATGCAGCCGCGCCGAGCGCGCCCAGGAGGCCACCAGCGGCGAGCGCGCGGCCTCGTTCGCCAGCACCGCGCGTTCGATGGCATGGCCGTGGCTGGTGGGGTCGATCCTTCGCATGACATCCTCCCTTATGCTGCGATGGCGGGCCGGTCCGGCGGTCGTGATCCTTTCGTCATCCTTTGGTCATATGCGTGTCATCCTGGCGCATGGCGGGGCATCGCGCCATGCGGTTTCGCGCCACGCCGGGCCTTGCCCCCAAGGGCGGGGGCAGCGCCCCCATGACCCGCCCGAGCCGCGGCCTCCGACACGGGCGGCAGGGGGTCCAAGGGGGGGCGTGCCCCCCCTTGCCCGGTCATGCCTGCCGCCGCCCTGTCCGCGTCAAAGCCCCTTCGACTGATAGGTTGCGGCCACCCGGCTGATCGACACGATATAGGCCGCCACCCGCAGGTCCTCGACATCCTCGCGCCCGTGCCAGACCGCGCGCATTGCCTGATAGGCCGTGCGCATCGTGTCATCGAGTCCCGAGCGCACCAGCTCCAGCTCGCCCGCGCCGCGCAGATAGCGGTCCTTGAACCCCGGCGACAGCGTCCAGCCCAGCCCCTTGTCGGCCGAGAGCCGCTCCAGTTCGTCCACCAAGAGCTGGTGGCGGGCTTCTTCCGCCCGGCGCTGCATCCGGCCAAAGCGGATATGCGACAGGTTCTTGACCCATTCGAAATAGCTGACCGTCACGCCGCCCGCGTTGGCATACATGTCGGGGATGATCACGCAGCCGCGCTTTCGCAGGATCTCGTCGGCGCCGAAGGTCACCGGGCCGTTCGCCGCCTCGATGATCAGGGGCGCCTTCACCCGCGCTGCATTGCCCAGATGGATCACCCCCTCCATCGCCGCCGGAATGAGGATGTCGCAGTCGGCCTCCAGCAGCGCGGCGCCGTCCTCGGTGAATGCCCCCTCGGTATAGCCCCTGATCGTGCCGTGCTTGGCGATCCAGCCGCGCAGCTCCTCGATGTTCAAGCCGTCCTCGCTGACCACAGCGCCGTCGCGTTCGATCACGGCAATGATCTTGCAGCCGTCCTCCTCGCTCAGGAACTTCGCGGCGTGGTACCCCACGTTGCCGAGGCCCTGCACGATCACCCGCTTGCCGTCGAGACCGCCGGTGAGGCTCGCCTTGGCCACATCCTCGGGATAGCGGAAGAACTCGCGCAGGGCATACTGCACGCCGCGCCCCGTCGCCTCCACCCGGCCCTGGATGCCGCCCGCATGCGGCGGCTTGCCGGTCACGCAGGCACGGCCGTTGATGTCGGTGGTGTTCATCCGCATGTACTGGTCGGCGATCCAGGCCATCTCGCGCTCGCCGGTGCCCATGTCGGGGGCGGGCACGTTCTGTGCGGGGTGGATCAGGTCGCGCTTGATCAGCTCATAGGCGAAGCGCCGGGTGATCAGCTCCAGCTCATGCGCGTCCCAGGCGCGCGGGTCGATGCACAGGCCCCCTTTCGAGCCGCCGAACGGCGTCTCCACCAGTGCGCATTTGTAGGTCATCAGCGCCGCCAGCGCCTCCACCTCGTCCTGGTTCACCGACAGGGCGTAGCGGATGCCGCCCTTGACCGGCTCCATGTGTTCGGAATGGACCGAGCGGTAGCCCGTGAACGTCTCGATCTTGCCGCGCAGGCGGACCCCGAAACGCACGGTGTAGGTGGAGTTGCAGACGCGGATCTTCTGCTCCAGCCCCGGGCCGAGGTCCATGAGGCGCACTGCCCGGTTGAACATCAGATCCACAGACTCGCGAAAACTCGGCTCGCCTGAGGCGGCGTGGGGATGTGCCTGCATCGAATGTGCTCCCTGACCATCGGGCGTGGCGCCAGTGCCCGCCCCGCTGTGCAGCCTAGCCCGATCCGGCGGCCTGCCGCACCCCGGAAATCGGGGGGCCTGCGCGTTTTTTCCAGGCGGGTCAGGCCGCGGAACGCGGGCGGGCGCCCTGCATGACAAGTGATTCGCAGGGTGGAAACGGCGGGCGGGTCGGCCCCGCCTGTTAATCTTGACGGCGCAAGAAAGGCGCTGTCGGGGGCGGCCATGCCTTCCCGCTGTCGCCGCCACAACGACAATGCAACCCCCCGCGCAGAACCGTTTCCGGCCCTGTCGAATTTCCCGCGATGGCCATTTTCGCTGCCACAATTCTGCCCCAACCCGATCTGCATTTGACGGGTGGACAGACCCGCACCGGGTCATCCGTTCACCAATTGGCCGGTATTTCCGGTCAACGGGACCGGCCGGAGCGACCCTTTGACGTGACCCCATTCACGGGCCCTGCCATGGCCCGCAACCAAGGATTGTGACATGCCCCGTCGCACCGAGCCCCGCCTGACCCAACCGCGCCGCTTTCGCGGCGCCGGCCCGTGCCTGCACCGCTTCCGCAAGGACGAGGATGGATCGCTCTTCGTCTTCGGGATGGTCCTGTTCCTTCTGATGGTGATGCTGGGGGGCATCGCGGTGGATGTGATGCGCTATGAACAGCGCCGCGTCGCGCTGCAGCAGACGCTGGACCGCTCGGTTCTGGCGGCGGCCTCGCTGACCCAGAACCTCGACCCCGAGGTGGTCGTGAACGACTACATGGACAAGGCCGACCTGCGGCAATACCTGACCGACGTGACCGTGACCGAGGGCCTGAACTTCCGCAACGTCGAGGCCGATGCAAGCGCGGGCCTGCGCAACTTCTTCATGCAGATGGTGGGTGTGCCGACCTTCGAAGTGCCCGCGAGCAGTGGCGCGGAACAGCGGATCAACAATGTCGAGATCGCGATGGTGCTCGATATTTCGGGCTCGATGCTGCAGAACGGCCGGGAGGCGAACCTCAAGATCGCAGCCCGGGAATTTGTCGAAACCGTGCTCGGCAACGATGCGGACGATCGCATCGGCATTTCGCTTGTGCCCTACAACGGGCAGGTCAACCTGGGCCCGCAACTGCGGTCCAAGTTCAACGCGACCGCCTTCAGCGGCAATCCCAACGTGCAATGCGTCGACCTGCCGACCAGCGTCTATTCCACGCTGACCATGTCACGCACCCTTGCGTTGCCGATGACGGCGCATGCCGACACCTATTCGACCACCACGCGCAACACCTCCTACCTTGCCCCTCAAGGTCATTCGGTAAACGCCAGCGGGACCATCACCAACAACTGGTGCCCGCCCTATGCCGAGAATTTCGTGCGCGTGATGTCCACCGACATCCCCAGCCTCAACGCCCACATCCAGGGGATGCGGGTGGTCGGTGCCACCTCGATCAACGCGGGCGTCCGCTGGGGGCTGACGCTGCTCGATCCTGCGCAGCGCCCGCTGATCAACGAATTGATCGCTGAGGGACAGGTGCCTGCGGTGTTTGCCGGCCGCCCATATGACTGGGACGACGAGGAGTCGATGAAGGTCATCATCCTGATGACGGACGGCGAGCATTTCCCGGAGGATCGGGTGAACACCGCCTACAAGTCGGGTAACGCGCCGATCTGGTATTCTGCCACCGACAACGCCTATGCGATCCGCCACACCTCGGGCCGTCCTTCCGCTGCCGGCAGCAATGAATATTTCTACCCCGCCCGCAACTCCGGTGCTGGCGAATGGCGGTCGAATGTGTTGAGCGGCTACACGCAACAGACCTGGCCGCAGGTCTGGGCGCGGACGCGGCTGCAATGGTTGGCATGGCAGCTTTACGCGCGGGCACTTGGCACCGACAACACCAGCCGCACCAACACCTACAACACCTGGATGTCCAATTTCCGCAGCCAGACCGCGATCAACACGATGGACGCGCAACTTCACTCGGTGTGCAACCTTGCCAAGAACCGCAACGTGATCATCTACGGCATTGCCTTCGAGACAAGCCCGCAGGGCAAGGCGGCGATTGAAAGCTGCGCGTCCTCGCCCGCCCACTACTTCGACGCACAGGGCCTGGAAATCCGCACCGCCTTCCGCGCCATCGCGGCCAACATCAGCCAGCTGAGGCTGACGCAATGATCGCTTGCCCTCCCATCCTCGGCCGTCTGCGCCGCGCGCTGGCCCGCTTCGGGCGGCGCGAGGACGGGGGGGCGATGGTCGAACTGGTAATCGTGATGCCGGTGATGATGATGGTGTTCATGGCCGCCTTCGAAAGCGGGATGTACATGACGCGGCAGATCATGCTGGACCGTGCCGTTGATCTGACCGTGCGCGAGTTGCGGCTGGGGCGGCTGAACGCGCCGACGCATGACACGCTGAAGGACGAGATTTGCAACCGCGCCCCGTTCCTGCGCGAGTGCGACGCGACGATCCGCATCGAGTTGCGGCCTGTCGTGACGACCAACTGGAACCTGCCCGCCGGGGCCACGACCTGCTTTGACCGCGACGAGCCGATCAATCCGTCGCTGTTGCCGAACCCGGGCGTCGAGAATGAATTGATGCTGGTGCGGGTCTGCGTGATCCAGGACGCCATCTTTCCGGGGGCCAATATCGGCGCCGCCATCGTGCGCGACACCCAGGGCGGCTATGCGCTGGTCAGCGTCGCCTCTTTCGTGAACGAACCGTGAGGAACCGCCGTATGTCCCCCCGTCGCCGTTTTTCGCTGAGGGCAGCCTTGCGCCGCTTCCGCCGGGGCGAGGACGGCTACATGCTGGTCGAGGCGGTGCTGATCGTGCCCTTCATGCTGTGGGGGTATATCGCGCTCTACTCGTACTGGGACGCCTACCGGACGATGACCGACCTGCAGAAGGTCGCCTATGCCATGTCCGACCTTGTGTCGCGCGAGCAGCGCACGATCAACGCCGCCTATCTGAACGGCGTGCGCCAGACGATGGATTCGATGCTGGCGAGCGATCAGTCCGTTCGGCTGCGGGTAACCTCAATCATGTGGAACGAGGCAGAGAACCGTTTTGTCGTGGAATGGTCCAGCTCGCCCTCGGGCATGGCGGCGCTGACCACGGCGTCAGTCGCTTCGATGCAGGACCGCATCCCCGACATGACCGACGGGCGCACCGCGATCATCCTGGAGGCGGCATTGGATTTCACGCCGTCGCTGTCGCTGGGCTTTGCCGAGCTTCCGGGCTTGCAGCCGATGACGTTCCAGGAATTCATCGTGACACCGCCACGATATTCGCCCCGGATCGTGTTTCAGTAAAGCACAGGTCTCTGCGGAGCGAGCGGGGGGCGATCGTCAGTCGCGCGGCGCGATCAGGGTTGCGATCGTTTCGGCCATGAACCGTGCCTCTTGCCCCGAAGTCACGCCGCCAACCCCGACCCGCCGCCCCACGCGCCACCACAGGCCCGGCGCCCAGACGCCGGGGCCGGGGCGGTCGAGCACCAGCAGGAACCCGTTGGACGGCTTGAAGGCCAGCGCCCCGCGCGCCACCTCGCGCACCTCGGACAGTCGCGCGAGGACCCGGCCGCCATCCTCGCGCAGTTCGGTGGCGGTCAGTTCCAGGCCCTGAGCCGTGGCCTGCCAAAGGCGCAGCGCCCCCCAGATCGCCAACGCCCCTGCGGCCAGCAGGAACACCCTCCAGCCAAAGTCCTGCGGCGGCACGACAAACGCCACCCACAGCAGCAAGGCCCCCAGCGCCACCAGCACGCCGGCCCCGAAGGCCCGGCGCGGGGCTGACGGATAAAGCCGCGCGATCACCCGCCGGGCGTCGGCTTCGGCGTCGGCATCGCGCTGGTCATCGTCGTCCTGCATCGGCGGGCTCGCTTGGCGGCATGGCATGTGGCCCTCGGTTACGGTGTCGCGCCGCCGCTGGCAATCCCGTGCGGCGCTGCCGATTCCGGCAGGCGATCGCCCCATTGTGCAGCCATGCACGTTGTCCACCCGGCAGTGCAGATTGTCCGAGCGCCGCCAAGCCCCTACCTTGCGGGCAATACAGTTTTTGGGAGACCTCAGATGTCGATCCGTCCCGTTCTTGAACAATCCCCCGCCCGCCCGACGATGGAGGGCGCAGGCGTCCACCTGCACCGCGCCTTTGGCTTTGGGACGCCGGAGGTGTCGGACCCGTTCCTTCTCTTTGACGATTTCCGCAACGACGACCCGCGCGCCTACGCCCGCGGCTTTCCCTGGCACCCGCATCGGGGCATCGAGACGATCACCTATGTCCTTTCGGGCAGCGTGGAGCATGGCGACAGCCTGGGAAATCGCGGCACACTGACCGGGGGCGACGTGCAATGGATGACCGCAGGTTCGGGCATCCTGCACCAGGAGATGCCGCAGGGCAACGCCACCGGACAGATGCACGGCTTTCAGCTTTGGGCCAACCTGCCCGCCGCGCTGAAGATGACCGCGCCGCGCTACCAGGACGTGAAGGGGGCCGACATCCCCGAGATCGTCGAGGATGACGGCACGCGGGTAAAGGTGATCGTGGGGTCGTTCTGGGGCAAGACAGGCCCGGTGGACGGCATCGCCGCCGATCCGCAATACCTGGACATCTTCGTGCCCGCCGGAAAGCGCCGCACCTTCAAACTTGACCGCTGGCGGCGCGCTTTTGCCTATGTGTTCGAGGGGTCGGGGAATTTCCGCGATGCCGAAGCACCGCAGGGCGTGTTGCTGGAGAAAGAGATCGCGGGGCAGGAGGTGAACATCCGCGACCTGTCGGGAAACCGCACGCTGGTGCGGTTCGGCACGGGCGACGAGGTGACGGTGACGGCGGGACCGCGGGGTATCCGGTTTCTGCTGATCTCGGGCCAGCCCCTGAAGGAGCCGGTGGCCTGGCACGGGCCGATCGTGATGAACAGCGAGGCCGAGATCGAGCAGGCCATGCGCGATCTGCGCAACGGCACTTTCATCAAGGCCGCGCACTGACCGACATGGCGCGCGGGGGCGGGGTCATGTCCCCAGCACCCCACCGTCAGGAAGCGGGGGGTTTCACACCCCCCGCACCCCACCGTCAGGAAGCGGGGGGTTTCACACCCCCCGCACCCCCCGTGGGATATTTGGGGACGAAAGAAGATCACAGGCAGGAGCGTGGGGGCGCCGCCGGGATGCGCCGACGGCTTGCCCGGCACGGGCGGCATGCCTATTGTGCGCGCGATGCATGTGATCCTGCGCCTTGCCCTGCCCTGCCTTCTGGCCGCCTGCGCCGGATTCCCTGAGGTGGACCGGGCCGGGTTGCCCCATGCCGACGCGCCGGCGCCGCGCCTGCTGCCAACGGACCAGGTTCTTGCAATGGAAACCGCGCCACTCGGCAACGATGCGACGCGGGCCGCGCTGATCGCGCGGGCTGCCGCCCTGCGTGCGCGGGCCGCCGCGATCCGGACGCGGCCCGCCGCCTGACGGGCGTGCCTGCAAGCCCGCGCGGGCCCGCGTTGCACAGGCCGTGGCAAACCGCTATGCCGCAAGGCGCATCCGGCAATCCGTGAGGTTCTTCATGCCCGCCCCCCTGCGTCTTGGTCTGGCCGGTCTTGGCACGGTGGGCATCGGCGTCGTTCAGATCGTGCAGCGCCATGCGGCCCTCATCGCCGCCCGTGCAGGCCGCGAGGTGCGGATCGTGGCCGTCAGCGCCCGGGACCGCCACAAGAATCGCGACGCCGACCTGTCGGGATATGCCTGGGAGGCCGATCCTGTGGCGTTGGCGCGACGCGAGGATGTGGATGTGTTCATCGAGGTGATGGGCGGACACGAAGGTGCCGCGCGGGACGCGACCGAGGCCGCGATTGCGGCGGGCCACGATGTGGTCACCGCCAACAAGGCCCTGCTGGCCCATCACGGCCATGCGCTGGCGCTGGCGGCCGAGGCGGCGGGCTGCGCGATCCGGTTCGAGGCGGCCGTGGCGGGGGGCATCCCGGTGATGAAGGCGCTGACCGAGGGGTTGGCCGCCAACGGGATGCGCCGGGTGATGGGCGTGATGAACGGCACCTGCAACTATATCCTGACGCGCATGCAGGCGGCGGGACTGCCTTATGCCACGGTGTTCGAGGAGGCGCGGCAGCTGGGCTACCTGGAGGCCGACCCCAACCTTGACGTGGGCGGGATCGACGCGGGCCACAAGCTGAGCCTGCTGGCAGCCGTCGCCTTTGGCACACGGGTCGCCTTTGACGCGGTGGAACTGGAGGGGATTGGAGCCATCTCGGTCGATGACATCCGTCATGCGGCCGACATGGGCTATCGCATCAAGCTTTTGGGCGTGGCGCAGATGACGGGACGGGGGCTGGAACAGCGCATGTCGCCCTGTCTGGTTCCTGCCGACAGCCCGCTGGGGCAGTTGCAGGGCGGCACCAACATGGTGGTGCTGGAGGGCGACGCCGCGGGCCAGATCGTGCTGCGCGGGGCGGGGGCAGGTGCGGGCCCGACGGCAAGCGCCGTGATGGCGGATGTGATCGACCTGGCCCGGGGTGTGCGCATGCCCACATTCGGCCAGCCTGCGTCCAGCCTTGCCGCACCGATCCCCGCCACTGTGGCCACCCCTGCCGCCTGGTATCTGCGCATGACGCTGGTGGACAAGCCCGGCGCGCTGGCCAAGATCGCGACGGCCCTGGGCGAGGCGGGCATCTCCATCGACCGGATGCGGCAATACGGGCATGAGGGCAGCGTTGCCCCGGTGCTGATCGTAACCCACAAGGCCACGCGCGACGACGTGACCCATGCGATGGGCCTGTTTTCCGCGACGGGCGTGCTGGTCGCCGCACCCGTGGCGCTGCGGATCGAAGAAGTCTGACCGCCCGACCGGGCGGGTGTCGATGGCCGTGCGGGCGCTGGATGTCCTGCGAAGGGGCCGCGTGCGGGACGCGCGGGCGCTTTTGCTGTCTGTGCAGGGGCGGGCCTGAGGGACGGCAAGCCGCAAATGCCGCTGCGGGGTGGAGAGATGGGCGCCACGCCGTTCCGGTGCTTGGCATGGCAGGTGGCGGCTCTTTGGAGTGCCGTGAACGCGAACCACGGCCGACTTGACGCAAGGTCTGCCGGATGTTTGCGCAGGCTGGGCCAAGCCCCAGATCGGCGATCAGGACGGGCAAGATCGCCCTGGTGTCGGGGGCAGAGGCGGCGAAATGGTCGTCGTTGTTGCGGGGCGGGGTTATACCATCGCCGCTTGTCGTGCAGGGCAGTTCGGCCAAGGGGTGCGAGACCGGCGTCACTGGTATCGACCCGGCCGCGCCGATTTCGCAGTGCGGCGCAGGCATGCTCGCGCACAGTGGCACGGGAGGGGGTGACCGCCGCCCCTGCGCGCAAATCCGCGGGACATCCGGGGGACTGATCTAGCTCAGCGCCGGTCCGTGCAGCCGTGCGACACTTGCGTGGGGTTCGACGACATGGGCAATCGGCCCGGTTGGAACCCGGTCGCAGAAGGTCCGTCACATGCCCGAGATGCCCGACATTGCCGGAACCGCAGCCCTGGCCATCTGCGAATCGCTGCTGCTTGCGCTGAAGGAGCGCAACGTGCTGCCGGATCGGGAGATCGTGGGCCTCCTGCGCGATGCGGCGGCGGCACATTCCGACAACGTCGGCGAGGACGGCCTGGCAGAGCATCACGCCGCCGTCGCAGCCCTGATCAACGGCATCCTTGCAGGCGGGAGTTCGGCGCGCCGCAAGTAAGGGTACGCGACCATCGCCAAAGATCGACATGCCTTGCAGCGCCCAGTCTGCCCGACCGTGAAAAAGTGTTCCGGCGCGGTCACTTGGTTCCGATTGCCCGATGATCGGGTAAGAGCGATCCGTCCCCGCCCGGGCGGACGGTGCCGAAGCGGAGGTCGCGCCGACGCAGTCACCTTCCGCGTTTCCTGTTTCGGACAGGCCGATGGAACGCGATGCCCGGCAGTGCGGTTTCATATCATGACCAGCACCGGATGGGGCGGAACCAGCCGGTTCCGGCAAAAAGACGACTGCGGCAGGCATGGCGAGCGGTTGGCCGCGGTTCCGGCGGGACAGCGGCAGGCGAATCACGCCCGTGCCGTGGCAACCGTCGCGCGGTGACACGGGCTGTAGGGGAAAAGGAAAACGCAGATGCGCTGGGAAGAAATTCGGGCCGGCTGGCTGGCAATGACCCGTCGCGTGCGGGCCGAAGGGTCCGGGTTCAGCGCACCGAACGCACCGCCGGTGGCGCGTCCCGAAGCCGGACAGACCGCTGCCGATGCCAAAGCCGCCACCACGTCTGCGGATGGGCCGATGCGGTGACGCAGCACTTGCGCTGGCCCCGAGGCAGGGCCCGCCCCGACCTGTGGCAAGACCGCCGCGCGATCCGCGCCGACCTGTTCGGCGCCGAACGGCTGGAACACCACGCGCTGTCGCTGGCGGCGGCGCAAAGCGTTGCCACGGGCCGCGCGGCCAGGGTGCGCCGTCTTGCGGGGCGATTGAAGGATAATGCAGACACCTTGCTTGATGCCTACCGGTCCAGTGCCGCGGCGTTGCAGGCGGGCCAGCCGATCACGCCGGCCGCCGAATGGCTGATGGACAATTTCCATACCGTCGAGACACAGCTGCGCCAGATCCGCGCGGACCTTCCACCCGGCTATTATCGGCAGTTGCCCAAGCTCGCGACAGGGCCGTTTGCCGGATACCCGCGGGTGATGGAACTGGCATGGGCCTATGTCGCCCATACCGACAGCCTGTTCTCGGCACCCGTCCTCACCCGTTTTGTGCAGGCTTACCAGACCGTGCAACCCCTGACGATCGGCGAGCTTTGGGCCATCGCCATCACCATGCGTATCGTGATGATCGAGAACATGCGGCGTCTGTCTGTGCAGATCGTCGCGGCCGGTGCGGTGCGGGCCGCGGCCGACGCGGCGGTGGACCGGGTTCTGTCGGGTGGGCCAGGGGGCATGGCGGCCATGAATGCCGCGTCGGAGGGTCTTGGCGACGACGGGCCCGATGTCTTTTTCGCCCAGATCGCGCGGCGGTTGCGCGGGGCCGATCCCAGCGACACGCCGCTCTTGGGCTGGCTGGAGGATCGGCTTGCGGCACGCGGCACCTCGATCGATGCGGTGGTGACCGGCGCGCAGATGCGCCAGGGTGCTGCGAATGTGACGATGCGCAACCTCGTCACCTCGATGCGGCTGTTGTCGGAACTGGACTGGGCCGAATTCTTTGAGGCGGTCAGCCTGGTCGATGCGCAACTGCGCGCGGGCAGCGATTTCGCTGCGATGGATTTCGCCACCCGCAACCGCTATCGCACCGCCATCGAAACGCTGGCGCGCGGATCGGGCCAGGACGAGGCCGCCGTGACGGCGGCGGCGCTGGCAACGGGCGATGCGGGGGCTGCGCTGATCGGGCCGGGGACAGCGGCGCTTGAGGCGGCGCTGGGATTCCGCGCGCCATGGCGGTTGCGGCTGCGGCGCGGGGTGCGCGGGGTTGGGCTGAGGGGGTATCTGGGGGCACTTGGTCTGGCCTCGGGCCTCGTGCTGACCCTGGCGCTGGCGGCCAGCGGGGCGGCGGGATGGGCCCTGATCGCGCTGGCGCTGACCGGGCTGGCCGTCGCGGTGGAGGCGGCGACCGCGCTGGTCAACATGGCGGTGACGCGGACCCTTGGGCCGCAGCCGCTGCCGGGGCTCTCGTTGCAGGCGGGCATTCCGCCTGACCTCGCGGTGCTGGTGGCGGTGCCGGTGATCCTGCACGATGCCGCGGAACTGGCGCAGATGATCGAGCGGCTGGAGGTGCATTTTCTGTCCTCCATCGGCGGCGCGGTGCAATACGCGCTGCTGTCCGACGGCCCCGATGCCGTCAGCCGGACGACGCCACAGGATGCGGCACTGTTCGCGCAAGCGACCGATGGCATCGCCGCGCTGAACGCCCGCCACCCCTGCCCCGATGCACCCCGCTTTTTGCTGCTGCACCGTGACCGGCTGTGGAACCCGTCCGAAGGCGTCTGGATGGGGTGGGAGCGCAAGCGTGGCAAGCTGGCCGAACTGAACCGGCTGCTGCGGGGCGCGGGCGACACCAGCTTTCTGCCCGGCGGCGCCTTGCCGCGTCACGTGCGTTTTGTGATCACGCTGGACGCCGACACGCGCCTGATGCGCGATACGGTGCGGCGGATGGTCGGCAAGATGGCGCATCCGCTGAACCGTGCCCGGCTGGACCCTGCATCCCAAAGGGTGGTGGCGGGCTACGGCATCCTGCAACCCCGGGTCGCCCCGTCGCTGCCATTGGGGCGGGACGGGTCGATCTATCAGGCGGCGTTCTCGGCCCCCGGCGGGATCGAGCCCTATGCCGCCGCCACCTCGGATGTCTATCAGGACCTGTTCGACGAGGGGTCGTTCACCGGCAAGGGCATCTATGACGTCGATGCGTTCGACGCGGCGCTGGAGGGCCGCGTGCCGGAGAACGCGCTGCTGAGCCATGACCTGTTCGAGGGCATCTTTGCGCGGGCGGGGCTGGCGTCGGACATCCAGGTGGTCGAGGATTTTCCGGCGCGCCACGATGTCGATGCCCGCCGCCAGCACCGCTGGGCGCGCGGCGACTGGCAGCTGCTGCCGTGGGTCACGGGGCGCCGGCGCAGCGTGGGTGGCCTGCCCGCGGTCGGGCGGTGGAAGATGCTGGACAATCTGCGCCGGTCGCTCCTGGCGCCGCTGACGCTGGCAACGCTGCTGGCGGGGTGGCTGACCACGCCCTTGGCTTGGACGGTTGGCGTGCTGGCGATGCTGGCACTGCCCTATCTGCTGCCGCTGCCCTTCGCGCTGGTGCCGGGCCGCGCGGGCATCACCTCGCGCAGCCACATGGTGGCGCTGTGGACCGACACAAAGGCGGCGCTGGCGCAGATCGGGCTGACGCTGGTGCTGCTGGCCGACACGGCCTGGCTGCGGCTGGATGCGGTGGGGCGCAGCCTGATCCGGCTGGGTCTGACCCGACGGCACCTGCTGGAATGGACCACGGCGGCGCAGACCGGCGGCGGGGCGATGCCCGGGCTGGCCGCGCACTACCTGGCGCGGGCGGGAGGCGTCGTGTTGGGTCTGGGATGCTGCGGGCTGGCGGTTTTGGGGAACCCGGCGAGCCTGCCTTTCGTGCTGCCCTTCGCACTGGTCTGGCTGGCCGCACCCGCCGTGTCCCGCCGCATCAGCCAGCCCCGCGCGCCTCAGGCCAAGGCCCCCCTGTCGACCGCGGAGGTGCAGGACCTGCGGCTGATCGCCCGCCGCACCTGGCGCTATTTCGAAGCCATGGTGACCGAGGCCGACAGCTTCCTGCCACCCGACAACATGCAGGAGACCCCGCGGCCCGCGGTGGCGCACCGCACCTCGCCCACCAACATAGGGCTTTACCTGCTGTCGGTGACGGTGGCGCGGGACATGGGCTGGATCGGCGCGGAAGAGGCGGTCACACGGCTGGAACAGACCCTGCGCACCCTGCACCGGATGCCCCGCCACCGGGGCCACCTGCACAACTGGCATGACACGCGCAACCTTGCGGTGCTTGACCCGGCCTATGTCTCGTCGGTGGACAGCGGCAATCTGGCCGGCCACCTCATCGCGGTGGCGCAGGCCTGCGAGGAATTGGCCTGCGAGGAAATCGGCTGCGAGGAGATGGTGGGCGACGCCGCCCCGTCCGGGGCGCGCGACGCGCTGTTGCTGGCGCAGGCGACCGAACCCGGCCCGCTGCTGGCCGAGGCGCTGGCGCGCTGTGCGGCCAGCCCGCTGGACCTGGCCCTGGCGCAAGCCGCCGTGACGGTGGCCGAGGCTCCGGGGGTCACCCCCGAGGCGCTGTTCTGGACGCGGGCGATCGTGGCAAGCCTGACCAGTTGCGCGGCATCGCCGGTGCCTGCCGAACGGCTGCGCCTGGTGGCGCAGATGGCCCGCAGCTTTGCCATGGGAATGGATTTCGCGTTTCTTCTGGATCCGGACAAGGACCTGCTCTCCGTCGGCTTTTCCGTTGCCACCAACACGCTGGACGCGAGCTGCTATGACCTCCTCGCCTCCGAAGCGCGGCTGGCCAGCCTGTTTGCCATTGCCAAGGGCGACGCGCCGACGCGCCACTGGTTCCGCTTGGGCCGTGCGGCGACGCCCATCGGGGCAGGCGCGGCGCTGACCTCGTGGTCGGGCAGCATGTTCGAATACCTGATGCCGTCCCTCGTGATGCGCGCGCCGCCGGGGTCGGTGCTGGATGACACCAACCGCCGTGTGGTCCAGCGCCAGCGCGCCTATGCGGACGGGTTGAACCTGCCCTGGGGCATTTCGGAATCCGCCTACAACGCCCGCGATCTGGAGATGACGTATCAGTATTCCAACTTCGGCGTGCCGGGGCTGGGGCTGAAGCGCGGGCTGGCCGATAACCGGGTGATCGCGCCCTACGCCACCGCGCTTGCGGCGATGGCGGACCCGCAGGCGGCCCTGCGCAACTTTGCCCGGCTGGAGGGGCTGGGCGCCATGGGGGATTTCGGATTCTACGAGGCGCTGGACTACACGCCCGCGCGCCTGCCTGCGGGTCGCAAGATGTGCATCGTGCAGAGCTTCATGGCGCATCATCAGGGCATGACGATCTGCGCGCTTGCCAATGTGGTGCAGGACGGGCGGCTGCGCGCGCGATTCCATGCCGAGCCGATGATCCGGGCGGTGGAGTTGCTGTTGCAGGAACGGGTGCCGCGCGATGCCGATGCCGCGGCCCCTCGGGCCAGCGATGTGCAGGTGACGCCCGCGGCGCTGGTGTCGGTGCCACGGGTCCGGCATTTCGACAGCCCCGCGCAGGCCTGGCCCACGGCGCATCTGCTGTCGAACGGCCGCTACGGCGTGATGCTGACACCGACCGGCGAAGGGTTCAGCCGCTGGCATGACATGGCGGTCACGCGCTGGCGAGACGATGGCGGGTTTGGCGGCTTTGCCTTGCTGCGCGATACCCGGTCCGGCGCGCTGTGGTCAGCCGCCCTGCATCCCGCCGGCGCGGTGGCCGACGCCCATACGGCCACCTTTGGCGAGCATCAGGCCACCTTCACGCATCAGGGTCCGGGCCTGACCACCACCACCGAAGTTGTCGTCTCGGGCGAGGATGACGCCGAGGCGCGGCGGGTGACGCTGACCAACACCGGGCGGCGCGCGCGTGAGATCGAGGTGACCTCTTACGCCGAACTGGTGCTTGCCCCCGCCGCCGCCGATCTTGCCCATCCGGCGTTCTCCAAGCTCTTCGTCGTTACCGACCATATGCCGGAACTGGGCGTCCTGATCGCCAGCCGCCGCCGCCGCGACCCCGCCGAGCCCGAGATCTGGGCCGCCCATATCGCCGTGGTCGAGGGAGTGGAAACCGCGCCCCTGCAATTCGAAACCGACCGCGCCGCCTTTGTCGGGCGGGGCCGCAGCATCGCGCAGGCGGCCTTGTCGGCAGCGCCGCTTACCGGCCGTATCGGCACCGTGCTGGACCCGGTGTTCAGCCTGCGCCGCACGGTCACGGTGCCGCCGGGCGGCCTTGCGCGGGTGACCTTCTGGACGATGGTTGCCGCCACGCCCGAGGCGCTCTTGGACCTTGTGGACCGCCACCACGACACATCCGCCTTCGGCCGGGCGCTCACCCTGTCCTGGACCCAGAGCCAGGTGCAGTTGCGCCACCACGGCGTGACCGAAGAGGCGGCGGCGAATTTCCAGCGGCTGGCGGGAATGATGATCCGCCATGATGCCCGTCTGCGCCCCCCGGCGGCAAGGATCCTCGCCGGGGCCGGGGCGCAGTCGCGGCTTTGGGGCATGGGGATTTCGGGCGACCTGCCGATCCTTCTGCTGGTGATCGGCGATACCGAGGACCTGCCCCGCCTGCACGAGGCGCTGGCGGCGCAGGACTATTGGCGGATGCGGCAGGTCGCGATTGATCTGGTGATCCTGAACGACCGCGCGTCCTCGTATGTGCAGGACCTGCAGGTGGCCATCGAGGCCGCCGTCCGTTCGGTGCAGGCGCGCCCGAGGCTTGCAGGCCAGGGTGTTCAGGGGGCGGTGCATCCGCTGCGCGCCGATCTGATGCCACCTGATGCGCGCGGCCTGCTGATGGCCAGCGCCGGTGCGGTGCTGCAGGCCCGTCGCGGCGGGATCGGCACGCATCTGGACGCGCTGCCCGAAGCCATGCCCGTTACTCTGCCTGCGCCTGTGGCTCCGCGCGCGCCAGACCCGCCGCAGCCCCTGCCGGCGCTGGAATTCTTCAACGGCCTTGGCGGTTTCGCCGATCTGGGCCGCGAATATGTGACCGTGCTGGACGCCGGCGCCACCACGCCTGCGCCCTGGATCAACGTGATCGCCAACCCCGCCTTCGGGTTTCAGGTCTCGGCCGAGGGCAGCGGCTTTGCCTGGTCAGAAAACAGCCGCGAGAACCAGCTCACGCCATGGTCGAACGATCCAGTAAGCGATCCGGCGGGCGAGGCGGTCTATCTGCAGGATCTGGACACCGGCCGGGTCTGGACGCCCACGGCCCTGCCGATCCGCACCTCCGGCCGCTACGTCGCCCGGCACGGCTTTGGCTATTCGGTGTTCACGCATTCCGGGCAGGGCATTTCGGCAGAGCTATTGCAGTTCGTGCCCATGGATGCGGCGGTCAGGGTCAGCCGGCTGCGGCTGCGCAACACCTCGGGCCGGGTGCGGCATCTGGCGGTGACGGGCTTTGCGACGCTGGTGCTGGGGCCGTCGCGAAGCGCCACTGCCGGGCATCTGATCACCGCCGTCGATCCCGTCACCGGCGCGGTGCTGGCGCACAATCCGCGCAGCGATGCCTTTGCCGGGCGGGTGGCCTTTGCCGATCTGGGGGGTGCGGACAGCCTGACCTGCGACCGGGCAGGGTTTCTGGGTGCGGGCGGGATGGCTGCCCCCACGGGCCTGAATACAGGCCCGCTGGACGGATGCTGCGGCCCCGCGCTGGATGCCTGCGCGGCCCTGCAGCGGCGCATTACCCTGCAACCGGGGGCCTCGATCGATCTGACCTTCCTTCTCGGGCAGGCGGCAACGGCCGAGGCGGCGAGTGCGCTGATCCTCGCCACCCGCGCCCGCGATCCGCAGGCTATGCGGGATCAGGTTACCGCGCACTGGACCGCGCTGCTGGGGTCGGTGCAGGTCACCTCGCCCGACCGGGCCATGGACATCATGCTGAACGGCTGGCTGCTCTATCAGTCGCTGGCATGCCGCATCTGGGCGCGCGCCGGGTTCTATCAGGCCAGCGGCGCCTACGGCTTTCGGGACCAGTTGCAGGACGGCATGGCGCTGACCGCGCTACGCCCCGAGATCACCCGCGCACATCTTTTGCGCGCCGCCGCCCGGCAGTTCCCCGAGGGCGACGTGCAGCACTGGTGGCTGCCGCATTCCGGCCAGGGCGTCCGGACGCGGATTTCGGATGACCGGGTGTGGCTGGCCTTTGCCGCCGCGCAATATGTGCGGGTGTCGGGCGACCGGGCGGTGTTCGACGAAATGCTGCCGTTCCTCGACGGCCCGCCCCTGGCCCCCGGCGAAGCGGATGATTTCTTTCTGCCGCAGGTGTCCGACACCACCGCAAGCCTGTTCGAGCACTGCGCGCGCGGGCTGGACCAGACCATCGCGTTGACCGGGGCCAACGGGATGCCGCTGATCGGCACGGGCGACTGGAATGACGGGATGAACCGGGTGGGCGCGAAGGGCAGCGGCACCAGCGTCTGGCTGGGCTGGCTGCTGATCGCCACGCTGCGGGCGATGGCGCCCCATGCCGCCACCCGCGATCCGGCGCGGGCGGCGGCGTGGCTCGCGCATGCCGATGCGGTGGCGGCGGCCATCGAGCGTGACGGCTGGGACGGCGCATGGTATCGGCGCGGCACCTATGACGATGGCACTTTGCTGGGGACGGCCGAGGCGGAGGAATGCCGCATCGATTCCATCGCGCAATCCTGGGCGGTGCTGTCGGGCGCGGCCGATCCTGCCCGCGCGGCCACCGCCATGGCCTCGGTCACCGCGCATCTGATCCGCCCCGATCCCGGCCTTGCTCTGCTCTTCGCCCCGCCGTTCGAGCGCGGCGCCCAGGACCCCGGCTATATCAAGGGCTACCCGCCTGGCCTGCGCGAGAACGGCGGCCAATACAGCCATGCCGCCATGTGGGCGGTGCTGGCGCAGGCGCGGCTGGGTAACGGGGATGCGGCGCATGGCCTGTTCGCACTCTTGAACCCGATCAACCACGCGCTGACGCCCGACGCCGCGCAGCGCTACAGGCTGGAGCCCTATGTGATTGCCGCCGACGTCTATTCCACCGCCCCGCATGAGGGGCGCGGCGGCTGGAGCTGGTATACCGGCTCAGCCGCCTGGATGTATCGCGCCGGGATCGAGGGGTTGGCAGGCCTGACCGTCGCGGGCGACCTTTTGACCTTTGATCCCTGTATTCCGGCATCATGGCCGTCGCTGACCATCCGCCTCGCACTTGCCGATCTGGGGGTGACGGTGACCGTGCTGAACCCTGAACAGTCCGGCCACGGCGTGCAGCGCGCCGCGCTGAACGGGCGCGCCTGTGTCGTGCAGGACGGGCGGTTGACATTGCACCGTCGCGATCTGAACGGGCATCTCGAGATCGTGCTGGGCAGCGGGATGTAACCGGGGTCGCACTCGATATCAGGTCAAGGCCCGGCGCGCCGTCCGCCTGTCATCGCGCAGGCTCAGCAGCCGGCGAAGGCGGAGCGCGTGAAGATGCCCAGCCTGCGCAAAAAGTTCACGGTTCGCACGGCCGGTGTGCGGAAGGTGGTTTCGGCCTGAAAGGCGATGATCGCCGCCTCGGCATCGCGGGAAAAGACCCGGTCGGACACCTCGGCCAGATCGCCACCGTCCACAAGGGCCGCCTCCAGCGGTGCGACGGCGCCGTTGCGGCATTGCCGAATGCGGCATCGCTGCCGGAAGTTGATGCTGGCATGGCGCTTGCGCGCGATGCTGGCCGATCCACGGGCGGGCCGCCTAGGACACCCGCGACACATCATCGGCGGCGATCCGCAACGCCACGTCCCCGCCCACCGCCATGCGCGGCTCGTGGATCGGGCGCGACACCAGCATCTCGCCGACCTGGGCGCTGACCAGATACTCCATGCGGCTGCCCAGATAGGTGGCCGTCACCACGCGGTCGGGACCGCCGGGGGCCAGCGTGATGCGTTCGGGGCGGATCGACAGGGTGGCAGCTCCGTCCGGCCCGCGCACGTCCAGCACCATGCCCGGAGCGGTAAAGCGGCCCGCCACGACCTCTCCCCGGATCAGGTTCGCGTCGCCGATGAAATCGGCGATGAAGGGCGAGGCCGGGCGTTCGTAAAGGTCGGCGGGCGTGCCGATCTGGGCGATGCGACCCCGGTCCATCACCACGATGCGGTCTGAAACCGCCAGCGCCTCTTCCTGGTCATGCGTCACATAGACCGCCGTCAGGCCGAAGCGGCGTTGCAGGGCCCGGATCTCCTCGCGCACCTTGCGGCGCAATTTGGCATCGACGTTGGACAAAGGCTCGTCGAACAGGATCACATCGGGCTGCTGCACGATGGCACGGGCCACCGCGACGCGCTGCTGCTGGCCGCCCGAAAGTTCGGCGGGCAGGCGCTGGTGCAACCCGACAAGGCCCACCTGGTCCAGGATCTCGCGTGCCTTGGCCTGCGCCTGCGCCTTCGGGGTTCCACGGATCACCGGGCCATAGGCCACATTGTCCAGCACGTTCATATGCGGGAACAGGGCATAGGACTGGAACACCATCCCCACATTGCGCGCCGAGGCAGGGTCGCGGCTTACATCGCGCCCGGCGATGAACACCTGCCCCTCGCTGGGCAGTTCCAGCCCCGCGATGAGGCGCAGGCTGGTGGTCTTGCCGCAGCCCGAGGGGCCGAGGAACGTGACCAGCTCGCCCTTGGCGATGGCAAGGTCGATCCCGTCCACCGCCGAGGCGGTGCCATAGCGTTTGACCACGCTGCGAAACTCGATGGCTGTCTCGGTCATGCGATCCTCATTCTGCCGGCTGGGCGACGCCGCTGACGGCCGTCCGCCGCCCCAGCCGCCGCTGCCCGACGGCCCAGTTCATCAAGGCCACGCAGGCCACCATCACCAGCATCAGAACCGTGGAATAGGCGATTGCCAGCGCATATTCGCCGTTCTCGACCCGCCCCATGATATAGGCCGTGGCCATGTTGTGCCGCGCCGAGACCAGAAAGATCACCGCCGAAACGGCGGTCATCGCGGTGACGAAGGAATAAACCAGCGCGGTAAAGATCGCGGGCCGGATCAGCGGCAGCACCACGTCACGCAGCACCCGCCCGCCGCCCGCCCCCATGGTCTGGCTCGCCTCTTCCATGCTGCGGTCGATCTGCGCCAGCGCAGCGATTCCCGCGCGCATCCCAACGGGCAGGTTGCGGAACACAAAGCAGATCACGAGGATCCACATCGTGCCCGTGATGTCGATGGGCGGCACGTTGAAGGCCGCGATGTAGCTCACGCCGACCACCGTGCCGGGGATGGCGAAGGACAACAGCGTGCCGAACTCGAACGCGCGCTTGCCCGCGAATTCCTGCCGCGCGATCAGCCAGGCGGTCAGGATGCCGATGCCCATGGTCAGGGGGGCGGACAGCGCCGACACCCAGAGCGTGGTGATCATGCTGTTCCAGGCCGAGCCGAACAGTTGGAGGCCACGGTCGTTGATCTCAAACGAAAACGCGGTCCAGAGATGCCCGAAGGTCGGCGACATCTCCAGCCGGGCAATGTCCTTCACAAAGCCGCCGATCAGGACGATGGTGTAAACGCCCACGGTAAAGACCACGAAGGGCACCACCGCCGCCACCGCCGCCCATTTGATCAGGGGCGGCGCCGGGGCCACCAGCCCCGCATCCGACTTGCCGGTGACGGTGACATAGCTCGCCCGCCCCAGCCAGCGCGCCTGCACCCAGAACGCCCCAACCGTCAGCGCCAGCAGCAGGACCGACAGCGTGGCCGCCTGCCCGAGATCGTATTGTGCGCCGACGACGGCGAAGAATATCTTGGTGGACAGCACGTCATAGCTGCCGCCCAGCACGATGGGATTTCCGAAATCCGCAAGGCTCTCGATGAACGCGAGCAGGAAGGCCGCCGCCAGCGCGGGGCGCAGAAGGGGCCATGTCACCGTGCGGAAGGTGGTCACGGGGCGCGCGCCCAGGGTGGTGGAGGCCTCTTCCAGCGTGGGGTTGATCGCCTCCAGCCCCGACAGGATCACCAGGAAGGTCACCGGCGCAAAGGCCAGCACCTGCGCAATCAGGATGCCCGGCAGCCCATAGATCCAGCGCGTGGGGCGCACGCCGAACCATTCGGCCACCTCCACCGTCACGATCCCGGTGCGCCCGAACAGCACAATGATCGCCACGCCCACCACGAAGGGCGGTGTGATGATCGGCAGGATGGAGATTGCCCGCAAGAACCGCTTCATGCGGAAATCGGTGCGCGCGACCAGCAGCGCAAGCGCGAGGCCCAGAAGCGTGGCCAGCGCAGCCGACAACACCCCCAGCACCAGCGAATTGATCACCACGCCGCAGCGCCCCGCGCCGGTCAGGCAGCCCACCGACCACAGGTCAGGGGCGGTGATGCGGGTCAGGAAGGGGCCAGCCGACACCGTGCCATCGGGCGCGATGAATGCCGCCGACATCAGCTTGAGGATCGGAAAGAACACGAAAAGCGTCAGCGCCGCCACGATGCCCACGATCGCGAAGGCTGCAAACCGCTCACCCCGGCAAAAGCCGCGCGCGGCCAGCACCTCGGCCAGCGCGCCAACCAGCGCGAGGCCTGCAACCCAGGCCCCCCAGCCGAAGCCCGGTTGGCCCGCATTCGCATTCGGAAACAAAAGCCCGATCCCTGGCAGCGCAGGCCCACGCAAGCCGATGCCGAACCCTTGCAGGATCAACCACACCAGCCCAGCGCCGACCAGCGCCGCCCCCGCCGGATGGATGCGCCAGTCGGGGGTCGCAAGGAAAAGCGCCGCAAGCCCGCCCGCAACCGCCACAAGCGGCAAAAGCCAGACCCGGCCTGCGATGCCCTCGAACAGCGCAGAATCGGGAACGGCCCCGCCCTTGAACCAGGGCAGGGCCAGAACCGCCAGCAAGAGAAGGCCGGACCAGACGAGTCCGATCCGGCCATCCAGCGCCTTCATCACTTCGGCAGCGCGCCGATTTCGGCATCCCAGCGCGCCAGCAGCGCGGTGCGCACCTCTGACGAACCGTATTTGGCGAAATCATAGTCGATCAGTTTGATATCGGCCAGTTTCGGCGCCTCGGGCGGGGTCGCCGCGTTCATGTTCGACGGCACCTGGAAGGATTTCGCCGTGGCGCCGATCTCTTGCGCCTTTGCCGACAGCGCCCAGTCATACCAGATCTTTGCAGCTTCCGGGTTCGGACCACCCTTGATCAGCGACATGGAGCCGACCTCATAACCCGTGCCCTCGCAGGGGGCCACGGTCACGATGGGCGCGCCTTCGACCGTCTGGGCCACCGCGTCGTGCATGAACACGATGCCGATGGCACTTTCGCCCGTGGCGGCGGCGCGGATCGGGGCGGAGCCCGACTTGGTGTATTGGTTGATGTTGGCGTGCAGGTCCTTCATGAAGGCGAACGCCTCATCCTCGCCCATCAGCTGCACCAGCGTCGCGAGCATGGTGTAGGCGGTGCCCGACGAATTGGGGTTGGCCACCTGGATGTCATCCTTGAACCGCGCGTCCAGCAGGTCTTTCCAGCAGGCGGGCGGGTTTTCGGTCACCCTGGTCGAGTTGTAGCCATAGCCGAGCGCGCCCGCATAGATGCCCACGGTGCGGAAGCCCGAGGTTTCAGCCTGCGCCACGGCCCAGGGTTGCAGTTCGGCCAGCATGGGGGATTTGTATTCCTCGGTCAGCCCTTCCTGCGCGGCCTGCAGGTGGGGATCACCCGTGCCGCCCCACCACACGTCTCCGCGCGGCTGGCCTTCCTCGGCCTTGATCTGGGCAAAGGTCTCACCCGAGGACTTGCGCGTCATCAGCACGTTTATTCCGGTCTCGCGGGTAAAAGCCTCGGACTGCGCGCGGCACCATTCCTCGCCGACGGTGCAGTAGAGCACCACTTCCTTGGCCTGCGCGAAGGCAGCCGCGGGCAGCAGCGCAAGGGCGGTGGCCCCGATGAGTGTGAAACGTCTGGTCATGGTCGTTCTCCCGTTTGGGCCATACGGAGGCGCATGGCTAGTGGTTCAGATTATGGCGCCGCGCACCTTTGCCGAAACCCATTCCGACAATACGACAGTTGCGAGGATCACCAAGATAATCATCGTCACCTGCGGCCAGGCCAGCACGTTCAGCGAGCTTTGCAGCTTCAGCCCCAACCCGCCCGCGCCCACGAGGCCCAGGATCGCGCTTTCGCGGATGTTGATGTCCCAGCGGAAGACGGTGATTCCCCAGAAGGCGGGCAGGACCTGCGGCACGATGGCATAGTCGAGGACCTGCGCGCGGCTGGCCCCGGTGGCGGTGACGGCCTCGACCGGACCGGTGTCCACCTCTTCGATGGCTTCATAGAGCAGCTTGCCGATGAACCCGATGGATCGCAGGCCGATGGCCACGATCCCGGCCAGAATCCCCGGCCCCATGATTGCCACCAGCAGCAGCGCCCAGATCAGCGAGTTGATCGACCGCGACGCCACGATGATGAAAAGCGCCGCGGGCCGCAGGAATGTCGCCGAAGGCGTGGTGTTGCGCGCGGCGAGGAACGCGATGGGAACGGCCAGGATCACGCCCAGAAGCGTGCCCAGGGTGGCCATGTTCATCGTGTCCCACAAGGGCCACCACAGTTCGGACATGTAGGACCAGCGGGGCGGCATCATGCGGGTGCCGATGTCGGCGGCCTGGCGCGGCGCGTCCCAGACGAAGACCCACATGGTATTCTTGGTCATCACCTGCCAGCAGAAGATGAACAGCGCCACCAGCGCAAACCACGCGGCCCAGATGATCAGTTGCCTGCGCGGCGTGCGGCGGCGCCAGACGGCGGGATGTGCGGCATCGGTCATTGCAGGAACTTCCGAAGATAGGACGAGCCGTATTCCGCCACCATGACCAGCCCGATGATGATCATCAGGATGGCGCCGGCGCTGTCATATTCATAGCGGTCGATGGCCGTGTTCAGCGTGGCCCCGATGCCGCCCGCCCCCACGATCCCGATCACCGCACTTTCGCGGAAGTTGATGTCGAGCCGGTAGAGCGACAGGCCGATCAGGCGCGGCATCACCTGCGGCTGGATCGCATAGTTGATCATCTGCCCCCACGAGGCCCCGGTCGCGCGGATCGCCTCGGCCTGCGCCTCGTCGATATCCTCGATATCCTCGGCCAGCAGTTTCGACAGGAACCCGATGGTGCCAAAGGCCAGCGTCAGGAACCCAGCGAAAGGGCCAAAACCAAACATCGCGACGAAAAAGATCGCGACGATGATTTCCTGCAGGGCGCGCGAGGCGGAGATGATGCCTCGGCAGATGTAATAGACCCATGGCGGGGCGACATTGCGCGCCGCCCCGACGCCGATGGGCACCGAAATCAGGATGCCCACCACGGTGGAGGTCAGCGTCATCGTCAGGCTTTCGATCAGCCCGTTCGAGATGTCGCGCCAGCGGCTGGTGAAATCGGGCTGCAGGAAGCCGTTGATGAAGCGCAGGCCACGCTCCCACCCGGCGGCGATGCGCGCCCAGTTGGGGTCGATGGAGGCCAGCGCCAGCACCAGATAGATGGCGGCCCCCCAGAACAGCGCCACGCGCCACACCGGGTTGGTGAAAATCTGCGGCGGCCGTTTCCAGCGCGCGGGGTAGGCAGGGGATGGGTTCGCAACAGGGGCCTGCATCAGTTCAACGCCGCCATGCGCCGGGCCGCGTCACGGTCCGCCGCCACATCCTCTTCGGTGCCCTTCTGCATCGCGGCCCAGTCCTCGGCGCCGTAGATCGAGGTCAGCGCCTCATGCGTCAGCTGCTCGGGCGAGCCGTCGAACACGACGCGGCCCGCGCGCAGTCCGATGATGCGGGCGACGAACTGCTGGGCCAGCGGCACGTCATGGATGTTCACGATTGCGGGCAGACCGGCCTCGTCGCAGATCTCGATCAAGAGGCGCATGATCTGGCGGCTGGTCTTGGGGTCAAGGCTGGCGGTCGGTTCATCCACCAGCAGCAGCTCGGGTTCCTGGGCAAGCGCGCGCGCGATCCCAACCCGCTGCCGCTGCCCGCCCGACAGGGCATCCGCGCGCTTGTCGGCATGTTCCATCAGGCCCACGCGGTCCAGCAGGCGATAGGCGCGGCGCACGTCGTCAGGGCCATAGCGGCGCGTGAGGCTGGTCCAGAAGTTGACATAGCCGAGGCGCCCGGACAGCACGTTCTCCATCACCGTCAGCCGCTCGACCAGCGCATATTCCTGAAAGATCATCCCGATCCGCCGCCGCATCCGGCGCAGGTCGCCCGCACCCAGCCCTGTGATCGGCTTCCCCGAAAGGGTGATCGTGCCCGATGTCGGCTCAACCAGACGGTTGATGCAGCGGATCAGCGTGGACTTGCCCGCGCCCGAAGGCCCGATCAGCCCCACGACCTGCCCCTTGGGCACGGTGAAGGACACGTCCGACAGGGCCTTGTCGCCGGTCTTGTAGGTCTTGGTAAGGTTGGTGATGGTCAGCATCGGTCCCCGCAGGAAAAAGTCGTGCGGGCGGATCCTGTCCGCCCGCACGGGGTTTGGCCGGGTGGCCTCAGTTGCAGGTGTAGGCCACGCCTGACGCCGCATCGATCTCGCGGATCACCGACCAGTTGTCCTTGAAGGTGATCGGAACGAAGCTTTCGTTCGGCGGGTTCGACTTCGAGAATTCGGCGAGGAGCGCGCTGTCCGTCCAGTCGAAGGTAAAGAACGCTTCCTTGACCTTCTCCTGCAGTTCCGGGGTCAGGTTGTGGGCGGTGCCGTAGCCGGTGGTCGGGAAGGTTTCCGAGGTGTAGATCACCGTGGTCGCGTCCGGCTTGATCACGCCGCGCGCGATCATCCGCTCTTTCACCGAGTTGGCGATGGCGGCCGCCGGGTAGTCCTTGTTTGCCACGCCCAGGATCGAGTTGTCATGCGCGCCCGAAAAGGCGGTGGAATAGTCCACG
Source organism: Gemmobacter sp. (assembly GCA_046294265.1). Classification (GTDB taxonomy): domain Bacteria; phylum Pseudomonadota; class Alphaproteobacteria; order Rhodobacterales; family Rhodobacteraceae; genus JBKBKC01. The sequence goes on along the minus strand of JBKBKC010000011.1, from coordinate 1,678 downwards.
TTCGCCTTCAGGCCGAACTGGGATTCGAGGAGTGCCGCCGGCGCCTTGAACCCCGAGTTCGAGGTTTCGGCGGTGAAGGCCAGTGTCTTGCCCTTGATGTCCTCGATCTTCTCGATGCCCGAGCCGGGGAACGTGATGATCTCCATCTCATAGCCGTAGCGGCCATCCTTGGCGGCCATCATCGCAAACGGCCGGAAACCGGCGCAGGCCACGGCCAGCGGGTTCGACCCGGTGTTGAAGCCCGCCACATGCAGACGGCCCGCGCGCATCGCCTCGATCTGGGCGGCGTTGGACTGGACCGGGAAGAACTGCACCGGTTTGCCGGTGACCGCCGTCATGTGTTCCAGAAAGCCTTTCCAGACTTCGGCATAGACGGCCGGATCTTCGACCGGCGTGTAGGCAAAGATGAGCGTCGAGGGATCGACCAGCTGGCTCGCGTCGCTGGGGATGTCGGCGATCAGGTCGCCGTCGGCGTCCATGTAGCGGGCGTCCAGTGTGAACTCGGCCATCGCCGGGGCGGCCAAGGAAATGATCGCCGTGGCGGCAAGAAGGTGTCGCAGCATGACTGTCTCCGATGTCTAAGGTGCGAGGAATGCGATAGCGAAGCTGTGTGACACTTGCGCGACGAACCTCGTCTTTTGCCGGTCACGCAAGGCCGAGGGACGCCCCGACGTCGCAATCCGCCGTCTCCCCCCACCTGCGCGCCCGGTGAATGACCGGATCTCGGGCACCGAAGCGGTGTGAGGTCCTCCTCATATTGTGAAGTTTTACCTCATCTGACCCGTCAGTTGACTTTACAGGATGCCGGATGTCACGCGGTCAGGCGCCGCTGAACGGTTCACCGTGATAACCCGACCGACAGGGTTCCCGGCGACAATTGCGGGCGCGCTGGTCTGGTACGGTTCGACGGCGCGGCCACCTTGCAGTCGGCCTGACCCGCCGCGGTGCGCCCAGCGTCCCGTTTCCGACCTGTCCGGCGAAAAGGACCAGCCGAAGCGCGGGGTTCATCTTATGACGGGCTCGAGTGGAATTTGGCACTTGCAGCCTGACCCCGATCCGTCACCGGCCCTACCGCCTCGATCTTGAACGCACGGCTGAACTTCCGTCTCGTCATATCCACTCTCCAGTTCCTCGGTCACGAGCTTGTCTTCGTGTCCACGAATCCGGTAGCAGCTCACACACCCAGATGATACGTCAGCACGCGGTGATAGTTGCCGGTGGCCTCAAAGCCGATCCGAACCGGCAGGCCATAGTCCCGCAAGATTGCAACCAGCCGCATGAAGTCATCGGTGCTGTTGGTGATCGTCAGGCGCCGCCGGCGTGTCTTGCCGGGAACGGCGATCAGCACCTCATGCCGATGTTTGGAAATGTCGATGCCTACCTGAACACGGGCATCCGAAGTGTGCTCAACCTTGGCCATGGCCGGCCTGCTCTGTGGTGCGGTTCGCAAAACCACCAGAGAGACCCGACACCCGGTTATGGCCGCCAGCAGCGCTATTTGGGAACTGCGCAGGCGGCCATAACCTTCACTGCGCGTCCTTCCCAACATGCTATGGGACCGAGTTCACCAGCAGGGCGATCCTGGAGCGGGCCAACGAGAACGGCGTCGAGTGGCATTGCATCGACCCCGAGAAACCGCAGCAGAGCGGCTATATCTTGGGTCAGGGCAAACAGTCCC
>JBKBKC010000029.1:0-3535 GCA_046294265.1 Gemmobacter sp. | reverse complement strand
CGAATGCCGGGCGCGTCACTGAAGTGCTGGCGCATCGGCTGGATGGCAGCATCGCCACCCTCACCCTTCTGGAAGCGCCGGTGCGTGCCATCGCCGATGGGGACAGCTTCGTCGCCCGGGCGGGCTGCGACAAGCGCATCGCCACCTGCAGCGCGAAGTTCGCGAATGTCGCCAATTTCCGGGGCTTCCCCAACATCCCCGGCCAAGACGCCGTGCTGCGCTATGCCAGCCAGGACGGCGGCCATGAAGGAAATGTGCTGTGATGACCGCCGATCCCGCGCATGTCATCGCAACTGCCCGGCGCTGGCTCGGCACACCCTACCACGATCAAGCCAGCCTGCGCGGGGTTGGCTGCGACTGCCTTGGTCTTGCGCGCGGCGTCTGGCGCGAGGTGGTGGGCGAAGAGCCTTTCCCGATCCCTCCCTATAGCCGGGATTGGGGTGAGACCGGCCCCCGCGAGGTGCTGGCAGACGGTGCGCGCCAGATGATGCCTGAAATCTCCCCGACCGAGGCCGGTCCCGGCGCGCTGATCCTGTTTCGCATGGCACCGCGCGCCATCGCCAAGCATGTCGGCATCCTGACCGCCCCCGACCGTTTCATCCACGCCCATGAACGGCTGGGCGTCGTCGAGGAAGTCCTGACCCCGACATGGGCGCGCAAGATCGCCTTCGCCTTCCTGTTCCCCAGAGATTGAGACCCCACACATGGCAACCCTTGTTCTCGGCGCTGTCGGCTCCGCGATTGGCGGCGCATTTGGCGGGGCCATCCTCGGCTTTTCTGGCGCGGCCATCTGCGGTTTCATCGGATCCACAATCGGGTCGGTGGTCGACAATTGGATCGTCTCGTCCCTCGCCCCGGCGCAGCGGATCGAGGGCGCGCGGCTGGACAGCCTGCGCATCACCTCCTCGACCGAAGGGGCGGTGATCCCGCGCCTGTTCGGTCGGATGCGCCTCGGTGGCAATATCATCTGGGCCACCGATTTCCGCGAAGAGGTGAACACCACCACGCAGCGCGGCGGCGGCAAGGGCGGCGGGCCCAAGATCAAGACGACAGAGTACCTGTACTATGCGAGCTTCGCAGTCGCTTTGTGCGAGGGGGAAATCACCGGCATTGGCCGCGTCTGGGCCGACGGCAAGCCGATGGACATGACCGGCGTCACCTGGCGCTGGTATCCGGGCGACGAGGTGCAGAGCCCCGATCCGTTCATTTCCGCCAAGATGGGCGCGGCCAACACGCCCGCCTATCGTGGCACGGCCTATGTTGTGTTCGAAGAACTGAACCTCAGTGCCTTTGGCAACCGCCTGCCCCAGATCAGCTTCGAGGTGTTTCGGCCTTTGGCCGATCCGGACACGGCTGAAGGGTTGGTCAAGGCCGTCACCCTGATCCCGGCCTCGGGCGAGTTCAGCTATGCGACCGCGCCGGTCAAAAAGACCAGCGGCGGCACCACCAACTTCCTCGGCCAGACCTCGGGCGGAAGCACCGTCGCCGAAAATCTGAACGCGATTTCAGACACTGCCGACATCGTGGTAGCTCTGGACCGGCTGCAATCCATGGCCCCGCCCGTGGAAAGCGTCAGTCTGGTGGTGGCTTGGTTCGGCGATGACCTGCGCGCCGGGATCTGCAAGGTGCGGCCGGGCGTCGAGGTGGCGGCCAAGACCACCACGCCATCGGCATGGGTTGTGAATGGCGTCAGCCGTGCCGATGCGTTTCTGGTGAGCCGCGACGCCGAGGACCGTCCTGTCTATGGCGGCACGCCTGCGGATTTCGCGGTGGTGCAAGCCATCCAGGAGATGAAGGCGCGGGGGTTGCGGGTCACCTTCTATCCCTTCATCCTGATGGATGTGCCGCCCGGCAACACCAAGCCCAATCCCTACAGCGCCAATGCCGCCACCTCTGGTCAGCCAACCTTCCCCTGGCGCGGACGGATCACCTGTTCGCCCGCTGCGGGTTTTGCAGGATCGGTCGACAAGACCGCCACAGCGGCAACGCAAGTGGCATCCCTGTTCGGGACGGCGACACCTGCCAATTTCAGCGTGTCGGGCACCACTGTCAGCTGGACCGGCCCTGTCGGGGAATGGTCCCTGCGCCGAATGATCCTGCACTATGCGCATCTGTGTAAAGCGGCCGGGGGCGTCGACGCCTTCTTGATCGGCTCCGAAATGCCCGGCCTGACCACGATCCGCTCGGGCGCCAGCACCTATCCCGCCGTCACCGCCTTCAAATCCCTCGCGGCAGATGTGCGCGCGATCCTCGGCGCTGGGCCCAAGATCGGCTATGCCGCCGACTGGTCGGAATACTTCGGTCACCATCCCAGCGATGGGTCGGGTGATGTGTTCTTCCACCTCGACCCGCTCTGGTCGGACGCCAACATCAACCTCATCGGCATCGACAACTATATGCCGCTGTCCGACTGGCGTGACGGGTTCGATCACGCTGACGCCGCACTGGCGCCTGCGATCTACGACCGGGCGTATCTTCAATCAAACATCTCCGGCGGCGAAGGGTTCGACTGGTTCTATGCCAGCGCCCTTGATCGAACTGCGCAAACCCGCACGCCGATCACGGATGGTGCGGCGGCCAAACCATGGGTGTTCCGCTTCAAGGATCTGCGCGCCTGGTGGCAAAATCCGCACTTCAACCGACCCGGCGGTGTCGAAAGCGGCACGCCAACCGCATGGGTGCCGCAATCCAAACCGATCTGGTTCACGGAACTGGGCTGCCCGGCCATCGACCGCGGCACGAACCAGCCGAACGTGTTCTTCGATCCGAAATCGTCGGAAAGCTTCACGCCCTACTTCTCGCGCGGTTGGCGGGACGATGCGATCCAGCGGGCCTATCTCGAGGCGACCTACCTGTTCTGGGGTGCTGCAGAGAACAATCCGACCTCATCGGTCTACGGCAGCCGGATGGTCCACGTCCCCGAATGCGCCGCATGGACCTGGGATGCCCGGCCCTATCCGTTCTTCCCCGGACTGACAGATGTCTGGACCGATGGCCCGAACTGGCGGCTCGGGCACTGGCTGACCGGGCGGCTCGGCGCGGTGTCACTGGCGGCCCTTGTGCGGCATCTGTGCCTGCGTGCTGGAATGCCGGAGGCATTGATCGACGTCTCCGGCCTCTGGGGTGCGGTCGAAGGCTATGTCATCTCCGCTCTGGAGGCCCCGCGCGCCTCGATTTCCACGTTGGCGCGGCATTTCAGCTTCGATGCTGTCGAGAGTGAAGGGCGGATCAAGTTCCTGATGCGGGGCCGGATCGCCGGTCTGACCATCACACCGGACGGCATGGTCGCGCCCGCTTCCGCACAGGGCGATGTGATGGAACTGAGCCGCGCACAGGAAACCGAACTGCCGCAGGCGCTGAAGTGGCAAGTCGCGCGGGCCGACGAGGACTATGACGCGGCACAGGTCGAGGCTAGGCGCATCACTGTCGATACCACCCGCATCGCCTCGGAAAGTTTCTCAATGGCTATCCCGCCAGAGGAAGCCGAACGCCGCTGCCGCCGCGCGCTGATGGAGGCATGGGTGGGCCGCGAAAG
>JBKBKC010000028.1:0-3575 GCA_046294265.1 Gemmobacter sp. | reverse complement strand
AAAATGGTTTCAGACGCTCCATCTGGGCGTCGCTCAGCCAGTAAAGGTTGCTCATCGATCAGGTCTCCTCGCGCAGCCTGAATCACGCCAACAGCCTGAAATCAATGGGTCTGGAGCCTAATAACACCTTAACGCCATACCCCTAACCCATTGAAATCCCAATCGCCAAACCCTGTCCCATCGTGGGACACGCCCCATGACCCATGAAAAGGGCGGGGGTCCCCCCCCGCCGCAAAAGCGTCACCGCAGACTCCCGGCATCCCGCCTCAGCCCTCAGACGCTCCGACCCCGCGCGATCCGCAGATATTCCACCACGCGCCGCCCCTCCGCGGGGGCCCGCCGCGGCGCCTTCCAAAGCGCGCGCCAGACGCCGTCACCGGGCGCACCCTCTCCGGCACCCCGCGAGATCCTCAGGAAATTCACCAGCCGCCCGCCCTCGGACGGGCCGCGCTTGTCGGCAAGATGGCGTGTCATGATCTGTCCTCCTCCCATGTCAGGGACTCGGATCATATCACGGTCTGGCGGACAACGTCACAAGTCTGCTGGCCCCGATCTGCCCCAGATCAGACCCCTGCCGCGATGATTCCAGAACGATGCGCCGCGGCAGCGCATTGCGCTCGGTCGCCGTGACCTCACCCACGACCATCGACAGCGCCCCTTCCGTCACCACCACCAGCCCGCCCTGCGGCACCGACGCCAGCCCCAGGAACAGCAACTCCGCCGCCACGATCCCCCGCAGCCAGCCCCGGAACGTATCCGAAAACCGAAGCCCCCGGCATTGCCGCAGCGCCACCAGCGCCCCGGGCCAACCGCCGAACACAGCCAGCCACAAAAGATTGGCCTCCGGCAGCCGATACTGCCCTCGCTCGGCCCTCCGCCGATCCAGCCGGATCAGCGCCCAGGTCACCGCACTTGCAAGGCACAGCCAAACCCCCACCCACGGCAAGGACCCGTTCAGCGCCGCAGAAGGAAGGGACAGATATTCCATGCCCAAATCCTGCCCGCCCAATCTGGCAGGATCGTGACCAATTCACATCAATTGTTGCGCATTTTTGGGCGAACCGGACCAGAGGATGATCGTCTCACCGCGATGTTGCTTCGCATCGCATGGAAAAATGGGCTGGTGACATGCCCGCGCTCCACGATCTTCTCGGCCACAGCGCGGTGCAGCCCCGGCACCGCCACCGCCAGCCGAACGGTCAAGCCGAGCCCGCCGTCGCTGCGTGGCCTGATGCCCACCGCCGCAGTCACCGCCGCATCATCCGGCACGGCGCTTAGCTTTTCATCCCCCGCATAATCGCGCATCGCGTCGGGGTAGCAGCGCCTCGCCGCCGGCGCACAGCTCATCAGGGTAAATCCCCGCACGCTGGCCCCCAGCGCCTTGGTTGATGGCCAAGGTCACGGTCAGCAGGCCACTGGCCTGTCTTGCGACGCCGTTGCGTCCGCCGCCCGAGGCCCCAGCCTCGTTCATGTTTGTCTCGCCCACCGTCATGATGATCTCCATCTATGTCGACCGGCCAGCCCTGCCCGGCGGACGTCGGTGCGCAGGCTGGCGTTTCAATCCGCGCGCTCAGCTTCCGCGCGCATTGGTCCTGGCGAGGGCCCATGCAGCGGCATCGGCGACGCCCGCATCGGCATCGCTCAGACGCGCCGCAGCCGCCTTCGCGAGCGCGGGCATCCCCGAATTGCCGATGGCATAGAGCACATTGCGCAAGAACCTGTCGCGCCCGATACGCTTGACGGGACTGCCCGCGAACCGTGCGCGGAACCCCGCATCGTCAAGCCCCGCAAGCTCAGCCAGCAACGGCGCCCCAACGCGCGACGCATAGCCTATCTCGGATGCCGCCACCGCGAACTTGTTCCAGGGGCAGACCGCCAGACAATCGTCACATCCATAGATGCGGTTGCCCATCAGCCCACGGAGTTCCAGCTCGACCGGTCCCTTGTGCTCGATCGTCAGGTAAGAGATGCAGCGCCGTGCATCCAGCTGATAAGGTGCCGGAAAGGCGCGCGTCGGGCAGATGTCCAAACAGGCGGTGCAGCTTCCGCAACGCCCCACTTCAGCCATGTCGCGGGGCAGTTCCAGCGTGGTGAAAATTGCCCCCAGAAACACCCAGTTGCCAAGGTCCCTCCCCAAAAGGTTGGTATGCTTGCCCTGCCAGCCAAGCCCCGCCGCCTCGGCCAGCGGCTTCTCCATCACCGGCGCGGTATCGACAAACACCTTTACCCCGCCGCCCGCCTCGGCCACCAGCCAGCGCGCCAGCCGCTTAAGCCGCTTTTTCACGAGGTCGTGGTAATCGCGCCCCTGCGCGTAAACGCTGATGGCCCCACGGTCGCGCTGCTCCAGCACCGCCAGCGGATCACCCTCGGGCGTATAGGCCTCGGCGAGCATCACCACAGACCGCACTGCGGGCCACATCGCCGCCGGATCCGCCCGCCAGCCCGCCCGCTCCGCCATCCACCCCATCTGCCCGTGATGCCCCGCCGCAAGCCACTCCAGCAGCCGCCCGCCGGCCTCGGCCGCCGCATCGGGCGCGCAAATGCCGCAGGCGGCAAACCCCTCGGCCCGCGCCCGGTCCTTCAGCCGACCTGCAAGACCTGCATCCATCTTCTTCTGTCTCCAAATATCCTGGGGGTCCGGGGGTGAAACCCCCGGCGGTTTGGGCCACTACCGCCCTTCAGAAATCCAGATCGGCATAATGCGCGGGCGGCGGAAAGCCCGGCACCTGGTCGGCAAGCAAGGGCCGGAACGACGGGCGCGACTTGATCTTGGCATACCAGTCCTTCACGTTGGCCGACCGGTTCCAGTCCACGTCCGAGATATAGTCCAGTGACGACAGATGCGCGGCGGCGGTGAAATCCGCCAGCGTCATCGCGTCACCCGCCAGCCAGCGCCGCTGGTCGAGGAGCCAGCTCATGTAGTCCAGATGATACTTGATCCGCGCGGCCCCGGTCTTGACGTTCTTCGAGTCCGGGTATCCCTGCCCCATCACCTTCTTGTGGACCCGCTCATACAAAAGCTTCGACGTGACCTCGGTATGGAACTTGTCGTCGAACCAGGCACACAGGCGGCGCACCTCATAGCGGCCGTCGGGGTCGCGCGGGATCAGGCGCGGCTCAGGGATCGTCTCGTCCAGGTATTCGCAGATCGCCTGGCTCTCGCTCATCACCTTCGCGTCGATGCGCAGGACCGGCACCTTGGCGGCCGGGTTGCGGCGCAAAAAATCGGGGCTGGGTTCCCAGTAGCGCTCTTCGATCAGCTCCACCTCCTGGCGCTTTTCGGACAGCGTGAGGCGCACCTTGCGGCAGAACGGCGACAGCGGGAAATGATAGAGGCGGATCATGAACGGGCACTCGGTTCGGGCGGCGACAGCGCGTTCCCCTCTGTGCCGCGCAGGGGCCGGAACTTCAATGGCAAAGCCCGGCGCGGCCCGTTCTAGGTCGGGATGACTCCATGCGGAACCATACCCTGCGTTTCGGATGTGGTTTTCGCATTCCTGTGGGGTGAACTGGTCGAGGAGCGAGCCGATCCAGCGCCAGACGGCCTCCTTGGTGCGTTCGGCGGCTTTGCGGAG
>JBKBKC010000027.1:0-3729 GCA_046294265.1 Gemmobacter sp. | reverse complement strand
GGCGGGGCGGGAAACGGTGCGGCGCGGCGGATATGGTCCAGTGCCACGCGGTCCAGCGCGGGCGAGCCGGAAGAGCGTTCCACAGACGCGCCTGCCAGCGCGCCCGAGGGGGCGATGGAAAAGGCCACCACGACCGTGCCGCGCGCCGGGGCCCGGGGTTTGCGCGCCGCATGGATCTGGCGCAGCACCTGACCGGGGAAATTGTCGGCGGCGGCATTGCCGGGCGGCCCTGCCGCCACCCGCGCCCCGGCGGCCCCGATGGCGCTAGCCGTATCCGACCCGGCGGCGCTGCCCTTGCGCGCGTTGACGCCGGCATTGCCGGCAGGGCGAGCGGCGGCGGCGGGCGGTCGCGTGGCGGGGGGCGCATCGGGCCGCGCGGAAAGGGTCTGGGCCGCGGCCGGCAGGGATGGACGCGCCTCTGGCCTGACGGTCGCGGTCGGCGCCACGGGCGGCGTGACGGCCGCCACCACGGATGCAACGCCTTCGGTCGTCGCCGGCTCAGTCGGGTAGGGTGACTGTGGGGCGGACAGGTCCGGTGTCACGGCAGCTTGTGGCAGGGCGGGCTGGCTGGGCGCAACCATCCGTGGCGGCGCGGCGGTGTCCACCGCGCCGGTCGGCGACAGCGGCGGCGTGGCGGCCGGTGTGACAGGCGGGGTTTCGGGCACCGCAACCGCCTGCTGCATGTCCGCCGTGGCCGATGGCTGCGGGCTAGCCACGACCGGCACGGCACCGGCCGCCAGATCCGCGAAGGCATCGCCCAGAAGCGCCGCCTCGCCCGTCGCGCCGCCCTGCATCTGCACCGCATCGGGCCGCGACAGCGCCAGCATCCCGGCGGCATGCAGAACGCCCGACGCCACAAGCGCCGCGATCCCGACAGCCCAGCGCGTCATGGCACGCCCCGCGCCGTGACAAGGCGCACCTCTTGCGCCCCTGCCGCCCGCAGCCTGCCCGCCACCGCGACCAGATCGCGCGCGGGCACGTCACGGTCGGGCAACAGGCGCAAGACGGGCGTGCCTTGCTGCACGGCGAAGGCCTCCGGGTCCATCGGATCACCGCGCCACAGCGTCGTGCCGTCGCGGCGCAGCACCAGCACGTCATCGGGCACCCTGGCAGCGATGGTGTCGGCCTCGACCAGCGTCACCTCGCGGTCCAGCGGGGCCGCGACCTGACCCGCGACCAGAAAGAAGATCAGCATCAGGAACACCACGTTGATCAGGGCAATGGTGGGTTCCGGTCGCGGCCGGGGCGGTTTCGCGCGGCGCATGACTCAGCCCCCGATGACACGCAGAACGATGTCGGGCAGGCCCCGCAGGGGGCCCAGAACCTCCACCAACCGCTGCGCTGTCGTCTCGGACGATGGCGCGACGATCACCACGCGCACGGCCTGGGCGGTCAGCACAGCCGGCAGGTCGGTCGCCGCAACCTCGGTCGTGTCAAGGGTCAGCCGGTCGGGGGTGACGCGCAGAAACGCGGGCCGCGCAGCAGCGACATCCACCGCCCCCGATGTGGCCGTCATGAACGGCAGGTCGCCGAACCGGGTAAAGGTCGATGACAGCATGAAGAACAGCAAGAGCAGAAAGATCACGTCGATCAGCGAGGTCAGCGCCAGCCGCCGCCGGCGCAGGGGCGCGGCCAGCCTAGGCATGGGCCGGCACCATCGCGGTCACCTGCCGCTTGTCCGCTGCCCCCAGACCGGGGCGCAGCGCGGCCTCGATCACCGTTTCGGCCATCCGGCGTTCGGCGGCCATGCGCGCCTCGAACCACGACAGGATGGCTGACACCGGCATGGCCAGCGCCAGACCCGCCGCCGTGGTCATCAGCGCCACCCAGATGCCGCCTGCCAGCACCGAGGGATCGACATTCTGTCCCGCCGCCTGCATGGCGCGGAAGGCGTCGATCATGCCCAGCACCGTGCCGAACAGCCCCAGCAGCGGCGCGATTTGCGCCACCGCATCCAGAAACCGCAGGCCCCGCTCCAACGCGGCCATGCGCGCATCAGCAAAGGTGTAAAGCCGCTCGCGCGCATCGGGCGCGCGCAGCGCCTGCGCCAGAAGGGCGCCCAGATGCGACGGGGCCGCCTCGGCCAGAGCCAGCGCCCGCGCCGCAGCCCCGGCATCCGAGGCCGCCAGCGCCGCCATCAGCCCGTCATGGCGCCCGACCCCCGCTGCGCGGAACTGCCATAGCTTGACCAGCACGACCGCCCCGGCGATCACCGACAGCCCCAGGATCAGCGCCACCACCCAGCCGCCAAGGTCGATCAGCGCAAGGATCGCGTCGCGGGCATCAATCAGATGAATCATTGCGCCACCTCCAGCCCATCGACCGCGCCAGTGACGGACAGGGCGGCGGCGCAGGTGGCGGGCGTCAGGCCCTCGCCTTCGCAGCGCGCAACGCCATTGACCAGCACCTGACCCAGCGCGGCACAGTCGGTGCCCGCCACATCGAACTGCCGCACCCGCTGCCGCCCTTCGGGCAGGGCGCCAAAGTCAAAGAGCGTCATTTGCGCCACCCGCCCCGCCCGGTCGAACAGCACGGTTTCCAGAACAAGCGACGAAAGCGGAGCGAGGCCGTTGGTCGCAACAAAAGTCAGTCGGCAGGCCGATCCTTCGCTGTCGGCCCGGTTGAGGTCGATCACGATCCCCCCTTGCGCCGTCTGCGCGACGGAGGGTGTGACTTGGGCCAGGATGACCCCCAGAAAAAGCAACGCAAAGGCGCGTGTCATGCGGATCGACCTTTCAGAAGCTGCGGGTCAGGGTCAGCTTAATGTTCCGGCCCTTGCCGTTTTCCTGCGCAAGGTTGTTGCGGAAATCGGTGTCGAACACATTGTCGATGCCGAACCGGATATCGGCGCCCTCCAAGGCACCCGATTGCGGCTTCCAGCTGACGAACAGATCATTCGTCACATAACCCTTGAACGCCGTGGTCGTGATGACACCCGTCGTGGCGTTGCGCGACGACGTGCTGATGCTGTCCACCGCCGTGACCGTCCAGCCGAATTCCAGCCCGCGGTCCGGCAGGCTGCGCGCCAGCGTCAGAGCCAGCGTATCGGCGGGCGTGGTGCTGATCGTATAGTTGAAATCGCGATCCGTGCCACGCACATGGCTGAAGGCCAGCCGCGCATAGCCCCAAGGCGCGCTGTAGGCCCCCTCGATCTCGATCCCCTCGAACCGGGCGCGACCGATGTTCACGAAAAACGGGTTCGGTGCCTGCCCGCGTGCCACGAGGTTCGACAAATCGTTGCGGAACGCCGTTGCCTTGATTTGCACGCTGTCGTCAGACCCGAAGACGCCGCTGCGGTCGAACGATGCGCCGATCTCGAAGGTTTCCGCCTCTTCCTTGCCCAGGGTCAGCGCGGGAGACTGGGTCGTTGAGAACGAGTAAAGCTCATCCAGGGTCGGCAGCCGCTGGGTGCGGGCCCAGGAGCCAAAAACCGAGAACGCAGGCGTGACCTTGTAGGCGGCAGCGATCTTGGGAGAGAACGAGGTGTCCTCCACCGGAAGCGCTCCAAGCACCAGCGGGCCGGGCGTGCGCTTGACCTGATCTATCCGGAAGCCGGGAATGATCGTCAGGCGATCAGCAATCACAAATTCACCCTGAGCGTAAACCGCCAGTCTGAAGTCCTTGCCCTCGGGATGAAAGCCAAGGCCACCAACAACACCCGCGGAACGCGTTTTCGCGGTGCGATCAAGCTCGGACACCTCGATCCCGGTGGTCAGATAGGCGTCCCAG